>VXSP01000044.1 GCA_009837885.1 Holophagales bacterium | reverse complement strand
CGGCTCGCCGCAACCGCCCGAGGAGGAGGACGATGACGAACGCGGAGGCGGAGGCGGAGGAATCGTCCCGCCGCGAGCGATCTTCGAGCCCGGCGTGCCGTGCCCGGACGACCTTTGCCGCGCCACGACCGGCGCAGCCGTCACCTTCGTGGACCAGAGCACGGGTACCGTGGCACAGCGCGTCTGGGACTTCGCCGACGGCAGGACCTCGCGCAACGCCCGGGTCGACCACGCCTGGTCCGAGCCCGGTTTCTACCAAGTCAGTCTGTGGGTCAGCTCAGGCGTACACGAGTCCACGGTTGCCTGGACCTTCCTGGTCGAGGCCGCCGATCCGGCCGGCACCTGCGTAGCCGGCGACGACGTGCGCTGTCTCGGGGATTCCCGCTTCGCCATCCGGGCCGAGTGGTGGTTGGCGGACGGCAGCCACGGAGAAGGGACCGTCGCGCGCATCGGCACGAACGACTCCGCCCTGCTCTGGTTCTTCGACCCAGAGAACTGGGAGGTCGTGATCAAGGTGCTCGACGGCTGCGCGGTCAACGGCAACGTCTGGGTGTTCGGCGCCTCCACGACCAATCTCGGCTACCGGATCGAAGTCACGGACACCGCAACCGGCGCGGTGCGGGAGTACCGAAACGAAGCGGGAAAGCCGGCCGGCGCGATCACGGACACCAGGGCCTTCCCGAACGCCTGCACGCCGTCTGCACCGCCATGAAGATCATAGAATTGGCACACATTCGAGTTTAGGAATGGACTGCTGTCCTATCTTCCTTGGCGCCAGTAACCGCGATGGCAGAAATTGGTACAAATCAGGAGACTTCAGCGCTTGGGTGAACCTTGACAATCGACAGGTAGCGAACGTAGAAACAAAGGGGAGTTGCGACTGTTGAAGAGAGAGTAGTACGCCTTTGCGCGAGCAACGTCGAGTGGGTCTGCGGGTTCCGCTTCTAGCGCTGGTCACAGCGGTTGGCGTACTGCCGGCGTCCGCGGCAGAGGCACAAGACAGGACGCTCTTCGGTCCGGTCGAGTCAGTGGCCAGCGAAGGAGTGGCTGTTTCGTCGGCTTCCGTCGAGGGACTGCGTAGCCGGCTGGCGACGATCGACCTGGAAGCGTTGGAACAGGCGCGCGCGGCGGTGAGTGGCGCGGAAGTTCCGGAGTGGACGCTCGCTCTCAACCTCTTCGACGATGTGGTGCTGACCGGCGTCGTGGATTCGACGGCCTCGACCTTCTCCGGCGGCTTTTCGTTGTCCGGCCGTCTCCTTGGGGTTCCTTTGGGAAGCGTCACGATCGTGGTCAACGGCGAAAGGGTGGCAGGCGCGGTGCGGGCTCCCGAGGGGAGCTACAGCATCCGCACCGCGGGCAACGGACTGTACGCCGTGAGCGAGATGCCCCCGGTCGCTCTTGAGTGTGAGGCTGAGCAACTCCATCTGGAGGCGGAGAACCCGCATCGATGAAGGCCTGAGGCCGCCAGGGAAACCGTGGCGACGGACGTGCTGCCGGCCGTTACGCCAGCGGGCAGCGGTTCAGACGCCGACCGGCTACACCGGAATCTACGCGTCCTGGAACGTCGACTTGAACGGAGACGGTACGGCGGACGATCCCTGGAACTTCGGATCGACCCGCGAGTACCCGGCCCAGAAGGCGAATGCACTGGTCGCCGCCGCCGGACGTGAGCTACACGGTCGTTCGCCGCAAGGGCTCCGTCACTGTCGAGACGATTGCCGAGGCGGTCGAGTCGACGGCGTCCCTGACGGTCCTGGTCGAGGCGTCCGACCAGGCCGGCACCTGCGTGCCGGACGGCCGGACCCGATGCCTCCAGGACTCGCGCTACGCCGTCAGCGTGGACTGGTGGAGTCTGGACGGCGCGGGCGGTACCGGCCTCGTGGTCCACGAGGGCACGAACGACTCGGGAATGTTCTGGTTCTTCGACCCGAAGAACTGGGAGGCCCTGATCAAGGTGCTCGACGGCTGCGCTCTGAACGGCCATGTGTAGGTGTTCGGCGCGTCGGCCACGACGCTCGGCTACTCGGTCCGGGTGACTGACACCGTGACCGGCGCCGTCAGGGAGTACCGCAACGACCCCGGCATGCCGGCGCCCGCGGTCACGGACTCGAAGGCCTTCCCGGAAAGCTGCCGGCCGCAGCAGGGGCTTCGAGCCGGATTCGCGGCACGGCCAAGATGCCGGCCAGAAGGCCGGCGCACCGACCGTCCCCCCGGCTACTCGCCGAGAGACAACACCAGCCGCACCAAATCCGCCTGCCGCGAGATGGACTGCTTCTGGTAAATCTGTTTCAGGTGCCGGTAGATGGCGCCTTCCGTGCGCCCCGTCGATTCGGCCATCTCGCGCACGCCCTTGCCTTCGGCCAGCCACACCGCCACCTGCGTCTCGCCCGGCGTCAGTTCCAGGGTCGTGGCCACTACCTGCGGGTCGATGCGATGGAGGCGTCCCGGCTCGACGATCAGCACCAGGGCCGCCACGTGCCGCGCTCCATAGTCGGGTTGCGGGACCGGCACCGGCTTGACGTGCACGACGAACGGCGCCAGCACGGATGAACGGCGAAGCCGCATCGACCCGCTGACCGCGGACGCGTTGGACGCCGGCAGGGCACCGCCCAACAGCTCATCGAGACGAACCTGGTCGCGCGGCGCCCGGGCGCGCAGGGTTCCGTTCCGGGCCGACAACCCGTCGCCGTCCCGCAGGATTCCGCTGGCGCGGTCGTTGGCCTCCAGGATCCGCCCGCGCCGGTCCAGATGCAGGACGCCTACCCGCGGATTGTCGAGCAGGCCGGTCACGGTCGCGGACCGCGCTTCGGCGCGCACCAACGCCTGGCGGATGGAGACGAACTGGCCGATGTGGGGCAGTAGCCTGGTGACCATCCCGACTCGCGAGGCGGCCCAGCCGTCGGAGTCGGCAGGGTCCGCCAGGTTCCAGGCGATGCGGGTGCCGTCCAAGCCGCCGATCCGTAGTCTCAAGCCGTCCTGGCAGCCGCCCTGCGACAGCGCCTCATTCCAGGCAGCCGAGGTCTTCAACTCCTCTGCCGTGTACAGGTCCCTGGCGTGGACCGGACGGTTGTAGGGAACTGCCGCCCAGCGCGGAACTGCCTCATCGATGCGGTAGTAGTCCGGGAGGTAGAGGCGCTCCAGGTCTTTCCGGTGTCGCCCCCGGCGGCACATCCCGGCGAAGAGGATCCGGGGGAGGTCCATGGGGCCTTCGGTGACGAAGAGATCACCACCAGTGATGCCGCACGCCTCGTCGATCCGGCCCGCCGCGGCCGGCCAGCGAGCATCGTCGAGCATGGCCTCGTGAATCGCTGCGAGGGCGCGCTCGAAGGCGTCCTGGCTGCTCATGCCGCGCTCTTCCCCCGAATTGGGACACCGAGAACGAAGGTAGCTATCGCTCCTGCCTTAGACGAGCACAAGGCGCTTCTTCTACGCCATCTGCCGCGTCGACGAAATACCAATTCTGGCACGCAGCCATGACGAGGACTGGCCATCGGCCGGCGATGTGCCGGCCGCCCGTCAGAATTCCAGCCGCACGCCGACCTCGAACCGTCGCGGTTGCCTGTAGAGCGTCGGCTCGCAAACGCCGGAACCCTCGAAGCACCCCCTCGACAAGCTACACTGACGGGCCGCCCCCGGCGCAACCACGGACCCGAAAGGCACTCCTCCCCCTTGACCCAGCGCACACCCGTACTGGTCGGCCTCTCACAGGTGCTTCAGCGCGCCGACGATCCGGCCGCGGCACGGCCGCCGATCGACCTGATGGTCGAGGCCGTGCGGGAAGCCGTCGAGGACGCCGAAACCTCCGGCCTGCGCGGGCGCGTGGACTCCGTCCGCGCGATGAAGGGAGTCTGGGGCTACCGAAACCCCGCGCTCAGGATCACGGAGGCGCTGGACATGCCGGGAGCCGAAACGGGGCTCTCCGTGGTCAGCGGCAACCAGGTGCAGGCGGTCTTCAACCAGAGTGCGCTCGACATCCAGAACGGCCGCCGCGAAGCGATCGTGCTGTGCTCGGCCGAATGCGGTCGCACGATGGGCCGGGCCGCGAAGGCGAACCTGGAGCTCGACTGGCTCGAGGACGACGATCCGCCGCATCTCCCGGACGCGAGCTACGGGGACACCCGCTGGACCCGGCACGAGATGGAGATGAACCGCGGCATCCAGCAGGCGGTCCAGTACTACTCACTGTTCGAGATCGCCCTGCGGTGGCGCAACGGCGAGACCGTGGAAGGGCACCGCGCCCGCATCGCCGAGCTGTGGGCGGGCTTCAACCGGGTGGCGCAGGGCAATCCGAACGCCTGGATCCGGAAGCCTCTGACCGCCGGGGACATCGGCACGGTGTCGCCCGCCAACCGCGCCGTGACCTATCCCTACACGAAGCTGATGAACGCGAACATGCGGGTCGACATGGCAGCCGCGCTCGTTCTCTGCTCGCTCGATCTCGCACGGTCGCTCGGCGTACCGGAATCGAAGATGATCTTTCCCCTGAGCGGCACGGACGCCGTCGACCACTACTTCGTCTCGGAGCGCGACAACCTCCACTCCTCGCCGGCGATCCGGCTGGCTGGGCGGAGGGCTCTGGCACTGGCCGGGGTCGAGGTCGCGGACCTCGACTTCATCGATGTCTACAGTTGCTTCCCCAGCGCGGTGCAGATCGCGGCCCGGGAACTCGGCCTCGACCTGGAGCGCCCGCTCTCCGTCACCGGCGGCCTGACCTTCGGCGGGGGGCCCCTCAACAGCTACGTGATGCACTCGATCGCCCGCACGGCGGAA
Organism: Holophagales bacterium; assembly: GCA_009837885.1. Classification (GTDB taxonomy): domain Bacteria; phylum Acidobacteriota; class Thermoanaerobaculia; order Multivoradales; family Multivoraceae; genus Multivorans. The sequence goes on along the minus strand of VXSP01000044.1, from coordinate 183,190 downwards.
CTGCTGCGCGACCGGGACGGCGGCCGCGCCCTGGTGACAGCGAACGGCGGCATGCTGACCAAGCACTCCTTCGGCGTCTACTCCACGGACGAGCCGGCCACGCCTTACCGGCACGAGGATCTCACGGCCGAGGTCCATGCGCTTCCCAGGCGTGAAGCCGCGACCGAGTACGCGGGCGCCGCCGAGATCGAGTCCTACACGGTCATGTTCGGGGGCGCCGCGAAGGCGACGAAGTCGTTCCGCTCGGTGTACGGCAACCGGGCCGCCCCGACCACCGAACCGTCCGTCGCCCACCTGGCCTGTCGGCTGCCCGACGGCCGGAGAGCCTGGGCCAATGTCGACGACCCGGACACGCTGAGCGCAATGTGCGAACAGGAGTTCTGCGGCCGCCCCGTGCGGATCGACGTAGCGGGCGGCGCCGTGTGCCAGTGATCGCCCGGCTCATTGTCGCCGTTCTCGCCGCCCTGGTCCTGACGGGCTGCCTCGGCCAGCCCGCCGCACCGGCCCGGAGCGCGATGTTCGACTACGACCCGGGCGCCGATCCGATCACCAACCCGGAGTCGCTGTTCGCGCCGTTCGACCCGGAGCGGGCCGACACCGAAGCCACGATCAACCGCTACTCGCTCGACCAGCCGACCTCGCTCAACCCGCTCTTCATCCGCGCCTGGACCGACGGCTTCCTCTACCGCCTGCTGTTCGACCCCATCGCCCACCGCGCCCCGGACCTCACCGCGGAGTGGAACCCGGCGATGGTGGACGAGGTAGAGGAGCTGGAGGGCGGCCTCGTCCACCGCATCAAGCTCCACGCGGGCATGCGCTGGCACGACGGCGCGCCGGTCACCTCCGAGGACGTCCGCTTCAGTTGGGAGGCCATCGCCGACGACAACGTGCCGGCGGTCGACTACAAGTACAAGGCCGCCGAGATCAAGGACATCCGCATCATCGACGACATCACCTTCGACGTCGTCCACCGGCAGATCTCCGCGCTCCGCATCGACAATCTCTACTTCCCCGTCGTCCCGGCGCACATCCTGAACCATCCCGAGGAGCGAGCCGCCGACCCGACCCTGCGCACGAGCCCCTACTACAACCGCTATCTGCGGGAACTCGGCATCGGCAACGGGCCGTTCCGCTTCGTCGAGTGGATCCACGCCGACCGGGTGGTTGTCGAACGCTGGGAGGACTACCACCACGACAAGCCACCCATCCGCCGCCAGGCGATCACGACCCACAGCGACCGGAACGCCGCCCTGCTCCAGTTCCGCAAGGGCCAGCTCGACGACATCTGGCTCACCGTCCAGCAGCACGGCAGCCAGACCAACGACGAGGAGTTCCACGCCGCCGGCGTCAAGGCCTGGGGGCCGCGCTGGATGCAGGCCTACATCGGCTGGCAGCAGGGCGGCAACAACCACTTCTTCGGCGACGTCCGGGTGCGGCGGGCGATGGCCCACGCCTACGACGCCGAGCGCGTGCTGCGGCAGGTGAGCTGGAACGTCTACACCCGCTCCAACGGGATGTTCCCGCCCAGTCACTGGAGCCACAATCCCGACGTCAAGCCGATCGAGTACGACCTCGAGAAGGCCGCCGCGCTGCTCGACGAGGCCGGCTGGCTGACCAGCCCCGACGACGGCTGGCGCTACAAGGAGATCGACGGCGAGCAGGTCCGTTTCCACTTCATGATGAACCTGCCCCAGTCCTTCGTCGACGCCCGCCGCATGGTCGACATCTACCGCGACGACCTGCGCCGCATCGGCGTCTCCTTCGACACCGAGATCCAGGAGAACGCGAGCCGCTCGCCACTGTTGATCCAGCACGAGATGATCGCCCACGTCGACACCTACCAGGTCTTCGCCGACCCCGACATCTGGCGCAACTTCTTCCACAGCGAAGCGATCGACAACGGCCGCAACTACGACAGCTACAGCAACCCAAAGGTCGACGCACTGTTCGACCGCTCGCGCATGGAACTCGACCGCGACCGCCGCGCCGAACTGCTGCGTGAACTGCAGGCCCACGTCCAGGCCGACCAGCCCGCCCTGTTCCTGTGGAACTACAGCACCACCTGGGGCTTCAGCAAGAGGATGCGCGGCGTCGAACTGGGGCCGGCGGGCGTCACCGCGTTCGTCCCGGGCACGCGGGCGTGGTGGGTGGAGAAGGACGAGTAGGATCCATCCCCAGGACCGGGTTATACTCCCGGTATGAAAACGGCAGTTTCGATCCCGGACGACATCTTCGCGCGGGCCGAGCTTCTCGCCCGACGCGCGGGCCGGTCGCGGAGCGAGGTGTATGCCGCGGCCCTCGACGAGTACGTCGCGCGCCACGCACCCGACGAGATCACGGACGAGATGAACCGTGTCTGCGACTCTCTGGGTGAGGACAAGGAGGAGGATGGCTTCCTCGCCGCCGCGGCATACCGCACCCTCCGACGCGTCGAGTGGTGATCAGCCAGGGCGACGTCTGCTGGGCTGACATGCCCGAGCCGACGGGTTCCGAACCGGGTTACCGCCGGCCCGTAGTCGTCGTCCAGGGGAACGCCCTGAACCGTAGCCGGGTAAAGACGGTCGTGTGCGTGCCCCTGACCGGCAACCTCCGCTGGGCCGACGCCCCCGGCAACGTCCGGCTCAGCAGGCGGTTGACCGGACTGCCGAAGGACTCGGTCGCCAACGTCTCGCAAGTCAACGTTCTGGACCGGTCGCTGCTCGAGCCTGCGGTCGCTCGCATTTCGCAGGCCAAGATCGACCTCATCCTCTCCGGGATCGATACCGTCCTCGGACGCTAGTGGCGGACCGTCGGTCGCCCCACCCCTAGCCGTTGTCGCAACGACACGCACCAACTGACAAGGAGTTAACTGTGGTTCTGCTCGTTCGCAACCGCGTCAAGGACATCGACCACTGGAAGAAGGTCTTCGACGAGCAGGAGGCCGCCGGCATGGCCGCCGGTCTTTCCGTCGAGCGCGTATGGCGCTCCGCCGACAAGCCCGACGAGGTGTTCTTCATCCTCGGCATCGAGGACCGGGCGAAGGCGGAGGCGTACATGGCGACACCTGAAGCTGCCGCCGTCGGGGAGGAGGCAGGCGCGACCGACGGTGAGTTCTGGTTCCTGGAGGAGTTCCCGGCGCCCGGGAACCACTGAGGACCAAGGAGGCCCGACGCCGCTGTGACTACGTGAATCACCGGACCACATCGCTCGACTCGGGTTCGACGGAGTGGCGTACTCTATGACCAGGACGGCGTGAGGCCGTAGCCACGCATGACACACTCCCAATCGCCGAACTTCAGGCGAACGTCACCGCAATCACGAGAAGAGTCCACTCCGCCGGTACGCGAGTCGCCGTCCAGGCGAGGGGTAAGACTGTAGCCGCGCTGGTACCGCCCTCCGATCTCCAGCTGCTGGAAGCACTTGAGGATCGCCTGGATCTGCTCGACGCCCTCGACGCGCTGGTCCACCACCAAGCCAACGGCCGCGGCCCCTCCTGCCCGTCAGACGCCCCTCTTCTCCCGCACCGCGGCCCACAGGCCGACCCAGATGCTGTAGCACATCGCCAGCAACACGAGTGTGAACGGCAGGCCCGTCGAGACGGTCATCGCCCGCAGGGCGTCCAGCGCGCCGGTGCCGCCGACCAGGAGCAGGACCGCGGCGACGACGCCTTCGAGGGTGGCCCAGAAGACACGCTGGCTGGTCGGCACGTCTTCCTTGCCGCCCGCGGTGATCGTGTCGACGACGAGCGAGCCGGAGTCGGACGAGGTGACGAAGAACACGAGCACCAGCACGATGCCGGCGAGCGACAGCACCGCGCTGAGCGGGAACTGCTCGACCATCCGGAAGAGCATGACCTCCTGGGCCGCGGACGCCACCGGCGCCGTGCTGTCCGCGATCGTCTGGGAGATCGCGGTGCCGCCGAAGGCCGCCATCCACACGATCGACAGCAGCGTCGGGATGAGAGTCACGCACACGACGAACTCGCGCACGGTCCGGCCGCGAGAGACTCGGGCGATGAACATGCCCACGAACGGCGACCAGGACACCCACCAGGCCCAGTAGAACGTGGTCCAGTCATGCGAGAAGCCCGTGTCCTCACGACCGAACGGCATCGCCAGGGGCACGAAGTTCGCGCCATAGGCCAACGCGCCCCTGGCGGCGGTGACCAGGATCTCGCCAGTCGGGCCAATCACGACAACCGCGAGCAACAGGGCCAGGGCTAGTGTCATGTTGACTCCCGACAGCACCTTGATGCCGCCGTCCAGGCCGCGTACAACCGAGACGACGGCGAGCAACGTGATGACGCCGATCAGCACCACGGCGGCCAGACCGCCCGTGCCCCAGCCGTAGAGCAGGTTGAATCCGGCCAGGGCCTGGGTGGTCCCCAGTCCCAGCGAGGTCGCCAGGCCGAAAAGGGTGGCGAACACCGCCAGGACGTCGATCAGATGTCCCCACCAGCCCCGCACGCGGTCGCCCAGAATCGGGTAGAAGGCCGAGCGCAGGGTCAGCGGCAGGCCGTGGTTGTAGGCGAAGAAGGCCAGCGCCAGGCCGACCACGGCGTAGATCGCCCACGGGTGCAGGCCCCAGTGGTAGATCGTCGCCGCCATCGCGAGGTCGCGCGCGGCCAGCGCGTCCCCGGCGGCGCCAGCTAGCGGCGCGGCATCGCTGCGCAGGCCGCCGTCCATCACCGGCCCGTCGATGGCGGCGCCGAAGTGGGACAGCGGCTCCGAAACGCCGAAGTACATCAGCCCGATCCCCATGCCGGCGGCGAACAGCATCCCGAGCCAGCCCGGGTACGAGAACTCCGGCTTGGCGTCCGGGCCGCCCAGCCGCACCCTGCCGACCGGCAGGAACACGAGCAGCAGGGCGAAGAGAACGAAGACGTTGCCGGCCGACAGGAAGAACCAGTCGAAGGCGCCGATGATCGCCGGGAGCAACCAGCTGAAGAACCGCGCCGCCTGGCTCTGGAAGACCAGCGTGCCGAGCACGAACAGGACGATCACAGCACCCGAGACGACGAACACCGGGTGGTGAATGTCGAGCCCGAACGGGGTGATGTTGTCCTGCCCGACGCGGACCTGGGGGCGCCGACTCAGTTGAACTGTTCGCGCAGCAACCGCTTCAGGATCTTCCCCGACGGGTTGCGCGGCAACTCGTCGATGAAGTGGACCGCGACCGGTTGCTTGAAGCGGGCCAGCTTGTCCTGGCAGAACTCGAGGACCTCCTCGCCTTCGAGGCTCTCGTCGGAGCGGACGACGATGGCGACCGGGGACTCGCCCCACTTCTCGCTCTCGCGGCCGATGACGCCGACTTCGAGGACCTTGGGGTGGCGGCCGATGACTTCTTCGAGTTCCGCGGGATACACGTTCTCGCCGCCGGAGATGATCATGTCCTTCAGCCGGTCCTGGATGTAGACGAAGCCGTCCTCGTCCATCACCGCGCCGTCGCCGGTGTAGAACCAGCCGTCCACGAGACTCTCGGCGGTGGCCTCCGGCCGGTTCCAGTACTCCTTCATCAGGTGGCGGCCGGCGACCAGAACCTCGCCCGCCTCGCCGGGCGCGCAGTCGTTGCCGTCGTTGTCGACGACGCGCACGGAGGTGTGGAAGAAGGCCTTGCCGGTCGAGCCGGCCTTGCGGATCGCGTCCTCGGGCGAGATCAGGCAGGCGGGACCGCAGGTCTCGGTCAACCCGTAGACCTGGTGAATCTCGATACCGAGCTTCTCGTAGGCCTCGATCAGATTGACCGGCACCGGCGCCGCGCCGCTCATGACCCAGCGAAGCCGCTCGTGCCTGCAGCGCTCCGGGTCGTAGACCTGAAGCATGAAGTTCAGCATCGCCGGCACCTTGAGCATGACGTCGACCTTCTCTTCGTCGACCAACTGCCAGGTGCGCACCGGATCGAAGGAGCGCATGACGATGCTGGTGCTGCCGCGGTGGACGTTGCCGGTCGCCGGCGTCAGGGCGCCGACGTGGAAGAGAGGCAGGGACACGAGATAGCGGTCACCGTACCGGGTGTCCGCACTGGCCATGATGGTCAGGCACGCCCACAGCGCCGACTCGTGCGTGTGAACCGCGCCCTTGGGTAACCCCGTCGTCCCGGAGGTGTACATGATGTACAGCAGGTCGCTGTCCGCCGCCGCTATCGCGGGCTCGTCGTCGCTCGCCGCCGTCGTCGCGTCGAGGTAGGAGAGGCAGCCGTCGGGCCGCTGCTCGTCCGGGCCGACGTGGACCCACCTCGTGACGTTCGTGCCGTTCTCGCCGCCGCCGCGCGCGATGAGGTCCAGCACCTGGGCCTGGAACTCGTCGCCAAAGATCAGCGTCTCGGCGCCGGCGTCGCGGATGATGAAGGAGAGTTCCTCGGGCGTCAGCCGCCAGTTGAGCGGCACGCAGACGGCGCCGATCTTGGCCACCGCGAAGAAGGTCTCCATGTACTCGACGCTGTTCATCAGCAGCAGCGCCACGCGGTCGCCCTTGCCCACGCCGAGTTCACGGAGGGCGTTGGCGGTACGGTTCGAGCGGAGGTTCCACTCCAGGAACGTGAAGCGGCGATCGCTGTCGACGTCGACGAAACCCTCCATGTCCGGCGACAGGAAGGCGCGCTTGGTCAGGATGAGTCCGGCGTTGTCTCGCATGGGTTCGTCTCCTCAGGCGTTCAGCGAGTTGCCGGATCGTAACGCGGCAACCTACTCGCCGGCGGCGGCTACTGCCTCGTCGAGGCCGTAGCTCTCGAGCGTCCCGTGCAGGGCGACGACGTCGAGCCCCATGACGAGCAGGTCGTGCTTCTCGCCGGAGAGGTCGCGGACGTGATTCCGCATCAGCCCTTCGGGGCGGAAGCCGAGTCCCTCGAAGGCGGCGACGGCGCCCTTCTGGTCCGGCGTCATCCTCGCCACGACCTTCTCGATGCCGGCCGCGACGGCCGCCTGAAACGCCTGCTCGACGAGCAGCCGGCCGAGGCCCTTTGCGCGCGCCGACTCGGAGATCACGACCCGGATCTCGGCGACGTGGGAGGACCACTGCAACTGGCTGCGGTCGATCGAGGCGTAGCCGATCAGCTCCGCGTCCGCCAGGGCGAGCAAGGTCGTCATCTGGCCCGACTCGATCTCGCCGATCCACTGGTCGACCACCTCGGCGTCGCGGATGTCGCGGCGCAGGAACAGGAGATCGTGGTCCGGAAGACCCTCGGCGAAGGCAAGCACGGTCGACCGGTCGTCCGCGTCCATGGGCCGCACCGTCAGCTCGCGGGCGTTCAGCCGCCGCGCCACCCGGTCGGCGGGCGCGATCGATACCGGACCTTCGTCTTCGACCCGCTTCTTCTCGTTTGCCATCTCGTTCTTCCCCTTAGACCGAGCGCTCGGCCAGCCACTCCTCGAGGCGCGGCCACAGGCGGCGCACCGCGTTCGCCCCAGCGACCAGGCTGACGTGGCCGCCCTTCAGAGTGAGTTCCTGCCTGTCCTCGGAGCCGACCATTCCGACCAGGTCGCGTGCCGCTTCGTACGGCACGATGTGGTCGTGCTCCGCGACGACGTGGATGAAGGGAACCTGGATGCTCGAGAGGTCCACGAGCCTGCCGCCCAGCCGGAACTCGCCCTTCATCAGCAGGTTCTGCTGCTGGAGCTCCTTCGTCGTCTGACGGAAGCACTCGCCCGGGAAGGGGATCTGGTCGGCGGCCCAGCGCTGGAGGCGCCGGTACGACGTCACGAACTCGTCGTTCCACATGTTGTCCCAGAGCCGCACCCGACCCGCGACCTGGGACGCCGGGCGCAGGGCGTTGAAGGAGGCGTAGAGCATCTGCGGCGGGACGTTGCCCAGCCGGTCGACGATCCGGTCGACGTCGAAGTGGGCTGGGTCGGTCCAGGTCCTGAACAGGCCCATCCCGTCGTAGTTGACCGGCGTCGTGAAGCAGGCCAGGTTGCGCAGCCGGCCGCCGGACGACACGTCGGGATGAAGCGCCGCGTACAGCGCGGCCAGCAGCCCGCCCATGCAGTAGCCGACGACCGACACGTCCGGCTCGCCGCTCCGCTCGTGAACGATCTCCACGCACTCGGGAACAAAGTCGAGCACGTAGTCCTCGAGCCGTAGCCGGCTGTCTTCGGGCCGGGGCGTGCCCCAGTCGATCATGTAGACGTCGAAGCCGCGGTCGAGCAGAAACTCGATCAGGCTGTGGCCCGGCGCCAGGTCGAGGATGTAGGGCTTGCTGATCAGGGACATGACCAGCAGGATCGGTGTCCGGTACACCTCGTCCACCCGCGCCCGGTAGTGGTACAGGCGGAGCGTGCCCCGGCTGTGGACCGTGTCCTTCGGCGTCAGGCCTACGCCCGGATCGCCTGTCGAGATGTACTCGAGGCCCTTGACGCTCCGGCGGAACGCGCGCTGCACTTCGCGCCGTACGCTGTCCGCGACCCCGGCGGTCGCGTCCAGCACGGGCGTCGCACTGCGGGCCGAAGGGCCGGCCGACGCTGTCGTCATTCCGATGCCGGCCCTTCGTCCGGAGCTTTCGCCTTCCGCTTGGACGGCGGGCGGCGGGTCCGAGCCGGCCGGGGCGCCGGCTTCGCGTCGCCTTTCCGTCCGATCGCCTCGGCCAGCAGCCCCTCGATCCGCAGCAACCTCTCCTCCACCGCGGTCAAACGCTCCGCGAGCTCGCTGAGATCGTTGCGCGTCGGCAGGTTCACCGCCTGGAGGTAGCGCTGCGCGCCCTCGTTCATCGTCTGCTGGAACATGGTCATCGCCTCGATCCAGCCGCCCGAAGCGCGAGCGAACTGGTCCGTGCCCATCATGTCGTTGAACACCTTGTTCATCTGGTGTTCGGACTGGGTGACCCACTCCCGCCAGGCGGCGAAGGGATCGGGCGGCGGCTTCTGGGGCGGGCGATCGTCGGCCATACAACTAGCCTACGACGACTCCTCCGCCTGCGCGGTGAGCGAGTCGAGGTAGCTGTTCGCCAGACCGAAGCTCGCGTCGACCGCGGAGCGGTAGGAGCTGCGGCCGTCCTGGAACAGGCGGATCCACTCCTGGACAAGGCTCTTGGCTTCGGCCGGGAGCCGCTCGGAGTTCTCGGTCCACTTGCTGATCGCCTCTTCGCGGCGCTCCTGCATCGAAGCCACCATGTCGAAGCTCGTGTCGAAGACGCGCTTCTGGAAGTCGAGGGCCCGCCGGTTGGCGTCGATCATCGTGCCGCGAAAAGGCAGGCTCGGGCTGGTCGGCGCCGTGGTTGTGCTGGTCGTCATCTGAGGTCTCCTGGGTGGTACGATCCGTTGCCCGGATGGCCCACGTAGTTTCGGCTCGCAAGCCTGTTTCGAAGATTGCACCGGCGACGGTCGCTTCGGTTGACGGCGCCCGTCTTGTGCAGTGCAGCAAGAATGCTGCACATTATGCTGCGCTGTGTCAACCCCCCTCCGCATGACTGATTCCTCGCGGCTCGACTTACACCCGTGACATGAACACCTCCCGCAAGTCGCTCGCCCCCATCGTCATCAAGAAGTACGAGAACCGCCGGCTGTACGACACCCACAGCAGCCGCTACGTGAACCTGGACGGCGTCGCCGAACTCGTCCGCGGCGGCCGGGACATCCAGGTCGTCGACTCGAAGACGGGCGAGGACGTCACCCGCCACGTCCTGACCCAGATCATCGTCGACGGCGCCAAGGACCCCGAGCACGGACCGCCGCTTGAGTTCCTCCGCGACCTGGTCCGGGCGCGGGACCAGGCGGGCCGGGACTTCTTCCAGTGGTACCTGAAGAGCGCCGGCGAGGTCTACGAACGGGTGCGGGAGACGATGCGGCGGAGCCCGTTCGCGCCCGACCCGTCCTGGATGCGACTCTGGGACCCTCGCGCCATGGCCGAAGAGATGCACGCGCAGATGACGCGCCAGATGGAAGGAGTGTTCGGCAGGGCTGGCGGCGACAGGGCCCCCGAACGGCCGGCCCCTCCACCCGCCTCGCCCGCCCAGGAGGACGGCGGCAACGCCGCCCGTGCCGAACTCGATGAACTGAAGAGCCGGCTCCAGGATCTCGAGCGCCGCCTGGCGGATACCCCCGACTGACCCGCCCCGGACGCGCGAAGCGATGCCCCTGTCGACCGCCGCAGCCGGCAGCGAACTCTCGTCCTCGACGATCGACGTCACCGTCCGCGACGTGCTCGCCTACGCGGCTGGCATCGGCGACACCTGCGACGCCGTGTTCGACGACGCCCGAAACGGCGGCGTCGCGGCGCCGCCTTCGTACTGCGTGTCGCTCGAGTGGCCCGTCGTCAGCCGCGGCCGGGGGTCGGAGCTCCTTGGCGGCGAGCCACACGAGTTGCGGCGCGGCGTCCACGCCAGCCAGGACTCCCACTTCCACCGTCCGATCCGCCCCGGCGACTCGCTGACCACCCGCGGCCGCTACGTCGGTATCCGGAGCACGCGCGCCGGGGTGCTGCTGACGACCCGCCTCGACACCGTCGACCAGGAAGGCCGGCCGGTCACCACCTCCTGGTCGCGTTCGATCTTCCGCGGCGTCGACACCGTCGGCTCCAACGCTGAGACGGAACCCTGCCCCGAACCGCCCAGACTCAGCCTCGGCGGGAACGGCCGGGCCCGGAGCGAGATCTTCGTGCCGCGGGAGATGCCCCACGTCTACACGGAATGCGCCCGGATCTGGAATCCGATCCACACGGAACGCGAGGTGGCGCTGGGGGCGGGCCTGCCCGACATCATCCTGCACGGCACGGCGACCTGGGCTCTCGCCGGACGCGAGGTGCTGCGTGCGTACGGCGGCGGCGATCCTCTGCGGCTCAGGCGCCTCTACGGCCGATTCAGCGCGATGGTCATCCCGGGCACCTCGATCGCGGTTGAGCACGCGCCCACCGGAGAGCCCGGGGACGGCGGGCTCCAGGTCGCCTTCCGGGTCCTCAACGCGGAGGGCCAGGAGGCCGTGAGCCAGGGCGTGGCCGTCGTCGCGTAGAGTACCGGCCCCGCAAACCACGGAAACAACGGACGGAGACAGATAAGAATGGGAATTCTCGACGGCAAGACGGCGATCGTCACCGGCGCCGGCCGCGGCATCGGCAAGGGAATCGCGCTCAAATTCGCGGAAGAGGGCGCCAACGTCGTGGTCAACGACCTGGGCGGCGCGACCGACGGCACCGGCGGTTCACGGATCGCCGACGAAGTGGTCGAGGAGATCCGGAGCGCGGGCGGTTCGGCAGTGCCGAACTACGACTCCGTCGCCACCGTCGAGGGTGGCCAGAACATCTTTCAGAGGGCGATCGACTCGTTCGGCGGCCTGGACATCCTGGTCAACAACGCCGGCATCCTGCGCGACAGGACGATCTTCAACCTGGACGAGGGGGACTGGGACGCCGTGCTCGACGTCCACCTGAAGGGCCACTACTGCTGCAGCCGGCCGTTCGCCCGCTACATCCGGGAAACGAACCGCCCCGGCTGCCGGATCATCAACTTCTCTTCGGTGTCCGGCCTCTACGGCAACTTCGGCCAGTCGAACTACGCCGCCGCCAAGGCCGGCATCGCCGGTCTTTCCCGGGTGCTGGCGCTGGAGCTGGCCAAGTACCGCTGCACCGTGAACACGATCTCGCCGGGCGCGACGACGCGCATGACGGCCGAACTGCGAGCCGGCCGCGGCATGAAGATCGACGAGGACGCGCCGGAGCAGAGCCCGAATCAGATCGCGCCGGTCTGCGCCTGGCTGGCATCCGACGCGGGCGCGGACATGACCGCCCAGATCATCGACGTAATGCGCGGCTGGGTCGGCATCATGCAGCAGCCCAAGGTGATCCGGAAGTTCAGCAAGGACGGCATGTGGGACAACCGCGACATCGACCTGATCATGCCGCAGCTTCTCAAGGCGAAGCAGGACCACGACGCCGCGGTCGACGAGAAGGCGGAACCGACGCCCGTCTAGGCGACCGGCTTCAGGTCAGCCAGCGGACGTACCAGGGCGTCCCGTCCGCCTTCTGCTGTTCCTTGAAGCGCTGGCGTTCCAGCTTCCGAAGGAACGCCTCGCCCTTGTCGAAGCAGCAGTCCTTGTACTTCCGGCCGCTGCCGCAGGGGCAAGGTTCGTTGCGCTGCACCTTGCTGAAGCGCCGCGGCGCGGTAACCACCGATTTGCGGGTCGAGATCGCGTTGCTCAGCCTTCGTCCGCCCTTCATCGACTCACCGTGGTCCTTCGTCTGCCGGTCCTTCGCATGTTCTCGTTTCGCCCGCCGGCCGCAGCCGGGCAAACGAAGCGCTTCGAGCCCTGTAACATAGCAGCCGTACCGTCCCCGGGCGAGGCCGGCAATGGCCGACCGGCAACCCGCCCCGGACGATCCCCAGCCCGGACGATATGACCGCCACACGCAAGCCGAGGCTGACGTGAGAATCTGCGTCGTCGGTTCCGGCTACGTTGGTCTGGTCACAGGCGCCTGCCTGGCCGACTTCGGCATGGACGTCGTCTGCGTCGACCAGGACGAGTCGAAGATCGCCCGGCTTCAGGCCGGCGACATCCCGATCTACGAACCGGGACTCAAGACCCTCGTCGCGAAGAACGAAGAAGCCGGCCGGCTCTGCTTCACCACTGAACTGGCGCCGGCGCTCGAGTCCGCGGTCGCGGTGTTCATCGCGGTGGGCACGCCGCCCAGGGAGGACGGCTCATCCGACCTCCGCTACGTGCGGGACGTGGCCCAGGCGATCGCGGGCCAGATCAGCGGCTACAAGGCGATCGTCACCAAGAGCACGGTGCCGGTCGGTACCGGCCGGATGATCGAGGAGATCGTGGGCGCCGGCCGCTGCCGCAGCTTCTCCGTCGTCAGCAACCCCGAGTTCCTGCGCGAGGGTTCCGCGATCGAGGACTTCATGCGCCCGGATCGCCTGGTCATCGGTAGCCGCGACCAGCGCGCGACGGACATCATGCTGGAGATCTACTCCCCGCTCCGTGCCCGCGGCGTCCCGATCGTCGTCACCGACGTCGAAACCGCGGAGATGATCAAGTACGCGTCGAACAGCTTTCTCGCCACCCGGATCTCCTTCATCAACGAGGTCGCGGAGCTTTGCGAGCGGACCGGCGCCGACGTGCAGGTGGTTGCCCACGGCATGGGCCTCGACCGCCGGATAGGGCCCCTGTTCCTGCGACCGGGACCGGGCTTCGGCGGTTCCTGCTTCCCGAAGGACACCCGCGCCATGGCGTCGATGGCTCGGGACGCGGGCGCCAGGGTCCAGATCGTCGAGGCTACGCTAGAGGTCAATCGCCGGGTCCAGGAGCGAATGCTGACCAAGATCGAGTCGGCGCTCGGCGACCCCAGGGGACGAACCGTCGCCATCCTGGGTCTCTCGTTCAAGCCCGATACGGACGACATCCGGGAATCGCCGGCCCTGTTCGTGCTCGACCGACTCCTGTCCCGCGGCGCCACCGTTCGCGCATACGATCCGGCAGCGATGGACAACGCCCGCCGCCTCCGTCCCGACGCGATCTACTGCGGCGATCCCTACGAGGCCGCGGAGGGCGCGGACCTCCTGGCCATCCTCACCGAGTGGAACCAGTTCCGCGCGCTCGAGTTCGACCGTCTCCGCACGCTGCTGCGCGAGCCGTCCATCGTCGATCTTCGCAACCTCTACGAGCCGGCACGAGTGGCCGCCGCCGGCTTCCGGTACGCCTCGCTCGGCAGGGCCGACGGAGCGCCCGACAGTCAACGACGGCCCGCATCGGCGATTCCAGCCGGTGCCGCTCTCGGATCGGAGGCAGGATGAGCCAACCGCTTTCCGTCGTCACCGGTGGCGCCGGCTTCATCGGCTCTCATCTCTGCGAACGGTTGCTCGCCGAGGGTCACGGCGTCTACTGCGTCGACAACTTCATCACCGGCAGCCCGGCGAACATCGAACACCTGCGCGACAACGAGCGCTTCACCCTGATCGAGCACGACGTCAGCAAACCGGTCTACGTGGGACCTCACGTCGACAACGTGCTCCACTTCGCCTCCCCGGCCAGCCCCGTCGATTACCTGGAGCTGCCGATCCAGACGCTCAAGGTGGGTTCGCTCGGCACCCACAACTCGCTCGGTCTGGCCAAGCACCACGGCGCCCGCTACCTGCTCGCCTCCACCTCGGAGGTCTACGGCGATCCGTTGATCCACCCGCAGCCGGAGTCGTACTGGGGCAACGTGAACCCGGTCGGCCCGCGCGGCGTCTACGACGAAGCGAAGCGCTTCGCCGAAGCGATGGTCATGGCCTATCACCGGATCCACGAGCTGGACACCCGGATCGTCCGCATCTTCAACACCTACGGACCGCGGATGCGGCTACGCGATGGTCGTGTCGTGCCGAACTTCATCCGCCAGGCCCTCTCCGGCAGACCGCTGACCGTCTACGGCGACGGCAGCCAGACCCGCTCCTTCTGCTTCATCGACGACCTGGTCGAGGGAGTCTGGCGGCTTCTGAACTCCTCGGAGACGGACCCGGTCAACCTCGGCAATCCCCACGAGATGACCGTGCTCGAGTTCGCCCGGGTCATCCAGGGCCTGACGGGGAGCCGGAGCGAAATCGAGTTCCAGTCCCTGCCGGTCGACGATCCGAAGACACGCCAGCCCGACATCTCTCGAGCCACCAGCCTGCTCGACTGGGAACCGAGGGTCGACCTGGAGGCCGGCCTCGAGAAAACGATCCGGTACTTCGCGGACCTGGTGGGCGGCTGATTCTGAACACTGACCACGAGGAGAACAGTGATGAACGACAAGCCAGCACTCACTGAAGCCACGGCTTCCCGCCCGAGTCGACGCCGAGCGATGGCGCCCACCGCCCTCGCGGCAGCGGCCCTCGCGCTCGCCGCTCTGGGCGCCGCGCCGCTCTCCGCCGCGAACGCGGACTTCGCCGGCATCTGGCAGCTCGATCCCGAGCGCAGCGACTCGCTCGCTCCGGGTCGCCGTGGCCAGCAGCAACAACAGCCTCCGGTTGACGTCGAACTCGACGTTTCCCTGGACGGCGAAGACGTCGTCATGAGCTACACGCTGCGGCGCGAAGACGCGCCGGCGCCGGCCCAGGTGACCCAGAAACTCGTCACCGACGGGAAGCCGCACGAGACCACCGGTCTCCGCGGCGGAAAGCGCACTACGCGGGTGAGGTGGCGCAAGGACAAGCTCGCGGTGTCCTACACGACGAGGGGGCCGTTCGGGGAGTTCGACGTCACCGAAACCTGGCAACTGTCCAAGGATGGCAGCGAACTGCAGGTGACGATGCACACCCGGATCCCGGACCGACGCCCGGACATCCGCAAGTTCATCTACACCCGCGCCACCACCGTCCAGTAACCGACCGAACCACGGAGCCACCAAAGATGCGGACTGCGATCGGCATAGGGAGCGCGTACGCCTCCGGAACGAACTGGGATGCCCTGGCGGAGTACGTCGTCGAGGCGGACCGCATGGGCATCGACGACGTCTGGTCGGCCGAGGCCTGGGGCACCGACGCGGTGACGCCGCTCGCGTTCCTCGCCGGGCGGACCGAGCGGGTCCGCCTCGGCACCGGCATCATGCAGATCTCGGCGCGAGCGCCGTCGATGACCGCGATGACCGCGATGTCGCTGGCGTCCATCTCGAAGGACCGCTTCGTGCTCGGCCTCGGCGTCAGCGGCCCTCAGGTGGTCGAGGGCCTCCACGGCGTGCCCTTCGCCATGCCGCTGGGTCGCCTCCGCGAGTACGTCGACATCCTGAAGATCGCCCTCTCGGGCGAGAAGATCGCGTACGAGGGCAGGCACTACACCCTGCCCCGGCCCGGAGGCGAGGGCAAGGCGATCCGCATGTCGCAACCCGCGCGACCCGAGATGCCGATCTATCTTGCGACCCTCGGCCCGAAATCCCTGGAGTACACCGGCGAGGTTGCCGATGGCTGGCTCGGCACGTCCTTCATCCCGGAGCACACCGACGCCTTCTTTCCTGCGATGCGCGCCGGCGCCGAACGCGCCGGCAGGTCGTTCGAAGACATCGACATCCAGGTCGGCGGCGACGTCGAGTTCGGTGACGACCTGGAGCGGATGGCCGCCCGCCGCAAGCCGGCGATGGCCTTCACCCTTGGCGCGATGGGCTCGGCGCAGACCAACTTCTACAACGACGCCTACCGCCGTGCCGGCTTCATCGAAACCGCCCGTGAGGTGCAGGCTCTCTGGATCTCCGGCAAGCGGGAAGAGGCCGCGGCGCGGGTTCCGGACGAGATGGTGCTCGGCAACACTCTGATCGGCGACGAAGCCCGCGTGCGGGAGCGCATCCGCGCCTACCGCGACGCCGGCGTGACGACCCTGCGCCTCAACCCGGCCGGGGGCACCGTCCGCGAGCGGCTCGACACCCTGGCCCGGTTCCTCGAACTCGCCCGCGAGGAGGCGTCGCCCGCCGGATGAGCTTCCCGGCGCGGCACGGCCCGGAACTCCACGCGCACGCCGAGCGGAACCTGGGGCGCTTCGAGCAGCGCGCCCTCGACCCGGAAACCGCCGCGGCGCGGGCAGCGGAGGCTTCCGGCCACACCGGCGCGGCGCCGGCCAACGCGCACGCCGCGGTCGCCGTAACGCTGCTGCCCGACAGGGGCGGCCGCGGCTGCTTCCTGCTCACGCGGCGGTCGCTCCGGCTGCGACGGCATCGCGGCCAGTGGGCTCTCCCGGGCGGCCGGATCGACGAGGCGGAGACGCCCGAGCAGGCGGCGCTCCGCGAGCTCCACGAAGAGGTCGGCCTCGACCTCGACTCCTCGGCCGTCCTCGGACGACTCGACGACTTCGGCACCCGCTCCGGCTTCGTCATCACGCCGGTCGTCTTCTGGTGCGACGGCTACCGCGAACTGGAGCCGAATCCGGCCGAGGTCTACAGGGCCTACCGCATCCCGCTGATCGATCTGGACCGCCCGGACGTGCCGGTGCTGCGGGAGATACCGGAGAGCGAGAACCCCGTGCTCTCCATGCCGATCCGCGGCGGCCTCGTCCATTCGCCGACCGCGGCGATCGTGTACCAGATGCTCGAGGTCGTCCTGCGCGGCAACGATGTCCGGGTCGCGCACTACGAGCAGCCCGTCTTCGCCTGGCGTTGAGCCAGACAGCCGCCTGGCTGATCCGGCCTGCGAACGTGGACAGCCGGCCGGCATCGAGCACGACGTAGGATCGTTCGATGACCGCCGCCCGACCCCTCGACGGCGTCCTCGTGGTGGCCATCGAGCAGGCGGTGGCGGCGCCGCTGGCCACCTGCCGGCTCGCCGACGCCGGCGCGCGGGTGATCAAGGTCGAGCGCGAGGGCGGCGACTTTGCCCGCGGCTACGACGGCAGCGGCGGCGTCTCGGCCTACTTCGCCTGGCTGAACCGCGGCAAGGAGTCCATCGTTCTCGACATCAAGGACGCGCGGGACCGGACCCTGCTCGAACGGATGGTCGAGCGCGCGGATGTGTTCATCCAGAACCTCGCTCCGGGCGCCGCCGGGCGGGCCGGCTTCGGGTCGAAGGAACTCGGCGAGCGTCATCCACGGCTGATCACCTGCGACATCTCGGGCTACGGCGAAGAGGGGCCTTACCGGTCCATGCGGGCCTACGACCTCCTGGTCCAGGCCGAGAGCGGCGTCGCATCGATCTCCGGTTCGCCGGCGGAGCCCGGTCGGGTCGGCGTGTCGATCTGCGACTTCGCGACCGGCATCTACGCCTACTCCGCCATCCTCGAAGCCCTGATCGAGCGCGAGAGCACGGGCGCCGGCAGCAACGTCGAGGCCACCCTCTTCCACACGATGGCGGACTGGATGGCCGTGCCCCTGCTGAGCTTCGAGCAGCAGGGTCTCGACTGGCCGCGCGTCGGCCTCGGCCATCCGACGATCGTGCCCTACGGCCTGTTCCAGCTCGGTGACGGCGACTCCGTCCTGATCGGCGTCCAGAACGACCGCGAGTTCCTGCGGCTGTGCAGCGAGGTTCTCGACCAGCCGGAACTGGCCGAGGCCTATCCGCGGAACGTGGACCGCGCCAACGCCCGCGACACCGTGGAAAGCGTGATCGGCGCGGTCTTCCTGCAACACGACCGGGCCTCGATCCAGACCGCCCTGAACCAGGCGCGCATCGCCTACGGCTTCCTGAACGACGTCGCCGCCCTTTCGCGGCATCCACAACTCCGCCGGGCCAGACAACCTCTCCCCGACGGCACCGAGATCGACATGGTCGCGCCCGCGGCCGTCCCCAACGAACCCGGACGACGCCTGCCGCCGGTTCCCGAACTCGACGAGCACGGCGCCGCGATCCGGGCCGAGTTCTCGGGTGACATCTGATGCCTGATGCGCGATGCTCTCGCCATGCGTACCACGTTGAACCTCGCCGAAGATGTCCTCTGGGCTGTCAAGGAACTCGCCGCACAGCGCGGCGTTCCCATGGGGCAGGTTGTTTCGGAGTTGGTCAGAAAGGGCTTGGCACCCAAAGAAGGTCGAACCGTGACGAGAAACGGCATACATCTCCTGCCGCCGCGCGACGATGCCCGGCCTGTCTCGCTCGCGGTAGTCAACGCTCTTCGGGACGACGAACCTTGACCGAAGACGCGAACATCTCACCGCCGGCGCTCTTCACGGTTACCGCCAGATCACGGACATCTATCTCCTGGCCCTGGCCGTTCACCACGACGGCGTGCTGACCACTTTCGACGATTCGATTCCGACTGCCGCGGCGCCGGGGGCTGGCGACAACCGAATCGTCCTCCTCGGGTAGCCCGCTACAGCGTCGCGTGGCCGGCGACCAGGGTGGTCCAGATCAGCGGCAGCACGACCAACGAACCCAGAAAGAGTGTCCGAGCGCGGGCGGGGCTGCGGTCAAAGGCGAAACGAGCAGCCAAGAGAGCGAAGGCGCCACTGAAGCCCGCAGCCGCGATGGCGAAGGCCGGGGGAGCAAGTCCCACAGTAGCCGCGAGAAGACACAGGGCGGCGAGCAGGAGGGCCCAGAGGAGAGAGTGCGTTGCCGTCCGGCCACCGTCCGGATCCGTTGCCGCCAGCACCTTGAAGCCCGCCCTGGCGTAGTCGTCGCGGTGGAGCCAGGCCAGCGAGTGGAAGTGCGGGAGTTGCCAGGCGAAGACGATGCCGAAGAGCAGCCAGGCTTCGACGGTCAGCGTTCCGGTCGCGGCGGTCCAGCCGATGACCGGTGGCAAGGCGCCGGGCACCGCGCCAACAAGGACGGCCAACGACGTGCGGCGCTTGAGCGGCGTGTAGATCCAGGCGTAGCTGACGAGGGTCGCGAGCGCCACGACTGCTGAGAGCGGGTTGGCGCCAAGGGCAAGGACGACAAGGCCCGCGACGCTCAGAACGGTGGCGAAGAGCTGGCCCGCCGCTGGCGAAATGTCGCCCAGGGGCAGCGGCCGGGATCGGGTGCGGCTCATCAGGGCGTCGAGGTCGCGCTCCGCGACCTGATTGAAGGCGGCGCCGCCCGCAGCGACGAGACCGGAGCCAACCAGGACGGAGAGGAGGACTCCCGGATCGAGCGCGCCGGCTCCGAGGTAGTAGCCGATGCCGACCGTGGCGACGGCCAGGGCGTTGAGCCGCGGCTTGGCCAGCGCCACCCACAGGGCGGCGCGGTTGCGCGGAGTACTGACCGCGGACTGGGTGCGCCGGCGTCCTCGCCGGCTGCCGCCGGAGGCGGCCAGGGAAACGCGCCGGCCATCAGGCCGGCGTCCGCTTCGACGCGGCCAGAATCCTGCAAGCGTCACGCCGGGACCCGCCCGGGGGCGTCGTTCGTGGTCGTCGCGAAGCGAGTCGCCCGGATGGACGAAGCGTCGCCGAACCAGGCGCGGTGCACCCGCAACGCCAGCGCCACCGAGACGACCCAGAGCAGGCCGCCGGTCGCCACGTGCGCCGTGTTGATGTGCGCTTGCAGGCCGCTCCAGACGGTCCATGCGCCGAGGCCGACCTGAGCCAGCAGCACCGTCCCCAGCAGCAGCGCCGGGCGGGCTAGCTCCGGCCGGTGCCGATGAACCCTGAGAACGCGCACGATCAGGGCCACCGCCGCGACGGTCACGGCGACAGCGCCCAGCCGGTGCGCGAAGTGAAGTGAGATGCCCAGGCTCCACTCGGGCGGCAGCAACCGGCCGAAGGCCAGCGGGAAGTCCGGGATGGCGAGCCCGGCGTCGTTGTGACGCATGGTCGCGCCAAGGAGGATCTGGAGGTACACGAGAACCGGAACCGCCAGCGCCAGCCGTGCCAGCAGCGGGTCGTCCAGCGGTTCCGGGCGCCCGAAACGCGCTCGCCAACCCGCCGACGTGAAGATGCCCAGGCTCACGACCAGGGCGAAGAAGAGCTGGGCCAGACCGGCATGGCTGATGGAGATCGGTTTCGGCAGGAGGTAGATCACCGTGATGCCGCCGAGCAGGCCCTGCGCGATGACCGCGGCGAGCGCCGTCCAGGCCAGCCGACGCACCCAGGCGCGGCTCTCGACGCGCCAGGCCCACACCGCCAGACCGATCGTCATCAGGCCGACCACGCTCGCGATCAAGCGATGACCGTGCTCGTAGAGGATGCCGCCCACCATCTTCGAGAACGGGAAGGCGAACATGAAGTAGCCGTACGTGTTCGGCCAGTCGGGAACGGCGAGTCCCGAGTCGGTGCTCGTGACCAGGCCGCCGGCCGCGATCAGCAGCAGGGACGCCGCGGCCAGCAGCCGGAGGTAGTAGTGCAGCCAGCGCACGACCGGCGCACTCTATCCGCGCAGCCGGGCGCCTTCCATACCTCGCAGTCCTTCAGCCGACGATGTTCTGACGACGCAGTTCGTCGATCTCGGCCACGGTCATGCCCAGACCGCCCAGAAGATCGTCGGCGCCCTCGCCCAGGGCCGGCGACGGCGCGACCGGGGCCGGCGGGGTACCCGAGAACTTCGCCGCCGGACGAGGCACCCTCATGCGACCGACCTGCGGATGATCGACCTCCCGCAGCAGTTCGTTCTCGACCACCTGCGGGTCGGTCAGCACCTCGTTGCGGGTCAGGATCGGCGCGCAGGGCACGTCCTCGGCTTCGAGCGCGGCGATCCACGCCGCGGAGGTGCGCTGCCGCATGACGTCGCCGACCATGCCCAGGCGCGAGTCCGCGTTCGAGATCCGCCCCGCCGCCGTGTTGTAGCGCTCGTCCTCCAGCCACTCGAGGTGCCCGGTGGCCCGCGCCATGCCCTCCCACTCGGCGTCGGAGATCGTGGACGCCGTGATGTAACCGTCGGCGGTCTGGTAGATGAGGTCGCTGGTCGACCCGGGCCGGCCGTGTGCGACCTCGCCGCCGACCAGAATCTGGCGCACGAAGCCCTCGGGCCAGGTGAAGGAGATCGTCGCGTCGAGCATGGCGAGTTCGAGGTGTTGACCCTCCCCCGTCCGTTCGCGGGCCAGCAGCGCCGCGGTGATCGCCTGGGCCGCGGTCAGGCCGGTTACCTTGTCCGGGATGATCGTCCGCACCATCTTCGGCTCACCCGTTACCCGATCGGCCTGGATGTCGGCGAAGCCCGACAGGGCCTGGATGATCGGGTCGTACACGCGCTTCTGAGCGTACGGCCCTTCCTGGCCGAATCCGCTGATCGAAACGTAGACGAGACGAGGGTTCAGATCGCGCAGGCGGTCGGCGCCCAGCCCCAGTTTGTCGACCACGCCGGGGCGGAAGTTCTGGACGAAGACGTCGGCGGTGCCGACCAGGTCGAGCAGGATCCCGATGCCACGCTCGTGCTTCAGGTCGAGCACGAGGGAGCGCTTGCCCCGGTTGATCGTCGCGAATCCGGCCGTGACGCCGCCACGCTGGGGTCCCAGCCGGCGCATGATGTCGCCGCCCGGGGGCGCCTCGACCTTGATCACTTCGGCGCCCTGGTCCGCCAGCAGCATCGTGGCGATCGGCCCCGACACCATCGTCGCCAGTTCGATCACCCGCAAGCCGTCGAGCGGACCCATGGCGGCGCAGGGTACCAGCTACTCCATCCGCTCCCGCAACACGAGGTCCACCGTCAGAGACTGCCGGGGATTCAGGATCGTCTCGAAGGCCTCACTTACCTCCCAGCGGGTCAGCGTCAAGCGCTGGGCCGAGATCCTCACCCAGCCTGGCGGAACGCCGCGAGCGGAGTATGAGCCGTCCTCACCAGAGGTCGCCTGGTGAACGAGCTGCCCGTCCGCGGACTCGAAGCGGACGATGACGCGCTCCGCCGGCTGACCCGTAGACGCGCTCAGCACGCGGCCCTGAACCACGGTGTCGGCGAGTTCCAGAACCAGAGGCTCGTCGGCCGGCACGTCGATGTCGTGGAAGAACTGAATCAGCTCGTAGTCAGGCGCGACCACGTCGACCCGCCATCCCTCGCGTCCCGGCAGCGCGCCCCGGAACCAGCCGTCGGCGTCGGTCCGGAAGGTCAAGTCCGGCGAAGTCTGCCGGCCGCCGAAGAACACGAGGCCGGTTACCGGCACCTCATCCAGCGTCAGGCGGCCGACCACCGGGACGAGGTCAAGTTCCACGACCGCTGCCCGGTCGGTCACGACCTCGAGATAGTCGAGGCCGCCGAAACGCCCACCCGCCTCGTCGGCAATCTCCACGCTGAAGGCGCCGTTGCCCGGTACGTGAAACAGCGCCCGGCCGTTCTCGACGACGGCCCTCTGCTGGGAGTACTCCCCGGGGCGGTGCTGGCGCCAGAACCCGGCCGGGTCCTCCGGCTCGATCTGCTTCAGCCGGGCGACCCAGTGGCTGTCATAGGGCGGATCGGCCGGAAGCACGGAGACCTCCAGGAGGTGGCTTCGCATGAGCGGAATCCGCTTCCGGGGAAACATCTCGGCGTTCCTCTGGAGAGTGTAGGGACCCGCGCGCGCGGCCACCCGGCTGTCGCAGTCCACCTGGATCCAGTGGTGGCCGGGACCCAGTCCCGGCGCCTGGAAGAAACCGTCCCGGGCCACTTCCACCGTCGTCACGACGTCCTCGAGACCGGTCGTCCAGAACGCGGGATCCGCCTTCGCCACGTGGACGACGCAACGTTCGATCAACTCCCTGAAGCCGGGCCCCGCGGCGACGAAACCGGCCAGACTGGCGCCGGGGACGAGCCTCTGGTCGCCCATGCGAAGCTGGCGCCGGCCGAACAGCGGCGTTTCCCAGCGGTACTCCGGCGAGTGTCCGGGCAGCCAGAACACGATGTGAACCAGGGTGCCCGGCAAGTCGCAGGACCAGCGGCCGTCGTCCGCCACCGGGCACCGGATCCTCGCTCCCTTCAGGCTGAAGCGCGGGTCCATCCGCTCGGAGTCGACGTCGCCGAGGAGAATCAGGACTTCCGACACCGGTCGCCGCGGGCCGACCACCCGTCCCGAACCGGAAACCGCCGGGAAGACCGGCACCTCATAGACCGGCACCACCGAGGGGGCAGGCTCTTCGGTCCCGTCGCCCTCCGGCTGCTCCCCGCCTGGATCGTCCGGTTCCAGATCGGGGTCGACGTAGACCTCACGACCCCAGAAGCCGGAGCCGGACGCCGGCCGGACGTTCCAGGGTCCCGGCTCGAACAGAAACACCTGAAACGGCTGACCGCTGACTACAGGCAGCTCCTGCTCGACGCCCTCCGCGTTCCTGGCCACGAGCGTCACTTCGGCCGAGACCGTGCGGTAGGCGACAGCCTTCAGCACGACGGGGGCCACTTCGTCCGCCGGCCGGCCGGCGGGTCCGTCCGGTTCCTGGCCATGGGAAACGGCGGCCCCCAGAACGAGGCTCAGGCCGAGGACCGTGCCGATCGCGCTTCGCCGCCGTTCGCTCATCCCCGCACCACCCGCTACGGCAGCGTCATCACCAGAGGTTTCTTGCGGGTGACGACGATCGTGTGCTCGAACTGGACCGTCGTCGTTCCGGGCCTGTTGAGCAGCGTCCAGCCGTCCTTTCCGGTCTTCGCCTGCTCGCGGCCGTTGGTCAGAAACGGCTCGATCGTCAGCACCATGCCGTCATGCAGGACGCGGTCGTCGTTCGGGTCGTCGAAGCCGGGCACGAACTTCGGCTCCTCGTGGAGCGAGCGGCCGATACCGTGCGAGCCCAGGTTGCGGATCAGGCCGAAACCGGCCCTGGTCGCCGTCTCCTCGATCGCGCGGCCGATGTTGCGCAGGCGCCGCCCGTGGCGGGCCTGCCGCATCGCCGCTCCCAGCGCCCGCCGGGTGGCCGAGATCATGCGGCGCCGCTCTTCGCTCACCGGCGGCACCGGGTACGCCGCGCCGGTGTCGCTGAAGTAGCCGTCGAGCTCGAGGGACACGTCGATGTGAACCAGGTCGCCGGCCTCGATCCGCCGCTCGCCGGCGATGCCGTGCGCGACTTCCTCATTGACGCTGATGCAGGTAGCGGCCGGGAAGTCGTAGCAGAACTCGGGCGCCGAACGCGCGCCGCGCGCTTCCATGTACTCCCGACCGATCAGATCGAGTTCGGCGGTCGTCATGCCCGGCTCGAGCGCCTCGCCCATCCGCGCCAGACATCGGGCCGCTACCCGACCCGCCCGGCGCAGCGCCTCCAGATCCTCGTGTCCGTCAATCGTCATCTCACACCAGGAGCGGGTCGGCGATGACCTCGACGGTGGCCGGCCCTTCGTAGGCCAGCGCCCGCTCGAGCGCGTCGTCGAGTTCGCCGGCGTCCTTGACCCGGATGCCGAGACCACCGCAGTTCGTCACGAACTCGGCGAAGTTCGGATTCGTCAGATCGGTCATCCAGACGGGCAGCTCGATCGCCCGCTGCTCCTTCGAGATCTTGCCGAGTTCGCTGTTGTTCAGCAGCACGTGGGTGATGTTCATCCGATGGTGGACCGCGGTCATTACCTCGCCAAGATACTGGCCGAAGCCGCCGTCGCCGGTGATGGCCACGACCGGCCGGCCGGCGAACCGCTCGTCGGCCGTCCGCGTCGCCGCCCAGGCGCCCATCGCCGCCGGATAGCCGAATCCGATCGACCCGAGATACCCCGACATCAGCACGGCCTGCCGCCGGCACTCGAAGTAGCGGCCGAAGGAGTACGTGTTGTTGCCGACGTCGACCGCGATGATCGCGTCTTCCGGCAACCGCCGGTTGAGCGCCGCGAACACGGCGGCGGAACTGACTCCCGCATCGCCCACGTCCGCGAGCCGGCGCTCCTTCTCGAGCCGCCAGATCCGCCAGCGCTCGGCGACCTCCGGCCGCTGGTCCACGGTGTCGGCGGCGCCCTCACCGAGCGCCTCCGCGAACAGCCGCGCGGTGATCCCGATCTCGCCCCAGACCGGCACGTCGACGGCGTGGAACTTGCCGAGGGCCATCGCCTCGAAGTCGACCTGGATGACCGGCTTGAAGGTCGTGATTCCGGTGTGGTTCGAAAACGAGGCGCCGAAGACGATCAGCAGGTCGCTCTCGTTCATGAACCAGCTCGCGACCGGCGTGCCGCTACGGCCGAGGACGCCGCAGCCGAGGGGGTGATCGTCGGAGATCAGCCCCTTCGCCTTGAAGGTCGTCACCACCGGCGCGTTCAGGCGCTCCGCCAGAGCCTTGACGCCGTCCATCTCGAACCGGGCGCCGTGGCCGACGATGATGACCGGCCTGCGAGCGCGGCGGATCAACTCCAGGGCGCGTTCCGTTGCCTCGGGTGGCGGAGTGATTCCGGAGGGAGTCAGACGGCCCTCTGGCGACCCGGCCGGGGCATCCGAAGGCAGCGTCTGGACCTCGTCCGGGAAGATGAGATGCGCCACGTCGCGCTTGAGGATCGCGTTCTTGCAGGCCAGGTTCGCCAGTTCCACGTGCCGGCTGTCCCGGTAGACGGCGTGGCTCATCGTGGCGACCCCGGCGAAAGCGGCTGAGAGGTCGACCTCCTGGAACGCCCCGGGCCCCAGGACCTGGGTGTCCACCTGGCCCGTCAGCGCCAGGATCGGCGCCCGGTCCATCCGCGCGTCCCACATGCCGGTGAGCAGGTTCGTGGCGCCCGGCCCGGCGATCGTCAAACAGGCAGCGGGCCGGCCGGTCAACTTGCCATAGGCCGAGGCGGCAAACGCCGCCGCGCCCTCATGGCGGACACCGACGTACCGGAGGGCGCCGGCCTCGCACTGCGCCCGGATCGCGTCGGCCAGTCCGAGGTTCGAATGGCCGACCATTCCGAAGACGTGGGTCATCCCCCAGTTGACAAAGGTCTCGACCATCGCGTCGCTCACCGTGCGCGGTCGCTCGACCTCTTTCTCCAGACCGACATAGATGCCGTCGCCGCGGACCTCGACCGCGTAGGTCGGCACCCGCTCGTCGTAGCCCGCCGGCGACTTGCCCGTGAGCGGGCAGTAATCCCAGCCGTGCCAAGGGCAGCGCAACCAACCGTTCTCGATCGAGCCTTCCCCCAGCGGGCCGCCCTGGTGCGGACAGCGGTTGTCCAGCGCGCCGTACTGACCGTCGTGATGCGTCAGGCAGATCGAGCGCCGGCCCGCCACGACCGTCTTGACCCGGTTCTCGGCCAGCTCGTCGAGGTCGGCGACCTTGAACCAGGCCAGGTCGGAACCGGGGCCGGGGTCGTCCATCAGTCCGGCAGCACGAGGATGCGCAGGTTGCGGAACCAGATCTCGTTGCCGTGGTCCTGGAGCGCGATGTGGCCCGTCTCCATCATCCCGTAGCCGGGCATGGAGGCGAACTTGCTGGCCGCGACGAGTTCCTTCCACTCGTCGTCCCAGAGGGTGTACTCCACCACCTTCTCGCCGTTCAGCCAGTGCGTGACCGCGGCGCCCTCGACCCGCAGCGCGCTCGTGTTGAACTCGCCCAGGGGCGCCAGTTCGCCGCCCTGCCGGGCGTGGAGGGCGTAGTTCGAGGCTGCCGAGGTTTCCATCCGCTGACCGTCCCGGTGCCCGCCGTCGTCCAGGATCTGGAACTCGGGACCCGTCGAGTAGGACGCGGGGGCATCCTCGGAAACGTGGAACATGACGCCGCTGTTGCCTCCCGCCGTTACGGCCCAGTCGAAGCGGAACTCGAATGACCGGTACTGCTCCCGGGTCAGCAGGTCGGCTCGTGGTCCGGCGTCGTCGCCGGTAGGCGGCAGGAAGTGGATCACGCCGTCGGCTGCCGACCAGCCCGCCGGCACCTGGTCCAGCTTGAAGCCGCGCCAGTGCTCCAGCGACTCGCCGTCGAAGAGCGACTGGAAGCCTGCCTCGACTTCCTCGGCACTGAGCTCGTTCAGGGTCGCGGCCGGTTCGACCGCGGCCTCTTCGGTCTCGGCGTCATCCGGGGCGCCTACCCGGATCTCGACGCAGGCGACCGTTCCGATCACCAACAGCATTGCGGCGACAACCGTCAACATCGTCTTCATCCGTTCATCCTCCTAGTGCCCATAACGAATTCCGATCCTCACGGACCGCTCAGGGCCCGGGAAGCCAACCTGCGTTTCATACGACTCATCGAAGGCATTGTCGGCGCGCACGCTGATCCGCCACCGGTCCGCGGCCTGCCAGGAGAGCGACAAGCCAACCAGGTCCCGGCCGGCGACCGAGGTCCGGAACGGCGCCGGAATCTGCTCGTCCAGATAGGAGCCGGTGTGCCGGGCCTCGAGGCCGAGCCGGACCGACTCGCTCAGGTGGACCCGCAAGCCGACGCCGCCGTAAAGATCCGGCCTGCGCCGCAGTGTCCGTCCCGTGGCCAGGTCCTCGGTGTCCTGCGACGTGAGGCGGACATCGACCCCGACCCGCGCCGACGGGTTCCAGACGAGGAACGCTTCCACGCCTTCGGCGTCCACTTTGCTCCGGTTCACGATCTGGAATGTGTCGAAGTCGAAGTCGATCAGGTTCTCGAAGCGGTTCGAGAACAGGGTGAGGCCTCCCCTCACCGAAGCATCGGAGGCCCGAAACTCGACTCCCAGGTCCGCCCCGGCACTCGTTTCGGCCTGCAGGTTCGGGTTGCCGCCGATCGCCCGTGGAGTCGCCAGCGCGTAGAGGCTCGGCAGCTTGAACGCCTCGCCCGCCGAGGCCCGCACCGACCAGGTCCCACCTTCCGGCGTGTACCGAAAGCCGAGCCGCGGACTCACTTCTTCACCTTCGCCCTCGAAGAAGTCGGCCCGCGCGCCGAGTTCGGCCACGAAGCCGCCGCGGCTCCACCGCCACTCCGCGAACGCGCCGGCACGCTCCCGCTCGATCAGGTAGTCGCCGGCGAGCGGCCCGCCGAAGTAAGGCGGCAGTAGCAGAAGACTCTGGTTGCGGCCCTCCTCGGAGAGGCCCTCGACGCCCAGGCTGACGTCGTACGGAGCGCCGCCGGCCGGAGCGAAAGCGCCCGTCCAGGCAACCCGCAGGTCGTTGAACTCCGTCGACTCGGTGATCGGCGGCACGAGCGGAACGATCGGAGGACTCGTCCTGTCGAGGGTGTGTTCGTAGAACGTCGAGCGCAGCGTGTGGCTCCAGGCCTCCCCGGCGCCGAGGTCGACCGTCGCCGCGAGGCCGAGATCGCTGTGGTCGGACTCCCGCAGGTCTCCGCTGCCGAAGACCGGGCCGCCCGAGCCGTCCGAGTAGTCGTCGGCCTGCCAGTCCGAGAAGCGCCCAGAGAGGCTGAGAGCGGACGCCTCACCGAGGTTCCGGCCCCAGCGCGCGCTGAGCGTCTGCTGCTCCAGCGCGTCCTCGCCGACCCGGCCCTGTTCCTCGCGAACCGCCGCGTTGATCGAACCGTGCGACGACTCGCCCGCGCGCCCCCAGGAAAGCCGGCTGCTCAGGTGGTCGTGACCTCCCGCTTGCGCGCTCCAGCCCAGGAAGGGCGCCTCGTCGCGCGGCGCCGCGGTGATCAACTGCACCGCCCCGGCCAGGGAACTCGACCCGTAGAACGACGACAGCGGCCCGCGCACGACCTCCAGGCGCTCGATCTCGGCCCCTCCCACGCTGCCGAGCGGGAAGGCGCCGCCGTACTGGTCCGTGCTGTCGGCCATCGGCACGCCGTCGATCAAAACGAGGGAGAAGTTCGCGTCGCCGCCTCGCAGCGATACGCCCGCGAGAGAGGCGCTGGAGTCGTTGCCGAGCACCCAGGCGCCGGGCACCAGCCGCAGCGCCTCGGCCGCGTCGCGCACCGCAAGGTGCCGCAACTCGTCCGCGTCGACGACCTGGACCGAGGCGGTCGCGCCTTCCAGAGCGCGGGCCCGCACCGTGGCCGTTTCGTAGAACACGGTCTCCGGAGCCGAACCGTCCTGATCTCCGGCACCCGCCGCGTCCGCCGCCTCGTCCTGCGCGACGAGAGCTGGCGCGGCCGGCATCATGAGCGCCGCGACAGCAATCGCACCACACGCCTTCGACCAAGAGGTCTGAGTCATCACGGGCGAAGAGCTTAGCCGAGCGGCCCATTGGTATCGTGCGCTTTCGCAGATGCGCAAGCTCCGCCAGACGGCCCCCGCGCTCGCCCTGTTCCTCGCCTCGACGACGGTTGCCCAGGAGATCGAGACAACCCGCTTCGAGGTCCCGGGGCTCGACGCGCCGGTCGAGATCCTGGTCGACCGCTGGGGCGTCGCCCACGTCTTCGCCGGCGGCCAGGACGACCTGTTCTTCGCCCAGGGCTGGAACGCGGCCCGCGACCGGCTGTGGCAGATCGACCTCTGGCGCCGGCGCGGCGAGGGGACGCTCTCCGAGGTCTTCGGGCCCCACTTCGTCGAGCAGGACAAGGCCGCCCGGCTGCTGCTCTACCGCAGCGACATGCACGCCGAGTGGCTCGCCTACGCCTCGGACACGAAGCGCATCGTCACCGCCTGGACGCGAGGCGTCAACGCCTACGTCGACCTGGTGCTGGAGCGTCGCGAGCTGCTGCCGCCGGAGTTCGAGGCGCTGGGCTACGAGCCGTCGCACTGGACGCCGGAGGCGGTGACGCGGATCCGCAGCCATGGCCTGCTGCGAAACGCCGCCAGCGAGTTCTCCCGCGCGAGGTTCCTGGCGGAGCACGGAGCCGCGGCGCTGGCCCTCCGTGACCGGTACCAGCCGGACCATCGGCTCGCCGTACCCGCAGGCCTCGATCTCGACGCCTTCCGGGCGGCCCCCAAGGCACTCGACCTGTACCGGCTCGGCACCCGCGGCGTTCGCTTCGGTGACCTCGGCAGCTCTTTCCCGGAGGGTTTTCAGGACGAGGTCGACCCGGCATCCCAGGGCAGCAACAACTGGGCGAT
The DNA here is from genome assembly GCA_009837885.1 of Holophagales bacterium. Classification (GTDB taxonomy): domain Bacteria; phylum Acidobacteriota; class Thermoanaerobaculia; order Multivoradales; family Multivoraceae; genus Multivorans. The sequence continues at coordinate 153,190 of VXSP01000044.1, read as the reverse complement.
CTCGCCGCGACGTACCGCCACAGGCCGGCCACTGCTCGCCAACGACCCGCACCGCACACAGGCCGTGCCCTCGCTCCGCTACATCGTCCACCTCAGTTCACCGGACCTCGACCTGATCGGTGCCGGCGAGCCCGCGCTGCCCGGCATCTCGATCGGACACAACGGCACGATCGCCTTCGGGCTGACCATTTTCAGCATCGACCAGGAAGACCTCTACATCTACAAGACGAAACCCGGCGAACCAGACTTCTACGAGCACCGGGGCAACTGGCTGCCGATGGAGACGATCGAGGAGACGATCCCCGTTCGCGACGGCGACGCCCGCACGGTGGAGCTTCGCTTCACCCACCATGGCCCCGTGCTCTACAGGGACGTCGACCGGGATCTGGCGATCGGTCTGCGCGCGGCCTGGCTCGAGCCCGGCATGGCGCCCTACCTCGGATCGATCGAGTACATCCGGGCGCGCAACTGGGACCAGTTCCTGGCGGCGATGAACCGCTGGGGAACGCCGTCCGAGAACCAGGTCTACGCCGACACGAGCGGCAACATCGGCTGGAAACCGGGCGGCCTGGCGCCGGTCCGGCCGAACTGGGACGGTCTGCTGCCGGTGCCGGGCGACGGCCGCTACGAGTGGAGCGGTTACCGGGACATGGACGAACTGCCGATCGAGTTCAATCCGGAGCGCGGCTGGGTGGCGACCGCCAACGAGATGAACCTGCCCGCCGGCTACGACGTGCCGCTGGGCTGGGAGTGGGCCGGGCCGTACCGGCGGCAGCGGATCGGCGAAGTGCTGGACGCAAAGGACGCAATGACGGTCGAGAGCGCCGTCCGGCTCCAGACCGACTACGTCTCGATTCCCGCGCGTCGCCTTCACGCGCTGCTGGGCCGGGCAAGTCCGACACCGGAAGCCGGGCCGGCGCTCGAGCTCCTGGGCGGCTGGAACGCGGAGCTCGCCGCGGACAGCGCCGCGGCCGCCCTCTTCGAAGTCTGGTGGCGACGGCACCTCGAAGCCGAGGTCGGCCGGCGGATGGCGGCGGCCCTCGGGGCGGACGAGGACCCGCTCCCGGTCCAGGACGAGCACCTGCTCCGGATGCTCGAAGAGATGGATCCGAGGCTCGGCGACCGGCCGCGGCGGGCGCGCGACGAAGCGCTCCTCGACAGCCTGCGGGCCGCGTACGTCGACGTCAGCGAGCGCCTGGGCCCGGATCCCGCCGCCTGGCGCTGGGGCGACCTGCACCAGATCGAACTGCGGCATCCAATGTCGGCGCACCTCCCGGACGACATCCGTCGACTCGCCAACGTCGGCCCCGCCGAGCGCGGCGGCTCCGGCGACACGGTCGGCAACACCAGCTACGGCGACGACTTCAACCAGCGCTCCGGCGCCTCCTTCCGCATGGTCATCGACGTCGGCAATTGGGACGCCTCCGTGGCGATGAACAACCCCGGCCAGTCCGGCGATCCGCGCAGCCCCCACTACCGCGACCTTTTCGAACCCTGGGCCAACGACGAGGCGTTTCCCCTGCTCTACACCCGCCCCGCCATCCTCGAGGCCGCGGAAGCCAGGATCGAGTTGCTTCCCGCTCCCGCGCAATAGCCGAAGCCGGCACGCCGGAAACTGGGTACGCCGGCGGCCCCGCCGGCATCCGGCGCGGTTACACTGTCCGGGCCATCCCGATGACAGTAGCCACCAGAGCGCTCCGCCTTGCGACGTTCCTGTCGCTCGGCCTGGCCGCGGCCGCGGCCGGCCAGTCCGAGGCGTCCCAGGGCGCCGGCGCGGCGGACGATCCGGCGGTGCCGGCCGTCAACCCGACGCCGTACACCGAGGCCGCCGAGAAGAGAGGTCGCACCCACTACCTGCGCCACTGCCAGATCTGCCACGGCTTCGACGGCCGCGCGCTCGAGAACATTGACTTCGAGGCCACCGACCTCACCGACCCCGAACGCTGGCGCTTCGGGACCACCGACGGTGACCTCTTCCGGGCCACCAAGTTCGGCGCCGGCCTCGACATGCCGCCCTTCGAGGCCGAACTCGACGACACGGAGATCTGGGAACTCGTCCACTACCTGCGCAGCATCGGCCCCGAGGAGTACCGCGCGGCGGCTGAACCGGAGAATCCACCATGAACGAACCGCAACGCCCGTCCCGTACGCCCTCTCCGGCGCAAGACGCCGCGGACCCTGCCGCCGCCAAGGCAGATTCCGGCGTCTCCCGCCGCAGCTTCGTCGCCACGAGCGCTGCCGGCGTCGGCGCCGCCGCCCTGTTCGCGCAGCAGGCCCGAGCTGCCGCCGCCGACCGCGAGGACCGGCCGATCAGCGTTCCCGACGAGATCCCCCGCACTCGCAACGAGGCCCCCGACCCGGCCGAGTTCCCGATGAACGGCGCCCAGGTGTTCGCCCGCGCCTGCGCCAACGAGGGCCTCAAGGCGCTCTTCTGCGCGCCGGGCAACTACCAGGTGATCAACGCGATCGCCGCCGAGGGCATCCCCACCTACGGCGGCCGCACCGAGGGCAGCATGTGCGCCGCCGCCGACGGCTTCATCCGGGTCACCGGCGAGGCCGCCGCCTGCTCGGGCACCGAGGGCCCGGGGTTCACGAACATGATCATGAACATCGGCGCCGCGAACGCCGCACGCACGCCGCTGCTCGTGCTGGCGAGCAACATGACGGTCGGCGGTGACGACACGGAACGCGGCATCCAGCGCGGCTACCAGCAACCGACCACCGTGGGGTTGAAGAAGTACGGCAAGCGGCTGATCACCCCGAACCGGGTCTACGAGTACGCCGCCTACGCCTTCCGGCACCTGCGCACCGGCGTGCCGCGGCCGGTCCACCTCGACTTCACCGGTGAGGTCGCGCGGGCCCAGTTCGAGTCGCCGGACGACCTGCTCTACTACCACGACAAGAACGCCTACCGCACCGAGGCCCTGCCCCACCCGTCCAGGGCGGACACCGGGAAGGTCGTCGAGATGATCGGGAAGGCCGAGCGGCCGATCATCGTCGCCTCGACCGGCGTGTTCTACGACCGGGCCTGGGATGTCCTGCGCACGGTGGCGGAGCGGGCGGACATCGCAGTCGTCGAATCCGGGCCGATGCGCGGCCACTTCCCGGACAGCCATCCGCTGTCGGTGAGCACCGGACCGGATGCCCTGCTCTCGGCCGACCTCGTCATCTTCGTCGGCCAGTACTCGATGCCCGGCGTCGGTGAAGTCGCCTTCGACCCGGACGCCAAGGTGATCCGGATCGACCCCGACGCGGCGGACATCGGCCGCAACCTGCCGGTCGATCTGGGACTCGTTGCCAGCGCCCGTGGCGGCCTGGAGGCTCTCGCAGAGGCACTGCCGGCGGCGTCGCGTCCGGCCTGGCGCGACGAGCTCGCCACCGCCCGCGACGCGTTCGAAAAGCAGAACGCGGAGTGGTACGAGCTCGGGCTGAAGCACAGCGCGGCCACCGACACGGTTCACCCGGCCGTCATCGCGCAGGAACTCTCGAACTTCCTGTACTCCGGCGACCTGCCGAAGGAACAGACGACGGTGGTCTCGGGCGGCTACGGCATCGCCCGCTACACCCGGCGCTGGCTGCGCGCCCACCGGCCGGGCCAGATCCTGAACGGCGCCTACCAGTACGGCGCGATCGGACCCGACGTCGGCTACACGGTCGGCGCCGGGGCCGCGGTGATGAACGGCGTCGGTCCCCAGGAGCCGTATCGCGGAGCGCCCGTGTTCGGCGTCACCGGCGACGGCGGCATCGCCTACTCCGGCATGGAGTTCGAGACCCTGGCGAAGTACCGGATCCCGGCGGTCATGATCGTCTACAACAACAACGCCTGGGGCGTCTACGGATCGGCCCGCCGGGCCACACGGTCGATGCACATGTATCTCTTCCAGGAGAACCTGCGCTACGACAAGATCGCCGAAGGCCTCGGCGCTCGCGGCGAGTACGTCACCTCCCCCGAACAGCTCCGCGAAGCGCTGCCCCGCAGCTACGAGATGGCCGCCAACGACGGCGTCTCCACTCTCATCAACTGCCAAGCCATCAAGGAGTTCTGGACCAACGAGTATCCGCCGGGCCTGCCCCGCAAGGTCGAACCCGGCTGCATGGCCTACTACCACTGACGGTGGCGGGCACCCGCTGGCTCGTGGACGGGTGTGGAGGGTCCCAGCGGACGCTCACGCCCGCTTGGTGGATGTGAGGTTGGGCGTTCGCTTCGGTCGCCTGCGCTCCGGCTTGTCCGTGGTTCATGCAAGGTCTCGGGCAGTCGCTTGGCTCTAGCCCGCTGGGACCCTCCACACCCGTCCCCGAGCCAGCTGGACGTCGCCGAGAGCCGGAAGCGGTGCTCTGGGTGCGCGGGTCTTCCGACCCGCTGCGGCCGGAGGCCGCCGGGAAATCGCGCCGCGAAGCGGCGACCGCACTGCGTACGACCGGTCGTCGTGGGGACTAGTGAATTGACATGACCCCGTTGCGAGAAACTGTGTTGAAGCGCCTGCGGAACTACGCCGACAAGGGGATCTTCCGGGGGTTCGGAACAAGCGAGGACCGCAAAGGGAACCTCGAATGCCGTTTCCTCTGGCACGCTCCCGAACCTCATCGGCTCCGGTTCGAACCGCGACGCAGGGCGGTGGTGTTCGTCGATCTCTTGCCCGGAGTGCCCTATCCGTCGGAGATGGATCGGGAACTCCGCAGGTTCGTTGCCGAGCGCGCGAGCGACGACCTGCCTGCCCACCGCCGGATCGACGCGTCGAAAGTGAGCTGCCGCTGCCGGAACCGGGGCGGGAAGGTGTCGATCGAGGTCCGCAGCCTGGACGGAGACGTCGAGTACGCCGCCGGCAAGGCGGTCAAGCTGGTCAACGAGATCTTCCTGAACTTCCTGGCCGGGCCCTACGACGACTACATGATCGAGCATTTCGGCGCGCCTGAGGAGTAACCCAGGCCATGTCGCCACCCACCTGGGCGCTACACTGACCTCGCCCCCTTACCAACGAGAAGGAGCCTCCGTATGCACTTTGCCGACCTGAACTGGCTTGCCGTCGTCGTGTCCGCCGTCGCCTTCTTCGCTTTCGGCGCCGTCTGGTACTCCTTCCTCTTCGGCAAGGCGTGGGCCGCCGAGATGGGCATCGACATGGAGAACCCGCCGGAGTCGAACATGGTCAAGACGATGGGCGGCTCGTTCGTCCTGGAGTTGATCGCGGCCATCGTCGTCGGCATGGTGATGATGGACATGGGAGGCGGGGGCTACATGGTCGGCATCCACGTCGGTCTGCTTCTGGGTCTCGGCATCGCCTCGGTGCTCATGGGCGTCCAGTACCTCTTCGAGCAGCGATCGCTCAAGCTTTGGCTGATCAACGCCGGCCACATGACGATCGGCCTTGCGATGGTCGGTGCGATCCAGGGGGCCTGGCAGTAACACCTGTGGGAGAGCGGGCGTCTCGCTCGCATCCCGGCACCGTGTCATCCAGGCGTCCAACCGCGGGGGCTCGGCCCGGTTCGCGAGTGGCGCGGAACCGCGCGGCCCGGGTTGCGGGCCTGGTTGTGGCTAGCGCGTCTGCCTGTTCGGCGCCGCCCGACTCCGGTGTGGCTCCGGCGGAAGCGCCGGGAGCCGGCCCGGAGGCCACGCCCGCCGTCCGCTTCGTCGACGTGACAGCCGAGAGCGGCATCGACCACGTCTTGCCGAGCGGCACGGACTCGACCTACCCCATGCCGGCGGTGATGGGTGGCGGCCTGGCGGTGTTCGACGCCGACGGTGATGGCGACCTCGACCTGTACGTCGTCGCCCCGGCGGCCGGCGGCAACCGCTTCTACGTCCAGCACGACGCCGGCCACTTCACAGACGCCACGACGGCCGCCGGACTGGAGGGCGACGGCATGGGCTGCGCCGTCGGCGATCTGGACAACGACGGCGACCTCGACCTCTACGTGACCCGGGTCGGGCCGGACCGCCTCTTCCTCAACGACGGCAAGGGCGTGTTCGCTGACCGCTCCGCGGCCTGGAACGCGGCTGTTCCCGGCTGGTCCTCGTCCGCCGCCCTGCTCGACTACGACCGCGACGGCTACCTCGACCTCTACGTTGCCCGTTACGTCGCGTTCGACCCGGCGCGCGTCTGCTCGCAGCACGGCGGAAGGCGGGACTTCTGTGGCCCCACCGAGTTCGAGGGCCTGAGCGACGTCCTGCTCCACAACCTGGGCGGTAACGGGTTCGAAGACGTCAGCGCCGCCGCCGGCATCACCGCGGTGGCAGACGCCGGCCTCGGTGTCGTCGCCGCGGACTTCGACCACGACGGCGAAGTGGACATCTACGTCGCGAACGACGCCGACCCGAACAACCTCTGGACCCACCAGGGCGGTGGGCGTTTCCTGGACGACGGCGTCCTGCAAGGCTCCGCGTTCAACCGCTGGGGCAACAGCGAGGCAGGAATGGGCATCGCCACCGGCGACGCCGACCTCGACCTGGACCTCGACCTGTTCGTGACCCACCTGATCACCGAGACGAACACCTACTACCGCAACCTCATGCTGCCCGGCTTCGAGGACGCGACGATCGACACCGAACTCGGCGCGGCGAGCCTCGATCTGACCGGCTTCGGCACCGCCTTCTTCGACGCCGACAACGACGGCGACCTCGACCTCGCGGTGGCGAACGGAGCGGTCAAGCGGCGGCCGTCGGCGCTAGCTACGCCCGGTGGCGTCGACGCTCCTCCCGCGTTCTGGTCCGAGTACGCCGAACCGAACCTTCTCCTGGTCAACGACGAAGGCCGCTTCGCCGACGCTTCGGCCCAGCGGCCGTGGACCGAACTCGGGCTCAGCCGGGCGCTCGTACCCGCCGACCTGGACCGGGACGGCGACCTCGACCTCGTGATCGCCAACCTCGACGGAGCGCCACGGATTCTCCGCAACCTGACGATTGACGCGGGCGCCGCCAGCGACGAACCGACCGTTGCGAACTGGCTGCGGGTCCGCGCGTTCGACCCCCGCCTCGACCGCGAGGCGATCGGCGCCCGGATCACGGTCCGTACGCCGGACGGTCCGCGGCTCCTGCACGCGCTGCCGCCCGGCAGCTACCTCTCCGCCGGACCCGCCACGGCCCACCTCGGCCTGGGCGCGGCCGAATCGGTGGAGAGCTTCGATGTCGTCTGGCCCGACGGTCTGGTGGAGAGCTTCGACGGCGCTGCCGCCAACCAGGTCGTAACGCTAGTCCGCGGCGAGGACCACTGACGATGACTCGCGCAATGTCGGCCAGGCTGACTGCCGGTGCGCCTGCCTTCTGGCCGGCACTCGCCCTAAGCGACATCGTCGCGGCGATCCTCCTCGTACTCCTCACCACTGCCCCCCTCACCGCCCAGCAGATCCCCGCACCCCGGCTCGACGGCGCCGAGCCCGCCGTTCGCCAGCGCCTCGCCTCGCTTCAGGCGGACCTCCGCGCCGACCCGGGAAACGGCGACGCCTGGGGCCGATACGGCATGGTCCTCGAGGCTCACACCTTCACCGACGAGGCCATCGCCGCCTACGGCCGAGGCCACGAGCTCTCGCCGGGGACGTTCCGCTGGCCCTACCTGCTCGCCGCCCTGATCGACGAACGCTCCGCCGCGGACAGCCTGCAGTTCTACCGCGCGGCCCTCGCCCTCGACGCGGACTACGCACCCGCCCGGGTCCGCTTCGCCGAGGCGCTCGAGCGGACCGGGCAGTTCGACGCCGCCAACCGCGAGTACGCGCAAGCGGCCCGACTCGACCCGGCCAACGCCCACGCCCACGCCGGGCTGGGCCGCCTCGCCCTCGCCGCCGGCGATTCGGACGCCGCCATTCGGCATCTGTCCCGAGCCCGCGACCTCGCGGCCGAGAATCGCTCCTTCGCGGTCACCCTGGCCCAGGCGTACGCGCGGGCAGGAGACCGCGAGCGCGGGCAGCAGATCGCCACCGCCGCGCGCTCGCTGGGACGCATCAATTACCGCGACGACCCGATCCGCTCGAGCGTCCACGACCTGGCGCTGGACGCCCGCAGCTATCTGCGGCGCGCCAACGCTCACCGCGTCCACGGCGAACTCGACCTCGCGCGGCGTGAGCTCCGTGCCGGCATCGATGTCGACGCCTCGAGGCCCGAACTCCACTTCGCACTTGCCGAAGTGCTCGCCGCCGCTGGCGATCCGGCGGGCTCGCTCGCCGCCGCGCACCGCGCGTCCGAACTGCACCCGGAACTCGAAGGCGTGGCGCCTTTTCTGGCGCGGGCGCTCTTTCAGACCGGCGACCTGAGCGGGGCGCTCGCCAAGGCCGAAGAGGCTCTGCGACTCGACGCGAGCGACGTCAGCATGATGCTGCTCGTCGCCCTGGTCAGCGCCGAGCGTGGCGACGTCGTCCGCACCGTCGACGTATTGGATCGCGCCTACCGGGAGCGGCCCCAGGATCCGCCCACCCGCGACGGCCTCATCCAGTTGCTAACGAACGTCGGAGAAGCAATGGTGAGCAGCGGGCTGCCGGACGCCGCCGCCGGGCAGTTCCGGAAGGCGCTCGACCTGGCCGAGGAAGCGGGAAGTCCCGAGGCGGCCGGACTTCGCAGGAGGCTCGCGCAGGTTCGCCGCTAAGCTCGTCCTATGGGTCGCTTCCTGGTAGAGAGAGTGGTAGCTTCTCTGCCATGACGATGATCGACAAAGCGGGCCGCCTGGTCGTACCCAAGGCCATCCGGGACGCCGCGCATCTTCATCCAGGCACCCAGGTTCGCTTTCGCCTGACCGGCGGTTGCGTTCAGATCGAGCCGGAGCCCCTCGAGGTGAAACTCGAACGCCGCGGCTCGGTGGTCGTCGCCGTTCCAACCGGGGAGACACCGGCTCCGCTGACCGCATCGGAAGTTGCCACTGTGATCGATGAAATCCGCACGCGGCAGGACCGCGAGCGTCCTGGCGATTGACCCGGTATCTCTGCGACACGTCCTGCCTGGTGGCAGCGATCAGTTCCTGGCACGAGCACCACGAACGCACCCGCGCGGAACTCGATCGGCGATCGAACCGGGGCGACACGCTCGTGTTGGCAGGCCACTCACTCGTGGAGACCTACTCCGTGCTGACGCGACTGCCAGCTCCCCACAGGTTGCGAGCAAGCGACGCCCTCGCGGCGATCGAGGCCAACTGGAGTTCCGCGCCGGTCGTCCAACTGACCGGAACCGAGACCTGGGCTGCCCTGACCGAAGCCGTAAGGCTCGGAACCGTCGGCGGCCGGACCTACGACACGCTCATCGCTCGAACGGCGCTCAAGGCAAGAGCGGAGACGATCCTCACGTGGAATGTCCGCGACTTCGCCCCGTTCGGATCCCAGATCCGCATTGAGGCGCCCGGCTAGACGAAAGTTCTGGCACGCCTGTTGCTGCGACAGGACTCTGTTCTGACCGGCGAGAGACAAGGGACGTTCTCGATGCGCCGCGGCTTCGCTGCCGTTGTCACCTTCTGTATCGCAGCCGTCCCCGTTTGGGGACAGCAAGAACACTGGCCTGATCTGTTCTCCGAAGTACTTGACGTTCGGGTCGTGAACGTCGAAGTCGTCGTCACCGACAGGAGAGGCAACCGCATCCGCGGTCTCGCGGCCTCGGACTTCGAACTCCTGGTCGATCGGGAGCCGATACCGATCAGCTACTTCACGGAAGTCGACGAGGGCGTGGCGCGAGGCTCGCTGGACGACGATGTCGCGAGAGTGCCGTCGGTGGTAACGGACAAACCGGTGGGCACGAGTTACCTCATCTTCATCGACGACCTGCACGCGGTCCGGCAGCACCGCGATCGAGTGCTGAGCCGGCTGGAGCAGGATCTCGTTCTGCTGAACCCCGCGGATCGCGTTGCCGTCGTCGCCTTCGATGGCAGGAACGTCTCCCGGCTGACCGACTGGACCAACTCCCGCCAGGAGATCAGCGAGGCCCTGGTGCTGGCGCGGCAGCGCCGAGCAGGTGGCCGCGCGAGGCTGCGCGACTGGGGAGCCCAGGAGAATCGGGTGCGGAAAGCCGTGATGGCCGCTACCGCAACGGTACGGGCTCTTGCCGTCGCTCCCGGCCGCAAGGTGGCGCTGCTCTTGGCGGACGGCTGGAGCCAGCCTGCCCGCGGGCTGACGATCATGGAGGCCGCTCCACCCTGGGGCGACACGGAGAGCCTATACAACCCCCTGGTTCACGCCGCGAATCAGGTCGGCTTCAGCCTGTATCCGATCGATCTCCCCGGATTCAGGGACATGGTCGCCTGTTCGTCGGCCCCACTCTGGTGGGGCTCGCCCCGGACCATCTCCTCCGCCGACGCTTCCTGGTGGGGCTCGCCCTGGACCACCTCGTCAACCGGCGACTCCCGCTACAACGACGACCGCGGCTGGACCCTGGGCACGTCCACCCGGCCACGCCCAATCCCGAGCCCGTCGCTCCAGGGGTGGTGCCGGAGAGAGAACGGACACGAGGTCCTCCGGTTCCTGGCCAGACAGACGGGCGGACTGCCGATGCTCGACGGGTCGCGCGACCGAGCGCTCGGAGAGACCGCCGAGGACACCCGCAGCTACTACTGGCTCGGGTTCGAAGCGCCCCGCGACCAGGACGACGAGCTGCACGACATCAAGGTGCGGCTGCCCGGGCACCGGGGCCTGCGCGTTCGCACCCGGAAGCACTACCTGGACGTTTCCCGAAGCACCGAAGTCACGATGCTCGTCGAAGGCGCTCTGGTGTTCGACGATTCGCCGGGCAAGGACGTCCTTGAAGCGCGCTTCGGCAGGCCTCGCAAGGCCGGGTTCAGGAAGATCTCGGTACCGATAGAGGTGTCGATTCCTCTCGACGACGTTCAGCTCCTGCCGATGGACGGTCGCTGGATGAACGAACTGGAGTTCCGGGTCACGCTGATCGACGAACACGGCGACCGCTCCGAGACGCCGATTGACAAGATCCCGATCCACGGGGCGCGGGCGCCATCGCCCGGGGACACCTTCGTCTACGAGACGGAACTCGTGATGCGCCGGCGTGAGCACCGGTACGTCGCTGCCGTCTACGACCCGCTCTCTGGTGCGATCCTCTCTGCGCAGGGGACGATCGGTCCCGCGGATACAGTGAGCGAACGCAAGTAGGTGACGTGGTGAGACTCCAGTCCCCATTCCTGTTCGCCCTGATCCTGGCCGCGCTGCCGGCCGCCGCGCAGGAGTCGCCGCTGCCGGAACTCTTCTCCGACACGATCGATGTCCGCGTGGTCAACGTCGAGGTGGTCGTCACGGACAGGAAGGGCAACCGGGTCCAAGGCCTGGACGCGGCGGACTTCGAACTTCGGGTGGACAGCGAGAGCGTGCCGGTCGAGTACTTCACGGAGATCGACGGGGGAATCGCCCGGGCGAGCGGACAGGCGAACGCGCCGGGGGCGGTGTCTTCGCTCGTCCCCGGCGAGCCCGTGCGCACGAACTACCTCGTCTTCATCGACGAGTACTTCGCGGTCAGGCGGGATCGGGACCGGGTGCTGGCGCGGCTGGAGCAGGACCTGATGAAGCTCGGTGCGAACGATCACGTCGCCCTGGTCGCGTTCGACGGCCAGAACGTCTCCGAACTGACGGACTGGACCGACTCGCGGGACGTACTCCGCGACGCTCTCGGCGTGGCGCGCGAGCGCGATGCGCTGGGCATCATGCGGATCGTGGACATCGAGCCAGCCGTTGTCGAACCGACGCTGGCGGACCGGCCATCGCCGGCTCTCGTCCGCTCCCGCGAAGGTATCCGGCGAGCAACGTCCGCGCTGAACCTGAACAGACGGGAGCGGGAGATCCAGAGGTCCGTCCTCGCCGCCACGGCCACCCTTCGGAGCTACGCCGATCCCCCGGGCCGCAAGGTGATGCTCGTGCTGACGGACGGCTGGGGCGTGCCCGAGTGGAACATGAACGACTTCGATCCGGTCGAGTGGCGGCCGCCGAGCATCGAGAGCATCTACGGCCCCCTCGTCCACGCCGCCAACCTGGTCGGCTACACGCTCTACCCCGTCGACCTTCCAGGGCTCGATCCGGCCTTCACGAACGCCCCCGCCGGAACCAGCGACCCGTCCGCGACCTACACTCCAAGTCCGAGCCTGGGGCTGGAACCGAACCTCTCCGCCCTGCCCACCGATCTGTACAGCGAATGGTCCCAGGAGGCCTCACTCGGCTATCTCGCCCGCGAGACCGGCGGGCTGGCGATGATCAACGCCTTCCGCGACATCGCCCTGGCCGAGGCCGCGACCGACACCCGCTCCTACTACTGGCTCGGATTCGAACCGCCTCGCAACGAGGACGACACGCTCCACCACATCGAAGTGCAACTGGTCGGCCGTCCCGATCTTCGGGTCAGGTCGCGGCGGAGCTATCTCGACCTGTCGAAGAGCACGGAAGTGACGATGATGGTTGAGGGATCCCTGCTGTTCGGCGGCGTAGCGGGAAAGGAAACGCTGACCGTCGAGTTCGGCGCCCCGCAACCCGGCAGGGGCCGGAAGATCGTGGTGCCGATGAAGGTGTTCATTCCGCTCGACGACATCACCCTCCTCCCGATGGGCGACTCGTGGATGAACGAGGTCGAGTTGCGCGTCAGCGTGATCAACGAGTCCGGCGACCGCTCCGAGACGCCGGTCGAGACGGTCCGCATCTCAGGTCCGGCGGAACCGAAGCCTGGCCAGCACTGGTGGTACACGACGGAACTGGTGCTCCGAAAGCGGGAACACCGCATCGTGGTGGCCGTCCATGACCCGGTGAGCGGCACGATCCTGTCGGCCAGCGAAACGATCGGGCCGAGGTAGGCATGACCAAGGAAGTCTCCCCATTGAGACTCGGCACGGCCGTCACTACCGCACTGATCCTGGCCGCGCTCCCCACAGTTGCCCAGGAATCGTCGCTGCCCGATCTGTTCTCCGACGTAGTCGACGTTCGCGTGGTCAACGTCGAGGTCGTCGTCACGGACAGGAAGGGGAACCGGATTCGTGGACTTGGGCCCGACGACTTCAAGCTCCTGGTGGACCGCAAGCCGGTGCCCATCGCGTACTTCACCGAGGTCGACGAGGGTTACGCGAGGACTGCCGGCGGCGACGGCGTCGCGGACGTACCGTCTCTGGCGCACAACGAGCCGGTCGGTACGAACTACCTGATCTTCGTGGACGACCTGTCGGCCATCCGGGAACGCCGCAACCGGGTGCTGAGCCGCCTGGACCAGGACCTCCGCCTGCTGAACCCGGCGGACCGCGCGGCGATCGTCGCGTTCGACGGAAGGGGCGTCTCCCGGCTGACGGACTGGACCAATTCCCGCTACCAGCTCCGCACCGCGCTCCTGGAAGCTCAGATGCGGCCGGCGTTCGGCCGCCAGAGCGCCGAAGCCACCAGGCGCGCCGTCATGGCGGCCACGGCAACCATACGAAGCGTCACCCGTGGACCGGGCCGCAACGTGATGCTGCTGCTGGCGGATAGCTGGAGCGCCCCGAGCGCGGTGTGGGATGTCCTCGGGTCGGGACTCGCCAGACCGAACATCGACAGCCTGTACAGCCCGCTGGTCCATGCCGCCAACCGGGTCGGCTACAGCCTGTACCCCGTCGACGTGGCGGGTCTGCAGTACAGGCCACGTTCCTACGGGCGACTCCCACCGATTCCCCCGGGCGGTTACTACGCCTACTCAGGTGGCGACACGCGCGGCAGCACGATGTATCCGCCGCCGTGGCCGTCGATGCAGGCGCTCATGATCGGCTCGTACGAAGAGCGGCAACACGACGTTCTTCGCTTCCTCGCCGACGAAACGGGAGGGCGAGCAATGCTCAACGCCTTCCGCAGCAAGGCGCTCAGCGAGACCGTGGCGGACACACGCTCGTACTACTGGCTCGGCTTCGACGCTCCGCAGAGCCGGGACGACGAGCTGCACGACATCAGGGTGCGACTGGTCGGACAAAGGAAACTCCGCGTGCGGTCCCGCGAGCACTACCTGGACATGTCGAAGAGCACAGAGATCGACATGCGCCTCGAGGCGTCGATGCTCTTCGGCAACGCTCCCGGCGCCGACCCCCTGGAGGTGCGCCTGGGGACGCCCCGAAAGGCCGGATTCCTCAGGTTCTCCGTCCCGGTGGAAGTAGTCGTCCCGCTCGATGAGCTGACCCTGCTGCCCATGGATGGGAAGTGGATGAACGAGTTCGAGTTCCGGATCTCGGCGGTGGATAAATGGGACATCCATTCCAGGAAGCTGGTTCAGAAGGTCCCTGTGGTCAGGTCCGAGGCGCCGGCGCCGGGCGAGAGCTTTGTGTATGAGACGGACCTCCGCCTGCGAAAGCGCGAGTACCGATACGTCGCGGCCGTCTACGATCCGCTCACGGACAGGACGCTGGTGTCGGCCCGTGGGGTTGTCAGTCCCAAGGGAAACCGACCATGATCTCCCGGCCGAACAACGAGAGATAACCTGATGAGCATGAAGCCGAACCTGCCAGGACTCCGCGCCGCGGCGACCGTCACATGCCTGCTGGCCGCGCTACCGGCGGCCGCGCAGGACAGTCCGCTGCCGGACCTCTTCTCCGACGTGATCGACGTCCGCGTGGTCAACGTCGAGGTCGTCGTCACGGACAGGAGCGGGAACCGCATCCGGGGGCTTCAGCCGGGAGACTTTGAACTCCACGTCGACGGTGAAACGGTACCGATCGACTACTTCACCGAGGTCGACGAGGGCCGCGCGCTGGAGGCCTCTGACGAAGACGTCGGCAGCGTTCCCGCCCTGACCCCGGACGAGCCGGTCGGCACGAGTTACCTCGTCTTCATCGACGACCTGTTCGCCATCAAGCAGCGCAGGGACCGCGTGCTGAAGCGCCTGGGAGAGGATCTGGTCCGGCTCGGGCCGGCCGATCGCGTGGCGGTCGTGGCCCACGACGGCCATGAGCTCACCCTGCTCACGGACTGGACCGGCGCCCGCGACGACATCGAGACCGCGCTGCTGGAGGCAAGGGAACGCAAGCCGTACGGTCTGATGTACCGGTACGGCATGGGCTCCGAGCGGGGAGACAAGACCCGACGATCGGTGATGGCCGCCGCCGGCGCCGTGCGCAGTTTCGCCAACGCATCGGGCCGCAAGGTCATGCTGTTGCTGATCGAAGGGTGGGCCACCGTGTCCGACACGTGGAACTACAGGTCGGCCTACGCGGCGGCGTCCGCCGGCGTAACGCTGGACCGGCTCTACGGGCCTCTGGTCAACGCCGCAAACATGGTCGGCTACAGCCTCTACCCGATCGACCTTCCAGGCCTCCAGGGCGCGCCAGGCCCTCCGATCGCCGGCTTCGGCACGGCGGGCGTGGCCCCGGTCTTCGCCGGTTCCATCGGAGGGTACGCGATGTGGAGGGGCGTACCCGAGCAACGCTTCCACAATGTCCTCCAGTTTCTTGCCGAGGAAACCGGCGGCCTGCCGATGATCAACTCCTTCAGCAAGAAAGCCCTCGCGGAGACGGCGGCGGACACCCGCTCCTACTACTGGCTCGGCTTCGATCCTCCCCGCAACGAGGACGACCGGCTTCACGACATCGAGGTGCGGCTGCCCGGCCATCCCGACCTCCGGGTGAGAACACGGGAGCACTATCTGGACATGTCCAGGGCGACCGAGGTGGGGATGCTGGTCGAGGGCGCCCTGCTGCTCGGCGGTTCCCCCGGCACCGAATCGCTCGAGGTCAACTTCGGCGAGCCGGAGAAGGCGGGATTCCGGCAGCTCGACGTGCCGATGACGATTGCGTTTCCCCTTGAAGACGTGGAACTGCTGCCCGTGAACGGCCAGTGGATGAACGAACTGGAGTTCAGGATCCGCCTGATGAACAAGTGGGGCGACCAGGCGGCGCCGCCCGCGGTGAAGATCCCGGTGGTCATCCCGAAGGAACCCACGCGCGGCGACTTCTTCATCTTCGAGATGGACCTCAAGATTCGCAAGCGCGAACATCGTTTCGTCGCGGCGGTCTACGACCCGCTCACGGGTGAGTTGCTGTCGACGAAAGGCACCGTCGGGCCTCGGTAGGGAGAGAGCGAGAGCCCGGCCGAAGCCGGGCTCTCCTTGAGGTTTGGCTGGGTACCCGCGGGCGAGCGCCGCGTCCCGCCAGGAGGTGTCAGAAGCTCAGCGTCGCCGACAGGGCAAACCGTCGCGGCGCCTGCCAGCCTATGTAGCGGGAGGTGTTCACCTCGCCCTGGCTCGACAATCGCAGAGACTCCTGGTTGTTCGTGACGTTGCGCCCGTCGAGACGGAGGCTGCCCCTGACCTCCCCCTTGATCGGGAACTCCCAGTCCAGCGTGAGATTGATGTTCCAGTTCGAGTTGTGCGGATCGCGGGTGCCTCGAGGTTCGAGGTAGAGGGCCGTGCCCGAACTGAAGGCGGCCTGCACCGGATCGCAGCCGTCGAAGGTACTGCCGCAGCTTCCAAGACCCGCGCCCGCCGTCCGCTGCCAGGGTTTGCCGGAACGCCATGAGAACGAGCCGCCCAGCATGAACCGTTGCCCGGTGTTCCCCAGATCCCAGGTCTTGAAGCCGAAGCTGTTCCAGGTGAGCTCGTTGTTCTCGCCGACGGTGCCGTAGCGGTTGATCGTCGACACCGCCTGGCCCAGGAATCCCGAGAGCGCCGCTTCGCAGTCGACCGGGTACGGCCTGACGACCTCGTTGCCGTCGGCTCCGATCACGGGCTGCCCTCCACTCCTGACGAGCTGACCGCCGGCGCACGAATCGATGTGACCCTGGGTCAGAACGACATCCAGGTTCCGCCCGTAGTCCGAGTTCGTGTTGTCGAACAACCCGCCCCAGAAGTGGCCCCTGGCGTCGGCCAGCGTCAGGTTGTTGTAGAGCGCCCAGTCGTTGCGGAAGTTCCGGTTGAGCTGCAACTGGAGGGACCGGTAGGTGCGCCTTCCCTCTTCGAAGTTCGCGAGCACCTCCGGGTCCGCCAAGCCGAGCGCGCCGAGAATCTCCTCATAGTCCTTGTAGTTCTCGGTCAAGGTGAAGAAGTCGCCGTTCGGCAGACGCTGCTGCGTCGTGCCGATCGAGTTCTGGAACGTCCAGTAGATGGCGCTCGCCTGGAAGTACCAGCTCGGGTTCAGCGACCAGCGCAGACTCAGGTCGATCTCGTCCTTGAAGTAGGGCTCGATGTCGATGTTTGGGATCACGCCGGCATCGATCTGCTGCCACATGGCGCCGGGACGCTGCCTGCCGACGAGGCCCGTGTAGCCAACGCCGTTGCAGACATACGAGAGGAAGAACGCCGCGGCCGCATCGCAGTAGATGAGGCGGTCCCACGCATTGGTGCCGTTCCATCCTTCGAGCAGGTGGTTGTTGACGAGATCCTGCGGCATGTGCTGGTAGGAGCGGCCCAGATTCAGGCTGAGCAGCGTGCGTCCGTCGCCTCCGAAGTCGTAGGCGGCGAAGAGCCGGGGAGAGAGGTCCTGCGCGTCGATCACCGTGCGGCGCACGTCGTTCTTGTGCACCTGATCTTCGTAGCGGAGCCCCAGGTTGAAGGTCCAGTGATCGCCCGCGGAGAACCTGTCACGGGCGAACAGCGCCACGTTCG
The DNA here is from genome assembly GCA_009837885.1 of Holophagales bacterium. Taxonomy (GTDB): domain Bacteria; phylum Acidobacteriota; class Thermoanaerobaculia; order Multivoradales; family Multivoraceae; genus Multivorans. Next base: position 135,696 of record VXSP01000044.1, on the reverse strand, counting down.
ACGATCTGGTGCCGTCGAGGACGGGTTGGCCCACCATGTCGGCAGGCGAGTAGTCCTCCAGATAGCAGAGGCGATAACCCAGCGCGATGATGCTGCAGACGTCGAAACCGGAGGGGCTGTTGATGTCGAACTGGTTGCCGACGTAGATGTTGTTCCGTTGCAGGTTCTGCACCCAGCCAACGCTCTGCCAGTCCGCCCCGAACAGCGCCTCGTGGTTGTCGTTGGCGAACCAGGTGGTGCGAACATTCGCCTGGTCCCGCGGATAGTCGTTGCGGCCGAAACCGTTGTCCAGTATCCAGCCGTTCCACCAGTGGTCCTGCCCGTCGAAGCCGACGTAACCATGGAAGTTGTTGCCCGGGTTGTGTGGCCCCAGATTGCTCGGCGGATAGCGCGGATCCTGCTGCTTCTCGAGAAGGGCGGATTCCAGGTCGTACCCGTCGCCCGCGTTCAGCGGCTTGTGCTCGCTGGAATCGTGGAACGCCAGCTTGAACTCCATGAACACGTCCTGGCTGGCGCTCCAGTTCCAGTTGCCGGTCAGGAGCTCGCCGCCGAAGATGTGCGGCGTGGCCGTGTACCTGTCCGCCGGCAGGTCGCCGAGAATGAACGTGACGTCGAGCGGCGACGAAGTGTAGTAGGCGGCAAGGGCATGGGAGGGGCTGGGCTGGAAGTTCAGCTTGGCGATCCGGCTGCCGACGTAGGCGCTGTTGTCGACGATGTCGCCGCCGTACGTCTCCTGGCTGCTGAACGTGTTCGTGTCGGCGGCCGCAACGAAGAACCAGGCCCGGTTCCGCGCAATCGGACCACCGAGCGACCCTTGCAGCGTCAAGTCCGAGTAGTCCTTCTGCTCCTCGGTACGGACGAAGAAGTCCGGATTGCAGTAGGGGGAGCGGGCAAGGAGATCAGGTCTGACGACTCTCCGCACCTGACACGTAACTCGCTCCGTGAGCTCCGGATGGTGCTTGAACTCCGATACCCAGTCGCCCTGCTGCCGGTGGGCATAGTAGTCGCCGTGAAACCGGTTCGTACCCGACTTGGTGGTGACGTTGGTGACGCCGCCGGTGGCGCGCCCGTACTCGGCGCTGCCGGAGGTGGACTGCAGGGAGGTCGAGGACACGGCGATAGTGGGCAGATACAGACGGGAGCCGCCCCGCCGCGTGTAGGTCGTATCGACGCCGTCAACGAAGACTGCGGCCTCCATCCATCGCGAACCGTTGCTCCCCGGGTACTCGTCGGCCAGATCGCCGTCGGAAGTCACACCCGGCAGCAGCGCGAGCGTGCTGTAGTAGTTCGAGTTGAGCGAGGTCACGTTCTCCGCCACTTCCGATGTGACCGTGCCGGCGGATGTCGACTCGAAGCGGTTGATCACCGGCGCCTCGGCGATGACCGTGATCTCTCCCTCCGCTTCGAGCCGCATGGTCAGTGCGACTTCCGAGCGGGTGCCCGGAGTCACCTGCACCGCGCTCTCCGCGGTCCCGTAACCATCGAGGGCGCCCCTCACCGTGTAGGGCCCAGGCGTCACCAGAGCGAATCGGTACGCACCGTCGGCATCGGCGATCGCCACCTTGTCTCCTCGCTCGCCGGCGAGGGTGACCGTTACGCCGGGGACGGGGTCTCCGTTCGTGTCGACTGCTCTTCCGACGACGATGCCGGTTTCCGGGCTGTCGGCCGCGGCGGGCGGCGCGAGACCGAAGAGAACGAGGGTTCCGGCCAGGGCCAGGATGCGCTTCATGAACTGTCCTCCTCTTTCTTGCTGGCTGATCAGCCAGTAAGGGTGGCGGTTCTTCCGACTCCCCGGGGGCAGGGCCAAGCCGGTGGAATCGGATGGAAGAGCTTCGGATGCCTCCTGGGTCATCCGTACCCCGGCTGCCCCAACCGGAGAGCTACCTGTCGCTTGCGAAGGAAGCCTACAACACCGTTGCAGGCAAGCCGAATCCTCACGGTTTTCTCGCCAGAACTCCGCCAAACCGTCCAATCGAATGGATCTTCACGGGACTGGCTGCGATCGCCCCCTCGGCGCGAGTGCGCCCGCCAGCGTCCGCCCGACCCAGGCCCGGCCGTCCTCGATCAGCGTGTAGAACACGGGCACCGCGAGCAGGGTCAGCAGCGTCGCCGCGGCCATGCCGCCGATCAGGGTCAGGGCGAAGCTCTTGTAGCTCAGGCCCATCTGGGTCGGCTGGCCGAACAACAGCGGCACCATGCCGCCGATCGTGGTCAGCGCGGTCATCATGATCGGCCGGAAACGCCGGTTGGCAGCCTCCAGCAGGGCCTCGGCCCTCGCCATGCCCGCGGCCCGCAGCCGATTGACCGAGTCGAGGAGCACGATGCCGTTGTTCACGACCACCCCGATCAGGATGATCAGGCCGACCAGCCCGAGGAAGTCGAGGTCGCGCCCGGCGAGCAGGTGAATCCAGGTCACCCCCATGCTGGCGAGCGGAATGGTTACCAGGATCGCCAACGGCAGCAGGAAGCTCTCGAACAGGAAGCCCATCAGGAGATAGACGAAGGCGATCGACATGAGCGCCGCGATCATCAGGTTCCGGGTCTCCTCTGCGGCGACGTTGCGCACCAGCCGCGCCCAGGCCACGCCTTCGGGCAGGTCGGTCTGCGCGGCGACGGCGCGGACCGCCCGCCGCGCCTCGCTCTCCCGGCCCTCTTCGAGCTCGACCGTGATCCGGCGCGCGGTCTGCTTGTCGCGGCGTGAGATCCGGGTCGCGGACGGCTGCTGGCGCACGTCGACGAGGGTGCCGATGGCGAGCGCCTCACCTGTCTCGGTCGGCACCGAGAAGTCACGGAGTTCCGCGAGACTCTGGCGGTCCTCCTCCTCGAAGCGGATGCGCACCGGGATGTCGCGTCCGCCGTAGTAAATCCGTGGCAGCGCCTGGCCGCGCAGGGCGTAGCCGACCATCACCGCCAGCGTCCGCGGGTTGACCTGCTGGCGCATCGCGAGATCCCGGTCCAGGACCAGCGCGAGTTCGTTCGGAGCCTCGTCGGCCGACTTCTTGACCGCCAGCACGCCCGGCACCCGCGCCAGCCGGTCCTCGACGCCGATCGCCACCTCTTCCAGAACCTCGGCGTCCTCGCCGAACAGGGTCAGCGTCTCGAGCGCCTTGTCGGTCGTCTCCTGCTCCGACGCGAAGCCGGTGTGGAAGCGCACGCCCGGCATTTCGGGCATCAGGTCGATCACCCGCTCGGTGACTTCGCGCATCTTGAGGTCGGCGCCGGTCGCCATGATCCCCTGGACCTGGCCCCAGGTGCGCTCGTGGAAGAAGACGAGGTAGTCGAGATCGAGTTCCTCGCGCAGGCCGTCGATCTTCTCCTCGGCGCGCGCGAAGTACTCGATCGTCTCGTCGAACGAGATGTTCCGCGGCAACCGCACCTCGACGTTGAAGAAGGCCTGGTCGTCCTCCGACATCGGGGCGACCTCGAGCCGGCCGCTGGCGGCGACCTGGGTCAGCGGCAGGGCGGCCACGAGGAGGAGGACGACGTCGAGCCGGCGGCGCAGCCCGTAGGCCAGCATGCCGTTGTAGACGCGGTTCAGGAGACCGAAGGTCGCGTCATAGGCCCGTCGCAGGACGACGTTCGACGCGTTCCGGGCGTGGCGCAGCGCCCCGCTTTCACTCGACGACCGCGACGGCAGCGTGACGTAAACGGCCAGCGGAACGACGACCAGCGCCACCACCAGGGAAGCGAGCAGAGAAACCGTGATCGGGATGACGAGCCGGAGCAGCATGAACTGACCCTGACCCTCGACCAGCGAAACCGGCAGGAACACGATGACGGTGGTCAGGGTGGCCGTGGTGATCGCCAGCGCGATCTCCCCCGCCCCCTGCAGCGTCGCCTGACGACGCCCCACGCCGCTCTGGTGCAGGCGGTGGATGTTCTCGGCGACCACCACCGAGTTGTCGACCAGGAGCCCGACCGAGATCATCAGCCCGAGCAGCGAGATCACGTTGAAGGTCTCGCCGAAGAAGTACATGGCGACCACCGCCACGACCATGGAGAGCGGGATCGAGAAGGCGATGATCAGGCTCATCCGCAGCCGGCGGAGGAAGAAGAAGAGCACGATCACCGCGAAGATCGCCCCGATCCGGCCGCTCGACAGGAGCACTCCCATCGAGTCGCGGATGATCTCGCCCGAACTCATGATCACGTCCGCCTCGATTGCCGTGAGGCGCGGATTCGCCGCCAGTTCCCGCACCACGCGTTCGACCTCGCGGGCCACTTCCAGCGCGTTCGCCTCGCCTTCCTTCTGCACCCGGATCGCGTAGGCGGGCAGGCCGTTCACCCGCACCCGGAACTCATCGTCGGGCACGTCGTAGCGCACGGAGGCGATGTCGCCCAGCCGCACCGTGTCGGTGATCCACATGTCGCGGACGTTCTGGGGCGCGGGATAACCCGCAACCGATCGCAGGAGCAGCTTGCGGTCCCCGGCGCGAACGTTGCCCGAGGCCAGGGTGAAGTAGTCCGATTGCAGGTCCTGGGCGATCTCGAAGATGTTCAGGCCCGCCGCTTCGACCCGCTGCCGGTCGAGCTCGATCAGCACTTCCCGCTCCATCAGGCCCTGCGCGTCAACCGAGGCCACGCCGGGTAGCCGCTCGAGCTTCAGGATCACCTCGTTCTGGATCAGGTTGTAGGTGTCGGCCGTCCCCTCGTCGACCAGGACGCCAACCATCGCCACCGGTATCCCGGCGTCGTCGTCCTTGCGGATGAAGACCTGCTGGACATCCTCCGGCAGACGTGCCCGGGCGCGCTCGATCCGGTCCCGGACCTCGCGGTAGGCGACGTCCATGTCGGTCCCGTGCGCGAAGCTCAGGAAGACCTGGCTGAAGCCGACGGCGCAGAACGAGTACTGGTTCTCGAGCCCGCGAATGGTCGCCAGCTCCTCTTCCAGCGGGATCGTGATCTTGTCCAGTACCTCCTGAGGCGGCGCGTCCCGCCACGGGACGGTCACTCGCAGGAAGGGCGAGCTGTAGCCGGACGGGATCAGTTCGATCGGCAGCGACAGGGCCGCCACCAATCCCATGACCAGGACCGCGCCGACGACAACGAGGACACCGACGCGGCGCTCCAGCGAGAGCCGGGGTAGGGACCTGCCCAGTCCGCCCGGGATCATTCCGCCGGGGATCATGGACGACTCACCTGGGGCGCAACCGCTCCGGCCGGTCCTGTGACCTCGGCCGCGGCGCTCGCCGGGCGGGCGACCTTCTCACGCGAGAACGACAGCGCCTCCCGTAGCCGTTCGAAGATCTCGTAGATCGTCGGCACGACGATCAGGGTCAGCACCGTCGAGGCGACCAGGCCGCCGATCACGGCCAGCGCCATCGGGGTGCGGATCTCGGCGCCCTGGCCGAGCCCCAGCGCCATCGGCAGCAGGCCGAGCGTGGTCGTCGCCGTGGTCATCAGGATCGGCCGCAGCCGCACCAGGCCGGCGCCGACAATCGCCCGCCGGCGGGGCAAGCCGCGCGCGCGCAGCCGGTTGATGTAGTCGACGAGGACGATCGCGTTGTTCACGACGATTCCCGCCAGCATGATCATGCCGAGGAAGACGACGATCGAGAGGTTGACGTCCAGCAGATAGAGGGTGACCAGGGTGCCGAAGAACGCGAGCGGGATCGAGAACATGATGACCAGGGGGTGCAGCAGGGACTCGAACTGCGCCGCCATGATCACGTAGACCAGGAACACGGACAGCCCCAGGGCCAGCCACAGACTGGCGCTCGACCGCTGCCACTCCTGGCTCTGGCCGCCGACCAGGAAGCTCATGTCCGCCGGCCACTCGATTCCGTTCGCCAGCACCTCCTCGATCCGCTCCACGGCGCCGCCCAGTGAAGCCGCGCCCAGGTTGGCCTCGATCACCGCCACCCGCTTGCCGTCGATCCTCCGCACCTCAGACGGCCCTTCGCCGACGGCAACGTCGGCGACCGCGTGGAGCGGAATCGGGCGCTCGCCGCCCGGGTTCACGACCAGACCGTTCAACTGGTCCGTCGAGCGGCGATCCTCCTCGGCGAGCCGGACCACGATCGGTATCCGCCGGTCCCGCAGGTTGTAGAGGGTCGCCTCGAAGCCCTCGATCTGGTTGCGCACCATCTGGGCGACGACCGACGTCTGGAGGTCGTAGCGGTTGAGGATCGCGCGGTCGTAGACGATCTGCACCTCCGGCGCACCGCGCTTCAACGTCGTCTCGACGTCGGCGAGTTCTGGCATCGCCGCCATCAGGTCACGCACGCGATCGCCGTACTCCTGGAGGCGGTCGAGGTCTTCGCCGTGGACCTCGACCTCGATCGGCGTCTTGAAGCTGAACAGCACCGGGCGCGACACGCGCGAGGAAGCGTCCGGAATCGACTCGAAGCGCCGCCGCAACCGCTCCACGACATCGTCCTCCACCGCCGCCTGAACCGGTGCGAGCAACACCTTGAACTTCGCGGTGTGCTCGCCCTCGTCGGAGCGCTGGGTGTTCGTCACGTCGTAGCCGTAGGTCACGAGCAGCCGGTCGATGTGGCGCTCTTCCTCGAGGATCGCGCTCTCGACCGCGGCCAGGGCGCGCTCGGTCTCTGCCAGGGGCGTGCCAACCGGCAGCGAGACTTCGATCGTGAACTCGCCCTGGCGAACTTCGGGCAGCAGCTCGCTGTCGAGGCGCCCGAGGAGCCACCAGGAACTCCACAGCGTGACGACCACCACGGCCACGACCGCGACCGGGAAGCGCAGGGACCGGTCGAGAAGCGTGGGATAGACCCCGCTGAGCCACTCGAGCAGACGACGCACCACGATCAGCGGGCCCCGGCTCAGCCAGGTGAAGGTCTTGACCAGGACCGGCCCGATCAGGCGCACGACCAGGAACGCCAGACCGGCCAGCAGGAGCAGAATCGCCTTGGCGACCAACTCGAGCACGCTGCCTACGACCAGGCGGACGCTGACGAACGCGAGCGCCGGCACCAGACCCGGCCAGCCGATCAGAGGATTCCGCGACCGCACCCAGCCCAGCAGCGCCGCCGCGTCGCGGCGAAACGCCTCCCAGGCCGCGTAGCGCCGCAGACGGGAAGCCGCGCCGCCGCGCTCCGGCAACGTCCAGCCGCGGCGGCTGGCGAGCATCGGGATGAAGGCCAGCGCAACTGCCATCGACGCCAGCAGGGAGATGACGACGGCCAGGCCCAGGTCGCCGAACGCCTGGCCCGCGATCCCCTCGACGAAGACCATCGGCAGGAAGACGGCGATCGAGGTCAGGATCGAGGCGATCACCGCCGAGCGGACCTCCCTGGCGCCGCGGATCGCCGACGCGACCAGGTCGTCCCCCTCCTCCCGGCACCGGAAGATGGACTCCAGCACGACGATCGAGGAGTCGACGAGCATGCCGATGCCGAGGGCCAGGCCGCCCAGGGACATGATGTTGAGCGACACGGAGGCGGCCGAGAGCGGCGCGAAGGTGATCAGCAGCGAAATGGGGATGGACACGGCGACGAACAGCGTCGTGACCAGGTTGCGCAGGAACAGGTAGAGGACGATGACGGCCAGGATGCCGCCCAGGATCGCCGTGTTGCGGACTTCGGCGATGCTGCCCTCGATGAACTCGGAGCGGTCGGAGACCACCGTCAGCACCGCTCCCTCCGAACGATAGAGATCGGTCGAGAGGGTCGCTCCGGCGAGCGAGGGGCTACGCCTGCCGCCACCACCGTCCGACCGGCCCGTCAGCCGCTGCAGCAGGTTCCGGGGCCGCTCCACCGTCTCGCCGCGTGCCCTGGCGCGCTCGCGTTCCAGGTCCAGCTCGCCGACCCGCCCCCGCACGCGGTCGGCCAGCGCGACCATGTTCGCGTCCGCCTCCTTGTAGACGTCGAGCTGAACGCTCTCGCCGCCATCGGTGCGGGTCAGGATCTCGCGGTCCCGGTGCGATCTGCGGACTTCGGCCAGATCGCCGACCCGGACCTCGCGTCCCCCCACCGTCGCCACGACGGTGGCCCGGATCTGGTCGAGGTTCACGTACTCGTTGACGGTGCGCACCATGTACTCGGTGCGCCCCTCCTTGAGCGTGCCGCCGGCGACATTGATGTTCTCCTGGCCGAGACGATCGATCACCTGCTGCACGGACAGCCTGGAGCGCTGCAGCGCCTGAGCGTCGAGGAGGACGTGAATCTCCTCTTCCAGGCCGCCGCGAACGCGAACCGCGGCGACGCCGTCGATCGGCTCGAGCGCCCGCTTGACCTGAAGCTCCGCCAGCCGGCGCAGGCGGCGCAGGCCCTCTTCGCCCTCGAAACGCTCGTCCTCGCCCGACAGGGAGAGTTCGAGGACCGGGTCGAGACCCGGGTCGAAGCGCAGGATGAGCGGACGCTCCGCCGAATCGGGAAGGAGGACGAGATCGAGCTTCTCCAGCGTCTCCTGCACCGCGTCGGACATCGCCGTGTCCCACGCGAACTCGAGCACGACGTCTGAGACGCCGGCGCGGCTGATGCTGCTCATCCGCCGCAAACCGCCGACCACGCCGAGCTGCTCCTCGATCCGCCGCGAGACGTCGTTCTCGACCTCCTCCGGCGCAGCGCCCGGATACTCGGTGCGTACCGTGAGCGTCGGGTAGGACAGCTCGGGCATCAGGGTCACGGGCAACCCCTGGTAGGACAGCAGGCCGAACACGACCGCCGCCAGGAAGACCATCGACACCGCGACCGGGCGATGGGTAAGGAACGACTTCGCAGCCTTCATGCCGCGCTCCTGTCTATGTCGAGTGTCGGATCAGCTTGCGGGCTGGTAGGTCGGAGTCGACGCCGCGCCCAGTTCCGCCCCCGAGCCGAGGGCTTCTCTCGGATCGAGCAGACGGATCCGGGCGCCGTCTTTCAATCCCGCCTGCCCGGCCACGATCAGACGCTCGCCGTCGGTCAGGTCGCCTTCGAGATGGACGACGTCCTCACTCTCGACGAGGATCCGGACCAGCAGCCGCTCCGCGCGGGGACCGTCGTCGCCCTGAGCAACCCGGAACACGAAGACCTGCTCCTGGTCGTAGACGAGCGCCCGCTTCGGCGCCAGCAACGTGTCCTCCAGAGCGGCGGCCACGAGGTCGACCTCGACGTACATGCCGGGCAGCAGGCCCTGGTTGCCCGGAATGCCGAGCGTGACCTTGACCGTGCCGCTCTGGGGATCGACCACCGGCGAGATGCGCTCGATCGCCGCATCCCGCGAGCCCGCGAGGGACTGGGCCAGTATCCGAGCCGGCTGGCCGACGAACAGACCCGCCAATTGCCGCTCGGGCACGAACACCCGGGCGACGATCGAGTCGAAGTCAACGATCTCGAACAGCTTGGCGTGAGTCTCGACGTGGTCGCCCACGTTGATGAGCCGCTCCGTGACGACGCCTGAGATCGGCGCCGCAACCGTCGCGTAGCCCAACTCCCGCTCGGCGTCCTCGAGCGCCAGCTCGAGCTGCTCCATGTCGTAGCGCGCCTGGTTGTAGGCCTGTTCGCTGATCAGGTCCTGCTCGAAGAGACGATTCTGGCGCTCGTACTCGAGGCGGGAGCGCTCGAGCTGGCTCTCGACCCTCTTGAGCGCCGTGCGCTGCGCCTCGTCCTCGAGCAACAGCATGGTCTGGCCGGCGCGCACGGCGTCTCCCTCCTCGACGAGGAGGTCGGTCACGTGCCGCTCGGCCTCGGCCAGCACGTCGACCCGGTTCTCGGCTTCGAGGTTCGTCGAGAACCGGAGCACGGACTCGATCCGGCCACGGAAAAGCGGCAGCGCGGCGACGGGAATCGCATCGTCGGCCGCCAATGTCGCGGCCTCCGGCACCGGCGGCTCGCCGGCCACGCCGCTGTCGAACGCGCAGCCGGCCACCAGGGGGAGGGACAGGAGGATCACCGCCGCGAGGGTCTGAGCGGTCGGGATCCTGAAGGTATGGGCGAAGTTCATGGCTTTCTTTCAGGTCCTTTTGGGGGCAACGCGCGGGCGGCGACCAGCTCCTTGGAGAGAGTATTGAGAAACCGGGGCCTGTTCACCCGGCCAACCGCCCGCGTCATCAGGGAATACGCCCCGGCCGCCGGCTTTGTTTCCGGGAGGCGCTAGGAAAGCTGACTCTCGGCCAGCCGCGCCCAGTACTTGGCGCCGATCGTCAGCAGCTCGTCGTTGAAGTCGTACCGCGGCGTGTGCAGCATCTCGCTGTCGCCGTTGCCGATCATCATGAAGGACCCCGGACGCTCCTCGGCCAGGAACGCGAAGTCGTCGGAGCCCATCAGCGGCTCCATCTCCGTGTCGACCTCCCAGCCCATGCTGAGCGCCGCGGCGGTCATCTCCTCCGTCTCGCGCGGCGCGTTCACCGTCGCCGGGTAGTAGCGCTCGTAGTCCACCTTGGCCGAGGCGCCGTGGGCGGCGCAGACGCCGTGGACGACGCGCTCCAGCCCCAGCTCGAGGGTGTCCTGCACCTCGCGCAGGAAGGAACGCACGCCCCCGGCGAGGTACGCGGTCTCCGGGATCACGTTGAACGCTTCGCCGGCATGGCTCATCGTCACGGACACCACCGCCCGGCGTCGGGGATCGACGTTGCGGGACACCAGGGTCTGGAGCCCCATCACGACCTGCGACGCGGCGACGATCGGGTCGATGCCGCTGTGCGGCCAGGCGCCGTGCGTTCCGCGGCCCCGGATCTCGATCTCGAACTGGTCGATCGCGGCCATGAAGGGACCGCTGTTCGTCGCGAAGGCGCCGGTCGGCACGCCCGGAAAGTTGTGCAGGCCGAAGACCTTGTCCGCGGGGAAACGCTCGAACAGCCCTTCCCGCACCATGACCCCGGCGCCGCCGTCCTTCTCCTCGGCCGGCTGGAAGATGAGCTGGACCGTGCCGTCGAAGCTCCGGGTCTCCGCGAGGTAGCGGGCGGCGCCCAGCAGCATCGCGGTGTGACCGTCGTGGCCGCAGGCATGCATCTTCCCGGGCGCGGTCGAGCAGTGCCCGAAGTGGTTCTGCTCCTGGATCGGCAGCGCGTCCATGTCCGCCCGCAGCGCCACGGCGCGATCCGAACTGCCGGCGCGAATCGTCGCGACGACTCCGGTCTTTGCGATGCCGTGATGCACCTCTTCGATGCCGAACGACCGCAGCCGTTCCGTAACGATCTGCGACGTCCGCTCCTCCTCGAAGGCGAGCTCCGGGTGCCGGTGGAAGTCGCGCCGCCACTCGGTCAGTTCGTCGCGCCAGCCGTCGATTCGGCCGTAGTTGTCGGAGGCCATGGCGGACGGAGTTTATCTCTCCGGGTTCCGCCCACTGGGTGCGCCGGCGTCCCCGCCGGCATGGAGCGCGAGCCGCGAAGCGGCGAGCCCGAGCCCGGGCGGCAGCGAACTCAATCAGTGTAGTTTCCCCTTCGGAGAACCGATCCACGATGAAGTTCGAAGCGACGCCGCTCACCGACGCTCACGACGCCATCCTCGGCCACAACGTCTACGACAACGAGGGCCGGCGCGTGCTGCGGAAGGGCCGCGCGCTCGGCGACGAGGAACTGAAGGTGCTGGCCGGTCTCGGCCGCGACCGGGTCTTCGCGGCCCGGCTCGAACCCGGCGACGTCGACGAGAACGAAGCCGCCCGCCGGGTCAGTGAGGCCGTCGCCGGAACGGGTCTCGACCTGCGGGGGCCGACGACCGGGCGCGTCAACCTGCACGCGCAGATGCTGGGCGTGCTGCGCGTCGACGCCGCGGCCCTGGACCGCATCAACGGCCGCGACGGCGTCACCCTTGCCACCCTGCCCAACCACAGTGTGGCCCGCGCCGGCAAGATGGTCGGCACGACGAAGATCCTCCCCTACGCCCTGTCCGAAGACACGGTGGCCGCGGCCGAGAGCGTCGCCGCGAGCCCATTGATCCGGCTCGACCCGCTGCCGCCTAGCACCGCGGGCCTGATCGTCTCCGGGACCGTCGCCGCCGGCCGCTCCGCCGGCCGCGAACGGCTGGTCGCCGGCTTCGAGAAGGCCTTCCGGCAGCGGCTCGGCGCCCTCGGCGCCGAACTCACCCAGGTGCGCTTCGTGCCGATCGACCGGGAACAGGAAACCGGGGAGCTCGCGTCGGCAGCGGCCGAACTCGCCCCGGACGTCGATCTCCTGATCCTTGCCGGCGAAACGGCGATCCAGGACCGCCACGACCTGGCGCCGAGCGCCATCGAAGCCGCCGGCGGCTCGGTCATCTGTTACGGCGCACCGGTCGACCCCGGCAACCTCCTGCTGCTCGCCGAACTTGGCGGCACCCCGGTCCTCGGCGCCCCGGGCTGCGCCCGCAGTCCCAAGCGGAACATCGTCGACCTCGTGCTGCCACGCCTGCTCGTCGGCGACCGGCTGACGCGGCGCGACATCACGTCGCTCGGCCATGGCGGTCTGCTGGAGGACGTGCCGGAGCGGCCGCTGCCGCGGCGACGGATCGGTGTAGAGTGAACCTTGAGGCCTGAAGGACGCTGGCAGCGGCACCAGCAACCCTGAGGTGGCGAGATGAAAACGCTCTCAGAACAGCTGCCCGACGTAACCGAAAAGATCGAACAGATCGTCAAGGCCGCGTTGCCCCACATCCACTTCACGAACATCTGGGTGAAACCGGGCACGTCCTGGTACGGCGATGAGGTCGTGGACATCTGGGCTATCTACGACGGCGTCGTGGACGACCTCCACAAGACGCCGGACAAGCTCTCGATCGGCACTCGAATCCAGGACATGCTCTGGGATCGCGGTCTGGACGTTCTGCCCAAGACGCACTTCGTCATGAAGGCGGAAGCGGGAGACTGGCGTCCTGAAGGCCTCTGACTTCCTGACCACGGCCCAGAGACAGCTTCCGTCCGGACGCGGCCGTCACGCAACGCGTGCCGCCGTAAAACGAGAGCCGTGTCTTCCGCAGGAAGCGCGCGACTTCGCGGGTCTGCTCATTCGAACAAGTCCGCGTGAGTTCCGGCCCTGGCGAAGTAGACCGATCCGCTGGGGCCGTCCGTGTCGTCGATACGGTAGATCAGCAGGAAGTCGCCGCCGATGTGGCACTCCCGAAAGCTCGCCAACGAGCCCTTGAGCGCGTGGTCCCTTCGCTCGGGTGGGAGCGGAGCATCGTGGGCAATCAGGAGGAGCATCACGGCCTTCAGCCGGCGCATGTCGTAGCGGCCGGACCGGGAGAGCCGCCGCCAGTCCCTCAGAAACTGTCGCGAGAAGTCGACGCGGCGGGGTAGCTTGGCCCGTTTACTGGCCGCCGGCTTCTTCAAGCTCCGCAAACGCCTCGTCAGCGCTGGCGAACCGCGCGCCGCGGTCTCGCACCATCTCGTCCACTTCGGCCATGGCCTCGCGAGTCCGCGCGTTTGGCACCTTGAGCTCAAGCGGGAAGGCTTGATCGACGGCGATGCGGTGGAACAGCAACCGCACGGCCTCCGATGCCGTCAAGCCCATCGCCGCGAGCGCCGCTGTCGCTCTGCGCTTCATCTCTGCGTCCATCCGGACGTGGAGCATCGAACTCTGTGTGGTCATCCGGACCTCCCGTATCTCAATTGCGAGACCATGCTCGCATCCCGCCGTTACCCTCGTCAAGCCGACGCCAATCAGGCAGCCGTCCCACTCCGCTACACTCCGGCCATCCAATCGAAATCGGAGGACCCAACATGAGAGTCCGAGTCCCCGCGGCGCTGATCGCCATCCTCGCGTTGCTGATCGCGGCCCCTGCGCTGACTGCCCAGGGCGATGTCAAGCGCGCCGCCAACGGCAAGCCCGACCTGACCGGCACCTTCGACGCCGGCACCCTGACGCCGCTCCAGCGGCCCGAAAAGTACGGCGACAACCTCTTCCTGAGCCCCGAGGACGCGGCGAAGATCGAGGCGGACGCGGCCCAGTATGCCGCCGACCGGCACCAAGTCTCCGATCCGAACCGCAAGCCGCCGCCGGTCGGCGGCGACGGGACGACGGGCGGCGCCGGCAACGTCGGCGGCTACAACCGGTTCTGGGTCGAGACGGGGACCGAGGCGTTCGCGGTCGACGGCAAGTTCCGCACCTCGATCATCTTCGATCCTCCGAACGGCCGCATTCCGGAGATGACCGAGGCCGGCCAGGCGCGATCCGCCGAGCGCCGCCGGCTGCGCCGGCCGAACGACGGCTCCGCCTGGTGGCTCGACATCGAGGGCCACGGCCCGTACGACGGTCCGGAGACGCTGCCGGTGACCGAGCGCTGCATCGTCGGCTTCACCGGCGCCACGCCGACCTTCCCCAGCCTCTACAACAACTTCAAGCGCGTGGTCCAGACCGAGGACCACATCATGATCCTGATCGAGATGGTCCACGACGCCCGCATCGTGCGCCTGAACGCGGAGCACCCGAGTCCCGAGGAACGGAAGTGGCTCGGTCACTCCATCGGCTGGTGGGAAGGTGACACCCTGGTCATCGATTCGCGGAACTTCCACCCGAAGGCCGTCCTGCGCGGCGCCACCCAGGAATCCCACGTCACGGAGCGCCTCACGCTGCAGCCGGACGGCAACATCCTCTACCGGTTCACGATCGACGATCCGGCCACCTGGGACGTCCCCTGGTCCGGCGAGTACATCTGGAAGCGCAGCCCCGTGGACGTCTACGAGTACGCCTGCCACGAGGGGAACTACTCGATGGGCGGCACGCTGCGAGGCGCCCGGGTGCTGGAGGCCGACGCCTTGGCCGCCAAGGCCGCGAGCACCGGCGCCGGCAGCGGCGACTGACTGGGTGCGCCGGCGTCCCCGCCGGCATCCGGCGCGCAGCGCCGGTTTCTGGCCTTCGGCCGCGCTACACTTCGGCATCCAGTCGAAACAGGAGGACGCAGAATGAGAGTCCGATTCCCGGCGGCCCTGGCCGCCATCCTCGTGCTGTTGCTCGCGGCGCCCGCTCTCGCGGCCGAAGGCGAGATCAAGCGGGCCGCCAACGGCAAGCCCGACCTGACCGGCACCTATGACGCCGCCACGCTGACGCCGCTGCAACGGCCCGAGGAGTACGGCGAGAACCTGTACCTGACGCCGGAGGAGGCCGAGAAGATCGCGGCCGACGCGGCCCAGCGGCGCGCCGACCGCCACCAGATCTCCGATCCGAACCGCGAGGCGCCGCCGGAGGGCGGTGACGGCTCACCCGGCGCGGCCGGCAACGTCGGCGGCTACAACAGCTTCTGGCTCGACCGCGGCACGGACACGTTCGCGGTGGACGGCAAGTTCCGGACCTCGATCATCGTCGACCCGCCGAACGGCCGCATGCCGGAAACCACCGAAGCGGCCAAGGCGAGATTCGCGGAACGCGCCAAGCTGCGCCGCCCGAACGAGGGCGTCGCCTGGTGGCTCGAACTCGACGGCCCGGGCCCGTACGACGGCCCCGAGTCGCTGCCGATCAGCGAGCGCTGCATCCTCGGCTTCACCGGCGCCACGCCGACTTTCCCGAGCGGCTACAACAACTACAAGCGGGTCGTGCAGACCGAGGACCACATCATGATCCTGATCGAGATGGTCCATGACGCCCGGATCATCCGTCTGAACGATGAGCACCCGAGCCCCGAGGAACGGCGCTGGCTGGGTGATTCGGTCGGGTGGTGGGAAGGCGACACCCTGGTCATCGACTCGGTTCACTTTCGGCCCGACGGCTTCCTGCGCGGGGCAACGAAGGACCTCCACGTCACGGAGCGCCTGACGCTCCAGCCGGACGGCAACATCCTCTACCACTTCACGATGAACGACCCGGCCACCTGGGAAGCCCCCTGGTCCGGCGAGTACATCTGGAAGCGCGACCAGGAACGCGTCTACGAGTACGCCTGCCACGAGGGCAACTACTCGATGGGCGGCACGCTCCGCGGCGCGCGCATCCTCGAGGACGACTGGCGCGCCGGCAAGGCGGCCAGCACCGGCGGCGAGTAGGTCGCCGGTAGGCGGCGTGGCACCCGCCGGTCCGGGGTCCGCGGGGGGTGGGTCCCAGCGGCCGTGCGCGCTTCGGAGAGGGATGTGAGGACGGCGCGCACTCCACTACGCTCGCTCCGGTAGGTCGTCGGTTGACGTAAGGGCGCCGGGCGTCGCTCGCTTCGAGTCCGCTGGGACCCACCCCCCGCGGACCCCGGACCGGCTGGAGGTCGTCGGGCTATTGGTCTCGGCGGTTGGGGCCGATCGCGATTTCGGTGATGTGGAGGCTGAGGCCTTCGCCGGCGGTTAGGCCGATCAGGCCGTCCAGGCGGAGGTCTTCGACTGGAAGATCGGCCACCGCCTCGTCATTGACATAGAAGATCGTCTGCTCGCCGCGGATGTCAACTTCGAGGACGTTCTCCGCGGGTGAGGTGGCGGGGGCGTCGAGGACGGAGATACCGTCGTGAGCTGTCCACGGCACCAGTTCTTCAACGTCGTTGCCAGCGTAGCGGGCTATACGGAACCGGCCGGCGTTGTCGACCTGGAAGGAGACGTAGGTTGGCGTCTCCTCTTCGAGATCGCGGCCGCCGAGGAAGAGGCCGAAGGGCGTGTCGGTCCGCGTCGAGCCGGAACGTTCCGGGTCGCCCTTGGGGAACAGGTAGATCGTGCTCTTGACGGCGTAGTTGCCGGAGGCGAAGCGGCCCGGGTCCCAGAGCAGGCTGCCGGGGCCGGCGTAGACGTGCCAGCCGGGTCGCATGACGACGAAGTTGCGCTCGGCCGCTTCGTCGGAGCCGTCGTACCGGACCTTCCAGTGTTCGGGACGCTCCAGGTTGTGGCCTGACTGGGCGGAGACGGCGACAGGCGTCACGAGAATCGCAGCCACGATTCCGGCTGTGAAGCCGAGGCTTCGATGGTGACGCATCGGGACTCCTCTACTCCGGCTCGTAGACCAGTCGCATCTCGGACACAACGTTCTTGCCGCCGTCGGCGAGCAGTTCCTCACGGGCGAACCAGCTCGGCTTCATGGCGCCGACCGAGAACAGCTTCTCGGCCTGGTCGCGGTAGTGCGGCGAGTCGGGGCGGTCGCTCTGGCCGATCGGGGGCTGGGTGTAGCTGCGGATCGGGTTGCTCAGGATGACGACCTCGGTCGAGGTCTGGCCGCGGTTGCCCCAACGCCGGCCGTCGGCGCGCGGCGGGCTGAAGCCGACCGCACGCATCGTCGCCATTCCCGCCTCGCCGAGCGAGCCGCCGCCGACAGGCCAGGACACTTCGTCGTTCGAGTCCTGGCGGCCGACGCGGAACACGTCGCCGAACGCCGCATCGAAGCCGCCCGGGCCCGAGCGGAGCGACTCCGCCGCGACGTCGACCGCCTCGACCAGCAACGGCAGGTCCTCGTCGCGGAGACCGGGCGGTTCCGGCGCCTCGCGGAACAGTTCGAGGTAGTCGTTGACCCGCGCCGTCATCTGGCCCATCTCCTCGCGGCCGACCAGCTCCCGGAGCGCCTCGCGCCAGCGGAAGTAGGCGAGCGCGCCCTGGGAGTCGGCCTCCGAAACGCCGTTCCATTCCTCGATCCGGCGGACGACCTCGGCGTGCTCCTTCGAGCGCTTGCCCGGAACCGCGGCCTCCGCGCGCCGGAGCTCCGCGACCCAGCGTTCGAACTGGTAGACCGAACGGTTGAGCGCAAGCTCGACGATCTCCTCCTCGCTCCACTTGGCGCCGGCTTCCCGTTTCGCCTCCAGCAGCGCGACGGCGGCGGCGCCTCGCTGATGGGTGTAGAGGGCGGGCTGGTTGTAGAGGTACGCGGGGTAGCGGTCCGGCACGAGCGGCGAATCGACCAGCATCGTGTCCGGGCCGATGTTGTTGTTCTGCATGTAGCCCCGCTCGGGGTTGAGCAGGGACATCAGGTCGGACGCCGGGTGGATTCCGAGCCATTCGGTCTCGGAGGTCGATCCGTCGACGGGACGGCGCCAGTCATAGCCGTCCGGTCGGATCGGCACCCGGCCGGTCCGCTGGTAGTAGATGTTGCCGCCGGTGTCCGCGATCATCACGTTCTGCGGCATGATCTGGCGCACGTCCAGCGCCGCGGCGGCGCCCTCATAGTCCTCCGCGACCATGAACCAGTACTTGGACTCCAGGTAGCCGATCTCCTCCTCGTAGGCCAGGGCCGCGGCATACGCGCGGTCGTCGCGACGGGCCACGATCGGGCCGTGGTGCGAGAACCAGAAGGTCGCCTCCCGCGGCACCGCCTCGCCGGCGACCGCGACCTCGACCGTGCGGCTCTCCAGTTGCCGCCACTCGCCGTCGTAGAGGTAGCGGCTCGGGTCCTCCGGATCGAGCGTCAGTTCGTAGACGTCGGCGGTGTCCGGGCCGCCCGTCGTGTGGGCCCAGGCGACGTGTTCGTTGTGGCCCAGGTTGACGTAGGGGAAGCCGGAAGTGGCGAAGCCGCTGATGTGGATGTCGCCGGCGTGGAGCCGCAGTTCCCAGTAACGATGTCGGCCGAGCCAGGAGAGATGCGGGTCGATGATCAGGGCCGCGGCGCCGAAGGTCGTCTGGTCGGGCGCCAGCGCGATCTCGTTCGAGGCCCGCAGGTCGACGTCGAAGCTCGGCTCGATGCCGATCGCCCGCAGGTCGGAGCGCGCCTGCCCCGCCGGCCAGCTCCAGATGAACTGGCGGCTGAAGGCGACCGGCATGTAGACGTCGACCGGGCGGGCGCCCCACCAGTCGGGCACCTCGTCGGGATGCGCGTCGAGATAGTCGTTGATGCCCGCGATGAACGCCGCCAGGTGCCGGCGCAGTTCCGGGTTCAGCTTCGCCTCGTAGTGACGTTTGGCCGTGCCGTAGTGGTCCCACATCCGCGACTCGAGATCGGACCTCACCCAGGCGTCGTTGTTGCCGGGGCCGAAGGCGGCGGCGTACTCCCCGAGGCCGAAGAGGTAGTTCTCGAGCAGTTGCGACAGCCGGTCCTCGGCCATAGCCCAGCCGGAAGCGTAGAGACCGGCCTCGGCGGACTCGGCGTAGATGTGGGGGACGCCCCAGGTGTCCCGGTAGACCGTCGCCTCCTCGCCGCCTCCGCCGGGCGGGGCGCAGGCGGCAGTCAACGCGAAGAGCGGCGCAACCAGAGCCGGCCAGACGCCTTGTTTCGCCACCGCGATCCTCATCAGTCCGCCGGCTTCTTCGCCGACTTCGGCCGGAACGCCCTGATCCGCTGCTCGTTTGTCGTCAGGTACGGCCCGCCGATCAGGTCGACGCAGTACGGGATCGCAGGAAACACGGCGTCCAGACACTCGCCGATCGCCTTCGGCTGCCCCGGCAGGTTGACGATCAGCGACGAGCCGCGGATCCCCGCCGTCTGCCGCGACAGGATCGCCGTCGGCACGGCCTGGAGCGACACCTTCCGCATCAGTTCGCCGAAGCCCGGCATTTCCTTCTCGCACACCGCCAGAGTGGCCTCCGGCGTCACGTCGCGGAGCGCCGGGCCGGTGCCGCCCGTGGTCACGACCAGGCAGCAACCCTCGTCGTCGCAAAGCTCACGCAAGGCCGCCGCGATCTGCTCGACTTCGTCCTCCACGACCCGCGCGCAGGCTTCCCAGGGCGAGGTCAACACCTCCGCCAGGTAGTCGCGGATCGCCGGGCCGCCACGATCCTCGTACACGCCGCGCGACGCGCGGTCCGAGACGGTCACGATGCCGATACGGGCCGGAGCCCGTTCCGGCGCTGCGTCAACAGTCAAAGACGCCGGCCAATAGTAAGACCGTGAGCGTGACATTCACGCCGGTCAGCATCGCCAACACCTCGATCGGTGGCGCCGTGCGAATCATGAATCGCTTGATGGACTGGAGAGCGGCGTGTCTACGCGTCGTACTCATCGCTAGCCTCCTGGTTGCTTCCGGCCTGGAATCAGCCGTCTTCGGACCGTAGGGGCAACGGTCAAGTGGGAATGAACAGGCGAGCGATGAGGGCGACGGTGGCCGTGGCGTTGAACCCCATGAACCACATCATCATGCGAAGGTGGGACCTGACTGCCGCGACTTGACCTTCAAGAGCGGTAAATCGACCATCCACGGCGGCGAACTGGCCATCCACGGCGGCGAATCGACCGTCCAGCACGGCGAACCGTTCGTTCACCTCCGAGCGGAATGAGGCGATCTCGCCGCCGAGATCGGTCTTCACCGATGCGATCTCCAGGCCGATGTTGGTCGCCAGCCTCGTCTCCACGGACTCGATCTTGTTGCTCAGCTCCGTTCGGACCGACTCGATCTCGCCTCCGAGTTCGGAGCGCACGAGCGCCAGATCGTCCTTCGTGGCCAGGCGATCGTCGGCGCGGTTGATCGCTTCGATGATCACCTCCGCATGCGCCGGCTCGATGCCTGCTTCCTTGAAGGTCCTGTGAGTGGCGAGTGTGTCTATTCTGCTGGCCATCTTCCGCCCCTTGCTTGTTTCCGGCAAGGGGTGCCCAAGGTGCCCCGGGGCAAGGGCCTCGAGAGTACCACCGGCCCGGTTCCGTAAGGGCCGGGCGTTCGCCCGTCGTTGATACCCTCTCCGGCCGTGCCGGATCCGAAGAACGACTCGCGATTGCACGAACTGAAGGCCCTGCTCCAGGAGCGGAGCATTGCCAAGGGAGACTTCGTCCTGACCTCCGGTGCGCGCTCGCACTACTACTGCGACACAAAGGCGACGGTGCTGTCGCCGCGGGGGTCCCGGCTCATCGGCGAGGCGCTGTGCGAGCAGTTGCGGCCCTTCGCCGTCGACGCCGTCGGCGGGCCCGAGGTCGGCGGTGCCTACCTGGCGACGGCCGCGTCCGTCGCGAGTGACCTGGACGGACGGCCGCTCTTCGGGTTTCTTGTACGGAACAAGGCGAAGGGCCACGGCACCAGCGCCCGAATCGACGCTTCGTACCACCCGGACGGACGCAAGCTGATCGTCGCGAGCCGCCGGGTGGCCGTGGTCGACGACGTCGTCACGTCGGCCGGCTCGATCCTGCGCGCGATCGAGGCGGTCGAAGCCGAAGGTTGCGAAGTCGCCGCGGTATCAGCCGTCGTCGACCGGCAGGAGGGCGGCGGTGACCGTCTGCGCAGCCTCGGCTACGACTTCCGGCCGCTGTTCGTCGCCGACAACGAGGGCGATCTGGCGCTCTACTCCGGGGACGGGCGATGAGACACGGGCGGGCGGTCGCCGCCGGCAAGCGCGTGGCCGCGGCGGCGGCCACGATCGCGCTGGCCGCGCTGGCCCTGACCGGCATCGCCACCGACCCGGCCCCGGCCCACGTCCGGATCACGACGGACATCAACTTCGCGGAGGACGTGCGGCCAATCCTCCGCCGTTACTGCATGCCCTGCCACAACCCGAAGGGCTCGGCGCCGGACTACATCGACCTGACCACCTACGGCAACGACGCGAAGCCCGGCGCCCGCGCCTGGGCGGTGGCGATCGAAGAAGAGCTGATGACCGGCCGCATGCCGCCGTGGACGGCGGATGCCCGCTACGACCACTTCCGGAACTCGCGTCGCATGAGCCAGCAGGAGATCGACATCGTCGTCGCCTGGGTCCAGGGCGGCGGCCCTCAGGGGCCCCGGCGCAACCTGCCGCCGCCGCTGGAATTCACGGAGGAGGAGTGGGTGCTCGGCTACCCCGACCTGGTGCTCGAGCCCTCGGTCGAGACGGTCGTCGAGCCGGGACGGCAGACCGCCTCCCACCGAGAGGTGCTCGGCGTCGAACTCGAGGAGGACGCCTGGATCACCGGCTACGAGTTCCGGCCCCGGAATCCCGGTGTCGTCTATCGGATGGCGGCCTGGGTTCACGAGCCCGGGGACGTCGAGCCGGAGCAGCTCGAGGTCGAGGTCCAGGTTCCCTACGATCCGTTCCGCGACGAGGACGAACCCGAGCCCACCCGGATGCGGACCGGCCGACCGGGACCTCACTTCCTCGGTCAGTGGCTGCGCGGCGACGACCCGGTCCTGCTCCCGGACGGCGCCGGCAAGCGGCTCCGGACCGGTTCGAAGATCGAACTCGTCGTCGAGTACCGGCGACGTCCGAACGACGACTCGCGGATTGAGGTCCGCGACCGTTCGAGTCTGGGTCTTTTCCTGGCCCAGACCGAGGACGAGGTCGAACTCTGGATCGAGAGCGCGCGGGCCGGCGGCGACGTCGCCCTGAAGGGGCGGCGCGCGGGCCGGCCGCAGACAGCCAGCCTCACGCTCACCGAACGCGCCCGGCTGATCGGCCTCCACCCGCACGTCGGCGATCGGCTCACCAGCATGGAGGTTCGCGTCCACTTCCCCGACCAACGGGTGCAGACCGTGCTCTACGTCCCCGAGTACGACCCCGAGTTTCCGGCCAGCTACCTGTTCGAGGAGGCGATCCACGCACCGCCGGGCACCCGGGTCGAGCTGATCGGGTCGTTCGACGTCGGCAGGGCGAAGGAGACGATCGTCCAGCCCTTCACGCTCCAGGTCGACTACGAGCTCGACGACCACCTCGTCCTGCCGGAGATCTTCGTGCCGCGCGACGAGCCCCAGTCCCGCGGCGGCATGCTGGCCGCCGGCCTCGGCGGCACCGACCTGCCGGCCGGCGAGGGCGGCGCGGCGCCCGGCTTCGCGCCCAACCCGGCCGACCCGAACGCCGCCGCCCACATGGACCACAACCCGCTCCACGGCGGGCAGTTCTTCATGGCGGCCAACAACTACCACCACCTGGAGGGAGCGCTGCCGAACGCGGGCGAGTTCCGTCTCTACATCTACGACGACTTCAAGCAGCCGGTCGATCCGCGGAACTTCGGCGGCGACGTCGTGTTCGAGGCCTGGAACGAGGAGACCGAAGACTGGGACGAAACCCGCTATCCGATGGCGCCGGCGATCGGCAGCGACTACCTGATCTCCCAGATCCCCGACGAGCTCCCGGGCGAGTTCTTCGCCCACGTCTGGCTCGCCGGCGAACAGCAGCGCTACGACTTCTACTTCGAGGAGACGACGGTGGAGCCGGTCGGCGGCGCTTCCCGCGGCGGCGGCGTGATTCGCGCCGGGCCGCACAGCCACGAGCGGCCGCCGATGACGATCCCCGAGTACCCGACGGCGATCACCGCGCTGATGGCGCTCAAGCGCGACCGCGTCCGGTTCCAGATCGAGAACGGCGAGTGGCTGACGCTCTACGTGCCGGCGTTCGACGCGCGCGACCTCGCTGAAGCTCTGCTCGACCGACTGGACGGCCTGAGCGCCCGGGAGCGGGGACAGGCGCGGCAGGCGATCGGCCGGGTGATGCAGAGCGCCGCCGAGCTCGACCGGAGCGGCGACCTGGCGGACCGCGCCCGGGCGCAGCGGGCGTTCGAGCGTTTCGACGGCGGTGTCCGGGAACTGGTCGATCTGATCGAGCCCTAGACGGCGGACCCCAGGAGGCCGCCAAACCTGCTAAGGTACGCGCTCCCTGCGCGCCGCGGCGTCGGACGCGCCGGGAAGGCCACGTCGGCATCGGAATCAGCCAAGGGAAACACGGAAGAAGATGGCCACCAAGGCATCGGTCGCCAAGAACGACCGCCGCAAGAAGATCGTCGAGAGATACAAGGAGCGCCGCGACGAGTTGCGCGCGCTGGCGAAGGACGAGCGTCTACCGCCCGACCAGCGCTTCGAGGCCCAGCGCCTGCTGAACAAGCTCCCCCGCGACTCCAGCCCGGTCCGCGTCCGCAACCGCTGCACCGTCAGCGGCCGGCCGCGCGGCTACTACCGGAAGTTCGGTCTCTCGCGGATCGCCCTTCGGGACCTCGCGCTGCGGGGCGAGCTCCCGGGCGTGATCAAGGCGAGCTGGTAGGCCTTCAGCCGCCGAGCGCCGCGGACAGCTCAGCGAGCATCCGCCGCTCCTCGCGCGACACGCTGCCGATGCCGAGGAAACCGCCGGCGGCCTCAGCGACGGCCTGCGCCCTGCTCATGATGTCGTCACGCACCGCCGTGGCGTCCGCTTCGTCGAGCTCCGCGACCAGCGCGGCGGCATAGCCCTTCCAGGCCTCGAGCAGTTCCGCTCCCGGACGC
Organism: Holophagales bacterium; assembly: GCA_009837885.1. Taxonomy (GTDB): domain Bacteria; phylum Acidobacteriota; class Thermoanaerobaculia; order Multivoradales; family Multivoraceae; genus Multivorans. Next base: position 111,877 of record VXSP01000044.1, on the reverse strand, counting down.
CGTTCCAGCCAGGCGGAGAGCAGTTCGGCCGCGGTCGATCCACGGGTCACCCCGGCATCCCTCGCGGCTTGCATGATCGCGTCACGCTCCGAGGCGTCCATTGCGTGGTCCGACCACGCAACCTCGATCAACGGCACCAGACCCGCCGCCACCAGCGCCTCGCCGTGCATGCCCGCATCGAGCAGGGCGCCGAGAACCTCACGGTGCGCGATGCCCGAAGCCGCGGCCAGTTCGTCGAGTTGCTCCTCACGCTCCTTCTTCGTGCGGAGGTCGTCGATCAGCTTCCTGTCCATGTTCCGGAAGAAGGCATCCTCCAGTGAATCGCCGCGTTCGCGGAGGGCGTCGGTGGTCATCTGGCTCGCTTCCTGTGGGTCCTGGGGTGAGTCTCAGGGGCCGAGGGCGGCGGCATCGTAGCACCTGAATCGGGCGCCTGTAGTGGGCGCTGGTACGCTCCGTCCTCCCCTCATCGCCATCGTTCACAGTCTCAGGGAGACACGCCCATGCTCCACCGTCCAGCGCTGGATCATCGACCGGTTCTGCTCACCGTTCTTCTCCTCTTCTTCGCGGCCTCGGGCGCCCTTGCCCAGCCCGTCACCGTGTGCATGCCGGCGTTCTTCATCGACGCCCTGGCAGACCTCGAGGACCAGCACCAGGACCTCCGCCTGCTCGGTATCGACGACGACCTCGACCCCAACGTCTGCGACGGGCTGATCGCGGGCTACCGGGGGGTCGAGCAGTACCTGACGGCCGACAGCAAGCTGCGCTGGATCCAGAGCAACTCCGCCGGGGTCGAGGGGTTCCTCGAGATCCCGGACCTGCGAGACAGCGACATCGTGCTGACCAACGCGAAGATCATCCAGGGCCCCGAGATCGCCGACCACGCCTTCGCCCTGCTGCTCAACTTCACCCGCAACATCAAGGCGTTCAACGCCCAGATGCCGGAGGGCTGGAACACGGACCGCGCGCTGCCGATGATCGAGCTCCGCGGCAAGACGGCGCTGGTCATCGGCCTCGGCGGGATCGGCACCCAGATCGCGCAGCGGGCCGCGGCGTTCGGCATGACCGTGCTCGGCGTCGACCCGAAGGACATCCCGATCCACCGCGACGTCGCCTACGTCGGCAAGCCGGACGAGCTTGACGACCTGCTCCCCCGGGCCGACGTCGTCTTCTCGTCCGTGCCGCACACGCCGGCCACGGAGGGCCTGTTTGGCGCCCGCCAGTTCGAGTTGATGAAGCAGGACGTCTACTTCATCAACATCTCCCGCGGCAAAGTCGTCGACACGGACGCCCTGGTCGCGGCGCTCGAGAGTGGCAAGGTACGCGCCGCCGGCCTCGACGTCACCGATCCCGAACCGCTGCCGACCGGCCACCCGCTGTGGACCATGTCGAACGTGACGATCACGCCTCACCTGGCGACGATCTCCGACCGGCTCGAGGAGCGGCGAACGCGCCTCCTGCGCGACAACATCACGCGCTTCGCGACCGGCAGGCCGCTGCGCAACGTGGTCGACAAGCAGGTCGGCTACTAGGAGGTTGCGTCACAGAGCGTTCCTCGCCCTCCTGCTCTGCGCCGCCGCGGCGGCCGCCCAACCGGCCGCGGAGGCACCGCCGGAGCTTCTCGACGCGTTCGCGTTCCGCCACATCGGACCGATCGGCAACCGGGTCTCCGCGGTGGCCGGCGTCCCCGGCGATCCACGGACCTGGTACGCCGGCGCCGCTTCGGGCGGACTCTGGCGCAGCACCGACGGCGGCGTCGGCTGGGAGCCCATCTTCGACCGGCAGGAGGCGGCCTCGATCGGCTCGATCGCGGTCGCTCCCTCCGACCCGAACGTGGTCTGGGTGGGCACCGGCGAGAGCTTCATCCGCAGCAACATCTCGATCGGCGACGGCGTCTACCGCTCCACCGACCGCGGCGACAGCTTCGAACACCTGGGCCTGGAAGCCAGCGGCCGGATCGGCCGCATCCTGGTCCACCCGGCCGACGCGGACACGGCCTTCGTCGCCGCACTCGGCCACGCCTACGGCCCGCAGGAGCGGGACGAAGCGGCCCGCGGCGTCTTCCGCACGACCGACGGCGGCGCGACCTGGGAGCACGTCCTGTTCGTCGACGCGGACACCGGCGTCGTCGACCTCGCCTTCGCGCCCGACAACCCGCGCTTCATCTACGCCGCGGCCTGGCAGATCGAGATCCGCACGTCCGGCCGCACCAGCGGCGGCCCGAGCAGCGGCCTCTACCGCTCGAAGGACGGCGGCGACACCTGGGTGCGCCTCGAAGGCGCGGGTCTGCCCGAGCCGCCCCTGGGCAAGATCGGACTCGCCGTCTCGGCCGACGATCCTGACCGCGTCTACGCCCTGATCGAGACGAGTTCGAACCGCGACTTCGCTCCCTCCGATCCCTTCGCCGGCGTTCTCTGGCGCTCGGACGACCGGGGCGACTCGTGGCGACTGATCAGCCGCGATCTCAACCTGATCACGCGGCCGCTCTACTACACGCGCATGGCCGCGGCCCCCGACCGCGCGGACGAGATCAGCTTCGCCGCCACCCGGCAGTCCGTCTCGCTCGACGGTGGCCGCACGGTCGAAAGCGAGGGTTACGAGCAACCGGGCTGGGACCACCACGACATCTGGATCGATCCACTCGACGCCGACCGGCGGATCGTCGGCCACGACGGCGGCGTCAGCATCACGACCGATCGTGAGCGCTCCTGGTACCGGCCCCAGTTGCCGATCGCGCAGATGTACCACGTATCGACCGACAACCGGGTGCCGTACCACGTCTACAGCAACCGCCAGGACGGACCCTCGATGCGCGGCCCGAGCCGCGTCCTCTACGGAGGCCGCACCCAGGGCATCCCGGTCGGCGAGTGGCACTCCGTCGGCGGCTGCGAGGTCGGCTTCTCGATGGTCCACCGCGCCGACCCGAGCCTGGTCTGGACCGGCTGCTACGACGGCCAACTCGAGCTCTACGACCTGCGCTCCGGCCAGTCCCGCGACGTCAGCGTCTGGCCGCTGGCCATAGAGAGTTCGCCGGCCTCGGCACTCGAGTACCGCTTCCAGTGGACCGCCCCCTTCGCCACCTCGCCGCACGATCCGGAGGCCGTCTACGCCGGCAGCCAGTACGTTCACCGGAGCCGCGATCGCGGCCAGAGCTGGGAGCGGATCTCGCCCGATCTGACGACCGCCGACCCGGCGCTGATGCGGCGCAGCGGCGGCCTGACCCTCGACGACGCCGGACCGACGATCGCGCCAGTCGTGTTCGCGATCGCCGAGAGCCCGCTCGCGCCCGGGCTGATCTGGGCCGGCACGAACGACGGCCAGGTCCAGTTGACCCGGAACGGTGGCGAGACGTGGACCAACGTGACCGCGAACCTTCCCGGCCTGCCGCCCCTCGGCACCGTGAGGAACATCGACCCGTCGGACGCCGACGCCGGGGCGGCCTACGTCGCCATCGACCGTCACCAGGAGGGCGACACGACACCATACGTGTTCCGAACGAACGACTACGGCGAAACGTGGACCGATCTCGCGGCTGGACTGCCACGGGGACCGCTCGCGAACGTCCACGCTGTCCGCGAGGATCCGGAGCAGGCCGGGCTCCTGTTCCTGGGCACCGAGAACGCGCTCCACGTTTCCTTCGACGATGGAACGAACTGGCGGAGCCTCTCGCGGCGCAGCGACGGTGAGCCGAACCTGCCGCCGGCGCCCGTCCACTGGATCGAGGTGCAGGAGCACTTCGACGACCTGGTGGTCGCCACCTACGGCCGCGGTGTCTGGATCCTGGACGACCTGACGCCCCTGCGCGAGATCGCGCGCGGCCTGACGAGCCGGGGTCCGACGCTGCTGGCGCCCCGGGTCACCTACCGTTTCCGCACCCGCGGCGCGCCGATGGCCCAACCCGACGTGCCGGCGACCGGGACGAACCCGCCCTACGGCGCCTTGCTCCACTACTGGATTCCAGCGTCAGTCGCGGCCGAAACGGTGCCCGGCGCGGGCCCCGAGAACCAACGCCGCGCGACGATCCATATCCGCAACGGTGGCGTCCTCGTCCGCACGCTAGACGACCTGCCCGCGGCACCGGGACTCCATCGGGTGACCTGGGACCTGCGCCATGACCCAACGTCCGAGATCAGGCTGCGCTCGAAGCCGGACGAACGACCCGACTGGGAGATGCCCGAGCGGGGCTGGCGGCCGCTGCCCGACGGCGGCCGCTTCTCGATGCTCGCGGCTCCCGGGAGCTACCGGGTCGAGTTGGTCCTTGCGGGCGATGTCGAGGCGGACGAGGGCGAGCCGGCGTCGACGGTGACCCTGGACCTCCTGCTCGACCCGGACTCCACCGCGTCCGCCCGCGACCTGGCCGCGCAGCAGGCCCTGCTCGTCCAGATTCTCAACGGCATCGAACGCGCCGCCTACGTCATCAACGAGGCCGAACGTCTCCGCCGCGACCTGCGGCGCCTCGAAGATCGTCTGTCGGCGAGCGGAGGCGCCCTCGACGTCTTCGAAGCGACCAACCACGCTGATGCCTTGCGCGAGGAGCTGCGCGCCATCGAGGGAGAGTTCTTCGACCTCCGGATGACCGGCACCGGCCAGGACGCCCTGCGCTGGCCGCGCCGGCTCTACGCTCGACTCACCTACCTGGCGCGCTCGGTCGGGCAGGCCGACGCCCGGCCCACGGACCAGCAGGCCTCGGTCTGGCAGATGCTCAGCGACGAACTCGCCGAGCAGGAAGACCGTTTCAACGCTACCCTTGCCGGCCCGCTGGCGGACCTGAACCGGACGCTCGCCGACAGCGGTTTCCTGCTGGTGGCTCCTCCTTGACCCTGACCGCATCCCAGCCTCCGCCCCGCCTCGAGCCGACCACCTGCAGGCAGCGACGCATCGAGGCCAGCGGCACCGAACTCGAGGTCTACGAATGGGGCCGAGCCTCTGGCCCCGCGATCCTGCTGGCGCACGGCATCCAGGATTTCGCGCTGACGCTCGCGCCGGTCGCCGAGGCGTTCGCCGCCGAGCACCGGGTCATCGCCTACGACCTGCGCGGCCACGGCGAGAGCGCGCATCCCGGCATCTACACGATGGCCCACCACATCGCCGACCTGCACGCCGTGTTCCTCGACTGCGAACTCGAGCGACCGATCGTCATCGGCCACAGCCTCGGAGGCCAGGTCGTGGCCCAGTGGGCGGGCATCTTCGCCGAGTTGCCACGGGCCATCGTGCTGATCGAGGGTCTCGGCCCGCCCTACGCCCTGAACCGCTTCCCCGAGGAGGTCAAGCAGAAACGGGCCAGGATGGGGGTCGAGTCGCTGACCCACCCGCGCAAGCACCGGACGGTCGCGTCCAGGAACCACGCCTGGGACCTGCTGAAACGCGTCCATCCCCGTCTCGACCCGGACCGCGCGCGCGAGTTCGTCGACCTGGGCACCCGACCCCTGCCCGGCGGCGGCCTGGAGTGGAAGTGGGATCCCCAGGTGGTCACGACCTGGATGTCGAACGTGCCGGAGGCTTCCGAAGAACGCTGGAGCTGGGTCACCTGCCCCACCCTCATCCTCACCGCGGCCCTCGCCAACGAGTTCTGGAGCAGCCGCCGCGGCGTCGACGAACAGCACGCCACCCCTGAACCCGAAGAGATCGCCCGCCGCGTCGCCCTCTTTCGCCGCGGCCGGCACGAAGAGATCGAAGGCGCCGGCCACATGGTCCACTACGACGCCCCGGACCGGCTCGTCGCCACGATCCGCCGGTTCCTGGACCGGCTGCCGGCGGCGTAGCGCCTTTCACCGGTCGTTTCGCTCGAGCGGGTAGGTCGCCTCGATCGTGTGGCGCGCTCCCGACGGGTGCAGGATGCTGGAGTAGAGATGAAACGACGCGACTTCGCAGACCGGGCTCCGGAACAGGGAGTGGGCCGCCAGGTACCTCTCCAGATCAACGCGCGGCGGCGGCCGGCGGAATCGAACCAGGCTGACGTGGGGAGTGAATCGCCGGCGCTTCGGGACCACGCCGGCTCGCCGGACCGCCCGCGTGACGGCAGCGGCAAGGGATGCAAGCTCGGCCTTGGGCGCCGCGCCCGTCCACAACACTCGCGGGTCGCCGCGCCCGGGAAAGCAACCGAGGCCGTGAAGCTCGACATGGATCGGTTCGGCCTCGACCTCGGCCAGAGCATCTTCGACCCGCTCCACGGCAGCGCCGTCGACCTCGCCGATGAAGGCCAGCGTGAGATGCAGACCGGCGTCGTCCAGCCAGCGGGCGTTGCGCAGGCCGAACTGCAGGCTTCGAACGGCCGCCTTCAACTCCGGAGGCAGGTCGAGGGCAACGAACAGGCGAGGCAACGCGCGTCTACTCCCCGCAGCCCGTGGTTGCGCGGCCGCGCACGGAAGCGAGCGCGAGGCAAGCCTGGGAGCTTGCGCCGCAGAACGCTACGGCGTGAGTTCCGAGGCGCAAGCTCCCAGGGAGGTGGGGGCTGGAGTCAAACACGGAGCCTGCGACAGGTTTGGCGGCGCTACGGCGTCAGCAGGTTGGTGAGCAGGTCAGCCAGGCGATAGCCGGCGAGAGCTGCGCGCTGCAGGGAGATGTCGTAGGCGCGGTCGGCGTAGGCGGTGGGCGGTGCTTCGCCGCGCTTCAGATCAGACGGATACAGGCCGCCTCGCACGATCTGGTTTGACTCTGTCGCCCAGGCCTCGAAGTCGCCGGACTTGAGGTTGGCCCGGATCGCGTCGTCCAGAGGATGGCGGGCGCGAGCCTCGGCTGCGACCCGGTCCTTGTGGGCCTCGTACTCTCGGTCGCGGGCCTCTCCGAAGAACCTCCAGAACCGCTCGGGCGGTGGTGGCCTGTCGGAAGTCGCGTCGAGTCGAGCAAGTGCCCGATCCCTGTATTGAGCCCGGAACCGCCCGTCGAGGGCGCCGTCCCAGAAGGCGTGCAGGTTGCGGTTCCACTCATCGAGACCGAAACCGTTGCCGCCCCGGTCGCCCTCCCGTTCGTCGCGCCGCTCGGTCACCCGGGACGCCGCGTGGAGGGGCTGGTGGACGTCGCCTACGAGGTGGAAGATCCAGGCCAGATGGATGGCGCGCTTGCCCGGCCGGCCGGAAGTGTCGGCGACCGAGCGCGCAAGCTCGACCAACTGGCTCACCGCATTCGGCTCCGCCACCGGCAGATCCGTGTCGTGAGCGGTCCCGTCGGCGCCCTGACGCCAGGTCCAGCCGATGTAGTGCCAGGTCGGACGGTTGTACTTGTCGAGCTGCCGCGCCAGGTCGGGCCAGTAGGCGGCACGCTCGAACAGGATGCGGTCGCCGTCTTCGCCGCTCTCGGCGTCCCCCAGGCGGTAGGCGAAGCGACCGCAGCCCCGGCGGCGGTCCTGGTTGAGATCGAGGCAGTGCATCAGGCTGTCCCGAGGCGCCTGCCGGAACAGGGCCAGGACCCGGCTCCGGACCTCCGGCTCCAGTTCCTGCCAGGCGATCCGGGCCACAACCTCGTGGCCGAAGTCGTTCCAGGCACTGGCAGGCGCCACCCCAACAGCCACCAGAACAACGCTTACCGCGACCAGCCCACGACCGCACTTCACCATGGCATCCCCCTTCTTCAGCCCCAACGCCTCAAAGCCTAACGAAGGTCCGCCGTAGCAGCCCAAGCCGCCACCGGCAGCAACGACGTCCAGCCCGCGTGGAGCCGGGGGAGGGGGTCCCGGCGGGCTGGAGCCAAGCGACTGCCGACGCCCCTACCTCCAGCAACACCGTCTTGAAGCGCAGGCGACCGAAGCGAGCGCCAGCTCCCCCCGAACCAGGAAAGCGAGCACCCACGTGGCGCGTCCCGCGCCACGTGCGTCGCAGTCCGTGCGCCCGCTGGCGGACGCGCGGATGCCGCGGCCGTCCGGGACCCCCTCGCCCGGCTCCGCGCGGGCGGGTCAGCATCAACGGCGCTACGCCAGCCGGCGTTGATAAAGTGCGCGCCGGTTCGCCCTGTAGAAGCCCCGTCTACCGTGTCCAGCGTTCAGAACTTCACGCTCTACGACGTTCTCGTCCGCAACGCGACGGCGTTCGGCGACCGGCTCGCGCTCGTCACGGAGGATGGCGAGGAACGGAGCTTCGCGGAGCTCCGTGAACGCGTCGACGCGCTCGCGGCGGGGCTGGACGGCCTGGGGCTCGAGGTCTCCGACCGTCTCGCGGTGCTGGCCCAGAACTCGGCCGCCTACGTGGAGCTCTATCTCGCCTGTGCCCGCCAAGGCATCGTGGTCTACCCGATCAACTGGCGGCTGCAGCCCGGCGAGATCGAGATGCTCGTCCGCGAGCGGGCGAAGCCCCGGGCTTTCGTCGTCGGAGGGGACTTCCTCGACGCCGTCCCGGGCGGCCCCGGCGACGACAAGATCTCCCACTGGTTTCAGTTCGGCGACGATCCGGCCGAAGGCTACGCCTCGCTGGACTCGCTCTACGCCGGCGCCGACGCGGCGAACGACCTGCCAAGGCCCGACGTCTCCGCCGGCGAACCCTTCGCCGTCATTGCGACCGCCGCCGTCGACGTGATCCCGCGCGGCGCCCTGCTCAGCCACTCGAACCTGGTCTGGGCCAACCTGCAGGAGATCGCGTCGCTCGGCCTCGACGGCTCGGACCGCAACCTGGTCGCGCTGCCGCTCTTCCACATCGCGGCGCTCGGCCACCTGCTGAGCGTCTTCCACGCCGGCGGCGCCAACGTCGTCACCGCGAAGTACGACCCGGCCCAGGCCGTCGAACTGATCGACCGCCATGCGATCACGATGATCAGCGACTTCCCGCCGGTGCTCACGACCCTGCTCGACGCGGCAGCCGACGCCGGGAGCCGCCTGCCCAGCCTCCGGCACGTCACCGGCCTGGACTCGCCCGACACGATGCAGCGACTGCATGACGAGACGGATGCGACCTTCTGGGCCGGCTTCGGGCAGTGCGAGACGAGCGGCTTCGTCACGATCCAGAACGCCCGCGAGCGGCTCGGCTGCGCCGGCAAGGCCGCCGAACTCTGCAGCGTCCGCCTGGTCGACGACGACGAACGCGAGGTGCCTGCCGGCGAGGACGGCGAGATCGTCGTCCGCGGGCCGCTGGTCTTCATGGGCTACGACGGCCAGCCCGATGTCACGGCGCACACCTTCCGGGGCGGCTGGCACCACACCGGTGACATCGGCCGCTTCGACGAGGAAGGCAACCTGTTCTACGTCGCCCGCAAGCCGGAGAAGGAACTGATCAAGCCCGGCGGCGAGAACGTGTATCCCGCCGAGGTCGAGGCCGCGATCCTCGAACTCGACGCCGTGCGCGCGGTCTGCGTCTTCGGCGTCAGCGACGACCGCTGGGGCGAGGCGATCCGCGCCGTCGTGGAGGCCGAGTCCGAAGCCGGTCTCGACCAGGAATCGGTTCGCGAACACGTCGGCTCCCGGATCGCCCGCTTCAAGCGGCCGCGCGACGTCATCTTCACCAGCGAGTTGCCGCGCAGCGGCGACCACGTCGACCGCGCCGCGGTCAAGGACCGCTGGGGAGACGCCTGAGCCGACCGTGGCGAAGCCGCCGCGGACAGGAATCGGCCCGGAAGGGGCCGACCCGGAACTCGTTGGGATCGAGAACGCGATCCTCGACCTCCTGGTCCGGGTAGAGGACAGGCACCTCGACGAGATGGGCCTCGACAAGGGGATCATGAAGCTCGTCACCGCCGAGGAGCAGGAGGCGATCCTCGATCACGTGCTGAACCGCGACGGCGAGATCCTGCAACCCGAGATCGAGGCTGGCGGCTCCTGCGCCAACGTGCTGCGCGCCGCGTCCCTGCTGGGTGTCGACGCGAGCTACAGCTCGGCGGTCGCCGGCGACGACACCGGCCGCCTGTTCGAGCGCGGCCTGAACGCCAGCCGGGTCCGGAACCGGCTGGCAAGGATCGACGGCGTCACCGGCACCTCGGTCGTGCTGGTGACGCCCGACGGCGAGCGGACGATGAACACGCACCTGGGCGTCTGCCGCCAGTACCGCCCGGAGCACGTGCCCGAGGAGGACATCCGGAGGTCCCGTATCTTCTTCACCACGGGTTACATCTGGGACACCCCGAACCAGATCGACGCGATCGAACACGCCATCGAGGTCGCCCGCGCCGCCGGGGCCAAACTCGCCATCGACGTCGCCGATCCGTTCGCGGTCCGGCGCTCCCGCGACCACCTCATGCGGCACAAGGAGCACGGCTTCGACATCCTGTTCGCCAACGCCGAGGAGGCGCGGATGATGACCGGCCTGGGACCAGAGGCCGCGGCGCGTGAGCTGGCGAAGACGATCGAGGTGGTCGCGGTCAAGGACGGCGTGCGGGGCGCCTGGGTGCGCCGCGGCGACGAAGTCCACCGCGTTCCAGCGCACCAGGTCGAGGTCGTCGACACGACCGGCGCCGGCGACTGCTTCGCCGCCGGCTTCCTCTACGGCCTGCTGCGGGGTCTGCCGATCCGCACCTGTTGCGAGATCGGCATCGCCATGGCGGCGGATACGATCACGCACCTGGGCGTCAAGCTGTCGCCCGACATCCGGGAACGGCTGGCGGCGATCGAAGAGCGGCAGGCCACGGCGGTCCAATGACAGGAGAGAGACCATGAACCGGAACATCGCTTGCATCGTCCTCGTCGCGCTGGCCGCGCCGTTCGCGGTCACGGCCCAGGAGACGAACCCGATCGAGCCGCACCACATCGCCACGCTGCGCAGCGTCGGCACGGTGGAGGTGTCGCCCGACGGCAGTCTGGCGGCCTACCTGCTGAGCGTCCCGCGGCGGCCGCTGGACGAGGACAGCGGCGGTTCGTGGACCGAGCTGCACGTGCTCGACATGGCCGAGCCCGGGTCCTCCCGGCCCTTCGTCGCCGGTTCGGTGAACGTCGGCCGCCCCAGCTTCCGCGGCAACGACGAGATTCTCTTCACCTCGCGCCGCGGCGGGGATTCGGCCTCCTCCCTCTACGGCATCCCGGTCGGTGGTGGCGAAAGCCGCAAGCTGGTCGAGCACCCGAACGGCGTCGGCTCCTACGTCCTGTCGCCGGACGGCGGCCGGGTCGCGTTCCTGGCCCGCGAGGAAACCGCCAAGGAACTGAAGACGCTCCGCGACAAGGGGTTCAACCAGGAGATCTACGAAGAGGACCGTCCCATGACGCGGCTGTGGATCGCGGACGTTCCCGCGCTCGATGCCGACCGTAGCGACGACGAGTCGAAGCCCGTCCTGGTCGAGTCGGTCGACGGGCACGTCATCTCCGCCGTCTGGAGCCCGGGCGGCGAACGCCTCGCCGCGGTGACCACGCCGACCGCCCTGATCGACGACTCCTACACGAGCAAGTCCGTCGTGATCGTGGACGCGTCGATGGACGACTTCCCCGTGGTCTCGAAGGTCGAGGCACTCGGCAAGCTCGGCCAGGTCGAGTTCAGCCCGAACGGCGAACAGGTTGCCGCCGTATCGGCCGTCGATCAGCACGACCCGGCGGCCGGCAGGCTGATGCTCGTGGGCAGCGAAGGCGGCTTCAGCGACCTGCTGCCGGCGCTCGAGGGCCACGTCGCCTCGTTCACCTGGGAGGACGACGAGCACCTCCTGTACGCGGCCTCCGTCGGCGTCTGGAGCACCCTGGGCAGGGTGTCGACCTCGGGAGAAGCCGAGACGCTGGTAGAACCGGGCGGTCCGATCAGCCTCGGCTTCAGCCTGCCGCGCGATGGCGGCGCCGCGGCGCTGGTCGCGGACAGCCCCGATCACCCGAGGGAGATCTACCGCTACGACCCGGCGGAGCCGCGGGCGCCGCCGGTGCGGATGACGAACTCGAACCCCTGGCTCGACGACGTCGACCTCGCCCGCCAGGAGGTCGTCCGGCACGTAGCGCCGGACGGACTCGAGCTCGAGGGGTTGCTGATCTACCCGCTCGGCTACGAGGAGGGCCGGCGCTATCCGCTGATCCTGTTCGTCCACGGCGGCCCTGAGAGCCACCACAGCAACGGCTGGCTGACCAGCTACTCGAACTTCGCGCAGCTCGCCGCCGCCCGCGGCTTCGCCTCCTTCTACCCGAACTACCGCGGCAGCACGGGCCGCGGCGTCGAGTTCTCGAAGCTCGGCCAACACGCCGCCGCCGGTCCCGAGTTCGACGACCTGATCGTCGCGGTCGACCACCTGATCGAGATCGGCCTCGTCGACCGCGACCGGGTCGGCATCACCGGCGGCTCATACGGCGGCTACGCGTCGGCCTGGGGCGCGACCTACTACTCCGACCGCTTCGCCGCGGCGATTCCCTTCGTCGGCATCTCGAACAACATCTCCAAGCTGGGGACGACAGATATCCCGATGGAGATGAAGCTGGTCCATCACCTCACCACGCTCTGGGACGACTGGGACTACTTCGAGAAGAGCAGCCCCATCTACTACGTCAAGCGCAACCGCACGCCGACCCTGATCCTGCACGGCAAGGAGGACCCCCGGGTCCATCCCAGCCAGTCGCTTGAGCTGCACCGGCACCTGAAGACCCTCGGCCAGGCGCCCGTGCGGCTGGTCCTCTACCCCGGCGAGGGCCACGGCAACCGGCGCTCGGCGGCCCGCCTCGACTACATGCTCCGCACCCTGCGCTGGATGGAGCACTACCTCAAGGGTCCCGGTGGCGAGCCGCCGCCGCACGAGATCGACTACGCCGACTACCTGCCCTGGGCTGAGGCCGATGATGACGCGGACGAGGGAGGCGAAGCACCGGAAACCGAGGCAACGGGCGGCGGGGAGTGAAGCGACCGTTCCCGCTCGACGCGGCGAGCACCTGGATGCTCGCCGGATGCCTGACGCTCGGCCTCGCCGGATGCGCCGAGGACGCTGTCGAACCCGCCCCGCCCGTCGTCGAACGCCCGACGTGGAAGCCGCCGGCGCCGGCGCCGCCGCCGAAGCCCTGCGGTGTCGGCTGCATCGAGGGCGAGGGCAACGCCACGGTACGGTTCCAGATGGCCGGCGGCGACCACACCGCCACCGCCAGCGTCGAGGGCAACCGGGGCGTCTTCGCCGTGGGGCCGCCCGTCGACATCTCGCGGAACGCGGAGGAGTGGTCGGGGATCACGACCTTCTTCGTCCCTGAAGCGGGCGTCAAGACGCTGCGAATCCGGGCCACCGGCAAGTGGAGCCTGACCATCCTGAAAGGCAAGCAGTCCTATGCGGACGGCTAGAGGCTGATGCCGCCGTGAGGCTGGGCGTTCTCCTGCTGCTGGCCGCCGTCTGGCTCGCCCTCTCCGGGCCGTACACGCTGGACGGGTGGCTGATCCCGGTCTTCGGCCTGGTTTCGGTCGCCTTCGTCTGGCGCCTCTACCTGGCCCTCGAACGGGCCGCGGGAGGCGGTTTCGAGTTCTTCCGCGCCGCCGCCTGGCTTCGGCTGCCGCGGTTCCTGGTCTCCTTCGCGGTCAAGGTCGCGGCGGCGAACGTCCACGTGACGAAGCTGATCCTGTCGCCGAGGATCGAACTCCACCCCCGGCTCCGGCGCGTGACGGCGAGCCAGAAGACGTCGTTCGGCCAGGTGCTGTACGCGAACTTCATCACTCTCACACCCGGGACGATCACGCTGGACCTCCGGGACGACGAACTCCTGGTCTACGCCCTCGACGCGGAGAGCGAGGCGGACGTGATGGACGGCTCGATGGACCGCGACGTGCTGCGGATCGAGGGAGGCTCGAACTGATGTACGTGGCGGGGATGGCGGCGATCATCGTGACGATGTTCCTGGCGCTCGCCCGCGCCGCGATCGGCCCCACCGTGTTCGACCGCATCCTGGCCGTCAACATGTTCGGGACGAAGACGGTGCTGCTGATCGCGGTCGCCGGTTTCCTCACCGGACGGCCCGAGTGGCTCGATCTCGCGATCGTCTACACCCTGGTCAACTTCACCGGCACCCTGGCGGTGCTGCGCTTCGCGCGTTTCGGCAACCTCGCACGCGACGACCGGAAGCCCGACCGTTGAGCGGCGCGCTGGACATCGCGACCGCGGTCCTGCTGGTTGCCGGCGGCTTCTTCTGCATCGTCGGCGGCGTCGGTCTGCACCGCTTCTCCGAGTTCTACCAGCGCACCCACGCGGCGAGCGTCACGGACACCGCCGGCGCCGGGTTGATGCTCCTGGGCCTGATGCTCCAGGGCGGCCTGTCCATGGTGACCCTGAAGCTGCTCCTGGTGCTCGCCTTTCTCCTGTTCAGCAGCCCGGCGATCGCGCACGCACTGGTCAAGGCGGCTCACGGCCACGGGCTGGCTCTCGAGCTTGAGATTGAGGACGAGCGGGGAGGGGACGGCGATGCCGCCGGTTGAACTCCTCCTCATGCTGCTGCTGCTCGCCACCGTGATCGTCGTGGCGAGACTCAAGGACCTGTTCGCCGCCGCCATGCTGACCGGGATCGCGAGCCTGCTGGCGGCCGGGCTGTTCGTCCTGATGGACGCCGTGGACGTCGCCTTCACCGAGGCCGCGGTGGGCGCCGGCGTCAGCACCGTGCTCTTTCTCGGAGCGCTCAGCCTGACCTCGCGGCGCGAGAAGCAACAGGAAAGAACGCGAATCCTGCCGATCCTGATCGTCGTCGCCACCGGCGCGGCGCTGATCTACGGCACCTGGGACATGCCGGCCTACGGCGATCCGGACGCCGTCATCCACCACCACCTGGCGCCGGAGCTGATCGCCGAGACGGAAGAGAAGATCCACATCCCGAACATCGTCACCGCCATCCTGGCCAGCTTCCGCGGCTACGACACGTTCGGTGAAGTGGTGGTCATCTTCACCGCCGGCGTCGGGGTCGCGCTGCTGCTGGGCGGACTCGGCCTGCGACGCCGGGCTGGACACGGCGAGGAGGAATCGTGAAGCCACCGTCCCGCGTCCGCCAGATGCCGATCCTGCGGGTCATCGCCCGGGCTCTGGTGCCGGTCATCCTCCTGTTCGGCCTCTACGTGCAGTTCCACGGCGACTTCGGCCCCGGCGGCGGCTTCCAGGCCGGCGTCATCTTCGCCGCGGGGCTCATCATCTTCGCCCTGACCTTCGGCGCGGAGACGCTGCGGCAGGTCGTTCCCGTCGTGCTGACGGAGCGCCTGATGGCGGCGGGAGTGCTGCTCTACGGCGCGGTCGGCGTCGTGGCGATGTTCCTGGGCGGAGAGTTCCTGAACTACTCGGCGCTCGATCCGCTGACCACCGGCCACTACGGCCAGCACCTCGGCATCATCGTCATCGAACTGGGCGTCGGCATCGCCGTCGCGGCAACCATCATGCGCGTCTACTACGCGTTCGTGGGCCGCCGCACGGACGAGGACAGGACGGGCGCGGACCCGGCCCTGGACGCCGGCGCCGGCGGAGAGGCCTCGTGAACCTGCCGGAAGCGCTCGTGTCTTCGGTTGGTTGGGGCCTCTGGGCCTACTGGCTGATCATCGCGCTGATGATGGTCGGGCTCTACATCGTCATCGCCCGCGACAACCTGATCAAGAAGGTGATGGGGCTCAACATTTTCCAGGCAGCAGCGATCCTCTTCTACGTGACGATGGCCAAGGTGGAGGGCGGCACGGCGCCGATCGTTCCCGCCGGAGCGGATCACGCCGGAGGTCACGGCGGCCACGAAATCGTCTACTCGAACCCGCTGCCGCACGTGCTGATGCTGACCGCGATCGTGGTCGGCGTCGCCACCACCGCGCTGGCGCTGGCGCTGGCCGTGCGCATCCACGGCGACTACGGCACGTCCGAGGAGGACGAGGCGGTGGTCTACGACATGGAGCACGGCTGAGGCCCCCTCCGGAATCGGGAAGATCGTCGTGATCGAGAAGATCCTCGTCCTGGAAGTCGTCCTGCCGCTGCTCGCGGCTCCGGTCTGCGTACTGGTGCGCCATCCGCGCTTCTGCCGCCTCTTCAGTCTCGGCGTCATCGCGGCCTGCTTCGCGATCGCGGTCGCCCTGCTGGTCGAGGTACGAGGCGGCGGCGTCATCTCCTACCAGCTCGGCGGCTGGCCGCCGCCGCTGGGGATCGAGTACCGGGTCTCGACCATCAACGCCTACCTCCTCGCCCTGGTCACCGCGATGGCCCTGGTGGTCTTCAGCTTCGACTCCCGGGGCGGCCCGCCGCGCGTGCCGGAGCAGCGCCGGCACCTCTACTACGCGGTGTTCCTGCTCTGCATCTCCGGCCTGCTCGGCATCGCGATCACCGGGGACGCCTTCAACATCTTCGTGTTCCTCGAGATCTCGTCGCTGTCGTCCTACATCCTGGTCAGCCTCGGCGGCCACCGGCGCGCCGTGATGTCCGCCTTCTACTACCTGGTCATGGGCACGATCGGCGGCGTCTTCTTCATGCTGGGCGTCGGCCTGCTCTACCAGGCGACGGGCACGCTGAACCTGCGCGACATCGCGGCGCGGCTCGAGCCCTCGCTCGACGATCGCGGCACCGTGCTCGCGCTGGCGCTCCTGGTCGTCGGCATCTCGATCAAGCTGGCGGTCTTTCCGCTGCACCACTGGCTGCCCAACGCCTACTCGTTCGCGCCGCCCAAGGTCAGCGCCTTCCTGGCCGCGACGGCCACGAAGGTCTCCTTCTACCTGCTGGCGATGGTCCTGTTCACGATCTTCGGTGCGCCCTTCGTGTTCGAGGAACTGCGCCTGCAGGCGGTGCTGCTGCCACTGTCCATCCTGGCGATGTTCCTGGCCTCGGGCGCCGCGATCTTCCAGACCGACCTGCGGCGGTTGCTGGCCTACTCGAGCGTCGCCCAGATCGGCTACATGACCCTCGGCCTCTCGACCGCGAACGCGACCGGGCTCGCCGGCGGCCTGGTCCACCTGTTCAATCACGCGGTGATGAAGGGGGGATTGTTCCTCGTCGTCGCCTGCCTGCTCTACCGGGTCGGCTCCGTCCACATCGACGCACTTGCCGGCATCGGTCGCCGCATGCCGCTGACTTCCGCCGCGCTGGTCATCGGGGGCCTGAGCCTGATCGGGGTGCCGGGCACGGTCGGCTTCGTCAGCAAGTGGTACCTGGTGTCCGGAGTGCTGGAGCGCGGCTGGACGGCGGCGGCCGTGCTCATCCTGCTGAGCTCACTGCTGGCTCTCGTCTACGTCGGCAAGGTGGTCGAGGTCCTCTACTTCCGCAAGCCGGCCGAAACCCAGCCGGTCGACCACGTGCGCGAAGCCCCGCTCGGGATGCTGGCGCCGGCCTGGGTGCTAGCGGTGGCCGCGGTCTTCTTCGGCCTGACCACGGACTGGACCTACGGCGTCGCCAGGGAAGCCGCCGAACTGCTGCTCGCGGGCGGGATCTGAGTCGACGATGAGCCCCGAGACGACGATTCTGGTCGCCCTTCTGCTGCCGGTTCTGGCGGCGGTTTCCTGCCTGCTGCTGGGCGGCGGCCTGGGCCGCCCCAACCTGCGGGACATCGCCACACCCCTGATCGGCGCCTGCACCTTCGCCACGGTCTGGCGCCTCGCCGGCGACGTTCTGGCCGGCGGCCGGCCGGAACTCGTCCTGTTCGAGGTGCTGCCGGGAGTGGAACTCGCGTTCCAGGTCGAGCCGCTCGGACTGCTTTACGGCCTGGTGGCGAGCGGCCTGTGGATCGTCACCTCGATCTACGCCGTCGGCTACATGCGCGGCCACCACGAGCAGAACCAGACCCGGTTCTTCACCTTCTTCGCTCTCTCCATCTTCGCCGCGCTGGGCATCGCCTTCGCCAGCAACCTGTTCACGCTGTTCCTGTTCTACGAGGCGTTGACGCTTCTCACCTTCCCGCTCGTCACCCACCACGGCACGGACGAGGCGCGGCGCGCGGGGCGCGTCTACCTCGGCATCCTGCTCTTCACCTCGATCTCCTTCCTGCTGTTCGCCATCCTCTTCACCTGGCGGCTGACCGGCACGATCGAGTTCACGCCCGGCGGCATTCTCGGCGCCGAGACGAGCTCCGGGATGGTCACGGTGCTGCTGCTGCTGTACGCCTTCGGCGCCGGCAAGGCGGCGCTCATGCCCTTCCACCGCTGGTTGCCGAACGCGATGGTGGCGCCGACCCCGGTCAGCGCGCTGCTGCACGCGGTGGCGGTGGTCAAGGCCGGCGTGTTCGCGATCCTCAAGGTCGTCGTCTACGTCTTCGGCCTCGACCTGCTCGGCGGCAGCAACGCGTCACTCTCGCTGATGACGATCGCCTCGTTCACGATGCTGATGGCGGCCGTCATCGCGATCCGCCAGGACAACCTGAAGGCGCGGCTCGCCTACTCGACGATCAGCCAGCTCGCCTACATCGTCCTCGGCGCGGCGATGGCCACGGCTACGGGCGTCCTCGCCGGCGGCATGCAGATCGCGATGCACGCGGCGGGCAAGATCACCCTCTTCTTCTGCGCCGGCGCCATCCTGGTCGCCACCCACAAGAAGAAGGTGAGCGAACTCGACGGTCTCGGCCGCACAATGCCCTGGACCTTCGCGGCCTTCTTCCTCGCCTCGCTCTCGATCATCGGCATCCCGCCCCTGGGCGGCTCGTGGGCCAAGTGGTACCTGATGGTCGGCGCGCTCGAGACCGGATTCGCCTGGCAAGCCGCGTTTCTGGGAGTCCTGATGGTGAGCTCCCTGCTCGCCGTCTTCTACCTGATGCCCGTGGTCGTTCGCGGTTTCTTCGCGACCTCGCCCACCGCCGGCCCCAGCGGCAGCGCCGGCGGCGACCGGAAGCCGATCGCCGAAGCGCCGTTTCTCTGTGTCGCTCCGCTGGTGCTGACGGCGCTGCTGTCGCTGGCGCTGTTCTTCGTGGCCGGTGACCTGGCGTCGCTGCTGAGCTTCTAGGGCGCGACAGAAGTCCAGAAGCCGGCGCTACGCGCCGGATGCGGCGGGGACGCCGGCGTACCCAGTGTGTGACGTAGCTAGCGGGACCGAATCCACCGAGCGAAGCGCAGCCGCTCCTCCGCTGGCACGAGTCCCAGCCAGCGTTTGAACCTTCGCCGGTCCGCAAACCGCGATACCTCGGCCAGACGGACTTCCACCGGCAGGAAGCGCAGCGCCGCCGCCGCCAGGTCCGCCCCCCCGGCCCCGGAGGCGAAGCGCAGCAGGAGCCTCCGCTCCAGCCGCTCGAACTCCGCCTCGAGCTGGTGCTCGACTCGCAGCGCCGCACCACAGGAGGCGATCGCCGCGCGCCGTAGCGGGTCGTACCGCGGCTCGACGTAGAAGTCGAAGCTACTCGCGGAAAGCCCCTGCAGGCGGCTGACCTCGCCCGGCGAGGGCGCCATCTTGACTCCCGGCGTCATCGCCTTCCACTGCTCGTAGCTGACCGGCCGCGGTTCGCCGATGTCGGGATCCGGTGTTGGTACGTGAAGCGCCATGGCAATGACGATCCAGCCGCCCGCGGCGAGTCCCGCCTCCAGCTCGCCGGCGGCTCGTATGCCCGCATCGTCCAGGGCGGGAAACCCGTCGCTCAGCCAGAACAGGAAACACGGTGGATCGCCGCAGCGCGAAGTGGTCTCTTCCAGCAGGCGCGCCGCCGATTCACGCACGACCTCGGCGTACGTCGGCAGGTCCACCGGGCGGTTCCCGGCCTCGAAGTAGGCATCGCGGCCCAGGCCTTCCCCGGCGATCTGCTCCAGCGCCGCCTCAACGGCTCCCGGCTCCGTCGTCGCGGCGAGCCGCTGTTCCGCGCCTCCAGGCGCACCGTCGTCCAGCGCGACCTCGACCGGCCCGAGCGCCACCAGCCGCCGCGCCTGCCACGCCAGCGCCTCCGCACCGAGACGGACGGTCTCCGCCTTGGCCAGCACGGCGTCCACATAGACGAGCACCGGCCGCGGGTTCGCCTTCAGATCGAGCGCGGACACCCCGGTCGCGCGGCGCCGCTCGCCGGCGACCTCCACCACGAAGTCGCCCGGCTCGAAGTCGGACGGCCTCACCCCGCGCATCCGCGGCAGTTCGATGACGACCGACGATTCCGCCACCTCGACCGCGTCGGTGAACGTCCGGTCCGGCGGCGGCTGGGCAGCCAGAGCCGCGGTGAACAGGACCAGGGAACCGGCGAAGATCTTCATGGGCCGGACCAGAATACCGGGCGGCTATAGTCGCAACTTCGAATGGCGCACCACACCACGCGACGCGCGTTCCTGGGCGCGGTCGGAGCGGCCGGCGGCGCGACCGTCGCCTGCGGTTCCGGTGTAACCGTCCGTTCCGCGGAGCCCGCGTTGAGCCACGAGCCGATTCCCCTCGACACGCCACTCCCGGTGGAGAACGTGCCGACGCCGGCGCTGCTCATCGACGTCGCCAGGATGGAGCTGAACCTGGCGAAGATGGCCGCCCACGCCGAGGAACGGGGCATCTCCCTCCGCCCGCACACAAAGACCCACAAATGCCCGCTCCTGGCGAAGCGCCAGATGGAACTCGGTGCGGTCGGCGTCTGCTGCGCCAAGGTCAGCGAGGCGGAGGTCATGGTCGAGGCAGGCATCGACGAGGTCCTGATCACCTCGCCGGTCGTCACCGACGACAAGATCGGGCGCGTCGTCGCCCTCTCGAAACAAAGCCCGGAGGTCACCCTGGTGGTCGACAACCGGGCCGCGGCCGAACGGCTCCACGAGGCGGCGGTCGCCGAGAGCGTCACTCAGCGCGTCCTGGTCGACCTCGATGTCGGCACCCGGCGCACCGGCGTCGCCACCGGTGAACCGGCGCTCGAACTGGCGCGGACGATCGACGGTCTGCCCGATCTCGACCTGCGCGGCCTTCAGGCCTACGCCGGCCACCTGATGCACGTCCACGGCCACGCCGAGCGACAGGCCCGGTCCCTCAAGGCACTCGAGGCCGCGGTCGAGACGAGACGGCTGATCGAAGCCGACGGCATCTCGGTCAGCGTGTTGAGCGGCGGCGGCACGGGCACCTGGGACATCGACTCCGAGGTCGATGGCATGACCGACCTGCAGGTCGGTTCCTACCTGTTCATGGACGAGCAGTACCTGCGGATCGGCAGTCGCAACGGGGAGGTCTTCGACGACTTCGAAACCTCGCTCTTCGTGCAGGTGACCGCGATCAGCCAGCCTGTGCCCGAACTGATCACGACGGACGGCGGCTACAAGGCGTTCGCCTCGGACGCCGACCGCCCCCAGCTCGCAGATGTCGGCGGCGTGGTCTACGGCTGGGGCGGCGACGAGCACGGCATTCTCCGGATCGCCGAGGCGACCAGGCCCGTGCAACTCGGCGACCGGCTCCGCTGCATCACCCCCCACTGCGACCCGACGGTCAACCTCTACGACGTGTACTACCCGGTACGGGACGGCCGGGTGGAGGAACTGTGGCCGATCAGCGCCCGGGGCAAGTCCCAGTAGTCGAGCGGCGTCCCATCGTCGGCGTGATGGGTTCGGGCGCCGAGAGCCACGAGGACCTGGCCGCGCCCCTGGGCCGGGAGATCGCCGGGAACGGCTGGCATCTGCTGACCGGCGCCGGCCGCGGCACGATGACAGCCACGAGCCGCGCCTTCGCGGAGACCGAGGACCGGGAGGGCCTGTGCCTGGGAGTCGTTCCGAGCCAGCAGGACGGCGACGGCTCGCCCGACGGCTACCCCAACCCGTGGGTGGAGGTCGTGATCCGCACTCACCTGCCACTGTCCGGCGCGTCCGGCACCGGTCCCTTCTCGCGCAACCACATCAACGTCCTCTCCGCCGACGCCGTGGTCGCCCTGCCGGGCAGCGCCGGCACCTGGAGCGAGATCGAGCTGTCGCTCCGCTACGGGCGACCCCTGGCCGTCTTCGACCGGCCGCCCGGCGACGGCGACCAGTCGACCGCCGCGGCCGCGGCCGGCGCGCGCGTGTTCACCAAGCTCGACCAGCTCGTCGACTGGCTTCGCCGCACCGTTACCATCCCGCCTCGATGAACGGCGCGGTCCAGGAGATGATCGACCTGCTGCAGATGGAGCAGATCGAGGAGAACCTGTTCCGGGCGCAGAACGGTCCGGGCAACCACGTCTTCGGCGGCCAGGTGCTGGGCCAGGCCATCGTCGCCGCCTCGAGGACGGTCGAGAACCGTCACCTGCATTCCATCCACGCCTACTTCCTGCGTCGCGGCGACCCGGAGCGGCCGATCCTCTTCGACGTTGACCGCATCCGCGACGGGAGGAGCTTCACCACGCGCCGCGTCGTCGGCATCCAGCACGGCCGCGCCATCTTCAACATGTCCTCGTCCTTCCAGGTCGAGGAAGGCGGACTGGAGCACCAGTCCGACATGCCGGAGGTGCCGCCGCCCGACGATCTCCCCTCCGACGGGGACATCTACCGGAAGATGGCGAAGGACGACCCGTCCTACAGGCGCTTCGCCCACCGCTTCGAAGTGATCGACAGCCGCCAGGTCGAGGGCATCCAGATGCTGCCGCGCGAGGGCCGTGAGGCAAGGGAACCGCGAAAGAACACCTGGCTCCGCTGCCGGGAACGGCTGCCCGACGACCGCACCGTCCACCTCTCCTTCCTTGCCTACATGTCGGACCTGGACTTCATGGCCGTCTCGATGCAGCCGCACGGCCCGTCGATGAAGGGCTACCGGATCCAGGGAGCCAGCCTCGACCACGCTCTCTGGTTCCACCGCCCTTTCCGCGCCGACGAGTGGCTCCTGTTCAGCAAGGAGAGCCCGACCGCCGCCCGCGCCCGCGGCTTCGTCCGCGGCCACGTGTTCAACCGGGACGGCGAGCTCGTCGCCTCAGCGAGCCAGGAGTGTCTGATCCGGTTGCGGGAGCGGGAGCACAGCGTCGCGGGGTGAGTATGATCCGCGCTCCACGCGCTCCCCAGGATTGCCATGACCGATAACGCACGTCGCTCCAGCGACGCCCTTCTCGCTGAACTCCGCGACGCTCTCGGGGATGACTGCGTCCTCGTCGGTGACGAGGTGACGGCGAGGGCCGGCGACGGCTCGGGCACGGTTCCATGCGTGGCCAGGGCGGTGCTCCGTCCACGCACGACCGAGCAACTCTCGGCGGCCCTGGAGGCCTGCCACGGTGCAAGCCAGCCGGTAGTGCCGCAGGGCGGGCTGACCGGCCTCGTCGGCGGCGGCGTTGCCGGTGATCTCGAGGTCGCCATCACGCTGGAGCGAATGACCGCGATCGAGGAGATCGATCCCGTGGGCAGGACGATGACGGTCCAGGCCGGCGCCGCGCTGCAGAGCATCCAGGAGGCGGCCGAAGCCGAAGGACTGCTCTTTCCGCTCGACCTCGGAGCCCGCGGCTCCTGCACGATCGGCGGCAACGTGGCGACCAACGCCGGTGGCAACCGGACGATCCGCTACGGCATGACCCGCGATTCCGTGCTCGGCCTGGAGGCTGTGCTGGCCGACGGCACGGTGCTCTCGAGCCTGAACAAGATGGTCAAGAACAACGCGGGCTATGACCTGAAGCACCTCTTCGTCGGTTCCGAGGGCACTCTGGGAATCGTCACCCGCGTCGTCCTGCGCCTGGAGCGCCGGCCCCGCAGCCACGACTGCGCCCTGCTCGCGGTTCCGGGCTTCACCGAGGTGGTCGAGCTGCTGCGCCGGCTGGAAGAGGAGATCGGCGGCTCGATGAGCGCCTTCGAGGTCATGTGGCGCGAGTTCTACGAACTGGTGACGGGGCCGCAGGCCAGGACGGCGCCGCCGATTCCGCACGGCGATCCCTACTACGTGCTGGTCGAGTCGCTGGGGGCGCGGCCCGAACAGGACGCGGCGCAGTTCGAGGAGACGCTCGGCGAGTGCATGGAAGCCGGCCTCATCGGAGACGCGGTGCTCGGCAAGTCGAAGGCGGAGCGCGACGAGATCTGGGCGCTGCGCGACGACGTCGAGCAGCTCAACCACCTGGCACCGATCTTCACCTTCGACGTCAGCCTCCGAATCGCCGATATGGAGAGCTACGTCGCCGGGATCAAGGCCGCGTTGACCGAGCGCTGGACGGACAGCCAGTGCGTCGTCTTCGGCCACCTGGGCGACGGCAACCTCCACGTGGTCGTCGGCGTCGGCGACGGTTCGCGGGAGGCCCGGAACGCGGTCGAGGAAATCGTCTACGGGCACCTCGAGCCGATCGGCGGCTCGGTGTCGGCCGAACACGGCATCGGCTTCGAGAAGCGGGCTCACCTGGGCCGCAGCCGCACCCCTGAGGAGATCGCCCTGATGAAGACGCTGAAGAGGACGCTCGACCCGAAGGGCATCCTCAATCCGGGACGGGTGTTCGAGGCGGAGGGCGCACCACGGACGGGCTCGCACGCCGCCGCCAGCGTGCGGCTGCCGGCGTAGATCTCAGGCGTACTCGGGCGCGAGATCCTCGCGCAGGCGCTCGAGCAGCTCCTTCGTCTTCACGATGCCGTCGTCGGCGGCCATCGGCCCCTCGAACTCGATGCCGACCCAGCCGCGATAGCCAGCGTCGAGGACGATCCGCATCATCCGTTCGTAGTCGGTCGCCGTCTCGTCGCCGTTCTCATCGAAGTTGTAGCTCTTGGCGCTGACGGCGCGGGCGAACGGCATCAACTCGGTCACGCCCTGGTACCTGTCGTACCACTCTTCGGGCTCCTCGGAGATCCGGAAGTTGCCGAAGTCGGGCAGGGATCCGATGCGCGGGTGATCCACCATGGCGAGTGTGCCGGACAGCCACTCGCCGTTGCTCGAGATGCCGCCGTGGTTCTCGACCAGGACGTCGATGTCATGGCCGTCGGCGTACTCGCACAACTGGCGCAGGCCGTCGGCGGCCAGTTTCTGCTGCTCCTCGAAGGATCCCGCGCTGGCGGCGTTGACCCGTACCGAGTGACAGCCGAGGAAGGCCGCCGCCTCGACCCACTTGTGGTGGTTCTCGACCGTCTGCGCGCGGTCCGCCGGGTCTGGAGCGCCGATGTCGCCCTCCGCGTCGCACATGATGAGCAGGCTGGTCACCCCTTCACCGTCGCAGCGCGACTTGAGCTCCGCAAGGTACTCCTGGTCGCGGGCGCGGTCGAAGAAGAAGGTGTTCACGTACTCCACGGCTTCGATGCCCAGGCCGCGGGCGCGGGCCGGGAAGTCCAGGTGATCGAGTTCGCCTTCGTAGAGCGAGCGCGGGTCGGTCTGGAGGACCTCGCCGAAGGAGCCGTCGGCCAGCGCGCTCAGCGACGGGCCGAACAGCTCCCGGAAGTAGGACCACTCGGCCAGGGAGATGCGGTAGAGCGGCTCGACGGTGGCCTCGGCGGCCGGCGCCGCCTCTTCTCCGGAACCGGCGTCGCCCTCCATGCAGCCGGTGGCGGCCGCGGCGCCCAGCACGGCGCCCGTTTGCAGGAAACGTCTGCGGTCCATCTTCATCGCGCTCACCTCCAGCCGGGAATCGAGGCAGTCTAGCGCGCCCCGAAACCTCTACGCTTCATCTCCGTAGTCCTGAGGCAGGAGGAGTGCAACTCGAAATGGAAGTCCTGACCATCCTGACCCTCGGAGCGATCGCCCTCGGGCTGCTCGCCGTCTTCGCGGTCGTCGCGTTCGTCGCGAAGATCGCCTTCAAGCTGGTTCTTCTGCCGTTCAAGATCATCGGCTTCATCGCCGCGACCCTGCTGGCCGCGATCCTGATTCCGATCGCCATCGTGGCCCTGCCGGTGACGATCGCCGTCGGCGTCGTCCTGCTGGTCGTCGGCGGGCTGGTGGCCGTCGTCTGCGCCGGATTCGGCCTGCTGAGCGCGATCTTCTAGGAGACAGTTCGCGCTCGCCGCTCCGCGGCATCGCGCCTGATGCCGGCGGGGACGCCGGCGCACCCAGTCAGCGGATCAGGTGCCACGCGGTCTGGCGGCCCGCCAGGTAGAGCACCTGCTCACCGTCGTAGACGGCGCTCTGTTCCAGCTTGATCTGGACGTCCTGGCCGCTCCACATCTCGAGCTCGACCTTGACGTTGCCCTCGATCGCGTAGGCGGTGTCCGGGTACAGCGGCCAGTCGCCCCGGATCGGCGTCGGCCCCTGGTTGTCCCACATGCCGATCGTCGGCCCGGGAGCGTGACCGAACACGCCGAGGGGATGCGTGTAGGTGCTGGAACGCAGGCCCTCGTCGGTGGCGACCGAGATCGTCCCCGCCAGGATCTCGTTGCCGGTGCGGCCGGTCCGGAACTCGCCGGTGAGGATGTCCTGCCAGCGGTTGCCGGCGGCGAGAGCTTCCTGTAGCTCCGCCGGGGCTTCACTCTCGCCCAGCCGCAGCACGTAGCCCATCTCCTGGGTGTCCGTACACAGACCGACGTAGCAGATGCCGACATCCGTGTGCAGGACGTCGCCGCGCTGGATGACGAAGTCGCCGCTGCCGCCGCAGAAGGGCTCGTCCGGGTCGCAGGCCTCGTCCTCGTCCGACGCCCGGCGCTGGGCGTTGACGGAGGGCAGGAACCAGATGTCGAGCCCCAGGTCCTGGAAGCGCTGGGCCATGTGCCAGACGACATCGTCCGTGGTCGTAGCGCCCGCGGTGATCACGCGTTCCGAGAACGCCTCCGCGATCACGCCGCGCGCCAGCGAGACGATTTGCGGATAGGCCTCCATCTGCAGCGGGCTGCGGGTCTCGATCCAGCGGATGACCAGCTCCTCGGCGCTGGTCACCCGCTCCTTGAGCTCGGGCGTCAGCACTTCGAGGAGCCGCTCGTGGAGCGCCGCCGACAACCCGTCCGCGACCGGCCAGTGGCGCGAGACGTTGACGCCGATTCGCTTCGGATCGCGAGCGGCGATCACCTCGCCCAGTCCCAGCCACTGCTCCTCCAGGTCGCCACCCTCCCAGGCCGACTCGTAGAGCGAGCCGTACGGGTAGCGGTTGACCGTCAGGAGCTCGACCCCGCCGTTGTCCGGCCCGCGGTCGAAGAACACGAGCATCGTCGTCCGCCGAGCGGCAAAGACCGGCCGGGGCACCAGGCTGAAGAACACCGGGTCTTCGTTGTACTCCCGGTTGATGACGAGCCACATGTCGATCCCGGTCTCGCGCATGAGCCGCGGCAGGAGCTCCTTCAGCCGCTCCTCGAGCATCCGATTGAAGGGCTCCACCCGGTCCCGGTGCGGAAGCACGTGGCCGGGTCCATGGAGCACCCGGCCCTGCTCGAAGCCCGTACCTTGCGCAACCGCGGGCGCTGCGGCGAGTGTGACCAGACCGAGCGCCGCGATCAGCCGGCGCACGTGAGATCGCTTCATGTTTCCAGTACCTCCAGGTAGCCCGAGAGGACAGCCTTCCGGGCCGTCTCCAGCAGACCGCAGCGAAAGCCGGCCTCCGCCTCGAGCAGCAGCTGGCTGCCGCCGATCAGCCGGCGGACGATCTCGACTCCGGCGTAGCGGGCCACGAGTGGCCGGTCGACGCCGGACTCGACTTCTTCGGCGTCCTCCGGGCCGACGGCCGCCGACAGGAACGCCGCGGCAACTTCCTCCGGCTGCCGCGCGAGCAGCAGGTGGGCGAGCCCGGTGCCGATGTCGAACTCCGAATCGCCCCAGCCGCCGTACTGCGGGTCCACCACGCGAACGCCGCCGTCCTGCACGAGCAGCCAGTTGGCGGGATGGAAGGCACCGTGCACCAGGCAGGCGCCGGCGCCGAGAAAGCGGCTGCCGAGCTCCGACACGGCGTCTGTGAACACGCGATCCGACCGCAGAGCCGCCGCCGCCTCGCCGAGTCCGGGTTCGGTCGCGTCGAGGGCGGCATCGCCCGGCGCCGGACCGTCAGGCCCGAAGCCATCGTCGCCCGCCATCGCCGCAAGGAACGGCGCCTCGAACAGCATGCGGTGGTTCAGGGCCTTCATGCCCGAATTCGCTGGGTCCGGCTCCTCCATGCCGCGCGTCCCGCGGTGAAGCGCTCGAAGGAACGCGCCCAGAGCCTGCGCGGCCCGATCACCCAGCGAAACGCCCCGGTAGAGCGACGCGAGATTCGAGGCGCCGCGGAAGTCCTCGAGCAGCAACAGGGACCTCGCCTCGTTGGCGGCCATCAGGCGCGGCATGTGAGCCGCGGCCTCGGGAACACGAGCTACCTCCGCATAGAACGCGCGCTCGCCGTGCCAGCGACCGGCCGGCATCGCGACGGACTCGTCCCGCCGCAGCCAGGGAAGCGACTGCTTCAGAATCGCGGTGCGCCAGCCCCCGCGCAGTTCCTGGAGTTCGACGCGCATCACGGTGCTCGACTCGCCGCCCAGGGAGGCGCAGGTCGTGACCTGCTCCTCGTCGCCCAACCAGCCGACCGCGCCCATCACCAGGTCCACCCGACCCGCCTGGTCGGCCGACAGGACGTGTACTTCCGGGTGCTCAGCCTCGAACTCGGCCCGCCGGCTCATCGGCGCAAGCTATCACCGGGAACCCGGGTGGCGCGTCCTCGCGCCACCCGCGTCACAGTCCGAGCGCACGTCTTCGGACGGTCGGATGTCGGACCGCCATATGCTTGTTCTGAGGACGTCATGAACCGGACCGACCGCGAACGATTCGAGGCCGCCGGACTGGTCAGGTTGCCCGGGCTGCTCCCGGACGAGCTGACCCGCCGTGCGTTGCAGCTCGTCTACGAGAAGTCGGAGCAGGCGGGAGTTCGCCGGAACGGCGTCTGGCTCCTGGACCAACTGACCGACGAGCCTGTCCAGCGCCACAACAAGCGCCTGCTCGAGGGAATACGACACGCCCCGGTGCTGGCCGACCTGGTGACCCCGGAACTCGAGGCGGCGGTCGAGGCGGCGGCGGGCGGCCCGATCAGGCCGCTGATGAAGTGGCCGCAGCTTCTCTTCTCGTTCCCCGAACCGGGCGCCTGGTCCCTTCCCGAGACGACCTGGCACGTCGACCTGCCGAAGCTGCCCAATCGCCGGACCGTCCCGGGCGTGCAGGCCTTCGCCATGCTCGACACGGTCGAGCCGGGCGGCGGCGGAACGGTCGTCGTCCAGGGCGCTCACCGGCTCCTGTACGACATTCCGTGGCTCGGTTCCCGGCAGATCACGGAACGGCTGCGCCGGGAGCCCTACTTCCGGGAACTCATGTCGAAGCAGGTGAAGGACCGCGGCCGGTTCCTGCGCGAGGCCGTGCGCCGCGGCGACGTCGACCTCCGCGTCGTCGAGCTGACGGGGCGGCGCGGGGACGTCTACCTGATCGACATGCGTCTGCTGCACTCACCCGCTCCGAACGTGTCGGCGACGCCGAGGATCATGTGGACCCAGCGCTTCCTGACCGAGGCCACCCACGACGACATGACCGCCCTGTTCGCCCGGATGCGAGCCGGGTACGGAAGGGCCGGCGAAGCGACCGCGGCGGCGCCTTCGTAACAACGAAGTGCCAAGCGAACGACAGGTGCTGAGGATCGCGATGTGGTCCGGCCCCCGGAACATCTCGACCGCGATGCTGCGGGCCTGGGGGAACCGCCACGACACCTTCGTGTGCGACGAGCCGCTCTACGCGAACTACTTGCTCGAACACGGGCTCGACCACCCCGGCCGGGACGAGATCCTCGCCCACCACGACAGTGACCTGGAGCGCGTCGTCCACTGGCTGACGGAGGACACGTCCTTTGGCCGCACGGTCTTCTACCAGAAGCACATGGCGCACCACCTGTTGCCGGAAACGGACCGGTCCTGGGTGGCGAAGCTCACCAACGTCTTCCTGATCCGCGATCCGGCGGAGATGCTGACGTCGCTGATCCACATCCTGCCGCAACCGAAGCTGCCCGATACCGGCCTGCCCCAGCAGCGGGAGCTCTTCGACCTGGAATGTGAGCGGCTCGGCCGGGCCCCGGCGGTCATCGACTCCGCCGACGTGCTGCGGAACCCCCGCGCGGGCCTCGAGAGTCTCTGCCGCGCGGTCGGCGCCGACTTCGACCAAGCCATGTTGAACTGGCCGCCCGGCCGCCGCGAGACGGACGGCATCTGGGCGCCGCACTGGTACGGTGCGGTCGAGCAGAGCACCGGCTTCGCACCGTACCGACCCAAGAACGAGCCGGTTCCGCAGTTCCTTGCCGGCGTGCTCGAGGAGTGCCAGCGGCACTACGATCACCTCGCCGCCGAGCGTCTCGTCTTCTGACCCGAGAGACCGTCCCGCCCCCAAACCGCCAGCGATCCGACATGCTCCAGAAGGCCAACCCCAGGAACCGGGACCTGCTGATCAACATCAACGGCGACCTGATCCATCGCGACCAGGCGGGCATCAGCCCCTTCGACTCCGCCGTGCAGGGCGGCGACGCCGTCTGGGAGGGGCTGCGCCTGTACGACGGCCGCATCTTCAAGCTCGAGCAGCACCTGGACCGCCTCCGCCACTCGGCGCTGGCTCTGGCCTTCGCGGAGATCCCACAGCAGGAGGAGATCATCGACGAGATCCGCCGCACCCTGGAGGCGAACGGGATGCGGGACGACGTCCACATCCGCCTGACCCTGACCAGGGGCGTCAAGATCACCTCCGGCATGGATCCGCGGCTCAACACCGCCGGTCCCACCCTGATCGTCCTCGCCGAACACAAGGCGCCGGTCTACGGCTCAGAGCCCATCCGGCTGATGACCTCCTCGATCCGCCGCTTTCCGCCCGACTGCATGGATCCGAAGATCCACCACAACAACCTGATCCAGTCCATCCTGGCCAAGATCGAGGCGAACGCCGCGGGCGCCGACGACGCCCTGATGCTCGACCGCCAGGGCTTCGTGGCGGAAACGAACGCGACCCACGTCTTCCTGGTGCGCGACGGGGTCGTGGTGACCAGCCATTGCCACGCCTGCCCGGAGGGCGTGACCCGCTCGACCGTGCTCGAACTCTGCCGGAGCAACGGCATCCCCCATGAAGTCGCCGACTTCACCCAGGCCGAGCTCTACCGTGCCGACGAGGTCTTCTGCACCGGCACGATGGGCGAACTCGTCGCGGTCGCCGAGGTGGACGGCCGTCCGAGCGGCGGAACCGACCGCCCCGTGCTCGAGCGGCTGCAGGGCCTGTTCCGCGAGCTGACAGCCGTGAGCGGCTTTCCCATCCTGGACTAGGGGCCAGGGATGAGCGCGGTAGAGCCGACGAGTCACCTGGACCCGGAAGGGTCCTCGCTCCGGACAACGAGCCTGCAGAAGTGGCTGCTCGGGATACTGCTCCTGTGGGCGCTCGCCGTCCGTGTGCTCTTCAGTTGGCCGGATCCGACGATGAACCGGCTGTGGGACGAGCGTTACAACGCCGGCAACGTGGCCGCGATCCTGGCCCACGACCAGTGGCGGCCGGTGCGCACGCACTACCCGACGCTCTCCTACCTGCCCCACGCCGTGACTCTCAGGGTGTACGAAACGGCGCGCTCGCTGCCATGGCTCTCCTCGCTGCCGACGACGTTCGGGATCGCACCGGATGGACGGCCCTATCTCACCCGGATCGCCGTGCGGGTCTCCAGGATCATCCAGGCCCTGTTCGGGACTGCCTCGCTGTTCGTGTTGTTCCTGATCGGCCGGCGGCTGTTCGGCCCCTGGGTCGGCCTGGGCGCGGCCTTCCTGCTCGCCGTCGCTCCCTGGCACTTGCGCCAGTCGGGAGTGTTCAAGCCCGACGTCATGCTGGTTCTGACAGCCGTGCTGACTCTCTACGCGATCCTCAGCGCGCGGCGAAACGAGAGTCTCCGCGGGTACGCCATGGCCGGCGCCATGGTCGGAGCAACGGCCGCCGCCAAGTGGAACGGCGCGGCCCTGGCGCTGCCGCTGCTCGTCGCGGTCGCCCTGGGCGGCGTCCGCGACATCGGTCTGCTGTTCCGCCGTACCGCGGCCACGGCCGCCGGCGGGGTCGGCGTGCTCCTCCTGCTCAATCCCTGGCTGGTGCTCGCACCCGAGATGTACCGGCGCCACCTCGGATCGACCGTCAACCACTACCGGGAGCGGCTCGCCGAGGTTGGCGCCGGACTCTTCGATCAGCCGCTGAACGCGGTGACCAGCCTCGCAGGCGGCGTCTACTTCAGCCCCGTGCTGGGCGCATGCGGGTTCCTCGGCCTGGGCTGGATGCTGCTTCTCGCGCTGCGGGCCCGGCGGGAGGTTCGAGGCGCGCTGCCGGGCGAACGCCGCGGCGCGACGGTCGCCGACGCGATCATCCTGGCCGTCTTCTTCGGCGGGTACGTCGCGGCGCTCTGGGTCGTCACCCGGTATCCGAAGCCGCCCAACTGGTTGATCGTCGCTCCCGTCGTCGCGCTAGCCGGCGCCTGGTTCATCGGCAAGCTGGTGAACGTTGCCCGCGTCCTGCCAGGACGCCGACTGACGATCGGCGCCCTCGCCGGACTGGCCGCCGTCGCCGGACTGGCCGGACTCGACAAGGCCCGCTTCGTCCACGCGGCGGTGTACGACGAGAACGTACCCCTGACTTCGGCGGAGGCCGCCCGAACGGCCGGGAGGCCGAAGCCGCTCAGGGGACGGACGTTCATCACCGAACTGCCGCTCGGCAACCAGGACTTCGATCCCCGGATCTGGGACGGGAACTTCGTCTCCACCCTGATACGCGCGGACAGCATCGCGGCCACTTCCGGGCCTGAACGGGAAGCGGCGGACGTCCTGCTGTTTCCCGCGTCACGCCTCGCCCCCGGCGAGGATCCCGTCTACCGGGAACTCGCCGGGGAACGAACGGGCGTGACGGTTCGGCGCTTCGAGCGTGAGCTGTTCCGGCTGCGCGGCGACCCGGTGATCCTGGTGCGCCAGAACTTCGCGGCGCTCGGACTGCCGGACAACGCGGCCTTTGCCAAAGCGGGCGAGGGCCTCTACACCGTCGACCCGGCCGGACTCCGCCGGGGCGACGACGACGACGTCGCCGAGGCCCGGAGTCTCGTGTCGCTGGAGATCGCGGTGCGCGCGCCCTCCAGGGACGAAGTCGGGATTTCGGTCGAAGTCGAAGGCGTGTCCCTGCCCTGCCGGCACACCCAAAAGGGCAGGGAACGGCGCCGCTGCCTGACGCCGCGCTTTGAAGCGCTGCAATCGCCGATACGGATCCTGGTCGAGCCGGCGCGCGAGGTCATCGACGTCACCGCGTTCCACTGGCGGCGGCCTACTTAGGGGCCAACCCTTGCCAATCGCACGTTTCTATGCGAGGCTTGTGCTGCGTTGCAGCAAGCAGCGCAGCAAAGCCCCTCCCCACATGCGATCCGCCCGTTCTGGAGACCCCCAAAATGGCCACGGAACTGAACCGATTCCTGACCCCTCTCGATGCCGCCTTCCTCTACGTCGAACGTCCCAACGAGACGATGCACATCGGCGGCTGCATGGTCTACGAAGGCGAGTTTTCCCGCGAGTACATGGTCGAGCAGCTTGCCGCCCGCATGCATCTGCTGCCGCGCTACCGCCAGCGCGTGCTGTTCCCGCCCTTCTTCGTCTCCCACCCGGTGTGGGTTGACGATCCGGCCTTCAACCTGGAGAAGCACGTCGAGGAGGTCTGGATCCCGGAGGACAGCGACCACCAGGTACTCGCCCGCGCTGCCGCCGAAGCGTACGGCGGCATGCTCGACCGTAACCGGCCGCTCTGGAAGGGGATTCTGCTCCGCGGCATCCCCGGACACACCGCGGTCGTTTGGAAGATTCATCACGCGATGGTCGACGGCGTCTCCGGCGTCGATCTGTCGATGGTGCTGAGCGACTTCTCACCCACGGAAGAGTTGCCGGAGGCACCCGCCGAATCCTGGACGCCGAAGCCGCTGCCGGACTCCCTGAGCCTCCTCCAGGAAGCGATGCAGCATCGCCTCGGACAACTGAACGAGTCCTGGACGAACGCCGCCTTCGACGCCGCGCGTCCCCGCCTGATGGCTGACCGCGTGCGTGAGATGGTGGCGGCCAGCTCCGCCACCCTGCCGGTCTCCGCCGCTCCGGCGCCGCGCACCGTCTTCAATCGACCGGTCAGCAAGGAGCGGGGTTTCGCATGGGCGCAGTTCTCCTTCCCCGAGCTGCGCGCCGTCAAGTCCGCCCTGGGCGGCACCGTGAACGACGTCGTGCTCACGACGCTTGCGGGCGGTATCGGTCGCTACCTGCGCGAGCGCGGCCAGGACACGAAAGGCCTCGAGCTGCGCGCCATGTGCCCCGTCAGCATGCGCCAGCAGGACGAACGGGGCCAGCTCGGGAATCTGGTCTCGAACATGATCGCTCCGCTCTTCGTGGGAGTCGACGACCCGGTCAAGCGCCTCGGCAGGGAACGGGACGCGATGAACAAGCTGAAGGAGGCCGGGCAGGCGAAGGCCTTCTACCAGATGACCCAGTTCGGCGACCGGGTGCCGCCGCTCATGGCCGCGGTCGCCGCGACGATGCCCTTCTCCCAGACCCTGTTCAACACGGTCTCGACCAACGTGCCCGGTCCCATGATCCCGCTCTACTTCGGACCTCACAAGCTGGTCGACTGGCTGCCACTCGGCATCGTTTCGAACAACATCGGCCTGTTCGTCGCCATCCTGAGCTACAACCAGCGCATCACCCTGGGAATGACGGTGGATGCCAAGCTGATCCCCGACCCGTGGTTCCTCGCCCAGTGCCTGGAAGAGTCCTACGCCGAACTGCGGGAGGCAGCCGGAGTAGAGGGCGAGGAGCCGACCGGCGCACTCTGCTTTGCGGCAGCGGCACCGCAGGTCGAGGTCCCGGAGGCCGAAGAGGCCACCGCCACGACCGACTCCGACTCGTCCCTGCGAGGAGTCGCCTAGTGACCGCGGCGGCCCGGCGGCGCCAGGCCAACCCGATCTGGAGCGCGAACCCGCGTCTCCTGCGGGACTCCGTACCGGCCGCGCTGCCACTGTGGCGCGAACCGTTCGCGGCCGCCGAGTTCGCCTTCCTGCCGTTCACGCCGATCTACCACGGCATTGGCGTGCCGCGCGGCGACGGCGCCGCGGTGATCGTCGTTCCAGGCTTCACCGGTACCGACGCCTACCTGAGGCCGATGCGCGGCTGGCTCGGCCGCATCGGCTACCGTCCCTACCGTTCGGCCATCGGGCAGAACGCCGACTGTCTCGACCGGCTGGGCAACCGGCTGATCGGAACGCTCCAGAAGGCGGCGGACGAGACCGGCCGGCGCGTTCACCTTGTCGGCCACAGCCTGGGCGGCATGCTGTCGCGCGGTGTGACGACCCTGCGTCCCGATCTGGTCGCGTCCGTCACCACGATGGGTTCACCCATCCGGGGCGTCCGCTCCCATCCCATGGTGATGCGGCTGGCGGAGGCGGTACGCCGCCGCGTCGTCGAACGGGACGACGCCCGGGAACCAGCGTGCTTCTCGGGTGACTGCCGCTGCGACCTGGTGCGCTCGGTGCAGAGCCCGTTCCCGCAAGAAGTGCCCCAACTCGCCATCTTCACCCGGCGGGACGGCGTCGTCGCGTGGCGCTACACGCGGCTCCACGATCCGTCGCTGAACCGGGAAGTCCTCGGCACGCACTCCGGCCTGGCCGCCAACGCCCTCGCCTACTACCACCTCGCGCGGTTCCTGAAGCGCCACCCGAGCCCCACGCTCACCGCGGAGATCGCCACATGACCGCGCCCAACACGCTCCTGGCACCCGACCAGGCGCTCCTGTGGAACCTCGAGCGCCGCAGCCCCGGACTGCACGTCGCGGGTCTCGCGCTCGTCGACGGCGAGATCGACCGGCAGGAACTCCTGCACTGGATGGGTCGGCTGCGCAGGCTGCCCCGGTTCAGCCTCCGGGTCGACGGACCGCCCTATGGCCCCCCTCGCTGGCGCCCGGCGCCGTTCGAACTCGACGAGCACCTCCACGTCGTCTCTAACGGCGACCCGGCTTCCGCGTTCGACGAAGCCCTCGGCAAGCCGCTCGATCCCCGCCGGCCGCTGTGGGAGTTCCACCTGGCGCCCGGCTATCACGAGGGCGGCGACGCACTGCTGATCAAGTCCCACCTGGTCGCCGTCGACGGGCTGGCCACCGGCGACCTCTTCCACGCACTGTTTGCCAGCGGCACGACAGTCGAGGAGAAGAAGGCAGGCGAACCGGCGTCGAACGGCGCCCGCTGGGGCGCCCGCGGGGCGGAGTGGATCGAGAATTGGACCCGGATCGGCCAGGATCTGGCGGCGGCCCTTCAGGAACTCTCCTCGGAAGACACCCGGACCGCTCTCCTGACGCTGAATGAGACGATGCCCGATCTCGCGCTGCCTCCGGTGCCCCTGCCATTCAACCGAAGTCTGGGCGGACGGCGGCGCCTGATCCGGTGCGCCTTCTCCTACAGGGACATCCGGAGGATCCGCGCACGGCTGGGCGGCGCGCTCTCCGATGTGGTCGTCGCCCTGGCCGGCGGCGCTCTCGAGCGATATCTGGACCTGAGAGGCGTCTCGACCCGGGGCCGAAGTCTGCGCGTGGCGCTGGCCACCGACCTGCCCGAACGCGACCGGAAACGGCGAAGCCTCCTGCCCATCGAAGTTCCCTTGAGCATCGGCGCCGGAGACCGGCTGCGCACCGTTCACCAGCTGGCGCGTCTGATGCGGACGGCCCGGGTGGCCGACGTGCTGTCGCGCTTCGCCGGCGTGCAGGGCGCCGCCGGCCCGCTGGCGGCGGCCGCGACCGCGATGACGTCCTCGGTGCGGCCGCCGTTCCACCTCACCGTCGCCAACGCGAACGGCCCCCAGATCCCCCAGTTTCTGGCCGGCCGGCCGCTTGCCGGGTACACGCCCTCCTGGCCTGTCGGCTACGGCCAGGGCCTTTCCTGTGCGTTCTTCGCCTACAACCAGGCGCTGCACGTCGGCGTCACGGTGGACGAACGAGCCTGTCCCGACACCGACGTGCTGCCCGACCTGTTCGCGGAGTCGTTCGACGAACTCCTCGAGGCGGCGAGCCGCACTCCCCGCCGCCGGATGCGTAGCGTTTCCGTCCCCATCCGAACCGCGGCAGTTCCATAGACCCTGGAGGAACCATGAATCGACCCAACATCCCGAGCAACATCCCCAGACAGGTGCTTGCCTTCCAGAGGCAGGTCCTCGAGTTCCAGAGAGCCGCGTTCGAGAACGGCTATGACGCGATCGTCGCCCTGCAGGACCGTCAGCTCGAACTCGCCGACCGGATGATGAACCAGGTCCCGAACCTCCCCGACGAGGCGCGTGATCTGATCCAGACCTGGCGGGGCGCCGCCCAGGAAGGTCAGCGCCAGTTCAAGAACACGATCGACGGATCGTTCGATGCCGTCACCAGCTACCTCGACCGGCTCTCCGACGGCGACGCCGGCGACGAGGCAACCGAGCAAGCCCCACCCGAGCCCCAAGTCCAAGAGGAGACAGTCGAGTGAACGACATGGCGACCCAGTACCCGCGGACGGTCCGCCTCAAGAACCAGTCCTTCCAGTTCAGCCTTTTGAGGCAGGAGGACCGCGACGATGTGCTCGCCTTTGCGCGTGCTCTGCCGGAAGAGGACCTCCGCTTCCTGCGCGTCGACATGACGGATCCGAAGGTCGTCGACAACTGGGTCGAGGGCGCCGCGGCGGGAACCCGCGTCGCCGTGCTCGCACACCTCGGCGATCGTCTCGTCGGCTACGGCAGCCTGAACCGGCGCGAGTCGTCCTGGATGAGGCACCTCGGAGAGATCCGGATCATGGTCCTGCCTGAGGTCCGTCAGGCGGGCCTCGGCGGCCAACTGGCGCACGACGTGTTCCATCTGGCCCAGCAGATCGGGCTGACCAAGATCGTCGCCCAGATGGCCCGCGAGCAGCGCGGAGCCCGTCAGATGTTCCAGAACCTGGGCTTCTCGGTGGAGGCCCTGCTGGCCGACTGGGTCATCGACCCGAACGATGCCACGCACGACCTGATCCTCATGTCGTACGACGTGACGGGGCTGGAGGCGGGGGCCGGAGCGTAGCCGGCGTCCTACTCGCCGTCCTCGGAGTCGGTTCCGGAAGCGCTCCGCGCCGCGATGCGCGACGCGGCGCCCGGGAACCAGAACCGGAACATCTCCTGCGGGTCGGCGTACTTCAGGTTGGCGACCATGCGGTCGCGGACCTTCTCCAGCATCTCGTTCTGGATACCGGCGACGTCGGGGAGGCCGAGAAAAGCGCGCGCCTCTTCGGGCGTACAGTCGATATCGAGTTTGATCTTCACGGGTTCTCCCTTGGTCGCGGTCGTCGCCGGTCTTCACTAGCATACGTGGATCGGGGCGCTCATCATCGGAGGTTCGACCTCCGGGAAAGGTGAACCATGCCGCCAGTTCCGCTCCACCTGCTCCGCGACGCCGCGATCGCGATCTGCTGCCTTCCCGCGCTCGCCGGCGGACTTCTCGCCCAGTCGACCGCCACCGTCGTCCAGGGCGCCCGTGTCTTCACCGGCGACGAGGTGCTCGACGCCGCCACCGTGGTGTTCCGCGCCGGCACGATCGAGTCCATCACGCCGGGAACCGGCGTTCCGGAAGGCGTCGGAGACGACTCGACGATCGTCGACGGCACCGGCCAGACCCTGCTGCCGGGGCTGATCGACAGCCATACGCACAACTTCGGGCCGGCACTGGAACAGGCGCTGAACTTCGGCGTCACCACCGTTCTGGACATGCTCACCGCCGAAGCCATGGCGGCGCAGTGGCGACGGCAGCAGGCGGCCGGAGCGGTTCCGGGCCGGGCCGACGTCTTCGCCGGCGGTCCCGTCACCGTCGCGGGCGGCCACGGTACGCAGTTCGGGGTCCCGTTGCCTACCCTGGACGACCCGGAACAGACCGAGGCCTTCATCACCGACCGGGCGGCCGCGGGTGGCGACTTCATCAAGGTGATCTACGAAGCGGGTTCCGCCGGGCGCCCGCTTCCCACGTTCGCGGTCTCGACCCTGCCCCGAATCGTGGCCGCCGCGCACAGTCACGATCTGCTGGCCGTCTTCCACATCAGCACGGCGGAAGCGGCCGGGGAGGTCATCGCCGCGGGCGCCGATGGCCTGGTCCACATGCATTTCGACCGCGCCGGAGATGGCGAGATCGTCGAAGCGGCCCGCGAGGCGGGGATCTTCCTCGTCCCCACGCTCGCCGTGCTCGAGACGATCGCGGCCACCGGAGGGGGTGCGGAGCTGGCCGCGGACCCCCTGATCGCTCCCTTCCTCACGCCCGAGCAGCGAGGCGGCCTGGGTCGGAACTTCGGCCGGGAACCGAACCCCGAGTTGATGGCGAACATCCTGGCCGACGTCGGCGCGCTGCACGCCGC
The DNA here is from genome assembly GCA_009837885.1 of Holophagales bacterium. Lineage (GTDB taxonomy): Bacteria > Acidobacteriota > Thermoanaerobaculia > Multivoradales > Multivoraceae > Multivorans. The sequence continues at coordinate 72,990 of VXSP01000044.1, read as the reverse complement.
CGGAGTGCCGATTCTGGCCGGCTCGGACGCGCCGAATCCCGGAACGACTCATGGCGCAAGCGTCCACCGGGAACTCGAACTGCTGGTCCGTGCCGGTCTGAGTCCGGTCGAGGCCCTCCGGGCGGCCACCGCCGCGGCCGTCGACGCATTCGACCTGGGAGATCGCGGCCGGATCGCGGCGGGCCTCAAGGCCGACCTCATCCTGGTTCGCGGGGACGCGACCGCGGACATACGCGCCACCCGCGATATCGCGGCGATCTGGAAGGACGGCGTGCGCTTCGAACGCCGAAGCGTCGAACCCACGACTGGCCGGCCGCGCCTCGAGCCCACCCTCCTGACCGACTTCGAGGACCTTGACCGTACGACGTTGCCCCCCAAGTGGTCGCACTCGACCGACGCCTTCGCCGGCGGCAAGTCGACGGTGACGACCGCCGCGGCGCCACGTGGCGAGGCCGGCAACGCTCTACGGATCGAAGGCGAGATCAAGGAGGGTTTCGCCTTCCCGTGGTCCGGGGTGATGGTCCTGCTCGGTGCCCAGTTCAACGACCCCGTCGACGCCGGCGACATCCGCGCCCTGGCCTTCGACGCCCGCGGCGAGGGCGCCGCCTACCAGGCGATGGCGTTCGCGGAAAGCCTGGGAATGCAGCCGGCAGCCGTCTCCTTCGAGGCCGGAGAGGACTGGGACCGGATCGAGATCCCGCTGTCGTCGTTCAGCGGTTTGGACCCTTCGGGCGCCTGGGCGTTCTTCATCGGCGGACCCACCGATCCGGGCGCTTTCTGGATCGAGATCGACAACGTCGAGCTCGTGGAGTAGGCGCGCGGAGGTTCGGCGGGGCTACAATCGCCGAATGTCTGAGACGCCTTCGCCCGATTCCGGCTCGGGCGGCCCGCTCGACGGCATCCGGGTCCTCGACTTCACGAGCTTCATCGCCGGTTCCTACGGCGCCATGCTGCTCGGCGACATGGGCGCCGATGTCCTGAAGATCGAATCGCCTGGCGGCGACAACGCGCGCCACTGGGGGCCCTTCATCGAGGGCGAGAGCCGGATGTTCCAGGCCTGGAACCGGAACAAGCGCGGCATCGCGGTCAACCTGAAGACGGAGCAGGGCCGGCAGGTGATCTACGACCTCGCCCGGAACGCCGACGTGGCGATGGAGAACTTCCGTCCAGGCGTCGCCGCCAGACTCGGTATCGACTACGACACCCTGAGCCGCTACAACCCTGGCCTGGTCTACGCCTCGTCGAGCGCCTTCGGCGGCAGCGGGCCGTACGCCCAGCGGCCCGGCTACGACCCGGTGCTGCAATCGATGGCCGGCGCCGCCCACCTGCAGCAACTGATGAACGGCGTCGCCGCCATCTGCCCAGTAGCGGTTTCCGACTACATGGCCGCCGTGCTCACGGTCTGCTCGATCAACGCCGCCCTCCTCCACCGCGAGCGCACCGGCGTTGGCCAGTACATCGAGACCTCTCTGCTGCAGGCGATCATGACCGCCCAGGCGCAGTCCTACCTCCAGCCGCTCGAGGCCGAGATCACCGGACCTCCCGGCATCTTCCCCTACCGGATGTTCGCTGCCGCCGACGGGCCGATCTTCATCGCCGCCGGCACGGACAAGTTCTGGCGGCTGTTCTGCGAGGCGATCGGCCGCGACGACCTGGCCAACGACCCGCGCTACGAAACGAACCCGCAGCGGGTCGGCAACGCGGCCGAACTGAGCGCGGAGATCGACCCGATCGTCGCCTCGAGGCCGGCGCGGGAACTGGAGGCGGAGCTGGTCGCGGTCGGCGTTCCCTGCGCCGCCGTTCGCTCGGCCGAGGAGTTCTTCGACGATCCCCAGGTCGAGGCGATGGCGATGAGCCAGGTCGTCCGGCACCCGCAACTCGGCAACCTGCGCATGGCCGGCGTGCCCTGGCGTTTCTCGCAGACGCCCGGAACCATCCGAAGGCCCGCCCCGCGTCTCGGCGAGCACACGGGCGAAGTCCTCGCGGAGCTGGGCTACGGCGCGGAGCGGATCGCCGGTCTCGAAGCGTCCGGCGCGGTGCGGGCCGCGGACACAGCAGACACGCACTGATGCCGCAGGTCGTCCTGGTCGGCGCCGGGCACACCCACATCCAGGTCCTACGCCACTGGATGATGCACCCGGATCCCGCGGTCGAGGCGACCCTCGTCGTCGACACGCCCATCGCCGTCTACTCCGGCATGGCGCCAGGGCTGGTTGCCGGACAGTACGAACGGCATGAACTGGAGATCGACGCGGTGCCGCTGGCGCGGCGCGCCGGCGTCCGGGTGGTCCTAGCACCTTGCACCGGCGTCGAAGCGACGAACCGGCGCGTTCTGGTCGAGGGCCGCGAGCCGCTTCCCTTCGACATCGCCTCCTTCGACGTGGGATCGACCGTCGCCGGCCTCGAGCTGCCCGGCGTGCGCGAGCACGCGGTCCCCACCCGGCCGATCAACCGCCTGGCGGCGGCGATCTCCGGCCGCGTCGAGGCTCTGACCAGCCGGCAGCCGAACGTGGTCGTCGTCGGCAGCGGAGCGGGCGGCATCGAACTCGCGTTCTGCATCGACGCCCGGCTGCGCGGTCTGGACCTCGAACCCCGGGTCACGATCGTCGAGGCGGGCGACCGCATCCTGCCCGGATACCATCCGGCGCTGGCCCGGCGAATCGAGGCGGCGGCAGGCGAGCGCGGCGTCCGGGCCCTGGTCGACACGACCGTCTCCGGCGTCGAGGAGAACGGTGTGCGCCTCGAAGACGGTCGAACACTCGACTCCGACCTGACGTTCTGGGTGACCGGCGCCGCGGCGTTGCCGATCTTCCGAGGCTCCGACCTGCCCCTCTGCGATCGCGGCTTCGCCCGCACCCGTTCCACACTGCAGGTGGAGGGCCACGACCACATCTTCGCCGTCGGCGACTGCGCGACCCTGATCGACCAGCCGAACCGGCCTCGTGCCGGCGTCTACGCGGTGCGAATGGGTCCCTACCTGATCGAGAACCTCGAGCGCCTGACGACGGGACAGCGGCTTCGACGGTACCGTCCGCAGGGCGACTTCCTGGCTCTGCTCAACCTGGGCGACGGGCGCGCGGCCGGGGCCAAGTGGGGCGCCGCTTTCGAAGGTCGTTGGGTCATGCGGCTCAAGGACCGGATCGACCGCCGGTTCATGGAGCGCTTCCAGGCCCTCGACCCGGACGGCGCGGCGCTTCCCGCTTTCGGAGCCATGGACGCGGGTCCCGTCGCGCACGCCGCGAACGGCGAGCCTCACTCGACCCCCATGTTCTGCGGCGGCTGCGCGGCCAAGGTAGGACCCGACCGGCTGGGCCGAGCCCTGGCGCGGGCGGGCCTGAACGATCGAGCGGAGACAGGCGACCAGGTCCTCCTGGACCAGATCATCCTGGACACCGGGACGCCGGACGACGCGGTCGCCTACCGGACGCCGGCCGGAGATCGCATCGTCGCCTCGCTGGACGCTTTCCCCGCCTTCACGGACGACCCCTGGCTCGTGGGCCGGGTAGCCGCCGTCAACGCCTGCTCCGATCTCCACGCCACCGGGGTGACGCCGCGGTTCGCACAGGCCCTGATCACGCTGCCCCAGGAGGCCGATGGCGAGACCGCCGAGGAACTCCTGATCCAGGTCCTGGCTGGCGCCCGCGCGGCGCTCGATCCGGAAGGCGTCCTTCTTCTGGGCGGCCACACGAACACCGGGCCCGAACTGGTCGTCGGCTTCCACGTCGAGGGTTTGTCGGAAGACGGCGGTGGCCTGCTGCTCAAGAGCCAGGTCCGGCCCGGCGACGCTCTGGTCCTGACCAAGCCGCTGGGCTCGGGCGTACTGCTCGCCGCCGACCGGATGGGGCTTTGTCCCGGTCGCTGGCTGCGGGCTTGCCTCGCCTCGATGCAGGCGAGCAACCGCGGCGCGATGGAGGCGGCCAGGCGAGCCGGCGTAACCGCCGCCACCGACGTCAGCGGCTTCGGCCTGGCCGGTCACCTGGGCGAAATGGCGCAGGCGAGCGGCGTGGTTCTCGAGGTCTATGTCGACGCCCTGCCCGCGTTTCCCGGCGCGCTCAAACTGCTGGGCCGCGGCGAGCGGAGCACGAGCCACGATCAGAACACTCGGCTGCCGGTCGAGGTCGAGCGGCTGGCCGCCCCGGGACCGCGGCTGGAACTGGTCTTCGATCCCCAGACCTCCGGCGGGCTGGTGGCGGCGGTTTCTCCGGAGCGCGTCGACGGCCTTCTGAGCGACCTGAAGGCCCGAGGCTTCCATGGAGCCACGGTCATCGCGCACGCACGAGCGGCCCGCTCCGGAAACCCGAGGCTGGTTCTGGCCTGATTGCCGCAAACAGGGCGTAAGTCGTGGTAGGCTGCCTTCTCCGTGGACGTCTCCGATCGTTCCTCCGACCGCCGAACGAAGCCCCGCAAGGTGCCCTCCGGTGCAGTACGCGGCCGCGGCGCGGCCGCCAACCCGCGTAACCGTTTCGAGCGGATCGACATCGACTTCGAACCGGGAGAGAGCGTGGCCGAACGCGGAGACGCGCCGCCGACCGAGTTGTTCCGGGACCACTCGAAGACGATCCTGTCCCGCAACGACTCTCCGGACATCGGCTTCGAGTACAGCCTGAACCCCTACCGCGGCTGCGAGCACGGCTGCATCTACTGCTACGCCCGTCCCACCCACGAGTACCTCGGCTTCTCCGCGGGGCTGGACTTCGAGAGCCGGATCCTGGTCAAGGAGCGTGCCCCGGAGCTGCTTCGGGAGGCGCTCCTGAGCCCGCGCTGGAAACCCCAGGTCATCGTGCTCTCCGGCGTCACCGACCCGTACCAGCCGATCGAACGGAAGCTCCGGATCACCCGGCGCTGCCTGGAGGTCCTCGCCGAGTTCCGAAACCCGGTGGCAATCATCACGAAGAACCACCTCGTCACCCGCGACCTCGACCTGTTCGTGGAACTCAACCGATTCCAGGCCTGCGGCGTCTACCTCTCGATCACCTCGGTCTCCGCCTCGCTCTCGGCGCGAATGGAACCCCGGGCCTCGACGCCACGGCGGCGCTTCGACGCGCTGCGCGAACTGAGCGCCGCCGGCATCCCCTGCGGCGTGATGACCGCGCCGATCATCCCGGGCCTGAACGACGATCAGATCCCCGCGATCCTGGAAGCAGCGGCCGAAGCCGGGGCGAGCCGAGCGGGTTACATCCTGGTGCGTCTACCCCACGGCCTTCGGGAGCTCTTCTCCGATTGGCTTGCGACCCACTTCCCGGATCGTCGCGACCGGGTGCTGAACCGGCTGCGGGAAGCGCGCGACGGCAACCTGAACGACCCCCGCTTCCACCACCGGATGAAGGGCGGCGGGGAGTACGCGGAACAGATCGGCAGACTGTTCGAGACGGTGCGGCGCCGCGTCGGGCTCGATGGCGGCGGGAACGGGCGCACCGCGAGCCCGTCGACGGCGGCATTCCGGCGTCGCACGGACCAGCGGAGTCTCTTCGACGAAGCGGCCCTCCCGGAAGCGCATCCCTGAAACCAACCGGACCGAATCAGGGCTTGGGCCGGCGGCGACTCGCTGCTACAATCCGCGCTCCGCTGCAGGCGCCAGCCAGCCCCGGCCAGGCGACCAGGGGCCACGACGCCGGTCGAACCGACCTATCGGGACAAGAGATCGGCTCAGGTGCCCGCGCGCGGATCGAGCGGCGCAAGAACCCTAAGACATTCTGCACAGGACCTTCGGAGATACACCACGTGAAGTTCAACGGGCCCAAGGTCAAGCTGTCGCGCAAGCTGGGCATACCACTAACGACCAAGGCCGCGCGCTACATGGAAAAGAAGGGCCATCCGCCGGGGATGCACGGCCTCAAGCGGCGGCGGCGCCAGAGCAACTACGGGCGGCAGCTGCTCGAGAAGCAACGGCTGCGCTACCAGTACAACGTCAGCGAACGCCAGCTCCGCAACTACTACAAGCGGGCGTCGCGGATGAAGGGCGTGACCGGCGACAATCTGGTCGGTCTGCTCGAAACCCGTCTCGACTCGGTCGTCCATCGGGCCTTCGCGCCCAGCGTGTTCGCCGCTCGCCAGTTCGTCGGCCACGGCCACATCCTGGTCAACGGCCGGCGTGTCAACATCCCGTCCTACGGGGTGAAGGAAGGCGACGTCGTCGAGGTGCGGGAGAAGAGCCGGAAACTCCGCTGCTTCAACGAGCCGCGCGGCGTGACGGTGCCCACCTACGTGGAGACGGACGAAACCGGTTATCAGGCGACCCTGCGCAGCACACCGGTTCGGGACGAAGTCCCGATCGTTTGCGAAGTGCCGCTGGTCATCGAGTTCTACTCCCGCTGACGGCGAGGAGACGACGATCGATGCTTCACCTGCGCGCCCACCGCTCAGGCCCTGTCATCGCCGCCTGGGCGCTGGCCGCTGCCATCCTGATCTCCGGTAGTGCCGCTGCCGCTGAGTTCAGCATCAGCGGCACGGTCACCTACGAGGGCGAACCGCTCAAGCGATTCCCGCTGCGCATGGACGCCGACCCGAACTGCGCCGCGATGTACGACGGGAAGCGGGTCCTCTCGCGCGACAGCCTGGTCGGCGACGACGGCGCGGTCGAGAACGTCTTCGTCTATCTCCGGGAGGCGCCCGAAGGCGCCGCCGGCGACACGCCCGAGGAGGCCGTCCGGCTGGAGCAGCGGGGCTGCCTCTACACCCCCCGGATCATCGGCGTTCGCGTGGAGCAGGACATCGAGATCGTCAACGACGATCCGACTCTCCACAACGTCCGTGCTCTGGCCAAGGCGAACCGCCCGTTCAACATCGGCCAGCCCGCCCGCGGCACGAGGATCAAGTCCTTCCGGGCGCCCGAGAAGCCGATTCAGGTGAAGTGCGACGTCCATCCCTGGATGTCCGCCTACGTCTTCGTCCTGGAGCACTCCTTCCACTCCACTACCGGCAGCGACGGCAAGTACCGGATCGACGCGCTTCCCGCCGGCTCCTACGAACTCGTGTTCTGGCACGAGAAGCTCGGCGAACAGATCGTTGAAGTCGAAGTCACCGCGGATGTCGAGGGTCTGAACCTCACCTTCGAGGGAAGCGGCCAATAGCTCGCGCCGATGAACGCAGCGCAGCAAGTTCCGAGGCGCAAGCTGATGGCGAGGACGGGATGGGCCGAAACGCCGAGTCCGCGAGGCGTTTCGGGGCGAGTGACGCCGACCTTCCACTCCGTAGGTTGATGCCCTACGGCGTCCGGAAGATCGGAGGCGTCGGTCCCGCAGTTGCCGCCAAGCTGGCGAAGGCCGGAATTCGGACCACGGACGGTCTCCTCGCCTCCTGCCGTGACCGCCGCGAACGCCGGCTCCTGTCGGAACGCACCGGACTGCCCGAGCGCCAGATCCAGAAGTTCGTCAACCGGGCCGACCTGATGCGCATTCGAGGCGTCGGCGCGGACTTCGCGGAACTCCTCGTCGCCTCGGGCGTTCGCACCGTGCGTGAATTGAGCCGCCGCAGGCCCCTGAACCTCGCACTCAAGGTGAGCGCCGTCAACGCGGAGAAGAAGCTGAGCCGCCGCGCGCCGTCGGCGTCGATGGTGGAACGCTGGATCGCGAAGGCCCAGGAGTTGAAGGACGCGGCCGGCTGAAGCCGCATACGCAATGCCTGCCCAGCGACCTCTCGGTATCGGTTTCGTCGGCAGCGGCTTCATCGCCCGCTTCCACATCCGTTCCTGGACCGCCGTTCGGGGCGCCGATGTACGGGGTGTGTGGAGCCCGAACCGCGAGAGCGCCGAGTCCGCGGCGGCGCTGGCCGCCGAGCTCGATGTCGGAGACGCCCGGGCCTACGAGTCGATCGCGGCGATGGTCGCTGACGAAGCCATCGACGCGATCTGGATCTGCGGCCGCAACGATCACCGGATCGCCAACATGGAGGAGATCGCCGAGGCTGTCGCCGACGGCCGCGGCCGCCTGGTCGGGATCGCCTGCGAGAAGCCGCTAGCCCGCAACGCGGGTGAAGCGCTGCGAATGGTCGAGCTCGCGACCGAGATCGGCGTCCTCGACGGCTACCTCGAGAACCAGGTGTTCAGTCCCTCGGTCGTCCGCGGCCGCGAGCTGGCCTGGGAGCGCGGCGCCCGCGCAGCGGGCCGTCCGTATCTGGCCCGTGCGGCCGAGGAACACTCCGGCCCGCACAACGCCTGGTTCTGGCAGGGCGAACTCCAGGGCGGCGGGGTGCTGAACGACATGATGTGCCACTCGGTCGAGGCGGCGCGCTTCCTGCTCACCGAACCCGGCAAGCCGCGCAGCAGCCTGATCCCGAAGCGCGTTCACGCCCAGATCCACTGCCTCAAGTGGCAACGTCCGGAGTACGCCCGCAAGCTGCGTGACCAGTACGGGGACTCCGTCGACTACGCGCGGCGCCCGGCCGAGGACTTCGCCCGGGCGATGGTCGAGTACGAGGACGAGAACGGCACACCCCTGGTGGTCGAGGCGACGACATCGTGGAGCTACGTGGGCGCCGGCCTGCGTCTGTCGATGGAGCTGCTCGGGCCGGAGTACTCGATGCGGGCGAACAGTCTCGACACGGAACTCGAGCTCTTCTTCAGCCGCGACCTGGAGCAGCACACTGGCGAGGACCTGGTCGAGAAGCAGAACGCCGAGATGGGCCTCATGCCGGTGCTCCCGAACGAGCCGGCTGCCTACGGTTACGACGCCGAGAACCGGCACATGGTGGAGAGCTTCCGGCGCGGCGAAAGGCCGCGGGAGACCTTCGAGGACGGCCTTGAGGTCACCCGGCTGCTGATGGCCGCCTACATGAGCGCCGAACTTGGCCGGGCCGTCGACTACCCGCCGGAAGGCCTCGACGAGTTCGTGCCCGCCGTCGCCCGCGGCGAGTGGAACCCAGCCTGACCGGCGCGGGCTAGCGCGGCAAAGTCCAGAAGCCGGCGCTACGCGCCGGATGCCGGCGAGGGCACCGGCGCACCCAGTTTCTGCCGCCCCGGCTACTCGTCGACTTCGTAGTAGTCGACGAAGCCGATCATCATCTCGTCCGTCGTCTCGCGTCCCCAGGAGACGTCCCGGGTCGGATCGGGGTTCAGCGGATTGGCGCCGCTGTTGTCGTAGGTCGCCGTGCAGCGAAGCCGGGTCCCGGCAGGAAGCAGCCTGGGCTCGGCGAACCGGTAGGTCGTCTGCCAGTTGAAGTCGTAGCCGGTGACCAGGAGCAGAATCTCGGAACGTCCGTCCGGATACTCCGCCCGGAACTCGAACGTGTCGCCGCGCAGGTGCATGTGCGGCCTGAGCGACAGCAGGCGGGTGGCGCGCGGGAAAGTCAGCTCGGCCTCGAACCGGACATCGCGCTCGCCCGCCGGAATCCACAGAAAGGGCGTCGAGCAGAGCGCCGTGAGGGACTCGTGGCGAGGCGGCTCGGCCGCCAGGATCAGGCCGATCCGGCTCCGGTCCGTCTCTTCCCTTCCGGTCGGCGTGTAGTGCATCTGGAAGTCGAGCACGGCGCCCGCGGGAAGCCGGCGGCCGACCCCGGGCGGCATGACGAGGGGGCCGGTTCCCGGCGCGTAACCACCGAGATCCCCCGCCGTCCGCGGATCGCCGGCGGGTCTTTCGCGGACCGCGCCGCCGCCCGGGAACGCCTGCACGATGATGTGATGGACCACGGCCGGATTGCCGGGCTGCGTCTCCGCCGCCTGGATCCAGATGTCCTCGCCCAGACCCGTCTCCACGCGGTAGCCGTGGTACGGAACGTCACCGGCCGCGGGCACCGTCACCTCTTCCGGCAGCTCAAAGACGAGGTCGGGAGTGCCGATACTCCAGTCGATTCCTCCGGGAGAGGCGGGCCGTTCCAGGGCCACCGCCTCCCGCGATGCCGACCCAGGCAACCTGCCGCCATCGATCCAGGCCAGCAGCTTCGCTCGCTCCGACGCCGGCAGACGCCGGTCATTCGCGAACTCGCCGTAGCGCGGGTCGGCATGCCATGGAGGCATCGCTCCCGAGGCCACCGCCCGGCGGATCGAGGACGACCAGGCGCGCGCCTGTTCGAACGTCCGCAACGCGAACGGCGCCGGACCGCTTTCCGTGTGACAACCGGCGCAGCGGCTGCGGAACACCTCCGCCACCGCGTCGAAGTCGACAGCGGAGGCCGGCTGGACGATCGCCGTCAGACCGAGCCAGAGCGCGACCGCGGCTGGCCCGGCGTTCAGGGCCCGCTCGCGCCGCCCGCCTGATTCGTGATCCGGTACAGCTTGCTCCGGGTGCGGACGTAGAGGCTGCCGTCGGCGATCGCCGGCGTCGACATGGCCATCTCGTCGAGCGAGTTCTTGCCGACGACCTGGAACTCGTCGCCGGCCTCGATCACGAACGTGTCGCCGTCCTCGCTGAGCACGAAGACCTTGCCGTTGTAAGCCCAGGGCGACGCCGTGAAGGCGCCCGAGCCGCGTTCGATCCGCTGCTTGCCGTAGACCTCGGCGCCCGTCTTCGGATCGTGCGCAGTGAAGAAGCCACGGTCGAGCAGGGTGTAGAAGCGGTCGCGGTAGATCAGCGGCGTCGGGTTGTAGGCGCCGGCCTGGGGCTGGTACCAGACCACCCAGCGGTTGCTCTGCTGGTCCTTCTCCAGCGTGATGTCGCCTTCGGCGCCCGGCTTGATCGCGTAGACCGGGCGGACCTGGTCACCGATGTAGCCCGACGACACGTAGAGCAGGCCGTACTTTGAGAACGGCTGCGGAATCGCGATGGACGACATGCCGCCGAAGTGCCACAGGAGGTTGCCCTGCTCGTCGTACGAGCGCACCTGGTCGGTACCCGGCGTGATCACCTCCGTGCGGAGTTCGTTTTCCCACACGAAGGGGGTCGCCCAATTGCTCCCCTCCTCGCGGGCGTCGCGCCACAGCTCCTCGCCGGTCTCGGCGTCGAGGGCCATCAGGAAGGACTGGTCCTCGTTGTCGTTCACGACGTAGAGCTGCCCGTTGTGCACGACCGGCGACGCCGCCGTACCCCAACCGAAGCGCGTCCGCACCACCTCGAAGCGCTGCTCCCAGAGCGGCTCGCCGTCGAGCGTGAAGGCAAAGACGCCGACGTTGCCGAAGTAGGCGTAGATCCGCTGGCCGTCCGTGACCGGAGTCTCCGAGGCGTAGGTGTTCTTCAGGTGACGCGGAAAGTCCGGCGCCCCGACCAGCACCTCCCGTTCCCAGCACTTCTCGCCGGTCTCCACCTCGAAGCACAAGACCGCCCAGTGGTGCTGGTCGGCGGACGGTTGCATCCGGTTGCCGCCGAGGTAGAGACCCTTCTTCGGCTCCTCGACGTCGCCCTCGCTCCACACCGTGGTCACGTAGACGCGATCGCCCTGCACGATCGGCGAGGACCATCCCAGGCCCGGCACATCGACGGCCCAGGCCACGTTCTCCGTCGTGCTCCAGGTGTCCGGCAGGCGGGGGTCGTCGTCGGCGACGCTCATCGCATCCGGGCCGCGGAAGGCCGGCCAGTTCTCCGTGGCGGGCGGCGCGGCGATGGCGGCGCCGGCGAAGAGAAGGACGGCCGTGGCCGCGGCAAACACGAGTCGAGATGTGCGCATCCGGAATCTCCAGGTGGAGGTCGCTCTGGCTGGGAAACTGCCTACGAAGTCGCGCGCGAGCTTAGCACCGGCGAAAGCCGTAGCTGCCTTCCGGCCACCCGCTGTTCCAGGTCCAGCAACGCCTGCTTCGTCGGCAGGCCTCCGCCGAAGCCGGTCAGGCGGCCGTCGCTGCCGATCACCCGATGGCAGGGCACGACGACCGGTAGCGGGTTGCGGCCGTTCGCGGCGCCCACGGCCCTTGAGGCCGACGGCTTGCCGATCCGCGCCGCGAGTTCCCCGTAGGAGATCGTCTCGCCAAACGGGATGCGCCGCAGTTCGGCCCAGACCCGCTGCTGGAACTCCGTGCCGCCGGCGCTGAGCGGCAGGTCGAACTCCTGCCTCTCGCCGGCAAAGTACTCCTCAAGCTGCCGCCTGGTGTCCGCCAACGCCGCCGGCAGGTCTCCGTCGGCCGTTTCCCAGGCAGCGTCCGGTGCCCCGGCCGCCCGGTTCGGCAGCTCGATGCGATCGATCGAGTCTTCACCGCCTACCAGCCGGAGGGTGCCGATCGGGGTGTCGAGGTCGTGGTAGGTCGCGGTCATCGGTCGGTCTCCTTGCGGTCGGGTATCGACGAGTCCGCTAGCCGGCAACCCGGGTGACCCACCCCGTCGCCTTCGCGGCGCCGATTACCCTATTGAGTACGTCCGTTCCGTAGCGTAACTCCCGGCCGTCCGTCTCAACCCCCGCCGCCTCGACGCCATAACGAAATCGCGGCGTAAGCGCGCAAAGGTCGCCAGCTCTCGGCCATCGCCTCCAGTTCGACCGCGCTCGGCGGCTCGTCGGGGTTCACCGCCTTGCGCAGCCCCAGATCGCTGGCCGGAAAGGCGTCGGCGTCGCCCAGCGCGCGCATGGCGACGTACTCGACCGTCCACGGGCCGATGCCCTTGATCGCGAGCAGCCGCTCGCGGACCTCCGCCGGCTCGGCGTCCATGCGCAGGCGGCCCGCCGCCACCTCCGCGGCCATGGCACGCAGCGCCTGCGCCCGGGACGCGGGCAGGCCAATCGTCCGCAGGTCGAACGCGGCAACCCGCTCCGGCAGCGGGAAGGTGCGCTCCAGGCCGGGGGTCCGCAGCGACTCCGGAAGCTCCGCGCCCAGCGCGGCGACGAGGCGGCCGGCCAGGGTGCGGGCGCCGGCCACCGAGATCTGCTGTCCCAGGACGGCCCGCACCGCGGTCTCGAAGCGGCACCAGGCGCCGGGAATCCGTACGCCTGCCGGGCTCTGGCCGCCCGAGGCCAGTTCGGAGTGGTCGCTCAGGCCGGAGCGAATGGCGTCCGGGTTCGCGTCGAGGTCGAACAGTCGCCGCACTCGCCGTTCGACCTCTTCCTCGCGGCATGATTCGAGCCCTCCACCCGCAGTGGCACGTACTTCCGCACACATGCGGGAGCCGCCGAAGTCGACCTGCAGGACGCCGGGGCATGGACCGCTTTCCGGCGCAACCGGCAACAGTCGCGCGAGGTCGATCGTCCGGCAGTAGAGCAGGCGCTCCGTGTCGACGACCTCGACGCCGGGCAACGCGCGGACCGCGAAGAACTCAAGCAGGCCCCGGACATCGAAGGGCCGCCGGCAGGGCGCTTCGAGCGAGCAGACGACGTGCGGCATCCCGGAGCGGGAGCATAGTCGTCCGGCACGCCCCGGCCGCGATAGCCTCGCCGCCGCTCACACCTCAACCAACCGGAAACCGACCATGACCGAACTCCCCGCCGACGGCCTCGCAATCCGCTCCACGATCCGCGCCGATGACAGTGGCGGAGGCACGGTCGAACTGGCGCTGGTCAGGGTCCCGGTGCCGGAACCCGGTCCGGACCAGGTCGTCATCCGGGTCGAGGCGTCGCCGATCAACCCGTCCGATCTGGGCGTGCTGTTCGGACCGGCCGACGTCTCCACGGTCCGCGCGTCCGACGGAGAACACGGCCCCGTGGTAGTCGCCGACCTCCCCAAGGGACTGGCGCGGCTGGTCGCCGGTCGCCTCGGTCAGGCCATACCGACCGGCAACGAGGGCGCCGGCGTGGTCGTCGCCGCCGGTTCGTCGCCTGCAGCCCAGGCCCTGGTCGGCCGCACGGTCGCCGTCCTCGGCGGCTCGATGTACGCGGAGTACCGGCTGGCCGAGGCCCGGCAGTGCCTGGCGCTGCCCGAAGGCACGACGCCCGCGGAAGGCGCCTCCTGCTTCGTCAATCCGCTGACCGCCCTGGGCATGGTCGAGACGATGCGGCTCGAGGGCCACACGGCCCTGGTCCACACAGCCGCCGCCTCCAACCTCGGCCAGATGCTCCAGAAGATCTGCACCGCGGACGGCGTGCCGCTGGTCAACGTCGTCCGCCGGCCGGAACACGAGGAACTCCTGCGCGGCATCGGCGCCCGCCACGTCGTCAACCTGAGTACCGAGACCTTCATGGCCGACCTCGTCGCCGCGATCACCGACACCGGCGCAACGCTCGGCTTCGACGCCACCGGCGGCGGCAAGCTGGCCGGCCAGATCCTGACCGCGATGGAGGCGGCGCTCTCCGCCAACGCCCCCGAGTACAGCCGCTACGGCTCGGCGACCCTCAAGCAGGTCTACATCTACGGCGGCCTCGACCGCAGCCAGACCGTCCTGACCCGCAACTTCGGCATGGCCTGGGGCCTGGGCGGCTGGCTGCTGCCCCACTTCCTGCGCCGCATCGGCTATGAGGCCTCGGAACGGCTCCGGCAGCGGGTCGCCGCCGAAATCAAGACGACCTTCGCGTCGAGCTACGCGAAGACGGTCACCCTGCGGCAGGCGCTCGACCCGGCGTCCATCGCGGTCTACGCGAAGCAGGCGACCGGCGAGAAGTACCTGGTGACGCCGCAGGGCTAGCTCCGCAACATCGTCGCCGCCTCGCGGCGCATTTCCTGGCCGCCTCCGTCGGCAGCCGGCGGGGACGCCGGCGCATCCAGTGGGCAAGTACGGTGCCCGCCTTCTACACCCGCCGGTAGGCGAGATCCCCCTCCATGTAGGTGAGATAGAAGCGAGCCGGCTCGACAGCGCGGTTCGGGTTGCGAAACCAGAGCGGACGCCGGTAGAAGACCTCGCCATCCAGCGACTCCGTGGCCCGCAACAGGTCCTCGTCCGTGGTCAGGACGGTCGCCTCGGCGCAGCCCTCCCGGCCCAGCCGGTCGAGGATGGCGAGAAGCGCCAGATCCGCATCCTCTTCAAGCCACGGCATGTGGACGATCCGACCGGTGGGCGGATCGTTCGCCCGGTTGACGTAGAGCAGGACCGGACCGAGCGGCTCTCCCGACCGTTCCAGGGTGAACAGCAGCCCGTCGTGCTCCGGACAGGCTGCCAGCCATGCCAGGTGGTCCGGCTCCGCGAGATTGACCAGCGTGTCTCGAGGAGCCGCAGGACCGGCAGCGGCGGGATCGAAGTTGGCCAGCATCAGGCCGGTCTGCCTGGCCGCGGCGACACCTGCCGCCGCGGTGCTCAGACGCACTTCGAGCGCCTCACCGACCTCGTGAAAGCCGCGCATGACCAGCATGGCCTTGGTTGCGGCGGTGCCGCCGAGCACGACCTCGAAGTCCGTGTCGGGCGTGCGGCCGGCAAGGGGGACGCCGGCTCTGCCCCTCGCAGCGTGTTCAACCATCCACAGCATCCGGTGAGCACCCGTCACCGTTCCGCCATGGACCCGGTAGCGGCAGTGCAACGACGCCACGTGGCCGACGATTCGGCCATGCCGTTCGGCGACGGAAGACTCGACCTCCGGCCCCGGACCGGGATGAAAGAGAAGCCACCGCAGAACCTCCGGCTCGCGCCGGACGCCGTAGACGACCTCGGTCAGTTCGGAGAGACGAGGGAGTTCGCTCTCGGCAGTCGGGCGCAGCAGGACGTCCCTAACCGTGCGCACCCGATCCATCGACCCAAAGGCTACTTCGACCCACCGCGCGCTGCCCGAAACGCCTCGTCCCGTTCGGCCCGCAGGCGCAGCCCCTCCCGGAAACGTTCGACGTTCGCCTCGGCGCGGCGCCTGAGCCGGCGGTACTTGAACTCGGCCTCGAGCAACAGCAGCTCGTCCCAACCCAGGCCCTCCTCCGTCCAGTGGTACTCGTGGGTGAGGAGCTGGATCTGGTCGTAGCGGTCGAGCAGCGACGTCACCACGCCCTCGCGCCAGACCTGGGTGCTGTCGGAGAGGTACTTGATCCGCTCGAAGTAGAGCGGGTCGTAGGCGTCCACGACCCCGGGAATCCGTAGCGTCCGGCCCGACCGCATCGGCATGTGGGGGCTGGCGGCCCGGATCCGCGTGTCGAAGAAGCCCTCGATCAGGTCGATCGCCCGGCCGGCCAGCGCCACCGGGTCGCCGCCAGAACGCTCCAGCAGTCCGAGGTCGTAGTGGAAGCCGAGATCGTGTCCGAGGTCGAGGACCTCTTCGACCGCCTTGGCGCCGTCGGCCTCGAACAGGTTGTAGTCCGAACCGATCTGGACGAAGAAGGTCGAGCGCACGCCCGCGTCGTGGTCGGCCCGCGCCAGGGTCAGCGCGGCGTCGAGACTGAACTCGACGTCGTGCCGCATCAGGACGAAGTGCTCCACTTCGAGCAGCGCCTCCCCCAGGGGAGCCGCCTCGCCAAACGAGAAGGTGCGGTGGGTCGAGGTGATCCGGGCCAGGATCTCCCGGTAGTGAGCGAGGGTGAAGTCGAGGTCCGGATCGGCCGGACGTGCCGCTCGCGATCTGCTCATGCCGGCCGCCACGAGACTTCGTCCCACGCGTCGGCTGCCAGGTCGCCGAGCGGACGCTCGGCGCCCCCGTCGATCCAGTCGACCAGGTGGCGGGTCACGTCTGGATAGTCCATGGGAACCGGCTCCGGAGTATCGATCCAGGACTCGATCCCGGCCGCCGTCAGCCGCTCAACGACTGTGCCAAGACCCAGCGCCTTGAGCGCCCGGCCGTTGAGGAATTGCTCCGGATGGCGGCGAATGGGCTGCACAAGGAGACGGCGACCCAGGTGCAGCGCCTCACTGGCGAGCGAGAAACCCGCATTCGTGATGACTCCCGCGCAGTCGACCAGATCGGCCACGAAGGCCTTGCGGTCGTAGGGGCGAATCGAGACGTTGCCGCGCTCGACCGGCTCGGGCACAGGACGGTAGGCGACGAACCGCCGCTGCGGCAATCGCCCCAGAAGATCCACGATGCTCTCTTCGCTCTCCGCGGGCAGGTAGACGAGGAACCGCCGGCCATCGCCACGCGCGGAACCGTCCGCGGCCGCCGCGACGAGATCGGGACTGATCGTCGGCGGCAGATTCGTGCCGCCGAATCGATGCCAGTGCAGACCCACGGCGGTCCGAACCGGCGTGTAGACCGGAGCGAACAGGCGCAGCATCCAGCGGGCCGGCCCGGTCCGCCCGGGCAGTCGCAGACGCCGGTGGAATGCGTAAAGGTGACCGACGCCGATGCTGGGCCGGCGGCAGCGGCGAGCGATCCAGGCGGAAACCGGCTCGTAGTCCGTCAGCACGAGATCGAAGCCTGACGCATCGAAGCTGCGTACGTCGCGCAGAAAGCGAACCACGCGCAACTGCCGCATGGTCTGGAACAGCCGCACTCGCCCGCCGGCGGCCTGGCCGGTGAACCCCTCGAGCAGCGTGTGGCTGGCCCGGATCTCAGGGTCGGCGAACGCGGCCGAAGACCGACCGGTCAGCAGGCAGTGGACCTCGTGGCCCCGGCTCCGGAGGCCGGCCACCATCGCCGCCGAGCGCACCAGGTGACCGTGACCCGTGCCCTGAACTCCGTAGAGAATCCTCATGCCGGAGCCGCGGACGGTCTTGATCCGGACCAGAGCACGCGAACGGAAGGTAGCACCCGCCCAGTCGAAGCCGCAACAGCCAGCCTCCCGCGCTCTCGCTGGTAGAATCGACTGCCTCACGGAATCTTCCCGGTTCGCACCCGAGAACGCGGTCTGATCCCCGCACAGTGCAACAGGGGGTGACATCACGCGCGTTCTCATTGCAGGCATCGACGGCTACCTCGGCTGGCCGTTGGCGCAGTACCTGACTGCCCGCGGTCACGAGGTTTCCGGCATCGATGCCGGCTTCCGCCGCGAGTGGGTCGCCGAGATGGGCGGCCGCTCCGCTCTCCCGGTCGCGTCCGTCGAGGAGCGGCTCGACGCCTTCGAGTCCGCCTACGACCGGCGTCCGCACCTGGTTCAGGGCGACCTGACCGACAAGGACGTGGTGTACCGGCTGTTCGAAGACGTCCGGCCGGAGGCGATCGTCCACCTGGGCGAATGCCCATCGGCGCCCTACTCGATGATCGACGCGGATCACGCGATCTGGGTACAGCGCAACAACATCGAAGGCACGATGAATGTGCTCTACGCGATGCGCGACCTGGCGCCCGAGGCCCACCTGGTCAAGCTCGGCACGATGGGCGAGTACGGCACGCCGAACCTGGACATCCCCGAGGGCTTCTTCGAGATCGAGTACCGCGGCCGCCGCGACCGCCTGCCCTTTCCGCGGCAAGCCGGCTCCTGGTACCACTGGAGCAAGGTCCACGACAGCAACAACGTGATGTTCGCGTGCCGCATCTTCGGGCTCCGGGCCACCGACGTGATGCAAGGCGTCGTCTACGGCACGCGCTTCTTCGGCAGCGCTGCCGACCACCCGGCCGACCCCGCACTCCACACCCGGCTCGACTTCGACCAGGCCTTCGGCACCGCGCTCAACCGCTTCTGCTGCCAGTCGGTGATCGGCGAGCCGCTGACCCTGTTCGGACTCGGCAACCAGCGCCGCGGCTTCCTGCCGATCTGCGACTCGATGCAGTGCCTGACCCTGGCGGTCGACAACCCGCCCGAAGCTGGCGACTACCGCGTGTTCAATCAGTTCGAGGAGACCTACACGATCTCGGAGCTCGCGGCCAAGGTCGCCGCGGTTGCTTCCGGGATGGGTCTCGATCCGCGAATCCGGCGCATCGAGAACCCACGCAAGGAAATGGAAGAGCACCACTACAACCCGGACCACGATCACCTGCCGGCCCTGGGCTACCAGCCGACCCGGGACATGGACTCGGAACTCCGGGCGATGCTCGAGGACCTCCTGCCGCACCAGGACCGGATCGCGGCGAAGCGGGACGTGCTGCTTCCCGATATCCGCTGGGACGGCAGCCGGCGGAGATCCGCCTTTCTGGACAAGGCAGCCAGCCTCGACGCCGGCAACGGCGCCGGGACAGGATCAGCGGCCGAGACGGCGAACCACGACCAGCCGGGCCAGGTCGAACCGATGGTCGATCCGGTACTCGCACGGGCTCGGTAGCCCGCCTGGGCCACAAACGCCGGCGTTGACGCCCGTCACGTTCGGAGCCTCGTCGACCGTCTCGCCGAAGTCCATGCGCATCGCTTCGAAACGGAGCGTCCAGGCGTCGCCGAACGGCATCTCGAGGCCGGCGCCGGCGACCCAGCCGACCCGCGTCGATCGGCCGGCGAAGGAATCGTCCCGATCCACGGCCATGCGCCCGTCCGGGCCCAGGTCGAGGTCCGTGAACGAAGCGGAGATCCCGGCCACCGCCACACCGCCACTGAGGAAGGCGGCCGCGCGTCCGAGGGACCGCCGCGCCCCGACCCGCGCCGTCGCCGCCCACCGCAACTCCGAGGCCGCTGTTTCGTCCAGCCCCACTGGATCCACCTGGCGGGCCGCCCCCGGCAAGCCGCCGACGAAGCCGTCCAGCTCGACGCGGATCGCCGTGCGTCGCGGCACGAACTCCCAACCCGCGACCACGCCGACCGGGTATGCGACGTCGTCGTAGTCGAAGGTCCGGCCCGGGCGGCTGTCCGCCGCCGTGAAGCCGTCCTCGTCGAGGAGCCGGACGTCCAGAGCACCCCAGCCGGCGAACACGCCGACATAGGCGCCCGACCCGCCGCCCGCCGCGCCGCGATCCTGGGCCGTCGCGGAGCCCGCGCCGGCGACAGCCAGGAAGAACGCCAGAGCCGCAGCGACCGCCAGCGACGCGCGGCCGCCCGACGCCGTGCCGTTTCTCATCGTCAGTCGACGAGTCGAATACGGGTGCCGCAGATGTGGATCACGCCGTCGGCGCCGAGGCAGCCCCGCTCGCTCGCGGCGGAACGGGCGCGGTCCGCGTCGACCGCGCGCAGATCGATGCCGCCGAGCCCCTCGGGCCGGCCGTCGGTCGGCAGCACGAAGCGCAAGTCGGCGTTCTCGAAGGGAATCGTCGGCACGCCGTCGACATCGCGCAGCGGGATCTCCGCGATCTCGCTCCAGCGGGCCGCGAGCCGGTCCGGGTCCGGGGTCTGAATCTCCCCCGCCACGATCGCGTCGACGACGTCCGTCCGGCGGCAACGCTGCCAGTTCTCTCCCGCCGGCTCCCACGGTCCGTCCGGTCCCAGGCCGTTCGTCTGGCAGTCGATCTCGAAGAACGTCCCGCCGGTGTCCTTGGGATGGAGCTGCATGTTCTGGAAACCGTGGCGCTCGAACTCGTTGACCAGGCGAATCCCCAGCTCCGCGACCCGGCGCCGGCGAGGAGCATGATCGTCGCACTGGGTGATGAACATGTAGCCGCCGTCGCCGCCGCGCTTCTCCAGGTAGCGGCCGCCCGCGGTGTTCTCCTCGATCGGCGCCACGACCTCGAGCAACTGGTTGCCGATCGGCAACAGGGCGTTCTCGAGCCCGAACCGAACGATGCCGGGATCGTTGAAGCAGACCTCGATGCCGAACACGGCTTCCAGGTCGTCGACGACCGGGGCGAGTTTCTCGGCTACCAGACAGATCTGCCGCAGGCGCAACCACATGACGAAATCTCCTTCAGATGCTTCGGTTCGGACGGGACGCTGGATCATGGCACGAGGTAGCCGCCATCGCCAGACGGCCGCCCCTACGGCGCGGCGCAGCCCGCCGGGAACGCCGCCACGTCCGTGATCGCCGGCGCCGACTGCCCGGGCTCGTTGCGGTACACACGCTCCTCGCCCGTCACCGTATCCCTGATCCGGATCGAGTGGCCGAGATTCGTCGTCGACGCCGCGAACACCCACACGTTGCGGTTCAAAGAGCAAGCGTCCAGCACCTTGACCAGCACCTCCCAGTTCTCCTCACTGAAGAAGCGGAACAGCCCCGAGTCGTTGGTTCCGGCGTGAACGACCCTCCCGGCGTCCTCGCGGCCGTCGGGCGCCCACCAGTCAACTGTTGCCGAGTAGCGGGAATCCAGCAGGCACCGGGTCCGCGGATCCGCGACGCAGTTCCCCGCGGGCGTCGAGGCTTCCACCAGGAAAGTCAGCGACACGGCCGACTCATTCGCGCCGTCGCTCACCCATAGCCTCACCTCGTAGAAGCCCGGCTCCCGCCAACGGTGGCTTACCTGCCGACTTCTCGACTGCGTCCCGTCTCCGAAGTCCCAGGTGCGGAAGCGAACCGTGCCTGAGCTCGCATCCGTCAGCGTAACCGGCTGACCGGTGCGCGCGTGGCAGAGGCCCTCGGCGCAATCCCGCCCCGGCGCGAACATCGCGCGGGGCGGGATACCCGTCGCTCCACCGCCGCCTTCATTCCCGTTGCCCTCGCGCCCTTCGCCGTCGTCCTCGTCGGCTCCTTCGTTGGGTGACCCGCCACCGCCGCCGGAACCCCCGGCCGAGGGTGACGGAGGAGGCGGCGGAACCCGGCCGCCGCAACCCCAGAACTCGATCGAAACCACCCAGGCACGAAACAGAGCGTCCTCCGGCGCGCACAGGCCGGTGCCGAGAATGTCCACGAACCCGAGGACCGGCAGATGCCTGAGAGCCAGGGGCATAGGACCGCCAAGCGCGGCATTCCCATTGAGGTACAACGATTCGAGGTCATGGAGGTTCGCGATCTCATCCGGAACGGCGCCCGTCAGCCGGTTGGCGGCGAGATCCAGTTCCCTGAGACGGCTCACGTCCCCCAGGGACCGTGGAATCTCCCCGCTGAACCGGTTTCGGCCCAGCGAGAGTCGCAACAGGCCGGACAACCCGCCCAGCTCGGAGGGAATGGCGTCCGTCAACGCGTTGCCGGAGAAGTCCAGCCACTGCAGGCTGCCGTAGTCCTCCCGGGCGAGGGACAGCGGACCCGTCAGCCCGTTGTCGTTCAGCGACAGATCGACGAGATTGGGCAGGCCGCCCAATCCGGGGGGAATCGAACCGTCCAGCCGGTTGTCGTTGAGGTTCAATTGCTCGAGGTCAGTCAGTTTCTGAAGCGTCGAAGGAATCGAACCTGTCAACTCGTTGACCGCAAGCGAGAGCACCTCGAGAGCCGCGAGGTCTCCCAACTCCTGCGGGATCGCCCCGGTCAGGCGATTGGCGGTGAGCCACAACTGCTCGAGCCGGTCGAGACTTCCGAGTGCGGCAGGAATCGGGCCGGAAAGTCCGTTCCGCGTCAGGGAAACGACCACGACACGGCCGTGCGCGTCCGTTTCGATTCCGTACCAGTCGCCAAGAGGCGCCGCGCTCAGCCAGTTCGTACCGTACTCCCAATCCATGCCCCCGGTGGCGTTGTAGAGCGTGGTCAGCGCTTCCCGGTCGCCGGCCTCGCTGCCCTGGGCGCCGGCTGCGGCAACGGCGGCAACGGCGGCAATCAGGTAGACGATCGCCGGCAACAGCCGCGTCCCAAAGCGACGCCCGCGCGCCATGACGACCCCGGCTACCGCTCCCTCTCGCGTGGCTGCTGCCGTCCGAGAGCCCGGTCGACCCGCTCCAGTGCGCGCCGGACGCGCTCGGCTTCCGCGGCGGAAGACCCTGAGGGCCGTCTGCCGGGCCTGTCCCCCAGCCTCTGGTCCAGCAGGTCCCGCAACTGCGGTGTGGCCACGAGACCCAGCGATTCGAGAAGCGCCGCGACGAGCCCCTGTTCTTCCGTCTCGAGGAGGACATCCATGAGAGCAGACCCTACGGTCGCCCGAACTCGCTCACCCCGCACCGGATCCGCCCTCCAGTGCCAGCGATTCGCGAAGTCGGCGGCGCTGCGGATGGCAGCCTCCCGCACGAGGCGATCCGGATTGCTCAGTTCAACCCGGATGTGGGGCCACACTTCATCGTGACGGACACCGCCGAGAGCCGACACCACCAGAGCGATCTCCCCGGTCTTCGCCTCGGCACGCGCGCCGGAAAGGGCGCGAAGCAGAACCGGCAGCGCCCGGAGATCTCCCGTTTCGCCCAGGGCGCGCAGCGCCGCGTCGCAGGATGCACAGCAGAGGCAACCGCCCTCCACCACATCGATAAGGAAGTGGACGCTCGCGGCGTGCCCGGACTCCCCGACCGCCATGAGCAGCCCTCGCCGCAAGGCCGCCGCCTCCGCGTCCGCGGTCTCCGGACTCGACCACTCGTAGGTCTCCACGCCCTTCAGAAACAGCTCGACCATCAACGGGGCGACGTGCCGCAATCCCCCGAGTTCGCGGTCCACGGAAGGGCCGGGCTTTCGCCGGTGCCGGTAGTGGTCCCGGTCCAATCCGGACAGGTTCCGCAGTGTGTCCGCTTCCTCGGGATGATCGAGATGCATGGAAAGCGCTTCGGTCAGCACCAGCCGCCGCCAGGTCGCGGGCCCGTACTCCCACCCCGCGAGGGCTGCCCGGGCATCGCCCACGAGATCCGGCCGCTCGAGGGCGGCCTGGCGGGCCTGCTCGTACGCACGTCCCTCCTGCGCGAGGAGTGTGTCTATCGAGGGCGGAACGGTTGCCTCCTGCGCGCCCAAAGCGCTCCCGATCGCGAAGCAGCAAACGCCCGCCAGTGACCGGACCCGACCCATGGTCATTCCTCGTCTCCTTCGGCCAGCCACCAGGCGGTCGACGGCGGTTTGCGCTCCACGTTCGTACCGCAGTGAATGGCACCCCGGAGCACATGGTAGCCGTTCCAGACATCGACGAAGTGGATCGTGACGCCCAGGCCGCCCAGAGCATCGCGAGTGGCCTGCCGGAAGACGTCGTTGCCGTCCACCACCGGTCCTTCCGGATCCGGAATGAGGAGCACGTCGTCCACGACCAGCAGGTTCTGGATGCTGGGTACCAGCGCCGTGAGCCACTGGCTCGACCGTCGAAACAGCGCCGGCACTTCCACGAAGTCCGAGTCTTCGAGTCCCACCTCTTCCTTGAGCTTGGCTCGAACCGTGTCGATCCGCTGCTGTGCCGTTGCGTTCCGCGCCATAAGCGTGGAGTTGTTCAGAAGTCCGTTCGGCGTCGTCTCATCCCAGCCACGGCCCCCGAAGACGGGGGCCGCGCCAAGCCCGGCGTCGACCGCCTTCTGCAGGAGATCGATCGCCAGCGTCGTCGAGCCGATCGCGATCACCCACGACCTCTCGTCCTCCTCGGCATTGGGATGGGGAACGACGGAGAAGATCTCGTCCACGTGGCCAACAGTGAGCCATGACGTGTCCACGACGATCAGCGGAACCTGGACTCCCTGGGCCTGGAAGAAGGCCCTCTGCCGCGAGCTCATGGACGAAGTGCCGTCGGCATTCCCGCCGATCACGATACGACCCAGGGGAAACTCGTCGTCGCCGTTGGTGTACGGCGGAATGACCTCCACGTTGCCGCCGTAGTTGAACGTCGAGGTGAGGCCACCTGGGGAATCGGCGTAGCCGGCGCCCGGCCCCAGGTACTCGTCCGCCAGGAAGGGCTCGAGCCCGCGACCCCGCTGCAGTTCGGCGAAGACGACTTCGCCATCCGGCCCCCTGGTCGACGGCAACTGTCTCTGGCCCGCCTGCATCGAATCCTGAATCCACCTGTCTCCGTAGTAGTCGTCCGCGTCGATCTCCCACAGACCGACCGTGGACGGCAGGTGGCGGTAGAGGGCGTTCAGAAGCGGGCGATTCGAGTTGTAGAGGTCGGCCGAGTCGTCGACAACCAGCACGCGCTCGGCCTTGTCGAGGTGGTGCGAGAACACGATCGGTCCGCCCCGCAGCACGACGCTGTCCTCGGACAACGTCGTGCCATCGTCCTCAACGGTCAACGAGAGTTCGACCCGACCGTCGAAACCACTGTCGCGCCCGAACCGGCTCTCCAGGTACAACCAGACATCGGCCCCGACAAGTTGATCGAGCGGAAGATCCGCCTCGTACACACCGTGCCCGAGCAGAGCCTCGAACTCGCCATCCGCCCGCTCGCGGAACAACCGCGGCCCGAGGGAAGTCGATGTGAGCGTCATGGCTACAGTGACCGTGTGCTTCCGGTGAAGACCGACGATCCGCCTCACGACGACGGGCGCCATGTCCCGGAGATCCCTTGCGCCGTTGACCCGGTCGTCCCAGGCGTCCCGGACTCCGTCGAAGTCGTCGTCATCGACGTTGGGCCCGAAGACGGCCCCTGATTCACTGTCCCACTCATCCTCGCCCGTTTCGTCCGAGGAATTGACGGCGCCGTCCCGGTTCGAGTCCACGAGCAGATCCGCCTTGGTCAGGTCGTCCGCCTGCGTCGACGGCCTGGCGACGATGGAAACGTCATCCGAGTCCGTCTTTCCGTCCTGGCTGATGGAGAGACGGACGACGTAGGTTCCCTCGTCGGCGGTCACGAACGAAGGGGTCGCCGTGGTCTCGTCGACCAGAGCCGGCGCGCCGGCGCCCGGCCAGGAGACGAAGGACCACGAGTAGGACAATGCACCCGCGTCCGACGTCGACCCCGTTCCGTCCAGCCAGGCCGTACCGCCGGCGACAACCGCCAGATCCCAGCCCGCATCGGCCACGGGGTCCGTGTCGGGGACATTCACCACCGAGACCGCCACGTCGATCGTGTCCTCACCTCCGTACTCGTCTTCCGCGCGCACCGTGACGGCGTACGCAGTGCGGCTCTCGTAGTCGATCGTGGCGCCGACCGCCGTCTTGAGCTGGCCCGCCGGGGAGTCGATGGCGAACGTCCCCGCATCCGCCCCCAGGAGACTGTAGGCGAGCTGGTCGCTTTCGGGATCCCTGGCAGCTATCGGACTACCCACGTGCGTCCCGGCCGTCGCGTTCTCCTCGACTTCGCGGTCAATTGAACCGCCTTCGTCGAAGACTGGCGGCTGGTTGGCCTCGGTTCGCATCCCCGCGTTTTCGGACCAGTCGCTCTCGCCCTCGGCGTTTCGCGCTCGAATCCGAACCTCGTAAGCGGTGTCCTCCTCGAGCTGGCCGATCGTCGCCTCCGTCACCAGGCCGACGCGATCCCAACCCAGCTCGAAGTCGCCACTGCCGGAACTCCTGAACTGACCGTCGTAGTCGCGGATTTCGGGCCCTGTGTTCGCCGGCGCACTCCACCCGACGGTCAGGGAACTCCGGGTCGAGGCGACGAATCGCGGCGGGTCCGGCGCCGAGGGCGGCTCCGGCTCGTTGATCAGGTCCACGACCACGACGATCGACGCGCTGCCGCCATGCCCGTCCTCCGCCCGGACGCTGACCGTGTAGCTCTGCTGCGTCTCGTAGTCGTAGTCGATGCCGCTGCGCGTTCGTAGCTGCCCGATCCGGGGATCGAGGGCGAAGGAGCCGGCATCTTGCCCACCAAGCGCGTAGGTGACCCGAGGGCTGTCGCCGTCGACGGCGGTAACCGGTTCGCCAACCGGCACGTCCGCTTCGGCGTTCTCCGCAAGCCGGCGCGTGGTGTCCTCGCCCTCGACGAACTCGGGGGCGCGACTACCGGAAGTCTGTGGCACCTGCGCGGCAAGGCCGCTCAACAGACCGAACAGTGCACCGCAAGCGGCGCCCGCTCCTCCTAGGGACCGGGCCAGGTACCCCGCCCCTCCAGCAGGAACGTCAGGTGCGGGTGGAACAGCGCCGGTTCCAGCAGGAAGGAGTCGTGCCCCTTGTCTGAGTGGACGATGATCCTCATGCAACTCACGCCGGCTTCCTCGAGCGTGGCCATCAGTTCGCCCTGCTCCTCGGGGTAGTAGCAGACGTCCGAGTTGATCGAGAAGATGAGGAAGCGCTGGTCCCGGCAGCGCTCGAAGGCTTCCCGGAGAGACCCGACGCCGGCCGCCGCGGCCAGATCGAACTGGCTCCAGGCATCGAGAATCCTCAGGTAGGAGTTGGCGTCGAACCGGGCCGCGAACTTCCGGCCCTGGTGCCGCATGTAGGACTCGATCGGGTGGTTCACTCCGTACCACGGCACGCCCGAAGCCTCGGCAACCGTGTTCCTGGCCCGCCGCCGCAGGGTGCGCAGCGAGACGAACGTCTTGTGGTTGATCTGGCGCGCGATCTTCATCCCCTCGAGTTCCGTGCCCGGCGGATAGTCGCCGTCGTCGAACCGCGGATCGTTGGCGATCGCCTGGATCTGCTCGAAGTTGTGGATCCGCTGGAGCGGCGTCACCTCCATGCCGGCGGCGACCACGACGACGTTGCGCACGCGTTCCGGGAACATGACCGCGAGGTCGAGAACCGCCATGCCGCCGGTCGAGGGTCCGATCCCCGCATGCAGCACGTCGATTCCCAGCCGGTCGACCAGACGCATCGCCGCCCGCACCGAGTCCGAAAAGCGCACCCGGGGGAAGGATGGGCCCCAGCGCTCGCCCGTGGCCGGATCGATCGACAGCGGGCCGGTCGATCCGTAGCAGCCGCCGATGTAGTTG
Organism: Holophagales bacterium; assembly: GCA_009837885.1. Taxonomy (GTDB): domain Bacteria; phylum Acidobacteriota; class Thermoanaerobaculia; order Multivoradales; family Multivoraceae; genus Multivorans. Next base: position 45,947 of record VXSP01000044.1, on the reverse strand, counting down.
ACGCAGATGACGCAGAAGTGATCCGTGTCGATCGCCCGCCCCGGTCCGATGAACTCGTGCCACCAGCCGACCACCATCTCGTCGGTCCAGGCGTTGCCGAGGCCCGGCACGCCGTGGTTCGTACCCGCCGCGTGGTGGCTGCCGGTCAGGGCGTGGAACAGGAGAACGACGTTGTCGCGCGCGGCGTTCAGTTCGCCGTACTGCTCCCAGGCCAGGGTGAACCCGGACAGCGTGTCGCCGCAGCGGAGTTCGAGCGGTTCGTCGAAACGCTCGAACCGGGTCTCGACGACGCCGATGCCGCCGCTGGCATCCGTCCGTTGCAGGTTGCGCACCGTCTCCATGCGCCAACCCTATGGGCTTGCGCCAGAGAACGCTACGGAGGTGACGCCAGAGCGCGGGGCGCCAGGGCCCAGTAGCGGCCCCGGTGCGCCATGCGGCCGGCGATCGACTTCGCGCGTTCGCCCGAGCCCCAGTACACGTCGCCGCGCACTGAGCCACGGATCGCGCCGCCCGTGTCCTGAGCCACGAGCAGCCACTGACGGCGCTCGTCCGGCCCCTCGGGCGATGCGGCCGGGATCATCGCGTCGAGCCAGACGGGAACGCCGAGCGGGACGTGCTGGCGGTCGACCGCCAGCGAGCGCTCCGTCGTCAGAGCGACGCCCTGCGCCCCTACCGGTCCCTCGCCGCGGATCTCGCGAAAGAAGACGTAGGACGGGTTCGTCGCCATGACCTCGCGGGCGCGGTTCGGGTTCGCGCGCAGCCAGGCGTCGATCGACTGGAGCGAGACCTCGGCGAGTTCCATCTCGCCCAGGTCGACCAGGGTGCGGCCGATCGCGCGGTACGGGTGCCCGTTCTGGGCCGCGTAGCCGACGCGCAGCACGGTTCCGTCGTCGAGTTCGATCCGGCCCGAACCCTGGATGTGGAGAAAGAACGCGTCGATCGCGTCGTCGACCCAGACGAGTTCCAGGCCCCGACCCGCCAGCGAACCCGTGGCGATGGCCTGGCGGTCGTCGTAGACGGCGAGGCTTCCGCCGCGCACGCGGCCGGCCACGCGGCGGCCGCGCAGATCGTCGCGGAAGCGGCCGAGGTCGACCATGACGAGATCGGAGGGGTGGGTGTAGAGCGGCACGTTGTAGCGATCGCTGCGTCGCCGGCTGCCGTAGAGATGGGGCTCGAAGTAGCCCGTGAAGAGGCCGATTCGCTGAAACCAGCCGGAGGCGTTCCCGGGCCGGCCGCCGGCGTCGCCAGCGTCCGCTCGGGAAAGCGGCACGGCGACCACCTCGCGCTCGAAGACCGCGCGCACCTCCTCCTCGCCAGCCGCATCGCCCAGGCCACGCAGGGCGCCGCACAACGGACGCCAGTCGGCGGGCGTTCCGCCCAGTTCGACCGGCTTCAACGGCCGGTCCACGGGCTGCGCCAGCAGTCGATCGCAACTCCTGAGCAGGGCCGGCAGAGCCTCCGACACATCGTCACCCGTCCAGCCCGGCAGCGAAGCGACCTCGACCGGCGGACCGTAGACGGCGATCGCCATCGCCTCGGGCGGCGCCGGCGCCGTCCGTCCCGACAACCAGCCGGCCACCCGGTCGGGGCCCACTGCGAGAATGGTGGCGATCAACGCCCAGCCCAGAGCAAGAAGCCCGGCGATCCGAAGAGCCCGCTCGCGGGGAGGAAGGTCCCGTACCAGCCATCCCATAGGCCGCGACGCTAGCAGCGCTGCTGTGGGCGGTGCCCGTGCCGCGGCTGTCCTGATCCCGGAAGACCTGCAGACGGGTGGGCCGGCGGGTACGCTTTCCGCGATGACGGAACGCCCCCTGCGATGGCTGTTCTTCTACGACTGCATCTACCCGGAGTCGGTCGGCGGCGTCGAACACCGCAACCATGAACTCGCCCGGGAGCTGGGCCGACTCGGACATGAAGTCGTACTTTCGGGCTGGGCCGAGGCGCCGGGAGCACCCCACACCAACGTCCGCGTCGAGCCGGTGGCCAGGGCGAGCCGCCACTACCTGGCGCGCGGCCGCAGGTCGGGCATCGAAGCGCTGACGCTCGCCTCCCAGGTGCGCCGCATTCCGCTGGACGGCATCGACATCGTCGAGACCGCGAACATCCCCTACCTGCACCTGCCCCTGCTCGCCCGGCGCTGCCGGAAGCGGCGCATTCCGCTGCTCGTCACCTGGCACGAGCACTGGGGCCGGTACTGGCGGGTGCACCGGCCCCCGGGGCGGCTTGGCCCCGGCATGTGGCGGTTCTACGCCCTCTGCGAGCAACTGTCGCTCCGTTTCGGCACGCAGGCGGTCGCGGTCAGCCGGCTCACCGCGGACCGTGTCTCCAGGGTCCGCGGCGAAACCGTCGATGTGATTCCGAACGGCATTCCGTTCGAGAGAATCCGCGCCCTCGCGGCTGAGTCGGACGCGAACGCTCCACCCCTGGTGTACGCGGGTCGGCTGATCCCCGAGAAACGGATCGACCTGTTGCTGGACGCCACGGCCAGACTGGCGGCCACTGACACGGGCCGCCGGCTCGTCACCGAACGCGGCGCCCTGCTCCGGATCATCGGCGGCGGCCCGGCGGAGCACGACATCCGCGCGCGGATCGATCGGGAGAACCTCGCCGCGATCGTTGACTTCGCCGGCCGGCTGCCCGAGAACGAGGACGTCTGGCGGGCGGTAGCGGGCGCCGCGCTCGCCGTGCAACCCTCCGCCCGAGAGGGCTTCGGACTCTTCCCGCTGGAAGCGATGGCAGCCGGCGTGCCGGTGGTGCACTGCCGGTCCCCGAACAGCGCCGTATCCGAGCTCGTCCGCGACGGCCGGGAAGGGTGGACAGTCGAACCCGACGCGGGCGAACTGGCCCGACTGCTCGAACGGCTGCTCGGCGCGCCCAGGGAAATCGCCGCCGCCTCGCGCGCGGCCCTGGAGCGCGCGGCCGGCTACGACTGGCGGCAGGTCGCGGACAAGGTGATCGAAACCGGAACCAAACTCATCCGGCGCGAGCGCGCCTGAGAGGTCGGGTCGGAAGCTCGAACTGCTGTAGTGTCTGCGCCGTCGTGGGCACCGTTCTTCAGGTCGAAGCGTCGCCGGGCGAGCTGATCGACAAGATCACGATCCTCGAGATCAAGGCCGAGCGGATCGCCGACCCGGGCAAGCTGGCCAACGTCCACCGGGAACTACGGAGTTTGACCGCGACTCGCGATAAGGAGCTGACACCCTCGCCGGAACTCGACGAGTTCACCGCGGAACTGCGCCGGATCAACGAGCGGCTGTGGGAGATCGAGGACGACATCCGCGACTGCGAGCGGAACGGCGACTTCGGCGAGCGCTTCATCGAACTCGCCCGGGCGGTCTATCGCACGAACGACCGGCGCGCCGCGGCCAAGCGGAGCATCAACGAACTGCTGGGCTCCGAACTGGTCGAAGAGAAGGACTACGCGGCCTACTGAAGACGGCCGCAGACCGCGTGCGCCGGCATCCCCGCCGGTTTTGTCACCGCGGGTCTCTGGCCCGCGGAGAATCTGGCGCCGGCCGTCAGGCCGACGTTCCTGCTACCAGGTGCCCTCGTTCGGCATCGAGGCCCACGGCTCCTCGACCGGCAGGGAACCGCCCGCCTGCAGGAGTTCGATCGAGATCCCGTCCGGCGAGCGGATGAACGCCATGCGGCCGTCCCGCGGCGGCCGGTTGATCGTCACCCCCTGCTCCTGCAGCGAGCGGCAGGTGCCATAGATGTCATCGACTTCGAAGGCTAGATGCCCGAAGTTGCGACCCCCGGTGTAGTCCTCCGGATCCCAGTTGTACGTCAGTTCGAGCAATGGCGCCGTCCGCTCGCGGGCGAGTTCGACATCCGAGGGAGCGGCCAGGAAAACGAGCGTGAACCGCCCCTGCTCGCTGTCGAAGCGACGCATCTCGACCATCCCCAGCTTGGCGCAGTAGAAGTCGAGCGCCTGCTCCAGGCTGGCGACCCGGACCATCGTGTGCAGGTACTTCATCCTTCGTCTTCCCCTTCTCGGCCAGCCGCGCAGCCACCGCGCCGCCGTGACGATCCGGTAGCTTACCGCCCCAAGATGCCTCGCAGACTCGGCATCTCGGCCCATCCCGTCCTCGCCATGACCTTGCGCCCCAGAACTCGCTCCGCTGCGTTCAGTGGCGCAAGCTCCAGGTACCCATGCGCATCAGGGAGGTAGTGCATCGGGTGATCGACTCGCCGATCACCCAGGTCGGGCGGTGGAAGAGCAACGCCTCCCAGGACCTCCCCCTCATCGACGTCTCCCAGGCCGCGCCGACCTACCCGCCCGCCCAGGAACTGCGCGACCACATCGCGACGCAGGCGCAGAGCCCGGCCACCGCGACCTACACCGACCAGCAGGGAGTCCCTGAACTGCGCGCGGCTCTGGCCCGTGCGTTGACCGTGGACTACGACGCCCCGGTCGCCGTCGAACACGTGGCCGTCACCGCCGGCTGCAACCAGGCCTTCTGCCTGGCGATGATGGCGCTGACCGAACCAGGCGACGAGGTCCTGCTGCCCCTGCCCTCCTACTTCAACCACGACATGTGGCTGCGTTCCCAGGATGTAGAGCCGGTCTACCTGGCACCCGGTCCCGAAATGCTCCCGGATCCGGCAGAGGCCGCCGCCGCCATCACCGACAGAACGCGCGCCATCGCCCTGGTAACCCCGAACAACCCGACCGGCGCCGTCTACCCGCCGGGCCTCATCGAGCGCTTCTTCGAACTCGCGCGCGAACGCGGAATCGTCCTGATGATCGACGAGACCTACCGCGAGTTCCGCGAGCACTCCGACCCGCCGCACACGCTCTTCTCGCGTTCCGACTGGAGCGACACGCTGATCCACCTCTACAGCTTCTCCAAGGCCTACTGCATGGCGGGCTACCGGATCGGCTGCATGGCCACGAATCCCGCCCTGCTCCGGGAGACGCTCAAGATCGCCGACTGCGTAGCCCTCTGCCCGTCGCACATCGGCCAGTTGGCGGCCACCTTCTGCCTCGAACATCTCGACGCCTGGAAACGCGAGTACCGCCGCACCGTCCGCGACCGCGTCGCCTACGCCGCCCGCCGCCTCCGCGAAGCGAACACGGGCTTCGACGTCGTGTCCTCCGGCGGCTACTTCGTCTACCTCCGCCACCCCTTCACCGACCGCTCCTCCGTCGAAGTCGGCCGCAGCCTCGCCCACGACCACGGCATCCTCTGCCTCGCCGGCTCCATGTTCGGCCCCGGCCAGGACCGCTACCTCCGCCTGGCCTTCGCCAACGTCGATCTGCCGGCGATCGACGAGTTGGTGGCGCGGTTGGCTCGGATTCGGTGACCCCTCCTGTTCCCAACGCTTCACCAATCGAGAAGCCGTCCGAGCGATCGGATGAACGGCCTGCTCAGGCAAAGACGCGTGGCTCGAAGTCCACGGCGTTGACGATGGAGGCGCTGTCGCCCGCGGCCCGGATGACGAAGAAGCCCCGCCGTTCGGCTTCACGCGCCACGTCGTCCGACGCCTGAAGGAAGGCGATCGCGCCGTAGACCTTGCGATCGCTGTACTCCGGCCACCACTCCTTGAAGCGGACCAGCTTGGACCGGAAGCGCCGAACGTCCCTGAGGCGGAGCGTTGTCTTGACCTCGACCACGACGATCTCCTCGCCGTTCACCGCCACGATGTCCACTTCGTAGCTCTCGCCGCCTCGCCGCTTCAGCGTCTCCCGCGCAAGACCGTCCACGCCGACACCCCGGCCGGCCAGCAACTCGACCAGTTCGCCCTTGACCAGGCTCTCCATCAACTTGCCCCACTGCGTCGTGAACAGATCCTCCGCCTTCTTAAGGCGGCGGTCGGTTTCCCGCATCTGGCGGTCGGTTTCCCGCATCCGCTCCCGGAGTTCCCCCCATTCCCTTCGGGCGAGCCTCTCGCCTTCCTTCTGGCGCGCCGCCACCTGGCGGAGAATCTCCCAGATCTCCTCCGGGGTCGCTGGCGACTGTTGCGTTTGCTCGCTGCTCATGGGCTGACTCCTCGTGCGATTATAGGTACCGGTCCGAGGGCGCATGGGCGCCGCGGCATCGACGACGGCGGGGCGCATCCCACCCCTCTGCCGACAAGGACGGAAACTCACCGCCGAAACCGACGGCGATCGTTCAGGCCGCCGGCTCTGGTCCGCGGATCTCGAAGTCGACGGTCCCGGCGTCCGAGTCGGCTTCGATGACGACGGAGCGGCCCTGGAACCAGGGGCCGGGGTTGACGAGTCGGGTTGAGCCGATCGTGTCCTGGCCTATCGCTTCGTGGATGTGGCCCGAGAAGACGAGGTCGGGCTGGTGGGACTCGATGGCGGCTCGGAGCGACTTCGAGCCGACGTGGCTGCCTCGGGCGAGGTCGCAGGCGGTGCCGTGGGGCGGCTGGTGGGAGACGAGAATCGTGGGCTTTCCCTCGACCGCGGCGGCCTGCTCGAAGGTCTTGGCGGCGACCCGCTCGTAGTCTTCCTCGGTCCGTTCGTAGGGAAGGTCACCGAAGGGGAGACCGCCGGAAAGGCCGAGGAAACGGACGCCGTCGACCACGCGAGCCCGACGATCGAGGTCGATGTCGATCTCGCGGAAGTAGTCGTCCACCGTTGGCTGGTCGCAGTTTCCGCACACCGCCAGCACCGGCACACCGGAGTCCTGAAGCGGCTCGACGATCCGCCGGGCATGTTCCGGACCGAGGAAGTTCGTCAGGTCCCCGGCCAGGAGCACGAGGTCGAAGCCGGACGGGTCCGGCAGGCGTGGCGGCCTCTTGCCGGACCAGTGCATGTCGACGACGCCGAGAATCCGGAGAGTCAAGCTCGAACTCCACTCCGCCGCCGGCGTAGATCGACCACGCCGAGAATGCGCAGCGTCAACTCAGCGTCCCCGGGCCGCCTGCGACCGCGCGACCGTCAGTGAACCAGTGACGGAGTGGCGTGAGCCGACTCCTGGGGGTCGTCGTCCAGGCCGTGGGACATGACGAAGACCCACGCCGCCGTGCACTCACGCTCCGTCTCCGCGATCAGCTCGAAAACGTACTCGTGCTCCCTTTCCCCCTGGAACGACTGGACGTAGGCGACCCGCTCGCGGTCGATCAGGAGCTCTCCCACCAGGCGCTTGCCGTAGACGAGCTGCGCGATCAGGAAGCCGTTCTCCTCAGCCACGAACTGCCAGTGGAAGTCCTCGTCGTCGCAGAGCAGTGCATCGACCGATCCGGCCCGGATGATGCAGTTTGGATGGAGGACGAGCCAGTTCCAGAACGAGTCGAGATCGAGCGTGGCCCGGGATCGCTCGACCGCGGTCGGGGCGGTCATCGCGCAATCGTATCCATGCTGGAGGGGTTTGGCTAAAGTGCGCCAATGCCTGACGCCTCGCCCTGGACCGGGCTCGGAGTTCCGCGCTTCGCCTTCGAGCGCGGTCTCCACGACCTCGGCAACAACTCGTTCGCATGGCTCCAGCCGGACGGCGGCTGGGGCTGGAGCAATGCCGGCCTGATCGTGAGCGGCGACGAGTCGCTGCTCGTCGACACGCTGTTCGACCTCCCCAACACGCGCGAGATGCTCGACGCGATGAAGAAGGCGCACACCGCCGCCGCCGACATCGACCGGCTGGTCAACACCCACTCGAACGGGGACCACACCCACGGCAACGAACTCGTCGCCGGCGCCGAGATCGTCGCGTCGGCGACTGCGGCCGCCGAGATGGAGGCGACGACGCCGGAGGCGCTCGCGGCGCTGATGCGCGGCGCCCGCGAGAACGGCGGCCTGGTCGGTGACTTCCTCGTCGAGTGCTTCGGCAGCTTCGACTTCGAGGGGATCACGCACACGCTGCCGGACCGGACCTTCGACGGCCGGTTGACGCTCACGGTGGGCAACAAGCGCGTTGAGTTGACCGAAGTAGGGCCGGCCCACACCGGCGGCGACATCATGGTCCACATCCCCGACGACCGGACTGTCTTCACCGGCGACATCCTGTTCATCGAAGGCGCTCCGATCATCTGGGCGGGACCCGTCCAGAACTGGATTGACGCCTGCGACCTGCTGCTGAGTTGGGACCTCGAGACGATCGTCCCAGGTCACGGCCCCATCACCGACAAGCGTGGCGTTGAAGCCATGCGCGCCTACCTCGTCTACATCCGCGACGAGGCGAGGAAGCGCTACGACGCGGGACTCTCCGCGCGCGACGCGGCGCTCGACATCGCCCTCGGCGACTTCGAGTCGTGGGGCGACAGCGAGCGGATCGCGATCAACGTCGACTCGCTGTACCGCGAGTTCAGCGGCGGCGGCGACCGCACGCACGTGCAGGAGCTGTTCACCCGCATGGCCGAAGTGGCACAGGCTCGCAGACGCTAGAGCCAACCAGGGAACGACAACGAAGGGGAGAGGCAAGGATGGATCTGGGAATCCAGGGAAAGAAGGCCGCCGTCGCCGCGGCATCGACGGGACTCGGCTTCGGCTGCGCCAGGGCGCTACTAGAGGACGGCGTGGACGTCGCGATCTGCAGCCGCAGCGAGGAGCGGATCAAGGAAGCCGCGGCGACGCTGGGCGCCGGCGCGGTGCCGATCGTCGCCGACATGTCCACCGAGGACGGCGCGCGCTCGTTCGTGGAGCAGGCGATCGAGAAGCTGGGCCGGGTCGACATCCTGGTCGCCAACGCGGGCGGTCCGCCGGCCGGCTCGCCGGCCACCACTTCGATCGACGGCTACCGCGAGGCGATCGACCTGAACCTGCTGTCCACGATCGTCATGTGCCAGGCGGCCCTCCCCGGCATGCGCGAACGCGGTTGGGGCCGGATCGTGGCGATCACGTCGATCGGCGCGCGCCAGCCGATCGGCAATCTCGCCGCCTCCTCGGTCGCGCGCGCCGGCGTCAGCAGTTTCCTCAAGACCCTGTCGGCGGAGGTCGCCCGGGACGGCGTCACGGTCAACTCGGCCCAACCCGGGATTCATGCAACCGACCGGATCAAGTCCCTGGGCAACACGGACGTCGTGGCGCAGCGGGTGCCGACCGGCACCCTCGGAACCGCGGAGGACTTCGGCAAGGCGGTCGCCTTCCTGTGCTCTGAACCGGCCAGGTTCATCACCGGCACGAGCATCCTGCTCGACGGCGGCGCCTACACGGGCCTCATCTGACCGCGGAGCTGGTGCGCACGAAGTCCCTCCCCGCCGCCCACAGCGCCGCGCAGCCAAGCCAGGACATGATCGCTCCGAGCAGGTAGGCCTTCCGATAGCCACCTGCCAGGTCGTGAGCCCATCCCAGCAGGAAGGGTCCCAGCGCGACGCCGATCGAAGCCAACAGAGTGCTCACCGAGTAGATCCGCGCGTAGCTCCTGGTACCGAATGCCTCGGCGATCAGGAGCGGCTGCATCATGAGGAAGCTGCCGATGGTGAGCCCGAAGGCGCTCGACGCGATCAGCAGGCCCGCTACGCTGGTGCTCGATCCCAGGACGACCAGCGTGATGCCCTGGAAGACCAGCAGGACCAACGCGAATCCGCGGTAGGGAATCCGCCCCAGCAAAGTGCCGGAAGCCAGCCGTCCCACCACGCTCGAGGCGGCCAGCACCGAGACCGCGAGGCCCGCCACGGCGGGCTCGTGGACGCTGACCAGACGGAACTGGTGCGCGATGGCGCCGACCTGCGCCATCAGCCCGAAGAAGAAGGTGCCGGCGATGCCCAGAAAGTAGCGTGAACGAAACGCCTCCCGGGCGGCAACACCCGGTTCCTCGGCGCCCTCGAACTCCCCCATCCGGTCCAACTCTCCGCGCGGCCGCGGAATCAGCCGCCACAGCGACACGGGCAGGATGCCCAGGACGTACACGGCGGCCACGATCTCGCTGCCGCGGCGCAGTCCGTACTCACCCATCACCCAGGCGGCGAAGGGCGCGACCGCGATGCCGCCGACCGAGAGCCCCGTGAACACCACCGACAGGGCAAGCGCCCGCCGGCGCGCGAACCATCGCGTGACGACCGTGCTCGCGGTCAGCATGTTCGTGGCGGAGAATCCGAAGCCGAAGAGGGCAAAGGCCGAGTAGACCTGCAGGATCGTCTCCACCCGACCGATGAGGACGAGGGACACGGCGCAGATCGCGACGCCGGCCGCGACCGACCAGCGGGCATCGATGCGCTCGATCACGCTGGCAACACCGAGCCCGGCGAAACCGCTCACGGCGAAGAAGATGGTCGGGGCAAGCGAGGCCGCGAGTACGCTCAGCCCACGTTCACGCGTCAGCGCCTCGAGCAGCACCGACTGGTTGTAGAAGCCGAGGCCGGACGAGAACATCATCATCGCGAACAACGCGCCCACGATCTGCCAGCGGGTGGAGATGCGTGGCATCAACGCGCCTCGCGCAGGCATAGCCAGGACCCGACTGGCGCTGAGCGCCACCATTGCATCTGCCAGCGGGTGGAGATCCGCCGCATCAACGCGCCTCGCGCAGCGAGTCGATCGGAGGCCTCTGCAGCGCGCCGACGCTGGCCAGGAGCCCCGTCACGAGCGACAGCAGGCTGCCCGCGGCGAGCGCCCCGAACACCGCCCAGGGCCTGAACGACCAGGCAAGTTCGAGCTCTCGCGTGACCAGCCACCAGGCCGCCGCCGAGCCGAGCACGGCCGCCACGACCGCCGCCGACAGGCCGACCAGGGCGTACTCGGCCGCGAACGCGCGCAGCACGTCTAAGCGGGTCGAGCCAATCGTCTTGAGCAGGGCCGCCTCACGGCCGCGTCGCGCGGAGCTCGCGGCAACCGCGCCTGCCAGCGTCAGCAGGGCCGCGGCCACCGTGAAGCTGCCGAGAACACGCACGCCGACCTGAAGGTCGCCCACCAGGTCGACCACCTTCTGGAGCACTTCCCGGATCCGGACCACGGCGATACCGGGATAGGTGAGGTGGATCTCGTCCTGGATCCGCTGTTCCCGCTCCGGCGGCAACCAGGCCGCCGCGAGCCGGGTGTGCGGCGCCCAGTCCAGCACGGCCGGCTCGACCACGAGGAAGAAGTTGATGCCGAAACCCTCCCAGTCCACCCGTCGCAGGCTGGTCACGGTGATCGTGACCTCGCGGCCGCCCACATCCAGGTCGATCGTCGAGCCGACCGTGACCCCGATCGTCTCGGCGAAGTCCTGCTCGACGCTGACCTCGCCGAGCGCCGGATCGACCCAGGGCCGCGGCGCCGTCGCCGGCCCGGCAGCCCCCCTCTCCCAGGTCTCGAGGATCACGTTGTCCTCCGGCAGCTCCTCGAGGAAGGTCAACCGCAGTTGCCGCCTCAGTGCCCAGCGGTTGCGCTCGTTCAGCCGCTCGGCCACCGGAACGCCGTCGATTGCCCTGACACGGGCCATCACCACCGGCGCCGACTGCACCCTCTCCGCCCCCTGGCGCTCCAGAAGCCCGGCGAGGTCCCCCCAGCCCGTCGCCGGCACGTTCAGGAGAAACGCGCTCGGCGCCTCGTCCGGAAGCCCGGCAGCCAGTTCGTCGTGGAGGTGCCCCTGGACCACGAACATCGCGAGCAGCACCGTCAGGCCCATTCCCAGTGCGACCGAGGCGGCCAGCGTGCCCGATTCAGGCCGCGCCAGCGCCGCGACGCCGTACCGGAGCCAGGAGGAGCGGCACCTGGGCGCCAGGAACCGGGCCAGCCTCCGCAAGGCCAGCGCCGCCACGATCAGGGCGACGACAGCCGCCGCCACCGCGCCCATGAACCGGAGCGCCAGCCACAGCGACCCGGCCTGGAGCGCGGTCGAACCCGCCACACCGGCGCCCACCGCGAACACGGAAAGAGCGCTCGCGAGCCGTGAGCCAGGCAACGGTTCGGCGCCGCTGCGGAACACGCGCACCGGCGGCGCCCGCAGCACCACGAGCAGCGCCGGCGCCGAGAAGGCGGTCGATACGCCGATGCCGAGGGCCACTCCCCGGACGAAGGCCCAGGGCTGCCAGATCGAAACCGCCTCGACGGGCAGGGCGCCGCCCAGGATCGCCGGCACGAGAAGGATGGAGAGCAGCCCGGCCACGCCGCCGATCACCCCGGCCACCAGCCCCAGCAGGACCGCCTGGACGACGTACGTGCGCATCAGATCGCGCGGCCGGGCCCCCAGGCACTTGAGCACCGCCAGCGCGTCGAGCCGCTGGGTCAGCCAGGCGCGAATGCCCTGGGCCACGCCGACTCCGCCGACCAGGAGCGACAGCAACGCCACCAGACCCAGGTAGCGCGAGAGCCGTTCGAGGTCCTCGCGAATGCCGGGCTGGGCATCGGCGTAGGTCTCGACCCGCACCGCGTTGTCGTCGATCTCCTCGCTCGATTCGGTTTCTTCTCGGAGAGCGTTCGCGCGGAGCTCGAGCTCCTCGAGCGAGTACTCCCCCGGCAGCCGGACCAGCACCCGGTAGCCACCGAAGCCGGCGAAGGGGAAGATCCCCGCTGCCTCCTGCGCCGCAACGCCAACGACGACCCGCGGCCCGAACGCGAACCCGGTGGGCAGCCGGTCCGGTTCCCCTTCAAGTGAACCGATGATCCGGAGCGTCCGCCCGCCGAGACGCAGATCGTCGCCGACCTCCAGACCGAGCCGGGACAGCGCTTCGGGGGACACGAGCGCCGAGTGGTCGCCCAGAACGTCCGCCGGGCGCGTCCCGGCGGGTAGCGGCGGCTCCGTCACGAGCTCGCCATAGAACGGATAGCCGCCCGACACCGCCTTCAGTTCGGCCAGGAGGCTCGACGGACCTTCGTCGCCCACCTCTGCCGGCGACGCTGCTCCAGGCGACGCTGTTCGGGGCAAGGCGCGGCCCACCATCGCCGCCATCTCGCGCACTTCGGCGCGAACGGCCCCTGGGACGCCATCGATCGTCTCCAGCACGGCCTCCGGAATCGGACCCCGTGAGCGAAACACCAGATCCGCCGCCAGCAGCTTCCGGGCCTCTCCCCGGATCGCGCCGTCGACGCTCGAGGCGAGTCCGGCGACCGAGACGACGGCGCCGACTCCGACCGAGAGGCACGCCACCCAGACCCAGACCCGCCCCAGGGAGCCCCGGAGCTCCCGCAGCGAGTACCGGAGCGCGACTCGCGGGCTCACCGCGCGCTTGCTTCCGCGATCGCCGCCAAACCTGTCGCAAGCTCCATGTTTGGCCCCATCCCCCACCTCACCAGGAGCTTGCGCCTCACCGCTCAGACCCCTGCGCGTCTACGGCGCAAGCTCCTAGTCGGCCGTCCACCATGACCAGCTCGCGGTCGGCGCGCGCAGCGACGGCCGGATCGTGGGTCACCAGCACCAGGGTCGATCCGAATCGATCCCGCAACGCCATCATCACGTCGAGGACCGCCGCGCCCGTCACCGAGTCCAGGTTGCCCGTCGGCTCGTCCCCCAGGAGGATCCGGGGCTCGGCGGCGAACGCCCTGGCCAGAGCCACGCGCTGCTGCTCCCCGCCCGAGAGCTGCGACGGGTAGTGGTGAACGCGTTCCGCCAGGCCGACCTCCGCCAGCAGTTCCTCCGCCCGCCGGCCGGAGCGCCTGCGTCCCAGGAGGTCGAGCGGAAACTGGACGTTCTCGCGCGCGGTCAGATTCGGGAGCAACTGAAACGCCTGGAAGACGAAGCCGATCTTCTCCCGCCGCAACAGGGCCAGTTCGTCCTCGCTCAGATGCTCGATCGGCTGGCCGTCGATCAGGACGCTTCCGGCGGTAGGCCGGTCGAGTCCGGCAAGCAGCGCGAGCAACGTCGACTTGCCGGCCCCGGAAGGGCCCCGGACCGACACGCACTCGCCGGCGGCCACTTCGAGATCGACGTCGTCGACCACGACCAGGGTGCGTTCCCCTGAACGCAGTTCGCGACGAAGTCCGCGCGTCTCGAGGCGGGCAGGAGCCCCCTGCGACGCGGGCGCGGCCGCCCCGGTCGCATCCCCGGGACTCAAACGTAGCCCAGCATCGCCCGCCACTGCTCGAGACTGTCCGGTCGGAGGTAAGCGTTCCACATGAGTTCGCGGCCGATCGTCGAACTGGACTCGGGGCCGTAGTCGTGGCCCGGGTAGATCGCGAGCTCCGGCGGCAGGGCCTTCAGCCGCTGCAGGGAGCGGTACATCGCGTCGACATCGCTGTGCGGCAGGTCGATCCGGCCGATCCCCTGCACGAACAGCGTGTCCGCGGTCAGTACATGGCTTCCAGCGCGAAAACAGCAACTGCCCGGCGAGTGCCCCGGCGTGTGCAGCACCTCGACCGCCAGGTCGCCCAGCTCGAGGACGTCGCCGTCCTGGAACGACTCCACGCGGTGGGGCGGGCAACCGGCGATCTCGGCGCCGCGCTCGGCCTCCGCTTCGTGAATCAGCATCGGCAGGTCGAACTCGGCGCGCAGCTCGCGCACCCCGGGAACGTGCTGGCCGAAGATGTCGCCGCCGATGTGATCCTGGTGGAAGTGAGTCGCCAGCACGCCGACCACCTCGTAGCCCTGCTCCTCCGCGATCCTGACGACGCCGACCGGCTCCCAGGCCGGATCGACGACCCAGGCGCGGCGGGTCGACGGGTCGGCCAGGACGTAGACGAAGTTCGCCATCGGTCCGGCCTGAATCTGGATCAGGCGTGGTTCGCCGGCATCGGTGGCGGCGGCGCCCGAAGATGAGGTCTCGGTCATCGTTCGCGGAATCTACCCCGGCCCCGGTCGCAGTTGTAATCTCGCGCCATGACCGCCAAAGACGTAAGCCGCATCTTCGACCTGTCCGGACGCACCGCCCTCGTCACCGGCGGCAGCCGCGGCCTCGGTCGCGAGATGTCGCTCGCCTTCGCCGCCGCCGGGGCGAACGTCGTCGTGTCCAGTCGGAAGATCGACTCCTGCCGTGCCGTCGTCTCGGAGATCGAGGCGATGGGCGGCAAAGGTCTCGCCCATGCCTGCCACGTCGGTCGCTGGAACGACGTGGACGCCCTGATCGAGGCCGCCTACGAGCGCTTCGGCAAGGTCGACGTTCTCGTCAACAACGCCGGCATGTCGCCGCTCTACCCGAGCCTCTCCGAAGTCAGCGAAGATCTGTTCGACAAGGTCGTCGGCGTCAACCTGAAGGGCCCCTTTCGGCTCGCCGCGGTGATCGGCTCGCGGATGGTCGAGGGCGATGGCGGCAGCATCATCAACGTGACCAGCACCGCTGCGATCCACCCGAGCGCCAATGCCGAACCCTACGGCGCGGCCAAGGCGGGACTGAACGCCCTGACGGAGTCGCTCGCTCACGCCTACGGCCCCAAGGTCCGGGTCAACGCGATCATGCCCGGGCCGTTCCTGACCGACATCTCGAAGGCGTGGGACCTGGAGGCCTTCAACCAGCGCGCGCAGACCTCCATCGCGCTCGGCCGCGGCGGCGAGCCGGACGAGATCGTCGGCGCGGCGCTCTACCTCGCCTCAGACGCCTCGAGCTACACGACGGGGGCAATCCTGCGGATCGACGGCGGCAGCCGTTGACGATGGGGATATTCGAGCCCCGTCGCGCCCTCGGCGCGGTCGCCCTCGCGCTCCTCGCCTGCGGCGGCGACGACTCGCCGCCGGTCGCTACGGATCTCGCCTCGAATCTGGATCTCGCCGACCTCACGATCGAGTCGAGCGAGGTCGTTCCGAGCGACTACGACCAGCGACGGGAACTGATGGCCGGCTGGTCCCCGCCCCGGCAGGATGCCGAAGGCGCCTTCGCCACGAACGAGGGATCGCGTTCGGAGATCTCCTGGCGTCTCGCCTGGACCCGGCCGCTCGAACTCGTGCTCACCGGTCGTTCCATGACGGCCGCGAACGACGCTCCGGCGACGGTAGCGGTCTCCTGGAACGGCCAACCGCTCGGCGACCTCCGTCTGACCGCGGACGCCGGAATGCAGGACCACCGGCTGGAAGTGCCGCCTGACGCGCAACGGATCGGCGCCAACATGATACTCCTCGACTACTCCGCGTCCGGCGCGTCGGCGGCAACACCGCCGGAGGTCGCCTGGAGTCGCATCCGCGTCGAGGGGGCCGGCGTCGACGTCAAGCCGGCGGCGGGCGCCGACGGGTCCTTGCGGTTGCCCTTCCGAACGGCGCTCGACTTCTACGTCATGCTGCCCGACGGCGGTTCTCTCACGCTGGACGACATCGAGCTCCACGGTCCCCAGGGCGCCTGGCGGAACGCCGAACCTGCCCCCGCGCTTCTGGTCTCCGTCCATCGCTACCCGGCGGCGCCCGCGGTGGTGAGCGAGACGATCACGGAGGGGAGCGAACGCGTCCGCCTGCGACCGCACGATCTCCCGATCAGGGTCCACATCGAGCCGGTGGCCGGCGCGCGACTGCCACAGGCCGAGGCCGGGTTCCGCTTCTCCGGCGCACTGCACAGCGCGGGCAACCCGTGGCCGCACGCCGCCTCGGCCGCCGCCGCGACGCCGGCGGCCGCGGCTTCCGCGGCGGCGACCTCCCCCGGATCCGAGGGCGCCGCGAACGGCCCCGGCGAAAAGCCCCCTCACGTGCTCATCTTTCTCGTCGACACGCTCCGGGCCGATCGACTCGGCTGCTACGGCTACGACCGGCCGACCTCGCCGAACATCGACCGATTCGCGGCCGGGGCCGTTCGGTTCGAGCACGCGGTGGCCCAGTCCTCCTGGACCCGCCCGTCGACGGCCAGCATCCTCACCGGCCTCTATCCGCACAACCACGGCGCCCGCAGCAGAAACCACGTCCTGGCCAGCGACGTTCCGTACCTGCCCGAGATGCTCCGCTCGATCGGTTATCTGGCGCTCGGCGTGTCCAGCAACAGCATCGCCGGACCGACCTTCGGGTTCCGCCGCGGCTTCAGCCACTTCGAGCAACTGCCGGAGGACCTCTCGAGCCCCGGCATCCACATTCCGGTGTGGCGTGTCGTCGACGAGACGCTGGAGTGGCTGGAACGGATAGGCCCCGAAGACTCCTTCTTCGTGTACATGCACGCGATGGATCCGCACGCGCCCTACTACCCCCCGGAGCCGCACCGGTCGCGCTTCGCGCCTGACGCCCCCACCGGCGCTATGGGGAAGAACATGGGCAAGTTGCAGCCGTTCGAAATCCCTCACCTGAGCAACGTCTACGACGCCGAGATCGCCGCTGTGGACGAGCACTTCGGCCGCCTGCTCGAAGAACTCGACACGCGAGGCTTCCTCGACGACACCCTGGTCGTGTTCGTTTCCGACCACGGCGAGGAGTTCCAGGACCACGGCAACCACGGCCACGGCTCGAACCTCTACCGCGAGCAGATCCACGTGCCCCTGATCGTTCAGCTCCCGGCCCGGCTGCGCGCGGCGGTCGAGCGCTCGGTGGTCGAAGAACAGGTGCAGCAGATCGATATCGCGCCGACGATTCTCGAAGCGATCGGCCGCCCCGGTCTGATCGAGACCGATGGCCAGTCACTGCTGCCTCTGATGACCTCCCGCGGCAACCGGAGAGAACACCGGATCGCCATGTCCGACCTCCGCAACGATGGAGAGGCCGTCGACGCCCTACTGCTCGAGCAGGACGATGAACCCCGCCGCAAGCTGATCGACTACTGGAGCGCCTCGTTCGGGCAGACTCACCAGCTCTTCAACACGACCAGCGACCCGGCCGAACTGCTCGATCTGGGCTCGAGGGAACCGCACTGGGCCGGCTACCTCCGGGCGGTCGGCAGACTCATGCGCCGTGGATCGCGGCAGCAACTCGAACCCGGTCTGGAACCGGATATGCCGCCGGAGCAGCGCCGTGCGCTCGAAGCGCTCGGCTACCTTGACTGAATCGTCGCCGCTTCGCGGCGCTTTGTCTTCCGTGGGTCAGAAGCCCCACGGTCACGGTCAGGCGCGGCGAACCGTCAGTCCGCCGTCGACCGGCAGCGCAACGCCGGTGATGAACGACGACGCCGGCAGGCAGAGGTGCAGCGTGCCGTGGGCCACCTCCTCGGGGTCCCCGTAGCGACGCAGCGCGGTGCGCCGGCGGGCGTAGATCTGCTTGTGTTCTTCGGGGATCCGCTCCGTCATCGCCGTGCGGATCGGCCCGGGGCAGATGCAGTTCACCGTGATGCCCTCCTTGCCGAGCTCCACCGCCAAACCCCGGGTCAGCCCGATGACTCCGGTCTTGGCCGCCGAGTAGGCGCTGTTCATGGCCGTCGCTCCCAGCCCTTCGGTCGAGGCGATGTTGACGATCCGCGGCGAGTCCGACTTGCGGAGATGGGGCAGCGCCGCGCGGATTGTCCGCTGGTGGGCGGTGAGGAGGACGTTGACCGTCTCCTGCCAGCGCGCCTCGTACTCGTCCGCGTCGATCGGGCCGCCGCGCGAGATGCCGGCGTTGTTGACGAGGATGTCCAGACCGCCGTAGCGGCCGGCGACCTCGTCCACGACGCGACGGATCGCATCGCCGTCGCCCACGTCGAGCGTCCAGGCAGTGGCCTCCCGGCCGGCGGCCTCGATCTCGGCCACCGTCGCCCGCACACCCTCAGCGTTGATGTCCGTGGCGGCCACGTTGGCGCCCTCGGCCGCAAACAGCTTGGCCGTCGCCCGGCCCATGCCGGAGGCGCCGCCCGTGATGAGCGCCGTCAGGCCCTCGACCGATCGGCTCAGCGTGCTCAGCCCCGCCATCAGGATGCTCCTCCACCGGCCTCGATCCAGGCCAGGGTGTCGTCCAGAGCACGGCCGAACCTCTCCAGGATCTCGTCGATGTCCGATTCGGTGACCACGAGCGGCGGGCAGAAGGCCACCGTGTCGCCGAGCGCGCGGAGGATGACGCCGTGCTCCAGGCAGCGGCGTTCCATATGGGCGCCGACGCCGCGCTCCGGCGCGAAGGCCGCTCGGCTCTCCTTGTCCTCCACCAGTTCGCAGGCGCCGATCATGCCCATGCCGCGGGTCTCACCAACCAGGGGATGATCGTCGAAGCGCGCCAGTCGCTCCTGGAAGTAGTTGCCTACGCGGGCCGCGTTGCCGTAGACGTCCCGCTCCTCCATCAGTTCGAGGGCCCGCAGCGCCACCGCCGCGCACACCGGATGGCCGGCGTAGGTGTAGCCGTGCCCGAACACGCCCCAGCGTTCGCCCGCCTCCACCAGCACGTCGACCATCGAGTCCGGCGCCAGCACCGCGCTGATCGGCAGGTAGGCGGAGGACAGGGCCTTGGCCAGGCTCACGGTCGCCGGTTTCATGCCCACCGCCTCGGCACCGAAGCGCGTGCCCAGCCGTCCGAAGCCGCAGATCACCTCGTCATCGATCAGCGCTACCTCGTGCTCGTCCAGGACCGCCTGGATGCGTTCGTAGTAGCCCCTGGGCGGCACCACGACGCCGCCCGCGCCCAGGACCGGCTCGGCGATGAAGGCCGCCACGGTCTCGGGGCCTTCGGCGTGAATCAGGTCATCGAGCTCGCGAGCCAGCCGTTCGGCGAACTCGTCCTCGGTCTCGCCGGGTTCCGCCTCGCGGTAGTGGTGCGGGCAGGTGACGTGGAGAATCCCCGGCAGCGGCAGATCGAAGCTCTTGTGGAAGGTCGGCAGGCCGGTGAGGCTGCCGGCGCCGAGCGTCGAACCGTGGTAGGCCCGCCGGCGGCTGATGATCTTCTTCTTCTCGGTTCGGCCCAGGGCGTTGTTGTAGTACCAGGCGAGCTTGATCTGGGTCTCGTTCGCGTCGGAGCCCGAAACGCCGAAGAACGTCTTGGCGTAGGCGATCGGGGCCATCTCCCGCAGCTTCTCCGCGAGCGCCACCGCCGGCTCGTGGCTCTTGCCGGCGAAGAGGTGAGTGTAGGAGAGGTCCCGCATCTGCTCCGCCGCCACCTCGGCCAGCTCTTCCACGCCGTAACCCAGGGCGGTGCACCAGAGGCCGGCCAGGCCCTCGATGTACTCCCTGCCCTGCTCGTCCCAGACCCTGATGCCCTCCGCCCGGGCGACGACGAACGGACCGTTACGGCGATGATCCGCCAGGTGGGTCGTCGGGTGGAGGACCGTCTCGATGTCCCTGGCGGCGATGCCGGTGGCGGTTGGCGATGCGGCGGTTGCGGGCAGGCTCATGTCAACTCCCGTTTCGGGTGTCATCGGCGCGCTCGACGACGAGCGCTCGGTCAGGCGCGACAGTCTACAGACGAGACCGTGGCCGCTACCGGGCCGTATCGCCCCTCAGCAACTGCCGAACTCTCGAACAGAGAGCAGGATCGCTCAGAGATCCGTGTCGCCCCGGATCAGTTGCCGGGCGATCATCCGGTTCATGATCTCGTTCGAGCCGTCGGCCACGTTCACGACCCGCAGCGCCTTCCAGGCCTCAGTGAGGCCGAGTTCGTTCGTGAAGCCCAGAGCGCCGTGGGTCTGCATCGCCCGGTCGACAGCCCGCAGCCCCACCTGGACCGAGTAGGCCTTCGTCATGCTCAGCTCCTTGATCGCGCGACTGCCGCCGTCAAGCAGCCGGGCAACGTTGCGCCCCATGAGATGCGCAGCATGGAGTTCCGTTGCCGATTCGGCAAGCGGGAAGGTGACTCCCTGGTACTCGGCGATCGGGGAGCCGAAGGCCACACGCTCCTGGGCGTAGGCGAGCGCGGTCTCGATCGCCCAGCGACCGGTGCCCACCGCCCGCGCCGAGTTGTAGACGCGGCCGAGCGAAACGCCATAGAGCGCCGCGGCCAGACCCTTGTCGACTTCGCCGATGACCTGCCACGGCTCGACGTAGAGACCCTCCAGCGCGATCTCGGCCTCGTCGCCGCCGATGTCGCCAAACAGCTCGACAACGCGAACCCGCCTGAATCCTCCGGCATTGGTCGGCACGATGAAGGCGGTGATCCCCTGCTCGCCGGTGCGCGCGAACAGCACGCAGTAGTCGGCGATCGGTCCGTGGGTGGTCCAGATCTTTCGGCCGTTGATACGCCAGCCGTCACCGTCCCGCTCCGCTCTCGTCGCGAGCGCCGACAGGTCGGAACCGGCGCCCGGCTCCGAGAGTCCGAAGCACATGATCTTCGAGCCGTCCATCAAACCCGGCAGGAAGCGCTCGCGCGCCCGCTCGGTGAGTTGCGACAGGAGCCGGCTGGGGCCGAAGGCCCAGTGCGCCATGACGTGCAGCAGGAGCCACGGCCGCGGCCCCAGGCGGTGAAAGAGCGACTGCCAGCCGGCGTAGTAGGCGAGATGGCCGTGGCCGCCGCCACCGAGGTCCTCGGGCACGCAGGCGGTGAAGAGCCCCGCGCCGGCCGACGCCATGCGGACGTCCCGGATCAGTTCGACGACCTCGGGACGTAGCCGGCCGGATTCGTCGTAGCGCCCGCGCGGATCGTCGAGGACGTCAGCGCGGCCCTGGTGCCGCGGCAGCACCTCGCGCTCCGCGAAGTCCAGCACCCGGTCGCGGAAGTCCTCGATGTCCGGGGGCAGCGGCTCGGCGATAGCGGTCACGGCGCGAAGCCGGCGGTGCTAGCCACCGCCAAGTGCGTGGTCCAGGGCGTCGAGCTTGTCTCTCAGCACACCCGACTCGGTGCCGACCGCGTCGCCGACGACCAGCGCCTGGTCGCTGTCCGGCTGGTACCGCGGCCACTCGGGAAGCCCCTCGCCGTTCGGGTCGCCGGTCTTCGCGAAGTTCGTCCAGTAGCTCGACAGCAGGTCGGCGATCTCGTGGTCCCAGTCCTCCCAGTTGATGCCCACCAGGTCGGTGTTGCCGAAGACGTAGGCCAGATCGCCGGAATGGTAGGCGCCCATCCGGCGCGGACCGCCTTCGCCGCCAAGGTCCGGCCGGTCCGGCAGGTACAGCCGGAAAACCGGCGGCGCGTGCGGGATGTAGTAGAGGTAGGCGTCGCCGTCGGCGGCCGCGGCGTGGCGGACCCAGGTCCGGCTGCCCCAGCCGAAGATCGTGTCGGAGAAGATCAGCCCCGGCACCGCCCCGGGCGCCGTCTCCGCCTCGACGGCGTAGGCAGCCAGGAGCCCGGCGGCCGCCTCGCCATACTGCTCCTGCAACTGTCGTTCGAGCTCCGGGCGCTCGAGCGGCGGACCGGGCGCGAACAGCGCGCGCGACTCGTCGCCCATGAAACCGACCATCATCGGCACCCGGTTGTGCTCGCCGCGGGCGTAGATCGCCGACGGTTGGTCCGGCAGATACCAGCCGTCGACCACCGTCTTCGCTCCGGCAGACCACCCGGAACTGCCGGACCCGACCAGCACGTCCTCGGCGGAAGCGGCCCGCATCGCGGCGGCGATGTCAGAGCCGGCGGCATCCGCCGCGACGCCCAGTTCCCCGGCGAGCAGCACGCCTCGCCGCTCCGCCTGCTCGAGGCCCTCGAGCGGAGTGAAGCAACCGGCGGACTGACCGATCGCCCGATGGAACAGACCGGCCGCCAGCGGCGACGCGACCAGGCTGCAGACGCTCATCGAGCCCGCCGACTGGCCGAAGATCGTCACTCGCTCCGGATCGCCGCCGAACGCCTGCGCGTTGTCCCGCACCCACTCCAGCGCCGCGATCTTGTCGAGCAAGCCGTAGTTGCCGGAAGACTCGTGCTCAGACTCGGCGGTCAGCGCCCCGTGGGCCAGGAAGCCGAAGGCGCCAAGCCGGTAGTTGATCGACACCAGCACGACGCCCTTCCGGGCGAGCGCCGCGCCGTCGAAAATGAGCGAAGACCCATGACCGACCTCGTGGCTGCCGCCATGGAACCAGACCATGACGGGCCGCGGACCTGCTTCGTCAGCCGCCGCGGTCCAGAGATCCAGATAGAGGCAGTCCTCGCTGCGGTCGAGTTCGCCGCGGCTCCAGATGGACGTGTCGGGGCTGATCGCCTGCCAGCACGGCGCACCCGACTCCAGGGCGGGCCGCACACCGTCCCAGAATGCCGGCGGCTGCGGCGGCCGCCAGCGCAGGTCGCCCACCGGCGGCGCGGCGTAGGGGATGCCGCGGAAGGCGAGCACGTCGCCGGCCGGGCCGCGGCCGTCGTCGACCGGCGCGCCCTCGACCGTGCCGTAGGAGGTCTCGACGACGAGGCCCAAGCCGCCGGCCTCGGGCTCTCCGCCACCGCCGCAGGCAGCTGCCGCGGCGACCACGGGCAGGGCGGCCAGAAACCACAGCGGGGCTTGCAGTCTTCGGATCATGGGAACTCCCTCCGCGCCAGGTCGCTCAGCCCTCGAGCAACAGGCGCTTCATCTCCTCGGTCAGCGGCACGGGCCGTCCGGCCCGCGTATCCAGCAACACCCAACGGTGAGTGAAACGGGCGATCTCGCGGCCGTCCGAGGCGGAGTAGACCTCGAATGCCTGGTCGAAGTCGCGCTCGGTAGCCCCGGTAGTGCGGACCTGAATGCGGGCCCCTTCCTGCCACCGCAGCGGCGAGAAGTACGTCGCCGCGGTCGAACGCTGCACCGCGTAGACGTGCTCCGGTTTGGACCGGGCGTCGATACCGCAGTGGGACTCGAACCGGGCGTACGCCATCTCGGTCAACGCGAGGAGCACACCGGCGTGGACGAAGCCCGTAGCCGCGAAGCAGTCGCTGTGACGGGTTTCGAACTCGGTTTCGAATGTCACGAAGGCGGTCCCTGACACGAAGCGGCGGCTGCCGCCAACAACCCTGCACTGTGACGGGCTTCGAGCTCGGTCTCGAACGTCACGCGGACGGCCTCAGGCCGATGCCGCCAGGTACTCCCGGGCCTCGGCCAGTTCCGCCGGTTCGTCCGCACCGTGCCACGCCTCGAGCAGCTTGCCGTAGGCATCCGCGGCTCCAGTCGCGTCGCCCGAAGCGGCGTGGGCCCGGGCCAGTCCCAGCAGAGTACGTGGCCGGTTCGGGGTGTAGAGCAACTGGTCTTCGAACTGCGCGATCGCGTCCTCCGGGCGCTCGAGTTTCAGCAGCACCTCTCCGTAGAGCTCCCTGATCGGCTTGATCGGCGACGCCGCGCCGCGCGGCGGTCCCATCGTCGAAGCGATCGCCAGCCCCTTGTCGAACAGTTCGACGGCGCCGTCGGCATCGCCCTCGGCGAGCCGGATCAGGGCGGCGACCTCGTGGTGCATGACCTGGGCGGGCTTGGGCCCGCGCTGGAACGTCGAGCTGTCGCCGCTCTGCCGCTCGCCCGCCTTCTTGAGCCGCGCGGCGGCTTCACGGGCCAGGTCGAGATCGCCGGTGTGGACCGCCGAGATCCCGGTCGCGAGCAACTCCGAGCTGGACGTGTCGTCCGTGATGTCGCGCGTCTCCCACTCCTCCGTCTCCACGATGTAGCGGGCGCGCACCAGGGGTACCGTGCTCTTGCCACGGCCCTCGTCGCCGGTGCGCTCCACCAGGTCGTCGAGCTCCGCGATCCACTCGCGGGCCTTGGCGTAGTCGCCGCGCTGCAGGTCGCCGTACTGCCCCCAGTCGAGGGAGTGGACCATATCGCCGACCCGCTCGCCCGGATCCCAGAGCGCCACCGCCGCCTCGTACGCCGAGTCGTTCGACTTCGACACCCGGTCCCACATGCCGCGCTGGATGAAGATGTGGGACGGCATGTGCCGGGCGTGGGAGACGGCGGCCGCGATGTCGGCGAACCGATACGCCGCCGGCAGCGCCAGCGGCGCGTGCACCGGATCGTCGAAGGCATGGATGATGTAGTGGGCCGCACCGGGGTGAACCGGGTTGCGCTCGAAGACGCCGAGGGCGATCGACCCGGCCAGGACGTTCAGCCGGAAGGTGTCGTCGCCGAGGGGGCCCACCGCCTGCAACAGGGACAGGGCGTAGAACGCGGCCACCTCGTCGTCGTCCGGATACTGGTCGTAGAGCCGCTCCATCGCTTCCATGTAGGCGATCCGGCGCTCGGCGAGCTCCCCGTCGTCGAACAGGTCCTCGACCGCGCTCAGGAAGCCGCGCTCGCGCTCGTCACCAGCCTTGGCCGCCCGTTCCTCGCGCGTAGCGCCCAGTCGCTTCAGGGCCTCGCGCGGCGATTCCAGATCCCGCTCCGGCAGCAGCGGGTGGTTGTACGTCAGGGTCTCGCCCCAGTAGGCCAGAGCGAAGTCGGGCTCGATCTCCTGCGCGGCTCGAAACTGCTCCCGCGCCTGCTCGTAGCCGAAACTGTGGAGAATCGCGACGCCGCGAATGAAGTGCTTCTGCGCCTCCTCGCCCGCCGAGGTCGGGAAGTCGATCGAACCGACGTCGACCGAGGCGTCGAAGTCGGACACGTCGGTGGCGGCTTCCGCCTCCGAACCGCCGCTGACGGCGCAACCCGCTACCGCCAGCAAGACGATCGGGACTACGATGAAGGCTGCGACCAGGGACACTCGTCGGTTCATCATGGGACTCCTTCCAGTCGGGCTGTCTGCCCCGGGCGATGCGAGACTCTGTGTTCCACTCTGACTGCGCTCAGTACCGAACAAGAATAGCGCCGATTCGGGACCCGATGTTGAAGTTCGATCCAGGTGGAAGAGCCGCGGCGGCCTTCGCCGCCCTGCTGACGGCTGCAGCCGCTCCGGGCGCCGCCCAGCCGCCGCCGGACATCGGCGACGGCTGGGCCCGCTCCGTCCCGGCGCACCAGGGTCTGGACCGGGGAGCCGTTCAGGACATCCTCGACCGCGTCGGCTCCCGCCCCGAGTTCCAGACCGTGCGCGGCATCGTCATCGTCCGCCACGGGACCCTCGTCGCCGAAACCTGCTTCGGCGGTTTCACGAACACGACGCTCAAGAACGTCCACTCCGTCAGCAAGAGCGTCACCTCGCTGGCGACCGGAATCGCGCTCGACCGCGGTCTCATCCCCTCCGTCGACGCCAGGCTGGCGGACCTGATTCCGCACTACG
This sequence comes from Holophagales bacterium, assembly GCA_009837885.1. Classification (GTDB taxonomy): domain Bacteria; phylum Acidobacteriota; class Thermoanaerobaculia; order Multivoradales; family Multivoraceae; genus Multivorans. The sequence continues at coordinate 20,335 of VXSP01000044.1, read as the reverse complement.
CTCACCGCCTCTCGGAGGCGCCGAAGAACCGCCTGACGCTGCGTCACGCCCTGACGATGACCGCCGGCCTGGCATGGAACGACACCGACCAGGCGTTCTGGAACAACCCCGACAGCGTCGACTACGTGCTGACCCGAGACGTGGTGGCACAGCCCGGCGCCGAGTTCTTCTACTCGAGCGGCCTCTCCCACGTGATCGCGGAAGCGAACAACCGCGCGTCCGGGCAGACCCACCTCGCCTTCATCCGGAGGCACCTGTTCCGGCCGCTCGGCATCCATAGCGCGACCTGGGACCAGGACCTGAGCGGCCGGCACTGGGGCGGCACCGGCCTCCGCATCCGGCCCCGCGACATGGCCAAGATCGGCCAACTCGCCCTGCAGGAAGGCCTCTGGGAGGGCCGGCGCCTCGTCTCCCGCGAGTGGATCGCGGAGTCCACAGGCAACCAGACCGGCGGCATCGCCGGCGCGCCGAGCTACGGCTACCAGTGGTGGATCAGGCCACGGGGGCGCTACCTCGCCCACGGTTACAACGGCCAGTACATCGGCGTCGATCCGGAAGCCGACCTCGTGATGACGATGATCACACTTTCGGAGCGCTCGCCCCGGCCCCAGGAGACGTTCCGCAGCTACTTCGAGGAACTGCAGGACCTCGCCCGGGCAGCGATCAGGCCGGAACGGCGCGGCCGGTGGACCGCTGTGACCTCGTCCTCGACCGGGGGCAGCGGGCCCGCAGCGATCACGATCGAGATCAGGCGGGAGAACGGCAGCGACGGATCGGCGACTCTCGCCTACCGCGCCCGCAACGGCAGCGCCCGCGCCGGCCGCGACTTCCGCCGTACCGAAGGCGAACTTCGCTGGGAGCACGGCGACGCGTCGCCTCGCACCGTTCGGGTACCGCTGCTCCCGAACGCCACCAGTATCGAGCCGCGCGACCTCCGCTTCGAGTTCGAGGCGATGAGCGGCGGCATCGACGCTCCCCGGCGCATGAGAATCTGGATCGATCCGGGCGGCGAGCCCACGAACCCCGCCGGTTCGATCGAGTTCTCCGCTCCCGCCTTCGTCGGCCAGGAGGGCGGCCTGGCCACGGTGACGGTTGAGCGGCGAGGCGGGACGCAGGGCGATGTCGCGGTCGACTACCGCACGGCGCCCCGTTCGGCCGAAGAAGCGGATTTCGGCGCGGTCTCCGGCCGGCTGACCTGGCGGCACGGCGAATCGGGCCCGCGCGATGTCACGGTGCCCCTCATGGTGGACGGCGAGACCGAGCGAAGCGAACTGTTCGACTTCATGTTGAGCGAAGTCGGCGGCGGCGCCGACCTGCCGGAGGCCCGCGCCGTGGGCGTCATCCAGGACATGACCGCAGCCGCGGGCTGCGCTGAGAACGACGGCGCGCTCTGTCTCGCCGGAGGCCGCTTCCGGGTCGAAGTCGAGTGGGAGTCCCAGCACAACGGCAAGCGCGGCACCGGCTCCCTGAGCCGCCTGAGCGACGAGAGCGGCATCGCCACCTTCTTCTCGCCCGACAACGTGGAACTCGTCGTGAAGATCCTCGACGGCCGCGGCATCAACGACCACCGCTGGGTGTTCTACGGCGCCCTGTCCGATGTCGAGTACTGGCTGACCGTGACCGACACCTTGCAGGATCGGGTCGTGGTCTACCGGAATCCTCCCGGGGAGGTGTGCGGCCGAGGCGACACGATGGCCTTTGCCGAACCCGCGCTTGCAACCCGCGCCTCGTCGGCAAGCGGCCCCGCCGAGGTCCCGGCTCGAGCGAGCGAGACAGAGGGCGATTGCGCGCCCGGTGCGCTCTGCCTGCTCGGCGGCCGGTTCGAGATCACTGCCGCGTGGACGAACGCCGCCGGCGAAACCGGCGCAGCCTCGCCCTTGCCGGGCACCGACTCCACGGGCTACATGTCGTTCTTCTCGCCCGGCAACATCGAACTCGCGGTCAAGGTCCTGGACGGCACGACGACGAACAACGCCTTCTGGGTCTTCGCCGCCGGCCTCACCGACGTCGACTACCGGCTGACGGTGGCGGACAAGGTCACCGGCGCCTCGCGCACCTACACCAATCCGAGCCGCGCCTTCTGCGGCCTCGCCGATACGTCGGCGTTTCCAGAGTAACGTCGCGCTGCATGAGACTGGAAGGCCGATGCGCCCTTGCCGTGCGCCTGCTCGCCGCCCTGGCAACGGTGACCTCACTCACGCTGCCCGCCGCGGCCCAGGTCAACACGGAGAGCATGCGCGTCGGCGCCGAGGCGCCGGGGTGGGCCAGCACGATCGACCTCAGCTCCTCCCTCCAGCGAGGCAACACGGAGCGCGACATTCTCGGCGCCGGCGCTCGCGTCCAGTACTCCTGGATGCACCCCAACGGGGTATCCGACCGGGCCGAGGAGGAATCGACGGACGGCGAGGACGCCCCGAAACGTCCCACCAACGTCGTCTTCCTGACGTCGAACTACTCCTTCACCCGGCTGAACGAGAGCCGTTTCGTCAACAACGCGCTGAGCCACCTGCGGTTCATCCGCGAACACAGTGGCCGGTTCTCGTACGAGGTGTTCGGTCAGCACCAGTTCAACGAGTTCACCCGGCTCGAACAGCGGCTCCTGTTCGGCGGCGGGGGCCGTTTCCAGGTGCTGGAGTCGCCCCGCGCCGAGATCTTCCTCGGCACCGGCTACATGCTCGAGCGGGAGACCCTGGATCTGCCTGCGGAACTCGCCGACGCGCGACGCAGCGAACACCACCGCTCCACCAACTACCTGACCGTCCGCTACAACAGCAGGGACGAACGCCTCCGCCTGGTCGAGACCCTCTACTTCCAGACCCGGTTCGACCGTGTCGAGGACTACCGCGTGCTCTCCGAGACCTCGTTCGAGATCCAGCTTCTTCGCGGCCTCGCCCTGGCGATCAACCTGAACGTCGCCCACGACAGCGAGCCGCCCATCGGCGTCAAGGAGACGGACGTGGTGCTGTCGAACTCGCTCCGGTACTCGTTCTAGGGGTCTACGCCAGCCCAGCCTTTTCCCGATATCGATCTGACAACCACCAAATCAACTCGACGAACACGTTGGCACCGAGCAGCATCAGAATCGCAGCCCGCCGCTGCAAGACAAAGAGCCCCGCTTCCCCGCCCAGAGACCGGAAGCCGGCGTATGCGTAGAGGACAGAGCCGACGATCAACAGGCCGAGGACCGCGTACTCGAACCACGCCGGACAGCGACCGAGCCCAAGCCTCCCGACCCCTGCACTCTCCCAGGCTCTCCTCTTGCTCCACCTGGCCTGAACGGCCGCCACGACGAAGAGCGCGAGCACGCCGGCTCCGGCGGGGATCAGCGGACCTCTGGCCTCCAGCCAGGTGACACCCTCGGGACGATCGGGGAAGCCGCCCCAAATGAACTCGACGCAAAGCAGGCCCCACACGGCGACGCACCACAGCCTGATCCAGGCTGGCCCTTGTATCTGCGGCCGACCGGCGCTCTCTGGAGTCGCGCTGCTTGCTCCGTTTCCCATCCAGCCTGCCCAGGAGTCGCCTCTCGCGGTCGTTCGGACCTGTTCGAACTAGCGACGGCGGAAGCGGAGTGGCCGTGGTCCACACCACATGACCAGTATCAGGAGGCCACCGCCGGCGAGCATCCCGGTCGCCTCAAGCTGCGTCATCCGCGTTCCCCCGGACCAGGCAGCGACCAAGGAACCGACCAGAACGACCAAACCCGTCAAGTGCAGGCACTGCACTTGCCAGTCGGGGATCGAATCGAGCCAGGCCAGCAGTTCCGAGGGCTTCTGAGCGAACGCGCGGCGCGCTCGCCAAGCCATGGCCGCTACGCCGGCGGCCACAAAGGTCAGCATCGCGAGCGGCAGATAGGCAGCCAGGCGGGGCTCGGTCGATCCCCGAACAGCCAGGACAACCGACGAGCCGTAGCAGGCGACGAAGAGCCAGAACGCGCACCATCGCGCGCTCGGTTCCACGCGCCCTCGACCCGCCGCTTCCTCCAACCCCGTCACTGTTCGTCTTCCACCGAGCCGACCTGCCGCATCTGAAGCAGAAACACGAGGGTCGTGCCCCCGAACAGGAAGACGAACAAGGGGTCAAAGCCCCAGCCACGCACGGCTGCCGCCGTTTCATCAAGAGTCCCGAGAAACCGGTGGAGACCGGTCGCCAGGGCCACGGCGATCAGACCAAGAACGGCTCCTTCGAACCACCCCGGGCAACCGTCGAACAGCGCCGCGAGGCCGCTTGGTCGCTGCAGTCCAGGTTGCCGGGTCACACGGGCCAGGACCGCGGCGCCGACGAACAGGATGCCGACGCCGACCAAAGCAAGGAACGGCGGGCGCCAGTCACCTAGCGACATCGCCGAGTTCACGGTCCACACGGCCGTCCCGAAGAGCATGAGGACGACCATCGCCCACTGCTTGGCCGGCGACATCTCGCGTGATCTCTGCCGGGCCCCTCGCCATGAGGCCAGCCTGGGAAGCACGTTCCGCGTCACCCGTAGCGTGAATCTCGGATCCTGGCGCTCCGAAGGGACGCTGGTGTTCCCCCAAGTCACGACAGCTACGGTAGCACCCGAAATCCGCCCAAGAGCGCTGTCGAACTCGGTCCAGATACGCGTTCCAGAGAGGTGTCATCTTCGTAGTACAATACGATTCATTAGCGTATTAGGAAGGATCCCAGTCATGCCCACACCACACCATCCACCCGCCGCGGTCCGAAGGGCGCTCCAGAAGCTCGGCGCCGATCTCCGGGATGCGCGCCGGCGACGAGGCCTGTCGATGCAGATAGTGGCCGATCGCGCGTTCACGACCCGGGCGACCCTGCAGCGGATCGAGGCAGGCGACCATCGGGTCAGTCTGGGGATTCTGGCAGCCGTGGTCCACGCCCTCGGGTTCCTGGACGGGCTTGCCGACACTGCGGACTGGCGGCGTGACGAGTTCGGGCATTCACTGCTTACCGCCTCGCTTCCCCGCCGGGCGCGCGGTCGCCGGCACCGGTAGCGGTGCCCGTGTCCGATCTGGACGAGACCCGGGAAGTCGAGGTCCATCTGGACCTGAACGGCCGTCCGCACCGAGTGGGACTCCTGCGCCGGCATTCAAGCAGGCAGCCAGCCGACACCCTGACCTTCGAGTACGACCGCGACTGGCTTGACAGCGAGGCCTCGTTCGAGCTCGACCAGGGACTGCCGCTCACACCCGGCCTGTTCGAAGCGACACGCAGGCGACGACTGACCGGCGCCCTGAGCGACGCGGCGCCGGACACCTGGGGGCGTCAACTGATGCGGCGCGGCGAGCAACGCCGGGCCAGGAACGAAGGCAGGCGGGTCAGGAGTCTGCACGAACTCGACTATCTGCTCGGCGTGACGGACGAAGTCAGGATAGGCGCGCTCCGTTTTCGGCCCAATGGCGGCACCCGGTTCCGGGCCCACACAACAACCAGTGTCCCGACTGTCGACGCCCTGCGTCGCCTCCAAGGCAGCGTCGACCGGTTGGAAGAAGGCGACGAGTCGGACGAAGATCTGGAGCTCATCCTAGCTCCCGGCTCTTCACTCGGCGGTGCGCGGCCCAAGGCCGCGATCGTCGATCAGGAAGGCAGGCTGGCAATCGCCAAGTTCCCCAGGCCAACCGACGATTACAGCCTCGAAACGTGGGAAGCGATAGCTCTTCAGTTGGCAGAGCGCGCCGGCATCGCCACGCCGCATCACGAACTCGTGCGGTTCGGCGACCGTGCGATCCTCCTGTCTCGCCGTTTCGACCGGGAGGGCACCGACCGGATTCCGTTCCTCTCCGCCATGTCCCTCACCGGCTCCGTTGATGGCGAGTCCGGCAGCTATCCGGAGATTGTCGACGAAATCACCCGCCAAGGCGCCCGCGCAAAGGCCGATTCGATGGCCCTGTACCGCCGCGTCGCGTTCAATGTTCTGATCTCCAACGTCGACGACCACCTGCGCAACCACGGTTTCCTGTGGCTGGACCGGGCGGGCTGGTCACTGTCGCCCGTCTACGACCTGAATCCGACGCCCGTTGACGTAAGGGCGCGCGTGCTGACGACTCGCATCGATCTCGACGATGCAACCTGTTCCCTGGAACTCGTTCTCAGTGCCTGTGAGTACTTCGGGCTCTCACTCTCCGGCGCCCGCGGCATCGTTCGGAGCGTGGGCGAAGCCGTCCAGCAGTGGCGCACGGTAGCCGAAGAGACCGGCGCTTCGCCCAGAGAAACCGATCGCATGGCCAGCGCCTTCGAGCACGATGACCTCAGACGCGCAGTGTCGCTACGCCAGCCATTCGCGCTGCCCGCGCGAGCGCGCGGCCCGGCGTAGCCAGGGGAACGCCGCGCTTCGAGAATCCGGACCGGGCTTCGTCTTGTATAGTCCGGCCCAACTGCACCCCAAGCCACCCAAGAAGGCACAGGAGGTCCCATGTCCCGACCCGCTCCGTCCCTGGTCGCAATGACCAGCTTCGCAGTCCTCGCGCTCGTCGCGTCCGCGACCGTCGCGGCGGCTCCGAACGCGAACAACCTCGACGCACCGCTGACCGTCTACACGGGCTCGATCGTCGGCAACGACGGCGAACCGATTCGCGGCGCCACCGTGTCGCTGTTCTCGACCGACGAACAGCGCAGCATCTCGGTCTACAGCCAGCCGGACGGCACCTACAAGCTGCCCGCCGTCCCCGCCGGCAAGTACAAGCTCCGTGTCCGCCTGACCGGCTGGCTCGACGAGTGGAAGGACCTCAAGGAAACGACCGAACCGACCCCGATCCAGGTCCGCTTGCGCCAGGCGGAAGGTTGGGCCCTGCAGTCGCAGCGCCCGGCGCATGACCTGATGAACATGCTGGAGTGGGAGGACGAGGCGGACGCCCTGAACTTCAAGATGATGTGCGCCTACTGCCACCAGGTCGGCACCGTCGGCTTCCGTTCGCCCGAAGAGCCGGTCGACTGGGAGGTCATGCTGACCCGGATGGACGGCTTCCAGGGCCTGTACAAGCACACCCAGGACGTCCTGGTCGACAAGATCGTGGACGTCTACGGCCGCGACGCGGAAGAGGCCTGGGGGGACTTCGAGCCGCCTGAGCCGCCGTCCGGCGAGTCGCTCAAGGGCGAGGTCCGCGAGTGGTTGATGGGCGACCAGGCCGGCGCCGTGATCCACGACCTTGAGCTGGGCGACGACGGTCTCGTCTACACCGTCGACATGGCCCAGGACGTGATCGAGACCCTCGATCCGGTCACCGGCGAGCGGGCCTTCTACACCGTGCCCGGCGGCAAGGACTATCTCTCGCCGTCCACCCCGACCTCGGGTATCCACTCGATCGAGAAGGCCGAGGACGGCAACATGTGGGTCACTCTCGCCTACTCGGGCCAGATGGGTGAGTTCGATGTCGAGACGAAGGAGTGGCGGATCGGCTCCGGCCGCACCGCTCCCCGCCCGCGCGGCGGCTACCCGCACACCCTGCGCTTCGCGCCGGACGGGATCCTCTGGTGGACCGACGCCGGCAGCCCGAACGGCGTCGGCGTCATGTCGCTCGACCCCGAGACTTGGGACGGCGAGCGGTGGGAAGTCACCGAGTACAAGCTGCCGACCAAGGACCAGGTCCGCGGCGGCGGCGCCCGCGGCGAGTCCCGCGGCGTGACCCCGTACGGCATCGACGTGGCGCCGAACGGCCACGTCTTCTACAGCAAGCTGAACGGCCAGCGCGTCGGCCGCATCCGCCCGCAGCTCGACGCCGACGATCCCGAGCGGATCGTCGAGTGGAAGCCGCCGGTCCACGGCCCGCGCCGCCTGCACGTGGCGCCCGACGGCATCGTCTGGGTGCCGGGCTGGGCCTCGGGCGACGTCGCGTCGTTCGACGAGTATCTGGAAGAGTGGACGGTCTACGACCTGCCGCACGGCCCGAACTCGCTGCCCTACGCGCTGAACATCAACCCGACCAACGGCGACGTCTGGATCACCGGTACCGGCACCGACTCGATGCTTCGCTTCGATCCGAAGACGGAGAAGTTCGTCGAGTACCGGATGCCGATGATGGTCACCTACACCCGCGAGATCGAGTTCGACGAGGAAGGCAACGCCTGGACCACGAACTCGAACGCCCCGTCCCGTCACGCCGAGCACCGTCAGGGCTCGGTGCTGATGATCTCGTCGGGCGGCGGCGAGTAGGCGGCTCGCTCAGATGCAGTCGACGGCCGGTCCTTCGGGGCCGGCCGTTTTGCGTCTGGGCCAAGAACTGGCCGGCGTCTCGCCAAGCACGGGCCCGAACGCCGCCGCCCCGACCATCTTCCCCTTGGTAGCAGTGAAACTCGTACGGCAGCGAATCTCTCGCAAGAATACCAATCTTGGAATGGCATGCAGGAAGAACAGAGAATGTTGCGATATCAGAAGACAACAGAGTGACAGATTTGGTACGCAAAGGGCCTTCCGGGCGCCACATGGCCAGCCGTTGACAATCCTCAAGAACTGACAAGGAGCCTGTATCCTCGCCGCGTAGGCAAGAGAGGATGACGCCCCGAAGATCCCGGTTGAGAGGATGCCTCTTCCCGGTGGTCCCGGCGGCGCTGTTCCTGGCAGCCGGTTCGGTCCACGCGAATGTTTGCGATCGAACGGCGAAGGTGCGAGACGCGATCGTCGCGGCGAGCGGCGTCGCGGCGTGCGGCGACGTTGCCGACCGAAACCTGCGCGACGTCACGACCCTCGACCTGTCGGACGGGAACATCGCGAGCCTGGCAGCCGGCGACTTCGACGGGCTGGTTCGGCTCGAGAGTCTGGATCTTTCCGGCAACCTCCTTGCTTCGCTGCCTGCCGGGATCTTCGACGAGCTGTACCTGCTGGAGACCCTGCGCCTCGACGGGAACGAGCTGGCTAGCCTGGACGTGGACACCTTCGAGCAACTGTTCATGCTGGAGGAGTTGACTCTCCACGACAACGAACTGACGTCGTTGCCGGACGGCATGTTCGACGAGTTCTCCCGGTTTGACGGGACGGGGGCGGACGGTTCCGCGCCGGACAACTCAGGCTCGTATCCGCATATTCAGCGTTTTCTCGACCGGCACGACGTCACCAGTCCGGAGGAGTTCGTGGCCGCCTTGCCCGAGTTGTACCAGGAGCGCTTCGCGATCATGTACCAGTCGAAGGCGTTGGCCAGGGACCACGTGTCCGTGGAGCACCCGCGGATCGTGTCGTGGGGCGCGCACGGCCAGATCATCTTCGCCTGGAACACCGACCCGGACGCTCCGTCGAACTTCCGCGACGCCGTCGAGTTCCTGCGCCCTGACGACACGGACTGGACGGCCGGCATCATCGACTTCTCCGGCTCGGAGCCGTCGATCAGTGAACCGACGTCCTGCCAGACCTGCCACGGTTCGCTCAAGAGACCGATCTGGGGCATCTACGCGGAGTGGGAGGGAAGCGAGTACGACTACATCCTTCCCAGGTCCCGGAACATGGAGACCTTCCTGTCGTCGACAGATGCCCGGATAACGCCTCTGGAGGTCTCTTCGGAGAACTTCCGGTTGAACGAAGAGGCGGTCCGTTACCTGATGGCGCCTCACGGCGAACTCGTCGTGGCCGGGGTCGAGGAAGCGGGTGCCGTGTGGTCCTTCAGGCACGCTGAAGTACTCCTTCGCATCCTCAAGAGCGAAGACCAGGACTTCCGGTCATGGGCCCGGGAGCAGCTCTGCAACGGCGGGAGGCTCCACAAGTGGTTCGACCAGGAGGAGCACAACCTCGTCGTGCGGACCGACACCGACATCGTCACCAGCGACGGAGTCATCGTCAGCGGCGTCGTCAGTCACGTGTTCGGAACGATCTCCGATGTGTTGCGCCGCAGCTACCTCTACCACCAACACGGGAACCTGGCCGACGCGTTGGAGCTCCTGATCATCGCGGAGCTATGGAAGGCGGAACCGATCGTCCGGCGCCTCTACCGCGGCACGGCGAACGGCGCGACGGTGGACTCCGGGGTCGTTGCCGAGATGAAGAAGGCGATGCTCCACTACGCCAGCGGATCCGGGACCGCGGAGGACGAGCTCATCCAGAAGCTCCGTCTGCACTTCGGCCGGGGCGGCGAGGCGGCACTCGAGGCGCGGGCGAGGCAGAGCGCGCGGTTCGGCCCCGGCGGGGTCATCAGCGCGACCTTCGGAGACGGCCACACCTCCGTCATGAAGGGCCGGGTCTGCCGAGCTCTCGGCAACAGCGCACCGGAAGGCCTGACCGTCTCGCAGGAGGCGGGGAACGCGGTTCTGAACTGGTCCGCTCCGACCTACGATGTCTCGTCCGTGACCGGCTACCGCATCCTGCGCGGGTCGGGCGGTGGTACCCCCGTCGTTCACGTCTCGGACACGGGCTCGACGGCAACGACCTGGTCGGAAGCCAGCCCGCCTCTCGGGGACTACAGCTATGTGGTCAGGACGATCTACGACGGCTACTACGAGAGCCCGGCGTCGCGGGAGGTGGAAACGACGGTGGTGGCGTTTCCGGAGGCGGTGGCGAATCTGACGGTCGACGCACAGCCCGCGAGCGTCACCCTGCAGTGGGATGCGCCCGCCGGCGCCACGGCCGCCACCGGCTACAGGATTCGTCGCGGCGCCCTGGAAGACTCCCTCGACGTGCTCGTTGCCGACACCGGGGCGACGGCAACCAGCCATGTCGACACGACCGTCGCGGAAGGCGGCACCTACTTCTACAGCGTGGCGGCCCTGAACGGGAAGGCGGCGGGGCCCGAGTCGGGAACGGTGCGGGCCGATGTCCCCCGGTCGAAGCCGACCGAGCCGGTCCTGGGGGCCGTCACGGCCGGCCGCAGGGCCCTGACCGTGACGTGGGCCGAGCCCGCCGACACGGGCGCCACGGCGATCACGTCCTACGATCTGCGTTACATCCTGAGCGAGAACGTCGACAAGGCCGACGCCAACTGGACGGTACGGACAGGCATCTGGTCCTCGGGCGCTTTGGAGTACAGCCTGTCCGGCCTGACCGACGACACTGGCTACGACGTCCAGGTGCGGGCCGTCAACGGGGCCGGCGGCGGCCCGTGGTCGGGGACGGGGTCGGGAACCACCTTGCCGAACCGGGCTCCGGAAGAGGCCGGTTCGCTGGAGGACCGGGAACTCCGGGTAGGCGACGGCAACGTGGTGGTCGAGCTGTCCGGAGCGTTCGAGGATCCGGATGGGGACTCGTTGACCTATGGCGCCTCCTCGGGATCGCCGGCGATCGTCAGGGCGACGATCTCGGGTTCCCGAGCGACGTTGCGTCCGGTGTCGGCGGGGACGGCGGTAGTGACCGTCACGGCGACCGACGTGACCGGTTCCAACACGGCGATCTCGCGGCGCTTCAACGCCGTCGTGGCCGCCGCCCGCGCAGTCACCGCTTCGCGCGCCGCGCTGACCGTGCGGGAGGGCGGCACCGAGAGCTACACGATCGTCCTGGAATCGGCGCCGACGGGATCGGTCAGCGTGACGCCGTCCGTCGCGGGGAATGTCGACGTTGCCGTGAGTCCACCGGCGCTGACCTTCAGCGCCGGCACCTGGAGCCAGTCTCGCACCGTCACGGTCGAGGCCCTGGACGACGCGGACGCGTTGGCGGACGCGCCGGTGACGATCCGGCATCAGGTGGCCGGCGCCGACTACGGGTCGGTCCCGGGGCCGGAGGTGGTCGTGACCATCGTGGAGACCGACACGCCGACGCTCGCGATCGAAGCCGCGGAGGCCGGCGAGCAGGCGGGTGTGCTCACCTTCCGGGTGACGCTCAGTACCGCGAGCAGCGACGACGTGACGGTCGACTACGCCACTTCGGACGGAGCGGGCGTGGGCGGCGCCACTTCCGGCTCCGACTATGACGCCGTGACCGGCACGCTGACGTTCCGGGCGGGAACCACGAGCGCCCAGCACATAAGGGTCAACCTGCTCGATGACGCCGAGGACGAAGAGGAGCGGGAGACGTTCCGGCTGACGCTTCGGGATCCGCGGAATGCGGCCCTGGCCGGAGGAGGGTCGACACTTCAGGTCGTGGGAACGATCCTCGACGACGATGATCCCGCAGTGGGGGTTTCGTTCGCATCGTCGAGCTACGAAGTCACCGAGGGCGCCGCCGCCGTCGTTGTCGTGCGGCTCGACCGCGATCCCGAACGGGAGGTGACCGTTGCTCTGAACCGCGTCCACCACGGGGGTTCGACGGCGCAGGACTACTCCGGGATTCCCGGCGAGGTCGTGTTCGCCGGTGGTCTGACGAAGGCCGAGTTCACGTTCGCGGCAACGGACGACAGCGTGAACGACGATGGAGAGGCCGTCGTCGTGAGCTTCGGGCAGGTCTCGTCAGGGGTCACCGCGGCCGGGGAAGCCACGCTTGCGATCATCGACAACGACGGCGGCTCGAGCGGTTCGGGTGGCGGCGGGTCCGGAGCGCCGCCGGCCGCCCGGATCACGCTCAGCGCTTCGTGCTCCGAGGGCTTGTGCCGGGTTCGGACTGGTGAACGGGTGAGGTTTGAGGATGCAAGTTCAGGCGCCGTTCGATCCCGGCTGTGGGATTTGGGCGACGGCCGCACCTTGCGGCGCTCCACGCTGGACCACGCCTGGGCCGAGCCCGGCTTCTACGTGGTGACGCTGCGCGTCAGCGACGGACAGAGCGAATCGACGGAATCCCGAGTCTTTCTGGTTGAGGCGCGGGAGCCGGCCGGGAGTTGCCAGGCCGATGGCGAGACGCTCTGCCTCCGGGACTCGCGCTACCGCGTGCGCACGAGCTGGCGAACCGGAGATGGCCGGACCGGAGCGGGTGCAGTCGTCTGGCAGGGGACGAACGACTCGGGGCTGTTCTGGTTCTTCGATCGCGAGAATTGGGAAGTCCTCGTCAAGGTCCTCGACGGATGTCCGATGAACGGCTCCGTCTGGGTGTTCGCGGCCTCCACAACGAACCTGGGGTACGTGATCGAGGTGACCGACACGGCAACGGGCGCGGTCAGGGAGTACCGGAACGAGCCGGGCATGCCGGCGCCGGCGATCACGGACGCGAATGCGTTCCCCGGAAGCTGCCGGCCCCGGCGCGAGTCGAGTTCATCTGGGGCGGCTTCCCTGATCGACCCGAGGGTGTCACCTGGCTGGAGGCAAGGGGGCCGCTGATACCCGTCGGAGCCGGCGTACTGGTGCTCGTGGTTTTGGCGGCCATTCAGGCCAAGTGGAGCAAGAGAAGAGCCTGGGAGAGCGCAGACGTCGAGAGGCTTGGGCTCGGCAGGTGCCCGGCGTGGTTCGAGCACGCGGCCCTAGGAATTCGAATAAACTAGTTGGATGAACCGGTTGGAAGAGTCCCGAGAAGACACTCTGAGTGTCGGCGCGTTTGCCGCGAAGACCCACCTTTCGGCACTGTAGCGCGCTCGCGCGGGCTGCGGGCAGGGTCGGCGTAGCAACCCTGCCCGCGTGAACAAGAACTGGCAGCACGACTCCAGAGCGCAACTGGCCGCCACGGACGCGGGAGTCAATCTGGTTCAGGCTGTGAGTGGTCGTTGGCCCGGCCCGCCGCCTATCGGGTAGCGGAAGCGGCGGGGCCGGGCGCGGGGCTACCACCCTTCAATGAAGGTGGACACGACAGCCAGCAGCAGAATCACTGCCAGAAAGGCCCAAGTGAGCTTTAGGAGCTTCTTCATCGGGTCCTCCCTTGCCGACGGTCAACAGAACGCCGCTTGCCCCATGAAACCGAGAGTTGCGCCAATGCCAGATGCACTGATCAACCCTGGGCCAGTCAGCATAGAAGCCGGTTCAGGAAACGCGGTCGCGGCGATTCCGACACCGGCACCGATGATCGAGTATTCGACGAGATTCTCGGACGCTCCGCACATGAAGTTCGTGAACGAGTTCCACAAGCTGCCGGAGTTGCCGCCGAACTCGCCATTGGCGTTCGTCCCGGAATTCCGGTTGGCGTCACTCTCGCCTCCGGAACCCGGCGTGATTCCGCCGTTCGTGTGAATGGCACCCGCCATTGTCGGCGCACCGCCGATCAGCGGCGCGAAGAACAGCACGCTCAAGAGCGCGCCCCGGAACCAACTGTCTTTCCTCATTGGAGGACCTCCTGTTTGTGGAGGACCTCCTGTTGTTGGGTGCGGGCGATCCCAGCAGGCCCGTCAACCTTGTCAACCGCAGCCTTGACCCAGCGAAGGCAAGGCCCCCCGATGTAATCTCCGCCGATGCGGGAGCGTCCGGGGGCAGACCGTCTCGACCGCTTCGCCGAGAATCCGCGGCGGGCGCTGTGGCTATTGGCGATGCCGATCCTGATCGGCATGTCGATCCAGACGCTCTACATGATCGTCGACATGTTCTTCGTCGGCCGGGTGAGCCCGGAGGCGCTGACCGCTCTCGCCTTCAACATGCCGCTCGTGTTCCTGGCGATGGGCGTGACCTTCGGCCTGGGCACCGGCATCACCGCGGTGATCGCGCAGGCGATCGGCGCCCGCGACCGGGTGCGCGCCGACCGCGCCGCCGAGCACTCGGTGCTGATCGGCGCCCTGGTCGCCGCACTGACGACGGGTTCGGCGCTCGTTTTCGGCATCCCCCTGCTCCACGCGCTCGGCGTACCGGCCGAACTCGTGCCCCAGGCTTGGAGCTACTTCCGCGTGCTGGCCTGCGGCTATCCCTTCATGATCCTGGCCGTCTTCTTCCGATCGATCCTCTCGGGCGAAGGCAACGTGAAGACGCCGGTGATGGTCCAGGGCGCCGCCACCGTGCTGAACATCGCCCTCGACCCGCTGTTCATCTTCACCTTCGGCATGGGCGTGGCCGGCGCAGCCCTGGCGACGATCGTCAGCCAGGCGGCGGCCGCCGTGGTCTTCGTCTACCTGCTGTTCGTCGCCAAGCTCTCCTACGTCCGCTTCGATCTCGCGAACTTCCGCTACGACAGCGCGATCATCCGCAGCATCTGCGCTATCGGCCTGCCCGCTTCCCTGTCCTTCCTGGTCATGTCGCTCGGCGGCGGCGTGCTCAACCGCATCCTGGTCGAGCACACGCCGGACGCGGTGGCCGCGCTTCAGATCGGCAGCCGCCTCGACCATGTCGTCATCCTGCCCCAGGTCGCGATCGCTTCCGGCCTGGTGACCCTGGTCGGCATGTTCTACGGCGCCCGTCGCGGCGATCTGCTGCGGGAGATCGTCAGCTACGCGATGGTGCGGACGATCCTGCTCAGCATCGCGATCGCCGCCGCGTTCTACGTGCTGGCCCCCGCTCTCGTCGCCTTCTTCACCGACAGTCCCGGCATCCACTCCCTGGGCGTCGACTACCTGCGGGTGGTCGTCTTCGCCTATCCCTTCATCGGCGTTTCCATCCTCACCGGGCGCAGCCTGCAGGGCCTGGGCCGCGGCTCCCCGGAGCTCTGGCTGTCCCTGCTGCGAGTCATCCTGATCAGCGCTCCCCTGGCCTGGGCTGCGACCTTCTGGTTGCACGGACCTGTGCAGTGGGTCTGGTACTCATCCCTGATCGGCACGGTCGTTTCGGCCTCGGTCGCGCTCGCCTGGCTCGCGGCCGGGTTGCGCCAGGCGATCGCAAGGATCGGTCGCGGCGAGTCTCCGCTCGGTGCCCCCGCCGGCACCGGAGAACTGCCAGTGGATAGCGCGGCCGAAGCGCCCGAGCCCGCATGAGTCGAGTCCTGTTCGGCATCGCCATCCTGTGCGTGGCCCTGACCGCCGGCGCCGCGACCGCCCAGGACTGCCCCGGCCCCGAACTCCACGGCCTCTTCCCCCAGGACATCTACGTCTTCCGCGGCTTCGTGACCGAAGCGGCCGCGTTGCCGCTGGAAGATGGCGGCGCCTTCCAGCTCGAGGTCCAGGTCGAAGACGCCGTTCACCTTCCGCGGCCCCGTTCGCGCTACGCGGTGACCGTCGAGACGACGGACGAGAACTGCACGAAGCGGCCCCTCAGCGCGCGAGAACTGCGCGATCGTTTCGCCGTCGGCGACGAAGTGAAGATCGTCGCCCACGAAACGCCTGGATCGACGCGCTCGCTGGTGGCGCCCTACCACCGGGTCGCCCTGGTCATGGCCGAAGCCGGGGAAACGGACCTGATCAAGAACGACTTCGACTACTACGACGCCCTGCTCGAACTCGACGCCCGTTTCGCCGACACCGAGAAGTTCTCGCTCGTCTCGCAGATGGGCCGCTACCTGCCTTCGAGGGACGACTTCAGGCGGCTGCTCGAGGAGCAGATCCAGGAACGGCGATTCCGGCGCCAGTTGCTCGATCTCTACGACGCCCTAAGGGAGCCCTAGCCGCTCCCTCCCAGGGGCGTCAGCTCGCGCTCCATGATCTCGAAGTGGACGGGCCGAAGGGGCTTTCTCGTCGGAGGCGGGTTGACGGCTTCGAACGGCTCCTTCCGGACCACCCGGTACCCGCGCCGGCCGTACCAGGCCAGCAGCTCCGGCCGGCTGCTGAGCACCCAGAGCTGGCAAACGCTGCAGCCCGCTTCGTGCAACCAGCCCTCGGCCGCGGCCATCAGGTCGCGGCCCAGCCCCAGGCTCTGCCGTGCCGATGCGACGGACACCAGGCCGAGGTAGCCAGTCTCGCCGCGCAACTCGACATAGACGCAACCCGCCAGACCGCCGGCGCTCCCGTCGCACACGAGGAATGAACCGCGCTCGAGGCGGCCCAGTACGTCCGGCAGCGCGATCCGGTCGCCGGTCAGGACGTCCGCCTCCACCTCGAAGGCGTCGTTGACGAGCGCGACGAGCGCCGGGGCGTCGGCGGCCGTGGCGTAGCGCCAGGTGAAGGCCATGGCGCGGGATGCTAGCGCCCCGCCTGTATCCTCCTGTCCCTCTTCACCACCTCAGGGGATCAGCGCAGAATGCCCAATCTGGAACGGGTCCTGATCAGCAACCGCGGCGAAATCGCCATCCGCATCGCCAAGGCGGCGGAGGCCCTGAACATCGAGTCGGTCGGCGTCTATCCGGCGGCCGACTCGCTGTCGCTCCACACGCGGCTGACGACGGAAGCGCTGCAGATCGGCAACGGCGTCCCCGACGATCCCGTCGCCGCCTATCTCGACGCCGAGGATCTGGTCGCCGCCGCCCTTGCCAGCGGCTGCGACTGCGTCCATCCCGGCTACGGATTCCTGGCCGAGAACGCGGACTTCGCCGAGCGCTGCGCGGGGGCCGGCCTCGTCTTCGTCGGCCCGCCGCCGGCCGTCCTCTCCCTGTTCGGCGACAAGGTGCGCGCCCGCCAGCTCGCGGCTTCGCTCGATATCCCGGTCGTTCCCGGCAGCGACGGACCGGTGGAATCCGCGGACGAGGGCGCCGCGCTCGCGGAGCTGCTCGGCTATCCCGTGATGCTCAAGGCGGCGGCCGGAGGGGGTGGCCGCGGCATGCGCACGGTGCGCTCCAGGGATGCGATGGACGGAGCTTTCGAGCGGTGCCGAAGCGAAGCGGCGGCCGCGTTCGGTGACGGCGCGCTGTTCGTCGAGAAGCTGATCGAGCGGCCCCGACACATTGAGGTCCAGGTCCTCGCCGACGCGAACGGGAACGCCGTCCACCTGCATGAACGGGACTGCTCCGTTCAGTTGCGCAACCAGAAGGTGATCGAGACGGCCCCCGCGCCCGGCCTGGACGACGACTTGCGCACGCGGCTTCTGGCCGACGCGGTCAGGCTGATGGAAGCGGCCGGCTACGTCAACGCCGGCACCGTCGAGTTCCTGGTCGTCCCCGAGACCGGCGAGCACTTCTTCATCGAGTGCAATGCCCGCATCCAGGTCGAGCACACCGTGACCGAGCAGGTCACCGGGTTCGACCTCGTCGAGGCTCAGTTTCGACTCGCCGCCGGCGCCAGCCTCGACTCCCTGGGTCTCGGCGACCAGACTGCGGTCGGTGAACCGCGGGGTTTCGCCGTCCAGGCCCGCGTGGTCGCTCGCGGCGCCGGAACGCTGAGCGCGTACAAGGAACCCGCCGGTCCCGGCGTGCGGGTCGACGGTTGCGGCTACGTCGGCTACTCGCCGCCGCCCCAGTTCGACCCCCTGCTCGCCAAGGTGACGGCCACGAGTTCTTCCTCGTTCGGTCCCGGCGCCGCGTCCTTCACCGCCGCCGTCGAGCGTGCGCGGCGCGCGGTTTCGGAGTTCCACGTCGGCGGACTCGCCACGAACCTCGACCAGCTCAAGGCGATCCTCGCCCATCCCTCCGTCCGCGCCGGCGACGCCCGGACGACGCTGCTGGAGGAGAACCCGGCGCTACTTTCGGCCGACGCCGGCGTCGCGACCGCCAACGGCGCCATGACCCTGTTGCGGCAACAGGCGACCGTGATGGGGCTCTCGGTCGCGAGCGGCGCGGGCACGCAGCCCGCGGCGAGGACGACCTCCGCGGAACTCGACGTCGAACCCGGCCAGCAGGCCGTCGCCTGCCCGATGGCCGGCTCGATCCTCGAGGTGCGCGCGACGGACGGCGAGCAGGTGGCCGCCGGCGAGACGCTGCTCGTCGTCAGCGCGATGAAGATGGAGTCCGCCGTCACCTCGCCCTGCGACGGCCGGGTGGCCGCCCTGCAGCCGCTGCAACCCGGCGACACGGTGGAGGCGGGCCAGGTCGTCGCGGTCGTTGCGCCGGCCGGGGACGCGACCGGCGAAGCGGTCACCGCGCATCGGGACGACACGTGGGCGCCGATGCTCGAGGACGTGGCCACGATGCAGGCCCTGGCCCTCGAACGCCTCGCCCCGGGCTCCGGCGATCCCGGGGTCGTCCGCCAGCGCAGCCGCGGCAAGCTGACCTGCCGGGAACGAATCGACCTCCTGCTCGACGAGAACTCCTTCCACGAGATCGGCAGCATTGCCGGTTTCGCGTCCTACGACGAGGCCGGCGCGATCACGGCCTTCACCCCGGCCAACCACGTCGGCGGCTGGGGCCGGATCGAAGGCCGCACCGCGGTCGTCTGCGCCGACGACTTCACTTCCCGGGGCGGCCACGCGGACGGCGCTATCGGCGCCAAGAGCAGCTATCTCGACCGGCTGGCCCTCGAGATGCGCGCGCCCTCGATCCGACTGCTCGACGGCTCGTCGGGCGGCGGCAGCGTCGCCGCGATGGTGCCTCAGCAGCAGAAGGAGGGCGAGAGCAAGGCGAAGGAGAGCCGCGGCGCGATCAAGGCCGGGCGGCCCCGGGTCGCGGGCGGCGGCGGCTCTTTCCTGCCCGGCCACCTCGGCAGCACGATGTACACCGAGCAACTGGGCACCGTGCCGGTCGTCAACGTGCTGCTCGGTAGCGTCGTCGGCATCGGCGCCGCCAAGGCCGTGCTCGGCCACTTCTCCGTCATGGTGCGCGACATCGCGCAACTGTTCGTCGCCGGACCGCCGGTGGTGCGCCCCGCGATGGGCTACGACATCACGAAGGAGGACCTGGGCGGCTGGCATATCCACTGCCGCAACGGCTCGGTGGACAACCTGGCGGAGACCGAGGAGGAGGCGATGGTCCTCACCCGGCGCTTCCTCTCCTACCTGCCCTCGTCCGTGTTCGAGGCGCCTCCGACCGCGGCGCCGGACCCCGCCGACCCGCCCGACCGCCGCGACGAGGAGCTGTTCAACCTGATCCCCCGCAAGCGGACGGCGACCTTCGACGTCCGCCGCGCGATCCGGCTGATGGCGGACCGGGACTCGTTCTTCGAGATCGGTCCGCTATGGGGCACCGATCAGGTCACCGGCTTCATCCGCATGAACGGCCATCCCATGGGCGTCATCGCCTCGGACAGTCAGCACGCGAACGGCGGCGCGCTCACCGCCGACGGCTGCCGCAAGCTGATCCGCCACCTCGACCTCTGCGACCTCTTCCACCTGCCGGTCCTCAACCTCGTCGACAACCCCGGTTTCGCCGTGGGCCTCGAACACGAGATCACCGGCACGATCCGCTGGGGCGGCCAGTGGATGATCGCCTTCGCCCAAGCCACCGTCCCCGTCTTCACCGTCATCATGCGCCGCAGCTTCGGCGTCGCCGGCAACAACTACGCGACCCCACGGGCCCAACCCTCCATGCGCGTCGTCTGGCCGGCCGCCGACACCGGCGGCATCCCGCCCGAAGGCGGCATCGAAGCCGCCTACAAGCGCCAGCTCGCCCAGGCCGAAGACCCGAGGGCCTTCCGGGAAGAACTGATGGCCCGGATCGAGAGCGCCCGCGGTCCCGTCGGCCCCCTCTCCCGCTTCCAGGTCGAAGAGATGATCGACCCCCGCGACACCCGCGCCCTCATCTGCGAGTGGCTCGACATGGCGTGGAACATCGTCTCGCAGCCGGCGCGGCTCGAGCCGCGGGCGACGCAGTTCCGGCCCTGAGGCGGCGGCGGCGCGCCTGGAACGGCGGTGGTCACACCCGCCTGAACCGGGCGGAGGGGGAGGGTCCCAGGGGCCGCTCACCCCTTCTTGGTGAGTGGAGGGA
>VXSP01000025.1 GCA_009837885.1 Holophagales bacterium | reverse complement strand
CCACCCGGGCGCCGTAGCCGGCGGCCATCCGGCTGGCGCGCACGCCGCCGGAGCCAGCGCCGATCACGAACAGGTCGTAGTCGAAGTCCATACCTGCCGATTCAAACAAACAACCCCACCGGGGCCCAAGGGGACAAGTCCGGTGGGGAGCAACTTGAAGCCGGATGCTAGGTGACCTCTGAAACACGCGTCAAGCTTCTGGGGCCGCACGGCAGGCACCCGTAGACTCCGTCCCTATGGCCGACAGCCAGGAGACTTCCGCCGCATCCTGGGCGCCTCGCGCGGTCGCGGGCGGCGTTCTGATGGGTCTCGCAAACCTGGTGCCCGGAATCAGCGGCGGCACGATGCTGCTCGCGGTCGGGATCTATCCGCGATTCATCGAGGCGATGGCCGACACGACCCGACTGCGGCTGCGGCTTCAGCCGCTGCTGCTGCTGGCAGTGGTCGCCGGGTCCGGCGGCCTGGCGATTCTCCTCCTGGCCGGCGTACTGCGGGACCTGGTGGTTCACCACCGCTGGATCATGTACAGCGCCTTCATCGGCCTGACCCTGGGCGGTGTGCCACTGGTGTGGCGGCTCGCTCAACCGGCTGCCCGTGCGTTCTGGGGCGGCGCGGCCGGCGGCTTCGCCGCCATGGCCGGACTCGCGCTGCTCCAGAGCGGCCCGACCGCGGTCGGGGCCGTTGCCAGCGGGCCGTTCCTGCTCGCAATCGCCGGAGCGTCCGGGGCCGCCGCGATGATCCTGCCCGGTCTGAGCGGCGCCTACCTGCTCCTGGCGCTCGGCCAGTACGAACCGATTCTCGGCGCCATCGATCAGGTGCTGGCGGGACTCAGCGATCTGGACGCGCGGGCCGTCATGGAAGCGGCGGGCGTCCTGCTGCCCGTTCTCGTGGGTATCGCGGTCGGCGCGACCCTGATCAGCAATGCCGTGCGGTTCGCCCTTCGACGCTTCCGTCAGGCGACGCTCGGGGTGCTGATGGGACTCCTCCTGGGCGCCGTCGTCGGCCTCTGGCCCTTCGAGGACCCGGCCTCCCCCGCGCCGCTACAGGCCGCATCGGCCCTGGGACTCGCCGGCGCCGGTTTCGTCCTGACCTGGACGGTCAGCAGGTTCGGCACGGCGCGTACGGACCCGTCCGGACGCCAATAGCTGTCCTCGTGCTGCGCTACAGTCGCGGCCCCCTGCCGTCCCCAACCCGCGTGGCGCGTTTCGCGCCACGCGCGAACCAGTCCGCGCGTCCCTCATCGGACGCTCGGATGGCATTCAACGGAGGCTCCCGACGATGACGAACCGCTTCGCCCAATCCCCACTCACCGCCCTCCTCGCCGTGGCCGCACTGCTCCTGATCGCGACGACGTCCGCCCTCGCCGCCGACGGCCGCACCGTCATCCACGCCGGCGACCTGGTCGACGTCGAAGCCGGCGAGGTCCTCGGCAGGCACACGATCGTGGTCGAAGGCGAGACGATCACGGCCGTCGAGGAGGGGCTCGCCGACCCGGAGGACGGCGACACGCTGATCGACCTCTCCGGCCACACCGTCCTTCCCGGCCTGATGGACATGCACGTCCACCTGACCTCGCAACAGGCCGGTGCCGCCTCCTACCTCGATCGCTTCCAGGAGACCCCGGCCGACATGACGGTCAAGGGGCTGATGTACGCGAAGCGGACGCTGCTCGCCGGCTTCACGACCGTCCGCGACGTGGGCGGCGAAACGACCGCGATCCTGGCGGTGCGGAACGCGATCAACCGCGGCGACATGCCCGGACCCCGGATCTTCGCCGCCACCGTGTCGCTCGCCACCACCGGTGGTCACGGCGACCGGACGAACGGCATGCGGCCCGACCTGCAGGGCGACCCCGGCCCCAGGCAGGGCATCGTCAACAGTGTCGAGGACGCCCGCAAGGCGGTCCGGCAGCGCTACAAGGAGGGCGCCGACCTGATCAAGATCACGGCCACCGGCGGCGTGCTCAGCCTGGCCAAGAGCGGCCAGAACCCGCAGTTCACGGAGGAGGAGATCCGGGCCATCGTCGACACGGCGAAGGACTACGGCTTCATGGTCGCCGCTCACGCTCACGGGGCCGAGGGCATGAAGCGCGCGATCCGGGCCGGCGTCACGACGATCGAGCACGGCACCTACATGGACGAGGAAGCGTTCGAGCTGATGAAGGAGCACGGCACCTATTTCGTCCCCACCATCTCGGCTGGCAACTTCGTGGCCGAGAAGGCGGCGGTGCCCGGCTACTTTCCGGAGATCATCCGGCCCAAGGCGGCCGCCATCGGGCCGGTGATCCAGGACACCTTCGCCAAGGCTCACCGGGCAGGGGTGCCGATCGCCTTCGGCACGGACTGCGGCGTCTGCCCTCACGGCAGCAACGCCCAGGAGTTCCTCTACATGGTCGAAGGCGGCATGGCGCCGATGACGGCGATCCAGTCGGCCACGGTCGTCACCGCGAAGCTGCTCGACATCTGGGAGGAGACCGGTTCGATCACGGCCGGCAAGGCGGCCGACCTGATCGCGGTCGAAGGCGACCCGATCGCGGACGTCACGAAACTCCAGGACGTCCGCTTCGTCATGCGGGTCGGCCAGGTCCACAAGTCGCCGGCTGGCTGAGCGGACAGCCAGGCCGGATGCCGGCCAGATGGCCGGCGCATCGACACCCGAGGCTACGGCCGACCGCTGAGGTCAGGCGCCTCGTCCGCTGCCGAGCGTGCGCTCCGTGTAGCGCACCCGGGCCGCCTCCGACTCGGCGTCGCCCCTGACCCATTGCAGGGTGTCGCCGTCGGCGAAGTCGGTGGCGCCGGCGATAGCGCGGCAGACGGCGTTCACGTGGTCCTTCGTGATCGCCGCCGGCACCGTGGGCATCGCGGCCAGAGACCGGGCGAGGTCGAGAGTCTCTTCCTCGAGCCGGTCCGGCGGCACGATCCGGTTGACCATCGGCGCCACCTCGGACGGACCGAAGCGGCGGCAGGTGATGATCAGCTCCTTGGTCAGGGCCGGTCCGAGCTCGCGCACCATCCGCGGCACCCCGCCCCAGGCCAGGGGGAGCCCCAGCTCGACTTCGGGAATGAAGAACACGGCGTCCTCGGCCACGACCCGCAGGTCGCAGGCCGCCATCAGCAGGAAGCCGCCGCCGACCGCGTAGCCCTGGACCTGGGAAACGGTCAGCGCCCGCATCTGCTCCAGCGCGTCCATCGCCCGGCGTCCGAGCTGGCCCGCCTCGCGGCGCTGGCGCCAGTTCGACTCCGAGGCGCCGCCCATCGCCTTCAAATCGGCCCCGGCGCAGAACGCACGACCCTCACCGCGCAGCACGACGACATCGATCTCGCTCCGGTCGTCGAACCAGGCCGCGGCAAGGGCCAGTTCGCGCAGCATCGTTCCGTCCACGGCGTTCAGCCGCTCGGGGCGCGCCAGGGTCAGGAATCCCAGGTTGTCGTCCCCGTCAACCTTGATCGTCTCGAAGTTCATCTGGCCTCCCATGTTCCTCTCCTTCCGGTTCCGACGGGCCGCTGTCTCGGGTCACTTCCCTCCACGCGCCGTCCGGATACGCGTCGGGTGCTCTATCATGCCGTCCGCCCGCGGACACGGCCATGGCCACGCCACGAGCCCGCGGAACCTGCTTCACGACGCGGATGACGTTCCAACTCCAGGTCCTCGGCTGCGGCGACGCCTTCAGCAGCGGCGGCCGGTTGCACACCTGCTTCCTCCTGAGCGACGAAGCGAGCGACGGCGCGCTCTCTCCGACGCTGCTCGACTGCGGCGCGACGTCGCTGACCGCGATGAAGGCCCGCGGGATCGAGCCCGCGACGATCCGCACGATCCTCATCACCCACCTGCACGGAGACCACTTCGGTGGTCTGCCCTTCCTGTTGAGCGACGCTCACTACCGGGCCCGCCGAACGACGCCCCTGACCCTGGCGGGGCCCCCCGGCCTCCGGGAGAGACTGAGGCAGGCGACGGAAGCTCTGTACCCCGGCTCCTCCAGGCGCGAGCTGACGTTCAAGGTCGAGATCGTCGAACTCCATGAGCGCGAGTCCGTCCCGATCAACGGACTGCAAATGACGCCGTTCGAAGTCGTCCACCCATCCGGCGCGCCGAGCTACGCGCTGCGCGTCGAGTACGGCGGCCGAACCCTCACGTTCTCCGGTGACACGGAGTGGACCGAAGCTCTGATCGACGCGGCCGCGGGCGCGGACCTGTTCATCTGCGAGTGCAACTTCTACGACCGGCCGGTGCCGAACCACCTGAACTACGTCGAGCTGCTCGCTCAAAGGCGTCGCCTGGACTGCGGCCGGATGCTGCTCACACACCTCGGCGACGACATGCTCGAACGCTCCGACCTTGAGATCGAGGCGCTCGAAGAGGGCCGCTTCTACGACATCTGACAGCCGTCCCTTCGCTGCTACACTCCGCGTCCGAAACTGACCACGGAGCAGCCATGAACTTCGATTTCTCGGATGCCCAGAAGGCACTGAAACAGCAGACGCGCGACTTCCTGCGAGCCGCCTGCGATACGACCGTGCCCCGGCGGGTGCTGGAGGATACGGACGAACCCTTCGCACGCGATCTGTGGCAGCAGGTCTGCGCCAACGAGTCCCCCGGAATCGCGATCCCCGAGGAGTACGGCGGTATCGGCTTCGGCTATCTCGAACTCTGCGTCGTCGCCGAGGAGATGGGCCGCGCGATCGCGCCGGTTCCCTTCTCATCGTCCGTCTACCTCGCCGCAGAGGCCATTCTCCAGGGCGGGTCGGAGGAGCAAAAAGGGAGACTGCTGCCCAGGCTCGCCTCGGGTGAGAGCATCGGCACCTTCGCCGTCTCCGAGGGCCCGGGGCAGGCCACGGTGGCGAACCTCCAGGCCACGCTCAGGGACGGCCGCGTTTCCGGCACGAAGATGCCGGTGCCCGACGGCGATGTCGCGGATCTCTGCGTCGTCGTCGCCAGGGACGGAGAGGGCGCCTCGCTGGCGGTCGTCGACCTCGCCGCCGAAGGGGTCTCCCGCGAGCCGGTCGACACGCTCGACCCCTCCCGTTCCCACGCCAGAATCACCTTCGACGGCGCCGAGGCCGAGTTGCTCGGCGAAGCCGGCCAGGGCTGGGCGGTCAAGGATGCCGTCTTCGACCGCGCCGCGGTGCTCTTCGCCATGGAGCAGCTCGGCGGCGCCGACGCCTGCCTCCAGATGGCGATCGGCTACGCCAAGGGCCGCTACGCCTTCGGCCGACCGATCGGCTCCTTCCAGGCGATCAAGCACAAGCTAGCCGACATGTACATCAAGAACGAACTCGCCCGGGCGAACTGCTACTACGGCGCCTGGGCGCTGTCGACCGACGCGGCCGAGCTGCCGGTCGCGGCGGCCGCCGCGCGCGTGGCCGCGACGCAGGCCTTCCACTTCGCCTCGAAGGAGAACATCCAGACCCACGGCGGCATCGGCTTCACCTGGGAGTCCGATTGCCACCTCTACTACCGCCGCTCCAAGCTGCTCGCGCTCAGCATCGGCAGCGAAAGGGTGTGGAAGGACCGGCTGATTTCCGGTCTGGAACGGCAGGAGGCCGCCTGATGGACTTCAACGACACCCCCGAACAGGCCGCGTACCGCGCAGAGGTCCGCGCCTGGCTCGGCGCCAACGCCGAACCGCGCAAGGACCGCCCCAGCGTCAACCGCCGCCTCGACGCTGAGGAGGGCCTGAAGCTCGCCAAGGCGTGGCAGGCCAGGAAGGCGGACGCCGGCTACGCCTGCCGCCACTGGCCGGTTGCGCATGGCGGCCAGGACCGGCCGATGATCGAGACGATCATCTACGATCAGGAAGAGGCGAACTTCGACGTTCCGACCGGCTTCTTCAGCATCGGTCTCGGCATGTGCGGCCCGGTCATGGCGCAGTACGCGACCCAGGAGCAGCAGGCCCGCTTCATTCCGCCGCTGATCCGCGGCGAAGAGGTCTGGTGCCAGTTGTTCTCGGAGCCCGCGGCCGGGTCCGACGTCGCCGGGCTGCGCACCCGCTGCCACCGCGACGGCGACGACTGGGTGGTCAACGGTCAGAAGGTCTGGACCTCAGGGGCCCACTACTCCGACTGGGGCATTCTGGTCGCCCGCCACGATTCGTCGCTCCCCAAGCACAAGGGGCTGACCTTCTTCTTCATCGACATGAAGTCGCCCGGGATCGACATCAAGCCGATCAAGCAGATCAACGGCGGTTCCAACTTCAACGAGGTCTTCTTCACGAACGTCCGGGTGCCGGACAGCCAGCGCCTAGGCGCGATCGGCGAAGGCTGGCAGGTGGCGATCACCACCCTGATGAACGAGCGCCTCGCCGTCGGCGACGCGCCGCCGCCGGACTTCCGCGAGGTGATGAAGCTCGCCGCCGCCTGCGAACTCGACGGCCGGCCGGCTCTCGAGGATTCCTCCGTCCGCGAGAAGATCGCCGACTGGTACGTCGAATCGATGGGCATGAAGCACACCAAGGCGCGCACCATGACGGCCCTCTCCCAGGGCAAGGTCCCGGGACCCGAGAACTCGATCGGCAAGGTCGTTTCAGCCCCCAAGCTGCAGAGTGTCTCCTCGTTCGGAGCCGACCTGATGGACATGGGCGGCGTCATCACGGACCCCTCCCTGATGCCCTCCGACGCCCTGTTCCAGCAGTCCTTCCTCTACAGCCCGGGCCTCCGCATCGCCGGCGGCACGGACGAGATCCTCCGCAACATCATCGCCGAACGCGTCCTCGGTCTCCCGGGCGAGATCCGCGTCGACCGCGACGTCCCGTACAGCGACATCCCGACGGGGAACTGAGTAACGGGAGACCACCCTGCAAGAGGAACTTCCCTACTGGCTGAAGGAGGAGCGAATCGAACCGTTCTGGACGATTCGGCGCGCTCCCCTGATCTTCACTGGCGGTTTCCTCCTGGTTGCGGCAACCGCCGGCCTGATCGGCTATCTGCTCTACGACCTGAACCGCTGGTTCGCCATGAGTCTCCAGGTCGGCCTCCAGACGGCGGGCTTCTGCTTCGTCTTCACGAAGTGCCGCCAAAAGGCGGAGTCGGAAGAGAAGTAGCCGCCACTAGCGCGGCCAAGAGCCGGCTCGGCTCGCCACGACCGAGCCGAGAACGGTGAAACGTCGTCCGG
Organism: Holophagales bacterium; assembly: GCA_009837885.1. Lineage (GTDB taxonomy): Bacteria > Acidobacteriota > Thermoanaerobaculia > Multivoradales > Multivoraceae > Multivorans. The sequence continues at coordinate 188,072 of VXSP01000025.1, read as the reverse complement.
CCGGCGCCGCGAACAGCGAGGGCGAGCAGTACAGGCACTCAGCGGTCTAGTCCGTCTAAGTCCTTGAGGCCGCCGTTGCCGAGGGAGTATCGTCCTCAGAAAGGCACGACGTGAGTAGCCAGTCGCTTCAGGAAGTCAGCCGGAGTCTCCGCGAGGAGCTTCCCCACATCAGGGCCGAGGTGCACCGGATTGTCCACGAGGTCTTCCCGGGCCTACGGTTCACGAACGTCTGGGTGCAGCCCACTAGATCCTGGTACGGCGACGAAGTCGTCGACGTCTGGGCGATCTACGAGGGCGAGGTTGAGGCACAGCAACAGGTCGAGGGCCTGACCTCGTTTCGCAGAAGAGTCCGCGACCTCCTCTGGGACCAGGATCTGGAGGTGACCCCCAGCATTCACCTAATCACCCAGTCGGATGCGGGAGACTGGCGCCCTGGAGGCCTCTGATCTTCTCGTTTCCGCCGAGCAGCAACTCCCCTCCGGCCGCGGGCGACCGCTGCAAACTCACCTTCGACGTACGGTGAGCACTGTCTACTACGCTCTCTTCCACTGTTTGGCGCGGTGCTGCGCAGACACTCTGGTCGGCAAGACGCTTCGGGGAAGTCGCGCCTGGAACCTGGCCTACCGGTCGCTGTCCCACGGCCGGGCTCGCGAGGCATGCAGCCAGAAGTACCTGGTCCGGAGCTTCCCTCGGGAGATTCAGGACTTCGCCGACCTCCTGGTCGACCTCCAGAAGGAGCGCCACGCGGCCGACTATGACTCCGCCCAGTTCTTCTTCAAGTCCAATGTCGAAGGCCACCTGCGGAACGCGCAAGCCGCCGTTGAGCGGTTCGAAGCCTCGGACATCCGCCACCGGCGCCAGTTCGCTGCTCATGTCCTCTTCAGGGAACGGCAGTAGGCCGATTCTGGCAACCTCCTTGGAGAATCCGTCAGTCGCCAGAGCGGAGCCGGCCTGACGGCCGGCACGTCTTCCGGCCGCCTGCGGCGGCAGCCGGCGAGGACGCCGGCGCACCCAGTGTGCAACCCCACCAAGTGTGACGCGGGGTCTTCGGCTCGCGGCGTTGCGGCGCCCAGCCTCGGCCAGGACCGAAGGGAAGGGGGCCCAGCGGGCTGGAGGCAAGTGACTTCCTCCGACCTGACCGAAACCGACGCCAAAGCAGAACGCAGCCGACCGAAGCGAGCACCGACCTCTCGTCTAGTCAGGAAGTGCGAGCGTCCGCTGGGCCCCCTTCCCTTCGGTCCGTCCAGCCGAGGCGGCAGCAACCACGGCCGCCGCACGGCAGCAGCGCCGTCACGCTGCCGTCGCTACGCTGCCGCCGTCACGCTACGCGCAGGCGCGCTAGCTCTCGTTGGCCAGCTTGCGGAAGTACTCGTCGACGAGGTCCCGGTAGCCGGGCGGCACCTGGTCGGAGTTGCCGAGGTAAACGCGTTCAGTCTCGCCGCCGCGTAGCTCGCGCCACAGGCGGTACTCGAACTGCCGCAGGCCCTCGACGATCTCGCTGCGGAGTCGCTCGAGCGCCCGCGGATCGCGGTTGAGACCGAGCAGGCTCAGATCGCCCATCTGCTGGAGAAGCTGGTCGAGGTCCGCCGTGTCCATCCGCTCCCGCCGCATATCGTTCCTCAGCCTCTCCAGGTCGGCCCGTCGCTGGTCGAACTCCCGGTCGATCTGCCGGAGGTCTTCGGCCTCGAAAACGCCGGGCTGGTAGTAGCCGCCTGAGCTCGAGCCGTACTGGCTGAAGCGGCCGCGGTTCCGGCCGCCCTCAGGGTTGGCCGCGTCGCCTGCGGCCTCCGAAGCCGTGTCTCCGGGCCGGCCGCCCTGCTGCTGGCCGCCCTGCTGGTCACCACCTTGCTGACCGCCCTGCTGCTCACCGCCTTGCTGCTCGCCATCCCGCTGCTGGCCGTCCCGTTCGCCCTGCTGCCCCCGGCGCTGGCCGAGCCGGCTGCCCGCCTCGACGCGATCCCGCAATCGGGCCTCCATCGAGGCCAGATTCTCGACGAGGTCCCGCGTCCGCTCGAGCATCCGATCCTGACGCTCGCCGCCGCCCTCGCCGACACTCTCGCGCGCATCGGCGATTCGCTCCGTAACGTCGTCGATGTCCTGCCGGATCTGGTTCTCGAACAACCGCGCGAACTCCGGATCCCGGCCGGCCAGCACACCCTTGGAGTAACGGATCTTCTCCTTCAACTGCTCGTCGCGGATGATCGTCGCCGACTCGCGCAGCTTCCGTGCCGTCTCCGGCTGATCGTTGCGGGCACCCTGGCTCATCCGGTTGAGCTGCGCCTCGAGGCCCGCCACCTCGTCGGTCAGACGGTCCTTGCGCTCCATGATCCTCTCGACGAGCTCGGAGCGTTCTCGCGCCGTAAGCTCGCTGCGCCGCTGACCATCCTCGCCCTCCCGGCCTCCCAGTTCACCCACCTGCTCCTCGATCCGGCTCTGCATCTGGGACACGCGGTTGGCGCGCTCCTGCAGTTCCTCCATGTCCCGCCCGAGCTGCTGGCGCTGGTTCCGGTCCAGCAGTCGCCGCGCCTCGCGCAGCTTGTCGAGAGCCCCGATCCCGTCCGCCCCGGCACTCGACTGCGACCTGGACGATCCGGCCTGGGAGCGCCGCATCTGTTCCGCTGCCTGCCGTAGCGCCTGCGTCGTCTCGCGCAGTTCCGGACGCTGCTGCTCGCGCGCCAGCCGCTCCAGGCGCCGGGCGAGCTCCTCCGTTTCCTCGATGAGGTCCTGCTGCCTGCCGCCGCCACCGCCGCCCTGCTGGGAGCGGCTCCGCAACCGGTTCTGGCGCTCGTTCTCGCGTTGCTGGCGGCGGGCCAGTTCGCGCAGCTTCTGCATCAGTTCGTCGACTTCGGCCTGCGCCTGCTCGGCGGCGCCGCGCTGGACCGTCTCGTACTGGTTCCGGAGCTTGTCCAGTTCCAGCTCGAACAAATCGGCGAGATCCTCGGACAACTGCTGGTTGCCGCCGCCCCCTCCGCCGCCGCTCTGATCGAACGACACGCGCATCTCGCGGAACACGGATTCCGCCCGCTGAAGCGACGCCAGAGCCTTCTTTTCCTCGGTCATCGCCTCTTCGGCCCGCTCGGCCTCGAGCTCTTTCCGCGCCGCCGCCATCTCGACGCCGGCCTGCTCGAGGAACCGGATGATCTTCGAAAAGTCGTCGTCCTGGAGCAGTTGCTGGCCCCGATTACCCATCCGCGTCACCAGCGATCCCACCTGTTCGCGCAGCCGTCCCTGCATCAGGGAGATCGTCTTGAGGTTCTCGGACAACTCGCGGGCCGTGTACTCCTCCTCGTCGCGCACGAGACGGAAGGTGGCCGAGATGATCATCTTCTGCTGAACCGAGAGCGTCTGATCCAGGCCGCCGGCGCCGCCCATGCCGCCTCCGCCACCCTGCTCGGCCTGACGGTAGTTCCGGTCGAAGGGGCGGATCTCCAGGAAGTAGATGTCGCTGATCGTCGGCTCGGCGTGGCTGCGGTCCCAGGCCTCGGCGAAGTAGGAGATGGAGTCGCCGACCTGAAGGTCCATCTCCTCCAGGAAGAGCGTGTGTCCCACGCTCACCTTTTGCATCGAGGACGCCGCGCTGTCGAACAGGGAGACCTCCGTCTCCTCGCCGCCGTTCACCGCGTAGCGGATGCCGAGGCGACGCACACCGTAGTCGTCCTCCGCTTCGACCTCGGCGAACACCTCGTCGATCATCGACACCTTGACGTCGCGGCCGGGCGCCAGGAAACGCACGATGGTCGGCTGGTCCTCGAGAGCCGTGACCATGTACTCGGCCGAGGCGCGGTGCCACCTGCCTTCGTCGTCCATCAGTTCGATGCGGTAGTAGGTGCTCTCGTCCACCGTGTACGCCGCGACGAGGCGGTTGCCTTCCACGTTCAGGTCCCTGGGTTCGTCGCCTTCGACCAGCAGCCGGCCCGCCTCGACCTGGAAGATCGGCAGGATGCTGAACCGCACCTGCGTACCCTTGAGAACCGCGATGTCGCCGCCGTCCTCGACCGTCTGGTCCGACAGGCCGCTGTAGCCGGGGAAGCGGTACAGGAGATCGATCCGGTCCACGTAGGGCAGGTCCTTGACCCCGATGCGGTAGATCGGCGAGCGCACGCCGGAAGCGTCGACGTAGTAGTCCGTGTCGGCGCGCAGGTTCAGGGCGATGAAATCGTGAGTGGCAGGTTCGCCACCGATCATCCGGTCCCCATCCTCCTCACCTTCCGCCAGTTCGAACCCGTCGCCGACGCGGTTCATCGGCCACTGCTGCCACTCGCCGTCCGGGTTGCCGGCGGCGTCCAGCGGCCTCAGACCGACTTCGACCCGGTCCGGGTCGAAGCCCAGCACCGCGGCGCTGATCAACTGATCCGAACCGCGGGCGATCGTCACGTTGCCCGGCGCCACGACCAGGCGGTACGGGTTGTCGGCGGCCGCCGCCCGCCAGGGCGTGAACAGCAGCATCGCGCCGTGCTGGAGGAAGGCCGGGCTGAGCAGCACGGCCACCATGCCGGCGCTCGCCACGCCGGCCAGGGCCGCGGAGAAACGTTGCAGAGCGCCGCGCTCGATCCGCGTCGCGAAACCGCTCTGCTCACAGCGTTCGATCGCGTCTTCCAGAACCCGCCGCTGGAGTTCCGGCGACACCCGTTCCGCGTCCGCGGGCGAACCCTGCTGCACGGGACCCAGTTCCACCGCGCTCAGCACGGAGGCCTTGAGCGTCGGCTCGTGTTCCTCCACGTAGAGCGCCACCTGACGCTTGGACACCCTTCGTGAGAGAGGAACCGCGAGCAGCCGTACGCCGAGTGCGATCAGCGTCAGGTAGGCGAGCCAGCGGAACACGTCGACCGCACGCTCGCTGTAGAGGAAGTAGTCCATGCCCCAGACCGAGACGGCGAACGCGGTGAAGCCGGTCACGATCAGCGTGACCAGTCCCCGCAACGCCACCTTCATCCGCCAGCGCAGCCGAACGCGCCGGATCACGCTCATCAGTTCGCCGTAGGTCGGGTCGTAGATCGGATCGAAACCGGAAGCCATTGGGTCTCCTCAGTCAGCTCTGCTCGCCGGTGGGGCTCCATGCTGTCACGACCGGCGCCGCGGCAGCGCGGCGCCGGTTGCCGAACAGGGTCTCGGCAGCCAGAAGCAGTGCCGCGGCAGCGATCAGGAACCACCAGAGTCGCTGGCGCCTCTCTCGTTCCTCCGGAGTCTGCGCCGCCGCCTCCACCGCCGCACCGTCCTCTTCCGCCCTCGGTCGAATGCGGGACATGAACTCGTCCAGGTCGAGCCGGCTCAGGTCGGACTCCGCCACGGGCACGTTGCTCGCCAGCGTCAAGGGCTCGTTAGCGACATCGGCCCGCACCTCCCGGAACTCGTAGAAGCCGGGCTCCTCCACGTCCAGCAGGAGACCTCCGCCCTCCGCGTCGACACGACTCTCGCGGCCCGACGGGGCGACCGAGACGTAGCCGTTCCCCTCGCCTCCCGCCGGTCCGCCGGGCAGTTCCACGTGCGCGACCTCGCCCACCCGATACCAGGACCGAGGCAGCGAGTATCCCGCCAGGTACTCCACCGAGCGATGGACGAAGGGAAGGAACACCGCCTGCAGCGGCAGCGTGTTCCAGAATGTGTCGAACGAGGTGGGCAGCACCAGGACGCGGCCGGAAGCAGGGTCCGACCCTCCGCCGTCCTCGGCCGCTGCCGGTACCAGGTCGAGTAACGCCGGAGCACCGTCGTCGAACCGCGCGATCGTGGCCGCGCCGTCCGGGGGCACGAGCCGGTGGTAGCGGAAGAAGGACGCGGAAGAGAAGTCGCCGCTCCTGGCCGTGGCGAACACGTCGAACACCGGATGGCCGGTGTCGAACCAGGCCAGCGAGCCCGCGCTGCCGGACAGCCGGTCCGCCTGCCGTTCGCTGGTCACGCCGAGCTCCCTCAACAGGCCCGCCGTCGAAGTCAGGCCGCGCTCGACCGAGAGCAGCAGGCCGCCGCCGTCGCGCACGAAACCGGCGACCGCGTTGCCCGCCGAGGTGGAAAGCTGCTGGGCCGCGTCGTTGATGACGACGACCGACTTGCCGTCGAGCATCGAGCGCTGGAAGCCGGACGCCTGCACCCGGCTCACCCGGTAGAACGGCCGGCGGCCGAGCGCCAGGGCCTCTTCCAGATACCTGCCACGGCGACGGTCGCCGTCCGGCTCGACGACGAGCACGCCGACCTCGTGCGCAGGCGACAGCACGAAGCGGAACTCGTTGTCGGCGGCCAGGGCATCGTCCCGCAGACGCACCGTGCCGCGCGTGGTGCGCTGCCGTTCGAGCACCTCGGGCGCGAAGTTGACCATCGTCGACGAGTCGACGTCGAGTTCGACCGCCCTGGTCTGGACCACCTCGCGATCCAGAAGCAGGTCGACTTCCGCCCGCAACGGCGTTCCGGCCGGGGCCGCCGGCGACTCGCGGGCGACCAGGTAGCTCACCCGGGCCGCGATCCCCACCTGTTCCCGGTCGCCGCTGCGCGAATGGTCGAACGCGACGTCGGTAAGCGCTGCGTTGCCAACCGCCTCATCCTCCTCACCGACGTCGACGAGCCGCAGTTCCACGCCGGCCGGCAGCGCCGCGACGTTCTCCGCTGTCCAGGACGAGCGCTGGAAGTCGCTCACGATGAGGAGTTCGCGGCGCCCGAGTTCCCCGGCCTCGGCCAGCACTCCACGGGCCATCTGGATCGCCGGCAGAAGCGAGGTGGACCGCGGCGCGACCTCCACGTCGCGGACCATCGCGGCCAGCAGCGCTCCGTCCGACGTCGGCGCGCCCTGGAGTTCCGCCTCGTCCGAGTAGACGACCAGGGCGCCCCGATCGGCGGCGTCGAGCTCGCCGAAGGCCGACTCGGCCGCCGTGGCGGCCCGCTGCCAGCGATCGCCGAAGCCCATGCTGAACGAGTTGTCCAGCAGGACGACGACCAGCCGGCTGGTCGAGGCCGCGCCGGCTGCCGCGTCGCCCTGCCAAAGCGGCCGGGCGAACGCCAGGGCAAGCAACGCCACCGCGAGACAGCGCATCAGGAGCAGCAGCACGTCTCGCAGCCGCCGCCGGCGCATCGAACGGTAGGGCGCCTGTGAGATGAACATCAGCGACGGGAACCGGACGACGCGGGTTCGGTGCCGCAGACGCAGGTGGATGAGCACCGGCACCGCGATGGCCAGGAGACCGAGCAGGAAGAGAGGCGCCAGCAGACCCACGGCGGCTCTACCTGGCCTTCATCGCGTACAGGCGGGCGGACAGATAGCTGTACAGCGCCGCGTCCAGGGGCTGGGAGATGTCGACCAGCGTGTAGTCGATGCCCGCCTCGACCAGGGACCGGTCCAGTGTTCGCGTGTGTTCCCGGATCAGTTCGAGGTACTGGTCTCGCAGCACATCCGGCATCACCGCTTCGCGCGCCCCGGTCTCCAGGTCCCTGAGGTCGAGCTCTCCCTCGAAATCGAACCGGAGCTCCGCCGGGTCCAGCAGATGGAAGAGGATCACGTCGTTGCCCTGGTGCCGGAAGCCGGCCGCGGTCCGGATCACCGTCTCGGGTTCCTCGTAGAAGTCCGAGATCAGGACGACCATGCTCCGGCGCCGCACCGCGTCGACCACTTCCAGCAGCGGTTCGCGCAGGCTGCCCCCGCCGCCCGGCTCGATCCGGTCGATCGTGTGGAGCACGACCTGGAGGTGCTTGGCGGCAGGCGGCACGTAGTCGACGATCCCGCTGTCGAACGTGACCAGGCCGATGCGGTCCTTCTGCTTGGAGGCGAAGTAGCCCAGGCACGCGGCAAGGTAGCGCCCGTAGTCGAGCTTCGTCAGGGCGCCTGTCCCGAAGTCCATCGACCGCGAGACGTCGAGGCCGATCGTCAGGTTCGTGTTCGTATCCGCCTCGAACTCCTTCACGTAGAAGCGGTCCGTGCGGCAGAAGAGCTTCCAGTCGACGCGCCGGATGTCGTCGCCCGGCTGGTAGGCCCGGTACTCCGCGAAGTCCATCGACCGGCCGAGGAACGGCGACCGGTGCAGGCCGCTGACGAAGCCCTCGACGACCGTCTTCGCGAGCAGGTCGAGACTGCTGATCCGCGCGAGCGTCCCGGTGTCGACGAACCTGCCGTACTTCATGGCCCGGCCTTGCCCGTCAGCTCATCCCACTCGGGGTCACGGGCGCCAGCGTGACGCGGGTCTTCTGACCCGCGATCCGGCGCTGGCGGCACTGTCCCGCCCTCTTCACTTCATGCCACTCGGGGTGACGGGCGCCAGCTCCAGCAGCCGGCCAACGATCTCGTCGGTCGTCACCCGCTCCGACTCGGCGTGGAAGTTGGTCAGGATGCGATGCCGCATGACCGGCTTGGCAAGGGACCGGACATCTTCGTGCGCGACGTGGTAACGCCCCTCCATCAACGCCTTGGCCTTGGCGCCGAGGACCATGAACTGGGCCGCGCGCACGCTGGCCCCGTACTGCACCCACTGGTTCACGAAGTCCGGCGCCTCCGGCGTGTCGGGACGGGTCATCCGCACCAGGTGGACGGCGTAGCGAAGGATCGGTTCCGCGATCGGCACCCGCCGGACCAGCCGGTGGAACGCGCGCAGATCGTCGCCCGTGACCCGGGTCTCCAGAGTGAACTCGCGCAACGTGGTCGTCGCGTCGACGATCTCCATCTCCTCGTCCTCGGGGAGGTGGTCGATGATGATGTTGAACATGAAGCGGTCGAGCTGGGCCTCCGGCAGTGGATAGGTGCCTTCCAGCTCGATCGGGTTCTGGGTCGCGAAGACGAAGAACGGCTGCTCCAGGTCGTAGGTCCGGCCCTGGACCGTCACGCGGTGCTCCTGCATCGCCTCGAGCAGCGCCGCCTGCGTCTTCGGCGGCGTCCGGTTGATCTCGTCGGCGAGCACGATCTGGGCGAAGATCGGTCCCGGCATGAAGATCATCTCCCGCCTGCCCGTGTCGTGGTCCTCCTGGATGATGTCGGTGCCGGTGATGTCGCTCGGCATCAGGTCGGGCGTGAACTGGATGCGGCTGAACTTGAGGTCCAGGATCTCTGCGACGGTCTGGACGATGAGGGTCTTCGCCAGACCCGGCACCCCGGTGAGGATGCTGTTGCCGCCCACGAACAGCGTCATCAGCACCTGACCCAGGACCTCCTCCTGGCCGACGATCTGCTTGGCGAGCTGGGCGAGAACCTGCTCCCGGCCCGTCGCCAGCCGCGCGGCCAGCTCGATATCCGTTTCGCTGGTCAGGCCCTCGCCGTCGCCTTCCAGGGCGGTCGTCCGGGCAAGGTTCTCCGAGGTGTCGTTCATCGAGTTCTCCATCCTTGGGGATCGGGGCCGCGTCCGTTCAGGAACGGCTCAGTGGGTCATCCCGTAGATCAGGTAGTTGACCCCGAGCTTGAAGCCCTTCTGGGTCACGTCCACCGGGTAGAAGGTGGTCTCCGACCACTCCCAGAAATCGCCGATGTCCATGTTGTAGTTGGCGACGGCCATCAGCCGCCGGCTCGGATCGTTGTCCTCGAAGACGCCGTAGATCCGGCCCCGCACCGGATAGAAGCGGGCATCCTCGATGTCGAAGTTGATGTCCTCAAGCACGAAGAAGGAGCGGAAGACCGGATGATCGACCGTGAGCGGCACGAGTTCGTAGCCGGGCAGGAGGCGCCCCATCTGCCGCTCGAAGTTCTCCCACTGCACGGGATAGCCGCGCACGTCGAAGAAGTCGTCGAAGACCAGGAAGCCGCCCTTGAACAGATAGGAGCGAAGGTTCTCGAGCTCCTCTTCCGTCGGGTTCCAGAAGCCCGGCTCGCAGAGATAGGCCCAGGGATGCTCGAACAACCGGGGATCGGTCAACTCGATGACGTTGCCGCCTCCCGTCTGCACCTCGACATCGGTGATCTCGTCAACGATGCGCATGAAGTTCTCTTCGGCGATCGGGTAGTCGTGGTTCCACTTCAGGTCGAGACCCCACATGAACGGGCCGCCGCCCCACTCCGTCGGCTCGAAGCGGATCCGCACGAACGTGAAGCCGCCCGAGTACGGGAACGACGGCGTTTCCACCCTGGGCGCGGCCGGGCGCCAGTTCTCGTCACGCGCGGACAGGCCGCCCGCCAGCAGGGCGAGCGCCAGGATGCCCGCCAGGGCGGTGAACGTCCGACGTTTGCTGCGCGCTCCGGTCACGGCCCCTCCACTCCCGGCTGCCTTCCCTCTCTCGCGGGTCCCTTCCCGACCAGGTCGAGCAGCAGTTCCTGCGCCGGATCGTACCCCGGCGCCACCTCCAGGGCTCGCAGCACAGTCCGCCGGGCCTGCCCGGCCCGACCCGCGTCCCGTTCGGCGAGCGCCAGCCGGTACAGCGCGTCCGCGCGGTCGGGCGGATCCAGCGCGACCAGGGAGGCCCGCTCGCGCACGGCGATGTCGAAGCGGCCCTCGGCGGAGGCGAACTCGGCGAGCCGGCGGTGCACGTCGGCGTCGAAGGGCGAGATGTAAAGCGTCCGCTCGAGGATGGCGGCTTCGTCCTCGCTCCGGCCGGCCTCCGCCAGCAGATCGGCCAGCGCCAGGTGCTCGTCCCATGCGGTCTCGTTGTGCTGGAGCAGACTCTCCAGCGCCTCGATCGCCTCGTTGTCGCGTTCCAGTTCCCGGTAGATCTCGGCCAGCAGCGTGTAGGCGTTGCCCGGTCCGACGAACTCGGGGAAGAGGTCGCGGCCCCTCAGCAGGGGAGCTTCCGCCTCCGCGTAGCGCTCCTCCGCGAAGAGGGCGTTGCCGTAGGTCATCTGAATCCGGAAGTCGTCCGGGTTTTCCTTCGCCGCCTCTTCGAGCGCCGAGAGATCGGGGGTCTGGCCCGCGAACAGGTTCCGCCTCGGCGCCCTGGACGGTCCGCCCTCGCCCGATCCGTCCTCGTCCTCCGCCGCTTCGCCGCCCGGTCCGGGAGCGTCGCCCAGGGCCGCCATGGCGGTACCGAAACGCTCGCGCAGATGCTCGAAGAACCGCTCGTCGAAGCTCGAAAGCGTCAGCCCCATCGCCTCCTGGAACACCTCTTCCGTGTTCTTGCCTTCCCGGTAGCCGGCGAGCATGACGAGGATCGCGTCGAAGCCGTAGTTCTCCTCGATCCAGTCGCAGATCAGCGAGGCCTGGTAGTAGGAGAGGCCGATCTGGTTGGGGAACTTCGGCCGCATGAACCCGTCGTTGAGCTCGGCGATCCCCAGCAGCTCCCCATCGCGCAACGACGTGATGAAGGGGACCTGGACATCGTCGCCCCACCCGGGGCGCGCCCGGCGCTCCTCGAACACCGAGAGACCCTCGGTGAACCAGCGCGGGATCTTCGCGTCGGTGACGAGGAGGGTGAAGGTGTGGGCGAGTTCGTGCCAGAGCGTGGCGCCCCAGTTGAAGTGGCCCACCTGACGCGCCGAGGGCGAATCGAGAGCCAGCACCGGACCGAAGCACACACCGAGGGCGCCCAGCCCGGCGAGCCCGACCGTGCGGACCGAGAAGTCGGCGTGGGACGGATAGACCTCGACGCGGACCGGCGACGGCGGCTCGAACCGGTAGCGCTCGACCAGCACCGCCCAGGCCTCCTCCGCCAGTTCGACCATGTAGGGCGCCAGCAGTTCGGCCTCGCTCTCATGGATGTGGAACTCGAAGTGCTCGCTCTGCACCGTCCGGTACTCCACGAAGGTGTCGACAAGATCGAGCGTGTTCTTGATCCAGACGTTGTATGGATCGCCCGAGAAAGCCCTCTCCAGATTGGCCTTCCCCGCTTCGATGTCGCCCAGTCGAAGCTGGTTCTGGCCAAGGAGCCCGTAGCCGCGCCAGGACTTCGGGTCCAGCCGCACCGCTTCCGCCGCGAAGTCCCGCGCCTGCGGGTACAGCCGGTTCTCGACGCTGGCGTCGGCGAGTTCGTTGAACAGGTCGGCGTAACGCGGATTGTCCGCCAGGATGCCGTCGCGCACGCTGGCGAACTCCTCGTCCCGCCCCTCGATGAACTCGACCGCCGCCAGCACCGTCCGGGCGGTGAGCGACTCGGGATCGGCCTGGATCGCCTTCTCCACCTCTTCGCGGGCTTCCCCGAAGCGCTCCGACGCCAGGCGGAGCCGGGCCCGGAACACCCGGGCCGCGATCAGGTTCGGGTTCACTTCGAGAGCCGCGTCGAGAGTCGCGACCGCCCGCGGGTCGCCGTCGAACGCCATCGTCCGCGCCATCGCCAGCAGCGCCTCCGGGTGCCGCGGGTTCGACCGCAATACGTCGGCGATCGCGGCGCGGGCCTGGGAGCTGTCGTACTTCTCGAGGAAGAGCTCTCCGAGCCGGATTCGGGGCACGGGCCACGAGGGGTCGAGGGCCACGGCCTCGTCGTACGCCCTCAGAGCGTCCTTGAACAGCTCCGGATCGTCCCGTCCCAGCAACTGGCAGGCCTGGGCAACCGCGACGAGTTCTTCGGCCGTGTCGGCCACGCCGCGGTTGTAGGCGTCGATCATCGCGTAGAAGCCCGTCGTGGCTCCCCCGATCGCGCCCTCGTCCCAGGCCAGCCGCGCGAGTTCGAACGAGGCGACCAGGGACTCCCCGCCCCGGGCCACGCGCGCCGACTCGAACGCCTGCCGAGCCCCCTCGCGGTCGCCGCCGAGCAACGCCACCCGGCCGCGCAGAACTCCCAGGCCTGTTTCCGCGGCATCGACGCCCTCGAACGCCGCGACGGCTTCGTCGTAACGCCCGGTAGCGATCAGCGCCTCCACCGACAACCTCAGCGCGCGCGGCTCCGCCGTCTCGCCGGCGTCCGAACGTACCTCCAATTGGGAGATGACGTCCTCGTACCGGCCGGTCCGGAGCATCGACTCGATCTCGTCGAGCGACGCCGGCTCCTGGGCAGCCGCCGGCCAGGCAAGGGCCACCGCCAGGGCGCCCGCCGCGGCTCTGGCCGCCAGGGTCGCCGCTTTGCGGCGCGTTCTCCTTGGAAGCCGGCGGGGGCGCCGGCGCACCCAGTGTGGAGCGCCATGCCGCGCGTGGCGGATCATGGTTCGGGCTCGCCGTCGTCGACGGCCGCCTCCTCCAGTTCGCGATCGACCAGCGCCAGTTCGACCATGAGCTCCTGGAGTTCACTCAGGTAGACCTCCTCGTCCAGGGTCTCCCGCTGCAGGCGCAACTCGTCGATTCGTCGCTGAATCCCGGCACGGCGATCCGCCAGTTCCCGCGTCTCCGCGGTGAGCGTCGAAGGCTGTGCCTCCTGACCCAGGTACACAAGACTCGCGAGCCGGCCGTCGGTTGCTTCTGACGCCTCCACGCCGACCGGCTCGGGGCTGCCCATGCCGTCGCCGTCGTCGTCGAGCAGCCCGTTCTCGGTGCGCAAGAGGCCGTTCTGCCGGTAGTAGCGCTCGATCTCGCGCTGGGCGAAGGCGAACGCCTCGAGCGCCGATGTCCTGCCGTCCTTGTTCGCGTCTCCCGCGGCGCCGTCGAAGGCCTCCGCGAGGTAGCCACCGAACAGCGACTCGTTGCTCTGGCCTCCCGACTTGGTCGCCGTGATGACGACGCGGCCCTCCCGGGAGAGCGGTCCGATGAAGCCGCCGGACGCGGAACTCGCGTTGATGAACACGACGCGGCGGTCCGCGAGCTGTTCCAGCGCCGCGGCGTACTCGTCGGCGACCAGGTCGCGACCGGGCAGATTGAACCGCGGCGGTCCCGCGGCGCCGCTGCCGTGGCCGAAGAGGACGATCCACACGTCGTCTCCGGCGCTTGACCGGTCCGCAAGGGCCGCGATCTCCGCCAGTACGTTCTCGCCGGTCGATCGCCCGTTGATCCGCTCGGGATCGAGGTCCTCGCGCTCCCCCAGGTAGACGACGTTCTCCGAAGGGAGCCCGGCAGCGATCGCCGCGTCCGCTACGCGCGTCGACCAGAGGTGGAAGCGTCCCGTGTAGGCCTCTTCCCCGCCGACTCCGGCCACGACCAGCAGATGCGTGTCGGCGCAAAGCGGCGCCACGGAGAGCAGGCCCGCCACAGTCAGGCGAAGGGCCAGAGCGGCGCCGCGGCGCTTCACGCCATCCCCAGACGGCGCCGGACGGCCCACTCACCACCCAGCAGCGCTACCAGCACAAGGAACAGGATGGGCATGTCCCAGAGATCTCTGGCCTCCCGCACCAGCGTTCCCTCGCTGCTCACTGAAAGGTCCTCGACCAGGCGATCCGCCCGGCCGAGTTCGACCTGGCGCCCGCCCGTCTCGCTCGCGATGCGCTTGAGCACGGAGTCGCGGCGGGCGGCGCCGAAGAGCTCCTCGTTCAACTCGTCGACGGCGAAGCGCGAGGTCGCAACGCCCAGCAACTGGCCTTCCGCCCTCGCGTCGACCTCGACCCGGTAGAGGCCGGTTTCGCTTGCCGTGAACGTGCCGATGAACTCCCCGTCGCGTTCCACCGACCAGTCCAGCGGTACCTCGACCTCCTCGCCGGACGGCTGTTCGATCGCCGCCACGACCTGGGCCCGGTTCACTTCCTGGAACGCCTCGTCCCGCACCGTCGCGCGCAGTGTGACGATGCTCCCCGGCTCGAACCGGTCGCGGTCCGCCTCTATCTCGATCCGATCGGGAACGTAGGACACCAGCCAGCGCAGCATCTGCCGCCAGAGGCGCTCGTGAGTCTGGTCCTCGAGCGGAATCTCGGCGCTCATCTGCCAGTGCCAGGAGTCGTGAGGCGTGAACGCGATCGCCCGGCCACGGCCGATCCGGTGGTGCGCCAGGACGATCATCGGATCGCTCACCATCGGACTCTCCGCCTGGAGCAGCGCGGTCGCGCCAGCCTTGAGTTCCGTCGCACGCTGGTAGGCCGAGAGCGGCGGCAGCGTCGGCCAGAGTTCATTCGCCTCCTCCCGGTCGTCGCGCAGGAGCGTCGCCGGGTGGACCCGCCCCTGAGGCGTCAACTCGAGCCGCAGATCCGTCAGAAGTTCCGGGCGCACCTGGTCGGCCGGCCGGTCATGGAGGACGACCGGCGACAATTCGGCGAGCGGAGTCCCGGCGAAGCCGCCCTCGGAGAAGGCCCGCCGGCCGCCCAGGAGCAGCACGCCGCCGCCGCGCTGGGCGGCGAAGTCGACCAGCATGCGCATCTGGTCGTGGGTGAAGAAGCTCGCCTCCATGCTGCCCAGGATGACGCCGCTGTACTCGAACAGCTCCTCGCGCCGGGTCGGAAACCCCTCGAAGCGCCGCGTATCCTCGTCGAAGTTCATGCCGTAGAACTTGTTCGCCGCCTGCCTCGTCATCGACACGACGTGCAGGTTCTCGTCCTGACTGACCGCCCGCCGCAGGAACTTCGACTCGTCGCGGGGCTCGCCCTCGAAGAAGAAGATCTTCTCCCGCCGCTTCAGCACCTCCACCAGGGCCGTACGCTCGTTGTTCAGAAGCAGTTCCTCGCCCGGTTGGCCGGCGACCTGGAAGCGGAACTCCCTGGCGCCCTCGTCGTTCGCCGCGAACATGACCCGGGCGGTAACCGCCGAGCCCCCGCGCGGGAAGGTCACCTGTTCCACGTTGACGATCCGGCCGTCGTCCTCGACCTCCAGGTTCACGGCGCGACCGCCGAAACCCGTCTGGGACAGCGTGACCTCGACCTCCACAGTGGAACCCTCGAGCACCTGTCTCGGCGCCACCACCCGGGAAACCTCGATGTCCTTGCGCAACCGCGGCCGGCCGACGCCGACCGTGTACACGGGCGTGCCGGCGGCCTTCAGTGTGAGCAGGGCGTCACCGAGTTCGGCCGGCGCGGAGTCGGCGCCGTCCGAGAACAGAACCAGGCCGGAGAGCGGCAGTCCGGCCAGTTCATCTCGAGCAGCAACCAGCGCCTCACCGATCCTGCTGTCGGCGCGCGCGAAGCGGAGCTGTTCCGTGGACTCGATCCGCTCGGCGCTGCGACCGAAGGCGAGGAGCCTTACCTGGAAACGCTCGGCGAGGCGATCCAGCATCGAGCCCGACTCGACGGACAGGGCCTCCAGCACGGCTCCAGCGCGCGTGCCGTCGGCGGCCGACGCCTCATCCGGCATGGCCATGCTGCGCGAATCGTCCACCACGACCCCGACGAACGTCTCCTGCGGCACCACGGTCGACAGGACCAGGGCCGGCTGCAGCAGGCAGAAGACGATGACGGCGATCGCCAGCGACCGGAACACCGGCGGCAGCCAGCGCAGGCGTTCAGCGCCGGCCGTGCGGTCGGCCCCGCCGCCTGTCCGCCGGTAGCTGAACGCGGCGACGACGAGCAGCGTGCCGGCGAGAAGGGCAGCGACCTGCATCCAGCCCGGGCTGACGAAGGTGAACCGGCCCTCCTCGAACAGCGCCGGCCGGTACTTGAACAGGAACTCGAACAGGCCAACCATGGGAACGGAAACAGGAAGAACGCGGGAGCCGGGAAACGACGCCGCGCGTCAGTGCGACATCGCGTACACGACGAAGTTGACCCCCATCTGGTACGCGTAGTGGGAGAACCGCACCGGATACCACTCGTCTTCCGCCCACTCCCAGGCGTCGCCGAGGTCCGTGTTCCAGTTGATCACGACCATCAGGCGGCCCTGCTCGTCGAAGATGCCGCGAACGTGAGGGGTGAAGCCGTCCTGCTCCCAGGTCGGACCTCCGTACCGCCCCTGGCCCACGTTCGGCACCTGGAGAATCTCCTCCACGTCATAGAAGCAGTGGAAGATCGGATGGTCGAGGGGAAGCTCGACGATCGGGTACTCCGGCAGCAACAGGGACAGCTCGCGCTCCAGGTTCGCCCATTCCCAGGAGCCCCAGAAGTCGTCGATGACCCAGAAACCGCCGGCGAGCAGGTACCTGCGCAGCGCCTCGCGCTCCGCCGGGCTGAGCGCCATGTAGCCAACCTCCACGGAGTACAGGAAGGGAAAACGGAAGAGGTCCGGGTCCGTCGCCGGCAACGCGTGGTCGTAGTCGTAAGCGTCCAACTGGTCGAGCAGCCGCTTCAGTCCGATCATGAACTGGCGGTCGGCCTTCGGATAGTCGATCGACCAACTACCTGCGAACCCCCTGTACATGTGGCCGCTATAGGCCAGACGCGTGAAATAGAACTCTCGCTGGACTTCGTACGGGTCGACCGGCCGATACAGATACCGCTCGTAGGTCCGCATCGCCTGGGGTGGCAGCGGGCCCCGGTGGCGGCCGCGGAAGGCCCTTCGATCATCGGGGGCGCCGACCTGGGGACCTGCCGCCGGCGCAGCGCCCCTTGCCACCAGCGCCGCCGCTCCACCTGCCAGGAGGGCAGCAGCCAGGACCAGGAGAGCTGTTCGCCTGCTCGGCACGGCGGGATCGTACCGCACCGAAGCGCCGGGACCGTCGGCGAACGGTGAAGCGGATGCGTGGTCAGCGATCCTGCGATTCCCAGACCTCGGGCAGCACCTCGACGCCGGTCAGGGACTCGACGAGCGTGAAGATGAGGTCGTCCTCGTCCGCGCCGAGCTGCGCCGCCAGATTCCGCATCACCTCGTCGATCGACATGACGAGGGCGCTGAAGCGGAACTTCCACCGACCGTCCTCGTTCACGAAGCGGTACTCCAGTTCGTCCATCCCGCCCGCGAGCGACGGGTCCTCGAGCGACGCCCGGGTTCGCGCTTCGGCCACGGCTTCGATTCCTTCGATCCGGACGGCGCCGACCGCGAGCTGCTCGATCGCCGCCGAGTTGATCCACCCGATCTCCATGGCGCGCACGATCACGTCCCCGAGTTCCATCGCAGCAAACTCCTCTCCGGAGAACTCGCCGTCGCCGGAGAACTGGTGACGGAAGGCAACGACCAGGAAACGGTCCACGAACGCGCGCTGCCGAACCTCCTCCTCGCCTCCTTCGAGCACCAGCCGCTTGAGTTGCCGGTAGTAGTCCTCCGTCTCACGATCGACCAGGGAGGCCGCCGCCTCGCCGTCACCAGCCATCAACGCCTGGCGGTACGCTTCGAAGATCGCGCGGACAGCCGCCTCGGCATCGCTCGTCGCATCGGGTGTCTGCGCGGCCGCCGGCAAGCACAGCAACGCCGGCAGGATGGCCCGGGCGAGCAGCCCGGCGAGCTTCACGCGATCTGTCCTGTCGTGCAGCAGGTGGTTCATGGCTACGGACCGAGGGAGCGGCCAGTGCCGTCGAACCATCACGCGATCTGTCCCTCCCGCAGCAAGCGGTTCACGCCCTTGAACCGGGGGTGATTCTTATCCCGGGCCAGCTCGAAGGCGACGGACTCGTGATTCGTGATCTGGGCGCCGGCGTTCCCCATCCGCTCGAGCGCGTGGTGGCGGTACTCCTCGCCGCGCGAGCTGACGCAGTCCCAGCAGACGTGGACGTCGGTCCCCCGCGCCATCAGGTCGAGCACCGTCTGCACGACGCAGATGTGCGCCTCGATCCCCGCCACGACGACCTGGCGGTCGGGTGCGGCCAGTCCGGGTCTGGCGGCATCCAGAGCCTCCTCGAACCCCGGCACGCCGCAGCAGCCGAACGAGTCCTTCTCCACCCGCCACGTGCGCCTGCCGTCCGGATCCGTTTCCTGAATCGCCGCCTCCACCTCCTCGCGGGTTGAACCCAGCCCCCGCGGATACTGCTCGGTGACGATCACCGGCAGGTCGAACAACTGCGCGAGCCGCAACAGCCTCGCGGTGCCGTCGAGCACCATTCGGGGCCGGTCCATCAGGTCCACCAGCCGGCCCTGGAGATCGATGACCAGAACGATGGCGCGCTCCCGGTCGAGAGTGGCTACGGCGGCCGTGTTGCCGGCGGAGGTGGGGGCTGCGGTCATCAGAACGGAGGTTACTGAATCAGATGCAGCGTCCGGCGCAACGCCTCCACCGCCTCCGGACCCGAGATCGCCCGTTCCGGGCGGCACTCCGCAAGCTCCGAGATGAGCCGGCAGCGCAGGGCCGCCGCGCAGACAGTGTCCACGTCCTCCGCGGCAGGCCCGGCGGCCTCGCCGACGCAGGCGGCGCCGCCGCCGATCCGCCCCGGCATGCGGAGCAGCGTCGCCAGCGCCGGACCGCGCCGCATGTAGTTGTCCGGGGCGAAACGGCGCACCGCCGCGTCCACCGGCTCCATCAGGCCCAGGTTCAGGAGCCAGGCGATCTCGCGACGATGCGGATGCTCCAGGATGTCGCTCACGATCACCGTGCTGCCGGCCGGGCCGGTCCTGACTCCGGGCACGAGCCAGGCGGTGAGCGCAGCGAAGTCGCCGCGCAGGAGGCTCGAGGCCTCGAACAGCTCACGCACGCTCTCCGGCAGCAGCCTGGTTCGCCAGGTGAAGCGAGCCGCCGTCAGGCCCGCCGCGATCTCGCTGTTCCCGGGATGCCGTTCGGCGAGCTGTTCGTAGAGCTCCAGCCCCCGCCGGGCGTCACCCGTCTCGAGCTCCAGCGCCGCCTGCCGGTGGTGCACTTCCAGCGAGGCGTTGCCGGCCGCAACGAGCTCGCGTACCGCCGCCAGCTCGGCCCCGGTGTCCCCGCGGGCTCGCGCCAGGCGCCGTCCCAGGTCCACTGCCGCCGGGTCGCCTGGCGACCACGCCCGCAGGACCTCGAGCGCCGCGGCCGCATCCGAAAGCCCGCCGGCGTCGATTGCCGCCGCAATCCGGCCGGCCAGTTCCGCGCTGGCCTCGTCTTCGAGAGCCGCGGCGCGCTCCGCCGCCACGTCGTCGAGAGCCGCGATGCCCCGGTAAGCCCCGTAGGCGGCGACCGCGTCACCGGTTTGTTCCGCCGCCCGCGCGTAGACGAGCTGACCCGCGGTGTAACCGGGACGATCGGCCAGCGCCGTCGCCAGAAGGTCGACCGCCTGCCCGACCTCGCCGGCGGCAAGGTGGGCCTGCGCGAGCAACACGGCGGCCGGCAGCAGGGTCGGGTCGATCTCGAGAAGCGTCTCCGCGCTACCGCGAGCGACCTCAACGTCGCCGCGCGCCAGAGCGTCCGACGCCCCGGCCAGTTCGTAGCGGCTCTGCTCCGGAATGTTGCCCTCGTAGCCGAGAAGCGGTGCACGGAGGAAGGCGCGGATGCCGGCGTCGAGTTGAGTGACCCGCGGCGGCGGTTCGAGAGTGGCGGTCGTCATGCAGGCGGCGCCCGCCAGAGCGAAGATCAGCGCCGCAGCCAGGACACGGGAGACGCTCACGGCGCCACCTCGAAGGGCCGGCCGCCCATCAGCGCATCGACGATCCGCTTCCGCGCCCGCTCCGCCTCGACGGCCTTCGACACGTCGATCCAGCGGACATGCGACTCCTTCCGGAACCACGTCTCCTGCCGTTTGGCGTAGCGACGCGTCGCCCGGACCGTTTCCTCCAAGGCCTGCTCCAGCGTCAAGTTTCCATCCAGGTGATCGGCAAGCTGCCGGTAGCCGATGGCCTGGAACGCCGGCAACTCCCCGAGGGAGCAACCGCCACGCCCGCGCGCATGTTCCGGGAGGTAGCTGTCCCGCAGGCGCTCGACCTCGGCCAGCCAGCCGCGCTCCAGCATGCGTCCGGCCCGCTTCTCCACGGCATCGTACAGAACGGTTCTCGGCAGGGTCAATCCGATCTTCAGCAGCCTTCGCTCGAGCCCGCCCTCCGTTCCCAGCCGCTGCCACTCGGACAGCGGCCGGCCGGTTGCGCGCACCACCTCGAGGGCGCGCAGGACGCGCTGGGTATCGCCCGGAGCGAGCGTTTCCGCGCTCTCCGGATCCACTCCCCGCAGCTCCCGGACGAGACGGCAGAGACCATGAGCGCGAAGGTCCGCCCGCAACGCCTCGCGCACTTCGGCGCCGACCGGCGGCACCGGCGCGAGTCCTTCAAACAGGGCGCGCAGATACAAGCCGCTGCCGCCGACCAGGACCGGCAGCGCGCCGCGCGCCTCGATCTCCGCGACCGCCACGGCCGCGCGGCGCGCGAACTCCCCGGCCGAGAACGCCTGGTGCGGCTCGATGACGTCGATCAGGTGATGGCGAACCCGCGTCCTCTCTCTCGGTCCGGGCTTCGCCGTGCCGATCGTCAACCCCCGGTAAGCCTGCAGAGCGTCGGCGCTGATCAACTCGACGGCCTGTCCCCGTTCGGCCAGATCCGCCGCCAGCGCCATCGCGAACGCGCTCTTGCCGGTGGCTGTCGGGCCGAGAACGGCGATCACCTGCCAGGGAGGCGAGGACATGGTTGCAGGATAGCCCCCAAGGCGCCGGCGCTATCCCGCCCGGCGCCGCGGCCAGGCCGCGACCCGGAGGACCGCGCGCCGGCCGCGGGAACCGTCGCGCCGAAACCGAACCTCGATCCGGCCGTGAAGGTCCGTGCGCAGAACCCGGACCCGCCGCCGTTCCATCCTTGCCACGACCTCCGGGGAGGGGTGGCCGTACGGGTTTCGTCGGCCGGCCGACACCAGGCCCAGACGCGGCTCCACGGCAGCCAGCAGCGCGGCGCCGGTCGAGGTCCGGCTGCCATGATGCGCAACCTTCAGCACTTCGCTTCGGAGCGGGATCCCGCGGCGCCGCGCGTGGGCGAGGAGTTCCTGCTCGCCGCCGAGGTCGAGGTCCCCGGTCAGCAACACGCAGGACTCGCCGGCGCAGGCGCGTACGACCATCGACGCGGAGTTGCCGCCGTCCGAACGGTCTGCCGCGGGATGAAGGACCTCCAGGCTCCAGGCCCCGACCCGGTCGGCGTAACCCCGGCCCACTCCACGAACCCGCCCGCGCAAACGATCGGCCAGCGCGCGGCCGCATCCGTCGCGCAGCTCCACCGGCACCGCCCACAGCCGCTCGATCCTCAGGTACCAGGTCAGCTCGAGAAGACCCCGGCAATGGTCCGAGTCTCCGTGCGAGAGGATTGCCAGGTCGATGCGATGGACACCTTCGGCCGCCAGGGCCTGAAGCAGCACCGCCTCCGCGAAGTTGCCGCGCCGGAAACCGCCGCCGTCGACCAGGATCACCGGTCCGCGCTCCCCGCTCCTAAGCAGCACCGCCTCGCCCTGTCCGACATCGAGCATCGCCAGCATCGGCTCGTCTTCCGGCGACGCGGGGCTGCAGACCAGGACCAGCGCGAGCCCCCAGACCGCCCTGCGGAGACCCGACGCCACGACCCCGAGCCAGATCGCCAGCGCAAGCGCAGCCGTCCCGTCGACGCTGAGCGGCGGGGCGAGCCACGAGCCCGCGGGCAGGTACGCAAGCGAGGCAAAGGGCACGCTGAACAGATCGAGAATCGTCTCGACGGCCCGGGCGCACGGTCCCGCGGCCGCCGACAGCACGGACGTCGAGGCAAGGGCCGCCAGACCAACCCAGACCAGACAGAAGCCGAGCACGAGGGCGGTGAGTGGCACGAACGCCAGGTTGAACAGCGGCGACAGCGGCGTGAGAAGGCCGATCTCGACCGCGGTGATCGGCAGGGTGGCAAGCTGGGCCGCGAACGTCGCGGCCAGCGCAACCGCCACCGGTTTCGGCGGCCGGGTCTCCGGCCTCCCCCGCCACCAGGTCAGCAGACGAGGCGCCAGAATCAGGATTCCCGCCGTGGCCAGAAAGCTGAGCCGAAAGCCGAGATCGCCGGCCGCATCCGGATCGAGCGCGAGGATCAGGATCAGCGCGGCGCAAAGCGAGTTGAGCGCCTGCGGCGGCCGTTCGAGCGCCATGGACAGAAACACCAGCAGCGCCATCACCGCCGCCCGGAGAAACGAAGGCCGCGGCCCGACGAGGCAACCGTAGAGCACCAGGATGGAAACCGCCCCGACCCAGGCAAGACGCCCGGACCATGCCCCGAAGATCCACCAGAATCCGGCCAGGAGAAGTCCGACGTGTAGCCCCGACACGGCGAGCAGGTGGGAGAGCCCGGCCCGGCGTAACCCCGTGCGCCACTCCGGGGGCACCCGGCGCGCGTCACCGAAGACCAGAGCCCGGGCCAGCAAGGCGCCGGGCCCCTCGGCCTCGTCGACGGGCCGCAGGAGCCACTGCCGCAGCCCGGCCAGTAGCCGAAGGCTTCGGCCCCGCGCGCTGCCGACCGCGACCATCAGCCCGCGGCTCTTCACGTTGAAGCCCCACTCGCCCGGCCGGGAGACGTGCAGATTGCGGTGCGCCGGCCGCCGAGAGAAGTAGCCGCGCACACGGAGCCGCGTCTCCGGCGGCGGCGCCCCCTCGCCGCCCAGCCGCAGCCAGACCCGCCCGGGGCCGGCGACCCGCCGTCCCGCCTGCTCGATCGCGCGCACCCTGGCCCTCGCCGTCCAACCGTGGTCGCCGCGCTCCCAGGCTGCGGCCCCGAGTACCGGCACTGCCACCTCGACCGTAGCCGGGCGCTCCGGATCGAGAGCCGGGAGTCGCGAGCCCCCAGGGCCTTCGGCGAGAAGGAGCACCGACAACGCCGCGGCCAGCGGCAGCAACGGCGCCCGGCGAAGTGCCGTGGTCCAGTCGAGCGGCACAGCAGCCACAAGGACCATGACGAAAGGAACCGGCCCGAACCCGGTTCGAGCGCTTGCGCTGGCCCTCGCCCGGTGCGAAGCTAGGTCCCGTCAGCGTCCGGCCGGGAGCGTTCGAGGCCGCCGGTCGGGACGTAGACTCGCCGCACCCGAGAATGCCGCCCGACTTCGTTCACCTCCACCTCCACTCCGAGTACTCGCTGCTCGACGGCGGCAACAGGATCGGGCCCCTGGTCGACCGGATCACCGACCTCGGCATGGATGCGGTCGCCCTTACCGACCACGGCAACCTGTTCGGCGCCGTGGCCTTCTACGAGGCCTGCCGGGAGAAGGGCGTCAAGCCCATCCTGGGGATCGAGGCATACGTGGCGCCCGATATCAGGACGGAGACGTCCGACCGCCGGTTCAAGGAGACCGAGGGCGTTGCCGACGGCGGCTTCCACCTGGTGCTGCTGGCTCGCAACGAGGCCGGTTGGCGCAACCTGGTCAAGCTCTCGTCCGACAGCTATGTCGAGGGCTTCTACTACAAGCCGAGGATGGACAAGGACACGCTCGAGCAGTGGAACGAGGGCCTGATCGCGATCAACGGCCACCTCGGCTCCTCCCTCGCCTACCACCTGAGAAAGCACATCGAAAACGGGGGCGACGATCACTACGAGCGGGCCCGGCAGGAGGCCGAGTGGCATCGGCGCACCTTCCCGGCCGACGAAGACGGTGAGCCCTGCTTCTTCCTCGAACTGCAGCGCCACGACACGCCCGAGCAGGAGGAAGTCAACGAGCAGATCCTGCGCCTCGCTGCCGATCTCGACCTGCCCGTCGTCTGCGACAACGATTCGCACTTCCTCACCGCCGGTGACTGGGACAGCCACGACACGCTGATCTGCGTTTCGACGAGCAAGTCGAAGCAGGACGAGGACCGCCTCCACTATCCGAAGGATCTCTACGTAAAGAGCCCCGAGCAGATGGCCGAGCTCTTCGGCGCGCCCGAGACGGCCGACGCGCTGGTGAACACCCGGCGCATCGCCGACCGCTGCAACGTCGAGCTGGACTTCTCCGCCAACCACGCTCCCCTGGTGCGGGTCGAACGAATCGAGGCTCCTCCACTGCCGGCGGAAGCGACGGAACCCGGATCCGGCAGCCCAGAACCGGGAAGCGACGCCTGGTTCGATCGTTTCTGCGCCGGCTACCGCATTGAGCCGCTGGCCGAGCAGCCAGGCGAAGAGGAACTGGACGCACTCCACGCCGACTGCGACCGGGCGCTGCGCGAACTCAGCGAAGCCGGCCTCGCCTGGCGGTACGGCGACCGGGTCGAGGACGCCCACCGCCAACGTCTCGACCATGAGCTTTCGGTCCTGGCCGGCAAGCGGATCAGCGCCTACTTCCTGATCGTCTGGGATTTCGTCAACGAGGCCAGGAAGCGCGACATACCGGCCACGGCGCGCGGTTCAGGCGTCGGCACGATGGTCGGCTACACGCTCGGGCTCTCGCACGCCTGCCCGGTGCGCTACGGCCTGCTGTTCGAGCGCTTCACCGACCCGGACCGCAGCGAGTACCCCGACATCGACATCGACCTCTGCCAGGACGGCCGGGCCGAGATCCTCGAGTACGTCCGGCAGAAGTATGGCTACGTCGCCCAGATCATCACCTTCGGAACGATGAAGGCCCGTGCCGCGATCCGGGACGTCGGCCGCGTGCACGAGCTCCCGCTCGCCCAGGTCGACCGCATCTCCAAGTTGATCGGCTCCGAACTCGGCGTGACGATCGAACAGGCCCTGGGACGCGAGAAGGAACTGAAGGAGCTGTACGAGAGCGACGAACAGGTTCGCGAGGTGATCGACACGGCGCAGGAGCTCGAAGGGATCACCCGGCACAGCGGCGTCCACGCCGCCGGGCTGGTCATCGCGACCCAACCACTGGAGAACCTGGTGCCGCTCGCCACCAGCCGCACCCAGGGCTCGAGGGACGTACTGGTGACCCAGTGGGATGGGCCGACCGTCGAGAAGATGGGTCTGCTCAAGATGGACTTCCTTGGACTGACGACCCTGTCCATCATCGAGCGCTGCCGTCAGCTCGTGCGCGAGACCCTGCCGCCCGAGGCGATCGCGGCGGCGGTTCCGGGAACCGCGGAGGGCAGGGATCCGCTCGATCTCGACCACATCGACCTCGCCGACCCCAAGGTGCTGGAGGTCTTCGCCAGCGCCGACACCGCCGGCACCTTCCAGTTCGAATCGGAGGGCATGCGCAACCTGCTGCTGCAGATGAAGCCCGACCGGCTGGAGGATCTGGTCGCCGCCAACGCCCTCTTCCGCCCCGGACCGATGGCGCTCATTCCCAGGTACTGCGACCGCAAGCACGGGCGCGAGGAGACCCCGCAGGTTCACGAGATCGTCGACCGGCACACCGCCGACACGCACGGCATCATGGTCTACCAGGAGCAGGTCATGCAGATCGTCCACGAGCTGGGCGACGTGCCGCTCCGCGAGGCCTACACGCTGATCAAGGCGATCAGCAAGAAGAGCCGCAAGACGATCAACGCGGCCCGCCAGCGCTTCGTCGCCGGCGCCCGGGACAAGGGGCTCGCGAAGCAGCAGGCGACCCAGTTGTTCGGACTGATCGAGGAGTTCGCGGGCTACGGCTTCAACAAGTCGCACTCGGTCGGCTACACCCTGCTCGCGTACCAGACGGCGTACCTCAAGACCTACTTCCCGGTCCAGTACATGGCGGCCGTCCTCACCTACGCCGCCGACAGCACGGACAAGCTGGTCCACTACGTCGACGAGTGCGCGCGCGTGAAGCTACGCAACGGCCGCTCCGGCATCGAGGTCGGAACTCCCGACATCGACCGCTCCGGCGTCCGCTTCCATGTCGTGTTCGAGCCCGGCGAGGAGCAGGCCAGCGGCAACGGACACATCCGATTCGGCCTGTCGGCGGTCAAGGGTGTCGGCGAGAAAGCGGTCCGCGCGATCCTCGAGGTCCGCGAGGAAGGCGGACGCTTCCGCAGCCTCTGGGACTTCTGCCGGCGCGTGCCGCTGCAGACCGTCAACCGGTCCACGATCGAGGCGCTGATCAAGTCGGGCGCCTTCGACCGCATCCACGGCAAGGACCAGCGCGCGGCGATGGTCGAGGCGCTGGGCGCGGCGATCAAGACCGGGCAGCGAGCGGCCGCCGACCGAGAGAGCGGCCAGTCGAGCCTCCTGTTCGCCGGCGGCACGGAGGACGCGAGCGAGCCCGACGACTCCGGCCAGGAACTGCCGGCCGTGCCGCCGTGGAGCGCCAGCGAACTGCTGACCCACGAGAAGGAAGCGCTTGGGTTCTTCGCCTCCAGCCACCCACTCGACGACCACCGGGAACTCCTCGACCGGTTCGGCAACGTGAACGTCGAGCAGTTGAAGGCGCTGCCGGCCGACACGGAGGTCGTCCTCGGGGCGCTGCTCGGCTCGCTCCGCACGACCCGCACCAGGAAGGGACGCAACCCGGGCCAGAAGATGGCGATGATCCAGCTCGAGGACAAGAGCGCGCGCGTGGAGGGCGTGCTGTTCGCCGATGCCTACGCCGAGTACGAAGAACAGTTGGAGCGCGGCGCGGTGCTGTTCTTCACCGGGCGCGTCGACCGGCGCCGCGAAGAGCCGAACCTGGTGGTCAGCAAGGTCGTGCCGGTCGAGGAGGCGCCGGTGAAACTCGCTCGCCGCCTGCGCATCCACCTCGACCTCCGGGGTGAGGCCGGAACCCCGGACGACGGCCTGAACGATCACCTGCAGAGACTTCGCGACTTGCTCGACAGGCGCCGCAGCCGGGGCCGGAACGGCGGTGTCGAGGTCGAGTTCGAACTGGAACTCCAGGACCGCACGGTTCTCGCCGGCGCGAACGGCTCCCGAGCGCCCGTCGACGACGCCGTGGTTTCCGAGATCGACGACCTGCTCGGTACTCGTGGCCACTGCCAGTACATCGGCGCACCGCCGCCTTCCCGGCCTTGAACCTGCCAGCGATGACCCGCGAGCGGCGACGCGTCGCCCTGATCCTGACCGCGGTCCTGGCGGTCGGACTGTTCGGACACTGCCGGGGCAGCGGTTACCGGAACTTCTTCCGCCACGATCCCCGCGAGAGCCACGACTACGCCCTCGACCGGCGCGAAGGCACGACCTGGGAGGTCCGCCTCGGCCGCGACGGCTTCGACTGGCCGGGCGAAGCGCCGCGCCAGAACGTCACCGCCCTGCTCGAGTTCCGCGCCAGGACCAGGCCCTTGCTGCCGTCGCTCTCGCCCAGCATCGAGTTCCGCGCGGACGGCCGGAGCTTCACGCAGTCCTTCGCGCCGCGCTCCACCGGCCGCCGCTACCTGAACGTCTCACCGGCCGCGGGCGCCGACCGCATCGAGATGGTCGGCCGGCAGATCGGCTGGCAGCTCGGGCCGACGCGCCTCGTCGTGTTCGAGAACCCGCCCATCGACGAAGCAACCCGAGTGCTCGTCGTCGCGCCCCACCCGGACGACGCCGAGATCGCCGCCTTCGGCCTCTATGCAACGACGCATTCCGACGTCGTCACCGTCACGGCGGGCGACTACGGCGGCATGAACTATGGCGGCCTGTTCCCTGACATCGGCGAGCACTACCGGATCAAGGGCTGGATGCGAACCTGGGACAGCCTGACGGTGCCCTTCCTGGGCCACGTTCCGTTCAATCGGGCGCGGAACCTGGGCTACTTCGACGGCACCCTCCGCCGTCTCTACGAGCAGCGGCCCGAGACTGTCGACTCGATCCTCGCCGACCTCGAGGAACCGGCCCACTTCCGCCGGCTGAACACGGAACCGCAACTGGCCACGCGGCCGTTCACGTCGACCTGGTCCGAACTCGTCGCGGACCTGCGCCGGGAAGTGGACTGGACGGGCGCCGAACTGATCGCGACGGCGAACCCGCTGCTCGACAGCCATCCGGACCACCAGTACGCGACGGTCGCCCTGATCGAGGCGATCGAACAGAACGGCTGGGACGGTCGCCTCCTCTTCTACACGAACCACGCGACCCGCGCCGAGCCCTATCCCCTGGGGCCGAACACCGCGCTCGAGTCGCTGCCACCCTGGTTCGGAGACCCGATGCCCTTCGGCTCCGTCCTGTCCTACCCGGTCGACGAGACGACCCGCCGGCTGAACTACCTGGCACTTGAGGCGATGCACGATCTCCGGCCCTTCGAGCACCGGGTCGTGACGCCGTTCTCCGAGCGCGCCCGCGGCCTCGCGACCGAAGCGTTCTGGCGGATCCTCGGCCGTCACGACAAGCTCCCCGGCTATCTCTACGACTACCTCCGCCGCGGACCGAGGCCGAACGAGATCTACCTCGTGCTGGACCGGGACCAGGCGGTCCGGCTGAAAGAGCGATTCCTCGAGATCGAGGCGGCGCGGCGCTAGCGGTTCAGAAACGCGAGCAGGTCCGCCATGTCCGCAGGCTCGAGCCCCGCCTCGAGCTCCTCCGGCATCATGGACAGACTGTCGCTGCGGACTTCCCGGAGGCGTTCGGCGGGCACTTCGATCAGGAGATCTTCGGCCGCCCGCAGGACGATCCCGCCACCGGCGCTCTCCACCAGCAAGCCCGAGTGGACCTCGCCGCCCGTCGTCTCGACGACGTAGTTCACGTAGGCCGCGTCGACCGCCGCGTTCGGGTCCAGGATGTCGTTCAGAAGGGTCTCCGCACTCTTGCGGCCGATGCCGGAAAGGTCCGGGCCCGGCCCGCTGCCGGAACCGCCGCTCCGGTGGCACCGGGCGCAGAGCTCGAGGAACAGGACTTCCCCCCGTTCCGGATCACCGTCGATCTCGAGCGCCGGCCGCATCGCCTCGATCGCCTCGGCTCGGGTGACGACACCGGCGTCGTCGAACAGTGCCCCCGCCCGCCGGCGGATCTCCGGTTCGGGCGAACGCAGCAGGAAGCGCCGCCGCTCCAGGATGAAGTTCATCTCCCCAAGCCCGATGCGCCCGCTCTCGAGCGCGTCGAGAAGAGCACCGTGCCGACTCCGGCTTCGAATCAGGTAGCTGCCCGCGTCGCGCCGGGCGTCCGGTCCCAGGTACGGCCAGCGTTCGACCAGGTACGCCGTGACCGCCCCCTCGTCCGCCGACGCCAGCTCCGCCATCGCGGCTCGCTGCACCCGGCGGGGCTGGTCCGCGTCGAGCAGGGCACCCATTCGCTCCAGCCAGGTTTCTCCGACCGGGACCGTCTCGGCGGCGCGAGTTTCGGCGGTGCCGGCGGCTTCCGGGCAGCGCGGGACGACCTCTTCCGACGCCGCCGGCCAGTGCCGGCGAAGGCCGAAGAGAGCCAGCGCCTGAAGCCTCTCCTCCAGGCCACCGGCCGGGTTCGCGGCCCGAACGCCGGCGCAGTCGAGAAGGCCGACTTCTTCCGCCGATGCCTCTACCGCCAAGGCGGCGCTCAGTCGCCAGGCGGCGGCCGCGAGGACATCGTCGCCGGATTGCCGCAGGCGCCTCAACGGTCCGAACAAAGTCGAGTCATCGACCGTTCGCTCCCCGCCGCCGGCGGCCGCGGCCGTCAGCCCGGCGAGCAGGGCGTCGCCAATCCCGGAACGGCCGCCGGCGGAGTCGGACAGGACCCGGCGCACGAGGTCGCCCGCCATCACCTCGCCCAGGCTTTCCGCGGGCAGGAGAGTGGCCATCCGTTCGACGACTTCGCCGTCGGGGACGCCCGCTGGCAGTAGCAGCTCCAGCGAACCGACCGGGTCTCCAGCAAGGACCGAGACCGCGGCGAGCCGGAGCCAGCGCTGCCCGGTTGCCGACTCCGCCGGCAGCGGCGCTTCGGCTGCCGCGGATGTGACTGCGGTCACCACCGCCGCCATCGCCGCGCCCTGGAGCGCCGCCGCGCCGCCGACCTCCGACCGGAGGAGAAGTCCGGACGTCAGCATCGCCTGAAGCCGCACGCCCGGATCGGGATCGCCGATCAACGCCACGACGCGGGGCGCGGGCGCCACTAGCGGACCGGCGGGCGCGTCCTCACGAACCGTCTCCTCGAAGGCCAGCACCCCGTTGCGCCGGAGCTCCGGGTCGGGGTCGGAGAGCGCGGCCTGGAGTGACTCCCGGTCGAGTTCACCGAGGCCGCTCAGGGTCCAGAGCGCGTGCAGCCTCCCGAGCGGCCGCGCGTTTTCCAGCATGCCCCGCAGGTCCCCGACGAGCGCCTCAGGCGGGTCCGCCGCCAGTTCCTCGACCAGGAGCCGCTGCGCGGTAAGTCGCCGCCACCGGTTCGGGTGAGAAAGCGCCTCGAGGAGTTCGCCGGGCCTCGAACGCTCCAGGCCGCCGAAGGCCTTCTGCTCCGGCGCCAGCCCGCCGGCCGGCACGATCCGGTAGATGCGGCCCCGGTCGTCGCCTTCGTAGAGATCGAGCTCAGCCTCCATCCGGTCGGGAATCCACTCCGGGTGTTCAACGACGGCGCGATGCATGTCGAGGACGTAGAGGGAACCGTCAGGCCCCACCGTCAGGTTGACCGGCCGGAACAGCGGGTCGGTCGAGGCCAGGAATTCGACTCCGGGCCGACCCCTGACCGCCTCCGCCGCCGCCGCGCCGCCGGTGTCGACGACCGCGCGATGAACCACGTTCGCGGACGGGTCGGCGACGAACACCTGGATTCCCTGTTCCTCCAGACCGACGCCGTCGAACGCGCCGCCGGCATACACGGTGACCGAACACGCGGCCGAGAAGCTCCTGGACTGCTCCGGGTGGTTCGGGCGCGTCTGCCGCACGCCGATCGGAAACAGCTCGGCCGGACCACCCTCCGGGGGCGCCGCAAGTCGCAGCCGGCCGTCCTGCCAGGCTGCCGGCAGCCTGTCGAGGTAACGCCGCGGAACGACGACCTGACTCAGGTGGTCCAGGTTGTGGGTGCCGAAGACGCGACCCCAGGGACCGAAGGTCATGCCGAAGCCGCCGGCGCCGCGGCCGGTGCGCTCGAAGCGCCGGGCGCCGAAGTCGACCCGGAAGTCGTCCTGCCCAATGTCCTCTTCCGCGCGCGGCAATCCAACCTCGTCCGGCGCTTCCGGCCAGAAGACGCGGGCGCCGTTGCCACCGTTGACGCCGTAGATCCAGTTGTCCAGGCCGTAGCGGAGCGCGTTGACGTTGTGCTGGGGGTTGCCTTCGGCGAAGCCGCTCAGAAGCACGTCCCGCCGGTCCGCCCTGCCGTCGCCGTCCGTGTCCTCCAGGTACACGATGTGCGGCGGCGCCGCCACCAGCAGCCCCCGCCGCCACGGCAGGATCGAATCCGCCATGCCGAGATCGTCCGCGAACAGCCGGCGGTGGTCCCACCTTCCGTCGCCGTCGCGGTCGGCGAGTTCGACGATCCGGGCCGGCCGCTCCATGTCGGGGTAGCCCGGTAGTTCGAGGACGAAAGCCCGCCCCCTTTCGTCGAAGGCAAGGTCGATCGGATCGACCGTGACCGGCTCGGCGGCCGCGAGTTCGAGCGCGAACCCGGGATGGAGTTCAAAGCCTCCCGGCACTCCCTCGAGTGCCGGCCCCTCGAACACTGGCCCGCCGCAACCGGCGATCGCCAGCACGGCGACTGCCGCTGTGTGCGGCCGCTGACCCGGAGCCCTACTCGCCGCCGCCGGCAGCGGCCGCCGCATCGGCTTCCAGCAGCCGAGCGCCGCGCATGATGTTGCCCATCGCATAGTTGCCTTCGTGGCAGGCGTACTCGTAGACCCTGCCATCCGCGGCCGGCCACGGGAACTCGCCGCTCCAGGCTGTCTCCCAGGTCGTCGGATCCTCGACCGTGAAGCTGTAGTTCAGCGTGTCTTCATCGATCCGGCTGAAGCGCTCGGTGACCTTGAGGCTTTCGCCGGCGCCGTAGGCGTACATGCCGGGCTTCTTGCCGAAGTTCCTCGTCTCGACCACCAGAGTGTCACCCTCCCAGCGGCCCACGGAGTCACCCATGTAGGCCGTCATGCCGTCCCGCAGGTGGGCGCCGCCGATCCGGATGATCCGGGCGTCGTGGATCATCTCGGCCAGGATCATCACGTAGTCCTCGGTCTGCACCACCCGCTTCAGGTTGTTGTAGGCGGTAGGCAGCATCGGCGGGCCGGATGTCGAGCCGAATCCGAGGATGCACCGCTCGCCGAGCGGACGCTGCTCGATGTCGTCGTACGGACCCGGTCCGTCGTTCTCGAGCCACCAGGCGGTACCGGTGTTTTCGCGGAAGAGCGTGAAGAACGCCATCCTCTTCTGCTGCGCCTCCGGCGTCATCTCCGGCAGGCGGCCGTTGGGCGGATCGAAGACGAGAGACGTGCGGAACCGGCCGTCGATCGAGATCGAGCGACTGCCGTAGTCCAGCCAGAAGTCGTTGTAGCCGCCAACGTTGCCCGCGGCGCCCGGGGAGCCGTCGCCACCCGGGGGCGGCGCCTCCCGGGTCGGGTCGCTCGCCTCGAGGTCGGCGGCCCGGCGGTCGGCGACCGTCCGGGCGATCTCTTCGGCCTCTTCGGGAGACAGGTACAGGTTGTCCCCGAACTTGGGATCGCGCTCGAGCGGCGTCAGCGTCGCGATGTCGTAGACGCCGGTGAGATCCGGTCGTCCGCTCGCCGTGCGCGGAATGTCGCCGTCGCCGGCGCCGTCGGCGGCGGGCAGAGCGGCGGGCAGGAGCAGCACCGTGCTCAACAGAGCGGCGGCGACCCCAGGGGAAGCGATGCGGTTCCTGGTCGTCTTCATCATCTGCTCAACTCCCTCCTGGAAGATCGGCTGCGGCGAACTGCCAGTCTAGGCTACACTCCCGCCGCCACGACCATCAGGAGCCACACCCGCCGAACTCGAGGAGACGGGCGGTCCTGAAACGGAGAACCCATGAGAAGCCTCGTCCCCGCCGCAATGCTCACTAGCGTCCTCACACTCGCCTCGGCGAGCGCGGGCGCCGCGAACCTCGCCGTCGGCGACGCCGCGCCGGACTTCACCCTGCCGAGCACCGACGGCAGCCAGGTGACCCTGTCCTCCTTCGCCGGCCAGAAAAACGTCGTCCTGGCCTTCTTCCCCAAGGCCTTCACCGCCGGCTGAACGATGGAAATGAAGGGATACCAGGCTGGTATCTCCGACTTCACGGGCAGTGATTCCATCGTGTTCGGCATCAGCACCGACGTGCTGGACGAAAACAAGCGGTTCGCCGAGGAGCTGGAGCTCGACTTCGCGCTCCTGAGCGACGCCGGCGGCGAAGTCGCCAAGCAGTACGGCGGCATGATGGAGAGATTCCCCACCGCCGCCAACCGCGTCACCTACGTGGTCGGCAAGGACGGCAGAATCGCCTACATCGGCGAGGGCGCCGAGGCGATGAACCCGGCCGGCGCGAAGGACGCCTGTCTGGGGCTCGAGTAACGGCGCTCAGGCCTGCGCGGCGCTGAGAGCCGCTTCGACGCGGGGCTGGTAGAGCTCGACCCGGTTCCCGTCTCCGTCCAGGATCCACGCGAACAGGGCGTAGCCCTCGTCGTCCCTGCGCAGCGGCTCGACGCCCCGCTCGGCGAGGTGCGCCAGCACGGCATCGAGGTCCCGTACCCGCAGGTTGATCATGAACGGCTGATCGCCGTACATGTCGCCCTGCCCCACGCCCTCGTTGCGGGCCATCCGTGGTACCGGACGCTTCGCCTTCATGATCGCGAACGTCGTGTCCATGACCCACGCGGGATCCTCCGGGTCCGCGGCCACGTAGCGGACGTAGAAGGCCCCGAACTCTTCGCTGCCTTCGAACTCGATGCCGACGTGCTCCGTGTACCAGTCGGCGAGCCGTTTCGGGTCCTCGCTGAACACGAAGGCGCCGCCAACGCCATCGATCAGGCTCAAGGAGACCCTCCCGTGGTCATCGCGTCCATCCGCGACCTGACCTGCGTCCGCACACTGACGGTCTGGCGGCTCACCGGGTCGTGGACGGAGACGAGGAGGTCGTGCGGCCTCCGGCGCAGGGTCAGGACGGTCTCGTAGGGCACGACGGCATCCGGCGCCGGCTGTGTCCCGCCGGCCAGGTTGAGCGGAATGACCGGCATCCGCGCCTGCTGTCCGTTCCGGTCGACGACGGCGAAGCGGAGTTCCAGCCGGGTCAGGAACCGACCCTCGAAGGGAAACACGGGGAAATAGCCCACCGGGATATGGACGGTCACCGGCACGAGCATCTTGCGGCGAAACGGTCCGGTCGGTTCCGGCTCGCCGATCTCCACCCTTAACACCGGCTCGCCGTGGGTGCGGGTTTCGTCGGGGAACAGCAGCCGACCCTGCGTTTCCATGTCAGCCTCGGCCCGGCGCGAGAGATCGACGTAGCCACTGCGCGAACGCACCCGCAGGCCAGGCCGCCTGAGCTCGACCCGCACCTCGTGCGCCCGATCGTCGCGGCGGTACTCAGGCACGAAGCCGAGCCAGTAGTAGTTCGAGGTGTCTTCGCTGACTCTCCGGAGCGCTCCGAGGTTCGCCCCGGCCACGTAGGCCCTGCCGCCCGTCTGCTCCGCGATCTGCCGCAGGTTCTGCCAGCGCATCAGGCTCGGCCGCTTCTGCTGATCCACTGGATAGACGGTGTAGCCGAGGACGTTGGCGGTGTCGATCAGCGCGTCGAGGATGCTCCAGTCCGAACGGAGGCCGATCCCCTGGCCCGCCAGCCGAAACGAGCCGACCGGCCAGTCACCCGCCAGCAGCAGAAGCACCTTGCGGCCTTCCGGCACGTCGAGCGACCGCATCGTCGAACTGACCGCGGTGACGGAAAACTCGAGATCCCGCGCCAGGCTCTCCGCCCGCGCCTCGCTCGCCGCGCTCGGCAGGTCCATCGACGCGAACGGGAGGTCCGCGGCGACGGACGTCAGGTCTTCGTCAACCCGGGCGCCCGCCACCACACCGCTCTCCCGATTCTCGGCGAAGCGCGACTGGTCGATCAGCCGCGGCGACCTGAGCGCACCGCCGAAGGAGCGCCCGCGCTCGAGTTCCGCCAGCGCAACGCGGGTCCGCCGGCGATCCGTCGTGAACGGACTGAGGACCTGCAACCGGCGGCGGCTCTGCACGACGACCGCGACCTGATCCCGCAGGCCGAGGCTCGCCAACTGGTTCGCGAACCCGCGGACAACCGGCCGCCTGAACGCGACGTGGGTGTGATCGTCGTCCACGAACAGGAGGTAGTTCGTCGGCACGGAATCGCCGTCGCCGATCGCCGGCGGCGCCTCGCCGCCACGCGACTCCACGGCGCGGCTCTCCAGGATCTCCGTGAAGTAGTCCACACCGATCTCGACGCCGTCCACGAAGATCCGAAAGTCGTCCGCCTCGAGCCCGTGCACCCGGTTGCCCGACCGGTCCTCGACGACGACCTCCAGGTTGACCACCCGGACGTCGATCTCCTCGCCGAAGAAGAGTTCGGGGGTGGCTTCCTCCGACTGCCGGGAAGACGGCTGCGCTCCGACCGCCTGCGTCCAGGCGAGTATCAGAACAGCCGCCGCTACGAGTGAAGGCCTGCTGAAGCTCGCGTACTCCACGTACAGCCGATTCTGTCAGGGATTCGGCCAGACCTTCACGGCGTCACCTCGACCCGGGCGCTCGCCGTCTGGCGCGACACGGGATCGTGAACCGTGACCACCAGGGTATGCGGAAGGTGTCGCATCTCCACGTCGGCGCGGAACCAGTGCACGCTGTCCGGGGAAGGAGCGGCGTCGTGACGCAGGTCGAGAGGAATCGTCGGCTGTTCCGCCCGCCAGCCATCGTGATCGATGGTAACGAAGCGAACTTCCAATCGCTGCACGTACCGGCCGTTCCACGGCACCGCCGTGAAGGTCCCGATCGGGATCTCGACATCCACCGGCACGTTCATTCTCTTCCCGCGCAGGGACCTGGTCGCTCCGGTTCTCACCCTCAGCCGGGCCACGTCTTCTTCCGTCTGCTGCGGAAAGAGGAGATGTCGCTGAGCCTCCATGTCGGCCTCGGTAGCCCGCGACAGGTCCAGATAGCCGCGGCGGGCCCGCACCTGGACACCCGGGTGTTGGACCTGGACCTCGATGTCGTGCACGCGATCGTCGCGCCGGTACTCCGGGACGAAACCCAGCCAGTAGTAGTTCGACGTGTCGCTGGCGACCAGCTCGAGAGCCGAGATGTTGCTCCCCGCCATGAACGCCCGGCCACCCGTGTCGCGCGCGACGTAGCGCATGTTCTGCCACAACCTCATGTTCGGCGAACCGGTCTGCTGGTCCATCGGGTAAATCGTGTAACCGAGCAGGTTCGCGGTGTCGATCAGACCGTCCAGCAACTCGAGATCCGTTCGCAGACCGGCACCTCGACCGGAGGGCCGGAACTCCCCGGTCGGCCAGTACCCCGGCAGGAGCAGGAGCACCTTGCGTCCCTCGGGCGGATCGAGCGCGCGCATCGTCGAGACCACGGCATCGACCGACAGGCTCAGATCCTGTTCAAGGATCGAGGCCCTGGCTTCCTGCTCGAAACTGTCGGGCTTCATGTTGGCGAACACCAGGTCGGACGCGACGATCGCTCCCGCGGCCCCCAGGCCCTCGGAAACGACCGCACGGCTGTCGAGCAGCGCCTCCCCTCCCGCGTGGCGGTCCACGTGTGCTGAGACGCCACCACCTCGAGCCACCAGGTCGGCCGCGGCTTCGGACGCATGGCTCTGCGGCCCGGCATCGCGGAAGTACGCGGCCGTTCCACCACCACCTCCGGTGAATGTCCTGAGGATTCGCCGGGAATCCAGGAGGCCTCGAAAACGTCGACCCCGATCGAGTTCCTCGAGCGCAGCGGATGTGGCCCCGCGATCCGTCGTGAACGGACTCAGGAGCGCCAGGCGCCCGTCGTTCTGGACGACCACAGCCACACGGTCAGCCGGATCCAGCAGGCCGAGCCTGTCCGCAAAACCCCGCAACACCGGCCGTCTCAGGGCCCGCAGCGAGCGCTCATCGTCCACGAAGAGGACGTAGTTCGTGGCCACGACTTCGCCATTGCCCACGGCCGGAGGCGCGCCGGCGCCAGCCATCGGTCGCGCGCGTCCCCGGGAGACCTCGGTGAAGTACTCGACCTCGACCTCCTCACCGTCGACGAGCACCAGGAAATCGTCCGCCGTGAGCCCCGGCATGCGGTGTCCCTCGCCGTCCTCGACGACGACCTCGAGGTTGACAACCCGGACGTCGATCTCCTCGCCGAAATCGACCTCTGATGAGGACAGGGCGTCCGGCTCCTGGGCTACCGCTGGATACCCGAACGCCAGGGCGGTCATCAGAACGGCCGGTAGACCCCGACAGGTACCTTGCCTTCCGCTGCGCCCTGAACAAAGGTCCACGATTGTCATACCTGTCTCCCCTTAGGCGACACCATAGTCCACGTCCTGACTCGGTCACGCCAGGGTCCTGCAAGCGGAGTGCCACCGGACTACCGCTGCTACCCTCCGCGCCATGAGCGAACCCTCTCCCGTCATCTCCACGGAGCCGGCGCCAGCCCTGGACGCGGCCTACTGGTCTGCCAACGCGGCGGCCACCGCCATCCGGACCCGCCGCATCTCTTCTCGCGAGTATCTCGAGCACCTGCTTGACCGCGTGGAGCGGCTGAACCCGCCGCTGAACACCGTCGTCACCCTCGACGCCGAGCGTGCCCGCCGCGAGGCCGACGCCGCCGACCGGGCGCTGGCGGAGGGCCGCGCACCCGGACCCCTCCACGGCGTCGCGATGACGATCAAGGACTCCTTCCAGACCGTCGGCATGCGCACGACGTCCGGGGCGCCCGAACTCAGCGGCCACGTCCCGCAGGTAGACGCGGTACCGGTCGCCCGCCTCCGGGCCGCCGGCGCCGTCATCTACGGCAAGACGAACCTGCCGATCTACGCTGGCGACACCCAGAGCTACAACGAGGTGTTCGGCCAGACGAACAACCCCTGGAACCTCGAGCGGACACCCGGCGGTTCCTCGGGCGGTTCCGCCGCCGCGCTCGCCGCGGGCCTGACTCCGTTCGAACTCGGCAGCGACATCGGCGGTTCGATCCGCGGCCCCGCCTCGACCTGCGGCGTCTTCGGGCACAAGCCGAGCTACGGCATCGTGCCGGCACTCGGCCAGATTCCGGGCCCGCCAGGCACCCTGACCCAGGCCGACATCGCGGTCGCCGGGCCGATGGCGCGCAGCGTCGAGGACCTGGAACTCGGCCTCGACATCCTCGCCGGCCCGGATGAATGGCACGCCCCCGGTTACCGCCTGGAACTGCCGCCGCCGCGACACAAGAAGCTCACCGACTATCGCGTCGCGGTCTGGTTCGAGGAACCCTCCTGCCCGATCGACGACCGCGTGCGCGAACGCCTCGAGGCCGCCGCCGAAGCCCTGGAGGCGGCCGGCGCCACCGTCGACCGCGAGGCCCGGCCCGACTTCACCTTCGACTACGCGGCGCGCGTCTTCGGCCAGCTCCTGGGCGCCGCCATGTGCGGCGGCTTCAGCCACCAGGAGATCGAGGAACTGGCCGTGCGAGGCCTGCGCGAAGAGGAGGAAGGCGCGCTCGCCGCGCGCTGGGCCTCGCAGCGCCACCGCGCCTGGCTGTCCGCCAACGAGCGCCGACTCCAGATGCGGCGCAAGTGGCACGAGTTCTTCAGGGAATGGGACGCCGTACTCCTGCCCTGCTTGCCGACCACCGCGATCCCCCACGACCACAGCGAACCGATGGGCGCGCGCCGGATCACGGTCAACGGCGAAGATCGCGCCTACGGCGAGCAGACGCTCTGGGTCGGCCTCACCGGCGTCGCCTACCTGCCGGCGACCGTGATCCCGGCCGGCGCCGCCTCGGACGGCCTGCCCGTCGGACTCCAGATCGCGGGGCCGTTCCTGGAAGACCGCACGACGCTCGACCTCGCCCGGCGCCTGAGCGAACGGATCGGCGGTTTCGAGCGTCCGCCGGGCTACTGACGCCCGGCGTCCAGGAAGGAGCGCAGGTCCTCTCGGCTGACCGCCGGCTCGCCCGGCGCGACGTTGTCCAGACGACCCTCGCCGAGCCAGCGTTCCAGACGACGCACTTCGCTCTCCAGGTGGCGGAAGCTGTCGACGACGAAGAGCAGCGGCTGCAGCGAGTCGATCTCGAAGCTCTGGTTCACGACCCATTCGAGCTGGAAGGGCGCCCGCTGCACTCTGGGCGACTCGAGCGAGTGCGCGATCTCGCCCGCCGAACTCAGGAGGCCGCTGCCGTAGGCGCAAAGGCCGGCGCCGCCCGGACGGCGCATCAGGCCGAACTCGATCGTGAACCAGAAGAACCGCGCCAACGCCCTGAGCGCGCTCTCGACGCTTCGGCAGTCGCCGTCCCGGGCACGGAGCGCGGCCGTCCGCGCCGCCTCTCCGAAGCGGACCAGCACGTCCGCGAAGGCGGGGTCGGTGTGCATCGGCACGTGTCCGGCCAGATCGTGGAAGATGTCCGGCTCGGGCAGGTAGTCGAGCCGGCCGCCGTCGCGCACCGTGATCGTGGTCGGAAACTCCCGGCGTCGCAGGCAGTCGAAGAACAGATAGGCCGGCACGTAGCCGCTGACCGCCCGCGCCTTGAACCCGCTCAGCGGCTCGAGGAAGCGGTTGATGTCCTCGAGCCGGGGAATGCGATCCGGATCGAGTCCCAGGCGCGCCACGCCGTCGAGGAAGCGGGGATGCGCGTATCGCTCCCACTTTCCGGCAAGCGCCTGGTACAGGCGCCTCCACGTCTCCTGGTTCGCCTCGCTGTAGAGACCGTAGGGCTGCTCGACGAACAGGTCGCCCCGCGTCTGCGCGCGCTCGATGAAGGCGGCCCGGCCGGTCGTCAGGTCCCCATCGGCGACTTGGCGCTCCGGCGCCGCCTCGACCGCGCCAGCTACGGGCATGGCTCCCCTCCTCTCACAGGTTTCCCCTCGCCGCCTGCTCGCGCTCGAGCGCGACGAACAGGCTCTTGAAGTTGCCCGCGCCGAAGCCGGTTGCGCCGTGGCGCTCGATGATCTCGTAGAACAGCGTCGGCCTGTCCTCCACCGGCTTGGTGAAGATCTGCAGCAGGTAGCCGTCCTCGTCGCGGTCGGCGAGGATGCCGAGTTCCGCCAGACGATCGATCGGCTCGTCGATCTTCCCGACCCGCTGTTCCAGGTCCTCGTAGTAGGCGGCCGGTACGTGCAGGAACTCGACCCCGTTCTCGCGCAGCCGCGTGACCGTGCCCAGAATGTCGTCCGTCCGGCAGGCGACGTGCTGCACGCCGGGCCCCTCGTGGAACTCGAGGAACTCCTCGATCTGCGACTTCTTCCGGCCCTCGGCCGGCTCGTTGATGGGGAACTTGATCGTGCCCGTACCGTCCTGCATCACCTTCGACATGAGCGCCGAGTACTCGGTCGAGATCGCGTCGTCGTCGAAGTGGACGAGCTGGCTGAAGCCGAGCACCTGCGAGAAGAAGGCCGCCCACTCGTTCATCCGTCCCAGTTCGACGTTGGCCACCACATGGTCGATCGCAACCAGGCCGCAGTTCCGGCCGGCAGCCGCGCCGGGTATCACGGGCGCCGCCCGGAAGCCGGGGCCGAAGACGCCGCCGTAGCCCCGGCGATCGATGAACTGAAGCACGCAGTCGCCGTAGAGACGGATCGACGCGTGCCGGAACCGGCCGTGGTCGTCCGCGGCCGTAGCCGGCGCCGCGGCCACCTCCGCGCCCCGGGCCACGGCGGCGTCGAACGCAGCGTCCGCGTCCGGCACGGACAACGCGATGACCGCGACCGAATCGCCGTGCCGGCTCACCGAGCGCGCGGCGTGATGCGAGGAGTGGAGACCGCTGGTCAGCAGCAGCCGGATGTCTCCCTGCTCGACGAGGTAGGACGCCCGTGCCCGCTCTCCGGTCTCCAGACCGCGGACCGCCGTGCACTGGAAGCCGAAGGCGTGGCAGTAGTAGGCGGCCGACTGTTTCGCGTTGCCGACGTACAGCTCCAGGTGATCGAAGCCGAGGATGGGACAGAAGTCCTCGTCCGCGACAGCGCTTGCCGCCGGATGACCGGTCCCCTTGGTCTCCGTTGCCACCAGACTCATCTTCCTCTTCCTCCTGTTGTCTGTTCCCGCCGCCATGCCCGGAGGCAGGCCGCGAACTTCGCCACGGCTACGCGCAGCGATTCCGGCTCCAGTGTCGAGAAACTCAGCCGGACCGCGTTGGCCGGCGCGTCAAGGTCGTGGACGTCGACGAAAGCCGCCGACGGAACGAAGGCCACGCCGTGCTCGGCCAGAGCCCGCTCGAGCAGTCGCTCTCCATCCGTGTCGGGAGGCAGTTCGACCCAGACGAACATGCCGCCGGCCGGTTCGGAGAACGCACAGCCGTCCGGGAGTTGATCCGCGAGCTCTTCGAGCATCGCGTCCCGGCGTCTCCGGTAAGTGGACCGCAGAAGTTCGAGATGGCGGTCGAAATCGAGGTCCGCCAGCAGACGCTCCACGGCCAGCATGGTCAGCCTGGAGCATTCGAGATCGCCCGCCTCCTTGACGGCCGCGAACGTGTCGACCAGCGGCGGCGGCAGACGCATCCAGCCGAGGCGCAGGGCCGGCGCCAGGACCTTCGAGAACGTGCCGACATGAATGACCCGCTCCGAGTCGAGAGCGGCGAGCGGCCGCTCGAACTCCCCGTCGCAGCAAAGCAGACCGTAGGGGTCGTCCTCGAGAATCGCGAAATCGTAGTCCCTGGCCAGGACGACGAGCCGCTCACGTTTCTCCCGGGTCAGACTCACACCGAGCGGGTTGTGAGCGTCGGGGATCACGTACACGAGACGCGGCCG
The DNA here is from genome assembly GCA_009837885.1 of Holophagales bacterium. Taxonomy (GTDB): domain Bacteria; phylum Acidobacteriota; class Thermoanaerobaculia; order Multivoradales; family Multivoraceae; genus Multivorans. Next base: position 146,100 of record VXSP01000025.1, on the reverse strand, counting down.
TTCTCCCGCGAACAGACACCGCTCCAGAGCCTCCACGTCGAGCCCGTCGTCCAGACTGCTGGGCAGGGTGAGAAGCCGCGGCGAGTGCGGCGCCAGCGCCTCGCGGACACCGGTGTAGACGAAGCGCTCCAGGGCGACGCACTCGCCCGTCGCCACCAGGGCTGCGGTGGCCACCTGAAGCGCCTGCTGGGCCCCCGCGGTGATCAGGATCTCTTCCGGGCGACACGGTACTCCGCGACGCCGCATCAACAGAGCGATCTGTTCCTTCAAGGCTCCGCTGGGCGGCCCGTACTGCACCGACCGGGGGTTCGCCAGCAGCTCGCGCAGCTTCTCGCCATAGGCGTCGCGTGGAAACAGATCCACCGCCGGCAAGCCACCGGCCAGCGACATCACGTCGCGTCGAGAGACCCGGTTCACCAGGCGGCGCAGCAGGGAGCGCTCCCGGCCGCGAAGCCAGGGCGCCAGCAGGTGCGCCATCGCGGGCTGGCTGGGCGCCCGACCGCCGAGCGGTGGGAGAAGGTCACCGTTGGCGGTGGGTAGGTGTATCTCTACGGCCATTGTTTGGACTCTATCGAAACCAACAAAGCCAAACAAGTTCAGATTCCACTCTTTCGTCTCTCATCCGGGCCAACTCCCACTCTGTGCAAGAATCCGCGCGATGGAACCCAAGAGCAATCACCAGAGCACCGAGCCCCAGCGCTCGGTCCGCCGCCCCCTCGACGCCACGGACTACGCAATCCTCGGGTTGCTGCAGGAGGACTCGAACCGCACCGACGCCGACCTCGCGCGTCGCGTCGACCTGTCCGCCTCGGGTCTGAAGAAGCGCCTCCGCAAGCTCGAAGACCGCGGCGTGATTCAGCGCCAGGTCACGCTGCTGGATCGCAACGCCGTGAACCTCGGACTGCTCTGCTTCGTTCAGGTCTTCCTCAGCCACCACCAGGCGGACGCGGTGCGCCACTTCAGCAAGGTGATCAGCGAACTCCCCGAGGTACTCGAGTGCCACTTCCTGACCGGCGAGCACGACTACCTGCTGAAGATCGTGGCCCGCGACTACCGGCACCTCGAGCACATCCTGGCGGACGAACTCGCCGCTATCCCCGGCGTCGACCGTCTGCTCACGAGCATCGTGCTGAACGAGATCAAACGCACGACCGCGCTGCCGCTCGAGTCCCGTACTCCGACCGTGGCAGCGGCCGCGGCGGACGAAGACGAGCGCCGTTGAGCCCGCTTGCTACCCTCCCGCTCCGATGAACGGCGCCCAGGCCATGCTGCGGACCGCCGCCAACGCCGGCGTCGAGGTCTGCTTCGCCAATCCCGGAACGTCGGAGATTCACCTCGTGGCGGCGCTCGACGAGATCCCTGGCGTGCGCGGTGTGCTGGCGCAGTTCGAGGGAGTCGCCACCGGCGCCGCCGACGGCTACGGCCGGATGGCCGGCAAGCCGGCGCTAACCCTGGTCCATCTCGGCCCCGGTTTCGCGAACGGATTCGCCAACCTTCACAACGCCCGCCGTGGCCGCACTCCGCTGGTCAACGTGATCGGCCACCACCCGACGTGGCACCGGAACTACGACCCGCCGCTCAACACCGAGGTCGAGAGTCTGGTCCGGGCGGTGTCCGACTGGCAGCGCACCTCAGCCTCCGCGGAGCACATCTCCCGCGACATGGCGGACGCCATCGCGGCGGCGTGCCGTCATCCCGGACAGATCGCCACGCTGATCGTGCCCACCGACTGCCAGTGGAACGAGGCGTACGGTCCGATCGTGGAACCGACTCCCCCGCCCGCCGCACTGGTCGGCCCCGAGGCGGTCGAGCGCGCCCGTATCGCGACATCGAAAGGCGAACGGACGATGCTGATGCTCGGCAGCTCCGGCTTCACGGAAGCCGCCCAACGCGCGGCGGCCAGGGTGCAGGCGAAGACCGGCTGCCGGCTCACCGCCGAGACCTTCTGCGGACGCATGGAGCGCGGTCCCCATCTGCCGCTGCTGCCACGGGTGCCCTACTTTCCCGAACAGGCGATGGAGTTCTTCCGCGGCGTCGACACGGTGGTCCTGGCCGGCGCGCTCGATCCGATCGCCTTCTTCGGCTACGAGGGCGGCGTCAGCCGGTTGATCCCGGACTCCGTCGATGTGGTCGTCCTCAGCCACCCGACGGAGGACAGCGGCCACGCCCTCCGCGAGCTGGCCGGCGCGCTCGACGCGAAGGAAGAACCGCCGGCCCGACAGGTCGTCAGGCCGCCGGCGCCCACCGGGCCGATCGGCGTCCGCGTCGCCGCCCAGGCGATCGCCGCCACCCTGCCCGAACAGGCGATCGTGATGGACGAGGGGATCACCGCCGGCGCCGGCTTCTATCCCGCCACGATGAACGCGCCGGCCCACACCTATCTCCAGGAGAACGGCGGGGCGATCGGCATGGGCCTGCCGGCCTCCCTGGGCGCCGCGATCGCCTGTCCGGACCGCAAGGTCCTGAATCTCGAGGGCGACGGCAGCGGCCTCTACACGATCCAGGCGCTGTGGAGCCAGGTCCGGGAGGGCGTCGACATCGTGAACCTCGTGTTCGCGAACGACGTCTACCGCATCCTCCAGGTGGAGCTGCATCGCGCCGGTGTTACGGAACTCGGACCGCAGAGCGTCAACCTGACCGACCTCTCCGGCCCCCGCGTCGAGTGGCTCGATCTGGCCCGGGGCTTCGGCATGCCGGCGGTCCAGGTGCGGACCGGCGAGGAACTCACGGAGGAACTCAAGCGCGGCTTCGCCGAATCCGGTCCCTGCCTGATCGAGGCGATGATCGACGACAGAGCCTCGTAGCAGCTTGAAGTACGCGGTCACTCTCCTCCCGGGAGACGGAATCGGCCCCGAGGTCAGCAAGGCGATGGTCCGCGCGGTCGACTTCGTCACCGGCGGCCGCATCGACTGGGAGCCCGTGGTGGCCGGCAGCACGGCCGTCGACCAGGGACTCTCGCCGCTTCCTGACGAAGCGATCGATTCCATCCGCCGCAACCGGATCGCGATCAAGGGCCCCCTGCAGACGCCGGTCGCCGGCGGCTGGCGCAGCGTCAACGTCCTCCTTCGCCAGTCGCTGGAGTTGTTCGCCTGCGTCAGGCCGGTGTGTTCGCTGCCGGGGAACACGCTGGCCCGCTACCAGGGCGTCGACCAGATCATTGTGCGCGAGAACACCGAGGGGCTCTACAGCGGCCGCGAGCACGAAGTCGTCGACGGCGTCGTGGAGGCGCTCAAGATCGTCACCCGGGACGCGTCGCGGCGGATCATGCAGTTCGCCTTCGAGTACGCCCGCAGCCACGGCCGCAAGAAGCTCACGATCGTCCACAAGGCTTCGATCACGCCGCTCTCGGACAACCTGTTTCTGGATTGCGCCCGCGAATGCGAGCGGAAGTACCCCTTCTTTCAGGTCGAGTACCTGCCGCTCGACAATCTCGCACTCGACCTGGCAACGGATCCGACCCGCTTCGACATGCTCGTGATGGGCAACCTGGACGGCGACCTGATCAGCGACCTCTGCGCCGGATTGGTCGGCGGCCTGGGGGTCGTTCCGGGCGCGAACTACGGCGAGGGCTGCGCCGTCTTCGAGGCGGTCCACGGCACGGCGCCGGACATCGCCGGCCGCGACCTGGCCAACCCGATCGCTCTCATCCTGTCGGCGGAGTTGATGCTCCGCTACGTGGGCGAAGCCGACGCGGCCGACCACCTTCGCGCCGGGGTCGAGCGACTGCTGGTCGCCGGCAAGTCGCTCACCCGGGACCTGGGTGGGAAGGCGAACACGTCCGAGCTCACGGACGCCCTGCTTGCCGAACTCGACGCCGTCGCCGGGGAACGGGACGGCGCCCGATGACCACTTCCGACAAGACCGCGGCGCCACCCCGGGTCGCCCTGATCGTCGGCAGCATCGGCATCGGCGCCGAGACCGCGCCGCCGGTGCTCGAGATCCTGGAGTCGATCGGCGCCCGTTTCGACTTCGTGCGCGTCGACGTGCCGACCGCGGTGCGGCGCAACACGGAGACGGTCCTGAGCGAGGCGGCCGACACGATCCGCGACTGCCGGGTGGCGCTGAAGACCCGCCTCATCGGCCCGGGCAGCGATGCCGTGCGGGTGGGGCCGGGGCCGCAGAACCCGAACGTCGCCCTGCGGCAGATGCTCGGGCTCTGGGCCAGCGTACGTCCCGTGCGTTCGATTCCGGGACTGCCGACGCGCTATCCCGACCTCGATGTCTTGCTCATCCGCGAGATCACGGAGAGCGTCTACCGCGGCATCGAGCACGAGATCGTGGACGGCGTCGTCGAGAGCATGAAGGTGGTCAGCCGGGCCGCCTGCCGGCGCATAGCGGACTACGCCTTCCGCATCGCCCAGCGCCACGGACGCGGGAAGGTCACGGCCATCCACAAGGCGAACATCATGAAGCAGAGCGACGGCCTGTTCCTGGACACGGTCCGGGACGTCGCCGCCGGCTACCCCGACATCGAGGTGGACGACTGCATCGTCGACGCGGCCTGCATGCGTCTCGTGCTGAATCCGTACGACTTCGACGTCATGCTGATGGAGAACCTCTACGGCGACATCCTCAGCAACCTCGGCGCCGGCCTCGCCGGCGGCATCTCCACCGGCCACGCGATCAACGTCGGCGACGACTGCCACGTCTTCGAGGCCGTCCACGGCGACGCCCCGCACCTGATCGGCACCGGCCAGGCGAACCTGCTGCCACTGCTGACGCCGGCGATCGCGCTCCTCCGGCACTTCGACCTTTACGAGGAGGCGAGCAGGATCGATCAGGCGGTGACCGCCGTCCTCGAGGAGGGCCGGAACCTGACCCCGGACCTCGGCGGCCAGTCGTCCACCTGGCAGATGGCGCGGGCCATCATCGCCGCGATGAACTGAGCCCGGCCAGAAGCGTGACGATGCCGGTGCGCACGCGCTCGACTTCCGCTGCCGTCAGGTAGGGCGTAAGCACCTGGAGGTCCGGACCCGCGACTGACAGGCCGCTTCCGGCCTGGCTCCGCAAGGCCCGCAACGACCGGACCTGCCGTTCGCCCAGTCGGATCAGGGCCGGGCGGATCTCCTCCAGTTCGAGCGACGGCGCCGCCGCCGGCGTCCGGCGCTGGACCGCCTTGGCCAGGTCGATCTGAAGCGCGAACCAGTCGCGCACCGGTCTCGGATCGAGCCCGAAGCGAGCGGCGCTCCGTTCCGCCGCTTCCAGCACCACCCGTTCCCGTTCCAGGTTCTCGATCGGCACCCCCCGCGCCGACTTCCACGAGGCGACCGGCGGCATGAAGGCGAGCCGGCGAGCCGTCAGGTCGAGCAGGTGGTCCAGCTCGTCGCGGTGCTGGCCGCCGCCGAACCACTCCTCGCGGCGGGCTTCGAGCCAGCGCTCGTTGCGCTGAATCCAGCGGTCGACCGCGGGTCCGAGTTCATCCGCGGGTTCGGGAGCCACCCAGAACACCTTGCGGTCGAGCGGCGGTTCGCAGCGGCGTCGCCACCCGTCGCGGCCGAAGTGCTCGACCTCGAACGAGTCTGTGACGAAGGCGTCCACCTCGTCCCGTTCCAGACGGCCGGGTAGCGAGAGGTTGTCGTCGACGGCGGTGATCTCGCTGCCGCCTCCGAAGCGCTCCCGCGTCCAGCGCTCCAGGATGCCGCCCCGATTGACGGCCAGGCGGGGCGGCGGCTCGGGCGCGTTCGCCGCGGAGACGACACAGGGTCCACCCGAGGCGACCGCCCGGCTCATCCACCCAACGGCCGCGCGCCCGGGCCGCCAGGTGACGCCGCTCATTGCGAGGTCGAAGTCGTCCGCGGCCACCGCCGCTGCCAGATCCGGCCAGTCGAAGGGGCGGAAGTCCAGGTCGAAACCGAGGTCGGAAGCAAGTCGTTCGGCGACCTCGATGTCGAAGCCCGCCCGCGCGGCCGCGGCGATCATCCCGCCGTTCGGCGGATCTCCGCTGGCCGAGGCCCGCTCGGCTGAATGTCCGCCTTCTCCCTCTGGCGACACGATCGAGAACGGCGGATAGTCGCCGCTGGTCCCCACCCGGAGCACCGGCCTCGACGGCATCCCGGCCGGCGCTACGGTTGCCGCCGCGTCGAGTTCCTCCGCAGTGAATCGCACCGACGCGACCCACGGCTCTTCCCCCGGCGTGAAGTGACCGTACGTCGTGGTCACGAAGGCGCCGTCCGGCAGCAGCTCGAGGCCCGGGTACGCCGTGTCCGCCGCGTACCAGTTGTCCATCAGGCGCACCCGCGCCTCGCCCGCCCAGGGCTCACGGCCCCCGCGCCGCAGGTCCTCGTAGCGGCCCAGCCAGCCGACCCAGTCGCCGCGCCACGGGCTGGACGGCTCCTGGTCGCGGAAGGTGATGAAGAGGCGGCCGTCCGGCGTGTACCGGCCAACGTGACGGTCGCCGGTCAGCGAAGACGGCAGTTCGACCGGCCGGCTCCAGGTGCGGCCCTCGTCGGGCGAGAAGATCACGAACGAGTTGAACTGGCGGCTGTTCTCCCGAAGCAGCACGGCAATCTCGCGGCCGTCCGGCGAGCGGATCAGACCCGGCTCGCAGAGGTGCGCCTCCGGGTGCTCGGCGATGACTTCGGGCTCCGACCAGGTCAAACCGTGATCGAGCGAGATCGTCTTGTAGACCTTGAACTCGGGTTCGAAACCGGGGATCCGCTCGTAGCGGGACGTCGGGCGGCGGAAGAACCGTCCGTCGTCGTGGAACAGCGCCATCAGTTCGCCGTCCAGGCTGCGCAGCCGTTCCACCGACGACATCGCGACGACGCCGCCGAAGTGACCGATGGGCTCCAGCTCGGTCCAGGTCTCGCCCTCATCCTCCGAGCGCGCCATCCGCACCGGGTAGAGCCCGGAGAACATGATGAGCCGCCGCCGGCCGTCCGCGAGATCGACCGGGAAGACGGTCGGCGTCTCCATCGACGTCGCCCAGCTCGCCGGCGTCGGCAGCCGCTCGCTCCACGTGAGCCCGCCGTCGTCGCTCCGCTTCATGACGATCGGACCGGCGCCGTGGCCCTTCGGGTAAACGGTCAGGATCGAGCGCTGGTCGGAGAGCAGCACTGTCGTCGGATGGCCCAGGTACTGCCCCGGTTCCCGGTCGACGACGACCTGGCGATTGGTTTCGTCAGCCCAGTCCACCCAACGGAGCGGTTCATCGCCGGCACCCCGGCAGGCCAGCGCTGCCGCCAGCGGGAGCGCCGCGAACAGGACGGCGATGCGAAAACGGCATGCCCGCCTCACACTGGGTGCGCCGGCGTCCCCGCCGGCATCCGGCGCAAAGCGCCGGCCTCCGGAAGCGCTTCGCACCGCCCTCACCGACCGGCCCCCACATGGCATCCCCGCGCTGGCTGACCAGCGCGGGGACTGCGACGTTGATCGCGCGCCTGCGCGCGATCAATGTTCTTCAGCGCCTCCCGGCGGCTCAGCGGACTCAGCCGCTCCTCATGCTCCCGCACGAACCGCCGCACTTCATCCGGATCGTGCCAGGCCAAATCGCGCAGCGCCCACCCGATCGCCTTGCGGATGAAGAACTCGCCGCCGAAGCGCGACCCCAGCAGGTTCTCGCCGATCGTGTCGTGCAGAAGCTCCAGATCGGTCGCGCCCTTGCGGCCTAGCTGGCAGATCATGGACGCGCGCCGCTTCCACATGTCGGGGCATCGGCTCCACACGTTCATCCGCTTCGCCATCGTCTTCGGATACCGCTCGACGAGTTCCCGCAACCGGTGGCTCGCCACGGCGTCCACGTAGTCCCACCAGGCGCCGGAGACGATCATCTCCTCGAAGACTGGCAATGCCCTCATCGTGCGGAGCGGCTGGTACGCGCGGTAGCCGCTGAGGTCGATGGCGGCGTGCCGTTCCTCGCGGCGGCCGGCGGTCCGCCAGAGCATCAGAACGGTCGAGCGCCACTCCTCGAAGCCGTCCAGCGCATGATTCCGGAAAGCCGCGCGGCCGATCTTCCGCAGTTCCGGCGTCTTCACACCCCAGAAGGGCATCTCCGACTTCATGTAGGCCTGCTGCCCCTTCGCCCGCTCGGGGTCTCCGGCGGCCTTCAACTCGCGCCGCAGTTCCAGAATCAGCTTCCGGCCCGCCGGCGGGGGCCGCAGTTCAGGCATCCGCGCGAATGTAGCAGCGACCCGGACCGGGCTATCCTCAATGCCGTGCCTGTTGCCGCCTGGATCGCAGGGGGCCTTACCGTCGTCTGGCTGTCCGTGTCGAACGCCCCCGCCCTCGCCGTCCCGCCTCCGGGCGCCGGACCACGCCCGCCGGAGCTCCAGGCCAGGCTGGAGGCCGCGCTGGCGGCGATGCCCGCCGACTACGAGCCCCGGACCGAACACCTGGATCGTCATGGCCGGCCACTGTTCCTGAACCGGCTCGTCCTCGAGACGTCGCCCTATCTCCGGCAGCACGCGCACAACCCGGTCGACTGGTTTCCCTGGGGCGAGGAGGCCTTCGAACGCGCAAGAGCGGAGGACAAGCCCGTCTTTCTCTCGATCGGCTACTCCACCTGCCACTGGTGCCACGTGATGGAGCGCGAGAGCTTCGACAACGTGGAAGTGGCGCGGCTGATGAACGAGCTCTTCATCTGCATCAAGGTCGACCGCGAACAGCGGCCCGACATCGACGACATCTACATGACCGCGGTCCAGGTCACCCAGCAGCGCGGCGGCTGGCCGATGTCGAGCTTCCTGCTCCCCGACGGCAGGCCCTTCTTCGGCGCCACCTACTTTCCGCCCCAGCAGTTCGTCAACCTGATGCGTCAGGTCGACGCCGCGTGGCGGGAACGGAGGGCCGACCTCGAAACCAGCGCCGCCCAGATCACGGACCTCGTTCAGCAGATCACGGCGGCCCGCGGCGCGGCGAAGAACCTGGGCCGAGCGATGATCGGCGAAACGGTACAGGGCCTCGTCGCCAGCACGGATCGGGCGTACGGAGGCTTCGGCGGCGCCCCCAAGTTCCCGAACGAGACGAACATCCTGCTGCTGCTCGAGGAGGCGCTCCGTACGGGCGACCGGGGGCCGCTCGACGCCGCGCTGATCACGCTGCGCGCCATGGCCCGCGGCGGCATCCACGACCAGGTCGGCGGTGGCTTCCACCGCTACTCGGTGGACGGGCACTGGCTCGTGCCCCACTTCGAGAAGATGCTCTACAACCAGGCCCACCTGCTCCGGGCCTACGTGCTGGCCTACCGGCTCACCGGCGACCCGCTGCTGGCGCGGGTGGCGCGTCAGACGGCCGACTACGTGCTGCGCGACATGACCTCCCCGGAGGGCGCCTTCTACTCCGCCACGGACGCGGACAGCGAAGCCGAAGACGGCGAGTCGGTCGAGGGCGAGTTCTTCGTCTGGACGAAGGACCAGCTCCGGGAGGCCCTGGACCCCGCCGACGCCGAACTGGCGATCCGGCTCTTCGGCGTCACCGACGCGGGGAACTTCGAGCACCGGAACATACTCTTCCTTGACCGGCCGCTCGACGAGAACGCCGCCGACTTCGGACTGCCGCTGGACGAACTGCTCGACCGGCTCGACGGCATCCGCGAACGCCTCTACCAGGTCCGCGAGGATCGTCCCCATCCCCTGCGCGACGACAAGGTGCTCACCTCCTGGAACGGGATGATGATCCGCGCCCTGGCCGAGGCCGCGGACGCCCTGGCCGAACCGGCCTACGCCGAAACCGCCGCGCGGGCGGCCGAGTTCCTCTGGCGCAACAGCCGCCGCGAGGACGGCGGCCTGTGGCGCGTCTGGCTCAACGGTCAGGCCTCGACTCCGGGCCTGGTCCAGGACTACGCCCACCTGGCTCACGCGTTCGTCGCGCTCCACGACGTGACCACCGACGGCAAGTGGCTCGAACGGTCCGCGACCGTCGCGGCCGAGATGGTCGAGCGCTTCTGGGATCCCACTCCCGCTCCGCCGGAGGAAGGCGCCCCCGCTTCACCGAGCCTCGGCAGCGGCTTCTTCATCGCCGAGCGCGAGAAGGCCAACCTGCTGATCGCGCAGCCGAAGAGCCCGACCGACGGCGCCGTTCCCTCCGGCAACTCCGTGGCCGTCCGCGCCCTCGCCGAACTCGGCCACCGCACCGGCGACCGCAACGCCACCGACCGGGCCCTCGCCACGGTCGCAGCGTTCGCGACGAACATCGAACGGATGCCGGCCGCCTACACCTACATGCTGACCGGACTCGCCGTGGCCCTCGAAGGCGACGCCGGCCCCCGAGCCACCGCCGGCAACGGCGCCGTCGTCGCCGCCGCCGCGCTACGGCCGGCTGACGATGCCGGCCAGTACGAAGTCGACGTCGACCTCGTGATCCAGGAAGGCTGGCACCTGAACGGCCCCGAGCCGCTCCAGGAGGATCTGATCGGCACGACGATCCAGAGCGCCGGCAGGCACTTCGACATCACCAACCTCCACTACCCGGAACCCCGCAGAACCCAGGTCAGCACCCAGTCCGGTGATGTTCTGATCTACGGGGGACGCCAGCGCATCTCGTTCCGGCTCCGCCCGACCTCGACCTCTGATCCGCGACCCGTATCGATCCCGGTTTCTCTCCGACTCCAGGCCTGCGACGACCAGCTCTGTCTACTCCCCGAGACGGTCGTCCTCGAGGTCCCCCTCGCCGGCTTACGTGGAACTGCCCACGGATAAGGAGCCGGCCTGACGCCCGGCGCGCGTTTCCAGCCGCCTCCGGCGGCAGCCGGCGAGGACGCCGGCGCACCCAGTGTGGGAGCCCATCCAACCCGCAACGCAGGCATCCGGCGCAGGAAAGCTCGACGAGGTCCAGCCTGTCCGGGGGCCGGTGGAGGGGTCCCAGCGGGCTCTGAACGAGCGACGCCCGACGCCCTTCCCCCGACCAACGCCCTACCGGAGCGAGTGAAGCGAAGCGAGCGCCAACCTCCCCTTTTCCGAGAAAGCGCGAGCGACCGCTGGGACCCCTCCACCGGCCCCCGGACAGGCGGGTGCAACCGACGCCGCTACGGCGCAGCGATGCAGTACAGGTTGCGACGGCCGCGCAGGTAGATCTCGTCGCCGACGATGGCAGGTGAGGCGTCGAAGCGGTCGTCGAGTTCGTTCTCGGCCAGGACCTCGAAGGTCCGCCCCGCCTTCGCTACCAGGAACTCGCCGTCGCGGCTGGTGAAGTAGACGCGGTCACCGACGCCGACCGGCGAAGCGTAGACGTTGCGGACCGCGCCGAGCCGCTGGTTCCTGTAGAGCGCCTCTCCGGTTGGGGCGGCGAACGCCGAGAGGATGCCGCTGTTCGACTTCGTGAAGTAGATGACGCCCTCGTGCAGCAACGGCGACGGCACGTAAGGCGTGTCCCGGTCCACCGACCAGACCACCTGTTCCGTCCCCGTGACATCGCCCTCGGCGCCGTCGAGGCGCACCGCCATCAGCTTGCTGCCCCTAAAACCGCTGGTCAGGTAGACGACGCCGTCGGAGTAGACCGGCGACGGGATCGCGTTGAGGGTCATGCCCGTCGCCTGCCAGATCGCTTCGCCGGTGTCCGCGTCATAGGCGCGGACACGGTTCGTCGCGCTGGTGATGACCTGCGTCCGGCCGCCGTGCTCGACCACCAGGGGCGTCGTCCAGGCCGTCATCTCGTCGCGGTCGCGGCGCCAGATCTCCTGCCCCGTCTTCTTGTCGAGAGAGACCATGAAGGAGTCGTCCTCGTGATCCCAGATGACGAACACGCGGTCGCCGTGAAGCGCCGGCGAGCTTCCCTCGCCGAAGCCCAGCCGGGTCCTCATGTCGCCGAAGTCACGGCGCCAGAGCTCGTTGCCATCGAGATCGAACGCGTAGAGACCTTGCGAACCGAAGAAAGCGACCAGCACGTCGCCGTCCGTGACCGGCGACCCGGAGGCCCAGGTGCCGTCGGGATGCGTGCTCCCGTGGGGCGCTTCCGTGCGCACGGTTCGCTTCCACGCCGTCGATCCGTCCGCGCGGTCGAGCGCGTGGACCTCGTAGCTCAGGACCTGGTCGGGAGGGATGCCGTCACGCCTGCCGGCCGGCCGCGGGTTCGCGACCATCTCACCGGTAGGCACGGCGGTGGTCAGGTAGAGACGATCGCCCCACACGATGGGCGAGGACAGGCCAAGACCCGGCATCGCCTTCTTCCACCGCACGTTCTGCGTCTCTGACCACTCGATCGGAGGATTCCCCGCCGGCGCCGATCCGGTGCGGCTAGGGCCACGCCAGGCCGGCCAGCCACCTTCCACGTCCGAACTCGCGGGCGGCGCCGCCAGCGCGACACCGGCCGACAGGGCCAGAGCGACTACCAACGCGACATGCTCCAAGCGCAGCACTCCATCCAGACGCATGACCGGCACGGCGACCCTCCTACAGACTCTCGTGAATCGAAGTGATGAAAACCGACTCGTTGATGAAGCCGGAGCCCCAAGCCTCCCACTCGTCCGGTAGTCCAGCGGCCTGGATGTCCTCGAGCGACTTGCCGGCTTCCCTGCCCGCCCTCACTGTGGCCACGCACTCGACGAGCATCCGGTGGTACTTGCGCAGATCATCGACCGTAGACAGGGGGCCGTGACCCGGAATCACCTTCGCGTCCTCGGGCAGTCGGTCGAGCACGCCGCCGATGCTGTCCCTGAGCCCCACCGCGTTGCCACCGCTCGCCACGTCGACGAAGGGGAAGCGCCCGGCGAAGTACTGGTCGCCCAGGTGGATCACGTTCGAGTCCATGAAGTAGATGAAGCTGTCCCCGTCGGTGTGTCCTCCCTCCAGGTGGCCGATCAGGATCTGCTCGCCGTTGAAGTGGATCGATACGCCGATGTCGTAGGTGACGACCGGCAGCGCCACTTTCGGCGCCGGCTCCCCCCGCTGGCCGCGCGCTCCGTCGCCCGCGGCGAGGCGCTTGCGGACGTTCGTGTGGGCGAGGATGAGCGCCTCCTCGCCGAAGACCACGTTGCCGCCGGTGTGGTCGCCGTGGAAGTGGGTATTGATGACGAACTCCAGGTCGCCGGCCGAGATCCCGGCGATCGCGGCCCGGATCTTGCCGGCCAGGGGGGCGAACTGGTCGTCGACCATCAGGATGCCGTCGTCACCGGCGGAGACGCCGATGTTGCCACCGGCGCCGGTCAGCATGTGGACCGAGCCCGCGACATGCTCGGCCGTCACCTGGACGTCGTCGAAGCTGCGCTGGGCCGCGGCGGGAGCGACGAGCAGGCCCGCCACCGCCACGACGGCGGGAATCGCCGGAAAGCGGGAACGAAGCGTCATGCGTGTCATGTGTCTGTCCTCGTTGAGGAACAAGCGGTCGGAGACGGACAGGCGACCCTAGCAGTCCGCGATGAGCGCCCGCCGCGGAGCGCCGCAGTCAGTGCGACAGCGCGTACAGGACCAGGTTGACGCCGAAGGGATAGGACTTTGTCAGGGAAAAGCGCTCGAAGAACTCCCGCGACTCGCCTTCCCGCTCCCAGCCGTCCGCGATGTCCGTGTTGTGGGTCATCGCGACCATGAGCCGGCCGTGCTCGTCGAAGATGCCGCGGAAGTGCGGTTCGGCGGAGCGGTGGCCCCGTTCCGACGTGTCCGCCCGGCCGGTCATGTTCCAGTACTGGATCGACGGGATCTGCGGCACTTCGTCGACCGTGAAGAAGGTGCTGAAGATGGGGTGCGTCAGCGGAATGTCGACGATCGGGTACTCGCCCGGCGGCAGCACCCGGCCGATCTGACGCGCCCAGCGGTCCCAGGCGTCCGGGCCCCAGAAGTCGTCAACGTAGAGGAAGCCGCCGGCCAGCAGGTACTTCCGCAGGTTCTCCGCCTCGACATCGTCGATGCCGATCGTGCCGACGTCCGACATGAACAGGAACGGAAACTCGAACAGACGCGGATCGTCCAGCGTCAGAACCAGATGCTCCGGGTCGCCGTAGGCGGTGCGCTGGATCTCGACCGTCGTCAACTGGGCCAGGCGGGTCATGAAGTTGTACTCGGAGTCGGGATAGTCCGTGAACCAGCCTTGCCCCAGCCACTCGTCCACGACCTGCCGGTACTGGCCACGGCAAAACACGAAGCCCTCGAGGTACTGGCGTCCTTCCTCCGGGTAGCGCGCGGGCACCGGGCGCCACCACTGGGCGGGCAACAGGGAGGCGAGGAGCAGGGCGAACGCGGCCACGCCCGTCGGCGCCAGCCATCTTCTTCGCGTCCCTGCCTCGGACTTCATCGCGACGATCGTACCCCGCAAACGGACAGTACAATCGAAACTCCCTCTTCACTCCAGGCAACGACGTCCACCGGGAGGACTATCCGTGAACCCAGAGTCCCTGTCCCGCCGCACCCTGATTGCCGGCGCCGCTTCGGTCGCCGCGGCCGCTGCCGTTCCCGCGGCTGTTCCCGCCCAACAGGAGCGAGTGATCAGGAACGGGAGAATCCGCCAGTCGGTGTGCCAGTGGTGCTACGGCCGCATGCCGCTCGAAGAACTTGCCGCCGCCGCCAGCGCGATGGGCCTCGAGTCGATCGAGATCCTCGGACCCGAGGCCTTCCCGACCCTGCGGGAACACGGCCTGTCCTGCGCCATGACGAACAGCCACGGCATCACCGACGGCATCAACGATCCCGCCAACCACGAGGCCTGCCTGGAGGCGATCACGACCGCGATCGATGCGACCGCCGAAGCCGGCTTCCCCAACGTGATCACCTTCTCGGGCAACCGCGACGGCATGGCCGACAGCGACGGCCTGGAGAACTGCGTCACGGCTCTGAAGCAGATCGTCGGCCACGCCGAGCAGAAGGGCGTCACGATCTGCATGGAGCTGCTCAACTCCAAGGTCAACCACGCCGACTACATGGCCGACAACATGCCCTGGCTGGTCGAACTCGTGGACCGCGTCGCATCCGACCGTTTCAAGATCCTCTACGACATCTACCACGCGCAGGTCATGGAAGGCGACGTGATCCGCACCATCCGCGACTACCACGAGCACATCGGCCACTACCACACGGCCGGCAACCCCGGCCGCAACGAACTGGACGAGGACCAGGAGCTGTACTACCCAGCGATCATGCGCGCGATCCTGGAGACCGGCTACACGGGCATCGTGGGCCAGGAATTCATCCCCAAGAGCGACGACAAGCTCGCTGCCCTGGCGCATGGCGTGAGCGTCTGCGACGTGTGAAGAGGAGCGAGGCTGACGCCTCGCGCGTTCTCCCGGAAGGCCGGCGAGGACGCCGGCGCACCCAGTGGGTCACGGCTCGGACTGCGTCTGATCCCTGAACAACGCGCCGAAGGCCAACATCGTCAACAGCGCCAGCGCCGACAGCGAGTACCAAAGCGCCGAGTAGTCCAGCACGCCGGCGGCGTTCGTGAACGCCTCGGACAGCACCTGCAGCACCGGCGCCGCCAGGACCGGCCCGAGACCGAGAATCACGATCCCGAACACCGTCTGGGCGGAGTGGCGGACATCCGGCTCGGCGATGCGGTCGACGTAAATGAAGGCGGCGGCGAAGAAGCACGCGTAGCAGAGGCCGTGGAGCGCCTGGCTGGCGACGATGACTTCCACGGGCAGGAAGTCGCTGCCGAAAATCGCGTAGCGGGCGCAATAGGCGAATGCCCCGATGACGATCACGCCGCGAAACCCGAGCCGCGCCAGCAGCCAGCCGGTGGCCACCATGACCGCGATCTCGGCGAACTGCCCGATGCTCATCGCCGGTCCGATGCGGCTGTCCGGGAGCCCCAGGACCTCGCTCATGAACGGCGCCGTCTGCATGAAGTAGATCTGGTGGATCACCGCGATCGGCAGGCTCGCCGCGACCAGCACCGCGAACGAGCGCTGGCGGAACAGCCCGAAGGCCTTGGCGAAGGCGAGCTTCTCCTCCGCGTCCCGCCGCGGCGGCGTCGGCGGCAGCACGAGGCAGAACAGCGCGTAGCCGAACGCCAGCACGCCGCTCCAGATCAGCGAGTCGACGAGCCGGGCGGTCGCATCGGCGGCCTCGACGCCGACGTAGAACGGCGGCAGCCAGGAGAACCGGACGTCGGAGAGCAGCCAGAACAGCGGAAACGCCCAGCTCGCCGCGATCCAGCCGATGGTGCCCCAGACCCGCACCTTCGGGAACTGGCTGTCGGGATCGTCGAGATGCGCGAAGGCGAGCGAGTTCGAAAGCGCCAGGGTCGGCGTGTACAGCACCGAGTACGCCACCGACAGCCAGAGCCACGCCGAGAACGTCGTCTGGTACGCGGTCAGGATCTTGATCACGCCGCCCGCCAGCAGCAGCACCGCCAGGACCCGCTGGGTCGGGAACGACCGATCGGCGAGCTGGCCGGCGATGAACGGCGCGGTGACGGCGCCGATCGAACTCGCCAGACCCAGAATCCAGCCGACCTGTCCGGGGCTGAACCCCAGGCCGCCTTCGGCCTGATCGGCCTGGAGGTAACGGGCCAGCACCGGCAGCCAGACACCCCAGACCCCGTACTGCAGGAGCATCATGACGGACAGCCGGAGGTACGTCTGACGTTTCACCGGAGGC
Source organism: Holophagales bacterium (assembly GCA_009837885.1). Lineage (GTDB taxonomy): Bacteria > Acidobacteriota > Thermoanaerobaculia > Multivoradales > Multivoraceae > Multivorans. The sequence goes on along the minus strand of VXSP01000025.1, from coordinate 129,643 downwards.
ATCCTACGCCGACTGCCGGTGCGCCGGCCTGCCGGCACGATCTACACTCCCGCCTCACTCGACGTCCATGCGGAACGAAAACACCAGTGCCGGAGCCCTGGCGGGGATCCACGTCGTCGACCTCGCCGGCACGGTCGCCACCGCCTACTGCGGCAAGCTCTTCCGCGACCTCGGCGCGACCGGTGACGAACCTCGAACCGCCGGGTGAAGGCCACCCGATCCGCCGGCTGCACCCCTTCCATCCTCAGGGGTCGGGGCCCGAAGCCAGCGCGCTCGCGACCTGGCTCTCGCTCGGCAAGCGGAGCGTCGCCGCCGGACCGGAGGACGCGGAAGCCCACAGCCTGCTCCACGGGGCCCATCTCATCCTCGACGCCGACCCCGCCGTCGAAAGGCTACTGCTCGACGGCCAGATCCGGCTCTCCATCTCCTGGTTCGGCGCTTCGGGTCCCTACGCCGGCCGCGCAGCCACGGACCCCGTCATCAGCGCCCACACCGCCGCGGCCAGGGCGATCGGACCGGCCGGCGGACCGCCCATCCTGGCCACGGGACACACACCGCAGGTGGTCGCCGGCACGCTGGCCTACGTAGGCGCCGTCGGCCACCTGCTGGCACGGGAAACCGGGTGGCTCGAGGCCCCGCTTCACCTGGACGTCTCGATCCTCGAGGCGGCGATGTGCATCACCGAACCCGGTCCTTCGGGAACCCTGGCGACGGGCGAGATCCGTCCCCGGATCGGCATCAACCGCTTCTGGCCAACCTACCCGGTCGGCATCTATCCCTGCCGCGACGGATGGCTCGGCGTGAGCACGGTGACGCCCTCCCAGTGGCGGAGCCTGTGCGCGCTCCTGGGACTTGACGAACTCGGGACAGAGCCCCGCTACCGGGTGTCGATCAACCGGCTGGAGGATGCCGACCGGATCGATGCCGCGCTCCGGCCGCGCCTCCTCGAACGAACGGCCCGCGAGTGGGTCGACGCCGGCCAGGCGGCGCGCGTCCCCCTGGCGCTCGCGTCGACACCGGCGGAGTTGTTCGACCTCGAGCAGTTCCGTGATCGCGGCGCCTGGGTAGAGGCCGAGCACCCCGACCAGGGACGCTTCCTCGCCGCCGGTACACCGTTTCGGCTTCATCGCACTCCCGCCGCCGCAGGAGGAACGGCCCCGCGTCTGGGAGAACACGGCACAAGGCGGGCCTGGGGGGAGGCGCCCAGCGACCTCGGAGCGAGCGACTGCCGATGCCGTGCGGAAACCGACGCCCAACCAGAGCGAGCGGAGCGGAGCGAACGCCTGACCCTCCGCCCATCGAGAAAGCGTGCACCCATGTGGCGCGTCCCCGCGCCACATGCGTCGCAGGCCGTGCGTCCGCTGGCGGACGCGCGGATGCCGCGTTCGCTGGGCGCCTCCCCCCAGGCCCGCCGCCCTACGCTGCTCAGCGACATCCGCATCGTCGACCTGACGATGGGCTGGGCCGGCCCGCTCGCCACCCGCCAGCTCGCCGACATGGGCGCCGAGGTGATCAAGGTCGAGTCCTGCCAGTACTTCGACTGGTGGCGAGGTTGGGAATCGACGCCCGAGTCGATCGCCCAGAAGCTCTACGAGCAGTCGACGGCCTTCAACACGACCGGCCGCAACAAGCTGGGGATCACTCTCGATCTGACCAGCCGGCGCGGCGTCGATCTCCTGCTGCGCCTGGTCGCGAAGGCCGACGCCGTGATCGAGAACTACACCGCCAGCGTCCTGCCCAGGCTGGGCCTCGACTACGGCCGCCTCCGGCGGGTGAATCCCGAGCTGGTCATGGTCTCGATGCCCCCCTTCGGCAGGAGCGGCCCCTGGATGAACCACCGCGCCTACGGCTCGACCGTCGAGCAGGCGTCCGGACTGCCCCACCTGAACGGCCGCACGGGTGACCCGCCGACCATGCAACACGTCGCCCTCGGCGACCCGATTGCCGGCATCAACGCCGCGGCGGCGCTCCTGACCGCCCTCCGCCACCGCCGGCGAACCGGTGAGGGTCAGTACGTCGACCTCTCCCACGTCCAGTCCATGTTCCCGCTCGCCGCCCACGGCCTGATCGAGCAGGCGGTCAATGGCGCTCCGCCGGAGCGTGCCGGCGGCCGGCACCCGCTGTTCGCGCCGTGGGGCGTCTATCCGTGCATCGGCGCGGAACCCTGGATCACGGTCACGGTCGAGACCGAGGACCAGTGGCGGGCGCTCTGCGACGTGCTGGGCATGGACGCCGACGACCACGGCTTCGCCGACGCCGCGGGCCGCAAGCAGGGCGAGGACGAACTCGACCGGGCGCTGGCGGCCCGCACCAAGCTCCACGACGGCCTCGCCCTGGAACGGCGTCTGGCCTCCGCGGGCGTGCCGGCCGCCGTGCTGCGCAACACGCTCGACGTGCTCTACGACCCGCATCTCGAGGTCCGCGGCTACTGGCAGTGGCGCGAACGGGCCTACGTCGGCGATCAGCCCAACCCGTCGGCGCCCTTCCGGCCGGCCTCCGGAGACGGCCGAAGCCGCCCCTACGCCGTCGAATGGCCGGCGCCCACGCTTGGGCAACACAATCGCGAGGTGCTGACGCGCCTGCTCGACCTGAGCGAGGATGAACTGAAGGCCCTGGAGCGGGACAGGGTGATCGGAACGGAGCCGGTCGTATGATTCTGGCCGCCCATGACAGTCGTACTGGCGCTCGTCGCCGCCTTCGCTGCAGCGCCCGGAAGCCCTGAGGACGCCTCGCCGGCTTTCGTCGAAGTCGGCGCCGACGTAGGGATTGACTTCGTCCACTACAACGGCATGACCGGGCAGCTCTACACCGCGGAAGTGGTGGGTGCCGGAGTCGCCCTGTTCGACTACGACAACGACGGCGATCTCGACATCTACTTCGGACAGGGACGCTCCTTCGAGGGCGACGAGAACCGGACGCCGGTCCTTCCGCCGCCGGCGGCCGAGCCCAGCGACCGCCTGTTCCGGAACGGTCTCTCCGAAACTGGAGAACTCCGGTTCACCGACGTCACGGCGGAGATCGGACTCCGCGCGCCGGGCTACAACACCGGAGTCGCGACCGGCGACTACGACCGCGACGGCTGGGTCGACCTCTACCTCACGAACCTGGGCTCGAACCAGCTCCTCCGCAACCGTGAGGGCCGCGGTTTCGACGACGCGACCGAGGCCGCCGGAGTCGACGACCGCCGGTTCAGCGTGCCGGCCGTCTTCTTCGACTACGACGCGGACGGCTGGCTGGACCTCTACGTCGGCAACTACCACCGCTTCCACCGCGCCAACCGCAAGCGCTGCTTCCTGACCAGCGGGCAGCCGGACTACTGCGGCCCGTTGAGTCAGCCGGCCGAAGCCGACCGGCTGCTCCGCAACCTCGGCGACGGGACCTTCGTCGACGCGACGGTCAGCTCCGGCCTGGGCGCCGACTCGGTGGAAGCCGGCACGGCCCTGGGCGCGATCGCCGACGACTTCAACGGCGACGGGCTCTTCGACCTCTACGTCGCCAACGACCAGATGGCGAACCACCTGTGGCTCAACCAGGGCGACGGCACGTTCGTCGAGGACGCGGTCTTCGCCGGCGCCGCGTTCGACCGCGACGGACGCCCGCAGGCCAGCATGGGGGTCGCGGTCGCCGACTTCGACGGCAACGGCGCGCCCGACATCTTCCTCTCCCACCTGGTCCGCGAGCACAACACCCTCTACCTGAATGACGGCGACGGGCTCTTCGACGACCGCAGCCGCGAAGCCGGCCTGATCGACGCGAGCTGGCCGATGACCGGCTTCGGCACCGCAAGCCTCGACGTGGACGGCGACGGCGTGCTCGACCTGTACGTCGTGAACGGAGCGGTCCGGCGGATCGAGGCGCAGGTCGAAGCCGGCGACCCGCACCCGCTGCGGATGGAGAACCAGCTCTTCCGCGGCCTCGGCGGCGGCCGCTTCGAAACGGTGCCGGCCGAACGCCGGGAGCGACCGGTCCAGGTCGAGGTCAGCCGCGGACTGGCGGTCGGCGACCTGGACAACGACGGCGATCCGGACCTCGTCATCTCCAACAACGCCGGACCGGCCCGCGTGCTCCTGAACCAGCGCCGGCCCGGACGCGACTGGATGGGACTGAGACCCGTCGAGGCTGCCGGCGACGACGGTCAGGGGTTCGTCGACGTCTACGGCGCCCGCGCCCGCCTCGCCGGCGTCGGCGGCTGGCGCACGGTCCGCACCGACGGCAGCTACGCCGCGGCCCGCGATCCACGGCTGCTGTTTCCGCTGCCCGGCGATGGCGACCCGGCCGGCGAATCCGTGAATCGCACGATCGAAGTCCGTTGGCCCGACGGCGCGGTGGAGGCGTTCCAGGTTCACATCGGCCGCTACAACATCCTGACCCGCGGCGACGGCGCCAGGGACGACCCGCCTTGAGCGGCCTTCTCCTCGGCCTCCTCCTCGCCGGCGCCACGGCGGCCGCCGCCCAGGAGCCACCGGCCACGGAGGACGCACGCAAGGTCCGCGCCCTGCTCTCGCTCGACGCCGTGCCGGAACCAACCCTCAACCACCTGGACCCCGAACAACGCGAGCAACTCGCCGCCGACCGCCTTGCCGCAACGGACGCCCTCGCCGACGCCGCGACGGACGAGCAGGCACAACACGCGGCGAACGTCTTCGGCGATCTCTGCCTGCAGTACCTTCACCACGAACTCCACGGCGCCGTCGCCGTGTGCCTGGCGCAGCTCCGCCTGTTGGCCCCGAACGACTTCCAGTGGACCTACTACGAGCTGCTGCTGCACGACGCGACCGGCAACCTGGAGCGCGCCCGGCTCGCGGCACGCGCCGCACTCGCACTGCGCCCCGACGACACGGCGACCCTGATCCGCGCCGGCGACCTCCACCTCGACGCCGGCGATCTCGATGCCGCCGCTACCGCCTATGCGCGGGCGCTCGAGGTTCGTCCCGAAAGCGCCGCGGCGCGCTTCGGCCTCGGCCGGGTGGCGATGGACCGGGGCGAGACCGGGCAGGCGATCGCCGCCTTCGAGGAGGTGCTGACCTCGCAACCGGAAGGAAGTGTCGTGCAACACCACCTCGGAATGGCCCTGCGGGCGGGAGGCGACGCCACCCGGGCCCGCGCCGAGCTGGGGCGGAACCGTCAGGTCCCGATCGCCATCGTCGATCCGCTCCGCGACCGGCTCCAGATCTACGGTCTGAAGACCGAGGCCCGGTTCGACCGCGCGGTGCGCGCCGCCCGTTCCGGCCGGAACGATGAGGCGATCGCCCTTTACCGGGAACTCCTGGTGGAGGACGACGGCGATCCGGAGGTCCACTTCAACCTCGCCCGCTCCCTGATCGAGACCGGCGACCACGCGGGCTCGGAGGAGCACCTCCGGCGTGCGATCGACATCAACCCTTCCCACGGCGCGGCGCACTTCAACCTCGCCCTCCTCCTCGGACGCACCGGGCGCACCGCCGAGGGTGCGCTGCACCTGGAGCGGGCCGCCGACATCGACCCGGAGAACCTGCAGTGGCGGTTGGTACGGGCACAGGCTCGGGCCGACGCCGGCAACGCCTCCGGCGCCCGCTCCGAACTCGAGGCGATCGTCCGGCTCGATCCCGGAGCCATCGAAGCGCACCGGCTGCTCGCCGCCATGCTGCTCGAAGCAGGCGAGCCCGCCCGAGCAGCCGACCACCTGGAAGCCCTGGCCGCACTGACCCCGGACGATCTGCGGGTCCACTTCAATCTCGGTCTGACGCGGTTCGGGACCGGGGAGTTCGCCGCCGCTCGCGAGGCCCTGGAGACCGCGCTCGAGCGCTTCCCGGGCGACCTGGCAGTGAGGCATCTGCTCGCCCGACTCCTCGCGACCAGCCCCGACGCCGGCGTGCGCGACGGCGAGCGGGCGGTGCAACTCGCCCGCTCCGTCGTCGACGAGCAACCGGCGCTGGACCACCTGGAAACCCTGGCGATGGCGATGGCCGAGACCGGCCGTTTCGAGGAGGCCGTCTCCTGGCAGCAGCGGGCCCTGGACCGCGAACGGGAAGCCGGCGGCGGCAACTCGCCGCAGCGGCTCGACCGCCTCCGCCTCTACCAGGCAGGGCAACCGCTCCGCGCTCCCGGAGGCGGTCGCTAGACGTGCCCGGCCCCACACTGGGTGCGCCGGCGTCCCCGCCGGCCGCCGCCGCAGGCGGCCAGGAAGACGCGCCGGCCGTCAGGCCGGCTCGGGTCTGGCGGTGGCTCCTCGTGGCAGCCCTGACCTGGAACTGCGGCGGTGCGGACGACCCCGCGGCCGATACGGCCGGCCTGGAACCGCCACCTTCCGCCACCGCCGAACCGGCCTTCTTCGAGGAACGCGCCGCCGCCACCGGCCTCGACTTCGTCCACCGCAACGGCGCCGACGGAAGGCACTTCCTGCCCGAGATCATGGGCGCCGGCGCCGCGCTGATCGACTACGACGCCGACGGCGACCTCGACGTTCTCCTGGTACAGGGCGGCCCCGTCTTCGGCGACGGCGCAGGCGACCGCGCCGACTACCGCGACAGCCTGTTCCGCAACGAACTCGTCGAGTCAGGGCAACTCCGATTCACCGACGTCACGAAAGCGTCCGGACTCCGCTCCGACGGCATCGGCATGGGAGTCGCCGCGGGCGACGCGGACGGAGACGGCCGGATCGATCTCTACGTGACGAATCTCGGCTCGAACCAGCTCTGGCGCAACCTGGGCGGCGGCCGCTTCGAGGATGCAACGGCGCAGGCCGGAGTCGACGATCCGGGCTGGAGCGTGCCCGCTCTCTTCTTCGACCCCGACGCCGACGGCGACCTCGACCTGTTCGTCGGCAACTACCTCGACTTCAACCGTGGCACCCACACGGTCTGCGCCGCCGCGGTCGGGGGCCCGGACTACTGCAGCCCGCGGAGCTTCGCGCCGCAGCCCGACCGCTTCTTCCGCAACCTCGGCAAGGGCCGCTTCGAGGAGGCGACCGGGCCGGCCGGACTCGGCGGCGCGGACGCCTACACCCTGGGCGCCGTGGCCATCGACGCGGACGCCGACCACCGGCTGGACCTCTACGTCGCCAACGACTGGACGCCGAACCACCTCTGGCTCAAACGCGGCGATCGCTTCGAGGACGGAGCGCCGATCGCCGGGGTCGCGGTCAACGCCGGCGGCGTCGCCGAGGCCGGCATGGGTGTCGACGCGGCCGACTTCGATGGCGACGGCGACGAGGACCTCTTCCTCGCCCACCTGACCGGAGAGACGAACACCCTCTACCGCAACGAGGGCCGGGGCCTGTTCCGCGACGCCACGCTGGCCGCCGGCCTCGGGGCGCCGAGCCTGCCGTGGACCGGTTTCGGCGCCGCCTGGGTCGACATCGACAACGACTCCCGGCTCGACATCGTCGTCGTCAACGGCGCGGTGCGGCGGATGGCGAAGGCCGGAGGCCTGGCGGACTTCGGCCAGCCCAACCAGGTCTTCCGGAACCTGGGCGACGGCGCCTTCGAGGAGATCTCGCATCAGGCCGGCCCCGCCTTCAACGAGAACCTCGTTTCGCGCGGCGCCGCCTTCGGCGACATCGACAACGACGGCGACACAGACCTCGTGGTCGGCAACAACGGCGGCCCGGTCCAGCTCTTCCTCAACACGATTGGACAGGACCGATCCTGGATCGGGCTGCGGGTCGTGCACGGATCGCCGGAACGCGACGCTCACGGCGCCGTTGTCGAGCTCCGACTCGGCGGCGGCCGGACGATCACGCGCCGCGTCCGCACCGCCATGAGCTACGCCTCGTCGAGCGACCCGCGGGTCCTCTTCGGACTCGACGCAGCCGAGACGATGGACGAGATGCGGGTCCGCTGGCCGGACGGCGTCGAGGAGACCTTCGGCCGTCTCGAGCTCCGGCGCTACCACACCCTGCGCCGGGGCGAAGGGAGCGCGCCGTGAAGGGCCGCAGGCGCTCGTCGCTGGCGGCCGTCCTCTTCGCTGGGGCCGCTCTCGGCTGTGCCGGAGAGGACCGTTCCGCACCGCAACTGCCGATCGCCGACCTCTCCTCGGCCGACGAAGCGCTCCGGGTGCAGATCGCCGGGCACGAGGAGCGGATCCGGGCTCTGCACGCGGAACGCGCCGCCGCAGCGGAGGTCGCGGCCTCGGTCGGTGAACTCGGCCGCCTCTACCACGGACTGCAACTCCTGCAGCCCGAAGCCCTCTACCTGCTCGAGAACGCGCTCGCCTGCTACCGCGAAGCGCAACGAATCGATCCGGGGGACTGGCGATGGCCCTATCTCGAGGCCTTCGCGCTGGAGTCCCGGGGCGACCTGGAGCCAGCGGCGCGGAGGTACCGGACCGTGCTCGCGTCCACGCCGAGCCGGGTGACCGTGCTGCTCCGTCTCGCGGAAGTCGAACACCGGCTCGGTCGATCGGCAGCGGCCGAAGCGCTCTGGAGAGAAGCTCTTGCCCTCGCCCCGGACCAGCCGGCCGCTCACTACGGCCTTGGCCGCATCGCACTCGACGACGGCAACACGGCGGCGGCCGCCGAGGAGCTGGAGCGAGCACTCGAACTCGCGCCCGCAGCCGGCCGCGTTCACCACGCGCTGGCGCTGGCCCACCGGGATCTCGGTGACGAGGATCAAGTCCGTTTTCATCTCGAGCGGGCGAACGAAACCCCGGCCCCCGTCAACGACCCCCTCGTTCAGGGTCTCGTCCTCCTTCCCTCCGGAAGCCGCGCGACGCTCCAGCGCGGCCTGCTGGCGGTGCAGGCCGGCGCCCTGGACGACGCCGTCCTGCTCCTCCAGCGCGCGACCGAGGAGGACCCGTCCAACCCGGCCGCGCACCGCAATCTGGCGCTGGCGTTCATCGACGCCGGCCGGCCCGACCAGGCGATCGCGGCACTACAGGCCCTGGCGCGACTCGACCCCGCCGACGCCTGGACGCAACTGGAACTGGGCCGCCTGTTCGCCGCCCGCAGCCGTTTCGATCTGTCCCTCGCGCACCTGGAACGCGCGGTCGAACTCGCTCCCCGCCACAAGCAGGCCCGGGTAGAACTCGGCCTCGCCCTGGCGCGAGGTGGCAGGCCACGGGAAGCGCTCCGGCAGTTCGAGGCCGCCCTGGAGATCGATCCCTTCTTCACCGAAGTCCACAACCACCAGGCCGTCGTCCTCGCCGCCATGGGCAGACCGGACGAGGGCGCCCGCCTGCTGCGGCAGCGCCTGGCAGCGGCGCCCGGCGACGGCGTCGCGGCGCGCGCCCTGAGCCGCATCCTGCGCCAGCAGCAACGGTTCGACGAAGCCCGCCGGGTGCTGGAAAGCGTGTTGGCGACCGCTCCCGGCGGTCCGCGGGAAGAAGGCGCGCTGCGCCTGGAACTGGGGCGCCTCCTGGCGCTGGGAAACCAGCCCGCCCGAGCGCTTTCGGAACTCAACCGGGCGCGGCGGCTGGCGCCGGACCTGTTCGAGGCGGCGTTCCTGGCCGGGCTGGTCTACGCCGAACTGGGCCGGCTGGACGACGCCGGGGCGGCCCACGCCGCGGCGCTCGAGGCCCGACCCGATTTCGGCCCTGCCCGGCTCGCCCTGGCTGAGGTACAGGCCCGGCGAGGCCTTTGCGACGAGGCGGTCGAGACGATCGAGGAGGGACGGCGGCTGACCCCTTCGGACCGCAACCTCGACCGGGCCCTCGCCGACCTGCGCGCGTCCTGCGTCCAGGCCGGCGCACACCCGTAGAACCAGTACGCGCAAATAGAGTTGAGCCTGATCGTGGCTCGACCCGGAAGCAGAAACAGATCAGGCGGCCGCTCTTCGTGGCTCGGTGCGCGGGTCTGCCATCCGTGCGCCCGAGGACGGGCGCACGGACTGGGACGCTGGTGGCGCGGTGACGCGCCACCAGGGTGCCGACCCGCTGCCGCCGCAGGCGGCCAAGGGAGCGCGCCGGCCGCCAGGCCGGCTCCGCTTTGGCGGTGGCTCCTCGCCGGCTTCCTGCTTGCGCCAACCATCGCCGCCCGGCAGTCCCCGGACCGGACCGCCGCCATCGACGCGAGTCACGCGCGGATGCTCGAGACGTTGGAGGCAATCCGCACACAGGACCTGGACCGCAACCCCTGGCTCGGCGAAGCCCCGGCCCGGGCCGCGCGCGGGGCGCTCGCGGCGGCCACGGACGCCCCCGCCGCCACGCGGTTCCGGCTGCTGGTCGAACTGGCCGAGCAGGAACTTCGGCTCGGCGACGAAGCCGCCGCGCTGAAGCGCTTCGGCGCGGCCCACGACCTCCTGACCGGTCCGTCCGGGTTGGCCGCCGAGCTTGGAAGCGAGGCGACCGAGGTCCTGTTCCGGATCGCCGTCGCCTGGCTCCGATTCGGCGAAAGCCGCAACTGCGCAGGGATGCACGGCGCGGATGCCTGCATCCTGCCGATCAGCGGCGAAGCGATCCACCGCGAGCGCGAGGGTTCCGAGCAGGCGGCCCGTTTTCTGCGCGAGTACCTGGCGGCCGTGCCCGCGAACTCGGTGCAGCAGGTCAAGGCGAGGTGGCTCCTGAACCTGGCCCACATGACCCTGGGCGACCACCCCGCGGCGATCGAGGCGGAGCACCGGCTGCCGCTTGCTGCCTTCGGCTCGGCGGCCGACTTCCCCCGCTTCGTCAACGTCGCGCCGCAACTCGGGATCGACAGCTTCAACCTCTCCGGCGGCGCCGTCGTCGACGACTTCGACGGCGACCTCGACCTCGACATCTTCACGACGACCTTCGATCCGGCGGGCTCGCCCAGGCTCTTCCTGAACGACGGGCGCGGCGAGTTCACGGACGCCTCCACAGCGGCGGGGCTCGACGGGCTCTACGGGGGACTGAACGTCGTCCACGGCGATGTCGACAACGACGGTGACCTCGATCTGTTCGTGCTCCGCGGCGCGTGGTTCGGGCCTCACGGCCGCCATCCGAACTCGCTGCTGCTGAACGAATCGGCCGACGGCGACGAGGCGGGACCGCCCGTCTTCCGGGACGTCACCTTCCTCTCCGGCCTGGGCGACGCCCACTATCCCACGCAGACCGCCGCCTGGGCCGACTTCGACAACGACGGCGACCTCGACCTCTTCGTCGGCAACGAGCACAGCCCGGCGGTCGACGCGCCTTCCCAGCTCTTCCGCAACGAAGGGCCCGCCGAGGACGGCGTCGTCCGCTTCCGGGACGTCGCCGCCGAGTCCGGCATAGCCCTCCGCGCCTTCGTCAAGGCGGCCGTCTGGGGTGACTACGACGACGACCGCCTCCCCGATCTCTACGTCTCCGTGCTCGGGGGGGCCAACCGCCTGTACCGCAACCGCGGCGACGGCAGCTTCGAGGACGTCGCGCCCCGGCTCGGCGTCACCGGGCCCCGGCAGAGCTTCCCGGCCTGGTTCTGGGACTTTGACAACGACGGCAACCTCGACCTCTTCGTCTCCAGTTACACCGGAGATCGCGGCGGCCTCGGCTTCGTCGCCGCCAGCTACCAGGGCTACCCCGGTCCCTGGGAGTCGGCGCGGCTCTACCGGGGCGACGGCGAGGGCGGCTTCGAGGACGTGGCCGCAAGGAGCGGGCTCACCCGTCTGCAGCTTCCCATGGGCTCGAACTTCGGCGACCTCGACCACGACGGCTACCTCGACTTCTATCTCGGGACCGGCTATCCCGACTACGAGGCGGTGATGCCGAACGTCCTCTACCGGAACCTGGCGGGCCGCCGGTTCGTCGACGTCAGCCTCGCCGCCGGCTTCGGCCACCTGCAGAAGGGCCACGCCGTCGCCTTCGCCGACCTCGACGGCGACGGCGACCTGGACGTGTTCGAGCAGATGGGAGGCGCGTATCCCGGCGACCGCTTCGGCGACGCCCTGTTCCGCAACCCGGGCTTCGGCAACCGCTGGCTGGCGCTGCGGCTGGTGGGAACGGAGAGCAACCGCTCGGCGATCGGCGCCCGCATCCAGGTCGACCTCGTGGACCCGGACGGCGCCCGGCGCTCCGTGCACCGCCGGGTGAACGGCGGCGGCAGCTTCGGCGGCAATCCCTTGCGCCAGACGGTCGGCCTGGGAAGGCCGTCCGCCATTGAGCGGGTCACCGTTTACTGGCCGGCGACGGACGTCTCGCAGACCTTCGCCGCTGTCGAACCGGATCGCCTGTACCGCCTGGTGGAGGGACGAGATGAACTCCCTCCCGTCGGCCCCCGGCCCTGACGCTCGAGCGTTCTTCGGCACTCCACGCCAGCCCTTCAAGATGCTGGACGCCGAACCAACATCTTGAATCGAAGCGTCCCATTCGACCGCTATGCGGACCCGATTTGACATTGGGCATGGACTCAGTGAGGATGCCCCGCTTTCTTTACCGCAACTCATCGAACCAACCAAGGAGGATGATCTCGATGAAGCGACTCTTGGTGGCCACGTTGCTGCTGCTCCTGCCCTTCGGCGCCTTCGCCGACGCGCCGGAAACGGCAACCATCAGCGGCCAGATAGTTGACCCCGGCGGCTCGGCGCTGCCCGGCGTGAGTGTCACGCTGAGCGGCGAGCGCGGGGACAAGTTCGGCATCACCGACGAGAACGGGGCCTACCGTTTCGTCGGCGTGACGCCCGGCGACTACACCCTGACCGCCACGCTGGAAGGCCTCGGCGAAGCCGCGGCCCAGGTGCGTGCCGTGGCCGGCGATCGCACATCTCTCGATCTCACTCTCCAGGCCGCGATCGAGGGCGAAGTCACCGTCACCGGCGAGACGCCCATGGTCGACAAGTTCAACGTCTCCGCCGGCGCCACCGTCTCCGGCGAGATCGGCGAGCAGATCGGCGGCGTCACCCGCACCTACTACGGCATCATCAACGCGCTGCCCGGCGTCACCGCCGACGCGGAGAACGACGACATCCAGCAGACGCGACCCTCGGTCAACGGCGCGCACTTCGCCGACCAGGGCGTGTTCATCGACGGTGTCGACACCACCTTCGCCAAGTTCGGCGGCAGCCGCGTGCGGGTGCCGACGACAGCGCTGACCGAGGTCTCGATGGAGGCCGGCGGTTCCTCGGCCGAGTACGGCCGCTACGTCGGCTCGGCGACCAACGTGATCGTCAAGTCGGGCACCAACCGCTTCCACGCCGACACGCTCTGGAACCACCAGCGGATCGACTGGGGCGCCGACTACAAGGACCAGCCTTCGCTCACGGAGCGCGCGAACAAGCCCTATCCGGCTGACTGGTTCAGGCGCTGCCACGGCGACGAGCGGGACCAGGGCCGCGGTCTGATCCCCGGCGGCACGGACGGCTCCCGCGAACTCGAGCCCTGCCGGCCCGGCGGCTCCGAGTGGTCCGGCGCCAGCGATGGCTTCGAAGTGTCCTTCGGCGGCCCGATCAGCCGGGACAAGTTCTGGTTCTACACAGGCTACAGCGAGTTCGACGACGCGTACGCCGAGCGGCTGATCGGCGGCGACCCGTACGACATCAGCCTGTTCGACGACACACGGATCCTGAAGCTGAATCTGCAGGCGAGCAACGCCCACTCGATGAACGCCTCCTGGATCGAAACGCCGACGTTCCGGAACTACTTCAACCAGCAGTCCTTCGACTACTGGACGCCGACGCCGCACGAGAACGACAGCGACCTGGCGACGGTCAACTGGAACTGGGCCATCTCGCCCAACTGGTTCCTGGAGTCCAAGCTGGCGACGCAGGAGACGCAGGAGAACAAGTACCTGGGTTGTCACAACACGCTGTCCCAGGAGAACCCCGGCGTACTGACCGCCGACGGGATGCCGATTCTCGACTGGCTCGGCCTCAACCACCTTCCGGAAGTTCCGGCCGAGATGGTCACGACCTGCCTGCAGGCGAAGGCGCTCGACCGCGGACCGGAAGCGGGCCACTCCGAGCTGGACACCTCCGGCGGCGATACGAGCTTCCCTCTACGGTTCCCGTTCAACCCCGACCAGGGCTTCTTCTGGCCGGGCAACAACTACAACGTCTACGTCGATGGCGAGAACCTCGGCGCCTGGCACAACGGCTGGATCCTCTCGGACGGCTTCGGCTTCAACGCCTTCCCGCGCGAGCAGGCCAACGTCGGTCTGACTCAGTTCGTCGGCGCCAACCACGAGCTGAAGTACGGCATCGACTACCAGGACACGAAGTGGGAAGGGGAGAACGCCCGCACGTCCTTCATGAACGGCTGGGGCTACGACTCCTACAACCCGTTCGGCTACGGCGGCGCCGGCGGCCTGGGTGACGACAGTTGCTCGCTCACTCGCAATGCCGGCACGTCGCCGGACAACCCGCACTGGTCGGGCCTGACGACCCGCGGTCGCGGCTGTACCTACGTCGACTACAACTCGCCCAGGCTGAGCTGCCTGGGCCCGATCGGCGAGCAACTCACGCCGTTCGAGATCACGAACACCGATGGCCAGATCCACCGCCCGGACTTCGACGAGGGTAGCTGCCTCGGACGCGGCAGCGGCGACGCGGAGATGGCCGACACGGCCTTCTACCTGAGGGACCGGTTCACCGTCGGTGACCACTGGACCTTCAACATCGGCGCGCGCGCCGAGATCCAGGAGGGTTGGAATGACATCCGGCGCAAGGTGGTGGACGCGACCTACGTCGATCCCCGCTTCAACGCCACTTACGACGTCAAGGGCGACGGTCGTCTGTTGTTGACCGCAAACTGGGGCCAGTACCACGCGATGCTGAACCAGGCCTGGATCGCCGGCGGCGGCGACGTGTCGGGCGGCATGCACGATCTGTGGAACGGCTACGAGGGCTACGAAGTCTGGCTGTTCTGCGACCCGATCGAGGCAATCGTCTTCTGCCCCGTTCCGGATCGCCTGGACACCCGGCGCGAGGGTACGGTCGGCGCGAGAACGGCCGGCTACAACTTCGCCTGGAGCACACTGATCCCCGGATTGATGTGGGATGCGGTGCGTCCCTGCCGCGACGGCGAGATGTCGGGCGTGGACTGCGAGATCTGGGACCACGACATTGATCCCTACTACCGGGAAGACGTGATCCTCGGACTCGAGTGGCAGTTCGCCCCGAACTGGGCGCTGGACGTCAAGTACATCGACTGGTCGATGCAGGACATGATGTTCTCCAACACCCAGTTGGACCACAAGGGCCGGAACACCTTCATCACCGGCAACTACCACGACCTGGCGCAGATCGTCACCAACGCTGCGGACGCTCGCGAAGCCAGGGGCATCGAACGGGGACTGAACGACGAGGCCCTGGCCCTCGCCGATCCGGCCAAGAACGGCTATCGGGGTCTGCAGATCCAGCTCAACCGGCGGTTCGCCAACGGCTGGGCGCTCTACAACAACGTGGCGTGGTCGGAAACCGACACGACGGGCGCCGGGGCCTGGTGGAAC
Source organism: Holophagales bacterium (assembly GCA_009837885.1). GTDB lineage: Bacteria > Acidobacteriota > Thermoanaerobaculia > Multivoradales > Multivoraceae > Multivorans. Next base: position 114,348 of record VXSP01000025.1, on the reverse strand, counting down.
AACACCAACTCCACCTACCTCGAGAGCCTGAGCGCGGTGTTGACGCAGGAGATCATCGATCTCTGCGATGCCGGCCAAGCGGTCCCTGACCGGCGCACGGGACGCACCACGCTCTACCCGATGGACTGCAACCAGGCGCTGTCGGAGTGGATCGGATACCCGGTCTCGATGATCAACCGGCGGGGCCTGAACCAGGCCTACGACCGGACGTGGATCTACAACTCCTTCGGCTTCAAGACCTGGCGCATGGGCACCCACGATCTGACCCTGTCGGGCCACCTGAGCTTCCAGACCGGGACGCCCTGGGTGCGGAGCGAAGGCGTGTCGATCGTCAACGTCGACCCGAACGACCCGAAGCCGGGTACGCCGAACGACGGTGTCGGCTTCAACCTGCATGCGCCTGGCACACAGGGCCGGTTCACGTCGGACGAGTACACGTTGAACCTGAGCGGGGCCTGGGGCTTCCCAATGGGCTACCGAAACGTTCGGGGTGAACTTCGGGTCGAGGTCCTCAACGTGACCGACCAGCAGCGGCGACGCTCCTGGGAAAGCGACGGTGAGGTGTACCCGGTGCGACGCTTCTTCCAGCGTCCGCGCCAGGTGCGCGCCTCGCTGAGGTTCCGCTTCTAGGAGCGCTCCTCACAGACGACGGGTTTAGCCCGTCGTCTCGGAAATCCGAAGGGGAGAGAGCCTCGGCTCTCTCCCCTTTTTCTGTGCCTGGCAGCAGGTGCTGGACCGTAGGCCGCGACACATTGCCCTTGACACCGAGGTTCCCGCCACGAATCCGTCCAAGTCGATAAGGGGGCTCCCCCACATGGGCACGTCCTCCTTCTCAACGACGGCAGGAGCAGATGCATGGGCGGACACGCGGTAGAGTCAAGCGCAAGGCAGACGAGACGTCGGCTTGAAATTGCCGGCTTCAGGGCGAACCAGACGGAGGCGCTCGTCGAGATGATCACCAGTCGGGAGGAGAGGCTTGCGACCAAGGACGACCTCGCCGAGGTCCGAACGGAACTCAAGCGCGACATCGCCGTGGTCCGGGAAGAACTCGGCCATCTCACAACCACAGTGGCGAACAACACGACGCGCATCGAAGGCCTGGAGCGGGCTATGGAAGCGCTCCGTCAGGAAGTCAGGGATCGCTTCGAGAGCTTCCGGCGGGAGATCGCTGGTCAGTTGAACGGCATGCAGGGCCAGATCGACGGCCTCAGGGGCGAACTCCGAATGGTCAAGTGGATCCTCGGCGGCATGTTCGCGCTGATGGTGCCGATGCTGGGCGGCATCATCGGCATTGCCCTGCAACTCGGCCAGCGATGATCGCCCTGTCCTGAGAGGGCTTCGGACTCGGTGTTCTGGACACAAACAGTGTCCGGCCGTATCATCTGTCCACTCTCGGAGTGAGGACGCGAAGCGCGCCAGGAAGGACATCCTGATGACCCGGACCATCGCAGCCGCCCAGTTCAAGGAGAAGTGTCTGGCCATTCTCGACCAGGTCGACGCAGATGGCGTGGTGATCACCAAGCACGGACGCCCCGTAGCCAAGCTGATCCCGGTCGCGCGGACGTCTGAGCACCTGATCGGCAGTCTCAAGGGAAGGATCCGCGTCCACGGAGACATCATGAGCACAGGCGTCAGGTGGGATGCTGAATCTTGACACCCACGTCCTGATCCACAGCCTCGAGGATGCCCTGACACCCGCGGAACGCCGGATTCTGGCGGCGAACGAGTGGGGAATCTCGTCGATCGTGCTCTGGGAGATCGCCAAGCTCGCGCAGCTTGGACGCATCGAGTTCGACCTCGAAGACGCGAGGATCCGGAGAGTCCTGCGTCAGATCCGAATCTGGCCTCTGACGCCTGCCATCTGCCATGCGAGCTGCGAGCTCGACTTCCGTGGTGACCCGGCCGACGAGCTGATCGCGGCGACCAGCATCGTCGAGCAGGTGCCCCTGCTCACGCGGGACAGGAAGATCCGCGCCTCGCGGCTCGTGCCGCTGGCGCGTGAGCGGTAGAGCCGGTCCGCACTCGCACGGCCGTCTCGCCGCCGACCGGGGCGCCAGGGATCCAACAGTATGGATCTGCCACACCGTTCCAAGCTCAGTCAGCCCCATTCTTGACATCCGTCCAGCCCGTCATATAGTGCCGATCTCGCTTTCCCTACAACTTGATCCGAGGAGGAGCTCAATGAAGCGACTCGCAGTGGTCCTGATGTTGCTGGTCCCGTTCGGCGCATTTGCCGACGCACCGGAGACGGCAACCGTCAGCGGCACGATCGTTGACCCGGGAGGCTCCGCGCTTCCAGGCGTCAGCGTCACCCTGTCCAGTGAGCGCGGCGACAAGTTCGCGATCACGGACGAGAACGGCCAGTTCCGGTTCGTTGGCGTCGTGCCCGGCGCCTACAACCTGAAGGCGGAACTCCAAGGCCTGGGCGAGGCGACGGCCGAGTTCCACGCCGCCGCCGGCGACCGGCAGGATCTCGACCTGACCCTGCAGGCCGCCATCGAGGGTGAGGTGACCGTCACCGGCGAAACGCCCATGGTCGACAAGTTCAACGTCACCGCGGGCAGCACCGTCACGTCCGAGATCGGCGAACAGACCGCCGGCACGACGCGCACCTACTACGGGGTCATCAACGCCCTGCCCGGCGTCACCGCCGACGCGGAGAACGATGACATCCAGCAGACGCGTCCCTCGGTCAACGGCACCCACTTCGCCGACCAGGGCGTCTACATCGACGGCGTCGACACGACCTTCGCCAAGTTCGGCGGCAGCCGGGTCTTCCTGCCCACCACGGCAGTGACCGAGGTTTCGATGGAGGCTGGCGGCTCCTCCGCCGAGTACGGCCGCTACATCGGCTCCTCGACCAACGTGATCGTCAAGTCGGGCACGAACCGGTGGCACGTCGACGCGCTCTGGCAGCGCCAGGCGATCGACTGGGGCGCCGACTACAAGGACCAGCCGGCCCTCGACCAGCGGCAGAACAAGCCCTATCCGGTCGACTGGTTCCGGCGTTGCCACGGCGACGAGCGTGACGCCGGCCGCGGGAAGATCCCCGCCGGCGACCTGAGTTCGGAGCTGTTCACGACGAACCGCGAGCCCTGCCTGCCCGGCAGCGACGAGTGGGCCGGTGCTTCCGACGGCTACGAGTTCTCGGCCGGCGGCCCGATCCAGCGGGACAAGTTCTGGTTCTTCCTCGGCGTCAGCGAGTTCGATGACGCGTACTCCGAGCGGCTGATCGGCGGCGACCCGTACGACATCAGCCTGTTCAACGACGCGCGCATCTTCAAGCTGAACATGCAGCCGACCGCGAGCCATTCGTTCGCCGCCTCGGCGATCGACACGCCGGCGTTCCGGAACTACTTCCACATTCCGTCCTCGGACTACTGGACGCCGACGCCGCACGAGAACGACAGCGTGCTGTCGACGGTCAACTGGAACTACGCCGTCACGAGCAACTGGTACCTGGAGGCGAAGATCGCCTTCCAGGAAACCCAGGAGAACAAGTACCTCGCCTGCTACAACAAGCTGGAGCAGGAGAATCCCGAGGTCCTGAACGTCGACGGTATTCCGATCCTCGAGTGGCTTGCCCAGGACAACTTCCCCAACGCCTCGGCGCGCATGGTGGAGACCTGCCTGCAGGCCAAGTCCCTGGATCGCGGGCCGATCGCGGGCCACATGGCGACGAACACCTCGGGCGGCGACACCAGCTACCCGCTGCGGTTCCCGTTCCGACCCGAACTGGGTATCTTCTATCCTGGCAACAACTACAACGTGTACCGGGACAACGAGAACCTCGAGGCCTGGCACAACGGCTGGATCCTCTCCGACGGCTTCGGCTTCAACGCGTTCCCGCGCGAGCAGGCGAACGTCGGCCTGACCCAGTTCATCGGCGCCAATCACGAGTTGAAGTACGGCCTGGACTACCAGGACACGAAGTGGGAGGGTGAGAACGCCCGCGTGCCGCTGTTCAACGGCTGGGGCTTCGACGCCACCAACCCGTTCGGGTACTACCAGGCTGGAACGATGGAGGACGATGCGTGCTCCCTCCTGCGGGGCTACAGCACGTCGCCTGAGAACCCGAACTTCCTGGGAGCGACGACGCGAGGCCGCGGCTGCTACTTCGTCGATTACAACTCACCGCTCCTGACCTGCGAGGGCAACCACACGGACGGGCTGCCGCACCGGCCGACCCAGATCGAGCGCGTGAACGGCGAGATCGTTCGCACGATCGGCACCTGCGTGGGCCGCGGCAGCGGCGACACGGAAGTCCGTAACGTCGGCTTCTTCGCCCGTGACCGGTTCACGATCGGCGACCACTGGGTGATCAACCTCGGCGTCCGGGCGGAAGTCCAGGAGGCCTGGAACGACGTTCGCCGCCAGGTCGTGGACGACACCTACGTCGATCCGCGGATCAACATCGCCTACGACATCAAGGGTGACGGCGCCCTGTTGCTCAACGCAACGTGGGGCCAGTACCACGCGATGCTCAACCAGGCGTGGATCTCCGGCGGCGACGTGGCTCGCCCCAGCATGCACGATCTCTGGAACGGGTACGAGGGCCGCGAGGTCTTCCTGTTCTGCGATCCCGGGGACATCGTCGGCATGAACATCCTGAGGTCGATCGGCTACGTCAGCTACGACTGCAACCACCCGTCGCGGCGCGACACCATCCGCAACGACACGGTCGGCGCCGGGATCCCTGGCTACAACCTGTCGTGGGAGCTGGCGCAGCCCGGCCTCATGTGGGACGCCGTCCAGGAGGGCTACTACGACTTCGACATCCAGACCTACTACAAGCAGGAGGCGATCATCGGCCTCGAGTGGCAGTTCCGCCCGGACTGGGCGCTGGATGTCAAGTACATCGACTGGCAGTTGCAGGACATGATGTTCTCGAACTTCCAGCTCGATTACCGGGGCCGCAACATCGGTATCACGGAGAACTACCACGACCTGGAGAAGATCGTTCTCGCCTTTGACGACGCGAGAAGGGACCGCTGGGCGGCAGCCGGCTTCGATGAAGCCGACCGCACGAGCGCGGTCAACCGTGAGGCTCTCGCCAACGCGGATGCTGCGAAGAACTCCTACCGGGGTCTTCAGGTCCAGTTGAACCGCAGGTTCGCCGACGGCTGGGCGCTCTACAACAACGTGGCCTGGTCCGAGACGGACACCACGGGCGGAGGCGTCTGGTGGAACAACACGGACAGCGGCTACCTGGAACTCGCTCACGTGAACCTCGGCGAGGGTCACCTCGAGGATTGCCAGGAAAGCCAGACGGAACCTGATCGCCGCACCGGCAGGACGAGGACGTATCCCGAGGACTGCTTCGCGCGGCTGTCGAACTTCATCGGCATGCCGGGCAGCATGATCAACCAGCGCGGTCCGAACCACGTGTACGACCGCACCTGGATCTACAACTCCTTCGGCTTCAAGACCTGGCGGATCGGTAACCAGGATCTGACGCTGGGTGGTCACCTGACCTTCCAGACCGGCACCCCCTGGTACCGGTCGGAAGGCGCCGGCGTCGGCGCCGCGAAGACCTGCGCCCCGGGCGCCAGGCCTTCGGGGCTGCGGACCTGTCCGCCGATCACTCCCTCCGATCCGACGAGCGACGCGCGACCGGGCACGGCGAACTCCGGTGTCGGCGTTCGCCTGTTCCCGGCGGGCGCGGAGGGACACCGGACCGCGGATGAGTACACGGTCAACCTGAGCGGCGCATGGGGCTTCCCCATGGGCTACCGGGACGTTCGTGGCGAACTCCGGGTCGAGGTCCTGAACGCGACGAACCAGCAGCGTCGTCGCGATTGGGATGGTCGTGGCGAGGTCTACCCGGTGCGCCGGTTCTTCCAGCGCCCGCGGACGATCCGGGCCAACATCAAGTTCCGGTTCTAGACCGGAACGACAGAACCTGGGGCTTCGGCCCCGGGTTCAGGGAAATCGAGGGGAGAGGGCTTCGGCTCTCTCCCCTTTCTCGTTCGGCGGCTGCGGGTTTCCGGTTGCGGCTATCCAACCATCTGGATCCCGCTCGCCTTCTTTGACTCGCTCCCCGTCGGGCGTATAGTCGCTATCGCGGCTTCCGCAGTCAGCATTCCCGACAACCTGATCCGAGGAGAAGCTCATGAAGCGACTCGCAGTGATCCTGATCCTGCTCGTCCCCGTCGGCGCCTTCGCCGACGCACCGGAGACCGCAACGGTCAGCGGCACCATCGTCGACCCGGGGGGCTCGGCCCTGCCCGGCGTCAGCGTGACCCTGTCCAGCGGCCGCGGCGACAAGTTCGCGATCACGGATGAGAACGGCCAGTTCCGGTTTGTGGGAGTCGTCCCCGACAGCTACGAACTGACCGCGGAGCTGGAGGGCCTGGGCACGGCCCAGGCTTCATTCCACGCCGCGGCCGGAGACCGCCGGGACGTCGATCTGACCCTGCAGGCCGCCGTCGAAGGCGGCGTCGTGGAGGTCACGGCCGAAACGCCCATGGTCGACAAGTTCAATGTCACCGCCGGCAGCACCGTCACGTCCGAGATCGGCGAGCAGACGGCCGGCACGACGCGGACCTACTACGGCGTGATCAATGCCCTTCCCGGCGTCACCGCCGACGCGGAGAACGACGACATCCAGCAGACGCGGCCTTCCGTCAACGGCACCCACTTCGCCGACCAGGGCGTCTACGTCGACGGCGTCGACACGACGTTCGCCAAGTTCGGCGGCAGCCGCGTCTTCCTGCCGACGACGGCGCTCACCGAGGTGTCGATGGAGGCCGGCGGCTCCTCCGCCGAGTACGGCCGCTACATCGGCTCCTCCACCAACGTGATCGTCAAGTCGGGCACCAACCGCTGGCACGCGGATGTCCTCTGGAACCACCAGCGGGTCGACTGGAGCGCCGACTACAAGGACCAGCCCTCCCTGGCGGAGCGCCGCAACAGGCCGTATCCGGTCGACTGGTTCCGGCGCTGCCATGGCGACGAACGGGACCAGGGCCGCGGCCAGATTCCGCCCAGCATCGTCGAGGAGGTCTCGACGATCAACCGCGACGCCTGCCTGCCCGGCAGCAACGAGTGGGCCGGTTCCAGCGACGGCTACGAGTTCTCCACCGGCGGTCCTCTCCGGAGAGACAAGTTCTGGTTCTTCGTGGGCGCCTCCGAGTTCGACGACGCCTACTCCGAGCGCCTGCTCGGCGGCGACCCGTACGATGTCAGCCTGTTCGCCGACGCCCGCATCCTCAAGCTGAACATGCAGCCGTCGGCGTCGCACTCGTTCGCCGCCTCCGGGATCGACACCCCGGCGTTCAGGAACTACTTCAACTGGCAGTCCTACGACTACTGGACGCCAACTCCGCACGAGAACGACAGCGTCCTCTCGACCGTCAGTTGGAACTGGGCTCTCTCCAGCAACTGGTTCCTGGAAGCGAAGATCGCCGACCAGGAGACGCAGGAGAACAAGCTCCTCGCCTGCCACAACAGACTCGAGCAGGAGAACCCCGCCGCCCAGGCGGTGGACGGCATTCCCATCCTCGAGTGGCTGTCCCAGGACAACTACCCGGAGACGCCCGCGCGCATGGTCGAGACCTGCCTGCAGGCGAAGTCGCTCGACCGCGGCTCGGTCGCCGGCCACACGGCGACAAACACGTCGGGCGGGGACACCAGCTACCCGCTGCGGTTCCCGTTCGACCCGAGCAAGGGCATCTTCTACCCCGGCAACAACTACAACGTGTACCGGGACGCCGAGAACCTCTCCTCGTGGCACAACGGCTGGATCCTGTCGGACGGCTTCGGCTTCAACGCCTTCCCGCGCGAGCAGGCGAACGTCGGCCTGACCCAATTCGTCGGCGCCAACCACGAACTGAAGTACGGGTACGACTACCAGGACACGAAGTGGGAAGGTGAGAACGCCCGCGTGCCGCTGATGCAGGGCTGGGGCTTCGACCCGACGAACCCGTTCGGCTACCTGGGCGCCGGCACGATCGCCGACGACACCTGCGCCACGCCATTCACGCGGACCGGTACTTCCGCCATCCGCGGCCGGACCTGCTACTTCGCCGACCACAACTCGACCTTCCTGACCTGCGAGGGCAACGCCCCGGACGGCATGCCCCACCGGCCGACCACTGTCGAGCACATCAACGGCGAAGTCGTCCGCACGACCGGAACCTGCGTCGGCGCCGGCAGCGGCGACAGCGAAGTGCGCAACCTCGGCTTCTACGTCCGCGACCGCTTCACGATCGGCGACCACTGGACGGTCAACATGGGCCTTCGGGCCGAGACCCAGGAGGCCTGGAACGACGTCCGTCGCCAGGTGATCGACGACAGCTACGTAGACCCGCGGATCAACATCACGTACGACATCAAGGGCGACGGCGCCTTCCTGCTCAACGCGAGCTGGGGCCAGTACCACGCGATGCTCAACCAGGCCTGGATCTCTGGCGGCACCTCGGACGTGCCCAGCCTGCACGACCTCTGGAACGGGTACGAAGGGAACGAGATCTTCCTCTTCTGCGACCCGGCGGACATCGCAACCTTCGACTTCCTGCAGGCCGTGGGCCTGACGAACTACGGCTGCCGGGTTCCGCAGCGGCGGGACTCGCTCCACAACGGCACCGTCGGTTTGCCCCTACCCGGTTACAACCTCTCGTGGCAGTTGACGACACCGGGCCGCATGTGGGACGCGGTCCAGGACGGCGTCCTGGACTACGACGTGCAGACGTACTACAAGCAGGAAGCGATCCTCGGCCTGGAGTGGCAGTTCCGCCCGAACTGGGCTCTCGACATCAAGTACATCGACTGGCAGTTGCAGGACATGATGTTCTCCAACATGCAGCTCGACCACAAGGGCCGGAACATCGGCATCACCGAGAATTACCACGACCTGTTCGACATCCTGGTCGCCTTCGATGACGCGCGGGCCGCGACCTGGGCGGCGCAGGGCTACGACCCGGCCGAACGTCCCGCGCAACTGAACCGTGAAGCCCTGGAGAGGGCCGATCCGGCGAAGAACTCGTTCAAGGGGGTTCAACTCCAGTTGAACCGCCGCTTCGCCGACGGCTGGGCGCTCTACAACAACATCGCCTGGGCCAGCACGGACACGACCGGCGCCGGCGCCTGGTGGAACAACACGAACAGCACCTACCTGCAGGCGGCCCACGTCGTTCTGAACCAGCAGAACATTGACAGTTGCCAGGCGGCACAGACCAGGCCCGACCGCCGTACCGGCAGGACGCCGCTCTATCCCGAAGACTGCGTCGAGCGACTCACCGACTGGCTGGGGTATCCGGCGAGCATGATCAATCGGCGCGGCGCCAACGGCACCTACGACCGCGAGTGGATCTACAACTCCTTCGGGTTCAAGACCTGGCGCCTGGGCAACCAGGACTTGACGGTGGGCGGCCACCTGACGTACCAGACCGGGACGCCCTGGACCACATCGTCCGGCGCCGGCTACGAGAAGCCCTGCGGCCCGAGGCCCCCCGGGATCCCGACGAGCATCCCGATCTGCCTGCCGGTCGATTTGACGGACGCGAACGCCGATGCGCGGCCCGGAACCTCCGACGCGGGCGTCGGCTTCCCCCTCCACCCGTCGGGCACGGAGGGCCGGCGGACCGCGGACGAGTACACGGTCAACCTGAGCGGCGCCTGGGGCTTCCCCATGGGCCTCGGCAATACCCGCGGGGAACTCCGGGTCGAGGTGCTGAACGCGACGAACCAGCAGCGCCGACGCTCCTGGAACAGCGCTGGCGAGGTCCTGCCGGTGCGCCGGTTCTTCCAGCGCCCGCGGACGGTTCGCGCGAACTTCAGGATCCGGTTCTAGGTCGGATCGCAGCCTGGGGCTCCGGCCCCCGGGGTGCAAGGGAATCGAGGGGAGAGGGCTTCGGCTCTCTCCCCTTTCTCGTACCCGCTCCATACACTCGGTACGATGCCGCTGCCACCCCGGACGCTCGCCACGGTCCTCATCTCCACGGCCGGGATGTTCAACTGCGCCGGAGATCCACGCATCGGCCGCGTCGAGGAGCCGGTGACTTCGGACACGCCCACGCTCCAGACGGAACCCGCTGCATTCGACGAACGAGCGGCCGAAGTCGGCCTCGCCTTCCAGCACCGGAACGGCGCCCAGGGCCGCTACCTCCTGCCCGAGATCATGGGTTCGGGCGCGACGCTCTTCGACGCCGACGGTGACGGCGACCTCGACGCCTACCTCGTCCAGGGAGGCGCCCTGGAACCAGACGCCGACGCGGCCGCCGCCCGTGACCGTCTGTTTCGCAACGAACTGGTCGAAACCGGCGAACTGCGCTTCGTCGACGCGACGGAGGGCTCCGGCATCGACGCCATCGGCTACGGCATGGGCGTCGCCGCCGGGGACTTCGACGGAGACGGCCGGATCGACCTCTACGTGACGAACCTGGGCCCGAACCAGCTCTGGCGGAACGTCGGCGGCGGCCGCTTCGAGGACGTTACGGCGGCTGCCGAAGCGGACGATCCCAGATGGAGCGTTCCGGCCGCCTTCTTCGACTACGACGGCGACGGCCTGCTCGACCTGTTCATCGCCAACTACGTCGACTTCAACCTCGGCAGCCACACTCTCTGCACCTTCGGCAGCGGCGAGCCGGACTACTGCAGCCCGAAGACCTACCGGGCCGAGCCGGACCGCCTGTTCCGCAACCTCGGCGACGGGCGCTTCGAGCAGACGACGGATCGGGCCGGCCTCGCCGCAGAGTTCGGCAACGGCCTCGGCGCGGCGCCGGCCGACCTCGACCTCGACGGCCGGCTAGACCTCTACGTGGCCAACGACGGAACGCCGAACCAGATGTGGATGAACCGCGGTGGCGGCCGCTTCGAGAACCGGGCCCTGTTCGGCGGCTCTGCGGTCAATCGCCGTGGGGAGGCCGAGGCGGGCATGGGCATAGGCGCAGGCGACATGGACGGAGACGGCGACGAAGATCTCTACGTGACCCACATCACAGGCGAGACGAGCACCCTCTACCTGAACGACGGCGACGGTCTGTTCACCGACGCCGGCATGCCCGCCGGCCTGGACACTCCCAGCCTGCCGATGACCGGGTTCGGCACCGGCTGGTTCGACTTCGACAACGACGGCGACCTCGACCTCCTGGCGGTGAACGGCGCCGTGCGGCGCCTGGACCGCGCCCGCTCCGGCGACGCCGCAGCCGCGCGCGCGGCAGCCGGCAGCGACCACGAGCGCCGCTTCGGTCAACCGAACCAGCTCTTCCGCAACCTGGGCGACGGGCGCTTCGAGGACGCGTCCCCGCTTGGCGGACCGGCCTTCGCGGCCTACGAAGTCTCCCGCGGCGCCGTCTTCGGCGACGTGGACAACGACGGAGACACGGACGTTCTCATCACGAACAACAACGGACCGGCGCGGCTGCTGCTCAACCTGATCGGCCAGGACAGCGGCTGGATCGGCCTCCGCCTGGTCACTTCGGACGGCAAGCGCGACGCCGTAGGAAGCCTGGTCCGGCTGCGGCTCACCGACGGGCGAACGATCACCCGCCGGGCCCACGCGGCGATGAGCTACGCCTCGTCGAGCGATCCGCGGGTGCTCGTCGGTCTCGGGTCCGCGGAGGTCGAGGACATCCGGGTGTCCTGGCTTGGCGGCGGCGAGGAGTCCTTCGGAACGCTCAATCCAGGCGAGTACCACCAGCTCCGCGAAGGCCAGGGCAGAGCCCGGGGACAGCCGTGACCGCCGTGCCAGTGCCGCTGCGCCGGCCTTCTGGCCGGCATCCGTTTCCGATCGAAGCCGGACTTGCAGTCCGTTCGTTCACGCCACGCCTTCTTGTCGTCGCCACCCTCATCGCGTGCGGCGCCGCCGAGCGCCTGCCGCTCCCCTCCAGCTACGAAGCCCACGATCCGGCGGTCGGCAGCCAGATCGCCGGCCTGGAACGCAAGGTCCGCTCGCTGGAAGACGCGGGCGCAACCGGCCCCGAGCTGGCGGCCGCCGTCGGCGAACTCGGCAAGCTCTACCACGGCGTGCAACTGCTGGACAGCCACGCCTTCACGGCGCTCGAGGCAGCCGAAGACTGCTACCGGGAAGCGCAGCGCCTCGACCCATCCGACCATCGCTGGCCCTACCTCCGTGGTTTCGCCGAAGAAACCCGCGGCGACTACGAAGCCGCGGTCGCCTCCTACCGCACCACCCTGGCGACCGAGCCCGACCTGGTGCCGGCGATCCAGCGCCTCGCCCGGTCGGAGATCGAGCGCGGAAGTCCCGACGAAGCGGCCGCGCTGTGGAACCGCTCCCTCGAACTGCAGCCCGGATTCCCGCCCGCCCTCTACGGACTCGGGAATCTTGCGCTCGAACGCGGCGACACCGAGAGCGCCGTCGACCTCCTGGAGCGCGCCGTCGCCGCTGAACCGGGAGCCGGCCGCGGACACTATGCCCTCGCCATGGCCTGGCGCCGCCTCGGCGACGAAGACCGTGCGGCTCAACACCTGGCGCGGGCGAGTCACACCGATTTCCCTCTCGACGACCCCCTGGTGCGGGAACTCGCCTACCTGCCGGCCGGCAGCGCCGCCCTGGTCCAGCAGGGCCTGATCGCGGTACGGGCCGGGGAGTTCGCCGCCGCCGCGACCGTCTTCGCCCGCGCCCTCGAAGCGGATCCGACGAACCTGGAAGCGCGCAAGCATCTGGCGCTGGCCCACGTCGACGCCGGCCAGTTCGAGCGGGCCGAAGCCGCCTACGAAGAACTCCTGGCGCTCGCCCCCGACCAGGCGCCGGCGCGCTTCGAACTGGCCCAGCTCCTCGCCAACCGCGGCCAGGCGACCGAAGCGATCCGTCACCTGACCCGGGCGACCGAACTGGCTCCTGACTACAAGCAGGCCCACTACCAGGTCGCCCTGCTTCTGGACCGGGCTGGTCGTCCCACAGAAGCGATCGAACACTACGACCGTGTCCTCGAACTCGATCCCGCGTACGCCGAGGCGACGACGAGGCGCGCCACCGCGCTCGCGTCGTCGGGACGGCCGGCGGAAGCGCTCGAGATCCTGCGGAGACGAGTCGCCAATGCCCCCGCGGACGCCGCCGCCGTGCAGGCGTTGAGCGTCGTGCTCCGGCAGCAGAACCGGCTGCGGGAAGCCCGGACCGCCCTGGAACAGGGCCTCCGCTCCACGCAGTTCCCCGCCGACGAAGAGGCTCGCCTGCGCACCGAACTCGGCGGCATCCTCGCCATCGAGCGACGCCTGGCGGACGCGGCGCGTGAACTCCGAAGGGCTCAGCAGCTCAATCCCACCGACGCGCAGACCAGCTTCGTCCTCGGCATGGTTCTCCTCGACCTCCGCCGCCCCGAGGAAGCCGCCCGCGCCTTCGCCGCCGCCCTCGCCGTCCGTCCCGACCTCACCCTGGCCCGCCTCCGCCTCGCCGCCATCCTCGCCCAGACCAACCGCTGCGACGAGGCCATCACGCTCCTCGACGATGGCCGCCGCTTCGCCGCGAACGATCCGGTCTTCGCCCAGGCGTCGCAACAGCTACGGACTGCCTGCGCGGCGCAGTAACTCGAGCCACCCTGGGTGCGCCGGCCAGGCGACAACGTCCAGTCCGCGGTGGCTCAGAGGGAGGGTTCCCAGCGGGCTGGAGGCAAGCGATGCTCGCCGTCGGCTCATCAACCAACGCCGATGTGAAGCGCAGCCGACCGAAGCGAGCGCTGACTTCACCATAGCCCAGAGAGCGCGAGCGTCCGATGGGAACCCTCCCTCCGAGCCGCCGCGGACGGGTCCATCCGACGCCGCCACGCGGCACGCGGCACGCGGCGCGCGGCGCGCTACCCGAAGACGATCGCGCGGTTGTCGACGACGAGGACGCGGTGCTCCAGGTGCGCCTGGACGGCGCGGGCGAGGACGACGCGTTCGAGGTCCCTGCCGCGGCGCACCAGGGTAGTCACCGAGTCGCGGTGGCTGACCCGCGTCACGTCCTGCTCGATGATCGGTCCCTGGTCGAGCTCCGCCGTCGCGTAGTGGGCGGTGGCGCCGACGACCTTGACGCCGCGCAGGTAGGCCTGGCGGTAGGGACTGCCTCCGGGAAACGCCGGCAGGAACGAGTGATGGATGTTGATCACCCGGTTTGGGAAGCACTCCAGGAAGCGAGGCGTGAGGATCTGCATGTAGCGGGCCAGCACCACGAGGTCGACCCGCGCCTCCTCGAGGATCGCGATCATCCTCTCTTCCTGCTCGCTGCGCGTCTCCGGCGTTACCGGCAGATGGTGGTACGGCAGCCCGTTGTACTCCGCCTCCGCCGCGTGATCGGGATGATTGCTGATGATGCAGACCGGCCGCCCGGGCAGCTCGCCCAGCCGCCAGCGGGACAGCAGGTCGTGCAGGCAGTGCGCCGGCTTCGACGCCAGCACGCCGACCCGCTGCTCCTGGTCCGAGAAGGCGATGCGGCTCCTGACCGAGAAGTGATCGCCGATCTCCCATTCGATCAGCGGCCGGATCGTCTCCCGGTCCAGGTCGAAGTGGTCGACCTCGAACTCCAGGCGCTGGAAGAACTTCCCGAGCTCCTCGTCGCGATGGGTTTCGGACTTGCGGATGATGCCTCCGTGCTCGTTCACGAAGCCCGTGACCGTCGCTATGATGCCGATCGCGTCGTCGCAACTCAGCAGCAGGGTCGCCGTCACGTCCTGCGACACCATCCGCGCGCCATGCCTGTGTTCGACCAAGAGGGCCGAAGTCTAGCGCCGCGATAGGATCGGCAACCACATGCTCGAAGTCTCCGCAGCGTGGCCGCCGCGCTGGGCTGAGTGCGCGGGTCTGGTTCTGCTGACGCTCGCCTCAGCGACAGCCTCCGGCCAGACGGCCCAGACACCGGCCGACGGCATCAAGCTGTTCGAGGAGAACGTCCGGCCCGTTCTGGAGGCGAATTGCTACATGTGCCACTCGGACCCGGAACGGGCCGAGAACGGCCTCCTCCTGACCACGAGGGCCGGACTCCTGCGCGGGGGCGAGCGGGGCCCGGCGATTTCCACCTCGGAGCCCCCCCTGAGCTTGCTGCTGCAAGCGATCGAGTACTACGACGACCAGTTGCAGATGCCGCCTCCGGGGAGGCTTTCCGACGCGGACATCGAGTCCATCCGCCAGTGGGTGCACCTGGGCGCTCCGTTCGGCGGCGATGAGGACGACCTCATGGAGGTCGCGCCGGCCGAGGACGCGTTCGAGATCACGGACGCCGACCGGGCATGGTGGTCCGTGCGGCCACTCGGGCGGCCGGACGTCCCCGCCGTCGAGGACCCGGACTGGCCGCTCAACCCGGTCGACAACTTCCTGCTCACGAAGATCGAGGCGGCCGGTCTCAAGGCGCCGCCGACCGCCGATCGTCGCACCCTGATCCGGCGCGCGAGCTACGACCTGACCGGGCTGCCGCCCACCCTCGCGGAGGTCGAGGCCTTCGAGCAGGACCGGCGTCCCGACGCCTGGGAACGCCTGATCGATCGACTGCTGGCATCGCCCCACTACGGCGAGCGCTGGGGCCGGCACTGGCTCGATCTCGTCCGCTACGCGGAGACGGACGGCTACGAGCGCGACCGAAAGAAGCCCTCCGCCTGGCGCTACCGCGACTGGGTGATCGACGCCCTGAACGCGGACATGCCGTATGACGAGTTCCTGACCCATCAGCTCGCCGGCGACGAACTCGACAACCCGACCGCGGCATCGGTCATCGCCACCGGCTACCTGCGGCTCGGCATCTGGGACGACGAGCCGACCGACACGGAACTGGCCCAGTACGACGACCTTGACTCCGTTCTCGACACGACGTCGCGGGTCATGCTCGGCATGTCGATCGGCTGCGCGCGCTGCCACAACCACCGCGGCGACCCGATCCCGCAGACGGACTACTACCGGATGCTGTCGTTCTTCCGCGGCATCGCGCCCTACAAGGTCGGCGGCGGCAACGAGCCGACCCCGGAGAACTACACGGACTGGATCCCGGCCGACCTGGGAACGGCGGACGCCGGTGGCCCGCCCGTGGAAGGTCCGCCCGCGAACCTCATCGAGGTGCTCCGGGTCAAGGAGATCGGTCCGGAAGCGCCGCCGACCCACGTCCTGATCCGCGGCAATCCGCATGCGCCGGCCGAACGGGTCGAACCGGGGTTCCCGCTCATCCTCGGCGACGCCGACCCCGGGCTGAAGCACCGCGCTCCCGACAACCCCACGACCGGCCGGCGACTCGCCCTGGCCCGCTGGATCGCCGACAAGGGCAACCTGCGCACCTCCCGGGTGATGGCGAACCGCCTCTGGCAGTACCACTTCGGCCGCGGCCTCTCGCCCACGCCCAACGATCTGGGCCGCTTCGGCGAGCCCGCGACGCACCCGGAACTCCTCGATTGGCTGGCGACGGAGTTCACGGCGCGGGACTGGAGCCTGAAGTCGATGCACCGGCTGCTCATGACGAGCCGCTCCTACCAGATGTCCTCGCGGCCGCCGGAGGGTTCCCTCGAAGTCGACCCGGGCAACGACCTGTTCAGTCGCTTCAACATGAGGCGTCTGGCGGCCGAGGAGATCCGCGACTCGGTCCTGGCCGCGACCGGCACGCTGAACCTCGAAGTCGGCGGCCCGAGCGTCTATCCGCCGATGCCGGCGGAGGTCCTGGCCACGGCGTCCCAGCCCGACAAGGCCTGGGGCGAAGCAACGCCCGACGAGGCGGCGCGGCGCAGCATCTACATCCACGTCAAGCGCTCCCTGCTGCACCCGCTGCTGGAGAGTCTCGACCTCGCCGACACCGACTCGACCTGCCCGGTCCGCTTTACGACCACCCAGCCGACGCAGGCGCTGATGATGCTGAACGGCGATTTCATGAGCGAGCAGGCCAGGGCGCTCACTGCGCGGATCGATGGCGCGGAGGGTACGGTCGAAGATCGCGTGACCGAGGCGCTCGAGGCCGTGCTGGCGAGACGGGCCGATCCGGTCGAGGTCGCCCGAGGCGTCGGACTGATCGAGGAGTTGCAACGGGAGGAGGGCTTTGAACCCGAAGCGGCATTTGCCAGTTACTCCCTTCTGTTGTTGAATCTGAACGAGTTCGCCTATCTGGACTAGGAGACCCGCCTCGACCAGGAGTCGGAGGAGCAGAACGATGAGCCAAAACAGCGAACGCCCCCGCAACACCTTCTGCGGCCGCACCCGGCGCGAGTTCCTCTGGGAAGCCGGCGGCGCCTTCACCTCCGTCGCGCTTGCCGGCATGCTGAGCACCGACGACTTCCTCGGCGCGCAGACCGTCGCCGCCGACGGGGTGACCGAGTGGAAGAACCCGCTCGCCGCCAAGCCGCCCCACTTCGACGGTCCGGCCAAGGCGGTCATCTTCCTGTTCATGTATGGCGGACCCAGCCAGGTCGATACCTTCGACTACAAGCCCGATCTCTACCCGCTCGACGGCAAGACGATCGAGATCAACACGAAGGGCCGCGGCGGCACGCGGAACGAGGGCCGCGTGGTCGGACCCAAGTGGCAGTTCAAGCAGTACGGCGAGTGCGGCAAGTGGGTCTCCGACCTGTTCCCGCATCTCGGCGGCTGCGTCGACGACATCGCCTTCATCCACTCGATGACCGCGGACGCGCCGCTCCACGGCTCGGCCATGCTGCAGATGAACAGCGGCCGCATCCTCTCCGGCAGCCCGGCTCTCGGTTCCTGGGTGAACTACGGCCTCGGCACCGAGAACGAGAACCTGCCCGGCTTCGTCGTCATGCTCGACCCGACCGGCGGGCCGATCAGCGGCGCCAAGAACTGGTCGAGCGGCTACATGCCGGCCAGCTACCAGGGCACCGTGATCCGGTCGAGCGGCACGCCGATCCTGTCCCTCGACCCGCCGCCGGGCATGTCGCGCCAGGCGCAGCGCCGGCTGCTCGACCGCCTGCGGGAGTACAACGAGGAACACGCCGAGCCGCGCTCCGAGAACAGCGAGCTGGCCGCCCGCATCGCCAGCTACGAGCTCGCCTACCGGATGCAGCAGCACGCGCCGGAAGCGGTCGACCTCGCCGGCGAGTCGGAGGAGACGCGCCGGCTATACGGTCTGGACCAGGATCGAACGAAGGAATTCGGCCGTCGCTGCCTGCTGGCGCGCCGCCTGGTCGAACGCGGCGTCCGCTTCATTCAGGTCTACTCCGGCGGCAACCACAACGACCACAACTGGGACGCCCACGGCGACCTGGTCAAGAACCACGAGTACCACGCCGGCGGCACCGACAAGCCGATCGCCGGCCTGCTGCGCGATCTCAAGCAGCGGGGCCTGCTCGACAGCACGCTGGTCATCTGGGGCGGCGAGTTCGGGCGTCAGCCCACGGCCGAGTACGCCGAAGGCACCGGCCGCGACCACAACGCCTACGGCTTCACGATGTGGATGGCCGGCGGCGGGATCAAGGGCGGTACCAGCGTCGGCGAGACGGACGAGCTCGGCAACCGGGCCGAGGTCGACCGCTTCCACGTCAAGAACCTGCACGCCACGGTGCTCCAGCAACTGGGTCTCGACCCGAACGCCCTGTCCTACTTCCACGCCGGCCTCGACCAGAAGCTCGTCGGCGTCGAAGGCGCGGAACCGATCCACCAGATCGTCGCCTGACGGCCGTTGCGTATCGGTGCTCACCCGCCTGCCCGGGAAAGCGAGGGGAGCGTCGCCATCGGACGCGAGCGCCCACTCCGCTTCACTCACTGCGGGTGGTCCCGGGCGTGCACCCGCCCGTCCGGAGAACCGAGGGGGGCGCCGGCCATCGGACGTGAGCGCTCACGGAGAAGATGAGAGGTCGGCGCTCACTCCGCTTCACTCGCTCCGGTTGGTCCTTGCTTGTTGGAGGGGCGTCGGGCGTCGCTCGTTCAGAGGCCGCTGGCCGACGCCCCCCTCGGTTCTCCGGACAGGCTCGAAGTCGTCGGACAGCCGGCGCGACGGATCCGGTCGGATGGGATCGGTTGCCTTGCTTGGGGAGATCCGGAGTGGTTCGCCAAGGGAACGAGTGGCACCGAACTTGCGTTGACAACGGGTGATGTTGATGTCGAGGACAGTCGGGGCAACCGCCGCGTTGTGGGTTTGGGCTGCGAGTGCGGGGTTTGGCCAGCAGACGGTTACCTTCGAGGCGGAGGACGCGTCGGAGAGCGACCTGCGCGGGGAGCTGGAGCTCCGGATCGACGGGGAGAACGTCGAGATCGAGCGCGTCGCGCGGGCGGAGAGCAACTGGCAGACGCTGGTCTATGTCGACATGGCGCTGACCACCCCAGGACCGGTGTTTCAACTCGCCGAGGCGCTGCTGGAGCAGCTCGATCTGCTGCTCGCGGCCGGCAGCCTGGAAATCGTGGTGGCGAATCCGCAGGCGCGGACGATCCTGCCGTCCACCCGGGATCGCGACCTCGCGGAAGCGGCGTTGAGCCGCCTGGCCACGGGTGAAGAAGCGGCCAGCGCGCTCGTCGACAGGCGGCGTCTGTTCGCCAGCGAGCGGGACATCGAACTCTCGAGAGCCCGCCAGCAGGAGGCAACGGGCAGCCGCGACCGCTTGACCGAACTGGAGGTCGTGCTGGAGCAGATGGCGAAAGACGCGATCCGCGACGAGGCGGCGATGCGCCGGACCCAGATCGACGAGATCGTGTCCTTTCTCGCGGCCCGCGAGGACCTGAGGCGCGACGCACCGGGCGCAACGCCGTCCACCCGCCGCCATCTGATCGTCCTCGCCGACGGCCTGGTCACCGATCCGTTGAGCTTCTACCTTGAACTCGTGCCGACCGCCGGCTCCCTCGCCGTCGAAGCGGCAACGATGCCCACTCTCGGCGGCGTCGCGCGCACCGCGGCGGCGTTCGGCTGGACGGCTGCGCCGGTCGCTTTTGCCGCGGGCGAGGACGGCGACGGGGTTCGAGTCCGTTCGAACGAGGTGACCGTCGGCTTCACGCTGCGCTTCAACCGGCCGCGCTCCGGCGCTCCGCAGACCGTCGAGGAGGAACTGGGCCTCTTCGTCCAGCCGTCCGCCTGGACGGTGGCCGCCGACGCCACGGGCGGCGAGGTGCTTCTGAACGAAGTCGCGATCGCGGACTGGATCGGGCGGCTCCCCCGCCGCTTCGAGGCGAGCTTCGAACTGCCCGGCGGCGCCGCTGCCGCCGGCGCGTTCGACCTGAGCGACGGCGCGGACGAGCGTGAGCTCAGCGCACCGACCGTCACTCCCGGAGCGGGGTCACCGGACGACGTGGCCGAAGTACGACTGCGGCGCGCCTTCGAGGGCGAGCTCGACAGCGAGTTCGAAGGCGGCGACGCCGGGGTCGAAGTCGTGGCCTCGATCCGGATCGAATCGGCATCTCCCGAGCGGGTTGTCGGCCGGCTGACAAGCACCATCGTGCCGCCCGCCGGCTCGCCGCCGGCTGACGCTTCGGCGTGGAGGGTCAGCACCGGACTCCACCGCGAGGACGGCAGCGTCGTCACCAGCCACGGGGTTCCGTTCGCCGTTCCCGAAGCGGAGAACCTCACCTTCGAGCGACCGCTCCAGCTTCCGCCGGGCACGGACTCGGCCATCGTCCTGGCCGAGAACCTCCGCGACGGACGCTGGGGCTACGCGGTCGTCGACTTCCTCGACCTCGTGGAACAGGCCGTCGATTCCGGCACCGCGGCAGGCACGCGAGCGATCAGCCTCCGGCCGGAGGACCCACGGAACCGGCGCGGCCGCGCCACGTTCGTGGCCGAGGTTCTCGATCCGTTCATCGACCAGGTCGAGCGGGTCGTCTTCTACTTCAACGGCAGGCAGATCGCGGCCCGCAACCGGGCGCCGTACCGGGCGCGGATCGACCTTGGCCGCGGCGACCGACTCGGCCGGGTCGAGGCGGTCGCCTTCGACGCCGAGGACAGGGAGCTCGACCGCCACGAACTCCTGGTCAACCAGCCGCCTCATGCCTTCTGGGTCCGCATCACCGAGCCCGGGGAGGGGCTGCTGGCCGGGCCGGTGGAGGTCGCCGCCGAGCTCAAGCTGCCGCGCGGCGGCCGCCTGATGGAGATGCGCTTCTTCGTCAAGGACCGGCTGGCGGGGACCGCGACCGAAGCGCCGTTTCGCCGCGAAGTGCTGGTGCCGGTGGGCGATCCGGAGTCCTACCTGCGGGTCGAGGCCCAGTTGACGGACGGACGGATCGCCGAGGACGTCCTGTTCCTGAGCCGTCCTGGGCTCTCCGCCCGCATCGGAGTCGAACTCGTCCAGCTCTACGTCGTCGCCACCGACCGCTCTGGGCAGCCCGTCAGGGATCTGGCAGCCACCGACTTCTCCGTCTTCGAGGACGACCGCGCCCAGGAGCTCGAGTCCTTCCGGATCGCCTTCGACCTGCCGCTCACGCTGGGGCTGGCTATCGACACCTCGAGCAGCCTGTTCCTGCGCATGCCCGACGTGAAGCGGGCGGCCACAGACTTCCTCGATTCGCTCGAGCCGACGCGCGACCGCGCGTTCCTGGTTGGCTTCGGCAGCGAACCGCGACTGGTCCGGGCCGCCACCTACAACCTGAACGCGGTGCGGGGCGGCATCGGGGCGCTCAGGCCGCGCGGCCGCACCGCCGTCTGGGGCGCCCTGTCCCTGGCCCTGGACCAGCTCGAGGGTCTGCGCGGCCGCAAGGCGCTCGTCGTCTTCTACGACGGCGACGACGAGGACTCCGACGCCGCCTTCCGGCAGAGCCTCGAGCAGGCGCGGCGGGCCCGGGTGCCGGTCTACCTCGTGCTGATGAACGACGAAGCGGCCCGTACCGACGGCCGGAGCTTCAGCACCCGAACCTTCGTCAGCAAGCTCGAGCGGATGGCGAGAGCCGGAGGCGGACGCGTCTACTACGTGCGCCACGACCAGGATCTGGAACCGATCTTCGACTCGATCAGCCGCGAACTCCGCAGCCACTACCTCCTGACCTACTACCCGAAGGAGGAGCCCGGCGGCCCCAACTGGCGCGAGGTCAACGTGGAGCTCACACGCAGCGGCGTCGTAGCGAGGACGATCGAAGGGCGGGAAGTAAGGTAGGCGGGGATGATCTCCACCTGCTCGCGGCACCGTCTGCTGCCGGCGGTTGTCGCGCTACTCGCTGTCCTCTCCCCCGCCGCCGCGGCGGGACAGGTGCTGAGCCGCGACGCCGAGATCATTCTCCAGGCGCCCGGGAGCGAGAGCCTCCAGCTCAGCATCGATGACGTGGAGCTCCTGGAGAACGGCTCGCCACGGGACGTCACCGCCGTCGACCGGGTCCGCGACAGATGGCGGATCCTCATCTACTTCGATCTGACCGGCTCAACACCTCGAGGAGTCGAGGCCGCGGGAACGGCCATTCGGGATTCCGCCGACAGCCTGGTGGCGCTTGGCGACGTCGAGATCGTCACCGCCGACAGGATCCCCGAGGTCCTGCTCGAACCCACCGGGGCAGCCGAAGAGGTACGCGCGGCCGCGGAGGAGGTCATGGTTCGAGCAAGCGAAGCCGGCGCCCTGCTGAACCAGCGCAGGAACCTCGAAGCCGCCAGCGAATCGGGTCCCGGCGGCCTGCGCGCGGCCGATCTCCTCGAGGGCTTCCACCTGGAACTCGACACGCTGAGCTGGCAGCGCGCGAACCTGCTCGAGGCGCTCGAAGGCGGGTCCTGGTTCGGCGGTCCACCGCGGGTCCTGTTCCTGGTCCGGAACGCCACGGACCTGAACGCGAGCGCTTTCATCCAGCGCCGCCTCGGCGAACCAACGCCCGCGTTCGAACGGGCCGCCCGCGCCGAGCAACGCAGGCAGAAGGGTCTGGCCCGTGCTGTCGCCGCTCTCGGCTGGCGCGTCTATCCACTCCACGCGGCGACGAGCGACGGGATCGTGGACGGGCTCCTGCCCGGACGTCTGGAATCGTCGGAGGCGTTCGCAAACGCCAGCGGCGGCCGCGTGCTCACCGACCTGGAGGACATCCAGTCGACGCTCGCGCTGCTTCGCAGTTCCTGGCGGGTCCACTATCGGTCGGCCGGCGCACGCGACGGCGCCTCCCATCCCGTCGATCTACGGCTCCACCCGTCCGCCGCGCCGCGAACTCCGCCGCCCGAGCTGAGCGCCCGTCGCTGGGCAACCAGCGCCGCGCCGCGGGACCTGCTCGCCCTGCGCGCGGCCCGGGCGCTGGAGGCATTCGCCGGGGAAGAACCCGACCCCGCGGCCGCCGGCACCCGGGAGCTGGCGGTCCGCGGCACCCTGCTGCTTCAAGGCGTCGCGCGGGATGCGCGCGGCGCGCCCGCCGAGCTGGTCACCGTCGACGGCGTCGCGACGGTCAGCGACATGCCTCCGGCCGCGAGCGACGCGCTTCGCATCACGATCTACGGCCGAGGTCTGGACGTGCCGCCCTTCCTGCTCCACCGTTCGGGTGCGGGCGCCGCACTGGAGCGCGGCGCGTGGCGCTTCCGGACCCACTTCGACCTGCCGGTGGAGATCGACGAACTCGTTCTGATGGTCGAGGATCTCAGGAACGACCGCTGGCGAGTCGCCGTGCTGGAAACCGGATCGACGCCGCTGGACGACCGGAGCGAAGTCGAGCTGCTGGCGCCTGACCCTGCTCAGCAAGCGCTTGCTGCGCATCCGGCACAGTCGCAAGGCGGCGTTGCAGGCCACCTGGTTCCGCGGCGAGGACGGCCTCGCCTGGGCTCCCTTGCCCCCGGCACCCGCTCCGCGTCCGGCCGGCCGCCGGCAGACAACACCGTCATACGCCTGCTCCCTCCCCGCGGCGTGCGCTCGGGGCTTCGCGGCAAGCAGTCGTTCACGACGGTTACGACGACCGACGCCGTGCGCAGGGTCACGTTCTATCTCGACGACCGACAGGTCTTCGAGGACAGCCGGAAGCCGTTCGACGCGACGATCGACCTGGGTCCCGAGATCGAGCCCCACACCCTTCGCATCAGCGCCTACGACCGCTCGAACCGGAGGCTGGGCGGCGACGAGTTGCAGATCAACCAGCCCTTGCGAAGCGCCGGAGTCGCGATCGCGGCCGTCGAACCGCGGCCGGACGGCAGCTACGAGATAGAGGCCCGGCTCGATCTGGCCGGCGACTGGGTGCTGGATCGGGTGGAGTTCTACCGGAACGACCGTCTGGTCGCGACGATGACCCGACCTCCCTTCCGGACCGTACTGCCGGGGCCTGCCATGCCGGGGGCCGACTTTGCCCGGGTCGCCATGTATCTCGACGACGGGGCGATGCTCGAGGATGTCGAATTCCTTACGACGGATACAGCGGTCGCCGAGACGGTCGTCAACCTCGTCGAGGTCTACGTCGTGGTGAACGACGAGAACGGCAAGCCCGTCGACACTCTCTCGCGTGAGGACTTCGTCCTCCGGACCGGGCGGCGCGAGATAGCGGTCGAGCGCTTCGCCGTGGCCGAGGAAGTACCCCTGGTGCTGGGACTCGCCATCGATAGCTCCGAGAGCATGTACACCCTGATGCCGGAAACGAGAAGAGCGGCGGCCCGCTTCCTCGGCGGTGTGCTGACCGAGATCGATCAGGCGTTCCTGGTCGACTTCAACAACCGTCCGCGGCTGCTCGCGGACACCACGGCCGATGTCGCGAGCCTGATCGACCGCCTCGCGGCGATCCGGGCCGACGGTAGCACCGCGCTCTACGACGCGATGCAGTTCAGCCTCGTCCACCTGGCGAGCGACCAGGGCCGCCGCGCTCTGGTGGTTCTGACCGACGGCGACGATTCGGGAAGCCAGAGCGGCTACCGCCGGACGTTCAGGGCCGCGGGAAACACGGGCGTGCCGATCTATGTCATCTCGATGAGCCACGGCATCGGTCCTTCCGCGCGGAGCCACCGCAAGCTTGATCTGGAGGGAATCACCGAGACGAGCGGCGGCCGCGTCTTCTACGTGAGCGGGATGGAGGCCGTGCTCTCCGCCTACGAGCGGATCGGAGAGGAACTTCGCAGCCAGTACATGCTCGGCTACACAACCGACGCGCCGCTCAGCCCGAAGGAAGTGCAATCCCTGACGGTCGAACTCCGTTCCGGCAAGGCGCGGAACGGAGAGGTGCGGATGACCATCGGCCGCGGCCGCGGCTAGGGCTCGGCGACCACCGGGTTCTCGAGCGTTCCCAGTCCGTCGATCTCGATCCGCACGACGTCCCCGGCGACCAGGAACTTCGGCGGATCATGGGCGGCGCCCACTCCGGCGGGCGTGCCGGTGCTCACCACGTCCCCGGGTTCGAGCGTGCACATGGTCGAGATCGTCTCGACCAGCCTGGGACAATCGAAGACGAGTTCGCGCGTGTTCGAGTCCTGCCGCAGCTCGTCGTTGACCCAGGTGCGGATGCCGAGCGCGTTCGGATCCTCGACCTCGTCCGCGGTCACCAGGTAGGGCCCCATCGGACCGTGCGTGTCCCAGCCCTTGCCGAGGATCATGGTCGGCGAACGCCGCTGCCAGTCGCGAACGGACACGTCGTTGACGATCGTGTAGCCCGCGATGGCGGCGGCAGCGTCTTCCGCGCCGACGGCCCGGCAACGCCGGCCGATGACGAAGGCGAACTCGCCCTCGTAGTCAACCGCCGAGGACGCGCGCGGGATGTGGATGTCCCCTCCCGGCCGGTTGACGCAGGTCACCTGCTTGTTGAACACGGTCGGGAACCTGGGGAGCTGCTGGCCGGTCTCGGCCGCGTGGTCCGCGTAGTTCAGGCCGATGGCGAAGAACTTCCGGGGCTTCGGGACCGGCGCCAGCAACGTCTGATCGGCGAGCGGCACACGGCCGGCGCCCGAGTCGACGGCACGGCGGGCCGCATCCATCGCTTCGTCGCCGGCAGCCAGGAAGCGGCACATGCCCCGAGGAAGGTCAGGCGCCGCGGCGCTCAGGTCGACGACTGTCTCGTCGTCGGCCAGCACCCCGATGGCCGACCGGCCGTCGCGCAAGAGAGAAACCAGCTTCATCGGCAGGACCTCCCGGACCGGGGACATGGACGTTGCGCCGCCTCGGCCGCGGACACCCGGGCGGCGCTCACTGCCCGGCCCCACCCTTGCCGGCGTCCGGCAACGCGAGGGCGATGATCCCCGCTTCGCCTTCACCCTCATCCGTGCCGGTGACCGCGAGCGCGATGTACTGCCGTCCGCCGATCTCGTAGGACATCGGCGTCCCGCTCGGGGACGCGTCGAGTTCGATCTCGTGGATCACCTCTCCCGTCCTCTTGTCGTGCGCCCGGAGGACCGAGACCTCGCCGCCGCCGTCGCCGCCGGTCAACCCCGGGGCGCCGCCCTGGGCCAGGAAGAGCAGCGTCTTCGTCAGCAGCGGACCGGCGGCGGGCGGACCGCCGAGGGGACCCGGATCCTCGCCCGCGATCTCCATCACCTGCTGTCGCGGCCCGTCGCCCAGCGGTCTCATCCACGCGTGCTCGCCGGTGTTCAGGTCGATCGCCGTCATCCGGCCGTAGGGCGGCCTGGTCAGGGGCAGCCCCTCGGGACCCTGCAGGAAGAAGCTCTCGATGCCGCTCATCCCGCGAACGTAGCGGAAGTTCGAGCGGGCGCCGTCCGGTTCGACCAGCTTGACCACCATCGGCCCCGTGAACGACGGGATGTAGATCGTGGACGTTTCGGGATCGACCGCCGCGCCGTACCAATTCGCGCCCCCGCCCCAGCCCGGCAGCAGCAGGGTCCCCTGGAGCGACGGCGGCGTGAACAGCGGTCCGGCAACCCACTTGTCGCGGATCGCCTTGGCCGCCTCGTGGAGTTCGGGCGTGAACGAGATGAGCATGTCGTCGCTCTCGAAGCCCTGGTGCTCGTAGGGCGCCGGCCTCGTCGGGAACGGCTGGGTCGGCGAGGTGCGTTCGCCGGGGACGTCGGTCTGCGGCACCGGCCGCTCCTCGATCGGCCACACGTGCTCGCCGGTCGCGCGGTCGAAGACGTAGATGAAGCCCTGCTTCGTGATCTGGGCGACCGCCTTGATCTCCTTGCCGTCGACCGTGATGTCGACCAGGTTCGGCGCCGCCGGCACGTCGTAGTCCCAGAGGCCGTGGTGGACGAACTGGAAGTGCCATACCTTCTCGCCGGTGTCGGCATCGAGGCAGACCAGGCTCTCGGCGTAGAGGTTGTTCCCCAGGCGGTGGCCGCCGTACCAGTCGTTCGTCGGCGTACCCGTCGGGAGGTAGACGTAGCCCAGTTCCGGATCGCCGCTCATCAGCGACCAGACGTTCGTGTTGCCGCTGTACGTCCAGGACTCGTCTTCCCAGGTCTCGACCCCCGGCTCGTCGCCCTGGGGAATCGTGTGGAAGATCCACTTCTGCTCGCCGGTCCGCGCGTCGAAGCCGCGCACGTGGCCCGGCGGCATCTCCTTGCGGGTCGGACCGTCGAAGATCGAGGAGCCCACGACCACGGTGTCGCCGATGATCATCGGCGCCGAGATGACCGAGTAGATGCGGCGCTGCACCGGCCTGCCGAGGCCCTCCGTCAGATCGACCTTTCCGCCCTCGCCGAAGCCGCCGACCGGCTCGCCGGTGTGCGCGTCGATAGCCCACAGGTACGCCTGGTTCGTCGGCATCAGGATCCTGGCCTGTTCGCCGTCCGTCCAGTAGCCGACGCCGCGGTGGTTGTAGCCGAGATTCGTGGGCCGGCTGGCGCGCCAGTCCTCGGTGTCGAACACCCACTTCTGCTCACCGGTCTCGCCGTCGATCGCTGCAACCTGGCCGAAGGAGGTCGACAGATAAAGGGTGCCGCCGACCATGAGGGGCGTCACCTTGTAGGGGCCTGGCCAGAGCACCCGGTGCCGTTCCGCCAGCTCGGCGTTGTCCGGAGAATCCCAACCCCAGATCACCTCCAGATCGGCTACGTTGTCGCGGTCGATCTGGTCGAGCGCCGTGTACTTCGTGCTGCCGTAGTCGCCGCCGTAAGACGGCCAGTCGCCGTCACGGACGCCGTGCTGCGCCCAGGCCGTTGCCGAAGCGAGAGCCAGCAACCCCGCCATCAGCGTCGAGGTCGCGAATCTTCGTTGTGATCTGGTCAAGGGCCTCTCCTTCGGTCCTTCCGTCTTTGGTCGCTGCGCGGCCGCGCGATCATAGCCGCCGCTACACACTGAGGCCGCGCCGGCATCCTCGTCGGACTCGCTCCGCCTCTTCCCTTCTGTACGGCGACAAACGCCCCGGGTTGACCCTGCTTGCCATATGCTTGCCGTTCACCGACCGACCGTTCGGACGCCCAACGACCAACCCGATGCGCACCGCCCCCGTGATCGTTCCGGCGATGGCTGCGCTCCTGGCTGTGGCACCGTCGCCGGGCGTGAGCCAGGACGGTTCCGGCGATCCGCGGCTGCCGGAGGCCTCGCGACGGCTCCAGCAGTACCTCCGCATCGACACGACGAACCCGCCGGGCAACGAAAGCCAGGGGGTCGCGTTCTTCGCGGACATCTTCGAGCGCGAAGGGATCCCCTACGAAACCGTGGAGCCCGAACCGGGCCGGGGCAGCATCTGGGCGCGGCTCGAAGGGGGTGGGGCCCCGGGGATCATCCTGCTCCACCACATCGATGTTGTGCCGGCCGATCCGCGTTTCTGGAAGCACGATCCGCTGTCCGGAACCTACGAGAACGGCTACCTCAACGGCCGCGGGGCCCTCGACACGAAGGGCCTGGGCATCATGCACCTGGAGGCTTTCCTCGCCCTCGCCCGCTCCGGCCAACCGCTCGAGCGCGACGTCGTCTTCCTGGCCACGGCCGACGAGGAGGCGGGTGGGCGGCTCGGCGTCGGCTGGATCGTCCGCAACCGGCCGGACTGGCTGGAAGGTGTCGGAATGGTGCTCAACGAGGGCGGCAGCGGAGGCGTTCGGGGCAACCGGGTCGTCTTCAGCGTCGAGGTGACGCAGAAGGTGCCGATGTGGCTCCGGTTGAACGCGGTCGGGCCCGGCGGCCACGGCTCCAGCCCATCGCCCCGCAGCGCCGTACTCGATCTGATCGAAGCGCTCGAACGTCTCCGCCAGGATCCGTTCGCCCCCCGCATCGTGCCGGAAGTGGGCGACTTCTTCCGGGACCTGGCCGCCCTCCATTCCGGCGCCGGCCACCTCGCCGACCCGGAGCGCCTGATCGAGGCGCCCGAACGTCTCGCCGCCCTGCACCGGACGAACCCGACGCTGCACGCGCTCACCCGCAACACCTGCGCCGTCACGAGGCTCAACGCGTCCAGCACGATCAACGTCGTCGCGCCCGCCGCGTGGGCCGAACTGGACTGCCGGCTGCTTCCCGACCAGGCGCCGCGGGCCTTCATCCACGAACTACGGAAGCGGATCGCTCAGCCGTCCATCTCGATCGAGGTCCTGCTTTCGTTCACGCCGGCCGTGTCCTCGACCGACACCGACCTCTACCGGGCCATTGAGTCCGTCACCGCGCGCCGCTTCCCGGGCGCCACCGTCATCCCGGCCGTGACCGCCGGCTTCACCGACAGCCGCTTCTTCCGCGACCGCGGAATCGTCGCCTACGGCTTCTCGCCCGCCGTCCTCACGGGCGCCGACCAGGGCGGCGTCCATGGCAACAACGAGCGGATCTCGGTCCAGAACGTCGAACGCGGCTGGCGCACGATGCTCGACCTCCTCGAGACGATCGCCGTCGCGCCCGGCCGGCGCGGGACCGGGCCAACCGCCTTCACGCCGACCGCCGGCGGCCAGGACTGAACCATGATGAAGACCCGATCCACCCCCTTCTTCGCCCTCGTCCTCCCTCTCCTCCTCGCCTGCGCCGCCGAACCGTCCGACCCCTTCCTGGTCCAGAGCGACGCCGGCCCCGTCCAGGGCTTCGCGCCCGAGGGCGCCAGCGATGTCGCGGCCTTCCTCGGCATCCCCTTCGCGCAGGCCCCCGAGGGCCACCTGCGCTGGCGGCCGCCCGTAGCCGTCGAGCCCTGGACGGAGCCTCTCCAGGCCAACGAGTACCGTCCCATCTGCCCGCAGGGCCGCGCCCAGCTCCCCCAGAGCGAGAATTGCCTGTACCTGAACGTCTGGACGTCGGCCGAGCGCTCCGACTCGGACGCGATGCCGGTCATGGTCTGGATCCACGGCGGCGGCTTCCGGACCGGAAACGGCCGGCTTGGCGAAGCTCCAGCGACGGGCCGCGGCGCCGGCCTCGCAAGCCGTGGCGTCGTCATCGTCAGCATCCAGTACCGCCTGGGCGCCCTCGGCTTCTTCGCCCATCCCGTCCTGGCCGCCGAAGCCGCGGCTTCCGGGCAGCCCGAGGGCAGCCACGGCGTGCTCGACATGATCGCCGCCCTCGAGTGGGTGCAGCGCAACGCCGCGGCCTTCGGCGGCGATCCGGACCGCGTGACGATCTTCGGCGTCTCGGCCGGCGGGATGGCCGTGAACACGCTGATGAGCACGCCCGCGTCCGCCGGCCTGTTCCACCGGGCGATTGCCCAGAGCGGCTACGGCACCTGGCGGTTGCCCCACCTCAGCGAGGCGCGCTGGGGGCTGCCTTCGGCCCGCGACCAGGGGTCGGCGCTGATCGCCGACGCCTTCGATCTCGGAGACGAGCCCTCGGCCGCCGACCTGCGCGCGCTTCCGGTCGAGGATCTGATCAACCTCGGCACCGGCTTCTGGGTGCCTATCACGGGCGGCGTGCTGCCCGACGAACCCGGCATCGTCTTCGCCCGGGGCGAGCAGCACGACGTGCCCTACATCACCGGCGGCAACAGCTTCGAGGGGACCATCTTCCGCGCCTTCGCGATGGCGCCCGGCGACTACTTCGCCACCTTCGGCGAGCGCGAAGGACAGGCCCGGGCTCTCTACGGAGCGGACGGCGAGACCGACGATGACGCGGAGCGGATCGCCGCGGCCACCCTGTTCGGCGACCAGCGCTACGTCATCTCGGCCCGCTACCTCGCGGAGCAGATGAAGACCGTCTCCTCGCCGGGGCGCGCCTACTACTTCCAGTTCGTCCCCGAGGCGCAGCGCGAGGCGTTCCCCGGCGCCCCCCACGGTTCCGAGGTCGCCTACGCCTTCGGCGACACGGGCGACCCCGACGCCGAGCGCTACCCCGGCGCGGACGGCGCCGCCCTGGGCGACGCGATGGCTGCCTACTGGACCCGTTTCGCAGCCACCGGCGACCCGAACGGCGACGGCGCTCCGGAGTGGCCGGAGTACAACGCGGAAAGCGACACCTGGATGGTGCTCGACGCTCCTGAGCCCAAAGCGACACCGGGCGTGATCAAGGACAGGCTGGACCTGGTGGAAGCCGTGTACCTGGAGCGGATCGGCGGGGAGTAACCGCTAGGGAAACTCCTTGGGAGCGGCACCCTCAGCACTACCCGCAGCCCGACGAAGATCAGGATTCCGTCGCCCTCCTCCTTTCTCTGGGCCCGACCTAGCGCTGGCTCGCCCCTATTCGTACTCCTCGTAGTCCCGTGTAGCCTCGCACGCTACCGCCCGAATCTGAAATCGGCCCCGCGTAGCGAAACCGCGCCCTGTCACACGGGCGTAGTACGTACCGGATTCGAAGTCTCCTTCCACCAGCGAATCCAAGCTCGGGAACTTACCGTCGTCGTCTTCACGGATCAATCGAAGCCGTTCATCCCTCTCCCGATAGACCCTAAGCACGGTATCGACGTGCGAGTCCGATTCTGTATCTGTCTCAAAGATGTAGCACGCACCCTCGCTGACCTCAAACCTGTACCATGACCTTTCAGGGTCACCGAGTTCGCCCGAAGTGTAATCACCGGTCAGCCGCGTGGCCACAGCCGGGGGTTGCACGGGGTTCGCACGCAGAGCGTACCGTCCACTCCTCCTGTCGTCGAAACTCCTCACGAGGACAAAATACCTCCCCTCCTCGAGATCTCTCTCTATCCGAGAAAAGAACCTGTCCCGTGCGCCGTCATCGTCGCTCGCCAACAACACGTACTCGTCCGACAGAAGTTCGATTACCGTGTCGGCGGCGCTCCCCGTATTGCGCCGATCACGCGAGGTATAGATTTCATAGTGGGCATCCGCCAAGACGACAAGCTCGTAGGTGTGACATGGGGCACTGAGGAACTCCTGTCGTTCAACCGCGCCCGGAGTCAACGTCCGCTGTTCAGCTTCCCGGAGCAAGAAGAACTCCCGATAAGATCTTCCATCGAGAGGGCACGTTTCGTCAGAAGCTCCTTCCGCAGGGGACGCACCATCAGGTCCTTCTGCGACAGCCGATCCATCGGCATACTGCGTCGTCCGTTCAGCTTGGTTTGCTCTTTCTGCGAGGCCATCAATGCGTTCCTTGTTCTTCTCGGTTAGACTCTTAACCTCCTCAATCGCTTTCGTGACCGATTCCGCTGGTTCTTGGCTCGGACTGATCAGACCAACTAGTAGCGTCCGATCCCTTGCAGTGTGTAGGGAAAAGACCGTGATGAGAAAGGCTATGGGTACGGCCAGTATGTACCAGATGGGGCGGGGAACCGAACTCACATCCATCGTGCGAACCTCCGAATAAGGAGTGGCGGCGAAGCACGTATTGAGGAGAGGCTAAGGGGATGTAGGGAGGCTACCTCAATGGGTACCGTTTGCACAAACGGGACTGCGCCACTGAGGAGACTTCCATGAGTGCCCGTCCCGGCACCGGTACCCCACCTCGGCGTGCGGTCTGGTCTCGTCTGTGGCGCGCCCTAGAGGACCCTCGAGACGGCCTCGTTCAAACGAGGGCTTGACCTGAGCGGCTCTCCGGTGCGTCAGCGAGGACATGATACCCGGCTCAGAGGTGGGTCTGGCGGTTTCAGCGAGTTGGCTTCCACTTTGGTTGGGTAGTTCAAGGAGCCGGCGCCAGAGGCACCTAGGCAAGGAGGGCCTTGAACACGCCGTCCACCGGATCGCTGTAGTACTCGATGTTCACTTTGGTCCACAACTCATCCGGCAGTTCGTTCAGCGCCTTCCTCGCGCTGACCGGCATTAGCAGGGTCGCGGCACGCTTGTCGACGGCCAACTCTGCGATCGAAACGGGGTGCGTCAGCATGTCCAGGCTGCCGCCGAGGTTCAGCGGGCCGACGACGATCGCGCCGCCGCGGGTTCCGCGGTCCAGAAGCGCTCCGACCAAGGCGGCGAGCACCGGCATGCCGAGATCGATGCCCGACTTGTCGGCGTCGAAGGACCGCAGTTGAATCGAGTACTCGAAACCGCGCGGGTCCCGTGGTCCAACCAGTTCCTTCGCCGCCCGGTAGAGGTTCTGCTCGCCGACCTTGACGCTCTCGCGAAAGGCCGGGGGCACGGGGTAGTTCAGGATCTTCGCGCCGCTTCCCGGCCCCAGAGCGACTTCGATCCGGTACAGGCCGGCCCCCGTCTCTCCGGCGCCGGGGCCGATCGCCCAGACCTGCCCGGGCGGCAGTGGATCGCTGTCGATCGCCTCGTCGCTGTGTAGTTCCGGTGTGGCAACGAACTGCTCCACCCCGTCCACGCCCAGCGTGAAGGAGAAATGGGTGTTGCCGAACTCGCTCCTGAGACAGCGCTTCTGCTGCTCCTTCACGCGCCGGCGCGACTCCAGGGCGAGCCGCACGATCCACTCCATGTCGTCATCCTCGACGGGCATCTCGGGGTCAGGGTGCAGGAGCTTCAGGAGGCCGGAACAGGTCTTGTTCACGGCCTCGATGTCCCGGCCGCTGAGCGCGCCGCCCCAGAAAACCCGGTTCTGCAGGGCCGTCAACCGGCCCGACTGCCGCGACTGGTTCCAGCACTCGCTCAGGAAGTCGGTGACCAGGCCGAAGTGGTCCGTCAGGTGATCTTCTGGATTCAGCTTCGGGAAGTCCCAACCCGGCGCATAGCCGTGAATCCGGTCGTGAAACGCGGTGTCGTCCCGCATCTCCTTCGGCAGGGGCGAAAGCAGGTGACCGATCCGCTGCTGCTGCTCCACATCCACGTCGAAGTTGCCCACCATTACGATGCCGCCGTCGGCGCGGATGCTCTCCTTGCCTCGGCTGAACTCGCCGGAGGCCATGTAGCCCTTCATGATGTTCACGCCGTCCTTCTGATCGAACGACACGCCGGAGACCTCGTCGAAGCAGACCACGTCGTACTGGCAGACGAGCCCGCGCTGGCCGTTCGCCATGTTGACGAACATCTTGGCGACGGTCGCCTTGCCGCCCGAGAGCAGGTGGGAGTAGGGAGAGATCTGCTGGTAGATATGGCTCTTCCCCGTGCCGCGCGGACCGAGTTCCACGAGATCGTAGTTCCGCTCGACAAAGGGGACCATCCGAAGCAGCGCGACCCGCTTCGCCCGCTCGTCCAGCGCTGCCGGTTCGAGTCCCACGGAGCGGATCAGGAAGTCGCGCCATTCGTCCGTCGTGAAGCTCTGGCGGCCGCGGGCGAACGCTTCGAGAACTCGCGCGTCGGCCATCTGAATCGGGCGCAGGGACTCGATCCGGAAGGGGTTCCCGCGTCCGTCTGCCGCGACCACCGCGTCGTACTCCAGCGTGGCCTCCGCGTAGAAGCCGTCCGTCAGCATCCGCTGGTTGTCCTTGATGATGGAGTCCGCGACATCGACATCGCGCAATCCCAGACTCGGCAGTTCGGCCACGTAGCGGTCGTTCTTCGCGTCTAGGCGGGCACGGACGATGTCGATCAACTTGACCGAACCGTCCTCCCGAGCGCGGGACTTGAACACCTCCTGCTCGCTCGGCCGCACTGTCCGCCCTTCGAGCTGCTGCTGCACGACGACGAGGCCTTCCTCGATCTCCTCCGCGTCGACGCTCGCGCAGTAGCGCCCGAGCAGGAACTCCACGACGTACGTCGGCACCGGATACTGCCGCGCGTAGCGGCGCACCAGGTCCTTGCGCACCAGGTAGCCGGGGAAGGCCTCCGCGGCGAGTTCGTCGAGGCGGTCCATCTCGAGATTCAGCGAGTTCACGAGTCCTCTCCCACAGCGGTTTCGCGGCGGTCGAGGATCCGACCCTCGTCATCGACCAAGACGAGAACGAGCCGCGATTGTTCGTGATCGTCATCGGCGAGCAGCAGGCTCGCCGAACCGTCAGCTTCGAGCGGCCTGACCGCGGTCGCGACCGACCGCCGCGGATCGCTCTTGAGGCGAAGGTCGGCCGAGACCCCTCCCGCCTCCGCAACGGCCACGACGAGACAGCGGAATCCGCGCCAGACGATCCTCCGCACTCGCGCCGCCGCCTCGCGCCGAAGGGCGGCCCGGATCGTGAGGTCGGGAACGAGGCACTCCTGGATACTCAGGCCCCCGTGCGCATAGTCCTTCGATCGGACAAACGCCCCGGCACCGCGCGCCGCCGCGAACGACTCGTTCGCGTTCCAGTGCCACGGAGCGATCAGCGCATCGGGTCGCGCGCCGCCCGCGACAACGGCGCAGCGCGCGCCCCGGCTGACGGTGAGATGCCGCGGCAGATCGACCTTGGGAAGGCCGCCGGGCATCAGCAGCCAGCCGTGATCGGTCACCACCCGCACCGCCTTCCAGCCGACATCCAGCAGGCGGGCGATGCGGTCCCTAAGAGCCGTCAGTTCGTCCCGCAGCTTGCGAGCGAAGTCGGGGGCATCGAGCTCGTGCCCGAGCTTGTCGATGGCGCCCGCTTCCGCCCAGCCACGCGCGGGGCTGCCGAGCGGTGCATCGAGCGTTCCGGCGGCCAGCACCTGGTAGCCGCGCTCCTCCAACGCTGCCCGGAGCGCCCCGGCTTCGACTCGCCGCCCCGTCACCTCGAACCTCGGCGCGAAGTCGCCGCCGAGCTCCGCCCCGATGATGTCGGCCGCCACCGGGGCCACGGCCGGCTTGCCCGTGGCGGTGAGCGTCGGCAGCGCCGCCCAGCGATGCTGCAAATCCGTGCTGAAGCCTCGCGCCTCGAGCAGTCCGGCCAGTGCGCGAGCCAGTTCGTAGCGCAGGCCGTCAACGAACAGCAGGCACATGTCCTCATGGGCTTCGACCGGCGGCTGCCCACCCCGCTCGGGCAGAGCCTCCCGCTCGACCGCGTCCTGGAAGGCCTGAGCGCCGTCTTCGAGCCAAGGCAGGAGCAGGCGCCGGACGACCGCCGCCACGAGTTCCCGGTCCGAGGCGCGAATGAGGGCCAGGGCGTCACGAGCCGCCGCATCGGCCGCCCACCCGTGCTCAACATAGCCCCTGGCGATCTCGCCGGGCGTGGCGCCAGCAAGAGTAGTCCGCGCTTCCGCGGCCAGGCGCGCCAGCGGCGCCAGCGCATCCGCCAGCGGCGAACGGTCGAGACGCGCCCAGACCCAGCCGCGGCGGAGGCCATGCTCCTCCTCCAGTCCATTCATCCGCCGGCAAGCTCCGGTGTGTTCGAGGTCGCGAACCTCCGCAAGGGCAAGCCGGAGGCGTTCTTCCTCCGCGTCGTTCAGATCGGGCCAGCGTTCCGGCTCGAAACGCAGCACACCCGACGGCCGGCTCCGCAACAGCACATCGACCACATGCGGGTAACTTGCGGGCGCCTCGAGGAACCGCTCCCATACCCGCGCCCATTCGCCCTCGCCGGAACCCAGCCGTTCGCCGGCAGCGACGTCCGGATCCACCTGCGGGTCGAAGTCGAGTTCCTCCCGGCAGCGGCTGCGGAAGGCGCTCCACCGCTCCGGGCCGAGACGTGACCGCATCGCGTCGCCTTCGCCAAGCCACTGAAGCACGTCGCGCAGCGGGTCGGGACTCAGCACGCGGTGGAAGTAGTCCGCGTCGAGACGCCTACGCTCCAGCCGGTCGAGCGGCGCCACCGCAACCTCCGGCAGAGCCTGGAGCATGGCCCGCCTCGTGCCGGCGTCGTCCGCGACGTCCAGGCCGAGGGACTTCGGTGAACTCAGGAACGCCCGCACCGTCCACTCACGCCCGTTCGGGTGAGCCCACACCGCGCCGCGGTAGAGCAGTTCGACCAGGGGCTTCAGGTGGTCCGGGCAGTCGTCGCCGGCCCGAAGCTGCTGGCGCGAGACACCGGGCAGATACAGGACGGGCGTTCGTCCCGCCGCCGACGCGGAAGCCCGAGGCTCGTCGTCCACGACTGCCCGCAACCAGATCGCCGGGCCCGTCCGCGCCGCTTCGTCGTAACCGCCCAGAACCAGGAACTCGGGCAGCCGTTCCTGAAGCGCGCCGACCAGACTACGCCACTCCCCATCCGGGTCCGGCCAGAGCACCGCGGCTGGCGGTTCCTGGCCGTCCAGCGGGCCGCTCTTGTCGCGGAGGGCGGCGATCAGACTACCGAGGATCGAGTCGGTGGCGGTCACTCCGGTTGCGGATTCCGATCCCATCCGTCCAGCCTCAGGAATGATCCCGGCCAAACCCGAGCCGCGTGAGCACACCGTCCTCGCTGGCCAACTCCGGAGCCGTACCGTTGAACTCAGCCATCGCGGCCCGCACCAGGCTGCCCGTTCGCAAGCGTCGTTCCTTTGCCGTCGCGGGTCAACGACTCCTTCGCCCCAGCTTCCAAGGTCACAGCCATACGCTCCGCCAGCTTGCCGATCACGCTGACGAGCCGCGCCACATCTCCAGCGTCGACGACGATCTTCCGTCCGACGGCCGTAGCAGTATCGCCGGTCTTCGTGATGTAGGTCTCGTCGACAACACCCAGTTTGTGAGCCACCAAGTGGCGCTTCTGGAACGCCATCGTCGCCGCTCCCCATTCTTCCGGCTCAACGACTGCTGCCAGGTCTAAGTCGAACAGATCCCGGAACATCCTGTTGGCGCTCTCAAGACTCTGGAAACTGAGCTTCTCCGCCCGCGCGGGACTCTGCGCCTTGCTCGCATGTACGCGGCATAGTTCTCGGCCGAAGCCATCGAACGCTGAGACGCAGTCCTCCAGGGCGTTCTCGCAGAACCTCTCCGCAACGAGGGAGTCCTCCTGGGCCGAAGCCATCTCCAACATCTTTCTGACGATCTCCAGGTTCCTGTCAAGAATCTGAAGCGAGTTGTGCTGCCCGCAGTCCGGGCAGAAGGCGAAGACGCCGTACACCGCGTATCGGAGTGTGCACTTGTCGCAGACCATCTCCGTTTCGAGGCGCGGTTCCACGTAGTGCCGGATTGGGGGCCGCCGACCCGGTTTGACCTTCAGGGAGAGCCCTATGCCGAACCGACCTCTCGGCTTATGGTTGAACTCCAGCCTCTTCAGGTCCTTCCGAACCGCGTCGGTGATCTTCCGCGTCGCTACCGACTTAACGTACTTGACCTGGTCCTTGGTCCAGAATTGATCGTGTCCGGCAGCGTGACCGCAGTAGGGACAGTGGCACGGCAGTCCGGCTTCCTTGAGACCAGTGCCCAGTTCAATCTTGAACAATTTCTCACAAGCAGGGCACTCACGTCCCGTGAAGCCATCCTCATCCCTCGGGACCGAGATTCGTATGCCTCTACCAAGGCGGCGGAGATTGCTCATGAGAACCTCCGCCTGTTGGCGGCCAACGGCTTGACCGGGGGCTGCCATGCTCTCTGCCGGCG
Organism: Holophagales bacterium; assembly: GCA_009837885.1. Classification (GTDB taxonomy): domain Bacteria; phylum Acidobacteriota; class Thermoanaerobaculia; order Multivoradales; family Multivoraceae; genus Multivorans. The sequence goes on along the minus strand of VXSP01000025.1, from coordinate 76,108 downwards.
GCCACTGGTCGCCTTCCGGTACCGCTGCACGCCCGCTTTCGGTCTCAAGATCATCGTCAATCTTCGCGCGCGGCTCTCTGCCGAGCTTTGTACTTCACGGCCCGCGTGTAGTGAAGATCGTTCCAGCGGTTACCGTCGTACTCGGCGCCCGGGGGCGCAACGAAATCGGTGCGCTCGGCTTCGGACTCCTGGCCGGGGCAGGACCAGAACCAGGGATAGTCCTCACGGGGGCGGAGACTCTCGGGTTCCTTACCGCCGTCCTTCATGCGGAACCTCTTGCGGCGACCCAGCTTCTCGTTCCACTTGATGTTCGGCTGAACACGGAGGATCCCCGCGCCCGTGCGGCCACCGGACTGAAGTTCGGCGCGCACAAAAGGCCGGATGTTCAGCTTTACGCCATCGTCGAGGTTCGGTTCCCAGCCGATGGGCTGTTCGTGGAGCGGCCGCCAGCGGATGAAGAGGTCGCATGGCGGCTCGCCCTCGAGAATGCGTCCCAATTGCCCCTGAAGGTCTTGAGCGGCCGCGAGCCGGGCATCGGCACCTTCTTCGCCTTCGGCCTGTGCCGCTTTCTGCCTATCGACCCACTCCCCGAGGTGTTGATACGCGAGCGCCTGGAGTGTTCGCCGACCCTCGCCGTCCGGACCACAGAGGCGGTGACAGTTAACAAGGGCGTGGAAGCCGTCAGTTCGCCCGTCCCAGATGTGCCAAACGAAGGGCCGCTTGTCGAAGAGCTTCGCGTGCTCAGCGAAGAAACGCTCGCGCAGCCATTCGTCCAGCGACCTGGACTGCTTCCCACCTCCCGCCGCCGCGGCCAGGAGCTCCTGCTCCTTCGCAGGCGACCACTCCTCGCCGTAGGCCGCCGCGAGCAGGCCTCGCAAGCGGGCAGCCGCCGGAAGTTCCCCCGCCGCGGCCTGGAGGCAAACGATGCCGTCCTGGTCGGCAAACTCGCGCAGATCATGGCAGCGCTCAACCCACTGCCGGGTTTCCGCCGCCAGCCGCATGTCCGGGTCGACTTCCGCCGGCCAGCGGTAGCCGAGCAGCCGTGCGACCGCGACGTGCAGCACGGAAGCGTCCGTACGGAGCGGTCCGTGGGCAGTCCATTTCGTCTCTTCATCCCACACGACCGAACCGCAGGGATGGCCGTGGAAGAGCCACTGCGTCGGGTCGTCAGAGTACGGCTCTGGGAGGCCGTTCGGGTACTCTGCCCGGGCCACCTTCTGCCAACGGGAGGAATCGAATGCGACCTTGACCAACGTCGCGTTGGTCACGTTCTTCTTCTGGTCTAGCTCCCTCACGTCTCGTGCGTAGCTGGGCGCAGAGCAGTAACACCACATCGAAGCGAGTGCATCTTCCTCCCTAGGCAGGACCACGGCCAGATTCGAGTCGAACTTCGCGCCGGAGTAGAGAGTGACCGGCAACGTCCTCATCTGGCTTACGCCGATTCCGAATCGTCCCCATGCCGCGTTGCCTCTCCGATCTGAGTCGTGGAGCCTCTCCCTTCTCACGACTACGTTCTCCCTCAGATGTCCATTCTCCTCATCGAAGTAGATAACCCAAGAGTGGCCCCCATAGAACGTCGTTTCCTTCACGCTGGTTTGTTGCCGGACCCACTCCGATGGCACGGAGTCGAACTCCCATATCCTCCGGCGGAACCGGGGAGAATCGCCATTCAGTATCCCGGCAAGACCAGATGCCCGCTCGCTGAGGAGGCTTGGCGTGTTCCCGCCGTAGTCAACCAGCCGAACAACTGCATCCGGATCCTGCAGGTGCTGAGCCTGGAGAACGAACGCTAGACCCACCGCCTCGGCATTGACCCGCAGCATTTCCGCCTTGGCTTGGGCTCGAATCGGCTTATCGCCATACTGAGACGACACGTCGACTCCGGCCATGCGCCATTCGTGATTCGGCATCTCGGCTGACACCACGGCCATCGCGGCAAATGCCCCAGCCGCAGCCGAGCTGTCGAACGCGTGTTCACCCAGCCGGGCCACGAATCGCCACTTCCGTTCCGCAAGGAGCCGCTTCCGAAGATCCCGATAGCTCCTCAGAAACAACCACTCCTGCGGCGCGACGACGGCCTGAACACCATTCAGGCCGATCCATCGGAGAATCCTCGACACAAAAGTGGTCGACAGATCGGCCCTTGCGGCCGGATGGGTACCAAGAGCGAAGGCCTTCAGAGTCGCGGCCTGCTTCTTCATCCCCAGAAAGGGAACGTTGGTGATCACGAGATCGTACTCGCCAGCCAGCAACTTAGCCGCGCGGGAGATGCCCTGAGCCGCGACCGCGCGCTCGCGCGCTTCGTCGCCGGCGTCCTCCCGGGCGACCGCCCGGTTCAGGGCGCTCTCCGCGGTCGCGTAGTCCGCTTGGAAGAGTCCTTTCTCGACGCTCCCCGGATCGATCAGGGAGCCGAGAGCAGGCGCTCGCGCGAAGAGGTCATACAGGCGGTCAAGAGCCCCCTCCAAGGCCGCGTCACCTTCCGCGAGCTTCAGCCACTCGCCTTTCGACGCGACCACTGAAAGCCCGGTGCAAGCCAATTGAAGCGGCGGCAGCTCGACCGGGTGGCCCAACATCTTCCACGCCGCCAGGGCCAGGTTGAAGGCCGCGATCTGGGTGCAGCGCTGGTCGATCTCCAAGCCAAACAGGTTGTCCTGCAACACGGCACGGACGGCCTCTCCGGTTTCGAGACCCTCCTCCTCCATGCGCAGCCGCACCAAGAGCTCCAGACCTTCGACGAGGAAGTGGCCGCTGCCGCAGCACGGGTCCAGCACGCGGAGGTCGGCGGCCCGCCGAGGCCAGCGGCGGAAGGTTCCTGCGGCGGGCCGCCAGCAGGCCGGCGAGTCCCGGGTTGAATCCTCGTCGCCGTTGCCGGAAGGCTCGCGAACGAACCGCAGGTACTCGAAGTCGTAGCCGTCGAGTCCGTTCCGCGCTTCAATGCGCATCGCTTCCGCGAGTTCCGCTTCGCTCGCGGCGCCCTCGGCCAGTTCGGGCCGCCCCGCCAGCAGCTTGCCGGCCCGCCAGGCGCCGATCGTATTGTGGAACAGGAACCGGACCATGTAGTTCTCGGTGAACAACTGGGTCACCGCCGCCAGTTCGTCCGCGCCGATCTTCGCGCCTGACCGGCTCACCTCATCCTTCCGGTCTGCCTGCCAGAACTGGTACGTCCAGCCGAGCGCGTCGCCGGCCACGAACACCTCTGTCGGCAGGTCCTCCACCAACCGCTCCAGCCTTTGCCGCGTCTCCGGCGCCAGCGTTACCGCCAGCGCTGGATCATCGGGTCGGAAGATCCGCGGCAGCATCTCGGCCGCGAACCCCTCGGCAACCTGCCAACCGTTCGTTGCACCCGCTTCCCGCGCCAACTCCCTACACTCGTCCAGCGACACCGAAAGCCGGAACTGGGGCTCCATCAGCAACCCATTCTCCGCAAGGAACCGGGCGAAGAGCATCCGGTGCCAGTGTTCGTAGGCAACCTCGTGAGCGAGCCGCCCGATCTCCTGCACTCCGCTTTGCCGGTCCCGTGCATCGCCCAACTGTCGGCCGTGGGCGCGAAGCCGCCGCCTCAGTCCGCGCTCGTCCGCTGACATCGACTCGTGCGGCCGCGCCGCGTCCACCGCGAGCGCCCCCAGCGCGGCACGCGCGCCGGCTTCGCCTTCGGCGCGCGCGGCGCGAACGGCCTTCTCCAACTGCTTGCGGAGTTCGGGTGGGAGCGGCCCAGTCACGCCAGTCCACTCCCGTTGGCCTCGCCTAACCCAACCCGGCGGTCCTTCGGACCGGCCCGAGGACTGGCGCCCTCACATGCTTCGGGGTCAAAGGACACAAGCGAGCGTCCCTCTCTCCGCTCTCTGGGTAGAAACGCGCGCACTTCCTACTTGCCTTCCCCCGGCCACACGGGACTCCGCAGATCGAAGGTCTCCCCGCGCTTAGGCCATCGCAACGGGTAGTCCCACTCGCTGACGATGAACTGCTCTCTGCCCGGCTCAAGGCGTGCCAGCTTGACCCTGATTTCCTCCTGATCGTTACGCAGGAAGTCCAGATAGGTCGCCAAGTCGTCGAGCCGAGAAGAACACGGCAGCATGACGGCGTAGTTGGCGCTCCCTCCCAACGGCACGCTTACGATCGCCGCCCACGGATACCCAGAACCGGTCCATGCCACGAGTAGCGACCGGTCCTCGACCGTTCCCATGGCCAACCAGGAACCGCCCAGCAAGGGTCGGACCATGTGGACCCACTCCCCTAGAATCGTCCTGGCCCGCCCCTCGGCTTCGCCGGGCGGGCAGGAGATCGTCTCCCGAAAGATTCTGCCCAGGACGTCTCCACCGACAAGGCATCCCCCGCAAGAAAGTGCGTATCGATACCCCAAGAGCGCGAACAGGGTGAGGTGCGCGGACTTGATGAGAGAGACGGCCGCAGGCACGCGAAGGTCCGCCGTGGTTTCGATGCACCAGCGCTCGTTGATTATCCGGTCGACCTCCTCTGGCGTCTTCTTCAAGAAGATGGTCCGCTTTGAATCGACCATGTGCAGCCCCGTGAACTGAGCACCGGGCCACTTCTTCGAGGAGAAATGGGGAACCTCCTGGCCTCCGGCAAGCACCCTTGTCTTGAAGTGAGGAGGCAGGTCGGTCTCCCCCAAACCACCCTCAGCCACGACCTTGTCGAAGTCCGACAGGACCGTGAAGCCTGACTCGAACCTCGACCCGAAGTGATTGTCGACGTCCTTTCTCTGAACCGTCCAGGCCCGAGGCGCACCCTCGAACGCCCTATTCACGACATGCCCCCTGCAAAGCTCCACGGGCTCGTCCCGGTACAGAATGGGGCAGACTAAGTGTTCGAACGGTGCCCCCGTGACTTCCTCGAAGTCGGCGCGCAGCTTCTCGACACGTACCGCTAGTCCCGGTGGCACCAGAGGGGAATCGCAGGGACGCCCTGATGCTCCCGCGCTGCGACCGGCTGTCACTCTGGGCTCGGAAGAACTGGCCGCGGTGGCGCCAGACCGCTCGCAGACGACGTCCGGCTCCACGTCGTTGGTCTTCGTCGACACGGGAACCCCTTCAGCCGCGCCGTCGCGCATTGCCTATCGCGAGAATGGGGCACCTCCCCATCCGCGTATGAGAGTCCTTCCCTTCGCGCTCCCTCACGCCTACCGCTCCTCTATTCCCGGTCGAACGCCTCGAACGATCTCAAGCAACCTGGCGGACGTGCTGTCGTCTCGTCCTGGTTCGGAAAAGCCGGATGTTTGGTGTCCGAAAACGCACTCGGTGGCACGCAGCAGAACGGCCTGCTTGGTCTGCTCGTCGGTCGCCGCGGCCACGAACGTCTCAAACGTCCGAAGGGCGTTCTCCCTATGCCGGTTTACCACCTCATTGTGGGAAGCTGCCCGGTACGTCCTGACCACCCATACCAAGGCGTAGTAGAGGACGCTGAAGAGCAAGACCTTCGCGACAGCAAGCTCGATGGCGCGGCCCGCCGAAATCTCCGTTTCTGCCAACTTGCTTAGCAGGTAGCCAACGTTCCCCGCCGCAAGCGCGATTGCCAATGCAGCGACACCAACAGACGCACGTAGCCATGTCTTCTTGGCTGTTGCGTACTGCTCCGCCTGGTCGCGGAACTGGCTGGCTCTTTGCCCAACGCCAACCTCACCCGCCGCTTCCCGGATGTTGTTCACGATCGCGGTCGCGTTCTGCTGAAACTCCTGTAGCTGGGACACCGTGTCCATCTTGAGCACATCGATTTCCGCGACGAGAGCCTTCGCCTCTCGCTGAACTCTCCGAAGATCGACACTCCGACTCGAGGCGTAGGCTACGGCCCACGACACCGTCTGGAAGACCGCCTCGTGAGTGCCCTTCAGCGTCTGTGCCAGATGGTCCCGCTGATCTGCAGGACTGGACACGTCCTTCGGCTCGAACGCCTTGATTTTGCCGAAGTCGCCAGCGATCCGATTTGTCGCATCCTGGAGTTGTTCGATCTGCGAGTCCGGCAGAGTGCTCAGGTCGGCGGCATGAAGTTCCCTAAAGAGCCTCAGAACGAGTTCGAACAGCGGCACATACTCGCCGAAATCGAAGCTAGCTCCAAGGTAGTCTGTCCGCACCAATTCCTGCGGGTCGAGCGCAACCAGCTTCTCAAGTGAGTCTTTCAGTTGGTTCAGCTTCTCCGTCATAGTCGCCTCCCATCGTCACACCCTGGCGAAAGCCCCCCGAAGCGACAAGAAGCCGTCACCTCCTCACACCTCGCCACAACTTCACGTCCGGGTGATCGCCGAACGACCCGAAGGGCATCTTGAAGCGCGCCGTCTCCAACCGCGCCTTGATCCGGTCCGCCTCCGCGACACTTAGCTGCCCATCACGTATCGCCAGCACGAGTACAGCCGGCGTGGTCAGTAGGCGACCCTCGCCGAGAAGCTGCCGAGCGCGGTTCGGGAAGCCGCGGCGTTCGTCACAGGCGACCAACCAACCGCGAGCTGCCGCTACCGCAAGGCAAGCGGACTCGCCGGGGCCGAATGTCTCGCGCAGGCTGCCGTAGGTCACGAACTCGTCCGGCACCATGCCACCAAGTGCCTGAACGGTCCCCTCTTGAAGCTCCTGCTCGAGTAGCTGAACCTGCGCCGGGCGGCGGACCTCCGCCCTGACTTGTTCCGGCACGACAAACTCCAAACCCGGCAAGGCACCCAACAGGCCGACCTTGCCGACGATCAGGAAGTTGATCAGCACACTTGCGTCAACCGCTACTCGTTGCACTGTCTCGCTTCCTCAAGAGCAGCCCAGTCCACCGACGAGACATCGACTGGTGGCCGCGGGTCGATTCCCGCCGCCACCACGACTTCTTCGAGCTCGTTCTCGCCGACGCCCACGAGCTCTGCCAGTTCGCGGAGCTTGGCGTAGGAGATGATCTCCCGCTCCAGCGCCTCAATGCCGAGGGTCACCAAACGCTTGCGGGGCACGCGCCGGCGCGCAGCATCAGGGTTTCGAAGACCGAGCAGGTTCGCGATGCGTTTGCCCTGGGTGGCGTTCCGTTCGGCTAGGGCGGCTCGCTGCTGTTCCGTGACGATCCCGAGACTCTTCAGACGGTAGAGCGCTGCAACGCGGCTGACGCCGAAGTGGTGCGCGAGCATCGCCAGGTCGTGAAGACGGAGGTTCTGGCTGCCGGGAGGCCGCCGGCGCTCCGCGCTGTGGACATCGCGGCCGTCCGAGACCTGCCGGAGAGCCCGACTCGCACGCCCCTTGGCCAGGTAGTCAACGAAGCGGCGGACCCCACCGACGGGGAGCAGGAAGGCGGCGGCGAAGGAGTTGGCCCGTACTTCCATGAGCGAGTCCTGGTCCTCCCGGCGGCTCAGGCAAGCCTGTCTGTCGCGGTCGAGGAGGACGTGCGCGTACTCGTGGGCCAGGGAGAAGCGCTGGCGATTGAACCCGTGCCGCCCATTGACCGCGACGACCACGCCGGCCGCGTCATCCACCAGGGTCAGGCCGGACACCTCGCTGGGCATGGGCGTCGCAACTGCGCGCACGCCCTGCCTCTCCATCAGATCCAGGAGGGCCGGCAACGGCTCCATGCCCAGCCCCAGCCGCCCCCGCTCTGCGTCGGCCACCCGTTCGCCCTGCTGGATGGCATCCCACTTGCTCTTCAGGGTGGCGCTCCGATAGCCGGCCGCGACCGTCCCCCGCCTGCCGATCTGGAGCCGATCCTCAAGGACCGCGATCGAACGGCCGAACTCCAGCGCCAAGCCGACCGCCTCGCGAAGATGGGAATCGTTGCTCAGAGCCGGATGTCTGCGGAAAAGAGCGGTTGCCGCCCCGCCTTTGGAAGAGAACGCATCGTCGAAGAAGTCCGCCATGCCCCTCCCGCACAGACGCGCAAGACGCTCGAGTTCGAGGCCCGACACGGACCGTTTCCCGGCCTCCAACTGGGACACGGCGGGGCGGGAGAGTCCGAGAGCGTCAGCAACTGCACCCTGGGTCAGCCCGGCAGCCTGCCTCGTGGCTCGGATGCGCGCTGCAAGTTCTTCGGCGGTTATCGACATGCCGTAGCTCCCTGATCGTGCTGCGGGCGTCCGAACGGTCCGGACGCCGCCTCGTTGTCCGACAAGAGTACGTTTATCGAACTCACAACGTCAAGAGATGACCATCGTATGCTGTTTGCGAAACTCGCACTCACCGCAGAATCACCGGGCCCTTCCGCACCGCCTCCAGCAGCTTTTCTTCCTGCTCCCGCAACCAGTCGCGGACGGCCGTTTCGTCCGGGAGCGTGCAGAGGCGGATGGGCACGGTGATGGGCGCCTGTGGGTCTTCCTGGTCGGTTTGCGCGCGCTCCGCCGCCGCGATCAGCGCTTGGGACGCGCGCTCGCGGACCGCGTCGACTTCGGCCCGCCATGCGGAGAGCGGGCGGTCTTCGAGGCTGGCGAGAAGCTCCTCGACGGTGGCTATCGGCGTCTCGGCTGGAGGCATCAGGCGGCACTGCCGGAGGATCGCGTCCTGCTCGTTCGGCGCCAACCGCTTCCAGGTCGCGTCCGCAGCCAACTCCTCCGCTGCGCCGGCCACGGCGGCGGCGAGTCCCCGGCGCCGTACCGTCAGTTCTTCTCGCAATGCGCCAGCGAGCCGGCCCGCGAGCGGCGCCAGGCGGTCCGTCTCCTCAAGGAGAGAACGCTGCCGCTCGATCGCTTCAAGCTCCTGCTCCACCGCCTCTGCTTCAGGCAGGCCCCGCGCATGCCGTCGCAGGCCCGTCGCAAGTCGCCAAGCCGGTTCGCGGCGCTGGCGCCGTTCGGAGAGCGCGCGCCAGGCGGCAATCGACTCGCCGATGCTCTCGCGCTGCTCATTGATGGCGGCCAACTGCTCGGCGCCGCCAAGGCGCGAAAGGTCGGCAATGAACGCGGTGGGCGGCACGGGCGGCAGGGGCGCCGCACCGCCGGCGGATTCCACCAGCTCGAGCAGACGGTCGAGGAAAGGCCGAGCGAACTGAGCCTCCTCCCCGCTCGGAGCGCGGAGGTCGAGTTCCTGGAACAGACCGCGCAGGGCGATCCGTTCGTTCACTGTGAGGACGACCTTCTCGGGACGGAACTCGGCGGCCTTGATGCCGGCCTGGTCCAACGCACCGACCGCAACATCGACCCCGTTGCGCACCGCCCGCAGGTGCCCGCTCCGGTGCAGGGCCACCAGCACGGCGTCCACGGCGTCCTGGGGCCATCCGAACGGCGCGGCCCGGAGCGTCCGGTGGAGTTCGGTGCCCCGCGCGCCCGTGGCCGTCCTCGCCAGCACTTCCCGAGCCACCGGATGGTCGGGCGTCTCCTTGTCCCAACCGACGATCTGGAGCGGCGTATCGGAACCGTCGCGGGCCCGGCGAAGCGCGACCTCCCAGGCCCGATGGTCTCCCTTGTCGAACTCCGGGAAGAGCCTCGCCACCGATGCCTCGGCGCCCCGCTCGATCCGCTGACGCAGATCCTCCCCGTACGCTTCCGTGCCTCCGCCTTGGTAGACGGTCGCCGCGCGCAGGACGTCGAGGACGAGTTCCGCCCGTTGGCGCGCTGCGTCGTCCCGCCGACTCTCCATGCCGGCCTTCGCGTCCTGTCCCTCGGGTGACGCGGGGCTGCCCTTCAGGTCGAGCACCCGCTGTGCCGCCTCCACCGCCAGGATCCGGTCTCTGAGTTCGTCCGCGTTCCGGCGCGGCAGAAAGGCGAACAGAACCGGGCTCTCGATTCCCGCGCGCCGCGCCTCGTTCTCCACGGCGCTCCGACGCACCGACCAGCCGTCGCGCCACCACACGGTCACCGCTTCGGCATCGGGCGCCGGCGCCTCTTCACCGGCGTGCAGTTTCACGACACGGCGCATCTTCGATTCGCCGTGGATGAGGCGGAGCGACGTTCCAGCGGCGTCGACCTCGCCGCCGAAGAGCTGGTTGCGGGCGCGCGCAATCTCGACCTCGTCCTGCCGCATCGCCGCCACCTGCTCGCGGTAGGCACGGTCCCACTCCGCGCCTTCGGTGGTCTGAAGCCGGTACTCGTCGCCGACCTTGAGAAGCTCGCCTCCCTCCGCCAGGGACTCGAGTTCCACCTCCACGTCGCGGCGAAACGCCGACGCGTCCCCCGTGATGTCGGTCACCAGCAGGTCCGCCAGTGTGGAAGCCGTGGCCCGCACGCCAATGTCCGCCGCGGCATCCCGAGGCAGCCTCCCGATCAGGAACGCCAGTCCGCAGAGGTCGCGCCGGAGGCGCCCCCGCTCCGTCCCGTCGTCGAGCCGCCTGATCCGGGTGTCGAGTTCGCCGAGCAGAACGCCCGTGCTGACCAGATCGGGCGCCAAGGCATCGAACAGGTCCGAGGCCGGAATGGCCGCCCCCAGGTCCCGCGGCGCGAGCGCGTTCAGCGAGTCGTGCAGGATCCGCAACTGGGAACGGAGTTGACTGTGCGCGCCGCCGGCGTCCACGGCGCGGAAGCACGCCTCCCAGAACCGGCGGCGGGTCGGCAGCAGCGGGTAGTCGTCTACCCGGTGGTCGGCGTCCTCCGGTCGGGCGCCGATGCGCGTGTTCCGAAGGTGGCGGGCCACCTCGCCGGCGTGGGTCTCGAACAGCTTCTCGATCTCAGGAACGGCGCTCGGCTTCTTACTGAGCAGCACCCGGCGCGTCACTGCTTCGACGTCGGCGTCGGTCAGTTCCACCCGGATCACGAACCGATCGCGCAGCTTGGCCAGATGCGGCGTATCGGCCGAGAGCGCCGACTGGCCGGCGCCGATGAGCATCAGGCGGCTGTCAAAGCGGGTCTGGATCGCCTCCGCGAGTTCGGTGATCGCCGAGGATCGGTCCTCGTCGGCGCCAATGTACTGCTGCACCTCGTCGAGCACGAGCACCGTGTGGGGTAAGTCCTCGCCGTCCGAGAGCGCGCGCCGGGCGGCATCGACGAACTGTTCCGTGGTGATGTCCTCACGAGTCGGTGGGAACTGCGCCCGCAACGCCTGCAAGGCGGTCTTCACATCGCTGGCGAAACCGGGAACGGCGTCTGTGACCGCCTGACCGAGCACCGGACTCACGTAGAGGTTGTTGAGTTCCCGCTGCCAGTCCCTGTCCTTCGCTTCGACGGCCGTGCGCACCGCGTCGAGCGCTCCCTCGTCGCGCAGCCAGAAGCAGAACTGCGCCTGTGCATACTGATCGGGCCAGCCGCAGCTGCGCAGGACGATCTCGAGCACGGTACGGCGCACCCAGTCGTTGCCGCCCAGGAGCGTGCCCGCCGCCGCGACGGGCGGACGGCCGGATCGCTTCGCCTGGGTGTCGAGTTCGCGCAGCGAGGCATGGACGTCTGCGGGAAGGGAGGTTCCAACGAGGCCGCGGGCGGTGGCGCCGTCGGAGAAGGCGGTGTTCTCCCACAGGTGCGCCGCCATCTTCAGCAGATGGGATTTGCCGCTGCCGAAGAACCCGCTGACCCAGGCCGCGTCCTGACGCGCAGACCCTACGTTGCCGAGATAACGGTCGAGGATTCGCTGCAGCGCGCTACCGAACAATCCGTCGCAGACGAAGGTCGAGAGTTCCTCGCGCAGCACCGCCCGAGCGCGGTCGTCATCGCCGCCGATGCGGGCCTGTCCGTTGTTCGCGAGGCGGGCGCCGCGTGGGTCGCGGTCGAGCAGTTCGTGGATCTTCACGGCAGGTTCACCTGTTCGTCGTGGAGCGTGATCGCCTGAGCCAGGTAGTTCCAGCCATCGCGCGCGTCGAGCAGCCGGAAGTTGTTCTCGTTCCTGCTGCCGGGGAAAAAGACGACGAGGCGGCCGCGGACGGCAGGCTCCACGGCGCGGATGAGGTCGGACACCCGCAGGAAACCGTACAGCGACGCGACGCCGAGCAGGGCGACCACGTCGCTTTCGCCCGCCTGTTCCAGGGCGATGGCCAGCTTCTGAGCCGATTCGGCGCGGAACTCGCTCTCGAGCTTCAGTTCGAGCAGCGACGGATCCTCGAAGTAGGCGTCCCGGTACTCGTCACGAGCCATCCACTCCGCGAACCAGGAGGTGCAGTCCACGAGCGTCCAACCGTGGCCGGCGCCCACCGTCGCCTGCTTGAACTGGCCGATCCTGGCGCGCAGCGCGCGTTCCATCTCCTTGTCATAGACGACGAAGACGACCCGCTGGGCCCCGGCAAGGGTTCGTTGCCACGGCGCGCCGATGTGGCGCTCGTACGCCCGCGCCAGCTTGTCGATGCGGCTCAGGCTCATCGTGCTACCGCCGGGTCGAGGATCGAAGCGTCGATGGAGAGGACGCCCGCCGCGGCGCGTGCCCGGATAAGGCCGAGCTGGCCCGCCCTGAGCGCGACCGGCAGCAGCTCCCCCGGGCCGCCATCGCCGGCGACCCGTGCCCACGGCGAGTCCAGCAGCCGGGCCACCGCGTAGCCCTCCAGCCGGCCGAGCCACAGCGCGAGCGCGACGGTTCCCGGCGTCGGGTCGACCCGGCGGCGAATCTTCCGCACGCGGCCCTCGAGAAAACCCGCCTGAACCCACGAACTGCCGGCGTTGCGCGCGACCTTGTCGAGGACCGCGTCGTTGAGCCGGTCGTCGACGGTCTCCCGGAGCTTCTCCAGGAGCGTGTTGCGCATCATCTCCTCGCCCGGCGAGAGAAGAACGACGACCGGCGCGGTGGCCGTGAGCAGCGGATCCCGCGCCATGGCCGCGAGCACGGCCAGCCGAGGCCGCCCGGAACGATCGATGTCCCAGAGGAGCCGAAGCACCCGGAAGAGGGGAATCCGCGGATCGAGGCCGTAGAGCTCGCCCAGCCGTTGGAAGCTGAGTCGCCGCGTAGCAGCCGTTTGCTTGCCAAGCACGTTGTCTTCGATGACGGCTTGGGCGTAGACGCTCCTGTCGCTATCCGTTGGAACGGACGCGAGGAGCTCGGCCAGGTCTTCCAGCATGATCGTGCGGCTCGTGTGTGTACCGCGCGCGCCGAGGCGAAATCCGGCCCGTTCAAGGTCCGCCGCGGGGGCGGCGCTTAGCTGTTCGACGGCCACGGCCAAGCATCGTAGTGGAGCCGAGAGAATCTGTCAATCGTTTCGCCGGCAAACTTGCCGGCTAAACGCCCTTCTAACCGAGATCTCGGTACCATCGAATCCTGAACGTAGACTCGCCACTGCCAGCGGAGCATCTCCGGCGTGACCCTCTCAAGCTACCAGCCGTACGTCCCCGGTCTGGCGGCACTCCTGTGCGCAGCAGGTCTGCTTGTCGGCCCGCCGACCTTGAAGGCGCAAGGCGCTCCGGCCGACGATTCCCCAACCCCCGCGACGACTGCGGACGACGACCTCGGACGGCAGGCTTTCCTCCGCTACTGCCGCGAGTGTCACGGCGAAGACGGCGACGGCCTGGGCAAGTTCAGCTACACGACCGGCGAGCGGCCCCGCAGCTTCCAGTCGGGCCGCTTCAAGCTGGCGACGACCGAGAACGCGATCCCCTCGGACCGGGACCTGGAGGAGACGATTCGCCGCGGCATGCCCGGCACCGGCATGTCGGCCTGGGGCCAGGTTCCTGACGCCGAGATCGCGGCGATGGCGCGCTACACCCGCCGCTTCAGCCTGGACGCCATCCGCGGCGAACTCGACCGCCGGGTAGCCGCTGGCGAGCTGAGCGCCGCGGCCGCCGATGCCGAGTTCGCCCGGCGGACGGTCCCGGGTCCGCCCATCGAGATACCGCCCGAGCCTCCGTTCAACGACGAGCGACGCGCCCGCGGCGAGCGGATCTACCTGGAAGCCTGCGCTTCCTGCCACGGCCCGAACGGCAGGCGGCTTCGCAACGACCCGATGCCGGACTTCGAGGGCAACCACACCCTGCCGACCAACATCGTCGGCGGCGTCTTCAAGGGCGGAAACGGCAGCGCCGACATCTACAGCCGCCTCTATCTCGGCATGGACGGCACGGCGATGCCGGGCTATCGCGACGCCTACAGCAAGGACGAGCTCTGGGATCTTGTCCTCACCGTCGAGCGGATCATCGCCGAGGGCGGTCTGGGGCAACCGGAGGACGAGGCGGCGATGGCGGCGGCGGCGACCGCGGCTCAGGCAGCGGCCGCGACCTACGATTCGCTCTTCGACGAGCCACGGGACGAAGCGGTCACATACGACGAGAACGGAGCTTCGCCGATCCTGCTCTGGGGCGGGGGCGCCCTGCTGCTGCTCGTGATCGTGGGATCGGCGCTGTTGACGAGTCGCCGATAACGGCACGGGCTCGCCGCTTCGCGGCATCGAGCTTTCTGCCGGCGAGGACGCCGGCGCACCCAGTGTGAGCTCTCAGTGGCTGGCGCGGAAGGCCAGCATGTAGTCGCGCATGCGCTCGACGCCTTCGACGGGCATCGCGTTGTAGGCGGAGATGCGGAAGCCGCCGACTGAACGGTGGCCCCTGATCGAGACGAGATCCCGCTCGGCCGCGCCGGCGACGAAGGCCTCTTCCAGATCGCCGCGGCGCAGCCTGAAGGTCACGTTCATGCGCGAACGGCACTCGCGCTCGGCATGGGAAACGAAGAACTCGCCGCCGTCCCGGTCCAGCACGTCGTAGATCATCGCGCTCTTCGCCGCCGCCCGCTCGGCCGCGGCCTCCAGGCCGCCGACCTCGTCCCGCAGCCACCGCGTGATGAGCAGGAAGACGTACACGCCGAAGACGTTCGGGGTGTTGAGGCGTGAGCCCTTCTCCGCCTGGCGCCGGTAGCTGAGCATCGAGTGGACGTCGTCGCCGCACCGTTCGAGAACCTCGTCCGAGACGATGACCACGGTCAGCCCGGCGGGACCGGCGTTCTTCTGGGCGCAGGCGTAGAGCAGGCCGTGCCCGCTCACGTCGACCGGACCCGAGAGAAAGTCCGACGACGCGTCGCACACCAGCGGCGCGGCGCCGACGGCAGGAGGCCGGCGAAACTGGACGCCCTGGATCGTCTCGTTCGACGTGTAGTAGACGTAGGCCGAGGTCGGCGGCAGATCGAGCTCTCCGTCGTTCGGCACCCGCACGAAGTTGTCGGCCTTTCCGTCCCAGGCGACGTGGACCCTGCCCTCGCGCCGCGCTTCGACGGCGGCCTTGCCGCCCCAGGATCCGGTCAGGACGTAGCTCGCCGGCAGGTCCTGGCCGCGCAGCAGATTGATCGGGACCATGGAGAACTGCAGCGAGGCGCCGCCCTGCAGGAAGAGCACCCGGTAGTCGGCCGGGATGGCGAGCAGTTCGCGCAGGTTGGCTTCCGCTTCCTCCAGAATCGCGTCGAAGGCCGGCGAACGGTGACTGATCTCCAGCACGGAACTGCCGGCGCCCGGCAGCGCCAGCAGATCGCGCTGTACCTCCTGAAGGACCGGCAACGGCAGCACGGCCGGACCCGGCGAGAAGTTGAAGACACGCTGGTTCAGCGCCTGCTGCGCGGTGGTCTCTCGATCGAGCGTCAAGGTCATGGTGGAAGTCCGTGTGGCTACCGAACCGGGGCCGGTCGGCGAGCGCGAATCGTAACCGGTCCTGCGAAGAATGCGTGGCCTTCCGGAATGCCGGCCAGACGGCCGGCGCACCGACAGCCGTGACCGCGACGTTTCCGCCAGGTCCAGCGGTGTACGCTTCCGGGCATGACGATCGCGGAACCCGCGCCGGCTGTGGAGGGCGGCACGGTGGTTCACCACACCGCCTGCACGCTGGACTGCCCCGACTCCTGCTCCCTCGAGGTCGAGGTCGAGGACGGTCGCGTCACCAAGGTGCGGGCGGCGCCCCCGGAAGTCGCGCATCCGCTGACCAGCGGCTTCATCTGCTCCAAGGTCGGACGGATCTCGCGCCATCTCTACGGCGAGGACCGCCTGCTCCACCCGGCTCTGCGAGAGGGCGCCAGGGGCGACGGCGGCTTCCGGCGGATCTCCTGGGACGACGCCCTCGACCTGATCGTCGAACGGATGGTCGAGGCGAAGAGGACCTTCGGAGCCGAATCCGTGCTGCCGCTCAGCTACGGCGGCTCGAACGGACTGCTCACGCAGGACACCGCGGACGCGATCCTGTTTCGTCGCTTCGGGGCCTCCCAACTGGCACGCACCGTATGCGCGGCGCCCAGCACCGCGGCCGCGCTCGGCCTCTACGGCAAGATGGCCGGCGTCGCCCTCGAGGACTACGAACACGCAGAGCTGGCGATCGTGTGGGGCGCCAACCCCTCCTCCACCGGCATCCACCTGGTGCCGATCCTGCGCGCCGCCCGGGCCCGCGGCGGCAAGCTCGTCGTCGTCGACCCGCGGCGCACGCCGCTGGCGAAGCAGGCCGACCTCCACCTGCAGCCTCGGCCCGGTACGGACCTGTGCCTCGCGCTGGCGCTGCACCGCGAGTTCTTCCGTCGCGGCGACGCCGACCTCGAGTTCCTGGCCGAACACGCCACCGGCACGGACGAGCTACGGGAGCGAGCCGAACCCTGGACCTTCGAGCGCGCGGCCGAGGTCACCGGCGTCCCGGTGCGCGGCATCACCCGCTGCTACGAGTGGTACAGCGGGTCGTCGCCGGCGGTGATCCGTTGCGGCTGGGGGGTCGAGCGGAACCGCAACGGCGGTTCGGCGGTCGCGGCGATCCTCGCCCTGCCCGCCGTGGCCGGGAAGTTCAGGGTCCGCGCCGGCGGCTACACGATGAGCAACGGCGCCGCCTTCCGCGACGTCGGCAGGCGCGAGCCGTCGCCGGGCACGCGGATCGTGAACATGAACCACGTCGGTCGCGTGCTGGCCGACCCGGACGCCATCTCCGGACCACCGGTACAGGTCCTCTTCGTCTACAACGCGAATCCGCTCGCCACGCTGCCGAACCAGGAACTCGTCCGCCGCGGCCTGGAACGGGAGGACCTGTTCACCGTCGTCTTCGACCAGGTGATGACCGACACCGCCGCCTGTGCCGACCTGGTGCTGCCGGCGACGACCTTCCTGGAGCACGACGACCTGGCGATGGGCTACGGCGCGATGGTGCTCCACGACACGAAGCCGGTGGCGCTGCCGGTCGGCGAGGCCCGGTCCAACCTCCGCGTCTTCGGCGAACTGGCCGACCGACTCGGACTCCTGCGCGACGACGACCCCCGCTCGGAGGCCGAGTGGCGGCAGGCGGTGCTCGGAGAGTCGCGCCAGCGCCGGCTCGCGGACGAGGGCCTGGTGCTACCGGAGACCGGCCGCCGGCCGGTCCAGTTCGTCGACGTCTTCCCCCACACGGCCGACCGCAAGGTCCATCTCTGCCCGCCGTCCCTCGAAGCCGAGTCGAGCCGCGGGCTCTACGCCTTCCACTCCGAGCCGGGCGGCGGACGGTATCCGCTGGCGCTCATCTCGCCCTCCGTGCCGCAGACGGTGAGTTCCACCTTCGGCCAGTTGCGCCGCGGCCATGTACCGCTGGAGATGCACCCGCAGGACGCCGCGGCACGCGGGTTGGGCGGAGACAAGCCCCGGGTGCGCGTGTTCAACGACTACGGCGAGGTCCGCTGCCGCGTCCGCCTCAACCCGGACCTCAAGCCCGGCGTCGCCCTGCTTCCCAAGGGCGTCTGGGCCAGGAGCACCGAGTCCGGGAACAACGCCTGCGCCCTCGCGCCGGACACCCTGACCGACATCGGAGCGGGCGCCTGCTTCAACGACGCCCGGGTCGAGGTCGAGGCGCTGCCCGATGTGTCCACCCGCCGACCTGACATCCGACCGCCCGAAGGCGGGCGCTCGGACTGTGACGCGGCCGGCACGAGGGTGCGCCAGCCGGGTGCTGGCCGGCCTTGAGCCACAACGTGGCCCTGCCAGCCCGAGCCCCGCTCGTTGCCGCCGTGCTGGCATGCGCAACGACGCTGCCCGCCGCCGCGCTCGTCGGCGACGACGGGGCCACGGAGGATGCCGTGTCGTCACCCGCCAAGATCGTCATCGCCCACCGCGGCGCCAGCGGCTACCTGCCCGAGCACACCCTGCCGGCCTACGCCCTCGCCCACGGCATGGGCGCCGACTACATCGAGCCTGACCTCGTCCTGACCAGGGACGGACACCTGATCTGCCTGCACGACATCCATCTGCAGGCGACGACGAACGTCGAGCAGGTCTTCTCCGCCCGGGCCCGCGACGACGGTCGCTGGTACGCCGCCGACTTCACGCTCGCCGAGATCCGGCGGCTCGAGGCTGAGGAGCGGCTGCGCGACCGCTTCCCCAGGGGCAGGAGCCGCTTCGCCGTGCCCTCGTTCGTCGAGATGATCGAGCTGGTCCAGGGCCTGAACGAGCGCACCGGTCGCAAGGTCGGCATCTATCCCGAACTCAAGGCGCCTGCCTTTCACCGCGCCGAAGGGCTGCCGATGGAGGAGGCGCTGCTCGAGGTCGTCGAGCGCTACGGCTACCGGGGAAGCGAGGCTCCGATCTTCGTGCAGAGCTTCGAGGAGGAGAGCCTCAGGCGCCTGCGTGAACTGGGCTCCGAGCTGCCCCAGGTCTTTCTGATGGCCGAGGTCGAGCAGTACCGGCAGTTCCTGAGCGTCGAAGGCATCCGTGGCGTCGCCAAGTTCGCCGACGGGATCGGGCCGGCCAAGACGATGCTGGAGCGGCAGCCCGAGCTAATCGGTTGGGCGCACGACGCCGGTCTGACCGTCCATCCCTACACGTTCCGCGCCGACCAGGTGCCGGACCGTCACGGCAGCCACGAAGCGGAACTCGAGCGCTACCTGTTCGAGCTCGGCGTCGACGGCGTGTTCACCGACTACCCGGACCGGGCGCGGGCGGTGCTGGACCGCCACTAGCCAGCGAGTCGAGGGCCCGGCGCCGCTCCTCCGGCTCCAGCGCGCCCAGCCGCTCCACCTCGGCGTAGAACGCCGGGAAGCTGTCTCCCGACGCCTCCAGCATCGCCAGGAACGCCAGCACGAGGTCGTTGTAGGTCGCGACCGAGACGAGGTCCGCGTTGTTGAGCCGCGACAGCCACTCGCCGAGGTTCGATTCGCCGCCCGCGTCGTCGCCCGCCTCCCGCCAGACCGGAACGAGTTCACGCCGGTAGCGTGAGGGCAGGGCCCGGAACAACTCCGCCTTCCGGGCCAGCTTTCGCTCGTCGCTGTCGTCGCTCCCGTAGATCGATTCGAGTTCGGCTCGCGCCTCGCGCAGGTACCGGTTCAGGTCGCGCCGGCGCCGCCGGGCGCTCTCGAAGGCGGCGAGTTCCTCGTCGCGGCCGAGCGAATGCAGCCACCGGCGCACGCCTTCGACTTCGACCGCGGTGGCGAAGGACTCGTTGAACGCGCTGTCGTCCTTGACGTAGACGACCTGGTGGGCGAGTTCGTGGAAAATCAGGGCCGCGAAGTCAGCCTCGGCGTAGTCGAGAAAGGTGTTGAGCACCGGATCCGCGAACCAGCCCAGGGTCGAGTACGCCGCCACCCCGCCGACGCGCACGTCGTATCCGTCGGCGGCCAGCCGGTCGCCGTGACGCCGCGCCGCGCGCTCGTTGAAGTAGCCGCGATAGGCGGCGCAGCCGGCGAACGGATAGCACCAGGTCTTTGGTTCCAGGCTGAGCCGGGGCGCGGCGACCACGTTCCAGACCTGGTAGGGCCGGCCCAGGTCGGCGTAACTGCGATAGCTCCGGTTGTCCGGGAGTGCGAGTTCCCGGCTGGCGAAGTCGCGAATCTCCTGGCTGAGCCGCAGCCGTTCCCGCGTCGCGGCCGACAGGACCTGTCCCCTGCCCGGTTCGAGCAGTCGATCGATCGGCTTCCGCTTCACCAGGACATCGGCTCCGCCCCAGACCGCCTGGGAGTAATAGCGGACGCTGCCGCAGCTCGCCACGAGCCCCGCCGGCACCACGAGAGCGGCCAGCGCGAGAACGCGCGGGCGGCGCCGAAACCGCCGGCGAACCCTCCGTTTCCGCGTGCTACCCTGCCGACTCATGAAACTCGCACTTCACTGGCAGGTACTCATCGGAATGGCGCTGGGGCTCTGCTTCGCCCTGGTCTTCGGCGAAGTGGGCTGGATCGGCTGGATCGCCGACCTCTTCATGCGCCTGCTCAGGATGGTCATCGTGCCCCTGATCTTCACCTCGATCGTCCATGGCGTCTCCGGCATTGGCGACGGCCGGTCGATCGGAAGGCTGGGCGGCAAGACCCTCCTCTGGTACGCGCTGAGCAGCTTCATGGCCATCCTCGTCGGACTCACGCTGGCCAACAGCATACGACCCGGCAGGGGTCTCGTCATGCCCGAAGGTGTGGAGCCCCTCACGCCGGAGGATCTGCAGACCCCCAGCTCGATGGCCGACATCATCCAGCGCCTGGTTCCGGACAACCCGGTCGGCGCCGCGGCCGGCGGCGACATCCTGGGACTCATCTTCTTCTCGATCGTCCTCGGCGCCGCGATCGGGGTAATGACCGGAAAGACCGGCGACCTGCTCCGCGATGGCTTCAGCGCCGGCTTCGAGGCGATGATGAAGGTGACGACCTGGGTCATTCGCCTGCTGCCGATCGGCGTCTTCGCCCTGCTCGCCCGCGCGGTGAGCCAGATGGGCCTCGACGTGTTCCAGCAGGTCGGCAAGTACGTACTGACGATCGCGGTCGGTCTGACGCTGCACGTGTTCGTCGTCCTGCCGCTGTTGTTCAGCCTGCTGGCCAGGAAGAACCCCATCCATCACTACCGGGCGATGGCGTCGGCCATGGCGATGGCGTTCTCGACCAGTTCCTCGGCGGCCACCCTGCCGATGACGATGAAGTGCCTGCGGGAAAAGGTCGGGGCCTCGAACCGGGTCACGAGCTTCGTCGCGCCGATGGGCGCAACGGTCAACATGGATGGCACCGCCTTGCTGGAGATCGTCGGCGCTCTCTTCATCGCCCAGGCTCTCGGTGTCGAACTCTCGCTGTACACCCAGCTCGTCGTCGTGCTGACCGCGCTGCTGGCTTCCGTCGGCGCAGCGGCGATCCCCTCGGCCGGCCTGGTCATGATCTTCATCGTGCTCGAGGCGATCGACCTGACGACGCCGGAGGCCTACGCGCTCGCCGGCCTGATGCTCAGCGTCGACCGCCCGCTCGACATGTTCCGAACGATGGTCAACATCACGTCCGACTCAGTCGGCGCCGCGGTCATCGCAAAGTCCGAAGGCGAAGAGCTCAATTACTGAAGTGGCGGACGACGTCACGATCACCCTCGGGGTCGAGGAGGAACTGTTCCTCGTCGACCCCGACTCGCGCGATCTCCTCAACGACCCCGATCCGCGCATCTTCGAAGCCTGCGGCGAAGCCTCGGGCGGCCAGAAGATCGTCCACGAGTTCCTTCGCTCCCAGATCGAAACGAACACCGCCGTCCACGACTCCGTGGCCGGAGTGCGCGAGGGTCTGAAGGCGGCCCGCCGGCTCGTCGTCGAGGCGGCGCAAGCCCACGGCGCGGCGGTGATCGGCGCCTCGACCCATCCCTTCGCGGCCTGGGAAGCCCAACTCCCGACGCCGAAGGACCGCTACCGTCAGTTCGCTTCGACCTACCAGGAGACGGTCCGCCGCCTCGTCATCTGCGGCATGCACGTCCACGCGGGCTTCGGCGACTTCGACACGCGGGTCCGGGTCATGACGGCGCTCCGGCGCTACCTTCCCCTGTTCATCGGACTCTCCGCCTCGTCGCCGTTCGGCGAGGGCCGCGAGTCCGGGTTCAAGTGCAACCGCCTGAACCTCTTCGAGGCGATGCCCCGGACCAGCATTCCCGGGCCGCTCGCTTCGCGCGCCGGGTACGAGGCGCTGGTCGGTGAGTACCAGCGCATGACGTTCATCACCGACGGCAGCGAGATCTGGTGGGACATCCGGCCCTCTCACAAGTTCCCCACCGTGGAACTGCGGATCTGCGACACCTGTCCGGCGATCGAGGACGCAATGTGCATCGTCGCTCTCTACGCGTCCCTCATCCGGATGCTGGCGCGGCGCGACCGGGAGGGCGCCCTTCCTCCCGAGCCGCCGACCGAGATCATCGTGGAGAACAAGTGGCTCGCGCAGCGCTACGGCATGCTGGCATTCCTGGGCGACACCCGGCGCGGCGGCCGCATCGACATCGCCGACGAACTGCAGGAACTCGCCGACGAACTCGCGGAGGACGCCCGCGCCCTCGGCTGCGAGCAGGAACTCCGGCACTGCCTGAAGATCGTGCGCGATGGCTCGAGCGCCGACCGTCAGCTCGACCTCTACCGGCTACGTCTCGTCGAGGGAGCGAGCAAGGACGAGGCCCTGCGGGACGTCGTCGATCTGCTCGTGTCGGAGACCCGCGCCGACCTGGCCACGGGCGGTACCTGAAGCGTCAGCGACCTCACCAACCCATCAGGTAGGCCTCAACCGGAGGCTAGGCACCCACCGCGGCCAAGATGCCGTCGAACGGGCGGCCGGGCACGAGGCAGCGCAGGAACGCCCCGTACGGCAGACAGAGGATGCCGTTCGTGAGCGTGCGACGGCCGCCGTAGAGCAGCACCGGCGTGGCCTCCGGATAGTCCGCCGCGAAGGCGCGGAGACCGCTCAGGTCGCGGGGGTGGACGACGCTCGACCTTTTGACCTCAAGCGCGTAGAAGCCGCTTTCGCCATAGAGAACGAAGTCGACCTCGCTGCCGGAACGGGTTCGCCAGAAACTCAGCGAATCCCTCCGCCCAGTGTAGGCGATCCAGGCCCGCAGGTGCTGGGCGACCAGCCCCTCGAGGGCCGGGCCGGCCAGTTCCGAGTCCCGATCGAGTGGGCCTCTCGGACGGAGCGATCGGAACACGCCCGCGTCCACCAGGTAGAGCTTCGGATGGGAGGTGAGTTTCCTGAGCGCACGCCTTCGAAAGACCGGCAGCGTGAAACCGATCAGCAGGTCCTCGAGCACGGAGAGGTAGCTCGCCGCCACCTTGCGTTCGACCTGACATTCTCGCGCGAGATTCGACACGTTCAGCACGGCGCCGTGGCTGAAGCTCGCCGCTTCGAGGAACCGCGAGAACGCGCCGACGTTCCGCACCAGGCCCTCCGCCTGAACTTCCTCGCGCACGTAGAGGGCCGCGTAGGTCCTGAGCGCGGCCTCCGGCTCGGCCGCGTCGACGACGAGCGGTATCAGGCCGAGGGTCAGAGCGGAGTCCAGGCTGAAGGCCGCCCCCAGTTCCGCCGCCATGAACGGGTGCATCGTCGTCAGGAGAGCCCGGCCGGCCAGCAGGTCCACGCCGGTTCGCCTGAGTTTCCTCGCGCTCGACCCGGTCAGGACGAAGCGGAGGCTCTTGTCCCGCTCGATGAGCTGGTGAACGACCGGGAGGAGCCCCGGCGCTCGCTGAACCTCGTCGATGACGATCGGTCGGCGCGCCGGATGGACCGCCACTTCACGCCGTAGCCGTTCCGGCCTCGCGCCGTAGTAGCGGTCCTCCTCCGGGTCGTTCAGATCGATGGACAGAGCGTCGGGGTAGCGGTCCGCCAGCCACGTCGACTTGCCCGTCCCGCGCGGGCCGAACAGGAAGTAACTCGACGCTGCAGGAGGCGTGAAGAACCGCTCGAACACGAGCCAGAGGCTAACACTCTTCCTTCATTTTGACCATTTCACTTCCATTTTGCCCGCTCTTTAGGAAACTTACCGACCAGAGCAACGCTTGGCGCGATGCAACGATGTCCAGCCTCGGCAAAGGACCGAAGGGAAGGACTCCCGGCGGGCTGGAGGCAACCGACTCCCGGTGCCGCTCCATCAACCACCACCGATGTGAAGGGCAGCCGACCGAAGCGAGCGCTAC
Organism: Holophagales bacterium; assembly: GCA_009837885.1. Classification (GTDB taxonomy): domain Bacteria; phylum Acidobacteriota; class Thermoanaerobaculia; order Multivoradales; family Multivoraceae; genus Multivorans. The sequence continues at coordinate 52,509 of VXSP01000025.1, read as the reverse complement.
TTCACCGAAACCCAGAGAGCGCGAGCGGCCGCAGGGAGCCCTTCCCTTCGGTCCGTCCAGCCGAGGCGGCAGCTACCGCAGCGTGGCGTAGCGGTCGAGCCGCGGCAGGGTCTGATCGCGGCCCTGCGGATGCACCAGCAGGATGACGCGACCGACACCGGCCTCGGCGTAGGCATCGAGCACTTCCTGCTGGGGCTTCGCACCGAAGACGCTGATGGAGATCGTCTCCATCGCGCGGCCCGCACGGTCGGCGCGCTGCTTCAGATCCTCGATGCCGGTCAGCACGGCTTCGGTCGAACGGCCGATCGGAAGCCAGCCGTCGCAGCGATCGACCACCCGTTGACGCGTGTAGCGTGTACCGCCGCCGAGCACGATCGGTGGATGCGGCTTCTGCGCGGGTTTCGGCCAGGACCAGATCGGCTCGAAGTCGACGTGGCGGCCGTGGAACTCCGCCTCGTCCTCGGTCCAGATCGTCCTGAACGCCTCAACCTGCTCCTCCAGTCTGGCGAAGCGGGTCGCGTAGTCCGTGCCGTGATGCTCCATCTCCTCCCGGTTCCAGCCGCCGCCGATACCGAACACGAAGCGGCCGCCCGAGAGCACGTCGAGGCTCGCCACCGTCTTGGCGGTCGTGATCGTGTCGCGCTCGATGATCAGGCAGATGCCGGTGCCGAGCTTGATCTTCTTCGTGCTCATCGCGGCCGCGGTCAGCGCGACGAACGGGTCGTGGGAACGGGAGTACTCCGGCGGCAACTCGCCACCTCCGGGGAAAGGCGTTCGTCGGGAAGTCGGGATGTGGGTGTGCTCCGGGAACCAGAGGGACTCGAAGCCGCGCGCCTCGACCTCGGCGCCGAGCTCGTCGGGCCGCATCGCGTCGCCGGTGGGAAACATGAAGATGCCGATGTCCATAGGCGGCGCAGTGTAGCGGTTGCGGCAGGCCGTCCAGGCCCGGCGCGGGTAGACTCGCGCACCGTGACGCAGCGCCTCAGCTTCGGCCCGATCCAGACCTCCGCCGACCTGGAGGCCCTGGCCCGCCAGGAGTCTCTGGCCTTCAATACCCCCTACGATTCGTGCGTCGCCTGGCTGCAGGCGACACGGGACCACGTGCGTGTCGTGCGAGCCGGACGTGATGTCGTCGGGGGGCTGGTCCAGTACGACATGGGCCTGTTCCTCGGGGGCCGGTCGATCCGCAACATCGGCATCGCCGGAGTCGCCATCAGCCCCACGGCCCGCGGCCGCGGCGCCGCGAAGTCCCTGATGGCTGCCACCCTGCAGGACATGCACGACGCCGGCGTGGCAGTCTCGACCCTCTACCCCACGACCTTCACCCTGTACGGCCGCGCCGGCTACGCGGTCGCGGGCCACCGCTACCAGTACCGGCTGCCGCTCGCCGGACTGGGACGAATCCAGGCGAGCGGGGAACTCCGCCGGCTCGACCCGGAAACCGACGCCGACGGGCTCGCGCGGCTCTACCGGCGATTGGCCGCGGACCGTCCCGGCTGGCTCGACCGCAACCAACACATCTGGCAGCGCGTCCACACGCACCCGGCCGGCCGGGACGTGCATGGCTACGTGCTGCCGGCGGAAGACGGCGCCATCGACGGTTACGTCGTCTACACCCTGGGCGCAGTGGGCCGCTATCCGTATGACCTCAACATCCGCGACGTTCAGGTGGCGCATCCCGGCGCGGCGCGGCGCATCCTCGCCCTGTTCTCGGACTGCCGCAGCCTGGCCCGCCACGCGGTCTGGTACGGCCCGCTCGATGACCCGCTGCTCCTCGCCGTGCCGGAGGTCGGGACCGAGATCTCCATCGCCGAGACCTGGATGATCCGCATCGTCGACGTCCGGGCGGCGTTCGCCGAACGCGGCTTTCCCGCGGCCGTGAACGCGAGGCTCGACCTGGAACTGACGGACGACGTCCTGGCCGGAAACGCGGGCCGCTGGCTGATCGAGATCGACGGCGGCGAGGCCAGGGCGAAGCGGGTCGATCAGGATGCCGGGCCCGACACGCTGGGGATGGACATCCGTGCGCTCGGTTCTCTCTACACCGGCCACCTGAGTGCCCGCCGCCTCGCGGCCATGCAGGCCGTCCGGGGATCGGCCGCCGCACTGGCACAGGCGGACCGGGTCTTCGGGGCCGAACCGCCGTCCATGCCCGACTACTTCTGACGAGGCGGCGTGGCCTGACGGCTGCGATGGCTGCTAGTAGACTCCCCCGTCGCAGGTGCCCGGACCTGCCCACAGGAAACCCCCTTTGACGAAGAGGCTCTTCCGGCATGGCACGAAACTCTCACCGCAGCTCACACGTCATCCCGTTCCTGGCCGCGCTCCTGCTCGCCGGCCCGGCACTGGCCCAGGAACCGCCGCCTGAACCAGCATCCGCCGAACGCGTAGACACGGCCGAGATCGAGCCGTTTCTCGGCGAGTGGGTGCTCGAAGTGCTCACCGAGCAAGGCTCGCTCAACAGCCTGATCACGTTCGCCGACGACAACGGCAAGGCGAGCGCCGACTTCTACCTGGCGCGTCTGGCCGACGTCGTGATCGAGAACATCAGCCGCACGGAAACGGGCGTCCAGCTCAAGTGGAACCTGGACTTCGGCGGCCAGCTCGTGCCGGTCGAGATGGACCTCGCGCGGGAAGGCGACGGTCTGGCCGGGAGACTGGAAGCCGGGTTCTTCAACGCCGATGTCAAGGGAGTAACGAAGGAAGCGGCCGAGGCGGCCGGGATCATCGTCGAGCGTCAACCGGTCGGAGACGACGACGATCTGGCCCTTTCCCGGGTCGAGGTCGACGGACAGGCGATCCGGCTCCGCGTCGATCTCCTGGAGGCTCCCGGTCCCGACTACGACAAGCTCGAGTCTCTGGCGGACGGCGAGGTCCTGGGACCGATCTACGGCAAGCCGTTCAAGTTCTGGACCGACGCCGACCTCGCGTTCGAGGACGTCGAGGTAGCCGCCCACAACCACGGTCCGACCTATCCCGGCGTCTACAGCCTCTGGCTCAAGCGCGAGGGCGACGGCTGGAAGCTCGTGTTCAACCACCTGGCCGACGTCTGGGGCACGATGCACATGGCCGAACACGATGCCGGCGAGACGCCCCTGGCCTTCCGCACCCTCGCCGAACCCTCGGAGCACACGGAGGGCGTGCTGGAGATGGACGGCGCGGCCGGGATGCTGACGATCCGCTGGGGCACGATGGAGTGGTCGGCGCCGTTTCAGATAGCCGAGTAAAGCGATCGCGGCGCCCGACGGCGTCGTACCCGGCCGCCGGCTGAGGGGCGGCCGTTGGACCGCCTCGCGTTCAGCGCATCCGGAACGGGGGCCGGCCTGGTCACCAACGGCGTCTCCTACTTCCTCCTCATCTACTACAGCCAGGTCATCGGCCTGGAACCGGCGCTGGCCGGCTCCGCGCTGCTCTTGGCGCTCGCCTTCGACGCCGTTTCCGACCCGCTGGTCGGCCGCTGGTCGGACCGTCTGCGGAGTCGGCTGGGACGACGCCATCCGTTCCTCTATGCCTCGGTCGTTCCGGCCGCGCTCTGCTACTACTGCCTGTGGACGCCGCCGGACCTGTCGCAGCCCGCGACCTTCCTGTGGCTCGCGGGCTTCACCATCGGGCTGCGTCTGGCGATGACGATGCACACCGTCCCCTTCAACGCCCTGCTGCCGGAAATCGCTCCCGACTACGACGAGCGCACGGGGCTCATGAACTACTCGTACGCGGCCGGCTGGCTCTTCGGCACGGCGATGGCCGTGGCCATGTACCTCTGGTGGCTGGCCGATTCGCCCGAGTACCCCGACGGCACCGGGATTCTGAGCAGGGTCGGCTACGAACAGGCGGGCCTCGTGACGGCGATCGGCGTGCTGGCCTGCCTGACCGCGGCAGCCCTGGCGACCCGCCGGCACATCCCGAAGCTCACGACTCCGTCTCCCGGCGCCCTTTCCATCGCGCAGGCGCTCGGTGAGACGATAGCGACCCTCCGCGACCGGAGTCTGGTCGCGATCGTTGCCTCCACCGCATTCACGGCGGCCGCCAGCGGAACCGCGACCGCGATGTGGGCGTACATGCAGCCATGGTTCTGGGGCTTCGCCAGCCATCAGACCAGCACCATCCTGGCCGCCCAACTCGTTTCGCCGCTCATCGCGTTCGCGGTCCTGCCACCATTGAGCCGTGGCCGCGACAAGAAGGGCGTGCTGATCCGGGTCTCCATTCTCTCGATGCTGGCCGGCAGCGGTCCGGTGATCCTCGCCCTGCTCGGGGCCTTTCCCCCGGTCGGCCACGCGGCGCTCTTCCCGCTGATGACGGTGATCGGTGTCTTCCAGATCACGCTGATCGTGATGGGCAGTGCGATCAGCGCCTCGATGGTGGCGGACGTCGTCGACGCCCGCGCGGTCTCGACCGGCAGGCGCGAAGAGGGCCTGGTGACGTCCGTTCTGTCCTTCACCGGAAAGGTAGCTACCGGCATGGGGGTGTGGATCGGCGGTCTGCTCCTGAGCGCCATCGACCTCCCCACCGAACCTGACACGTCAACGATCGACCAGGCGACGATCGACCGTCTGGGGTGGCTCTATGGCCCAGTCCTGGCGGCGCTCTATCTGACCGCGGTCTACGCGCTCCGCTACTACCGCCTTAGCCGGCTTCGGCACGAGGAGAACCTGGCCGCCCTTGCCGCGAACGGAGGCACGTGACGCAGCCGTTATCGTCCCGGAACGTCAAGAGGAGACCCGACATGACCCAACCATTCGACAATCCCCGTCAACTCCTTCCGTCCGAGGCCTACTTCGACGCCGAGTGGCTGGACCGTGAAGTCGACGGCCTGTTCGACCGCTCCTGGGTCTGGGCCGCCACCGAGGAGGACCTGAAGGAACCCGGCGACTTCCGCGCCTGCCGCGTGATGAACCACTCCCTGTTCGTGCTCCGGGACGAGGCCGGGGAGCTCCAGGCCTTCCACAACGTCTGCCGCCACCGCGGCTGCGAGATCGTCGAAGGCAGCGGCAACCTGGGCAGCACCATCCGCTGCCCGTATCACCGCTGGACCTACGAGACGAACGGCGCGCTGCACGGCGTGCCCAACGAAGCGGAGTGCTTCGGCGCCGTACCCCGCGAGAGCTTCTCGCTCCATCGAGCCGCGGTCGGCGCCCACCGCGGCATGGTCTACGTGAATCCGGACCCGGATCCGCCCGAGCCATTCGACCGGTGGATCGCGGGGCTCGACGAGCACGCCTGGCCGCATGACCTGGGCGACGGCACGTTGAGCTACGCCGGCGACGTGCGCTACGAGATGCACTGCAACTGGAAGGTCTTCTACGAGAACGCGATCGACGGCTACCACCTCGGCTATCTCCACAACAAGACGCTGGGCAGCGTCTATCCCGACCGGAACGTCTGGCATCCCGTAGGCCGACACACCGTCTGGTACTCGACCGAGCGGGAAGGGGATCCGCAATCGTCCACCGTGCTGTCGGCCGAACTCGCCGACGGCGCGGGGGCGACCCGCCTGCCGGGTCACGAGGAGAGCTTCTATCCGGGCGTGGTCATGCTCTTTCCGCTGACCATCCTGTCGCCGAGCCCCTGGGGCTTTCACGTCTCGGTGCTGGAACCGAAGACCCCGGACCTCACGACCATGTGGACGCAGAGCTGGACGACGTACGGATCGGCCTCACGCGCCGAAGCGGGCAAGGCGCCCACGCTGATCAGCCTGGCCAACCAGGAAGGACACCCGATGGAGTCCGGCAACTTCCAGCTCGAGGACATGTGGATCTGCGAGATGATCCAGCGCAACCTGCGCTCCCCGAAGTTCAAGGTCGGGCCCATGGCCGCCGGCTTCGGGGCCGAATCGCCCATCATGCACTTCCAGCAGAGCGTGCTGGACTACCTGAACGGCGACGCCGGCAAGGTGGGCGCCTGATGGAGTTCGTCATCCTCGCCATCCCCTACATGCGGCGCCTGGGCGAACAGGTCGGCCGCGCAGGATCGGACCCGAACCGGTTCCAGGCGCTGATGGCGAATCTCAGGACCCAGATGACGTTCGCCGAGTCGGTCGGCTACACCGGCTTCTGCATGACGGAGCAGCATCTGCAGGTGGAAGGGATCGAGACGACGACGAATCCGCTGTTCTGGGACTACTTCGTCGCCCAACATACTGAGCGGATGCGCGTCGGCCAGCTCGGCATGAACCTGACCGCCGTCAATCCCATTCAGTTGGCCGAAAACCTGGCGATGCTCGACCACTTCACCGGTGGCCGCATGTTCGCCGGCTTCACGAGGGGCAACACGCCCCGCTGGACCGGCACGTTCGGCCAGCACATCGGGATCACGGCGACGCACTCCGACAAGTCGGAGGTGGACCAGCGCAACCGTCGCGCGTTCGAGGAGAACTGGCGACTCGTGAAGGCGCTCTGGACGCAGGAGGTGGTGAGCCTCTCGGGCGAGTTCTGGCAGGCGCCGCCGGCGATGGACTGGAGCTTCGGCCCCACCAGAGAGTGGTCGCCCGGTTCGGTGACCGACGACGGCACGCTGAAGGAGATCGGGATCGTCCCCCGTCCGCTGCAGAACGACCCGCACCCTCCGGTCTACGCGCCGTTCAGCTACAGCATGGGGACCGCGAAGTTCTGGGCCCGCGAAGGCGGCAAGATGATGGGCATGTTCAACGAGTCGAAGGAGGACTTCATCCCCCTGACCCTGGACGTCTGCCTGGAGGAAGCGCTGCAACACGGCCGCATCATCGGCCCCAACGACATGCTCGCGCTGGGCGGACACCTGCTCATGGGACGAAACCCGGCCGAGACGAAGAAGCTCTACGAAGGCTTCGAGTGGCTGTTCAACTTCGCCTACAACGCCCCTCCCTACCACGTGCCGATCGGTCGGCTGTGGATGGGGTCTCGCCAGCAGGTGCTCGACCACGTCGGGCGGCTCAACGACACGTTCGGCATCGAAGAGTTCTTCCTGTGGCACCACGTCGGCTGGTTCGAGCAGGAAGAGGAGATGGCGATGCTCCACGAGTTCGCGGAGGGAGTCATCGGCCCCCTTTCCTCGTGAACCGCCGCGACGCTCAGAGCTCGGCCGAGACCGGCGAACCGTCGTTCAGACTGTCGCTCGGGTAGACCACGACCTGCTCGCCCGGTTCGAGGCCGCCGAGAACCTGGGCTTCCCGCGCGTTCCGCTCACCGACCTCGATGTCCCGAAGGGCCGCGCGGCCTCCTTCGACCGCAAACACCGCCCAGTTCTCGTCGCGACGGAACAGCGCCCCGGTCGGCGCCTTCAGTTCGTCCGCACTCTCCCAGACGACGACACGGGTCTCGACCCGGAATCCGTCACCCAGGCCGGCCCACACGGCAGGCGGATCGACGATGTCGATGACCACGTTCACCCGCTGCTCCTCGACGCCGAGCGCCGAGATCTTCGTGAACCCCGAGGGTTCCACCCGCCGCAGCCGGCCCAGCAGCGGGCGATCACCGCCCCATCGATCGATCAGCACGCGCTGGCCCGACCGCATCCGCACGGCGTCCTTCGACAGATAGTCCGTCACCACTTCGATCTGCGCCGGATCGCCGACTTCGAGCAGGGCTTCGCCAGCCGGCACCACGGACTCGCTTTCGCGCACGCGACGGAGCACGACGCCTGAAACGGGCGACACGATCCGGATCGCCGTACCGTTCATGTCCTCAGCGCTCTCGGCGCTGAACCGCAGCAGTCGGACCCGCGCCGCCTGCAACTCGCTGCGGGCCGTGCGCACCGCGTAGTCGGCTGCCTCGACGGCTTCCTGCCGGGTGTCGAGGTCGAGCTGGGCGCTTTCCATCGTCTCGACCGAGACGATTCCCTCCTGGCTCAGCCGCAGGTAGCGTCCCGCCTCGGAACGCGAGTAGACGAGTTCGGCCGCCGCCCGCTCGTAGTTCGCTTCGGCCTGGCCGAGCGCGGCGGTCGCGGTCTCCACCACCGCCTCCGCCTCGGCGCGGCTTCGGGCATCGAGAAGCACCGGCGCCGAGGGCAGGAAGACCGCGAGCACCGTCTCGCCCGCCACCACGGCGTCGCCGGGCTCGAGTTCGATCCGCAGCACGCGGCCGGCAAGTGGCGCCGAGATGACGAAGCGGTCCCGGACCCTGGTCTCGCCCTCCTCGTCGATCGTCACCTCCAGCGGTCCACGCGTCACCTGCGCGAGCTCCGCCGGGACCGGCTGCGGGCGCGTGCCGAGAAACACGGCGGCCGCGACCACGACCAGCCCCACGCCCCACAACACCCAGCGCCGCGTCGTCATCAGTTCCTTCTTCCTACTCGCGGGTCTTGAGAACCGCGACCAGATCGAGTTCGTGGAGCTTACGCCGAACCGTCCAGGCAGACACGGCCATCGACCCGAGAACGGTCGCCGCGGAGACCAGGAACGTGTTCGGGTCGACCACCACCGGCAACCGGAACAGCTCGCTCTCGAAGGCACTCATCACGCCGGCGATCATGCCGTAGCCGAGGAGCAGACCGAGTGGAATCGAGGCCACGGTGAGGATCCCGAGTTCGCCCAGCAGGATCGAGGAGATCTCGCCGCGGGTGAAGCCGATCACCCGCAGGCTGGCGAGTTCACGGCTGGTCTCGGACAGGGAGATCCGCGCCGTGTTGTAGATCACCCCGAAGGCGATGATCACCGCGAAGAGCAGGTTGACGCTCATCATCATCGACATGTTGTCGAGCATGTAGGTCTGGATGTTCTCGAGCGCGGCGCTGCGCAACGTCACGCCCGCCACCGCCGGCATCGCCTTCAGCAGGCCGAACAGCCGTTCCTCGGCCAGGCTGTCGATCTTGAGCATCGCGCCGCTGATCGTGTCGTCGCGCCGCACCAGCCGCCGGAGCGACTCCTGCTCCATGTACGCCGTCACGCCGAGCAGGTCGTCGACGGTGTCGGTCAGCACGACCTCGCGCACCGGTCTGCCGTCCTCCATGATCTCGACCATCAGCGTGTCGCCCGGCTCGACCTGCAACTGCTCCGCCAGCAGCGTGGACAGGACGAGACCCGGCCGGTCGAGGCGGATGGCGCGATAGTCCACGTCGACCACGCGCTGCAACCTGGCATCGGGCGCCAGCGCCTGGATCGCCGTCTGCTTTTGCAGGTGGCCGCTGCGCAGCCGCGCCGCGATGCCGTTCGTCGGCTCCACCTGCAGCACGCCGGAGAGGGCGGCGAGTTCGTGCACCGCGCTTCGTTCGACCGGCTCGAAGAAGCTCACCGACAGGTCCTGGCGCTGGATGATGTTGAACTGCACTTCGAGCAGTTCGTCCATCGAGTCCATCATCGCCGAGCCAACGACCATGATCGCGCCGGCGAAGGCGATGCCCACGATCGACAGGCCCGCGCGCACCGGGCGTCGCGACAGGTTGCGCAGCACCATCCGCGCGGGCTGCGACAACCATCGCCGGGCGCCCAGCCGTTCGAACAGGGAGACCCGGAAGGTCTCGGGCGCCGCCGGGCGCATCGCTTCGGCAGGCGGCAGCGAGACGACGCTGCGCACCGCCCCCAGCGCGCCCACCGTCGCGGCGACGAGGCTCACTCCGACGGCGATCAGAATGCTCGACGCCGACACGTTGTAGATCAGGAGCGGAAAGCGGAAGTACTCCATGTAGAGGCCGAGCATCGCTTCGGCCAGCAACAGGCCGGCGCCGATCCCGAGCAGGGCGCCGAGCGCCACCACGACGACGGCCCACTGCACGTAGTGGATGCCGAGCCGGAGGTTCGAGTAGCCGAGAGCCTTGAGCGCGGCGATCTGTTCGCGCTGCACCGCGACGGTTCGCCGCAGAACCACGTTAAGCAGGAACGTGGCCACGGCGATGAAGATCAACGGCACCAGGAGTCCCATGTTCTCGAGCTGCGTCAACTCGTTCTCGAGGTACCAGTTCGAGGTCTGGTCCGCACGCGGAATCGCGCCCAGACCGCCGTACGGATCGAGAATCGCGTCGAGCTCGACGATGGCAGCGCGCTCGAGGCTGGGGGAGTCGTCGGCGAGCGTCAGGGCGACATCGTTGAACCCGCCCTCCATCTCGAACGCGGTGGCCAGGTGCCTCCGGGTCATCCACAGGAAGCCGAAGTGCTTCGGATCCGGGACCAGTTCTCCCGGACCGATGCCGTAGACGAACTCGGGGCTGAGCGCGACGCCGACGATCTCCAGGGGCTGGCGGCGACCGTTGATGACCGCGAACAGGCGGTCCCCCAGGTCGAGGCCGTGAGCTTCCGCGAAGCGCTCGCCGACCAGCGCCTCCTCCGCCCGGTCCGGGTCCAGGAAGCGCCCGCGACGCAGCGCGACGTCGTTCAGCGCCGGCCGGCCGCGATCCGGCAGGGAGATCAGGCGTCCGTTGACCGGATCGGTGACTCCGGGCACGTCCAGCGAGACGCTCACGACCACCCGGGTCTGGACCTGCCTGACTCCCGGGATCGCCGCGATGCGCTCTTCGATCCAGTTGGGTACGCGCTTGGCGCCGGCGAACACGTCGGCGAAGGCGTAGCGGGTGTAGTAGGCGTCGCGGGTCGTCTCGAGCGAGCCGAACACGCCCTGCGCCATGACCAGCAGCGCGATTCCCGACGAGACGACCAGCGCGATCGCCAGCACCTGGGACCGGACGTTCCAGAGGTCGCGCAGCAGTTTGCGGTCGAGTGCTCTCATCGTCCTACCACTCGATCGTGGCAGCCGGTTGCTTCGTCGCGTTGCGGACGTCGCTCGTGATCAGGCCGTCTGCAAGCGAGATTACCCGATCCGCCATCGCGGAGATCGCCGCGTTGTGGGTGATCACCGCGGTCGTCGTGCCCAGTTCGGAGTTCACCTTCTCGAGCGCCCCCAGCACCGCGATGCCGGTGCTGATGTCGAGAGCTCCCGTCGGTTCGTCGCAGAGCAGCACGTCCGGACGCTTGGCGATGGCCCGCGCGATCGCCACCCGCTGCTGCTCGCCGCCCGACATCTGCGACGGAAAGTGGTCGAGGCGGTACTTCAGCCCGACCAGCGCCAGAGCCTCTTCCGGCGCGATCGGATCGCCGGCGATCTCGGTGACGAGGGCGACGTTCTCGCGCGCCGTCAGCGAGGGAATCAGGTTGTAGAACTGGAACACGAAGCCGACGTGGCGGCGCCGGTAGCGGGTCAGGGCCCGTTCCCCGGCCTCGCTCAGATCCCCGTCACGGTAGGTCACCCGGCCGGCGGTCGGCCGGTCGAGGCCGCCCAGGATGTTCAGGAGGGTCGACTTGCCGCTTCCCGACGGTCCGAGCAGGACCGTGAACTCACCTTCGTGAAGCTCCAGGTCGACGCCGCGTAGCGCATAGACCTCGACCTCGCCCATCACGTAGACCTTCGTCACGCCGTTCATGGCGAAGACCGGGGTGGGATGCACCGGCGTTGCCGGAGCCTGGGCAGCCATCACGGCAGCTCGATGTCGGGAGGCGCCGCGGACAGCTCGACGATCATCTCCGTGAACTCGCCCGGCACCGTATCGACGCGGATCATGCCGCCGTGCTCGCGCACGATGTCGGCCGAGAGCGCCAGACCGAGGCCCGTGCCCTGGTCGGTCGGCTTGGTCGTGAAGAAGGGGTTGAAGATCTTGTCCACGATGTCCTGCGGGATTCCGTCGCCGTTGTCGCGGATCCGGACCTCGACGCCGTCGTCCATTCGCCGCGTCGTCACCGTGAGGGTCGGCTCGTAGGACTCGTCGTCCGTGGTGAGCCGCTTCTCGTTGGTGGCGTAGCAGGCGTTGCCGACCAGATTGAGGAACACCCGACCGACGTCCTGGGACACGACTTCGAGGGTGCCCAGCTCCGGGTCGAAGTCCTTCTCGATGGTCAGGTTGAACTCCGAGTCGGACGCCCGGGCGCTGTGGTACGCGAGCCCGATGTGCTCGTCGACCAGGCGGTTGATGTCGGCCTCCTCGCGACCGGCAGCGCCCCGGCCCATCTTCAGCATGTCGGTGACGATCCGGTTGGCGCGCTCGCCGTGGTTCTGGATCAGCTTCAGGTTGCCGCCGAGGTCCTCGAAGATCTCCCCGATCTCCTCCCGCTGGTCCTCGCTCAGGCTGCCGTCCTCGTTCTCCTTCATGATCTCCTCGACCTCCTCGAGGAGTTCCGAGGAGACTTCCGAGAAGTTCTTGACGAAGTTGAGAGGGTTCTTTATCTCGTGGGCGACTCCGGCCGTGAGTTCGCCCAGCGCCGCGAGCTTCTCGCGCATCACGATCTGGTCCTGGGCCTTCTGCAGGTCGACCAGCACGACCTCCAGTTCCTCGTTCTTCTCCTTCAGTTCGTCCGCCAGCTTCTCGACCAGGTTCAGCCGCTGCACTTCCAGCGCGTGACGGCGGAAGACCTCGAGGGCAGCCGCCATGTCCGCTACCTCGTCCTTGCCGCCGATCCCGATCTCGGCTTCCAGGTTGCCTCCCGCCATCTCCCGCATGCTGCTCGAGAGCGCCTCGAACCGGCGCACCAGCAGCCGTCCGACGAACAGCCAGCCAATGAAGACCGCCCCGGCGATGCTCAGGACGTTGAGCGCGAGGAGCAGTGCGCGGCCCGTTCTGATGGCCTGGGACGCGGCATCCGTCGCGGCATCGGTCCGGGCCCGGGAAGCGGCGACCAGGCTCTGGACGTCGCCACCGAGTTCGACGGCGAGGTTCTGGTTCTCCTCCAGCAGCGCCTGCTGCCGGTCGAGCACGTCGACTTCCTGTCGTCTCAGGTCGAAGGCGGTACGACTCTTCGCCAGCATCTCACCGAAGAGCGCCTGCAACCGGTCCGAGGTCGCGGTTTCGTCGATCGCGCTGAGGGCGCGCTCGATGCTCGTCGCCGCCGACTCGTACCGCTCCTCGACCGGCTCGATCAGCGGCCGGTCGGTCAGCACCGCCAGACTGTTGAGGAGCTGATCGATGATCGTGACGTCCTGCTGAAGGCCCACCAGCACCCGGTAGCGGTCGATCTCCGGTTCAGAGAAGTGGACCTCACGGGACGCGGGGGCAAGCTCGAACGAGCGAAAGCCGGTCATCGCGTAGAAGAGCTGATTGTCGAGAGCAGGCACCAGAAGCGCCTCGATCCGGCTGTGTAGCGACTCCAGTTCCGACCGAAGCGCCTCACTCTCCGCGCTCAGTTCGAAGCCCTCGGAAACCGACTCCTGGATCGCCGCGATGTTCCCGATGAGCTCTCCGCCACGCGCCTGAATGCTCACGATCTCCGCGTCGCCTCCAAGCGACTCGCCGGACTCCATCCCCCGGCTCATCAGGTCCTCAAGCTGGGCCTCGAAGGCCCGCTGCGCCGGCGCGATCTCGACGCCGGCGCGGGTCAGTTCGTCCGGGTTCGCCGTCGCGGTCAGCCTGGGGCCCGCCGCCACCAGCGTTCCGCTGCCCTGGGCGACGCCGAACGCCGCCGCCAGTTCAGGCACCGTTCCCTGGGTGACCCGGTTCTGTGAATCGCCGACCTGAGCGAAGGCGAACAGCGCCACCAGACTGGCCGCCAGCGTCAAGGCGGCCGCGCCGCCGATGCCAACGTAGAGCTGCGCGGCGATCCTGTAACGGGCCTCGGCCAGTCGTCGGAACCACGTGATCATTGGCTCACCGCGGCCTCGAGACGCGTCGCGGGCCGATACCGGCCCCGTTCGTCGATCACGGTCAGGAACACGGCGTCCGACCCCTGGTTGTCGTCCTCACCGAAGGCCAGCCGAAAGCCGTTCAGGTCGATCGAGCCGGCGCTGCGGAGAACCTCGATGAAGCGGTCGCGATCGACCATCGTCCCGCAGCGCTCGAGAGCCTCGATCACGAGCCGTCCCGCAAGGTAGCCCTCGAACGAGACGAAACCGGGCTCGGCGCCGGGGGTATGGGCGCGCAGCGCGCGCCGGTAGGCGGTGGCGACTCTCGAGTTCCGCGCGCTCGGAAACGGCACGACCTGGGTGACGTAGACGCCGGCGCCGCGTGGACCGAGTTCTTCCGCGAGGGCGTTGCTGCCCACGAAGGACAGGGTCATGAAGACCGGATCCAGGCCTATGTGCCGGGCCCACGCGATCAGGCTGGCCACCGGCTGGTAGGCCCCCACGATGATGACGGCCTCGGGCCGTCCCACCTCGATGTCGACGATGGCCGTCTTGACGGCGGTCGTGTTGCGTGGATAGACGCCGATCGCGACCGCCTCCATGCCCCGCCTGTCGAACGCGGCACGAACGCCCGCCAGGCCGGCACGTCCGAAGGAGTCGTTCTGAATGACGACCGCGATCCGCTCGATGCCGAGATCCCTGGTCAGCCGCTCCACCATCTCCTCCGTCTCCTGGGCATAGGAAGCGCGGAGGTTGATCACGTGCGGTTCGTTGCGGAGAAAGCCCGCGCCCGTGAACGGAGCGATGTACGGCACACCCGCCTCTTCGGCTACCGGCACCGCGGAGCGGGAAGTCGGCGTGCCGACGCCGCCGACCAGCGCGAACACACCCTCGTCCTCGATCAGGCGGCGCGTGTTGGTGATCGCGGCCTCGGGCTCGTAGCCGTCATCCACCGTGACGAGTTCCAGGCGCCGGCCGTGCACGCCGCCGGCATCGTTGGCCTCCTTGAACGCCGCCTGGATGCCGAGCCGCATCCCCCTGCCGAGTTCGGCGGCCGGGCCACTGAAGGCGGCGGACTGGCCGAACAGAATGAGCTCGGCACTGACCCCAGGCGCCCCTTCCGGTTCAGCCGGCTGGGCCGCCGACGGCGCCACGCCAAGCAACGCCGCCGCCGCGGCCCAGGCTGACGCGGTCAGAGCTGTCCGGGCAGCACGTGCGCGCATCGCTCTCAGCAGTCCCGCGCCGCGGTTCAACTCCGGCGCTTGACCATTGTCACGTGGTTGCGGCCGCCCTCGCGGCTATAGGCAGTCTCGTCCATGAGCACCTTCACGAAATGGACTCCCAGACCGCCGATCTTCCGCTCCTCGACCCCCGCGTCGAGGTCCGGTTCGGGAGCCTCATGGAAGGGGTCGAATGCCCTTCCTCCATCGCGAACCTCGACCCGGACCTCGTCGTCGCTCGATGTGACCTCGATCTCGATCTCGCCGCTGCCGGGCTCACCGCCACCGTGACGCACGACGTTCGTCGCCACCTCCTCCAGGCTGAGCACGATCGCGTAGGTCACGTCCTGCTCCCAACGCTCCT
Organism: Holophagales bacterium; assembly: GCA_009837885.1. Taxonomy (GTDB): domain Bacteria; phylum Acidobacteriota; class Thermoanaerobaculia; order Multivoradales; family Multivoraceae; genus Multivorans. The sequence goes on along the minus strand of VXSP01000025.1, from coordinate 37,417 downwards.
CCTGCCCGAGCGTCTCCACCGCCTCCGAGACACCCGAGAGTTCCTCGATCCGGTTCGGGATGCGGAGCTGGAGGGTAGCGCTCACTCGTCGGCGACACGCAGGGTCATGCAAGTGAGGTCGTCGAACTGCGGCGCTTCGCCGGCGAAGTCCTGCACGGCCTGCAGGATCATCTCGGCGGCTTCCCGGGCGGCGGGAGTCCGGCCGTCGCCGAACAGGCTCTGAAGCGACTCGAGGCCGAACTCCTCGTTCGACACGTTGATCGCCTCCGTGACTCCGTCCGTGAAGAAGACGACGAGGTCGCCCGGGCTCAGCCTGATCCTGGCCTGCCCGTACTCGAAGCCCGGAATCGCCCCGAGGGCGAGGCCGCCCGTCAGTTCGAGTTCCTCCGAACTCCCGTCGGGGTGAACCACCAGCGGAGGATTGTGGCCGCCGTTGGAAAAGGTGAGCTCCCTGGTCGAGGGATCGTAGACGCCGTAGAACACGGTGACGAACATCGCCGCGTCGTTCGTCTCGTTGAGCAGGTCGTTCACTTCCCGGAGGACCGCCCCCGGATCCTCGACGCCGACCGCCGCCCCCTTGAGCAGCGTCCGGCTCGACATCATGAACAGGGCCGCCGGCACGCCCTTGTCCGACACGTCGGCTACCGCAAGCCCGATCCGTCCCGCATCGAGGTTGATCACGTCGAAGAAGTCTCCCCCGACGTTGCGCGCCGCGTGCATGCAACCGTAGACCTCACACCCGTCCACGTGAGGGAACTTGTCCGGCAGGATCGACTGCTGGATCTTCGTCGCGACATCGAGCTCGTTCTGTATCGCCACCAGCTTGTCCCGCGAGGCGAGCGCGGCGCGCCACTCGTCGAGATGTCGCAACGTCCGCTCGATCGTGACCTCGAGGTCGGTGAAATCGATCGGTTTGGTGACGAAGTCGAAGGCGCCGCGGTTCATGGCGGTGCGGATGTTCTCCATGTCCCCGTAGGCCGAGACGATGACCGAGCGGAGATCCGAGTTCACCTCCGGGATCTGCTGCAACAGGGTCAGACCGTCCATCTTCGGCATGTTGATGTCCGAGAGAACGATGTCGATGTCCTTCTTCTCGGTCAGGACCTCCAGCGCCTCGACGCCGTTGCCGGCGAACTCGAAGCCGTACTTGCCCTTGCGAATCTGGCGCCGCATGCGCTGGCGAACCAGACGCTCAAGATCCGGCTCGTCGTCGACGACCAGGATCTTGTAGTCGGGCCTGTCCCGATCGCCCACCTGGACTTACCCCTTCAGCGCTCGAAGCTCTACCCCGCGGCCGCCAGGGCGTCGGCCTGCGTGTCGTAGATCTGGATGATGCGGTTGAAGCCGCTGATCTCGAACACCGACTGAACGGGATCGCTCAACGCGCAGAGAGAGATGCTCACGTTGCGCTGGCCGAGGGTCTTGGCGACCAGCAGGACGACCCTCAGGCCGGCGCTGCTGATGTAGGCGAGCTGACCGAGGTCGATGACCACGGCCTTCACGTCCTCACCGATCGCCCCCTGCAACTGGCGTTCAAAGTCCTGGGAGTTCGAGCTGTCGACCCGGCCCTCGACTTTGGCTACAAGAACCTTGTCGTGATTCTCCACCTGGACGTTCATACTCTCTGCCTCCCGTTGCCGTTTCTTCCGCCAAGTCGCGTCTGATCAACTGCATTCACTATCACATCCACCGCGATTCTCGCATCTCCGGCACCCTGAAACACCCCCCGTGTGGGAGAGACGTCGGCATAGTCCCGGCCAGCGGCCACGCGAATGTGCCGCTGATCGCTGAAGGTCGTGTTTGTTGGATCGAAGCCGACCCAGCCGGCCCCCGGCAGCCAGCATTCTACCCACGCGTGACTGGCGCCCGCCATCACTCGCTCGCCGGCCTGGCCCGTGTTGTGGAGATAGCCGGACACGTAGCGGGAGGGGATGCCCCAGGAACGGGCGATCGCGATCATCAGGTGGGCGTAGTCCTGACACACGCCCCGACCCGACTCCAGCAGGTGCTCGATGGGTGAATCGGCCGCGGTGCTGCCCGGCTCGTACTCGAAGCGCTCGCGGATCCCGTCGGAGAGGCGGACCAGACTCTCCATCGGATCTTCTGCCGGACGGAACCCCTCGCTGCGGACGAACTGCTCGAGCGCCGGGGAAGGCCGCGCGAGAACGCTGGGTTCGAGGAAGTGCCAGTACTCGGGACACTCGCCGACGCTTCGCAGTTCCTCCCAGTCGCCGGCCGGGTCCAGGCTCGCCGCCACGACGAGTTCCGCCCGGAACCGGGACGTGATCACGAGCTCCTCGTGCCGCCGATGGACGTTGAGAACGTGGCGGCGGTTGCCAAAGCAGTCCTGCTCCGGACTCAGGGACGCGGCCGGGATCGTCTCGATCTCGAAGCGCCGCACCCTCTGGCCCGATGTCGGGGCCGGCTGCAGGCAGAGCACGAGAACACAGCCGCGGACGCTGTCCGAGTACTCGTAGCTCGTCCGATGCTCGACGTCGTAACGGTGCGGGCGGGTGGGTGTCACCGCAGCGGAGAATCCTCGATCGCGTAGTCGACGAAGGCGCCGAGCGCGGCGTCGTGCAGACCGCGGGCGGACTGGTTGACCTGTTTGAGCAGTTCCTCGGGCGCTGACGCTTCCGGCCAATCGTAGAGGATGATCGCCTCGGCCCGCCCGGCCAACCGCCGGGCGGCGGCGTCCGCTTCGACTCCGGGTCCGGCGTCGAGGCCCTCGAGTTCCGTCGCCGCGGCCTGCACCGTGGCGAGCACGGAGCCGGGCAGGGACGGATCGGCGACCAGCAGGTCCAGCACCCGCTCCGGCTTCATCTCGATCCCGTGGACGCGCCCGTAAGCCTCCAGGGCATGGTGGGTACGCAGCATGCTCGCCCAGCCCAGGGTTCGCCGCTCCGTCTGCCGGCTGAGGTCGATCTGTGCCAGCAGCAGGGACACCGCGAGCTGCGCGCGCTCGATGGCCCGGCCGAGGCGCATGAACCGCCAGGCGGCGCCGCGGTACATCGTCGCGTCCGCGACCCCGACGAAGTTGTGGATCTCGCTGCGGGTCTTTGCGTAGAAGACCTCCGGCGTCCTCCAGATATCGACGGCCCCGAGATCCCGAATCCGCAGCCAGGCGGCGTTCAGGCAGGTCCACATCTCGCCGCTGATGCAGTGACGCATCTGGCGGGCGTTCTCGCGTCCGCTGGCGATGGCGCTCCACACCGAATCGGGATTCGAACGCTCGAAGGTCAGGTCGTCAGCCAGGGTGAAGGCGTCCGCCAGGGCGAACTCGTCCGTCTCCGGCAGGAACTGCTCGCCCGGCGGCGGAAACCGCTTCATGCACTGGTAGATCCGCTTCCATCCGAAGTGGATCTCCTCGACCGGGCGGTCGACCAGAAACTGCACCTGCAACTCCAGGAGGCGGCTCAGATAGCCGGCCCTGGCCAGGTAGCGGGCCATCCAGTACACCCCCTGGGCGCTGCGTGCGAGCATCAGAGGTCCACTACCCAGAGGTCCTTGCCGCCGCCGCCCTGGCTCGAGTTCACGACCAGGCTGCCCCTTCGCAGTGCGACCCGGCAGAACGCCCCGGGCACGATGCGCGTCTCGTTCCCGGTCAGCACGAAGGGCCGGAGATCGACGTGACGCGGCTCCGCGTGGCCGTCGATCAGGCAGGGCGATCGCGACAGCGCCAGGGTGGGCTGCGAAATGAAGTCCGCGGGATCGGCCCGGAGCGTCTTCGCGTACTCGTCCCGCTCCTCCGGCGTCGAGTGCGGACCGACCAGCATGCCGTATCCGCCCGACTCGCCGACCCGCTTGACCACCAGGCGGTCCAGATTGTCCAGCGTGTACTCGAGATCCTCGGGCCGCCGGCAGAGGCGGGTGTCGACGTTCTGGAGCAGCGGCTCCTCGCTCAGGTAGTAGCGCACCATGTCCGGCACGTAGGCGTAGACGCTCTTGTCGTCGGCCACGCCCGTCCCCGGCGCGTTGGCCAGGGCCACGTTGCCGCGCTTGAACGCGTTCATCAGACCCGGAACGCCCAGGAGGGAGTCCTCGCGGAAGACGAGCGGGTCGAGGAAGTCGTCGTCCACGCGGCGATAGATCACGTCGACCCGCCGGAGGCCGGAGGTCGTGCGCATGTAGACGAATCCGTCGTTGACCAGCAGGTCCTGCCCTTCGACGAGCTCGGCGCCGATCTCGTGAGCCAGGAACATGTGCTCGTAGAACGCCGAGTTGTAGGTGCCGGGAGTGAGCAGCGCCAGGCACGGATCCGGCCGGCCGCCGGGCGACAGCTCGCAGAGCGTCTGCCGCAGCAGGCTCCCGTACTGCTCGACGTCCTGAACCCGGGAACGACGGTAGAGCAGACGCAGGCCGGCCTTGACCGCCTTGCGATTGGCGATCATGTAGGACACGCCCGAGGGCACGCGCAGGTTGTCCTCCAGCACCATGAAGCCCTCGTGCGTGCGCACGATGTCCGTGCCGCAGATCGTCACCCAGACGTCGTTGGGCACGCTGACGCCGCGCATCGCCAGCCGGTACTGCGGGCAGCCGAGAATGACGTCGGCGGGAATCACGCCGTCCCTGACGACGCGGCAGTCGCCGTAGACGTCGGCGAGGAACAGGTTGAGGGTCCGGATCCGCTGCACCAGGCCGGCTTCCAGTTCCCGCCATTCCGTCAGGGCGACCAGCCGCGGTACGCAGTCGATCGGGATGATCCGCTCCTCCGCCTCCTCGTCGCCGTAGACGGTGAAGGTGATCCCCTCCTGGGAAAACGAGCGCGTCACCCGTTCCTGAATCGTGTTCAGGTCGTCGTCGGGCAGTTCCCTGAGCGCCTCGACGACTGCCCGGCAATGCTCGCGCGGCTCCCCCTCCGCGACGAACATCTCGTCGTAGATAGCAGGATCGAAGTCGTAGAGGCTGAAGTCCACCGGACCCACTCGAGCGGTTTGCCGAACGGGCGTATCCTACAGGGGAGGAAAGAGTAAGCCCTCCCGCTGGAGGTCGCGGGCGGGAAGCCGGCCCCCGCCGCTTGGACACCGCGGCCCTCCGCCCCGTATCATCCTGTAAGCCGTCGGCGAAGCGCCCCCAAGACCCGCCGCGGCCGGACCTCAATTCACATCAAGGAGCACGAAGATGACCGGAGCGCGCTCCCACAGCCGGCAAGCCGGCTTCACCCTGATCGAACTCCTGATCGTCGTGGCGATCATCGGCATCATCTCCGCGTTGCTGGTGCCGAACCTGATGACCGGGCTGCAGAACGCGAACCAGACCCGCACCCAGGCCGACATGAAGGCCGTCGGCTCGGCCTGGATGCAGTGGCTGACCGACCAGGTCAGCGCCGCGGCCGCCGGCTCAAGCACGACCGCCACGTTCAGTTGGAGCGAGTTCACCTATCCCGACTTCTCCCACGCGGACCTCTCCGCCCTGCTCCGTCCGTCGAACACGTTCTTCTACCTGCAGGACGTGCCCGAACGGGACGGCTGGAACAACCCCTACCGGTTCGGCTTCGCCGGTTCGGACCAGCTCCTCGGCACGCAGGTCATCGGCATCTGGAGCGGCGGGCGCGACGGCTCGAACACCGCGCAGCCGCAATCCACCTACGAAGTCGGCGCGTTCCGCGGTACCGACTTCAACGAGGACCTGGTCTGGGCCGACGGCTACTGGGTACGCTGGCCGGGCAGCGCCGCGGAAGTCGGCACGGACGAGTAGCCCGTAGAAGAGTCGCCCCGATGGCGGGCCGGCCGCTGTCGCGGTGACTTCGGCTCGCTGCTACGATGGCGCGCCCAACTCCAGGGAGGTCGGAACGTGAACTCAAGCAACCGCTCGGGACTGCCCGGGCGGATTGACGCCAGGAGGAGAGACGCGATGTTGGTCCAGGCTCGCAGGCGTTCGGTTCGGTGCGCGGCGTTGTTGCTCGCGGCCGCGGTTCTTCCCGTTGGACTCGCCGCGGACGATTCCAGCGCGGACGTCTGGGACCGGGTCGAACACCACACGGCGCAGAACGGCGACGTCGGCATCCACTACGTCACCCTCGGAGAGGGCGAGCCGGTCCTCTTCATCCACGGGTTTCCCGACATCTGGTACAGCTACCGGCACCAGATGGCGGCGCTCGAGGGAGACTTCCGCGCGGCGGCGATGGACCTCCGCGGCTACAACCGGAGCGACCAGCCGAAACGCGTCGAGGACTACGCCATGCCTCACCTGCTGGCGGATGTGGCGGCCGTGGTCGAGGATCTCGGCGCGCCGATCAACCTGGTCGGCCACGACTGGGGCGGGGCGATCGCCTGGCGTTTCGCGATCGAGAATCCGGACAAGGTGAAGCGGTTGGTCATCATGAACCTCACCCACCCCCGCGGCTACGCGAACGTGATTGCGAACGCGACCGAGGAGCAACGTCGCAACGTGCAGTACGCCCGGAACTTCGCGTCGTCCGAGCCGGACGGCAGCCCGGTGCCGGAGGGGCTGCTCGGCCGCTACGAGAGCGAGGGCGAAAAGGTGGCCGGCCACTACCGCGAGGCGTTCTCCCGCTCCTACTGGGACGGCATGCTGAACTACTACCGGGCGAACTACGGCGGCGTCGCGGCCGGCGGCGAGTTGCCGAACCTCAAGATGCCGGTCCTCCAGTTCCACGGCCTGAAGGACACGGCGGTGGACAAGGACGGACTCAAGAACACCTGGGACTGGGTCGACCGCGACTACACTCTGGTCACGGTGCCGACGGTCGGCCACTGGGTCCAGTTGGAAGCCGCCGACCTCGTCTCGAACACGATGCGCGCCTGGCTGCTGGCAAGGCAGTGAGCGCGCCACCGGAGTCACAGGAGATCGCAGCATGTCGATGACGCAGCAGCCCCCGCGTTCGCTTCCGCTCGTGGCCGTCGCCATGAGCGCCGCCCTGGTCCTGGCCTGCGCGCCGGCTGAAGCTCCGGAGCCGGCGCCCGGCGCTGAGGCCGCGGCGGGGAGCGAACCGGAACGGGAGTACTACGAGATCCGCCGCTACCGCCTGGCCGACGAGGACAGCCGGCAAACCGTCCTCGCCTACCTGGAGAACGCCCTGGTGCCGGCGCTCAACCGGGCCGGGTTCGACCGGGTGGGCGTGTTCGGAGTCGAGCCCCCCGCCGAGGCGGAGGAGCCGGTCGACCCGGTGGATGCGCTCTCCCTGTGGGCGATCATCGCGTTCCCGACGATCGAGGACTTCACGGCAATGAAGTCGACGCTCGAAGCCGACGCCGAGTACCTGGAGGCCGCCGCGCCGATGTACGCGACTCCGAGGCAGGAGCCGATCTACGAACGGATGGAGAGCTGGTTCCTGCGCGCCTTCAAGGGAATGCCGGTGATGGAACTGCCGCCACAGACCGTCGCCGCAGAGGACCGGATCTTCGAACTGCGCCTGTACGAAAGCCATAACGAGGAGACGGCCCGGCGCAAGGTCCACATGTTCGACAACGGTGAGATCGACATCATGCGGGATGTCGACATGGCGCCTCTGCTGTTTGCCGAACTCCTGATCGGCGAGGACGTGCCGGCCCTCGTCTACATCCTCTCCGCGCCCGACATGGAATCGCACCGCGAGCACTGGCAGGCGTTCGGCGGCCACCCCGAGTGGATCCGGATGCGCGACATGGACTACTACAAGGGAACCGTCTCGCGCATCGAGAACGTGTTCCTGCGACCTACGGCGTTTTCCGGGATCTGAGGAGCAGCGTCACCGCGGCCCGTTCCGCGCTCGCCCTTCCTCAACAGGGGGACTTGCCGCGGCCGGCGGATCGTCGAAGCGCTTGTAGTTCCTCCCGTAGTCCGGCCGGGTGCGGCGGTGGCATACGACGCAGGACATGTAGACCTGCTCGTTCAAGGCGATCAGCGCGTCCAGGTCCTGCTCGAGGGCGGCCTCGTAGGCCGCGGCGCCGGCATCGAACATCAGCCGGGCGTCGCGCATCCACTCGTCCCGGTCTCCGACCACGCGGCTCGGCATCATGATCAGGTTGGCCGACTCGGCCAGGAGGAGCGCCTGCGCCTGGAGCTCGTTCCACTCGACCTCGTTGGTCGGGGCCCGGCTCTCGACATAGAGGATGGCGTCCGAGGCCGGATACATGAGCTTGATCATCAGCTCGCTCATCGTGCCGATCGGTTCCGGCTCGGGAACCGGGCCGTCGTCACGCGCGGCCGCCGCGGCAGCGAGGCCGGCGACGAGCGCGGCGACTACGATCTTTCGGGCCATGAAGTCTCCCCCTTCGGGGGCTATGATGGCACGACTCGACCGGCCAGGTAACGACCCGGAGACAAAACCCCAGCCATGAAGCACAACATACTCTGCACCTCGGTCTGCCTGCTCACGCTTGCCGCCTGCGCGCAGCAGGACGCCACGCTGCGCCCCGGAGACAACGACCACCGGACGCTCCAGGAGGCGCTGCTGACGGCCGAGCCCGGGGCGGTCATCGAGCTCGCGGCCGGACACTTCGAGCTCGACGCCACCCTGTCCCTGGACGTCGAGGGCGTCACCCTGCGCGGCCAGGGCATGGACGAGACGATTCTCGACTTCTCGGCGCAGGCCCCGGGGACGGGCGGCGAGGGGATCCTCGCCACCGCCGACGACTTCACGGTCGAGAACCTCGCGGTCGAGAACACGAGGGGCGACGGCATCAAGGTGGAAGGGACCACCGGCGCCGCCTTCCGGAGCGTCCGGGTCGAATGGACGAACGGACCCGACACGAACAACGGCGCCTACGGGCTCTACCCGGTCCAGGTCACGAACGTCCTGGTCGAGGACAGCCGGGTGCGCGGCGCCTCGGACGCCGGCATCTACGTCGGCCAGTCCGCCAACGTCGTCGTCCGGCGCAACGAGGTCTGGGAGAACGTGGCCGGCATCGAGATCGAGAACACGACCGGCGCCGACGTCTACGGCAACCGGGCCCACGGCAACACCGGCGGCCTGCTCGTCTTCTCGCTGCCGGAGCTGCCGGTCAAGGACGGCCGCGACGCCCGCGTCTACGACAACGACATCGTCGAGAACAACCTGCCGAACTTCGGCAAGGAAGGCGCGATCGTGTCGACGATCCCGGCCGGCTCCGGGATCATCGTGATGGCGAGCGACAATGTCGAACTGTTCGAGAACCGGATCCACGACAACCAGAACTCGAACCTGGCGGTCATCTCCTACCTCTCGACCGGTCGCGCCTACAACGATCCCGGCTACGACCCCTACACCGAGGGCGTCTACATCCACGGCAACGAGTTCGTCGGCGGCGGCGAGAGCCCGAACGGCGACTTCGCGGACGCTTTCGTCGCCCTCGCGGGCGGCGCCTTCCCGGACATCGTCTGGGACGGCGTTTCGAACCCGGACAAGATGGTCGAGGGCGAGGTGCCCGCGGACCTGCGGCTGTACATCGAGAACAACGGCGACGCGGACTTCGTGAACCTCGATCTCGGTTCCGTCTTCGCGGGCGGCGAGCCGAACGTGAGCACGGACCTGGCGGCGCACCAGGGCGCGCTGCCGGCGGTACCGCAGCCGGTCGATCTCGGCGCGGCGACCGGTGGCGCTCCGTAGAGCGCAACACGCGGCACTGGCGCTCGCCGCACTCGCGCTCGCGGGCTGCGCGGCCGGCGAGCGCGGTTCCGGTGAGGGACCATTCGCCCGATACCCGGCGGAGCTTTCCGCCTGGGGACTGTTCGCCGGGGAGCTGGCGAGCCACATCCCGGCCGCCGGCGTCGAGCCCTACGACCTGAACACGGCACTGTTCTCGGACTACGCGCTGAAGTTCCGCTTCGTGCGCCTGCCGGAACGGCCCGGCGGCGACGTCGAACCCGCGCTGTACCGCGAAGAGGGCCCGTTCGAGTTCCCGGTCGGCACGGTCATCTCGAAGACCTTCGCCTATCCGACGGACTTCCGTGTTCCCGAGGAAGGCCTGCGGCCGCTGGAGACCAGGCTGCTCGTCCACGAGGCGGACGGTTGGGTGGGTCTGCCGTACATCTGGAACGCCGAGCTGACCGACGCCGAACTCGAGATCGTCGGCGGGCCGCTCGAGGTGTCGTGGATCGACGCCGGGGGCGCGAGGATCGAGCACACGTACCGGGTGCCGAACGCGAACCAGTGCAAGACCTGCCACCGGACGGACGGCGAGCGCGTACTGCCGATCGGGCCCCAGGCGGCGCAACTGAACCGCGAGTACACCTACTCCGACCCCGGCGGCACGACCCTGCGGGAAAACCAGCTCGAACGATGGCGGCGCACCGGCTTTCTCGAGGGCGCGCCGCCGGCCGCCGAAGCGCCGCGCGCGCCGGTCTGGAACGTCGCCCCCTCCGGCAGCGTCGACGAGCGGGCGCGCACCTGGCTCGACATCAACTGCGCTCACTGCCACAACCTGACGGGCAGCGGACGCACTTCGGGCCTCGACCTCCGCAAGGACCACGACAACCGCACCCGCCTCGGTGTCTACAAGCACCCGGTCGCCGCCGGCCTCGGCACCGGCGACCGGGTCTACGCCGTCGTCCCAGGCAAGCCCGACGAGTCGATCCTTCTGTACCGGCTCGAATCGACCCACCCGGGCATCGCGATGCCCGAAATCGGCCGCGGCCTGGTCGATGTCGAAGCCGTGGAGCTGATTCGCCAGTGGATCCTGGAGATGGAACCGCCGCCCGAAGCCTGACGGCGCTACTCCGCCAGGATCTGGCGGGTGCGGTGGAAGACCTCGTCCAGGCCGACGGCGTCCGAGCCGTAGTAGCCGCGGACGCCGCCGTCGCGGTCGACGAGGGCCAGCCGCGCCGCGTGCGCGACGTCGACCAGACCGCCGGCGAGGTCCAGCCGCTCTCCCATCGGCAAGGCGAAACCGTCGACGACGATCGAACGCACTTCCGGCTCGGCGCCGGTGAGGAGACTCCAGTGCTCCAGGTCGAGGCTTCGGCTCCCGGCGTAGTCGCGGAGCCGCTCCGGGGTGTCGTGCTCCGGGTCGACCGAGAAGCTCACCAGCCTCACGTCCTCGACGCCCTCCTCGCGGTAGCGCCGCTCCAACTGGCGCAGCGAGGCCGTGAGGCGCGGACAGATCGTGGCGCAGCGCGTGAACAGGAAGGAGGCAACGTAGACCTCGCCCGCCAGTTCGTCGCTGCCGAACGACTCACCGTTCTGGTCGACCAGTCGCCAGTCGGGCAACTGCCGCAGGACCGGCGGCGGATCGGGTTCGAACCGGAGCAGCGGCCTGATCGCCGGGATCAGGACGAGCCCCGCCAGCGCCGCGAGAAGCCAGGGGTTCAGCAGGCGCCTGCGGGGCTTCTTCGCCCCCTCGTCAGGGCCGGAAAGCCGCTCCTCGGACATGCTCCGACCCTATCCCGGCGCCGGGCTTTGACCGCCTCGAACCCACGCTGTACACTCCGCGCGACCGCAGGACGGGCAGGGCTTCGTACCCTGCTTCAAGGTACGGAAACTTGCCTCAGATCTTCCCCAAGTGGACCCTCAGGCTACCGCTGTACGCGGCGGTCGCCCTGCCGGTGGTCGGCGCCGTCGTCGTGGGCGGCATCTGGTGGTTTTTCTCGCCCGAGTACACGGACGTCGGCTACCGCCCGGCGCAGCCGGTGCCCTACAGCCACGCCCTCCACGTGGGCGAACTCGGCCTCGACTGCCGCTACTGCCACGCCTCCGTCGAGGAGTCGGCGGTGTCCAACGTGCCCCCGACCCAGGTCTGCATGAACTGCCACCACGTCGCTGTCCGGGACAGCGAACTGCTGGAGCCGATTCGCAAGAGCATCGAGCAGGATCGTCCGATGCGCTGGGTGCGCATCCACAACCTGCCCGACTACGCCTTCTTCGACCACAGCGTTCACGTCGGAGCCGGCGTCGGCTGCGGAACCTGCCACGGTCCGGTCCACGAGATGGAGGTCGTCTACCAGGCGGAGTCCCTGAGCATGAGCTGGTGCCTCGACTGCCACCGCGACCCGGGTCCGCACCTGCGTCCGCTCGAGGCGGTGACCGACATGGAGTGGATACCGACCGGTGACCACGACGCCTTCGCCGAACTGGCGATCGCGGAACGGGCGCTTTCGCCGCCCGAGGACTGCACGGGGTGCCATCGATGAGCGTGGGCAACGGCAAGCGGCCGGACAAGACCTACTGGCGCAGCCTGGAGCAGCGCCGTGACCTGGAGCGACCTGGGGGAGACTCCCGGTCGGCCGACTTCCTGCACCGTGAGTTCCCGGAGGGTGCGTCGGAAGCGCCGGCCGAGCTGCTGCGGGACGGCGTCAGCCGGCGCGGCGTGCTCGCCATGCTGGGTGGGACCGCGTCGCTCGCCGGCCTGACCGGCTGCGACATCATCCGCCGCCCGGTCGAGCACATCGTCCCCTACGTCGACGCTCCCGAGGGCATGGTCCCCGGCGTTCCGCTCGCCTACGCCACCACGATGCCGCTCGGTAGCCGGGTCCTCGGTCTGCTGGTCGAGAGCCACGAAGGCCGGCCGACCAAGGTCGAGGGCAACGAACTCCATCCGTTCTCGGAGGGCGCGTCGAGCGTGTGGGCTCAGGCCTCGATGCTCGACCTGTACGACCCGGACCGGTCCAAGTCCGTGCGCTTCGGCGACGAAGCGTCCTCCTGGGAGGACTTCGTGGCCGCCTGGACCGAAGGCGACCTCGGCCCCGCGGCCGACGGAACGGGCTTCGCCATCCTCGCGGAGCCGTCCTCGTCGCCGACCCTGATCCGGCTCAGGGAAGCCCTTCTCGACCGCTATCCGCAGGCGCGCTGGGTGTCCTGGGCGCCGGTGAGCGAAGAGAACATCGACCAGGGGACGGCGCTCGTCGCCGGTGAGCACGTCCAGGCGCTGTACCACCTCGACCGCGCGCAGGTCCTGCTGACCCTCGATTCCGACTTCCTCAGCACCGAGGGGGACAGCGTCCGCAACCTGCGCGGCTACTCCCGGGCGCGGCGCGTGAACGAGGAAGGCGGCGGCAGCCCGCTGCGGCACTATGCCGTGGACGGCGTCCACTCGGTCACCGCGGCGAACGCGGACCACCGCCTGCGAGTGCAGAGCGGCCGCGTAGCGGCCTTCGTCGCCCGGCTCGGCAGCGCGCTCGCGAGTCACGGCCTGGAACTGCCGCTCGATACCGGCGCGCCGGCCGGGGACATCGACGACGCATGGGTCGACGCCCTGGCGCGGGACCTGATCGCCCACCGCGGCGCCGGGTTGATCGTCGCCGGCAACCGCCAGCCCGCGGCCGTCCACGCCGCTGTCTACGCGCTGAACTCGGCGCTCGGCAACGCCGGGTCGACAGTGACGTACCACCGCACGCCCGACAGCGGCAGTTCAAGCGACGCGGATCTTGCCGCCCTGGCAGCGGCGATCCGCGAAGGCGCGGTCGACCGCCTGCTGGTTCTGGGCGCCAATCCCGCCTACAGTGCTCCCGCAGACCTCGACTTCTCCGCCGCCCTCGATAGCCTGGGCAGCGCGGGCGCGGTCATCCACGTGGGCGCCTATCGCGACGAGACGAGTCGCTTCGCACGCTGGCACGTGCCGCTCACCCACTATCTCGAGAGCTGGAGCGACGCCCGTGCCACCGATGGCACGGCCAGCGTCGTCCAGCCCCTGATCGAGCCGCTCTACGGCGCGAAGAGCCTGGTCGAGGTGCTGGCGCTGGCCGCCCTGGGAGAGTCCCGCGACGGCCGCGACCTGGTGCGCGAGACGTGGTCCGGGATCCTGGGCCTGCCGCTCGAGGAGGAGACCGGCGAAGCGGCCGCCGCCGGGGCCTCGCCAGCAGAAGAGGCAGACACCGAAGCGGCCGCGGAGGGCCGCGAAGGCGACGAGGCCGACGCGGAGGCTGTGCCGGTCGACCCGATGTCGCTGCCGTTCCCCGTCGCGCTCTCCGAGTTCGAAGTCGCCTGGCGCAAGGTCCTGCACGACGGCCTGCTGGACGGCAGCGCGGCGCCGGCGGCCGATCTCCCCGCCATCGCGCCCGAGGATGGCGCGGCCGCGCTGCGGGCGGCGGGCAACGCCGCCCTGGCGCCCGCCACGAGCGACGACCTGGAGATCGTCTTCCGGTGTTCCCCCGCGGTTCACGACGGTCGCTTCGCCAACAACGGCTGGCTCCAGGAACTGCCGGACGCGATGACCAAGCTGACCTGGGACAACGCCGCCCTGATCAGCCCCGCCACCGCCGGAGTCCTGGGTCTCGAGAACGAGGACCTCGTCACGGTGGCCTGCGGCGAGCGGGAACTCGAGCTGCCCGTCTGGAAGGTGCCGGGACAGGCGGACAACACGGTAACGCTCGATCTCGGTTACGGCCGCGACTTCGCGGGCCGCATCGCGAGCGCCGCCAACATGGCGGGGCACAGCCCGGGGCGCAACGCCTATCTACTGCGCACGTCGGAAGCGCCCGATCTTTCCCGCGGAACGCTCAGCCCGACCGGCGGCACCTACCCGCTCGCGCAGACCCAGGACCACCACTCGATGGAGGGGCGCCCGATCGTCCGGGAGGCCGATCTCGACTACTTCGAAGCGCATCCCGACTTCGCGACCGCCCACAGCGAGAAGCCGCACGAGAACTCGATGTGGAACGAGTGGACCTACCAGGACTCGCCGCAGTGGGGCATGACGATCGACCTGAACGCCTGCGTCGGCTGCAACGCCTGCATGATCGCCTGCCAGAGCGAGAACAACGTCCCCATCGTCGGCAAGGAGCAGGTGATGGAGGGCCGGGAGATGCACTGGCTCCGCATCGACCGCTACTTCTCCGACGAGGGAGAGTTCGGCGGGATGCTCCGGGACCTCGTCCACGACCTCCCGTCCGAGCCGCAGACGAGCTTCCAGCCGGTGCCCTGCATGCAGTGCGAGAACGCGCCCTGCGAACAGGTCTGCCCGGTCGCGGCCACCGTGCACGACAGCGAAGGGCTGAACGCGATGGTCTACAACCGTTGCATCGGCACCCGCTACTGCTCGAACAACTGCCCCTACAAGGTGCGGCGCTTCAACTACTTCAACTTCACCAAGGACACTCCCGAGGTGATGAAGCTGGGCAAGAACCCGGACGTCACGATCCGTTCGCGCGGCGTCATGGAGAAGTGCACGTACTGCGTCCAGCGCATCAGCCGGGCCAAGGTCGACGCCAAACAGGACGGGCGGGGCCTGGCCGACGGCGACGTCGTCACCGCGTGCCAGCAAGCGTGCCCGGCCGATGCGATCCGCTTCGGCGACATCACGGACGCGGCGAGCGGAGTTTCCGAGGCCAAGGCGAGCCCCCGGAACTACAATCTGCTCGACGACCTGCACACGAAGCCGCGCACGACCTATCTCGCGAAGATCCGCCACCCGAACCGCGAGATCACGCCGGCGCCGCCGCCCGCCGAGGACCACGGCGGCGAGGACGCCGGCCACGGCGAGGACGCGCACTGATGCGGCGTGCCTGGAACTGGCCGCCCACTGGGTGCGCCGGCGTCCTCGCCGGCTGCCGCCGCAGGCGGCCAGCGACTCGCGCCGGCCGCCAGGCCGGCTCCGTCCGGGCGACCAGATCCATGCAAGCCCTGGCCGCCGTCCTGCTCCTGATCGGCTGCCGGGGCATGCCGTCGCCCTTCCCGCCGATCCACCCCAACCCGAACATGGACTACCAGGAGCGCTACGACCCGCAGGAGGCGAGCGCCTTCTTCTATGACGGCATGGCGATGCGCCAGCCGGTCGCGGGCACCGTGGCGCGCGGGCAGCTCGATGTCGACCACCGCCTGCTGTTCGGCCGCGACGACGCGGGCTACTTCCTGGAAACCTCCCCGATCGCGGTCACCGGCGACGTCCTTGCCCGCGGCGAGAACCGCTACACGATCTACTGCCAGCCCTGCCACGACGAGCGCGGCACCGGCCAGGGCATCCTGTTCGAGCGCGCCAGCACCCCCACCGCCTCCCTCCACGATGAACGCATCGCCGCCTACAACGACGGCCGCATGTACGACGTGATCACGAACGGCGTCGGGTTGATGGCGGGCTACCGCTACCCGCTGACGGTCGAGGACCGCTGGGCGGTCGTCGCCTACGTCCGTGAACTGCAGCAGGAACGCCGCACGATGCAGGCGGAGCGGGCGGCACGCCAGTAGCGCCCGGGGAACAGATGACCAGAAACAGGATCCTCTTCGGCATCGGCGTTCTCGCCTTCATATCCGTGATCGTCACGGTGCGTCTGGGCGGATTCCTCGTGGACAACGAGTACCGCCAGCCGGACCGGCAGGTCGCCGCTCAGGAAGAGCAGGGCGAGGCCGAGCTCACGCCGCGCCAGCAGGGCATCGTCGACGAGCAGGCAGCGGACGAGGCCGAAGCGCGAGCCAGGCCCTACGAGGAGGCCGAGTACCGCGCCGTGCCGTTCGTTGGCAGCCGGGTCACCGTCTGGGTGCTGGCGCAGCTCCATCTGCTGTTCGCGGCGTTCGTCCTCGCGGTGCCGCTGTTCGCCTTCATCATCGAGTTCGTCGGCTACGTGAAGAAGGAGGAGCGCTACAACAAGCTCGCGTACGAGTTCACGAAGCTGCTCTCCGTCTCGTTCTCGATGACCGCCACCTTCGGCGCGTTCCTGACCTTCGGGCTGATCATCCTCTACCCGAAGTTCACGAACTACCTGATGCACATCTTCTCGCCGACGTTCCTGCCCTACGTCCTGCTGTTCTTCCTGGAAGCGCTGTTCCTCTACAGCTACTACTACGGCTGGGGCAAGTTCGGGCCGAAGATGCACCTGTTCCTGGGCTTCATGCTGAACATCGTGGGCACCGCGATCATGTTCATCGCCAACGCCTGGCTCACTTTCATGATGTCGCCCGGCAGGCGCGACGACGTGGACGGCGACGGTGTGCCCGACTTCGTCTCCGCCGTTTCGGAGAGCGGCGCCCTGCTGAGCCTGCGGGACGCCTTCTTCAACTTCACCTGGATGCCGATCAACATCCACCGGATCATCGCCAACGTCGCCTTCGGCGGCTCGATCGCCGCCGCCTACGCGGCCTTCCGCTACCTGCAGGCGAAGACGGACGAGGAGAAGGCCCACTTCGACTGGATGGGCTACGTCGGCAACTTCGTCGCCATCATCGCCTTCCTCCCCCTGCCGTTCGCGGGTTACTACCTCGCCGCCGAGATCTACGCGTTCAGCCAGACCCTGGGCATCCAGATGATGGGCGGCACCTTCTCCTGGCTGTTCGTCATCCAGGCGGCTCTCATCGGCAACCTGTTCCTGGGGGCGAACTACTACCTCTGGCTGGGGATGGGCCGCATGGAGGGCGGCGTTCACTTCCAGAAATTCATCAAGTGGTTGCTGATCGCGATTGCCCTCTGTTTCGCCGTCTGGGCGACGCCGCGCTACGCCATCTCATCCGTATCCGAGATCGCAGCGATGGGCGGCAGCAGCCACCCGCAGCTTTCCTACCTGGGGCAGATGTCGGCCAAGAACACGGCGGTCAACATCCTGATCCTCTCGACCTACATGAGTTTCCTGCTCTATCGGCGGACCGGCAGACAGTCGGTCCATCCGCACCGGCAGCTCCTCACCCGCGCACAGGCGATCGTCTTCTCCTCCGCCGCGGCTCTGGTCATCTTCTACGGCGTCTACGGCTACTACGTGGACGCCGCGATACGCATACGCTTCGCGATCCCGCAGGTCTACTCGGTGCTCGCGGCCCTGGTCGTGATCACGGTGATCGACCTGCCCCTGTACCGCAACGCCGCGCAGTCGGGCGAGACCAAATGGGGCAGGATGCCGGCGGTCTCCCAGTACGCTCTCATCTTCATCGCGCTCAGCTTCACCTGGCTGATGGGATTGATGGGATACGTCCGTTCCGGGCTGCGCCAGGAGTGGCACGTGTACGGCGTGATCCTGGACACGTCTCCGGACGCCTACACGCCGACCCTCGGCTTCGCAACGCAGGTCGTGTCCGTCACCGTCCTCATCTTCTTCGGCCTGCTCGGTGTCGTCTTCTGGCTCAGCAGTCTTGGCGGGAAGAAGGATTGGGAACCGAAGCCGGTCGCTGACGGCCGCGACCAGCTCGAAGGGGGGCAGGCGACATGAAGCTGAGCGTCCCCATGCCCCTGCGGCTGGTCCTGCTCGTGCTGGGTACGACGGCCTTCTACATGTACCTGGGCCAGATCGTGCCGCAGAAGGAGGCCCATCCGCCGCCGCCCGTGCTGATCAGCGCCGAGATGACGACGGAGGATC
Organism: Holophagales bacterium; assembly: GCA_009837885.1. GTDB lineage: Bacteria > Acidobacteriota > Thermoanaerobaculia > Multivoradales > Multivoraceae > Multivorans. Next base: position 19,288 of record VXSP01000025.1, on the reverse strand, counting down.
TGGTCGCGGTCGGTGCGGAACTCGCCAGCGGCAAGGGACAGTGCCTGGTCGGCTGTCACACCGTCGGCCAGAGCGGGCCGCTCCGCTACCCGGACCTGGACGGAATCGGCGCCCGCGCCGCGACCCAGATCGAAGAGCTCTCCGGCCTCGAGTACCTGGCCCAGTCCCTCTACGAACCGGCGGCGTTCATCGTTCCCGGCTTTGCGGATGGAATGCAGGCGATAGACCAGCCGCCGATCAGCCTCTCGGAAGACGAAATGAAAGCGGTGATCGCCTGGTTGCAGAGTCTGGGCGGAACACCGACCGTAACCCTCGACACCGACCTCGGCTATTGACCTGATCCATCATGTGGGGACTCAACCTACCCATCGTTCTGGCACTGGCCGCCATTGGCGGAGTGCTCGCCTGGCGGCGGGCCCACACCCTCGTCTGGCTCCTCTACACCGGGGGCGCCCTGTGGGCCTTCTTCAGGTTCGGCTTCGCCGTGCCGATCCCGCAGTCCGTCGCAACGATCTACCTGGGGATCACCGGGCTCGCGCTGGTTTGCTACGCCTCTTCCAGCCGTGAGCGGTTGGCCGAGACGGTTCAGCCTATTCAGCGCCTGATCCTCGAGCCCCGCTACCGCCTGGCCCTGGCCGGTCTGCTCGTCGCTCTCCCGGCCCTGGCTGCCTACAACGCCTACGTCGATTTGACAATGCCGCTCGAGGCGCCCGGATTCGGCCGCGAGATCCATCCGCCGCCGCCCACTGAACTCACGGTTCACGACGAGACGATCGACATGGCGACGGCCGAGAACCCGTACCTCCACTACAAGCACGACGACCCGGAGCTGTACGGGAAGCACGTGGAGAACGGCCGCCGGGTGTACTACGAGAACTGCTTCTGGTGCCACGGCGACGGCATGGGCGGCGACGGCATGTTCGCCCACGGCCTGAACCCGGTGCCCAGCAACTTCAACGACGTCGGCACGCTGCCGGCCCTGCAATCCTCGTTCGTTCACTGGCGGATCGCCAAGGGCGGTCCCGGCATGCCAGCAGGCGGCACGCCCTGGGACAGCGCCATGCCGGCCTGGGAGAAGTTCCTGACCACCGAGGAGATGTGGGACGTCAACCTGTTCATCTACGACTTCAACGGCTTCGAGCCGCGCGCTCTGGGGCAGCATTGATGACCGGGCACGCCAACCGACCCACTCAGGCCGCGGCAACGCTCGCCGCCGTCGCTCTGCTCGTGGCGCTACCGGCCAACGCCCAGGTCGACCTTGGCACGGAGGAGCAGCAAGCGGCCGGCAAGGTCGTCTACGACAAGTACTGCGGCCAGTGCCACGGTGATACAGGCGACGGCAACGGCTACGCCACGCCCCGGGTCAAGCCAAAGCCGCGCGACTTCACGACCGGGACGTACAAGTTCCGCACGACGCCGAACGGCACCTTGCCGACCGACGACGACCTGCGCCGGATCATCGAGATCGGAGCCCCCTACACCTCGATGCCGGGCTGGCCGAACCTGACGAGCGCCGAGATCCAGAACGTCATCTACTACATCAAGTCCTTCTCGTCCGCCTTCGAGAACCCGGACCGATACGCCGAGCCGATCGAGATTCCCCGGCCGCTCGAGTCGACGGAGGAGTCGGTCGCCCGCGGCCGCGTGGTCTACGAGGAGCAAGGCTGCGCCGCCTGCCACGGCGAGGTCGGACGGGGCGACGGTCCCTCGGCGCCGACCCTGGTCAACGACAAGGGCGACCCGATCAGAGCCGCCGACCTGACCCAGCGCTGGACCTACCGCGGCGGTCCGACCAAGGAGGACATCTACCGCACGTTCTCCACCGGCCTGAACGGCACGCCCATGCCGTCCTACGCCGACTCGCTCGAGGTCGAGGATCGCCAGGACCTGGTGAGCTATGTCTACTCCCTGGGCGACGGAGACGATCCGAACTACGGCACCCTGATCACGGCGGTCTACTCGGAGGAGCCGATCGACCTGCAGGACGGAGAAACGCTCGACGCGCTGTTCGAGTCCGCGCCGATGACCCGCTTCCCCCTGGTCGGCCAGATCACCGAACCGGGACGCAACTTCTTTCCCCCAGTCACCTCGATCGAGGCCCAGGCGGTCTACAACCGCGACGAGATCGCGTTCCGGGTCCGCTGGCACGATCTGCGCGCCGACACCTCGGGGCGCAACAACCCGAGCCTCGAAGTGCCGACTTGGGACGAGGACAACGGCATCGGCGGCGACGCGGCCGACGATACTGGCGACGATTTCTTCGGGGATGCCGGAGGGGACGACTTCTTCGGCGACTTCGGCGGCGAGGAAGCGCCTGCGGAAGACGACTTCTTCGGCGACAGCGGTGACGACTTCTTCGGCGACGGCGGCGACGATTTCTTCGGAACCGCCGAAGCGGGCGCCGGAGGCGCGGAGTTCTCGGACGCCGTGGCGCTGCAGTTCCCGGCGTCGCTAGCGCCCGAAGAGACTCCCGAACTCAAACCGTACTTCCTGTACGGCGACGCCCAGAACCCGGTCGATCTCTGGTTCGTCAACCTGACCTACGGGGTCGCGGACACGTTCCGGGGCCGCGGCAGCGACGCGATCGAGCCGACCGAGGCGGACGTCGTCGAGGCGGTGACCTCCTACGACCAGGGCGCGTGGACCGTGACCTACAAGCGGCGCCGCTCGTCGCGAGCCGGCGTCAGCTTCGCCGAGGAGCAGTACACGCCGGTCGCCTTCAGCGTCTGGGACGGTTTCAACCGCGAACGCGGCAACAAGCGAGCGCTGTCGTCCTGGTTCTACGTCTACACCGAGCCGAGCGTCGAGCAGGCGGTGGCGGGTCCCGTGCTCCGCGCCGCGCTGATCGTGCTCGTCGTCGAGCTGCTCGTCGTCTTCCTGGTCCGCCGCCGGGCCCGCCAGAAGGCGGCCGAGGAAGCAGCCTCGGGCGGCACTCTCACCGCAACCGAGGCTCCCGCCGTCTGACCCCGAACTCTCCAGGCACAAGCAGAATCTCTCTGACCCGACACTCCGTCAACACAAGAGACAGCACCATGTACAAGACGATCTACGTCCCCGTCGACAACTCGGACTACTCGAACCAGGCGATCGCCTCGGCGGTCGAGCTGGGCCGCAAGTTCGACTCCACGATGGTCGGCTGCCACGTCTACGCGGCCAGCATGCACGACTACCGCTTCAAGCAGATGGAGTACACCCTGCCGGACGAGTACCTCGAGGAGACGGAACTCGACCGGCAGCGGAAGATCCACGACTCGCTGATCACGATGGGCCTGGAGCTCATTTCGGAGAGCTACCTGGAGCCGATGAAGGCGGTCTGCGACGATGCCGGTCTCGACTTCGAGCCGAAGATGATGGACGGCAAGCACCACGTCGAAATCGTCCGCGACATTCGCGAGTCCGGCTACGACCTGACCGTGCTCGGCGTGATGGGTATCGGCCGCGTCCGCGACACCCAGATCGGCTCGGTCTGCGAGCGCGTTGCCCGCACCGCCGACCGGGACGTGCTGGTCATCAAGCGCCTGCCGGTGAAGGCGTCAGTCACGAACGGCAACGGCAACGGGAACGGCCACCAGGCGGAGGCTGAAGCCGACGGCCGCGACACGATCCTGGTCGGAGTCGACGGCTCGCCCCAGTCCTTCGGAGCGCTGATGACGGCGATCGACCTGGCGAAAACCTTCGGCAAGAAGGTCGAGGCGATCTCGGTCTACGACCCCTACCTCCATTACTCCGTGTTCAAGGGCGTGGTCAACGTGCTGACCGAGCGCGCGGCGAAGATCTTCCGCTTCGAGGAGCAGAACCAGCTCCACGAGGAGATCATCGACACCGGTCTGGCGCAGATCTACCAGTCCCACCTGGACGTCGCCGAGACGATGGCGACCGAGGTCGGCGTCGAGTTGACGAAGACGCTCCTCGACGGCAAGGCGTTCCAGAAGGTCCTCGACCACGCCCGGAAGATCGATCCCTGGATGCTCGTCATCGGCCGCGTCGGCGTCCACAGCGACGACAGCGAGACGGGCCTCGGCAGCAACGCCGAGAACCTGCTCCGCGCCTGCCCCTGCGACCTGCTCCTGACGACCCGGCTGGAGTACCCGGAACTCGACGTCAAGGCCGAGGAGAGCATCCGCTGGACCCCCGAGGCCGAAGAGCGCTTCAAGCGCGTTCCGGAGCAGGTGCGGGGCATCGCCCGCACCGCCCTCTACCGCCTGGCGGTCGAACAGGGTCACAGCGTGATCTCGAGCGACGTGCTCGACGAGGCGATGGACCGCTACATGCCGAAGTACACCGCCCGTGAGACGGAGGCCCTGGCCGAGAAGATCGCCCTGCAGCTCGCGCGCAGCCGGCCGACCTTCATCTGCCGCAAGTGCGGCGTCACCTCGGCCGAACCCGATCCGGTCCGCTGCGGCGTCTGCGGCAGCGACTCCTTCGAGCAGATCACTGAGGAGATGCTGGAACGGATCGCTGAGATGGAGGGAGGCCTCGAAGTCGAGACCACCTACGACGGCCGCAAGCTGAAGTGGACCGCCGACGCCCGCCTGGCGCTGAAGACGATCGAGGACGCCTACCGGCGCCGCCGCGCCAAGGCGCGGATCGAGAAGAAGGCGCGGATGAGCAAGCTGCCGACCGTCACCTTCGAGTTCGCCCGCGTGATGATCGAGGACGAGACCGGCGAGCCGGTGACGATCGAGGCCCGCGTGCAGGCGACCGAGGCGAACGGCGGCGGCGCCGCCGAAGCGCCGGCCGACGAGCGCAAGCTGATCGCGCGCGACGACGACCGCGTTCCGCTGCTCTCGACCCACGAGTGGACCGCCGAAGCCGTCGAGCGCATCCTCCGGGTTCCCGCCGGCTTCATGCGCGACCGCACCCAGGAGCGCGTCGAACTGGTGGCCCGCGAAAAGCACGTCTCCCGGATCGGCATCAAGACGGTCGAGGAGGGCATCGAGCTCGGCCGCGAGCTGATGGAGCAGATGATCGCGGCCTACGAGATCGGCCAGGGCGATGGAACCCAGGCAAGCGCGGTTGCCGAGGCGGAAACCAGGGCCGCGACCGCGGCCGGCAGATGCCCCTTCTCCGCTCTCGCCGAAGCCGGCGCAAGCGAAGCCCAGGTCGAGGCGGCCAAGGACGCGAAGGCCGGGAACTACGTCGCAAAGTCCGACAGCTACCTGAACGAGGTCGGCCTGATGTCGGCCCTCGACGAGAAGCGCAAGGCCGGCGAACCGGAAGCCTGAGTGCAGTCTCCGCGGCGGTCCTGGCATCGGTGGGCCATGGCCCGCGGCCTTGCACGGAACTGGCCGCCAAGACGGAGCCGGCCTGCCGGCCGGCGCGGCTTGCCGGCCGCCTTGGGCGGCAGCCGGCGAGGACGCCGGCGCACCCAGTGGGCGGCCAGTTCCATGCGCGTCCACGCTGCGCAGGCACAGCGTCTGCTGCTGGCGGTACCGCTCCTCGCTGCGTCGGCGTGCGGGAACAACGTCGAGGAAGTCGCGGATGTCGTGCTCGCGCGACACGTCCACACGGACCTCTACGACGCCTACCCGGGCATCCCGTCGCCTGCCGGCGACAGGGTCGTGTTCGCCGACTTTGCCGCGGGCGCCAGATCGCTGACGGTCTACGACGTCGCCACCGGGGTCGGCCGCGTGTTGACGACGACGCCGGCGGAGCGGTTCCGGGTGACCTGGTCGCCCGACGGTTCGCGCGTCGTGTACGTCGACCGCCGGCCCGAGAGTCAGGGAGTCTGGACCCTGGACCCGACCACCGGCGAGGAATCGCGCATCGTGGATCCCGGGGACGCCCGCGTCGACCATCCGCGACTGCTGCCCGACGGGACCGTGACCGCGCTTCGACACGACTCCGCCGATGCCGAGGGGGGCGAAGACTCCGCCTGGGTCGCGTATGCGCCTGGCCTCGACCAGGCGACCGTGCTCGTCGAGAGCGCGGAAGGATGGGCCGCGCCCGTTCGATCCCCCGACGGGCGATCGGTCGCGCACCTTCAGGTCGCGGGCGGGTACCGCGCGGACCTGGCCGTGACGGAGATCGCAACGGGCGAGACGCGCACGCTCGCCGCCGACTTCCGGTTCGGATGGGACAGCCGCGTGGAGTGGTCCCCCACCGGAGACGCGCTCTATCTCGCGGCGGCGGGGCCCGACGACTCGCTCCTGGTCGGCTGGCGCGTGCCGCTCGACGGCGGCCCGCCCGAACGGCTGACGCACGGTGACCGCGACGTGCTCGCGGCCACGCCGCTGGCCGATGGTCGCGTCGCTCTCAGCGTGTACCACACGCGCACCGCCGTGGGCCTCGTTCCGGTGACCGGAGGAGAACCTACCGAGGTGACGACGGCAAGCGGCACGAGCGCCTTCCTGCCTTCCTGGCGCCCCGACGGAGGGGCGCTCGGTTTCACCACGTTCTCCTGGCGACGCCTCCGCATGCCCATCGACTTCGACCTGGGCGCCGTCGACCTCGACGCGGAGGGCGTCCCGACGGGTACGGTCCGGACGCTCCTCTCGGAGGAGCACGAGGACTACGGCGCCGCGTGGTCGCCCGACGGCCGGTGGCTCGCCTTCCACGGGCACCTGGAGCAGAGCGACGACATATGGCTAGTCCCGGTTGACGGGAGCGAGCGACCTACACGACTCACGCGGTTCGGACCGGGCGCCGACACCGGCGAGCCGGACTGGCGCCCGGACGGGCGGGCGCTCGCCTTCAGCAGCCACGGCCCGCCGCTCGAGGAGAACCCGGGGTCCGTGTACACGATCGCCGTCGATCCCGCGACGGGGCTCGCGCTCGCCGACCCCGTCCGCGTCCCGCTCGACGGCTTCCAGGGCTATGCGATGGGCGCCCGCTACTCGCCGGACGGCGAGCGGCTGGCCTTCTACGGACGCTCGTTTGAGGACGGACGCGTCACCGTCTACACGGTGCCGGCCGCGGGCGGGACCCCCACGGCCGTTCTCTCCTTCGCCAACGGCGAGCCCTACAGCGCGCCCGAGTGGAGCGCCGACGGCGCGTCGCTCTTCTACTCGCGCAACGACCGCTTCGGGCCCTTCCAGGTGTGGCGGGTGGAGATCCCCACCGGCGCCACGGAACAGGTCACGACCGGCGCGATCGGAGCCCTCCAGCCGAGCGTGAGTCCCGACGGACGAACGCTCGCAGTCACGACGCGTGAGGCCGCCATCGAGGTCGTCGTCCTCGCGGCCGGAAGCACAGGCGCCAACCCGGAACCGAACCAGGAGTGAACATGGGCAGACCAAGGGACATCGGCGTCGTCGACCTGTTTCTCGACATCCCGGCCGGCGGCGCCGGCATGGGCATGGAGGCGGTGCGCCGGCTCAGCCGGGACCGCGGGACGGAGGACTTCTCACACCATCCGGCCCAGTACCTGTTCAAGGATGCCGGACGGCGCATGGACAGGGCCTGGACGGCGGCAGACGTCGTCGCGATGATGGACGCGTTCGGCGTCCGGATCGCCCAGATCGGCGTCAGCGCCCAGAACCCGGAACCGGCGATCAAGGTGTTCGAAGAGTTCCCCGGGCGTTTCTTCGGCGCCGTCGGCGTCGATCCGAACGCCGGCATGGACGGCGTCCGGGCGCTGGAGGCAACCGTCAACCTCCACCCCGCGATCCGCGCCGCGTCGGCCGCGCCGTGCCTGGCCTACCCCCAGGTGCCGATCGACGACAAGCGCTTCTACCCGATCTACGCCAAGTGCGTCGAACTGGACATCCCGATCAACATGCTGGTCGGGGTGCCGGGGCCGCGCGTCCCCTACAAGTGCCAGCATCCCGGTCTGCTCGACGAAGTCGCCTGGTTCTTCCCCGAGCTCCGGGTCGTCATGCGGCACGGCGGCGATCCCTGGACCGACCTCTGCGTCAAGCTGATGCTCAAGTGGCCCAACCTCTACTACTCCCCCTCGGCCTGGGCGCCCAAGCACTACCCCCGCAACGTGATCGAGTTCGCGAACAAGCGGGGACCAAACAAGTTCATGTACGCGGGCTACTTCCCCGGCCTCTCCTACGAGCGCATCTTCACGGAGATGGACGACCTGCCGCTGCGGGACCACGTCTGGCCGAAGTTCCTGCGCGAGAACGCGGCAGAGGTCTTCAAGCTGGACGACCTGCTGGGGCAGACCGCCGGTTAGTCGAAGGACAGGCGCTCGCCACCTCTCGGCGAGCGCCCGGATCGCGGGCCGGAACGCCCGTGCTACGACCATGACGTGGACGCCACCGGCCAACGCTCCCTTCCACGGCTGGAAGATCATCTTCGTCTCCTTCCTGGCGCTCTTCGTCTCCATCGGGTTCGGCTTCTACTCGTTCAGCGCCTTCTTCGTCGCCCTGACCTCCGAGTTCGGCGGCGGCCGGACCGGTGTCGGCATCGGCGTGGCCGTCTTTGGCATGACGAATGGCCTGGTGGCGCCGTTCCTGGGCCACGCCCTGGACCAGGGCCACGCGAAACGGATCATGACCGCGGGCACCTGGCTGCTGGCCCTGGGCCTGCTGTTGACCGCGACGGTCCAGAATCTGATCCAGTTCTACCTCGTCCTCGGCACCTTCCTGGCCCTGGGAGCGGCGCTGATCGGAGGCGTGACCGCCTCCACCCTGGTCGCCAACTGGTACGTCCGCCAGCGCGCCATGGCTCTCGGCATCGCCACGATGGGCATCTCGCTCTCGGGCGTCGTCATGGCGCCCGTGGCGACACGGCTGATCGACCTGATCGGCTGGCGCGGCACGTTCGTGCTCTACGGCGCGCTGACGCTGCTCTTCGTCCTTCCGGCCGTCCGACGCTGGGTGATCGACCGCCCGGAGGACATCGGCCTTCACCCCGACGGGGCAGCGACCTCCCTGGCCGGCGAGTGGACCGCGGCGCCCGCGGCCGGGGAGGGACCGGTGGGCGTGGAACCGGTGACGCCCCTGCCCACGGCCGACGGCGCTCCGCCCAGGCGCCCACGGCTGGAGTGGACGCAGCCGCTGGCGAACCGCAACTTCTGGGTCATCGTCCTCGTCGTGTCGATGTGCTTTTGCGCCAACTCCGCCATCCTCACGCACATCATCGCCCACGCGACGGACCTGGGCTTTCCGCCCGTCGACGCTGCCTTCTGCCTGTCCACGATCGCTGCCATGGGAGTACTGGGCAAGGTCGTGTTCGGCTGGATCAGCGACCGGCTCAGCAGTCGCGGCGCCGTGTGGCTGGCGGTCAGCCTGATGGGCTCCGGCGCCGGCGGTCTGCTGGGGGCCGAGAGCTATCCGGCGGTTCTCGGCGCCGTCGCCGTCTTCGGCCTCGGCATGGGCGGCATCATGCCCTTATGGGGAACGCTGATAGGGGCCTGCTTCGGCCGCCGCTCCTTTGGCCGGGTGATGGGCCTGATGAGTCCCATGCTGCTGCCGATCCAGGTACTCGGCGTCCCCTTCGCGGGCTACGTCTACGATCGTTTCCACAGCTACGACCTGGCCTTCACCACGTTCGTCGGCCTGTACGGCTTCTCCATGGTGACCCTCCTGCTTCTCCGAGTCCCCGCACGGGAGCCGAGCGGCTCCGCGGCTTCCCCTACCGGCCTGACGACCGCCGCGGCGCCGCCAACGGAGTAGCGGGGTGACCGCCTACCGTTTCTGCCGTTCGGACGACGTCCCCCTCATCGTCGACGCCTACGAGCGCTGCAACGTCGGCGCCGGCGCCCGGCCCTGGCGCCTGACGGTGGACCACATGAAGCGCCTGGGCCGTGAGATGAACCTCTGGACCAGCAGTTGCATGGTCGCCTTCGAAGGATCCGACCCGATCGGCGTCCTCATCGCCGCGAAGCGGGAGCCGATCGCCAGCCTGGTGCTCCACGTCGCCGTCCACCCGGACCACCGCCGCCGGGGTCACGGCCGCCACATGATGACTTCGCTGAGCCAGAAGATGGCGATCCTCGAACCGACCCTGATGCTTGTCGAACTACCGGAAGACGACGCCCTCGGCCGCCGCTTCTTCGAAGCCTGCGGATTCACAAGGCGGGACGTCCTGACCGATTACACCTGCGCGGCCGAGGCGCCGGCCGGCGGCGTCGACCCGGTCGGTGGCGTCGACCTGGTCGCCGATGTCGCCGCCGCCGAGCTTGTCTCGCAGGAGGACTTCGAGGCCGTCCCGGAGCTCGACCGCTGCTGGCAGCGCGCTCCTCAGAGCATCCGGAACCTCCGCGACCGGCCGCAAGGTCTTGCGATCGCCACCGATCGGGACTTCGAGGCCTGGCTGCTCCACCGGGGCGACGGCGACGCGGAGAATCCCCTGCCCTTCCTGGCGACCCCGCCGCCGGGGACACCGCTCGAGGTGCTCGCCCTCGGCGGCAAGATGCCCGTTCCCGCGCTGGTGCGCCCGCTGCTCGCCGTCGCCTCGGACCGCGCCGGGCGTCCGCTCCACATGCCGCGGGTCCATCCGTCGGAAGTCCCCGCCGGCCTCATCGAGCAGGTCGGCTTCAGACCCGGCGCCAGAACAACTCGCTACGAGAACGACGCAGCGCCCGCCTGAAGGCCTTGTTACTCTTTCTACCGCGATGAAGAGCTACTTCGACCTGATCGAGGACGGCGGTTCCGACATCGCCGGCCAGGTCGGCCGGCAGCGCGAGCGCATCGCCGAGGCCCTGGCCGGGATCGAATACATCGTCGCCATCGGTTCGGGCAAGGGCGGCGTCGGCAAGAGCACGCTGACGATGCAACTGGCCCTCGCGATGGAGCGCCGCGGCCACCGCTGCGCCGTCCTCGACGCCGACCTGAATGGCCCCTGCCAGGCCCGCCTGGCCGGCCTCGAGAACGCGGCTTTGCTTCCAGGCGGGCGCGGCATGGCACTGCCGCGCACCGCGACCGGACTCGGCGTCGTGTCGATGGGCTCCGCAGTGCCCGAATCGGAGGACCTGGACTTCGCCAGCGTCGCCCGCGGAGACTCCCACGTCTGGCGCGCCACCCGCGAGTTCAACCTGTTCCAGCAGTTGCTCGGCCTGGTCGACTGGGGACGCCTCGACGTGCTCCTGGTCGACCTGCCGCCAGGCGCCGAGCGCACGCTTCAGTACGCCGAGGTCCTGGGGCCGGGAGCCCGTTTCGTCCTCGTCTCCATTCCGACCGCACTGGCCCGAGGCGTCGTGGCGCGTTCGGCCGCCGCGCTGCGGCGAACCCCGAACCTGACGCTCGGCGTGATCGAGAACATGAGCGGCTACTACTGCGGAAGCTGTGACGAGGTGAAGACCCTGTTCGACGGCCCTGCCGGCACGACACCCGGGCTTGGACTCCCGGTGCTCGCTTCGATACCGTTCGATCCGCGACTGGCCGCGGCCTCCGATGCCGGCGACCCCGAGTTGCCGCGGGGGCCGGCGGTCCGCGCGATCGAGGCCGCCGCCGACTCCATCCTGAGCGGCCTCGCCGAGCGCCGGGCCGGCTGATCCGGAGATCTGATGAAGTTCCTCTGCGTACCCTGCGACGAGCAGATGAAGCTCAAGCACGCGATCGGCCCCGAAGGCGGTTCGGTCGCGCTGGTCTACGCCTGTCCCGCCTGCTCGGCCGAGATGGCGATGATGACGAACCCGCACGAGACCCAGGTGGTCGGATCGCTCGGCGTCAAGATCGGCGCAACGGAAGATCCCGAGACGGCCGCGGCCGCGTCGAAGTGCCCGTTCACCGGCATGCTGGCCGACATGGGCGTTCCGATGACCGGGACACGGGCCGGTGAGAACGCCAGCCCGGTCGAGAGCGGCAACGGCGGCCCGGAGGGCATTCCCTGGACCGCCGAGGCCCGCGAGCGGCTCGCCAACATCCCGGACATCGTCCGCGCCTCGGCGGTCGCGGGTATCGAGAAGTTCGCCGAGGACCACGGCTACGAAGAGGTGGACGCCGCCGTCCTGGAACGCGCCCGCTCGTTCTTCGGCATCGCCTGACCTCGCCTGGAGTTACCGATGACGGTGTCACCCCTGGAGCGGCAGCCGAGCGTGAATCCGGCCGCCTTCGCGCGTCCGTACGTCATCTCCTGGAACCTGACCTACCGCTGCAACCTGGCCTGCGAGCACTGCTACCTCGACGCCGGCGGCAAGCCTCTGGTCCAGACCGCGAACTTCGCCGACCGCTCGGAGCTCTCGACCGACGAGTGCCGCAAGGTGATCGACGACATCTGCGAGTTCGCTCCCGAAGCCCTGGTCATCCTCACCGGCGGCGAGCCGCTGCTGCGCCGGGACATCCTGGAGATCGTGCGCTACGCGGCAGAGCGCGACCTCTGGGTCGTCGTCGGCAGCAACGGCGTGCGCATCACCGAGAACCTGGCCCGGATTCTGGCCGGCGAGGGTGTCCGCGGTCTCGCCCTGTCGCTAGACGCCCTCGACGCCGAGGTCCACGACGGCTTCCGGCGGGTTCGCGGCGCCTGGCAGAACACGGTCGACGGCGCCGGCCATCTCGCCACGGCCGGGTTGCCCTTCATCATCCAGACCACGGCCGGGGCCCACAACCGGGGCCAGCTCGAGGAGATCGCCGAGTTCGCCTACAGCGAACTGGCGGCCCGGGTCTGGAACCTGTACTTCCTGGTTCCGACCGGCCGCGGCCAGTTCGTCTCCGACCTGTCGCCGGCCGACTACGACGACGTGCTGGCCGCCCTCACCTCCATCCAGCGCAACTACCGCGGCCGCATGGTCGTCAACGCGAAGTGCGCTCCCCACTACGTCCGCCAGTTGCTCGCCGGGGACCCGGACTCGCCCTTCCTCAAGGCGTATGACGGCGGCGCCGGCGGCTGCCCGGCCGGAACCCACTACATGGGGATCCGACCCAACGGCGACGTCACGCCCTGCCCCTACCTGCCGGTGTTCGGCGGCAATCTGAAGCGTTCAACCCTCTCGGAGCTGTGGAACGACTCCGACCTCTTCCAGTCGATCCGGCGTCGCAACGATCTCGGCGGCCGTTGCGGCTCCTGCGAACTGTCGACGGTCTGCGGCGGCTGCCGGGCGCGGGCCTTCGGAATGACCGGCGACCTGATGGCGGAGGATCCGCTCTGCACCCACGAACCCGGCTCGTTCACCCCGGATCAACTGCAGGCGTTCGGCGACCGCACGGGGCTGGCCTCTCTCGCCCGCTACGGCGAGGACAGCTCGACCAGCATCGCCTGGGAGCCGGAAGCCGAAGCCCGCATGAAGCGGGTGCCGGCCTTCGTCCGGGGCATGGTCGTGCGCTCGGTCGAGTCCCACTGCCGCAAGAACGGGATCTCGACCGTGACGGTCGACGAACTCGAGTCGATCCGCGCCCGGATGCCGACGCCGAAGGTGTTCGGCAGCCGCCCCTCCTGAACGGTCCCGGCGTCGTGGCCAGCAGCAGCCGCCCGCTGCCCCGCTCCTACGCCCACGTCCCGCGCACGATCCTCTGGCTCGTGCCGGGCGGCGAGATCCTGATCGACGGACGAACGGTGACGGTCGAGCCCTTCTACCTCAGCAAGTGGCCGGTGACGAACGAGCAGTTCGAGGCCTTCGACCCCGGCCACCGGCGATCCCCCCTCTCTTCCGGTGACCGGGATCTCGCCGTCGGCATCAGTTGGAACCAGGCCGACGCCTACTGCCGCTGGTACGCCGAAGTATCACGCAAGCCGATGAGACTGCCGACCCGAACGGAGTGGCTCTACGCATGCCGGGGTTCCTCGACGTCCGATGACCAGCCGTCCTGGACCGCCACTCCGGAGGCCATCGACCGCCACTGCTGGCACGCGCGGAACTCCGAAGGCCGCGTCCAGCACCCTGAGCACCGGCAGGCCAACGACTTCGGCCTCCACGGCATGCTGGGCAGCGTCTGGGAGTGGGTCGCCGATGGCCCCCACACCAACGACCAACGCACGCTCTGCGGCGGCTCCTTCCGACTCCAGCCACAGGAACTCCACCCGAACCTCTTCCGGCACGAGGTGCCCCACTTCGCTGCCACCGACACAGGCTTCCGGGTCGCCCGTTCTTTCCGCATCGGCGCCTGACTCCCGCGGACCGACGACATCAGCCCGTGTGGGGTCAGGGGAGGGGGTCCCGGCGGGCTGGAGCCAAGCGACTCCCGACGACATCCCCTCCAGCACCGTGCTAGCGGAGCGCAGGCGACCGAAGCGAACCCCCATCCCCACATCCACCAAGCCGGGGTGAGCGTCCGTCCGGGACCCCCTCCCCTGACCCCACACGGGCGGCCTTCAACGCGTACCGCGGACGACCGGCGTCGGCGGGTCTTCGCCGCGGTGCAGAGCCAGAACGTTGTCCACGGCAAGCTGGGCCATGGCCAGGCGGGTCGGGATCGAGGCGCTGGCGATGTGGGGCAGCAGGACCGCGTTGTCGAGGTCGAGAAGGTCCGGGTGGACCTCCGGTTCGCGCTCGAAGACGTCCAGGCCGGCGGCCCAGATGACGCCCGAGCGAAGCGCCTCCGCCAGCGCGGCTTCGTCGACGATCGGCCCGCGGGCGGTGTTCACCAGCACCGCGGTCGGCTTCATCCGGGCGAGTTCGTCCCGGCCGATCAGGCCGGTCGTCCCTTCGGTCAGCGGCAGGTGGATGGAGACGAAGTCGGCGACGCCGAGCAACTCGTTCAGCTCGGTGCGCCGGACGCCGAGCTCGCGTTCGAGCTCCGGCCGGCCCCGTTCGTCCCAGTACAGGACCTCCATCTCAAACCCGAGCCGCGCGCGGCGGGCCACCGCCTCGCCAATGCGACCCATTCCGAGGATGCCGAGCGTCCGGCCGTGAACCTCCTGGCCGGTCAGCAGCATTGGGCCCCAGCGCCGGTAGCGGCCGGCGCGCAGGAACCGCTCGGCTTCCGGCAATCGACGAGCCGCCGCGAGCAGCAGCGCCACCGCCAGGTCGGCGGTGGCGCCGTCGAGCACGCCCGGCGTGTTCGTGACCCAGATGCCGCGGGCCTCCGCCGCCTCGGTGTCGACGTTGTCGAAGCCGACCGCCATGTTCGCGACCATGCGCAGGTTGCTCGCCCGGTCGAAGAGCTCCGCGTCCATCCGCTCCGTCAGGAGGGCCAGGATCACCTCGGCCTCGGTCGCGGCGTCGAGCAGCGTCGCGCGGTCCATCGCCGCGTCCTCCTCGAGGATCCGTGTCTCGATCCCCGGCTCCGCGCGCAGCCGCTCGACCGCCGGCTCCGGAATCGGCCGGGTCACGAGTACCTTCATGAAGCGTCCTCCTCAGTTGCCTCAGGCCGGCGACCGTCGAGTTCCCACTCGTGCGACACGTCGAACAGGCTCGGTTCGAAGCGTTCGGCCTCGATCTCCAGCACGTTCGCCGCCACCTTGCGGTCGTATACGTGCAGGGATTCCTCGTCCAGCAGGAACACGCAGGCCGAGTAGTCCCCCTTCGTCATC
Source organism: Holophagales bacterium (assembly GCA_009837885.1). GTDB lineage: Bacteria > Acidobacteriota > Thermoanaerobaculia > Multivoradales > Multivoraceae > Multivorans. The sequence continues at coordinate 3,988 of VXSP01000025.1, read as the reverse complement.
GGCAGCCGCGGCACAGTCACCACCGCCCGGTGGCTGCCCCTGCCCCTGACCGGCGGCAGCCCGGCCCGCTCCGTCGTGAACGCGCAGACCTGGACGCCGTCCGCGGTGTCGAGGCCCACCGCGAGGTGGAAGCCCAACTCCTCTTCCCTGCTCTCCCACTCGACCTCCAGGGACCAGGGTTCCGAAGCCCGCCGGCGGGCGGCGCCGCGGGGCCGGATGGCGACGATTCGGGCCTGCCCGGTGGCCAGGTCCCCTCCGCTGTCAGCTTCCCGGGCACTCTCGTCACTCTTGGCCATCAGGAACCGCTCATACTCGCCGACCACGCCCAGCGCCGGCCCCGAGGCGGCCACCTCACCCTGGCGAAGCCACAGCGCCCGTTGGCAGAACGCCGTGACGTAGTACATCGCGTGCGAGCAGAACAGCAGTGTGCCGCCGCCGGCGACGAATCCCTGGAGCCGGTCCATGCACTTCTTCTGGAAGTAGCCGTCACCGACCGAGAGCGCCTCGTCGACAACCAGGATGTCCGGCTCGACCTGAACGGCAATCGAGAAACCGAGCCGCATCGTCATTCCCGTCGAGTACGAGCGGACGGGCTGATCGATCGCCGGCCCCAGCTCACTGAACTCGATGATGTCGCCTGTCCGTTCCCTGAGCTCCCGTTCGTCCAGCCCCACGATCGCGGCGCTCAGGCGGATGTTCTGGCGGCCCGTGAACTCGTGGTGAAACCCCGAGCCGAGTTCCAGGATCGAGGCGACCCGGCCCTCGACGTCGAGTTCGCCCGAGGTCGGCCGGGTCACCCCGGCGACGATCTTGAGCAGGGTGCTCTTGCCGGCGCCGTTCTCCCCCACCACGCCCAGCCCCTCGCCGGCGGGAAGTTCGAAGCTGACGTCGTCGAGCGCCCGGAACGGCACGTGCGCCGGCCGTCTCGTCACCGCCTCCCGCAGCCGCCCCCAGGGGCTGGCGTAGACCTTGTAGACCTTGGTCAGACGGTCAGCCACGACCGCGGTTGCAGCGGCCGTCATCGCCTCACCCGGCGCCGTCCTCACCCGAAGCCGCGATCATCGCCGCTACCTGTTCGGGCCGCACCCGTGTGAGCAGCGGCTCGAACGGACCGATCTCGCGGTCCAGCAGCGGCGTGTGGACGTCCTCCCAGACCAGGGGACCCGTCCGCAGAAAGGTCTCGGCACGGCCGGCGATCGCCGGCACGACCGGCTTCAGGAACACGACCAACTGGCGGAACAGCTCCAGGCCGGTCGTGCAGACGGCCTGCACCTCCGCGGCGCGTTCCGGGTCCCGCGCCGCCTCCCAGGGCCGCCGATCGTCGATGTAGCGGTTGGCGCGGTCGGCGAGCGCGATGACGCGGCGGAGCGCCCGGTTGTAGTCGCGGCCCTCGTAGAGCTCGGCGATCTCCTCCGCTTCCGCGGCGGCTGCGGCCGCCAGCTCGGGCGCGTCGAGCGCCGCCGCCAGCCGGCCGTCGAACTGCCGGTGCAGGAAGCCGGCGCAGCGGCTGGCGATGTTCACCACCTTGCCGACGAGATCGGAGTTCACCCGCAGCACGAAGTCCTCCAGGTTGAGGTCGATGTCGGCGAGCCCGTTGCTCAACTTGGCCGCGATGTAGTAGCGGAAGGCCTCCGGGTCCAGGTGCTCCAGGTAGGTGCGCGCCATGACGAAGGTGCCGCGCGACTTCGACATCTTGGCGCCGTCGACGGTCAGAAAGCCGTGGACGAACACCGACGACGGCGTTCGGTAGCCGCCGCCGTGGAGCATCGCCGGCCAGAACAGGCAGTGGAAGTAGAGGATGTCCTTGCCGATGAAGTGGTACAGCTCGGCATCGCTGTCGGGCCCCCAGAAGTCCTCGAATCCCACGCCGTTCCGGTCGCAGAATCGGCGGAAGGCGGCCATGTAGCCAATCGGCGCGTCGACCCAGACGTAGAAGTACTTGTTCGGAGCATCCGGGATCTCGAACCCGAAGTAAGGCGCGTCCCTGGAGATGTCCCAGTCGCGCAGTCCGTCGTCGAACCACTCCTGGAGCTTGTTGACGACCTCGCTCTGCAGGCGGCCATCGCCAACCCAGTCGGCCAGCAGTTCCTCGTAGTCGGAGAGACGGAGGAACAGATGCTCGGACTCCTTTTCGACCGGCAGCGCGCCGGTGACGATCGAACGGGGATCGATCAGGTCCGAAGGCTGGTAGGTCGAGCCGCACTCGTCGCAACTGTCGCCGTTCTGGTCCTTCGCTCCGCAGCGCGGACACGTGCCCTTGATGAAACGATCGGGCAGGAACATCTCCCGCTCCGGATCGTAGAACTGGCGCACCGTTCGCCGGTCGATCGATCCCCGATCACGCAGTCGCCCGTAGATCTCCTCGACCAGTTCCCGATTCTCGGGAGAGTGCGTCGTGTAGTAGTCGTCGAAGTGGATCGAGAACCCCCGGTAGTCCTCCAGGTGCTCTTCCGCCATCCGGCCGATCAGTTCCTCGGGCGTGATTCCTTCCCGCTCGGCGCGGAGCATGATCGGCGTGCCGTGCGCGTCCTCGGCGCAGACGTTGTAGCACTCCCGGCCCCGCATCCGCTGCAACCGGCACCAGATGTCCGTCTGCACGGCCTCGACCATGTGACCCAGGTGAATCGGGCCGTTGGCGTAAGGCAGGGCGTTCGTAACGAGGATGCGTCGTCGTTCAGGCATGGAAGTATCCCCCGGCGCGGGCCAGGCCCGGCCGGGACGGGGAGATCGGACGGTGGATTATGCAAGATCCACGCGGGCGCGGGCATTGCAACTTCCGCCGGGCATCATGCGTCTTCCTGATCAGAGAACGATGCCCACCACGCCAAACCCCGACCTCTTCCTCGCCCGGCGCGCCGCCGCCGGCCACGCCGACGCCTGGGCCGAGCTGATCGAGCGCTACGGCCGGCGCATCTACAACATCGCGTTCCAGTTCGCCGGCAACAGGGCCGAGGCCGAGGACCTGACCCAGGAGATCTTCCTGCGTCTCTACCGCAACCTCGACCGCTACCGCGCCGACGTGCCGCTCGCCGGCTGGACCCTCCGGCTGTCGCGCAATCTCTGCGTCGACCACTACCGGAGGACCCGGACCGAACGGCGGGCAGTCGTGGTCTCGGAGGAGATTCTGAAGCACCAGGCCGGCGACAGCGACCCGGCTGCCCAGGCAGAGCGAAGGGAGAAGCTGCGCCTGGTCTACGGAGCGATCGAAGAGATGCCGGAGCCCTTCGCCGAGATCCTGATGCTCCGCGATCTGCAGGGCCTGAGCTACGCCGACATCTGCGCGTTTCTCGACCTGCCCGAGGGCACGATGAAGTCCAGACTCCGACGCGCGAGACTCGACCTCATGAGACGCGTCGACCGACTGCGCCGGAACCTCGGCGATCGGACGCCGCAACGCGACGGGAGCTACCGATGACCCGCGACGAACGGAAAGCCGGAGGGCACGGCGCCAACCTCCCCCTCCCGGAGGATCTCCGCCGGGGGCTCCTCGAGATCGCGGTGGGAGAGCACCTGGACCGTGACGGCGAGGCGCGCACCGTCGACCTCGAATCGGTTCGCTGGCCCCGCCTCGAACCCTCGGCACGACTGGTGCAGCGCCTGCTCGAGATCCCCCGAGGCCGCGCCGTACATCGTCCCGCCGTCTCGAGGGTCCGGCGCGGCCCGGCGGCCGCCGTCGCCGCGAGCTATCTCCTCGCCGCTGCCCTCACTCTCGCCGTGGGCGATCCGGTCGCTCTTGGTCGCAAGGCCTCAACCGGGCTGCGCGCCGTCGCCGGACAGCACGTGCTTGAACCGGCGGCCCGAGCCGGCTCCTCGATGCAGGCCGGCTTCGGCGCGCTCCAGGAGCGCTTCCGGCCAACCGACCTGTTCGAGAAGACGCTGACCCTGCCCACGGACCGTGTCCAGGCCTGGTTCCAGGGGGCCTTCGAGTCATCAGCCGACGCATTCCGCGGCCTGACCGACCTGCTCCCGCTGGACGCCTGGAACGCAG
>VXSP01000037.1 GCA_009837885.1 Holophagales bacterium | reverse complement strand
CAAGAAACGACTCCAGGGTCCGGTTTGTGAACTGTGCATCTGGTCGATCTCCAGAAATGAAACCACCCGGGCCGAATGCCGCGGGCGCGAAGCGGGCGCAGCCTAGCAAGTCCCCGCGGGCCATGAGCCTCGCGCCGATCGCCGGCGTCGTCCTGGCCGGCGGCGAGGGACGCCGGTTGGGGGGCAACAAGGCCGTTCTCCGTCTCCCCCGTTCGCGATCCGGTGTACCGGGACTCACGCTCGTCGACTGGACGGTCGCCCGGCTTGCCGCCGTCGCCGGCGTCGAGGAGATCCTCGTCGCGGCCGGCGACTTCGGCGCCGAAGTCGGTCCGGTCGACCAGGGTCTCCCCGTCTCGACGGCGCCGGACGGGCCCGGCGCCGGTCCCGCGGCCGGAGTGTTGGGAGCGGCCCGGGCCCGGCCGGGGCACCGCCTGCTCGTCCTGGCCTGCGACCTGCCGCTGGTTCCCGTCGACCTGCTCGCCGCCCTCGCCGCCTCGGGCGCCGACCTGGCGCCGGCCGCCGATGACCCCGGCGACCCGCGAGCCATGAATCCGACCTGCGCGCTCTGGGCGCCGCCGGCCCTCGAACGGCTGGCGGCGCGGATCGAAGAGGGCGACAACCGTCTCTACCCTCTCACCCGACGCGCCGGCTTGCGAGTCGAGCCGGTCGGCGCGGGCCGCTTCGGAGACCCCGAACACGTCCTGCTGAACGTCAACACGGCTGCCGACTGGGAGCGGGCCCGCCGGCTGGTCGCGGCAACGGCGTCCAGCCTCGGCCAGGACCGAAGGGAAGGGGACCAGCGGGCTGGAGGCAAGCGTCTCCCGAGATCGTCGCCTTGACCGACACCCTTCCGCAGCGCAGCCGACCGCAGCGAGCGCTGACTTCCCTTCCACCGATCTAGCGCGAGCGGCCGCTGGACCCCTTCCCTTCGGTCCTGGCCGAGGCGGCCGAGGCGGCGCGCTCGCGGCACTCCTCGCAGGGGCAGAGGCTCCGCAGGAAGTCGAAGCGGTAGATGCCGGTCCAGTGACCGTCCGACCAGGCGATGCTGAGCGCGTAGTTGCCGACCTGGGAAACGGTCTGCGCCGTCACCGGCCGCGGGGGCGGCTGAAACCGTAGCGGGCCGGCGTTGTGGCCCTGGCACATGGCGCAGGGGCAGTAGCCGCGCAGAACGTCGTACTCGTAGTCGCTTCGGTGGCCGTCCTGCCAGAGCACGCGCAGCAGGCGCGCCTCGTGGTCCCGGCGGACTTCGGTAGGCCAGGTGGCCATGTCACTCGGAAGCCGGCCGGAGGGCCGGCGCGCCGGCAGCCGCTGCCACGGTCGGCAGATCTACCGTGCCGGCCGGCGTCCAGGGGCCGCAGCGGACAAGCCGGGCCAAACCTCGCAGACTGCCCGCTGCCAGTCCGCGATCCCGGATGGTCGTCCGCGTGTACTCGCTGCAGGTTGGCTGGAAGCGGCAGCGGACTCCCGCGCGCGAGAGCAATGGCGAAACGGTCGCCTGGTAGGCGCCGATCAGTGCGTCGGCAGCGCGGGCCGCGACCTGGTTCTCCGGCGGCCTCGCCATGTCGAGTGCAGCGATGGCAACCAGGGCCAAGCCAACGAACAAGAGCACCCGAAGGGTCGCCGCTTTGCGGCGCGTCTTTCCCACAAGCCGGCGAGGACGCCGGCGCACCCAGTGTGAGGCCGGTTCCCGGGCTCGAGTCAGAAGCGCTCGACCAGCGGTGTCAACACCGGTATCTGAAGGCGGCCGCCGTTGACCCCTCGCACGATACAGGCGATCCGCACGAGGACGAAGGCGACGAACAGCATGAAGATGAACGGCGCCAGGAAGCAGCCGATGCCACCGGTCGCGAACAGGGCGATCTGGAGGACGACCCACAACATGAACTCAGCGCCCATCAGGACCAGACCGTGCTTGGCGTGCCAGCGGACCTCCTCGTCCCGTTCCTCGATGAGCAGCGGGACCAGGACGAGGACCCAGAGATAGGCAAGGACCACCATCAGGTTCCGGTTCGACGAGGGGCCGTCCGAACCGGGCGGCTCGGGCGGTGCGGGCGGCTCTGAGGATGAGGGTTGCTGCGTTTCCGGTTCTGTCATGCCTCTACCTTCTCGAGGAGCGGACCGTCCTCGGATGCGGCCGCTCCACCGATAGTCAGTGTAGCGCGGTACAACTCCCGGTACCGCGCGACGATCCGGCCACGGTCGAAGCGCGAACGCGCCCACTTGCGGCCGTGCGCCGCGAAGGCCCGCCGTCGCGAGGGGTCGCTCAGGAGGGCCACGCAACTCGCCGCCAGCGCCTCCACATCGCCGACCGGGCAGAGCAGCCCGTTGCGGTTCTCGCAGACGACTTCGGGCACGCCTCCGGTGCGCGTCGCCACCACCGGCACGCCGAGAGCCAGGGCCTCGAGCGACGCCAGGCCGAAGCTCTCGCTCTCCGAAGCCGAGAGGAACAGATCGCCCTGCTCCAGGATCGGTTCCACGTGGGTCTGGTTGCCGAGGAAGGTCACGTGGTTCGCGATCCCCAGTTCCCGGCACTGGCGCTCGGCGCCGGCCCGCTCCGGACCATCTCCCACCATGCACAGTCGCGCCGGTATCTCCCGCCGCACCAGCGCGAAGGCCGCGACGACGTCCGCCGCCCGCTTGACCGGACGGAAGTTCGAAACGTGGACGACCAGCCCGGACTCGGCGGCTTCCGGCGCGGGGCCGGCCCGTCGGCCGGCGGCGGCCGGCGGCACGAAGTTGGGGATCACGTCCACCGGTTCGTCGAGGGAGAAACGCTCGGTCGCCTCGCGTGCCAGGGCCTCGGATGGCGCCGTGACCCGATCGCTGCTCCGCAACGCCCAGCCGACGACGTCCCTGTAGCTGGAGCGCGCGCCCACCAGGGTCACGTCGGTCCCGTGGACCGTCGTGACGATCGGGCAGGGCGGCTGATCGCCTGTGCCTTCCGCGAGCAGCCGCCTGGCCAGCAGCGCGGCCACGGCATGGGGCGCGGCGTAGTGGGCGTGTACCACGTCGAGGCGGGCGGACGCGGCGACCTCGGCCAGCCGGTTGGCAAGGGCCAGGGTCTGCAGCGGCCGATCGAACAGACCGTACTCCTCGATCTCCGATCCGTCCACGCGGTGAAAGTAGACGCCCGGCCGTTCGCTCAGGCGTGGGGGCCTGTCCGAACTGACGACATGGACGACGTCGCCTCTTTCCGCCAGCGCAAGGGCCAGCTCCGAGGCGACCACGCCGGAGCCACCGAAACTCGGAAAGCAGCAGATTCCTACTCGCATCGGATCCTCTTCTACGCGCGCGGAGGAAAACCGGTTTCGTTCCTGGCCGCTGTTTCGCCGGCGGCCGGGCCGGCGCGGTCCAGCGACAGGGGTTGCAGATGCCGCGGATCCCTGTCGATCGACCCGAGCTCCCGAACCAGCGCGCGACCGTACGACGCCAGACAGTGAAGGGACGTGAACTCCCGTTCCTGGAGTTTGCCGTTCGGCAGACAGTGCGCGCGAAGCCTCATGACCCGTCCGCGCAGCACCTCGTCGCGGCGCGCGGCCGCGGCGACGACGCGCCGTTCAAAGAGCGCGAAGGTCCGTTTCAGGTTCGCCCCGGTCTTCTGCAGCGCGGTCCCCAGGGACTCATCGACCGAGGTCTGCCCCGCCGCCAGATCGTCGATTGCCGCCTCCAGCTTCTCGCCGGCGGCACCGAGGAAGTCGAGGTCGAGGCGGGAGGCCAGGAGCCCGTCGAGCTCTTCGGGCCGGGAGAGCACGGCCGCCAGGTCGATTCCCTCGGCCTCCAGTCCGTCCAGCCAGCGGCGCTCGCGAGCGCCGAGCAGAACGACCTGCGGACGAAGGACGATCGCCGGTGCCGGCACGTCGACTGCGCCGTAAAGAGAGCGCGCCTGGGTCATGTAGGCGAGTTCGCCCGGGCCGAGGATCTGAAGCGCCGTGCCGAACACCGCGTCCTGGACCACGGGGCGCGCCAGCACGCCGGGACTGACGGACTGCGGCTGCCGGTTGAGGCCTTCGAGCAGCGCGCCGACCTCGCCGGCGGCGCCGCCGCGCAAACGGTAGCCGCCGTTCCCCGTCCACACCACCCGCCGCCGCTCGCCGGCATCGTCGATCAGGAACAGGGGCGCTTCGTCCTGCCGCGACCGGACCTGCAGCCGGACTGCGCGCCGCTCCAGCTCGGCCGCCGCCGACTCGAGAGACCCATCGACCTCGCGGCGGCGTTCGATCAGCCGGCGCAGCACCGGAACCGACGCCTCTTTCAGCGCCGGAAGCTGCGAGTCGACGAGCAGCGGGCAGCGATCGCCGAGGAACCGCACCATGAGCCGCGCGAAGGACTCCGCGAAGCAGCGATCCGGTTCCAGGTCGTTCCGGCAGTCGTCCAGCCGGCGACGGTAGTCGTCGTTCGGCGCCGCGTCCCGGACCCTGGCCAGCAGCGCCGCGGCCTCGGGGCCGAGATGGCGGCCGCCGACCGGCACGAGAGGCTCCGGGTCCTCGCCCAGGGTGAGCGGCTCCGGGCCCGCCGGGGGAAAGAAGGCGCGGGCCACCTCGGCGTAGTCGTGGTCCTCGGACGCCATCCAGAACAGGGGCACGGCGCGCCGCCCGCGCCGCGTCAACGCCTCGGCCCACCGGACGCAGGCCGCGGCCTTGGTCAGGGTGAACAGCGGCCCCGCCCCCAGGCCGCATTGTTGACCCGTGATGACGACCAGGGTCGCCGGGTCGGCAAGGGCTTCGGCGAGGCCGGCGGCGCCCGGGTGGCAGTAGCGGGTGTTGGCCTCGGCAAGGGCCGCGGCGACGGTCCCGCGGCCGGTCGTCGGGCCGGACGGCCCCCTTACGTGGTCCTCATCACCGGGCAGCACGAACCGCAGCGGCTCGAGCAGGTCGAGGTCCCGGCCGTCAAGAAAACGTCGCGGCAGATCGCCGAGCAGGCCGCAGGCGCAGAGGTCGGGGCCGCTCGAGGCGGCGCTCGTAGGGCGGTTCGGCACGATCGCGAATCCTACAGCCGCGCCGCGAACCTAAGTGGCTTCACGGTGGGGGCGTAGAATCGGCACCGTGACTGCGTCTTCGCCAGCTATGCCGGCGCTCGGTCCGATGGTCATCGGCCGGGGCGACCGCGCCGTGACGATCGACCCGCCCCTGTTCCTGGCGCCGATGGCCGGCGTGACGGACCGGGACTTTCGGTTGATCGTCCGCCGGATCGGCGGCGTCGGCCTCGTGTCGATGGAGTTCATCTCCTCGCGGGCGATCGTCGACGGCAACCAGCGCACGCGGGATCTCATGTACTTCGCCGAGGAAGAGCGGCCGCTGGCGATCCAGATCTACGGCTCGGACGCGGAGACGATGGCCGAAGCGGCCGAAGTCGTCGAAGAGCTCGGACCCGACGTCTGCGACATCAACATGGGCTGTCCGGCCAACAAGGTGCTGAAGGGCTGCGCCGGCGCCGCCCTGATGGGCGACCTCGACCTGGCCGGCAGCATCATCCGCGAGGTGCGGAGCCGGATCCGGATTCCGTTGACCGTCAAGTTCCGGCTCGGTCTCAACCACACCGAAACCAACTACCTCGACCTGGGGCGCCTGTGCGAGGACCTCGGCGTCGACGCCGTCACGATGCACGCGCGGACCGCGAAGCAGATGTTCCGGGGGGAAGCGGACTGGACCCACCTGGCCCGGCTCAGGGAGGCCCTGACCATCCCGGTGATCGGCAACGGCGACATCACCACCCCGGAGGACGCCGAGCGGCTGCTCCGGCAGACCGGCTGCGACGGCGTCATGGTGGGCCGCGGCGCGACCCGCAACCCGTGGATCTTCCATCAGATCCGGAGCCACCTGCTCGGCACGGAGGCGCCGGCGCCCACCCTGATCGACCGGCGCGACCTGATCCTGGGTCATTTCCACATGGTGGCAGAACGGGAAGCCAACCGCTTCGCCTTGCACAAGCTGCGGAAATTCACCGGCTGGTACACCTACGGACTACCCAACGGCAAGCGCCTGCGCCAGCAGATCCAGCAACTCGACACGGTGGAAAAGTTCCTGGTCGCGGTCGAAGCCTTCTTCGACGAGCAGCTAGACGAGCTGGCCGCCTAGGGCGCCACGCGCGCCGCCCCACCGTGGATCGACCAGTTGAAGTCGAACTCGATCTGACGCTCGACGAGGCGCTCGAGGCGCTCTCGGACGGCGCCGATGCCTGGAACGGAACCTGGCACCGACACGGCGGCGGCGGCCACTTGACGCTGCCGGTGGCGGCCGGCATCCGCCATGGCGTCCTGCACGGCGAGGTCTCCGTCCAGCCCAGTGGCGAAGGAGTCCGCGTGACTTACCACGTGGAGCGCGCGGAGTATCAGACGAACGCCGGCGCGGTCCTCATCCTTGCCCTGGGCGCGCTGGGTGTCCTGGCCATGCTGGCCTGGCCCCTGCTGCCGGGAACGTCGCCCAACCTCGCCGGCAGCGGCTTCATCATGATCCTGCTCGCCTGGCTGGTCGTCGGGTCGAGGTTGAGGCACCGGGGCGCTGCGGATTTCCTGGCCAGCCTCGGGCCGCGGCCCGGCGAAACTCCGAAGGGTCCCTTCGCTCCGCGGCCCTGATGACCATGGTCATGACCATGGCCCGCAGATCTGATACCGTCGGCGGCACGATGGAACGGACGATCAAGGCCTCCGAGTTCAAGGCCACCTGTCTCAAGCTGATGGACGAGGTCGCCGAGACCGGCGACGAGGTGGTCATCACAAAGAACGGCGAGCCGGTGTCGCGGCTGGTGCCGTACCGGGAGAAGCCGAAGAGCCTCTTCGGTTGCCTCCGGGGCCAGATGGAGATAACGGGCGACATCATGTCTCCACTTGAAGACGAGTGGGGCGGGTGGGACGGGGAACGGGAACTCGCGTTGATTCGGGGCGAGGATCCCGACTGAGCGGGAGACTCCGTTGCTGCTGCTCGACACCCACGTTCTTCTCTGGATGGTGTTCGGCAACGAGCGTTTCGGAGCCGGCGCGCGCCGCGCTGCTGACGAGGCAGTGGCGTCGGGCAACGCCGCTGCGTCCGCCATCTCGTTCTGGGAGATCGCGATGCTCGTCGCGAAGGGCCGCCTCCAGATACCCTGGGCGGCCGAGGCGCTGCGACGCTACCTGCTGGATCACAGCCTCAACGAGATCCCCGTGGACGGCGACATAGCGCTACGGGCGGGTTTCCTCACCGACCTGCACGGCGACCCGGCCGACCGGATCATCGTCGCGACGGCCCTGGGCGGCCACCGCCTGGTTACGGCCGACCGGCGGTTGCTTGACTGGCCCGGGAAGATCCAGCGGCTTCGCGCAACCCGCTAGACACGGGGCACGCCGTGCGATACTCGCCGGCTCGATGCGCTTGAAGCACCCTTGGAGAAGGCGGTTCACCGCAACGGCCTTTGCACTAGCCGCCATCGGGTGCGCGGCCGAGCCAGAAACCGGGCAAGGCCCGTCAGCACCGCCGGCACCCGCAGCGCAGGGAGGTCCCGCCTGGGCCGCCGACGTTGTCATCCACCGCGACGAATGGGGGGTACCGCACATCAGGGCATCCACCGACGCCGCGGTCGCCTTCGGCTCCGCCTGGGCCCAGTGCGAGGACCACTTCTTCCAGCTCGAGGACACCTACATCAAGGCGCTCGGGCGGTACGCCGAGGTCGTCGGCGAGTCGGGCTTCCGCAGCGACCTCGAGGTCGCCCTGTTCGACCTGGTGGGGACCTCCCGCCGCGACTTCCCCAACCTGCCCGAGAACATCCGCCGCATCGCCGAGGCCTTCGCGGCCGGCTACAACTACTACCTGGAGCGGCACCCCGAGGAGAAGCCGCGCCTGCTGACCCGCATGGAGCCCTTCCACGTCCTCGCCTTCGAGCGCTACATGATCCTCGGCCGGCTGCTGGGCGCCGCCCACGCTCCACGGGGCCGGCTACCCCGGCTGGCGGAGGAGCTGGCCGCGTCCCTGGGCTCCAACCAGTGGGCCGTCGCCCCGTCGAAGACGCGCGACGGCAACGCGATGCTCTTCATCAATCCCCACCAGCCCTGGTACGGCTCGGGCATGTTCACCGAGATGCACGTCGTGAGCGGCGAGGGGCTCAACTTCTCGGGCGCGATGTATCCGGGAGGCCCGCTGCCGACCGCCGGCTTCAACGAGCGGCTCGGCTGGGCGTACACGGTCAACGCCGCCGACATCTCGGACACCTACCGCCTGACCTTCGACCACCCGAGCGACCCGCTCAAGTACCGCTACGGCGACGACTACCGAGACGCTGAGGAGCGGCGCGCCACGATCCACGTGCTCGGCGACGACGGCCATCTCGAACCGCGCGAGGTCGCGCTCCGCCGCTCGCACTACGGCCCGATCATCGCCAGGGAGGACGACGAGCACTACCTGGCCGTCCGCGTGCCGCGGCTCTACGAGGGCAGCCGCATGGTCCAGGCACTGGCGCAGGCCAAGGCGCGGACCTTCGAGGAGTGGTACGCCGCCGTCTCGATGCAACTGCTGCAGACCTTCAACACGACCTACGCCGACGCCGACGGCAACATCTTCTACCTCTACAACGGGACGTTCGCCCGCCGCGACCCGTCGGTCGACTGGACCAAGCCCGTCGACGGCGCCGACCCGAACAACGAGTGGGGGCCATTCCACCCCATCGACGAGCTGCCGCAGGTCCTCAACCCGCCGTCCGGCTTCGTCCAGAACTGCAACTCGACGCCCTTCACCACGACCGACGACGGCAACCCCTCGCTGCTCGACTTCCCGCCCTACATGGTCGAGGACAAGCACGACGACAAGCGCCGCGCCAAGGTGGCCCGCTACCTGCTGCGCAACGCCCGTGATCTCACCTTCGAGGACTTCCAGGACCTCGCCTACGACACGACCCTCTACTGGCCGATGACGGAGGTCCCCGTCTACGCGCGCCGCCTGGAGCAACTCGAGCGCACCGACCCGGAACTCGCCGCCCGCGTCCGCCCCTATCTCGAGCACCTGCTGGACTGGGACTACAGGAGTTCGCTCACCTCCACGCAGGCGACGCTGGCCGTCGGCTGGTACGAGGAGCTCTACGGCCGCGGCTATCCGGTCGAGACCCTGAGGCCCGAGTACGTGAACGACATGCCGGCGCGGTTCGTCGCCCTGGAGCGGGCAGCGGAGAAACTCACCGAGCTCTACGGCGACTGGCGCGTGCCCTACGGCGACATCCACCGCATCCAGCGCCACGCGAACCAACCCTCAGCCGGAGGCGTCCCCTTCTCCGACGACGAACCCAGCCTGCCGCTCGCCGGCGTCCGCGGGCCCCTCGGCGTCGCGTTCACGCTCTACCACTCGCCGCCCACCACCCTCGAGAACGGCGAAGAGCGCAAGCTCCGCTACGCCGCGACCGGTGCCTCCTACATGGCCGTGTACGAGTTCGGCGAGAAGACCCGCGGAGCGAGTTACCTGCACTACGGCCAGAGCCACCGCCCCGAGTCGCCCCACTTCTTCGACCAGGCGCGGTTGCTCTCGGAGAGACGATTCAAGCCAGCGTGGATCCATTGGGAGGACGTGGAGGCCCACACGGTGCGGGCGTATCGGCCGGGCGATTTCTGAGTCACTCCGCCACCTCTGGGTCACCAAAGCGGAGCCGGCCTGACGGTCGGCGCGTTCCCCAGCCGCCTTCGGCGGCAGCCGGCGAGGGCGCCGGCGCACCCAGTCTGGACCCTCGGAGTCTCTTGGTTACATACCCCGAGCCGAGTGCGCCGCCCCGTTTGCCCGACGACCTCCAGCCTGGCCCGGGGCTGAGGGAAGGGGTCCCAGGGGGCTGGAGCCAAGCGACTGCCGACGAACCTCCCTGAACCAACGACCTCCCGGAGCGCAGGCGACCGAAGCGAGCGCCGACCTACCATTCGCCAGGTAAGCGCGAGCGTCCCCTGGGACCCCCTCCCTCAGCCCCGGGTCAGGCGGGTGCAACGGCAAGCTGGTGTAGAATCGCGGGTCCCTGGGGGCGCATGGCTTCGACGGGAGATCATGCGGTTCGGGGGTTGCGTGCCGAGTCCGACTCGTTAACCGGATTTTGATACTCGCCAACGACGAATTGGCACTGGCGGCTTAAGAGCCGTCACGGTCCTGCCGGAGCCTTGATTCGCGGCGCCGTCAGGAGCGACACTCAAAGTGGATCAAACGTCTGAGCGCGGTTCCGAACTCAGGCCGGATCACTTCGGAACTAGACCGCCGGCCGTGGTGGCCTTCTACCCAAGCCGGCAGCGACTGATCGAGTGAAGGCTACGCACGTAGATCCCTCGCGCCGAGTCTCGCGGACGTGGGTTCGATTCCCACCGCCTCCACCATCCCCGCTCCATCGGTCGGGCCATAATGCCCGGACACCTACCACTTGGGAGGTACTGGACCGATGGACGCCCCGCACCCCTGGCCAGGACGACTGGCCCTCGCCGCCCTGCTGCTGGCTGCTGCCGCCGCGGCCGCGACAGCTCAAACAACAGGAACCATCGAAGGCGTCGTCGTCGACGCGGACGGCACTCCGCTACCCGGCGTCACGGTGACCGTGGCCGGCCCGGGGGTGCGCCAGGAGCGCATCACCCAGGGAGACGGCGCCTACGCGAGCGCCGGTCTCTCGGCCGGCGACTATGTCGTCACGGCGGCTTTGACGGGCTTCGAGACAGCCGAGAGTCCGGTTTCGCTCGGCGCGGGCGCCACCGAGAACGTCCGACTCGTCCTCCACCTCGTCAGACTGCTGGAGACCGTGACCGTGGTGGCCGAGGAACCCCGGACGTTCGCGCGGAACATCGTCTCCCAGCCGATGCTGCTCCAGCAGTCGAAGATCACCAACGTGACGTCGGTGGTGGACAACCTGCCGGGAGTCTCCGTCCAGGAGGGCGACTCCTACGGTTTCGACGACTGGTCGGCCAACGTCGCCATGCGGGGCTTCCAGGTGACGATCAACGACGTGCAGATCGGCACCACGATCGACGGGTTCCCGAACGGCACCTCGGACTACTGGAGCGGCGCCAAGGCGAACCGCTTCGTCGACCCGATGAACCTCGGCGGAGTCGAGGTGTCCCAGGGGACGGCCGACATCGCCTCGCGGTCCGTCGAGGCGCTGGGCGGCACGTTCAACTACCTGACCGACGATCCGGCCGACGAGCGGTCCTACACGGCGTCGATGACGCTGGGCGAGTACCAGGGCCAGCGCTTCTTCATGCGGGTCGACACCGGGCCGATCTTCGGCGGCAACACCCGCGCCTGGATCGCCGCGACACGCCAGGGAGCGACCGACTGGATGGAGGGTTCGGCGCTCAACGAGCGCGAGCACGTCGCGATGAAGCTCGTCTCGTCCCGTGGCCGGGTCGATCTGACGAGTTACATCTCCTACGACAACATCCACGAGGACGTCTACCAGCGCCTCTACAGCGAGAGCGACTTCCGGGCCAACCCGCGCTGGGACCGCCTGATCGGCGACTGGCCCGGCGTGCCGTACCTGAACCAGTTCTACCGCCGCGGCTGGCAGACCCGGCGGAGTAACACCTTTGGCTATCTGAAGGCGGACTGGTCGCTCGGCGAAGAGCTGTCGCTGAGCCTGGCCGGGTACTTTCATCGCAACCGGGGCCGCGGCGACTGGTTGCCGCCCTACATCGTCGACGTCGCCGACGACGGGGGCGGCGCCGAATCGGAGCTTCGCGGCGGCCCCACGGTGCGGGGCGGCTCGCAGCTCGGGCTGATCCGTTTCGTCGGCCCCGACGGCGCCGCCGTGGGGCCTGTGCCGGGTTGCACCTCGTCGTTTCTCTTCAACTACTACGGCCCGGGCGGCCCGGAAGTCGATCCGGCGTGCCATCCGGGCGCGACGGCGGTGCAGTCGTACCGGCACAGCCACTACGGGAAGGACCGCGTCGGGGTCACGCTCGACCAGGAGTGGCTCACGACGATCGGCAGCACCGGCAGCAAGCTGCGCGCCGGCATCTGGTACGAGGACTCGAAGCGCGACCTCGGACGGGACTGGCACCAGATCCTCGATCCGGTGATCAACTTCCAGTGGCACGCGACGCCCTACTGGCACCAGTACCAGTGGGAGTTCCCGCAGAGCGTCATGATGCTGTACGCGGAGGAGACGCTCTACGCCGGGCGTTTCACCCTTACCGGCGGCCTCAAGAAGTACTTGGTCGACGTGTCGCGCGAGGACCAGTTCCACGTCGATCCGAACCTGACGGTCGATTCGGATTCGAGCCTGCTCGTCTCGGGCGGCGTCACCTACGAAACGCCGGTCGAGGGCCTGGACCTCTTTGCCGGCTACGCGGAGAACTTCCGGGCGATCGGCAGCACACTGCTCGAGGTGCCGGGGCGCAGCCTGGCCGCGCTCGAGCCCGAAACCGCGTCGAACATCGACGTCGGGCTGCAGTACTCGGCCGAACGGCTGGCGCTGAGCGCCACCGGCTACGTCATCGACTTCGACAACCGGATCTTCTACCTCGGACCGCAGACGCCGGCCGGCCCCAACTACCTCATTCCGGGAGGCGGCGCCTACTTCAACGCCGGCGGCATCGAGACGAACGGCGTCGAACTCTCGGCGACGGTGCAGATGCCCCACCAGCTCTCCCTCTACACGGCCTACACGCTGAACAACTCCGAGTACGTCGGCAGCGGTGACGCCCTGGTCGACGCGAACCAGAACATCATGCCGGGAACGGACGTTACGGGCGTCCCGGATCGTCTGTGGGTCATCTCGCTTGACCGGTCCGGTCCCCTGAGTGCGGGGATCAGCGCGAAGTACACCTCGGCGCGGCGGGTCAGCCTGGTCGCCGACTGGTTCACCGACGAATACTGGTTGATGGATGCCTACGTCACGTTCTCGGGCGAAGTGCTGAGCGACCTGCTCCGCTCGACGACGTTCGAGCTGGTGGCCAACAACCTGCTCGACGAGGCCTACCTCTCCGCGATCACCGAGAACGCGGCCTGGCTGGGGGCGTCGCGGTCCGTGTCGATGACCGTCACCTTCTCGTTCTGACGGGAAACCGCCGGGGTCAGCGGCGCGGTGGCTGCTGTTCCTGACTACCCGGTCAGGCCATGCGTGCGGTCGACGTGGCCGCGTCTCAAGGCGAGGATCCCCACTCGATCCACCAGCCGTGCGGCGAGGCCCGGGCGAGCAACTCCGTTTCGCCGGAACCGCCCAGGTACCGGGTCAGAGTCAGGCTTGGCGGATGGACACCCTCAAGGGCCACCCGCCAGACGGGCCGCTCCCGGCTCCGGTCCTCCAGCGCGTCCGTGATGCGCCGCCGACCCTCACGAGGAATCTGGTAGAGCGCGATCGTGGAGTAGACGACCAGCGCCACCTCGGCCGGGACACGCTCCAGCAGGTGCGGCAGGTCCTTCGAGGCATCGCCACGGTAGAGGCGGATCGGGCTGTGCTTCAGTTCGGCCGCGGCGTCCACGAGCTGGGCGTGGCGCTCCACGTGCTCGGGCCAGATCAGCGCGCGCAGCCAGAGCAACTCATCCGGGTCGGCGAGGTCGATCGGGTTCAGGTCGATTCCGTCGCGGCTCGCTACCGGGATGTCCCGTGCCGGCGCCGGCATTGTGCCGGGGCCCCGCAGGTCAGCTTCGAGCTGGACGCGCTCCGAGCCCCTTCCCCAGCGCAGGACCTCCCTTCCGGCTCGCCGGTACCGGTAGGCGTAGCGGTCGAAGTTCAGGTTCAGGCCGGCGCTGGCGCCGACATCGATCAGGGCCAGCGGAGCCTCCGCCTCCCGGTGGACCAGGCTGAACGCGGGCAGAAGACAGGTGCAGCGCCGCACGACCTGGGTCTGGGTGCGGCGGGTTGCAACGAGCTCGGCGACCCGCTGACGGTGTTGGAGGCAGAAGGCCCGGAAGGGCGGGAAGGCAGGCCCTGGCGGCGGTTCCGGGCCCGAGAGGATCGGGTAGTGCGCGGCCAGCGGGTGTTCCAGCCCCTGCAGAAGCAGGTACTGCACCGCCCCGAAGAGCATGTTCGGCGCCGGTTGACCTTCCTGCCGTTGCGCCGCCAGCGCCAGCAGTTCGCCGTCCTCGGCCACGCCAGCGGCGAGTTCCGCGTACGTCGGGGAGTCGAGGTCCGGCGCTTCGACGCGCGCGAACTGCTCGAAGGCGGCGCTGAGGTCCGGAGACCCGCTCAACGGCCGGCAACGCCCCGGTCGGCCGGCCGCGCCGGCCGCAGCTCGGCGGCACTACCCATATGATGGCAACACAACCACAAGCAGCACTCCGGGGGACACATGATAGCTACCCGTAATCTTCTGGTCGTACTGGCGCTCATCCTCGCGGGCTTCGTCCTGTATCTATTGCTGCCGAATGGTCCGGGAGGCGATCCGGCGGAAACGGAGACAACCCCGGCGGTCGCAAGCACCGACTACGCCGACCTGGTCTCCCTCTTCGCGGACTTTCGTTCCTTCCAGCAAGCCGGCGCCGGCAACATCCAGGCGTATTCGCAGAGCGGCTGGATCCTGTCGAACCTGGACGCCGCGCCGGACTTCTCCGCCGACGCAATGGCGGAGAAGCACGGCGAACTGAGGACGTTTCAGCAGCGGTTGGAGGCGATCGATCCAGCGGGCTGGACGATCCCGCAACAGGTCGACTACCACCTCGTCCGGGCGGAGATGAACGGCTACGAGTTCCAGCACCGGGTTCTCCGCCCCTGGTCGACGGATCCCGGCTTCTACAACGACGTGATCGCCACGTTCGCCTGGGTAGCTGAACCGCCTCTTCAGGGGAACGAGGTCGCGGATCTGCAATCAAGGCTCAGATCGGTGCCCGATCTGGTGCAGCAGGCGAAAGCGAATCTCAACGACTTTTCGCCGATCGCCGCCGACCTGGGCACCCTGGCGGTCCTTTCCATCGGAGACACCCGATCGGCCTATGAGTCGCTCGCGGAGGGCCTGAGGCTTCACCATCCGGAACTCGTGGCCGACATCGGGCCGGCGCTGACCGCTCTCGACGACTACGAGGACTGGATTCGGTCCAACGAGCACCGGATGATGGGCACTATCGGTGTGGGCAAGGACAACTACAACTGGCTGCTCAGGAACGTCTATCTGATTCCCTACACCTGGGAGGACATTCGTACGATCGTCGAACTCGAAGACAATCGCGTGATCACCTTTCAACGACTGGAGGAGAACCGGAATCGCGACGCTCCGCCCCTCGTACCCGTCGGGTCACAGGTCGAGTACAGGGACGGCATCGAAGAAGCCGTTGATCACGTCATGTCCTTCCTGCGCGACGAGGAGATCTTCACTGTGCACGACTTCCTCGTGCCGGATGACTACTTCGATTCCCGGCTCTTCGGAAAGGGGTACTCCCTCGAGGATCCCTGGCCCGAGACCCACGACTACTTCTTCAATTTCTCTCACCGGGAAGCGGTAATGGAGAACACCCATGAGCTGGTCGGCCACCACTTCGACATGCTCCGGGCGGAGCGCGACGATCGGCCCATCCGCGGCGGAGAGCGGGCGTACAAGATCTCGACGGCTCGCGACGAGGGGCTTGCGTTCGCGCTTGAGGAACTGTTGATGCATGCGGGGTATCTGGACGGTCGCAATCCCCACGGCAGGGAAGTTACCTATGAACAGGCGGCTTTCCGCACCGTGCGCGCGCTCTCCGACATCTACATGCACAGCGGCGACTGGAGCCTGGCAGAAGCGACGCAGTTCTGCATCGACAATGCGCCGCACGGGGAATTGCTGGAGGGCAGCCACCACTTGTGGTTCGAACTCGATACGACGCTGCGCGGCGTGGGGCATCACATGCTCATGGTCCTGGGGAAGGTCCAGTTCATGAAACTGATGCGAGACCGCGCCAATCAACTCGGCGACGACTTCGTCCTGCCGGAGTTCCTGGACGAGGTCTACGCCGCGGGCCAGATTCCCTGGTCGCTCATTCGTTGGGAAATGACCGGGTACGAGGACGAGGTCTCACAACTCTGGTAACGCTGGCTGCCAGGTCAACGGCCGGCAGCTCCTCGATCCCTGAACGCTGAAGCGATCGACTCGCGGTAGGGCGGCCGGAGCACGCCGGCGTCGGTGATCAACGCGGCCACCAGCTCCGCCGGCGTGACGTCGAACGCAATGTTCAACGCCTCGGTGTCCTGGGGAGCGATCCGTTTGCCGAAGGCGTGGACGACTTCCTCCGCCTCGCGCTCCTCGATCGGAATCTCGGCGCCCGACGCCGTGTCCCGGTCGATCGTCGACAGGGGCGCCGCGACGTAGAAGGGAATCCCGTGACGGGCCGCGAGCACGGCGACCGGGTAGGTGCCGACCTTGTTCGCGACGTCGCCGTTGGCGGCGATCCGGTCGGCGCCGACGACGATCTTCTGGACCCAGCCGCGCGCGATGATCGCTCCGGCGCTGTTGTCCGTGATCAGGCGATGCGGGATCTCGAGCCGG
This sequence comes from Holophagales bacterium, assembly GCA_009837885.1. Classification (GTDB taxonomy): domain Bacteria; phylum Acidobacteriota; class Thermoanaerobaculia; order Multivoradales; family Multivoraceae; genus Multivorans. The sequence goes on along the minus strand of VXSP01000037.1, from coordinate 34,467 downwards.
CTGAGTTCCCAGGTCGTCAGCCGGGAACCCTGGAGCAACGGCCGCGTCTCGTCCACCCAGACACTCGCCAGCCGGCCCGCCGACCACGCCGCCTCGACGACGCCGATCGCCGTACCGTAGCCGGCGGTCGCCAGGGCGCCGGCGTTGCAGTGGGTCAGAACGCGGTCGCCCTCCTCGAACAGCTCCCGCCCGAACATCCCGATCCGGCGGTTGGCGGCGATGTCCTCGCGGTGCAGGTCGCGGGCCCACTCGAGCAGCCGCTGCCGCAACTCTTCACGCTCTCCAGCTTCGACGGAGCGTTCATGGAGTGCGCGGCCCTGGTCCAGAGCCCAGCGCAGGTTCACCGCGGTCGGTCGCGTTGCGAGCAGCAGCTCGTAGGCGGCATCGAAGTCATCGGCGCCTAGCACCAGGCCGTACGCAGCGGCGACACCGATCGCCGGCGCACCCCGCACCGAGAGACGGCGAATCGCTCCGGCTACGTCGTCGGGCCGGCGGCAGCGGAGCCATGTCTCCTGCTCCGGAAGCAGGGTCTGATCCAGCAGCAGAAGCTCACCGTCGCTCCACCTGATGGGCGAGAAGCCGTCTGCCATTCGCGAAGCCTAACGTCCACCCGCTGCTTCAGACGGCCTTCCATTCCTCCCGGTCTCGCACGTAGCGGAGAATCTGGATCTTCCCGGTGCGGTTGTAGACCCGAACCGCGAACAGGTGGTAGCCGTCCGTTACGAAGACGGTCCCCGGACTCGCCGTGCCGAGCGGCCCGAACGAGGCCAGGTCGCTGCGGCCGAACCGCACCGGGTCATCCAGCCGGTCCAGCCGGCCCGAACCGGTGAAGCCACGGGGCTCGAGGCCGTCCGGGAAGCCGAAACGAACACCGCTGCCGACGTGGAGCAGGCGCGCCGGTCGTCGAATCCGCGGGTCGGTGCCGGCCCTCAGGTCCGCCGTGCGCACACCGTCGCCGTCACCGTCCGCATAGAGCGAGAAGACGGACGGCACGCCGTCCGGCGCCGCTTCGTCAACTTCAAACCGAACCGCGATCGTGACTCCGTGGCGGACCGCGCCGGCCCGAGCGGTCCAGAAGGCTGCCGCGACCTCGGACGCCGCAAGGCGCACACGGTACTGGGAGATCTGGTGGCGCAAGGGAGGCGCCGCCAGGGTCGCCAGCAGCGCGAGCACCGCGGTCGCGATCAGGAGTTCGATCAGCGTAAAGCCACGGGGCATGGAGACGGACGCCGGCTCGTCCGCCTCCATGCCGTCGAGGGCCCGGCTCCGGTCAGGGTCCGTCGGAGGGGCCATCCGACCCCGAGCCGCCGGCCGGTTCTGTCTCCCGGGGGATCCGCACCTTTTCCGTCAACGTCGTCTCGCCCTCGACCGCCACGTAGGGCCGCATGCGCTCGAACGAGCGCTCGCCGATGCCCCGCACGAGCATCAGATCGGTCGGCGACTCGAACTCGCCGTTCTCGGTGCGGAACTCCACGATCCGTCCCGCCGTCGAGGGTCCGACGCCCGGCAGCAGGGAAAGGGCGGCAGCATCGGCCGTGTTGATGTTGACCACACCGTCCGCCGCTCCGGCGGGCAGAGCCGCCAGGAGGCTCAGCAACGTCACTGCCAGTAGTGCGGTCCTCGTTCGTCTTGTCATGTGCATCTCCATTCGTCCCCGAGTATTCGGGTGTTGTTGGTTTTCTCCGACGGCGAACCGGGTCCAGGAGCAAGCCTGGGGAGTTAGGGGGGCACCGAAGTGCCCCCCTGATCCCTTGCCAATTTCGCTTTTCGGTTAACCCTTGGGCACCTCCTAGCTCCGAGTCCGTAGGTGCCGCTCGCCTCTTTCAAGTTCCCGGCCAACCATCGGTCACTCAGCTAAGTGCAGCAAACAAAGGGTGTTGGCAACGCAGGGGACGACGGCGGACCGAACGGATTCGTCAATGCAACTTGACTCCCCCTCCTCTCGAACGGCCTGGATCTCCCTGAACTCGCTGGGCGGAGCGACGGGCCGGTCCCGGGTCAAGAGAACTGGACGGATTCCAGGTTGTCTGACTCCGGGCAACCGCGTGGCGAGACGGAAACCGGGTCCCTGCCGGCTCGTTGTAGATTAGCCGGCCGATGGCACGGGACCAGAAGAAAGCGCCGGAGCACCCCGGCGCCCGCCGCACGTCGGTGATCCGCGAGTACGTGGAGGCGTTGATCGTGGCCGCCGTCTTCCTCGGGTTCACGAACAACTTCGTGCTGAAGACCTTCTACATCCCCAGCGGCTCGATGGAGAACACGCTGCTCATCGGCGATCACCTGTTCGTGAACCGCTACATCTTCGGGCCCCGCCCCACGATGCTGGAACGGACGCTGCTCCCCGGCCGCGAGGTCCAGAGAGGCGACATCGTCATCTTCCGGTCGCCCGAGACGCCGAAGCTCGACCTGGTCAAACGGTGCATCGGTCTGGCCGGCGACAAGCTGAACATGGTCAACAAACAGCTCTTCGTGAACGGCAAGCCGGTCGACGACGACGCCTACGTGATCCACCGCGATGAGCAGGTCTACCCCGCGACGTACGGCCAATACGGCAAGAGCCGGGACAACTGGGGGCCGATCATCGTCCCCGACGATCACCTCTTCTGCATGGGCGACAACCGCGACGAGTCCCACGACTCCCGGGCGTGGGGGACGGTGCCGCTGAAGCTCATCAAGGGCCGCGCCGTCATGGTCTACTGGTCATACGGCGGAGAGACGTCGGACGGCACCTGGCACGGCTTCGGCCACCGCCTGAAGCAGCTCATGAACACGGCCCTCGGCTTCCTGACCAAGACCCGCTGGGAGCGGACGTTCAAGCTCATCCAGTAGGACGCTGAGGCACGTGACGCCGAACGTCTCGTGGCGCCGCAGGATTCCGGCCGAGGTCGCCGCGGCGCTGCTCGTCGCCGCCGTGTTCGCCCTCTTCACCAAGGCGTTCCTGGTGCAGGCCTATCGCATCCCGTCCGAGTCGATGGAGCCGGCGCTCCTGGTCGGCGACCATCTGCTGATCAACAAGTTCATCTTCGGCGCCGGGGCCGGCCGCTGGGGGCCGCTGGTGCCTCAACGCGAAGTCCGGCGCGGCGACCTGGTCACTTTCCAGGGCATCGAGGACCCGTCCCAGGAACTGCTGAAGCGCTGCGTGGCGACCGCTGGCGACGAAGTCGAGATCAACGCGAAGCAACTCCGCCTGGGCGGTGCCGCCGTCGACGAGTCGGCGTACGCGATCCACTCGGACGAACTCGTCTATCCGCGATCCGACTTCCTTCACGAAACGGTCTGGCGCCGGGACTCCTTCGGCCCCGAGCGGGTGCCCGAGCGGAGTCTGTTCTGCCTCGGAGACAACCGCGACATCTCGCGGGACTCACGCTTCTTCGGCGCGGTCGGAACGGACCTCGTGCGAGGCCGGCCGCTGCTCGTCTACTGGTCGCGGGACCGGGAAGCGGGCCGCTGGCGCTTCCGCTGGCGGCGTACCATGCACGTTCCGCGCTGAACTTACGCGCAGGCTTCAGCCAGCGCCGCCAGAGCGGCCTCCGGGTCGGACGCCTGAGTCAGGGGACGGCCGATCACGAGCAGGTCCGCCCCGGCCCGCACAGCCGCCGACGGCGACGCGACCCGGCGCTGATCGTCGGTGGCGGCCGACGCATCAAAGCGGATACCTGGGCTCACCAGCAGCAGTTCCGGACCGAGCCGGGCACGGAGGGCCGCCAACTCGAGCGGCGAGCAGACCACGCCGGCGCAGCCCGCGGCCTTCGCCGATGCGGCCCAGGACAGGACCCGGTCCCCCGCCGCGCCGGGAAAGTCGAGGTCCTGGAGATCTTCGGCGTCCAGGTGGGTGAGCACGGTGATCCCCAGCACCCGCACGTCGTCTCCGGCCTCCTCCGCCGCCGCCTCGAGCATCCGACGCCCACCGCCGGCATGCACCGTCAGGTACGTCACGCCGAGTTCCTTCGCCGCGCCGACCGCGCCCGCGACGGTGCTCGGGATGTCGTGGAACTTCATGTCGAGGAAGACGTCCGCGCCCGTCGCGGCGGCCTCCCGCACAGCGTCCCGGCCCCATCGCAGGACAACGCGGGGCCCCACCTTCAGCACGCCGACGCGCGGCCCGAACAGGCCGCACCAGCGGCTGTAGGTGTCGCGGTCGTCGGTGTCGAGGGCGACCGCGATGCGCTCCAGCCCCGTCTCGGTCATTCCGGCCTCGCCGCCGCCCCGATCAGGGAATCGACCGAGGGGATGCCATCGACCCGCAAGCGCTCTCGCAGTCCGTCGACCAGCCGCTCCGCGGTACGGGGATCGCGGAACAGAGCCGTGCCGACTTGCACGGCCGAAGCACCGGCCAGCAGGAACTCCAGCACGTCGTCGACCGTCTCGATGCCACCGATCCCGATGACCGGCAGGTCGACCTCGCGCGCGACGTCGAAGACGATGCGCAGCGCCAGCGGCTTGATCGCCGGTCCCGACAGACCGCCGCGGATCGTCGACAGGACCGGACGCCTGGTCGCGGTGTCGATCGCCATGCCGACGAACGTGTTCACCGCCGACAGGATGTCGGCGCCGCCTTCCTGCGCCGCCCGGCCGAGGGCCTGCGGCGAGGTCACGTTGGGTGACAGCTTGACGACGATCGGCTTGCCGGTCGCCGACCGCACCCGTCGGACCAGACCGGAGAGGACGTCCGGGTCGTGTCCGAACTCGATGCCGCCCTTGCTCACGTTCGGGCAGGAAACGTTCAGCTCGACCGCGGCCACGCCCTCGTACGGGTCGACCCGCTCGGCGAGCCGCACGTACTCGTCCTGGGCGTAGCCGAACAGGTTGACGATCACCTTCGGCGGCAGGTCCTTCAAGCCCGGCAACACGTCGCTCAGGAACCGGTCGACGCCGATGTTCTGCAGTCCGATCGAGTTCAGCATCCCGCCGCGGGTCTCGGCGATCCGGACCGGCGGATTGCCGGCCAGGGGCTCGAGCGACAGGCCCTTGGTCACCAGGCCGCCCAGGCGATGGAGGTCGGCGCGCTCGGCGAACTCCAGGCCGTAGCCGAACGTGCCGCTCGCGGTGAGGATCGGGTTCTGCAGCCGCAGCGGGCCGACCCGGGTCGACAGATCCGGCGAAGCGAGGCTGGACGCTCCGGCGCTCACCACGCCACCTCGTCCAGGCGGAAGACGGGCCCCTGGCGGCAGCAGAGCGCGTAGCCCCCGTTCTTCAGCGTCACAGCGCAGCCCAGACAGGCGCCGTAGCCGCAACCCATCGGCGTCTCGGTCGCGGCTTCGCCGGCGACTCCGGCGTCGGCCGCGATCCGCGCCACCGCGGCCATCAGGCCGTGCGGACCGCAGGTGAAGACCGTCGTGTAGCCCGCGCCGGCGCGCAGGCCCGCCTCCAGGGGCGTCGTGATCAGGCCGCGCTCGCCGGCGCTGCCGTCCTCGGTCGTCGTCACCAGCCAACCGCCCGTGCGCTCGCTGAGACGCCGAAACGTCTCCGCCTCGACCAGGTCCTCCGCGCTGCGGCCCCCATAGAAGAAGTCGAAGGACCGGCCGGCCCGCTCCAGCGCCTGGGCCAGCAGGCCCAGACCGGCGGATCCGATCCCGCCCGCGACCAGCGCCGCCCGACCGAACTTGGATGCATCGTCTGCCACACTATGAAATCCGGTGCCCAGAGGACCGAGAACCGGGATCCGTTCGCCGGGGACACACGCGGCAAGGGCCTCCGTGCCGCGACCGATGACCTTCCCGAGCAGCGAGATGACCAGCGAACCGTCGGACGCCGGCTCCTGATCGTAGACCGAGAACGCCCGCCGAAGGTACGGCTCGGGGCGGTTGGCGCTCGCGACCATGACGAACTGGCCGGGTTCGGCAGGCTCCATGGCCGCGACCCGTGCGCGCAGCAGGAAGTACGGCAAAGGCAACGCCTGGACATCGAGCACCTCTCCCCTCGAGTCCACTGCCGCCATGGCGCGGCGAGGGTAGCACCGTCCGGCGGAGCCGGCCCACGTGCGGCCGGGCCCGGCCCGCTAGAGTCGGCTCAGTGCATCGGGAACGCCTCCTCGCCGGCGCCGCTTCCGCGGTGCCCGGCCTCCTCGCCGGGATCCACCTCACCGGACTTCTCTTCTTTCTCAACCCCCACCTGCCGTTCCATCCCTGGCCCGTCATCCGGACCAGCGCGTACTACGGGGTTCTGGGAGCTCTCGCCGCCTTCGTGCTGCTCCTCGCCGTGTCCTGGCGCTGGCCGGAGCGCGCCCTGCGGCTCCTGCCATGGTCGATGGCCGCGGTGTTCGGCGCGGCGTCCGTGCTCGACCTCACCCACGCGGCACGCTACGAGCACTTTCTGCCGCCCGGCATCCACGACCGTCTGATCAAGGCCGGTCTCTGGCTCGCCCTCGCTTCCCTGATCACCGCCTACACCGCGTTCCTCCACACCTACCGGCGAAACCGGCCGTACGGCGCCCGCTCCCGCTTCGGCATCGCCGGTCTGGCGGTGCTGACCGTCTACTCCGTCTTCGAGCGGCGCGAGGCCTTCGACCCGCCGCCGCCAACGACGCCGCGCGCCGCGGCGATCGACTCCGCGCCGCCCCCGAACCTGCTGATCGTGGGCCTCGACGGCGCCTCGCTCGACGCCATTCTGCCCCTCTCGGAACAGGGCCTGCTGCCCTTCTTCTCCGAGACCATGCGCGCCGGAAGCTATGGCCGGGCGGAGTCGATCGAGCCGGCGGTCCGGCGCTCGCTGTGGACGACCGTCGTCACCGGTAAGTACCCCTTCCGCCACGGCGTTGTGGCGGAGCAGACCCGCGGGGTTCCGTCTCTGCCAGGCGAGCGCTTTCACCTGACCCCGGGCGCCATCGCCTTCGGCATCTGGGGCGACCGCGGCGCAAGCGATGGCGGACCGGTGATCCAGGCCTCGGCGCCGCCACTCTGGCAGATCGCCGGGGGGTTCGGGCTCGATTCGATCGTTCTCGACTTCGGTGTCGGCCTGACCGGCGTCTCGGGCGCGCGCGCCGCGGCTCTCGGGTCGGCGATGGTGGACGAGCGCCTCGCCCGTCTCGGAGACGGGCCGCCGTCGGCCCTGTACACGGCGGCGCTTCGCGATCTCGAGACCCAGAGCCAGTTGTTGACGACGCTCGGGTCGCTCTCCGAAGAGGGCTCGCGGCTGGTTCTCTTCGCGTTGATGGACGGCCTGGCGGACGTCTCGCGGCTCTACTACGACTCCTACGAAGCGGTTCAATTCGACGGCGACCAGGCGCAGGTTCGTCTCGACCGTGCACGGTGGCTGTCGGCCTACTACGCGTTCCTCGACGGCCTGGTCGCCGAGGCCTGGGAAGCTCTTCCGCGCCCGCGGATGCTGGCCGTGGTGAGCGCCTACGGATTCGAACGGTCCGGCCCCATTCGCCGCCTTCTCGGCCGCTGGAACGAAGCGCCGGCGATCCCGGGAGGCCGCTTCCAGACCCCGGACGGTCTCCTCCTCCTCCGCGGCCAGGGCATCAAGGAGGACTTCCTGCTGACCGGGCTGGGAATCCAGGACGTGGCGCCAACGCTGCTGTACGCCCTGAACCTGCCGGTAGCCAGAGACATCGACGGCCGCGTCATCACCGAGTCGTTCGAGCTCGCCACTCTCGCACGTCGCCCGATCGCGTTCGTGCCATCATATGAAACAAAGCCGGGCGGTACTGGCGAGCGCTAGCTCCCCCGCCGGCTGGTTCGCAGCCGCGGCCTAGTGTGCGACGTGTTCCTCGGGCTCCGGCTCGCTCTCGCCCTGCGCCGACTCGATCATCGCGGGTTCCGCGCTGGCGGGGGGCCGGGAGGGCTTCGACTGCATCGTGCACTGGCCCTGGAAGAAGGCGCCGCTCTCGATGACGAGGACCGGAGCGTTGATCTCCCCCTCGACCCGGCCTTTGGCGCCGATCTCGGTCCGTCGCGTGGTCTCGACCCGCCCCTCGAGGCGGCCCGATACGTGGAGTTCGCCCACCGCGACGACGCCTTCCACGACACCGCCCTCGCCGACGATCAACTGGCCGTCCGACTCGACGGTGCCCTTGAACCGACCATGCACCCTGAAGGTGTTCTCGAACCGGAGTTCCCCGTGGACCTCGCAGCCGGCATCAAGGAAGCCATTCAGTTCTCCGGAAGATCCGGTTCTCAGGGTCTTTGACATAGCTCAGCACGCTCCGACGTTGGTCACTCCGCCGACAGCCGCTCGTACAACCGAATCAGCTCCGGCTCGGAGTGGAAGTGAATCTTGAGTACGCCGCCGCCACGCGCGCGTCGGCTGATTTCGACTCGGGTCTGCAGTCTACGCGTCAATCGCTCGACCGCGTGCGCGGTGTCGGGATCGCCCCCGCCAGCCTTGGCTCTCGCGGCGGGTTTCTTCCCCGGCCCGGCGGAGACGATCCGCTCCAGTTCCCGCGCGCTCAGCGACTCCCGTTGGGCCCGCACAGCCAGCTCGACCTGGCTCTTCTCGTCTCCGAGTGACAGCAGCGGGCGCGCCTGCCCCGCGGTCAGCGCGCCCGACCGGATCTGTTCCTGGACGGCGTCAGGCAAGCGCAACAGGCGCAACGAGTTCGCGACCGCGGCCCTGCTGCGGCCAACGCGGTCCGCGATCTCCTGCTGCGACAGTCCGAACTCCTCGCTCAATGCCCGAAACGCCTCGGCCTCTTCCAGTGCGTTCAGATCGGCGCGCTGCAGGTTCTCGACCAGCGCGAGTTCGAGGAGTTCGCGGTCGCTCCCCACTTCGCGGAAGACGACGGGTACCGTCTCGAGGCCGGCCTTGCGGGCCGCGCGCCAACGGCGCTCCCCCGCGACGATTCGATAGGCGCCGCCACGGTCGGGATCTCCCGTGACGACCAGCGGCTGGAGCACTCCCCGTTTCGCGATGGAACCGGCGAGATCCGCGAGCTCGGCATCGTCGAACCTGTCGCGCGGCTGGCGACTGTTCGGCTCGAGCTGAGCGATGGGCAGCTCCCGAACGGCGCGCGGAGCGGTCGGCGGAAGGGCGCCGCTATCCGCGAAGAGAGCGTCCAGTCCACGGCCCAGTCCCGGGCGCCGGTTGCTCATCGGGGACGGCGGCCCGCCAATTCGTGCGCCAAACCCAGGTAGGCCTGTGAACCCTTGCTCTTGATGTCGTACTGCAGGACCGGCATACCGTAGCTTGGAGCTTCCGCGAGGCGAACGTTGCGCGGCACGATCGTATCGCAGACGATCGATCCAAAGTGCTTGCGCACCTCCTGCGCCACGTCCCGCGACAGGTTCGTGCGATCGTCGTACATGGTCAGGACGACGCCGGCGATTTCCAGCTCGGGCCGACCCAACTCGCGCACCCGCTGCACGGTCGCCAGCAACTCGCTGATCCCCTCGAGCGCGAAGTACTCGCACTGCAGCGGCACGATGACCGCATCGGCGGCGAACAGCGCGTTCAGGGTCAACCGGCCCAGCGCTGGAGGACAGTCGACGAAGATCCGTTCGTATCGGCCGTCCAGCTCCTCGAGCGATGACAGGAGCCGCCGGATCCAGTGCTGGTCGTGCTGCAGGCCCAACTCGGCTCCGACCAGGTCCCGGTTGGCCGGCAGCAAATCAACATACGGGAAGCCGCTGGCGACGATCACCTCCCCGGCGCTCGCCTCGCCGGACAGCACGTCGAACAGCGTCGGCGGCCGGCCCGACCAGCCTACGCCGCGGCTCGCATTGCCCTGCGGATCGCTGTCCACCAGCAGCACCCTGCGCTCCATCGCACCGAACGCCGCCGCCAGGTTGATCGCCGACGTCGTCTTGCCGACGCCGCCCTTCTGGTTGGCGACCGCCAGAACGTCAGCCACGGTGAAGCGGCCGGAGGCAGAGAATCCGCCGGTGCGGGCTGTCAGGAAGATTCATCTCTTGTTCCACAGAACAGGTATCCAACAGACCGGCCGCCAGGGGCCGACCCGCCCACACCACGAGGCGCCCCTCATCCGGCAACGCTTCCACCAGGCGGGCCATCGTGGACTCCGGGAGCCGAAGGGCACGAATCGTCGCGCACTCTACCGTCCCCGCGAGCGGCACGGCGAGCTCACGATCGAACCGCGCCCTGACGACCCGCACGTTGGACAGATCGAGCTCTCGCACCGCCTCCGCCAGGAACGCGGCCTTCCGTTCGCGCGCCTCGACGAGCGTCACCGGCCGCTCCGGATGAAGCGCCGCGAGCACCAGCCCGGGGAACCCCGCACCGCTGCCGATGTCGAGAAGCCCGGGCTCGCCACTACCTGCTGCCGTCGACGCTCGCCAGTACGCCCTCGCCGCAACCGATTCCGCGTAGTGACGACGAATCCACTCCCCAGGCTCCGCTTCCCCGACCAGCCGCACCACCCGGTTCCAGCGCTCCAGGAGCTCAGCATGGCGCGCCAGCCGGTCGACTACTTCCTGCGGCAACTCGGCGCCGAACTCTCGCTGAAACAGGTGGCGGTGTTTCACGTGAAACACCTGCGAGGTCGTTGGGGTCGGTGTTTCACGTGAAACACCATGAATCCTCCGCCCGCCCAGGTTCCACCGCCGCTCACCGTTCTCGCCGCACCACTCCGGCGAGGCTATCTCCCGTTGCAGTCGTCGCCGGCCTCCCGGCCGGCGCCCTGTCTTCCACGGGTCAGAAGACCCGTGGCCACATGCCTCCGGCGGCAGCGGGTCAGAGGACCCGCGCACTCAGAGCACCACCGCCCACATGGCCTAGCGCCTCGCCTACTGCAGTTGGGTTGCAGTGCCTAGTTGGGCACAGGAGCGAGGCTGGCGCCTCGCGCGATCTTCCTCAAGGCCGGCGAAGACGCCGGCGCACCCAGTGTGGACCGCCGTACAGGCCCGTTGCAGCTATAAGGTGTCGAGCGCCGTGCACAGCTTGCAGCGTCCCGTCTGGCACTGTGTCCAGTCCGACCCGGGGAGCCGGAGGGGAGGTCCCCAGCGGGCTGGAGGCAAGCGTTTCCCCAGACCGTCACCTCGACTGACAACGCACCGCAGCGCAGCCGACCGAAGCGAGCGCTGACCCCCCACCTACCAAGAGAGCGTGCACCCACGTGGCGCGTCCCGCGCCACGTGCGTCGCAGGCCGTGCGTCCGCTCGCGGACGCGCGGATGCCGCGGCCGCTGGGGACCTCCCCTCCGGCTCCCCGGGTCGGACGGGGCCCATGCCGCCAACGTCGCGGGTCGCCGCGCGGCGCGGCGCGCCGCCCGCTACTGCAGGCGGATGCTGACGCGTTTGAAGTAGCCGTTGCCCTGGCTTTCGGTTTCGACGTCCGGGTCGTCGGCCAGGGTCAGGTGCACGATGCGGCGGTCGGCCGGGTTCATGGGCCGCAGGGTGCGCGTGCCGCCGCGGCGGACGACCTCCTCCGCCACGCGGCGGGCGAGGCCTCGCAGGCGTTCTTCCTTCTTGCGCTGGTAGCCGCGGCTGTCCAGACGGCACGGGACGATCCGTCCGAGCTGTCCGTACATGACCCGCGGCAGCAGGTGCTGGATCGCCAGCAGGACCTGGCCCTCGTCCTCGACGAGAAGCTCTTCGTCCACACCTTCGATCTCGACCTCCAACCTCTCATCGGTCAGGACGATCTCCGCCGAAACCTCGAGATCGGCCAGTTCCAGCAGTTGATCCAGCGCCGCGTGCGCGATCGAGAGAACCTCTTCGGAGTTCTGCTCCGGCGCCTCCGCTTCACCGGTCACCGTCGCACTGTCCGCCGGCTCCGGTTCCACCGCCTGTTCCGGTTCCGCCTCCGGCGCCGGCTCCGCGACTGCGGGAACGACCGCTTCGACGACAGGCTCCGCCACCACTTCGGCGGGACTGTCGCTCTCGGCGGCATCGCCCCCAACGCTCGGGCCGACGCTGGCCGGGTCGACGCGAATCACCACCCGGCGGTGCTTCACGAAGCCGTGCCGTTTCTCAACCCGGTCGAACACGATCTGCTCCGGCGACACGCCGAAGTGGTTCGCGGCCGCCAGGATGGCCCGGGACTCGGTTTCTCCCGAAAAGAACATGCTGTTCATCGCATTCATCGCTGCTGTCCTGTCCTCACTTCTTCTTCGTCTCGGTGGTCTGCACGGCCGGTTCGCCGCCCAGGTAACCCCTCTTCTTCAGTTTGTTGTAGACGCCGGTCTGCACGATGCCCAGCACGTTGTTCGTCAGCCAGTAGAGAACCAGGCCGCTGGGGAAACTGAACGAGAAGATCGTGAACCAGATCGGCATCGTGTTGATGATCAGCTTCTGGGTCTTGTTCGCCGGCGGCGGCAACATCCGCTGCTGGAGGAACTGGGAAGCTCCCATGACCAGGGGCAACACGTAGATCGGATCCGGCAGGGCCAGGTTCCCGATCCAGCCGAGCCAGGACGCGTCCCAGAGCTCGACCGCCTCGCTGAGGAGGCGGAAGAAGCCGAAGAACACCGGCATCTGGAACAGGATCGGCAGGCAGCCGCTGGCCGGGTTAACGCCTTCCTCCCTGAACAGCCCCTGAATCTCCTCGTTCATCTTGCGCTGCTGGTCCATGCGGGGCCGGCCCTTGCCGTCCTTGAGCTTGGGCCGGTACTTGGCGCGGATCGCTTCCATTCGCGGATTCAGCTTCTGGATCCGCTGCATCGAGACCTGACTCTTGTGGGTCAGCGGGAAGAGAACGAGCCGGATCAGCACCGTCATCAGGACGATGCTCCACCCGTAGTTCGCCACGATGTTGTCGTAAATCCAGCGTAAACCGAACTGGAGAGGGCGGGAGATGACACCGAAGAACCCGTAGCGAACGGTCTTCTCGAGTCGCACGCGCATGCCGGCCAGCGCGTCGTACTGCTTGTCGCCGAAGTACGCCCGTCCCGCGAGCTGGCCGCCCGACGCTTCGAGCACGAGCATCAGGTCGCGAGTCAGGTCTTCCGTCGTGACATCGCCGGCCTCGAACAGGGTGAAGCCGCGCAGGCTGCCGTCGCTCTCGTCCAGGTTGGCCACGGGCAGCGCCTGAACGGCGCCGCGCGCCCCCGACGGGATGACGGCCGTGATGAAGTAGCGGTCTTCGAGCGCGACCCAGCGCGCGCCTTCGCCGAGCTGCTGCGGATCGTCCGCGCGGCGCGGCTCGAGGGAGTCCATCTCACCGCCCGCGAACCATGTCGCGGCTCGCCGCTGCTGGCTCGACAGCCGGCTTTCGAGCTCGTCCACGGTGGGGTTCCGGATGCCCGGACCGAGCACCAGACCCCAAGCGTCACCAGGCGACTCGACCTCGTAGAGGAAGGTCAGGCCGCCACTCTGGGGGTTCACTGTCGGAAAGCGGAACGTCTTCGTCGCCGAGCCACGGTCGCCGCTGTAGCGGAAGACGACCCGCTCGTCACCGTTCTCCCTGGAACGCTCCACGACGAAGAGGGCCTCATTGAGCGGTGAGGTCCGCTGCGGCCCCGACAGGCCGAAGGGATAGGGCTGGCCGGGCTCGCGCCGGCGCACAAGTTCGACGGGCTCGGCGCCGTCCGGGCGCATCAGCTCGAAGGACAGCAACTGGGCGCCCCGGTTCGTGAACTCGAGTCTGGCGTTGCCCGACTCGATTACCACCCTCTCCTCCAGCGCGGCTTCCACCCGTTCGAAGACCGACACCGGTTCCGCCGCGCGCTCGGCCGGTCTCACCGGAGCCGGCGCTGTCGTCTCCGGCTGCGTTGCCGGCGCTCCCTCCCCGACGGCGACCGGAGTCCGTTCGACCGGCGGCGGTGGTGGAGCGACGAAGGTCGACCAGAGCAGGAGAACGCCGAGCGACAGCAGCGCCGCCAGGAGGAGTCTGCGGTTGTCCATCGGTCTCAGTTAGCCCTTGGCGACCCCGGGCTCCACGTTCCGCGCCGGCGGCGGCAGGTCGATCCCGCCGCGTCCCAGGGGCTGGCAGCGCAGGAGCCTGCCAAGCGCGAACCACGTTCCCAAGATCAGACCATGGCTCCTGAGTGCAAGCTGACCGTACTCGGAACAGGTCGGACTGAAGCGGCACGCCCGCGGGAGCAACGGCGAAAGCCAGCGCTTGTACGCCCGGAGCGCCGCCACGGCAAGCCGCGCCAGTGGGTTCATCGCCTCGACCTCACGCGCTCGCGGGACCTGCCCTCAGGGCCGCGCCGCTTTGCTACGGTCTCGAACAGGCGGTCCAGCTCACGGTAGAACGTCCGCCGGTCCGCGGCGGCCGCGGTCGGCTTCAGGTGCACGACCACGTCCACGGCCGGTAGCCGCTCCCGCCCCACGACCTGACGGTAGTGCTCGCGCACCCGCCGGCGGAGCCGGTTGCGCACGACCGCGCCGCCCACCCGCCGGCCGGCGGTGAGTCCCAATCGCGCATGGCCCGCGTCGTTGCGGCGCACGTGGAAGACCGCGAACTGGCCGTGCAGCCGTCGCCCCCGGCGGTAGACCCGCCGGTAGTCGCCACTCGACCGTATCCGTCCGCCCCCCTGCTCGAAGCCGGGGGAGCGAACGGGATTCCCCGATCGGTTCAACGTCAGACCGTCAGCCGCTTGCGGCCCTTGCGCCGGCGGCGCGACAGGATCGCGCGACCGTGCCTGGTCCTCATCCGTAGACGGAAACCGTGCTTCTTCTTGCGACGCCGATTGTTCGGCTGGTATGTCCTCTTCACGTTCCTTCCTTCCCTGAAGCTGGTGGCGGAGAGCAGACCGCCCGGCGGCCGCAGCGGAATGGCGGAGAGGGTGGGATTCGAACCCACGGATCGCGTAAACGATCCATGGGAGTTCGTGAGACCGCCCGGCGGCCGTAACGGAATGGCGGAGAGGGTGGGATTCGAACCCACGGATCGCGTAAACGATCAACGGTTTTCGAGACCGCCCCATTCGACCACTCTGGCACCTCTCCCCGTTTGCGGGCAGCCCGGCGCATCTCGTCCTCCGCCGCCCTGGTCATGGCGGAGAGGGTGGGATTCGAACCCACGGTAGAGTTGCCCCTACACATGCTTTCCAGGCATGCACCTTCGACCACTCGGTCACCTCTCCTCAATCGAAAGCCCGCTCGACCGTAGACCCCGGAAGAACGCGCGCAACAAAGCTGAGCTCTCCTCCGCCAGGACGCCGGAGCATACCGTGATTTGGTGATTCAGTCCTGGTTCGCGAACGACGTTCCCGAGCGAGCCGCAGAAACCACCCTTCGGATCCGCTGCCCCGAACACGAGGCGGTCCACACGGGCGTTGACCATCGCCCCGGCGCACATGGCGCAGGGCTCGAGAGTCACGTACACCGAGCAGCCGTTCAGCCGCCAGCCCTCCTGCCCGGCCGCCGCCTCCGCCAGGGCGATCATCTCGGCGTGCGCCAGCGGGTCTCCCCAGCTCTCCCTTCGGTTGTGGCCGCGGCCGACGACCACGCCGTCGCGCACCACGACGGCTCCCACCGGAACCTCTCCGGCGCTCGCGGCCAGCCGGGCCTCGTCGAGAGCCAGCTCCATGGCGCTCCGATCATCCAAGCCGCTCACGCTAACAGTCCCCCGGACGAGATTCACTGGTACGATCCCTACGCTTCCCGCGGCGGTGAACAGGCTCGGGATCGAGAAGTGACCGAAGGGTTCGGGCCCTGTGAATCGAACGGCCCCGAACCTCGTCAGGCCCGGAAGGGAGCAGCGATAGGGTGTTCGTTTCGAGGGCGCAGTTCAGCCGGAACCCTTCAGTGACTTCTCAACCAGCCGCCCTGTTCAGGCCATGACCTACCAGGCCCTGGCCCGCAAGTGGCGGCCTCAGACGTTCGCCGACCTGGTCGGCCAGGAGGCGATCGTCACCGCCCTGCGCAACGCCTTGCGGGACGGCCGCATCGCGCAGGCCTACCTGTTCTCCGGCATCCGCGGCGTCGGCAAGACAACGGCCGCGCGGGTCCTCGCCAAGGCCCTGAACTGCCTTGGCGCCGACGGCTCCGCCCAGGGGCCGGTGTCCGAACCGTGCGACACCTGCCTGGTCTGCACCGAGATCCGGGAAGCGGGCGATCTCGACGTGATCGAGATCGACGCCGCCACCTACTCGAAGGTGGAGCAGGTCCGCGACCTGACCGAGAGCCTGAGGTACGGACCCGCCCGTGACCGCTACAAGGTCGTCGTCCTGGACGAGATCCACCGGCTCTCCGGCTCGGCCTTCGATGCGCTGCTCAAGATCGTCGAGGAACCGCCGGCCCACCTGACCTTCATCTTCGCGACGACCGAGATCGAGAAGGTACCCGCGACCGTTCTGTCCCGCTGCCAGGAGTTCCACTTCCGGCGCGTGCCGCCCGAGGCCATGGTCGCCCACCTTCGACGCATCTGCGAGGCCGAGGACCTCGAAGCCGGCGGCCCCGCCCTGCGCCTGATCGCCCGCGCCTCCGAGGGCAGCGTCCGGGACGCGGTCGCGCTGCTCGACCAGCTCGCGACCTTCGGCAACGGCAAGCTGGCCGACGAGGATGTCGGGCGCCTGCTCGGCGGCATCGACGCGGCGCTGCTCGCCGCCCTGCTCGAGGCGGTCCTCGCCGGCGACGGCGTGCGCGTGTCGACGACGATCCGCGAGGTCGAGGACGGAGGCAGCGACCCAAGGCAGGTGTTCACCCACTTCCTCGGCTACCTGCGCAGCGCGCTGCATCTCGCTCAGGGTCTCGACCCGGAGCTGCTCGACCTGCCCGCCGAAGCGGCAGCGGACCTCCAGGAAACCGCGGCAACCGCGGGCTACGAGAACCTGCTCAGGCTCCTGCATCTCCTGCTCAGCAGCGAGACGGTCGTCCGGCGCGCCGACGCTCCCGGCCTCGCCCTGGAAGTCGCTCTCCTGAGGGCCGCGGAACTCCCAAGGCTGGTGCGGATCGAGCGGCTGGCGGCCGGTCTCCCCGCGGGCGCGGAACTCCAGGGCGCCGGGCCGCCGGACGCCCGAACCGAAGCCCCGACACCGCGCCGCGACCCGGCAGAGACCCCTGCCGCGGCATCACCCCCTGGCGACGCCGCTCCGGTCGTCAAGCGACTCGAGAGCGAGAGTCCCCTCCTGGCGGGACTGCTCGACTTCCACCACGCGCGCCTCGAAGTGCGCGGTAGCACCCTCGTCGTCGAGGCCGGTCCGGAACTCCAGCGGGAGCTTCGTGACGAAGCCCGCACCGCTCAACTCGAAGATGCCGTGCGTGCGACACTCGGACCGGACGCCGCCTGGAAGGTGACGCCCGCGGTCCCGGGAGGAACGGCTCCACAGTCGCCGGGTACCCCGGCACCGCCTCCCGAAAGCACGCCGCCTCCCCAAAGCACGGAGCCGCGCCGCGAACCGGGCCCGCCGGCATCCGGGCGCAGGCCCGCCCGGCGCGCGGCCGGCCCCGGCAACGAAGCGCGAAGGGCCGCCGAGGCCGATCCCGGCGTCCGCGCCGTGCTCGACGTCTTCGGCGGCCGCGTACTCGACGTCCGGCCCAAGACCCCGTGAAAACCCACAACCGAGCATAGGAACAGCGACGAATGAACATCCAGAAGCTGATGCGGCAGGCCCAGCAGATGCAGGAGCAGATGCGGCGCGACCTGGCGACCGCCGAGTTCAGCGCCAGTGTCGGCGGCGGCATGGTCGAAGTGCGGATGAACGGCGAGAAGGAGGTCCTCGCGGTCCAGATCGACCCCGAGGTCCTCGATCCGGAGGATCCGGCGATGGTCCAGGACCTGGTTCAGGCCGCGGTGAACGAAGCGGGACGCAAGGTGAACGAGTTCGTGGGGCAACGGATCGGCAACATGGCCGGCGGCATTCCCGGCCTGACCTGATGCCGGCAGACCTCACCTGATGCCGGCCGATCCGCTGTCGAACCTGGTCGAGGAGCTCTCGCGCCTCCCGGGCATCGGTCCGAAGACGGCGCGACGGCTGGCCCACCATCTCCTCCGCGCCGACCGGTCCCGCGCCGAAGCCCTCGCGCAGGCGGTCATCGACGTCAAGGACCGCATGATCCACTGCTCGACCTGTCACCAGATCACGGCGGTGGATCCATGCTCCATCTGCAGCGATCCGCAACGCGACAAGACGAAGCTCTGCGTCGTCGAGGAGCCCTTCAACATCGAGCCGATCGAGCGCACCGGCGAGTTCCACGGCCTCTACCACGCCCTGCTCGGCTCCCTGTCCCCGCAACGCGGCGTCGGCCCGGACGAACTCACGGTCGCCTCTCTCCTCGACCGCCTCGAAGGGGTCGAAGAGGCGATCCTCGCCATGAACCCCAACGTCGAAGGCGAAGCCACCGCCCTCTACCTCGCCAACCTCCTCAACCGCCGAGGCGTCCGAGTCACCCGCCTCGCCTTCGGCCTCCCCGTCGGCGGCGACATCGACTACGCCGACCAGGTCACCCTCGCCCGCTCGCTTGCGGGCCGCCGCGATCTCTGAGTTCGGCCGCCCGCGGAGGTGCGGGGGGAGGGTCCCCATCGGCCGCTCGCGCTCTCTTGGTGGATGAGAAGTCAGCGCTCGCTTCGGTCGGCTGCGCTGCGGTGGGTCGTCGGTCAAATGTGACGATCTCGGGAGACACTTGCCTCCAGCCCGCTGGGGACCCTCCCCCCGCACCTCCACGGGCTGGACTCTCTCGGTGGCTGGCGCCGTCGCGCGGGCTTCGGGGATAGGCCGCGTAGGCGGAACTAGGGGAATCCAGAGTCAGTCGGCGAGGACTTCGTGCAGGACCGCTGCAGCGTGGTCGAGTTGCTGTTCGGTGATGACGAGGGGCGGGGAGAGCTGGAGGACGGTGCCGGAGGCGCCGCCGGCCAGGGCGATTAGGCCTCGGTGGAGGAGGTCGGTGCTGAGGGTGCGGGCGCGGGTGGGGGCGTCGAGTTGGACGGCTCGGAGGAGGCCCTGGCCGCGGATGTCGGTGACTCCGGGGTGGTTTCTGAGGGGTTCGAGGGCCTGGCCGAAGCGGTGGCCCAGAGTGCGGGCGCGGCCTATGAGATCTTCGGTCTCGATTACGTCCAGAGTGGCGAGGGCCGCGGCGCAGGCGAGGGGGTGGGCAACGAAGGTGGCGGTGTGGCGGGCTTCGCCGTCGCTTCGCCAGGCGTCCATGACTTCCTTCCTGCCGAGAACGGCGGCGATCGGCAGGCCGCCGCCGAGGGCTTTGCCGCAGCAGACGAGGTCCGGCTCGAGGCCCGCTTCGCGGCACACGAACCAGGCGCCGCAGCGGCCGAAGCCGGTGAAGATCTCGTCCACTGCCAACACGACATCGTGACGGCGGCATAGCTCGCCGAGAGCTGCCAGCCAGCCGGGCGGCGGCCAGCGGGTCGCCTCGCGGCCTGTGATCGGCTCGACGAGGCAGGTCCCGATGTCCGGTTGCCTCTCGAGGATCTCCCGAATCTGCTCCGGTGGAGCTCCGTACGGCAGACGGTGAACGAGCTCTTCGAGGGGCTCGGTGAACGGTTCGCGGAAGGCCGGCCTCGAGGTGGCCGCGAGCGCTCCGAGGGTGGTCCCGTGGTAAGCGGGTTCAAACGCGAGAACCCCCGGGCGGCCGCTGTGCAGGCGGCCTGTCTTGAGCGCGACCTCCACCGCATCCGCGCCGGACACGGCGAAGTAGACGCGAGGGGCGGGAAGCGGAGCGAGCGCACACAGGCGCTCGGCCAGCTCGAGGCGGGCAGGGTGGGCGTAGACGTCGCCCAGGCCGTGGACGAGCTGTTCCGCCTGCTCCCTGACGGCCGCGACTACGGCCGGGTGGCGGTGGCCGACGGCCGCGACGCCGAAACCGGCCGTGAGGTCGACGTAACGGTTGCCGTCGACGTCGACCACGTTGCTGCCCCGGGCCTCGGCCCAGAGCATCGCCGTCGTTCCGGCCACGAGGGTGTTGATGCCCGGAGCCTCGGACGTCTCCAGGCGCCCGGCCATGGCCCGGGCCCGGGGCCCCGGCGGCCGGATCAGAATCTCCGGCAGCAGGCGGCCGCTCTCGAGCCCGGGCGAGCCCACCGTCTCAGGGGTTCGCGATCCGCTCGCAGATGCGGTCCAGCGCGCCCTGGTCGAGGTACGGGTGCATCGGCAGGCTGACCACGCGGTCGGCCAGGCTCTCGCTGACCGGCAGCGAGCCGGCGCCGAGGCCGTAGCTCTCGTAAGCCGGCTGCAGGTGCATGGGGCGCGGGTAGTAGACGGCGGTGGGAATGCCGGCGCGGTCGAGGTGCGCGCGCAGGGCGTCCCTCGTGTCGGCCGACGGCCGGCCGGCTGCGTCGTCGACGCGGAGCGTGTACTGGGCCCAGCTCGACTCGACACCGGCGTCGGTCTCCGGCGTCGACACCCGCCAGGGCGTCGCCGTCGAGGATGAGACCGCCCGCAACCGCTCGCCGTAGCCGGCCGCGACGGCCCGCCGCGCGGCCAGCTCCTGCTCGAAGACGGTCAGCTTCGCCAGCAGCACGGCGGCCTGGAGGCTGTCCAGGCGGCCGTTCACGCCGAGCCGAACGATGTCGTAGCGGTCGGCGCTCTGGCCGTGCTCGCGGATGGAGCGGACGACCGCCGCGGGCTCCGGCTCCGTGCAGAGCACGGCGCCGCCGTCGCCGTAGCAGCCGAGGGGCTTGGCGGGGTAGAAGCTGGTCGTCGTGATCGGCGCCAGTGAACCGACCGGACTGCCGTCGCGGCTCGCGCCGAAGCTCTGGGCCGCGTCGGCGATCACTTCGAGCTCTCTGGCGGCCGCCCACTCCGCCAGCGGTTGCTCGGCCACCGGCAGGCCGAACAGGTCCACCGGAATCACGGCTTTCGGCGTGGCGACGCCGGCCGCCCGCACGGCTTCGTACTCCCGGTCGAGCGACTCGAGGTCGATCAGGAAGTCCTCTTCCCGCACGTCGACGAAGACGGGCACGGCGCCCGCGAGCAGGACCACCTCCGCCGTCGCGGTGAAGGTGAAGGTCGGCACGAAGACGGCGTCGCGCTGGTTCCCGCCACCGCCGACGCCGAGCGCAAGCAGGGCGATCAGCAGGGCGTCCGAGCCGCTCGAGACCGCCACCGCGGAGGCGCCGCCGCCCCATCGGCCCAGCTCTTTCTCCAGCTCACCGACCTCGGGGCCCATCACGTAGCGGCCGTGGTCGAGGACCTCGCCGATCCGGCGGTCGATCTCCGGCCGGAGCCGCCTCGACTGGGTGGCCAGGTCGACGAAGGGGATCCTCGGCGAAGGCTGCGTCGGCGTCATGGCCCGGAGTGTATTGGCGGATCGGCGCGGTTGGCGCCGACCGAGTCGAGCGTCTTCCGCAGCAGGGACGAAGTCGGCAACCCGTCGATCTCGCTGTCCCGGAACCAGACCAGAGAGGGCTGGTCCACCGGAGCCTGGTTGGCGGCCGTTTCCTCCGGTGTGCGTTCCGGGCGCCAGCGGGCCACCGCGGCTCGCACCAGGAACTCCCTGTAGGTCACCGCGTGCCGCACCAGGACCGCGCGTTCGTCGCACTCCCAGGAACCGCCGTACTCCCGACCCAGGGCTTCCGCCACGCGGGCGGACTCGTCGCCGCTCGCCAGTTCCACCGTCGGCAGGTGCCAGCGGCCGGCCAACCAGTCGGCGTCCCCGGGCCGGCGATGAAGCAGCAGTTCGTCGCCCCGCCGGACGACCGCCGTGAAGCAGTGGCGGACCTCCCGGGCGCGCCGCGGTCCGGCAACGGGAAAGGCCCGCGGATCGAGCCCCGGCGAGCGGAAGGCCCGGCAACCGGGAGCGAGCGGGCAGGCGCCGCAATCCGGCTTGCCCCGGCGGCAAACCAGCGAACCTACCTCCATCAGCGCCTGGTTGGAGTCGCCGGGACGACTCGGGTCCAGCAGCCGGGCGGCGGTCGCCAGCAGCTTGCGCCTGGCGGCGGCGCGGCGCGGGGGTTCCCCGGACGCCAGGAACCGGCTCAGCACGCGTTCGACGTTCCCGTCCAGCACCGGCGACGACTCCCCGCAGCAGCGGCTCGCGAGCAGCGCCGACGTATACGCGCCGATTCCCGGCAACTCCGCCCACTCCGCGGCGCTCGCGGGCAACCTGCCCCGCTCCGCCAGGATCCGGGCCGCCCGGTGGAGGTTCCGGGCCCGGCGGTAGTAGCCGAGGCCGGACCACGCCGCCTCGACCGAGTCGACCGGCGCTTCCGCCAAATCGTCGACGCGGGGGAACCGGTCCAGGAAGCCCTGGTAGCGTGTCGCGACGACCTCGCTCCGGGTCTGCTGGAGCATGATTTCCGCGACGAGAATCTCGTACGGATCCTCGGTTCGCCGCCAGGGCAGATCGCGCCGGCAGCGATCGAACCAGGCCAGTAGAGCGCCCCGGAGTTCCTCCGGCTCGACTAACTGCAACACAGTTCAGGACCTAAAGCGCTCGCCGACGGGCGGCGCCGCGCTCGCGACGAAGAAAACGTGAAGAAAGTGTTCAGACACCCCTTGTTGAAGCCGGATCCCGCTGCTATCCTGCGCTTCTCGCGCAACGGAGGCCACTCGGCGTAGGACCAACAGGTAGCGCCCAGGAACTAGCTGTCCCGAGTCTCTTCGCCGGTCTTCCAAGGTTTTTCCACACTGTGCGGAAAAGCTGCGGAACGTAGCTCTGCAGAGCGACAATTCCCTGCCCGGCACCGGGAATTGGTGGTCGTGCGCACTGGAATGTGGGGGAGAAGTGCGTCGGTTCGGAGTAGCAGCGGAGCAAGCGGGCAGAGGCGGCACTGCCGTGCGCTGGTTCAACATGGCTTTGGTCGGTGCGGACGGAACGGGGGAGCATGCCTAGCTCCGTCTGGCCGACTCTACGCCGGCAGTTGCGGGCGGATCTTCCGGCCGAGGATTTCCGCACCTGGTTCCATCCCCTGAGGGTCGCGTCGGAGGACGCCGAGCACCTCGTCCTCGAAGCGCCGAACTCGCGCTTCGTCGAGGCGCTCGAGGAGGGCTTCCGCCCGATCGTCGACTGGGCGATCGCCGATCTCAAGGGCCCGACCTACCAGGTCCTGTTCAAGAGTGGCGAAACGCGGACCAGGGTCGCACCGCCGGGAAGGTCACCGCGCACGAAGTCCGCGAGGGGGCCCGAGACGGCTGATCGCCCCGGGACGGAGGGGGCGCCAAGCAGTTCGCTCAACCCCCAGTACCGGTTCGACTCGTTCGTGGTCGGCAACTCGAACCGGTTCGCCAGCGCCGCCTCCCAGGCCGTCGCCGAGAAGCCCGGCATCGCGTACAACCCGCTCTTCCTCTACGGCGGGGTGGGTCTGGGCAAGACCCATCTCCTGCACGCGATCGGAAACCGCCTCAAACGTGCCGCACCCGGCACCCGGGTCGTGTACCTCGCCGCCGAGGACTTCGTGAACGACCTGATCACCTCGATCCGGTTCGAGCGAATGCCCGCCTTCCGCGAGCGCTACCGGACGATCGACGTCCTGCTGGTGGACGACATCCAGTTCCTGGCCAGGAAGGAGCGGTCCCAGGAGGAGTTCTTCCACACGTTCAACGTGCTCTACACCCGGCAGAAGCAGATCATCGTCACCTCGGACGCCCAGCCGCGCGACATGGCGGACATAGAGGAGCGTCTGCGAAGCCGCTTCGGCTCAGGTCTTCTCGCCGACATCCAGGCCCCCGATCTGGAGACCAAGGTCGCGATCCTCCAACGCAAGGCCCGGCAACAGGAGGGACTGGACCTGGACACGGATGTCGCCATGTTCATCGCCCGGCAGGTGCATTCGAACGTGCGCGAGCTCGAAGGCCTGCTCAACCGGGTCACCGCCTTCGCCTCGCTGTCGGGCATGCCCCTCGATCTCGAGTTCGCCAAGGAGGCGCTGCGCGACGTGCTGCCGGACCAGGACCGTCCGGTGTCGGCGGCGCAGATCATCAAGATGGTGGCCCACCACTACGGCCTCAAGGTCCGCGAGATCAAGAGCAAGAGCAACTCCCGGCAGATCACCTATCCGCGCCAGATCGCGATGTACCTCTGCAAGCGTCTGACCGAGATGTCCTACCCGGAGATCGGAAGAGTGTTCAACGGCAAGCATCACTCGACCGTCATGTACTCCGTCGAGCAGATCGAGCGCCGCCGGGCCGATGACGAACGCCTGACCGCTCAACTGGAGCGCTTCACCCGTCAGCTCGGCTGAGTAAGCGTCAAGTCGGCTGATCAAGCGTCACCTGGGCTGAGTGGGGAACATCCTGCGGAATCCCGGCGGATCGACCAACAAGCGATCTGCGCACCGGCAGCGGATTGTCCGGGTGCCGGTTACGGTTGTTCTGTGGCCGGGCTGCGGAGGGAGTCGGCGCTCCCTGCCCGGCGGCGGCCGAACTCCGCAGGATGCACAATTGCTCCGCTGCCGCCTCCGCTCCCCATCAATCCTGCCTGGACCACCTCAAGTTGTTGATTATAAATGATTTACAACGTTCTTCCGCGCCAGGTATCGCTGCCTTCTACGGTTACTTCCTTGGTGTATATTGCTTCTTTGAGGAGAGGATAGATGAAGACCCGAGTCGAACGACGAGAGCTGCTGACCGAACTCGTGGCGATGCGCGGCATCGTGGAGAGCAGATCGACGATTCCGGTCCTCTCCCATCTCCTGCTGACGGTACGTGACGATCGTCTGGAACTCGCGGCCACCGACCTCGACGTCTCGCTGACCTCCTGGTGCGGCGCGGAGGAGGGAACCTGCGAGGACGGCGCGACCGCGGTGCAGGCCCGCAAGTTCCTCGAGATCGTCCGGGCCCTGGCCGACGGCCCGATCGAGCTGTCGACCGGCGACTCCAATTCGCTCCATATCGATGCCGGGTCGTCCAGGTTCCGGATCAACGGTCTCTCGGCCGAGGACTTCCCGACGCTGACCACCGTCGACCAGGATTCGTCGTCTTCGTCCTTCGAGGCGCCGTTCCCCGACTTCAAGCGGATGATCGGCAAGGTCATCTACGCCGTCTCGGCGGAAGAGTCGCGCTTCCAGTTGAACGGAGCCCTGCTCAAGCTGAAGGACGGCAAGGTGGAGATGGTCGCGACCGACGGCCACCGGCTCGCCCTGATCGAAGCCGAGATGCCGGGCGTAGCGGAAGCGGACGGCGTCCTGGCGCCGCGCAAGGCGCTGCTCGAGCTGATGCGCTTCGACAGCGACGAGACGATCCGGTTCCGCCGCGGCGAGCATCATCTCGGCTTCGTGATCGGGCGCCGCGAGCTGACGTGCCGCATCCTCGAGGGCACGTTCCCGGACTACGAGAAGGTGATCTCCACGGAGAACGACCGGACGGCGACGTTCGATCGCGGCGCGCTCTCCGAGGTGGTGCATCGGGTCTCCCTGCTGACGGGTGACCGCGCCCCCATGGTCAGGCTCGGCTTCGAGGAGAAATCGCTGCGTGTGTCGTCCTCGAACCCGGACCTGGGCGAGGCGGAGGAGAGCCTCGCCTGCGACTACGAGGCGGAGAAGCTGGACATCGGCCTGAACCCCGTTTACGTGCGCGATTTCCTGTCCGCGGTCGACACCGAGCAGGTCGAATTCGCGCTCAAGGACGAGAACAGCCAGTGCCTCGGGCAGCCCGTCGGGGGGCAGGATTTCCGCTACTTGTGCGTGATCATGCCGATGCGCATCTGAGGGCTTATCCGAGGGTCTTTGTACTCTCGGATAAACCTCCTGTTTTCAGATAGTTGCAAGCAGGGCTGAAGCCGGCCCCGGAAGCGGCCAGAACGGCCGTTTTGTGATAGTTTTCCGCACATGACGGCGGCCGGAACAACGGATGTTCAGGCGGTGGCCGAAGCCGGGTACTCGGCCGAGCACATCAAGGTCCTCAAGGGCCTCGAGGCGGTCCGGAAACGGCCCGGGATGTACATCGGCGACACCGATGACGGATCGGGTCTGCACCACATGGTGTTCGAGCTCGTCGACAACGCGATCGACGAGGCCCAGGCCGGCTTCTGCGAGCAGGTCAGGGTGGTCATCCACGGCGACGGCAGCGTGTCCGTACGGGACGACGGCCGTGGGATTCCGGTAGCCCTGCACGAAGGCGAGGGGCGGTCGGCGGCGGAAGTCATCATGACCGAGTTGCATTCCGGCGGGAAGTTCGACCAGAACGCCTACAAGGTGTCCGGAGGGCTGCACGGCGTCGGTCTATCCGTGGTCAACGCCCTCTCGGTCCAGCTCGACCTGGAGATCGACCGCGATGGCCACTCCTGGCGCCAGGCCTACAGCCGCGGCGTACCGGAAGCGCCGATCGAAGCGGTTGCCGAACTCGAGAATCCCGAGGACACGGGTACCGGAATCCGGTTCAGGCCGGACCCGGAGGTGTTCACTCGGCTTTCCTTCGACTACAACGTGCTCTCGCAGCGCCTGCGAGAACTCTCCTTCCTCAACCGCGGCATCGCGATCAGCCTCTTCGACGAACGGACGGGCAAGGGCGCGAAGTTCGAGTACGAGGGAGGAATCGCCAGCTTCGTCGCTCACCTGGGCCGGAACAAGACGGCGCTGCATCCGGATCCGGTCTACCTCCGCAGCGAGATAGGCGAAGCCGGCTCCAGCGAGTCGGTCGAGGTCGCCCTGCAGTGGAACGACAGCTACCAGGAACGGATCTACTGCTTCACGAACACGATCAACAACCGGGACGGAGGCACCCACCTCTCGGGCCTCCGCTCGGCGCTGACCCGCACCGTGAACGCCTACGTCGCCTCTTCAGGTCTCGGCAAGAACCTGAAGGAGAAGCTCTCGGGCGAGGACATCCGCGAGGGCCTGGTGGCGATCGTCTCGGTGAAGGTGCGGGATCCGAAGTTCTCCAGTCAGACCAAGGAGAAGCTCGTCTCCTCGGAGGTGCGCGGCTGGGTAGAGTCGACGGTGGGCGAACAGCTCTCCGCTTTCCTGGAGGAGAACCCGCGCGACGCGAAGCGGATCGTCGAGAAGGTCGTCGAAGCGGCCAGGGCGCGGGAGGCGGCGCGCAAGGCGCGGGAACTGACCAGGCGCAAGGGCGCCCTCGACAGCTCGAACCTGCCGGGCAAGCTGGCGGACTGCAGCGAGAGGGATCCGGCTCTTGCCGAGCTGTTCCTGGTGGAGGGGGACTCGGCCGGCGGCTCGGCCAAGCAGGGCCGCGACCGGCGCTTCCAGGCCGTGCTGCCGCTCAAGGGGAAGATCCTGAACGTCGAACGGGCGCGCCTCGACAAGATGCTCTCGTCCGAGGAGATCAGGACCCTGATCCAGGCCCTGGGAACCGGCATCGGCAACGAGGACTTCGACGCCGACCGTCTGCGTTACCACAAGCTGATCATCATGTGCGACGCGGACGTCGACGGCAGCCACATCCGCACGCTCATCCTGACGTTCTTCTACCGCCAGATGAAGGAACTCATCGACCGCGGCCACCTCTTCATCGCCCAGCCTCCGCTGTACAAGGTCACAGAGGGACGTCGCTCGAGCTACATGAAGGACGACGAGGAGTACCACGACTACCTGGTGGAGCGGATCCGCAAGAGCTGGCAGGTCGCCCTTCCAAACGGCGAGGTCGACGATCCGACGGTGTTCGAGGGCGACCGCCTGCGCGTCCTGCTCGACCGTCTCGCTTCGTTCAGGCGGTCCCTCGACTCACTGAGCGCCCGCGGCATTCCGCGGGACGCGCTGCGGGCGGCGATCGCCGGTGGCATCAGGGATCGGGACAGCCTGGCCGACAGGGAACGGGTCGAGCTGACCGCCCAGGTCATCGAGGCTTCCGGCTTTCACGACGTGTCTGTCGAGGAAGGCCTCACCGGTCTGTACGGGATCGAGTTCCGTTCGCGCCGGGACGGCGTGGACCGCCAGGTGAAGATCGACGAGGCGCTGGTGACCGGCGCCGATTTCCGCTCCCTGACCGCCAACGAACAGGCGCTGGAGGCATGGCGATCCCCCTCGATCCACCTGCGCCGGGTGAACGGCAGCGCGGCGACCGACGACGTCGAGGCCGAGTCCGTCGACGAAGCGCTGGACGCGCTGTTCGAAGCCGCCAAGAAGGGCCTGTCGATCCAGCGCTACAAGGGCCTGGGCGAGATGAACCCGTCGCAGCTCTGGGAGACCACGATGGATCCCGAGCGGCGCCGGATGCTGCTGGTTGAGATCGACGACGACCGCTACGACGAGACGGACGGCATCTTCACGACGCTGATGGGCGAAAAGGTCGAGCCCCGGCGTGAGTTCATCGAGAAGAACGCCCTGAACGCGACCAACCTCGACATCTGATCCGCCGACCGTGAGCAAGGGCGAGAACCCCATCCAGCCGCCGTCCGGCCGCGACACCGTGCCGGTGCAGCTCGAGCGCGAGATGCGGCGGAGCTACCTCGATTACGCGATGAGCGTAATCATCGGCCGCGCCCTGCCCGACGTGCGGGACGGCCTCAAGCCGGTTCACCGGCGGGTTCTCTACGGCATGTGGGAAGCCGGCAACACGGCCGGACGCGCCTACAAGAAGTCGGCGCGCATCGTCGGCGACGTGATGGGCAAGTACCACCCGCACGGCGACGGACCGATCTACGACACGGTGGTGCGCATGGCGCAGGACTTCTCCATGCGCTACCCGCTGGTGGACGGCCAGGGTAACTTCGGCTCGATCGACGGCGACAACCCGGCGGCGATGCGCTACACCGAGGTCCGCCTGACCCGGATCGCCGAGGAGTTGCTGCGCGAGGACATCGAGAAGGACACCGTCGAGTGGGTGCCGAACTACGACGGTTCCGAGCAGGAGCCCGCGCCGCTTCCGGCCCGGATTCCGAACCTGCTGGTCAACGGGTCGGCCGGCATCGCCGTCGGCATGGCGACGAACATCCCGCCGCACAACCTGGGCGAGGCGATCGCCGCGGTCAAGCTGCTGATCGATCGGCCGCAGGCGACCCTGGAAGAACTGATGGAACTGTTGCCCGGGCCGGACTTCCCGACCGGCGGCTTCATCCATGGCCGCGCGGGCATCCAGGACGCCTACGCCACCGGCCGTGGATCCATCCAGGTGCGGGCCCGCGCCGAGATCGAGGACACCGGTCAGGACAGTCAGTCGATCATCGTGACCGAGCTTCCGTTCCAGGTGAACAAGGCTCGCCTGATCGAGCGGATCGCCGAGCTGGTGCGCGAGAAGAAGCTCGAAGGCATCCGCGATCTGCGCGACGAGTCCGACCGCGACGGCATCCGGGTCGTGATCGACCTGAAGCGGGGCGAGGTGGCCGAGATCGTCCTGAACACGCTGTACAAGATGACCAAGCTCCAGGTCAGCTACGGCATGAACATGCTGGCGATCGTCGACAGCCAGCCCCAGGTGCTGACGCTACGCGCCCTGCTGCGCCACTTCCTCGACCATCGCCGCACGGTCGTGATCCGGCGCTGCCGTTACGACCTGGCCCGAGCCGAGAAGCGCGCCCACGTCCTCGAGGGGCTGCTCATCGCGCTCGACCACCTGGACGCGGTGATCGCGACGATTCGCGCGAGCCGTACTCCGCCGGAAGCAAGAGAGCGCCTGATCGAGGGCTTCTCCCTGAGCGAGCCCCAGGCGCAGGCGATCCTGGACATGCGCCTGCAGCGCTTGACCGGCCTCGAGCGGGAGAAGATCGAGCAGGAGCACCGCGAGCTGATCGCCGAGATCGAGCGTCTGCGCGCGATCCTCGGTTCCGACGCGCTGCTGCTTCAGGAGATCCGGACCGAGCTCGACGAAATCGAGAAGCGGTACAGCGACCCGCGGCGCACCGAGATCGTGGCCCACTCCTCGGACATCACGATCGAGGACATGATCGCCGACGAGGACATGGTGATCACGGTCACCCGGTCCGGCTACATCAAGCGGTCGCCGCTAAGCCTCTACCGCGCCCAGCACCGCGGCGGCAAGGGCCGGACCGGCATGGCCACGCGCGACGGCGATTTCGTCGAGCAGCTCTACGTCGCCTCCGCCCACAGCTACATCATGGTGTTCACCGACCGGGGCTACTGCTACTGGCTGAAGGTGCACCAGATCCCCGAACTCGGCCCGGCCGCCCGCGGCAAGGCGATCGTCAACCTCCTGCGGCTCGACAGCGGCGAGGGCGTCGCGGCCACCGCCGCGGTGCGGGAGTTCCCGGAGGACCGGTTCCTGACCTTCGCCACTGAGGCGGGCGTGGTCAAGAAGACGGCGTTGTCCGAGTACTCGCGGCCGCGCAACAACGGCATCATCGCGCTGCGGATCGACGAGGACGACCGTCTCCTGTCGGTCAAGGTGACCGACACCGGAAGCGAACTGGTACTGGCCACGCAGAAGGGCTACGCGATCCGCTTCCGCGAGAGCGACCTGCGTTCCCTGAGCCGGGCGACTCGCGGCGTGCGCGGGATCAGCCTGCGCCCGGGCGATCGGGTCGTGTCGATGGAGTGCCTGCTGCCGCGGGAGAAGTCCGCGGAGGCGCAGGCTCCGGAGACGACGCTGCTGACCGTGAGCGAGAGCGGTTTCGGCAAGCGCACCGCGATCGACGAGTACCGCCTGCAGTCACGGGGCGGTCTCGGGATCATCAACCTGAAGGTGTCCGGTCGCACCGGGGACGTGGTCGGCGTCCGGCAGGTCAGCGAGGACACCGGACTGATGCTGATCACCCACGAGGGGAAGATCATCCGCATCACCGCCGGCAGCGTGTCGTTGATCGGCCGCGCCACCCAGGGGGTCAAGGTGATGGACCTCGACGACGGCGACCGCATCGTCGCCCTCGCCCGCATCCCGGATCGCGGCGAGGAGGAAGAGGACGGCGAGGACGGCGGCGCCGAAGCGGCCGAGACGGAGCCAGTCAACTAGCAGCCCGGGAGCGCCACGATGAAGTTCTTTCTGGACACTGCGGACGTAGGGGAGATCGAGACCGGCCTTGAATGGGGCATGGTCGACGGCGTCACCACGAACCCGAGCCTGATCGCGAAGCAGGGCAAGCGGTACCTGCCGACGGTCAAGGAGATCGCGGAGCTGGTGCCGGGCCCCGTCAGCGGCGAGGTGCTGGCGACCGACCTCGACGGCATGCTCGAGGAGGGCCGGCGGCTCGCCGGCCTGGCGGACAACGTGGTCGTCAAGGTGCCGCTCGGGCCGCCGGGGCTGACCGCCGTGCGGCGCCTGGCCGAGGACGGGATCCGGTGCAATGTCACCCTCTGCTTCTCGCCTTCCCAGGCGCTGCTGGCGGCGAAGGCGGGCGCCGCCTATATCTCGCCCTTCGTCGGCCGCCTCGACGACATCGCCCAGGACGGCATGGACCTGATCCGGCAGGTGATCTCGATCTACTCCCGGTACGACTTCGAGACCGAAGTCCTGGTCGCTTCGGTGCGGCATCCGGTTCACGTCGTGCTGTCGGCGGAAATGGGAGCCGACGTCGCGACCCTCCCCTTCAAGACGCTGAGCCAGCTCTACCGTCATCCGCTGACCGACATCGGCCTGGAGAGCTTCCTCTCCGACTGGCGGGCCACGGGCAAGAGCTTCGATGACTGACCGCGGCGGGCGGGGCCGATGAGCGTCGACGCCGTTCTCGCGCGGGTGGACCGCGAAACCGCCGCCAGCCTGGAGCAGTTGAAGGAGTACCTGCGGATCCCGTCCGTCTCGACCGATCCGGAGTACGCTGCCGAGGTGCGCCGCTGCGCCGGCTTCGTCAGGGGGCGGCTGGAGGCCGCGGGGCTCGAGGCCGAGATCATCGAAACCGCAGGCCATCCGCTGGTGTACGGCGAGTGGCTCGGCGCTCCAGGCCGCCCGACCGTCCTGTTTTACGGCCACTACGATGTGCAGCCGGTCGATCCGCTGGGGGAGTGGCGGAACGACCCGTTCGAGCCGACGATCGAATCGGGCGCTCGCGGCGAGCGGATCGTCGCCCGCGGCGCCACCGACGACAAGGGCCAGTCCTTCACCCACATCAAGGCGGTGGAGGCGATCATGGCCGAGACCGGCGCCCTCCCGGTCAACGTCAAGTTCCTGATCGAGGGCGAGGAGGAGTGCGGCGGCGAAGCGATCGAGGCCTACGTCCGGAGCCCTGAGTCCGTGCGCCTGGCCTGCGACCTGACGCTGGTCTCCGACACCTCGATGTACGGCCCGGGCCAGCCTTCCGTGCTCTACGGCCTGAAGGGCCTGCTCTACACCGAGGTCAGGGTGCGCGGCGCGGGCCGGGACCTGCACTCCGGCACCTTCGGGGGCGCCGTGGCGAACCCCCTGAACGTCCTGGGCACCATGCTGGCGGCGCTCCGCGATCCACGGGACGGCCGCATCCTCATTCCGGGCTTCTACGACGACGTGCGGCCACTGGAAGCGAAGGAGCGGGCGGCATTCGCGGCTCTGCCGTTCGACGAGGCCAAGTACGGCGACGAGATCGGCGCGTCCGCGCTGTGGGGTGAGGCCGGCTACACGACCCTGGAACGGGTGTGGGCGCGGCCGACCTGCGACGTGAACGGGCTGTGGGGCGGCTACCAGGGCCCCGGCGCCAAGACGGTGATCGCCAACCGGGCCGGCGCCAAGGTGTCGATGCGGCTGGTGCCGGACCAGGACCCGGAGCGGCTCTTCCGTTCCTTCGCGGCCTACATGCGCTCGCTGGCGCCTCCGGGCATCGAGGTCGAGGTGGAGAACCTGAACGGGGCGCCGCCGGTGCTCGTCGACCTCGACGGTCCGCTCGTCGACGCGGCCCTCGAGGGCGTGCGCGAAGCCTGGGGCCGCGAGCCGGTTCGGGTCCGCGAGGGCGGTTCGATTCCCATCGTCTCCACTCTGTCCGAGGTGCTGGCCGCGCCGGTGCTGCTGATCGGCTTCGGCCTGTCCGACGACCGGCTGCACGCCCCGAACGAGAAGATGGACCTCGCGAACTTCTACCAGGGCATTCGCACGGTGGTCCGCGTACTCGACCGCCTCGGAGGCTGCGCCGCCGCTTGACCGCACCCGGGCGCGAGCGCGAGATCAAGGTCGCGGTCGCCGACCTGGACGGGCTCCGGGAGCGGGTCCGCGCGGCCGGCGGCAAGCTCGAACGAGCCGCCGCCAGGGAGTCGAACTGGGTCTTCGACCGGCGGAACGCCGCGTCGGCCGAGAAGCTGCGGGCCCGCCGCGAGTTGCTCCGTCTGCGCACCGACGGCGCCGGCTGCCGGTTGACCTGGAAGTCCGCGCCAGAGATCCGGGGCGGCGTGAAGGAGCGGGCGGAACACGAGTTCACCGTCGACGACCCGGCGGCGGCGCGGCTGTTCCTCGAGTCGCTCGGCTTCGAGGTCACGGCGCGCTACGAGAAGGTCCGTGAGCGCTGGCTGCTTCTCGGCTGCGAGGTCGCCCTCGACCGGACGCCGATCGGCGACTTCGTGGAGGTCGAGCAGGTCGCCCCGGAACTGCCTCCCGGCGCGATCGAACGCGTCTGCCGCCGCTGCGGCATCGACCCGGAGCAGGCGGATCTACGGGACTATCTCGCGATCTACCGCGATCACCGGTCGCGGCACGAGGGCCTGCCCCGGGACATGGTGTTTACGGACAACGGAGCGTCGCAGTGAGAGGCGCCAGCCGGCGGGTGCGGGCGCTCGTGCTCTGCGCCGGCCGGGGCGAACGGCTGCGGCCGCTGACCGGCGCCGTGGCCAAGCCCCTGCTGCCGGTGGCCGGCCAGGCCGTCGCCATGCGTACGATCGACCTGCTTCACCGGGCCCGCTGCGAGATCGCGGTCAACCTGTACCACCTCGGAGACGCGGTGCGCCGCGGGCTCGAGAGCGAGGCGGGCGCCCGCGGGATCGAGCTCCGCTTCGAGGTCGAACCGGACCTGCTCGGCACGCTAGGCGCGGTAGTCAACCTGCGCGACTTCCTCGCCGATGCCGACGAGATCGTCCTGGTCAACGGCGACTCGCTCTGCCGCTGGCCCGTCCGCGAGGCCCTCGACCGCCACCGCCGGAGCGGCGCCGACGTCACCCTCCAGGTCGGCTGGGACGACCGGATCGGCGGCGGCGTGGAAGTCGATCCCCGCGGTCTGGTGGTCGGGCTCCGCGACCTCCGGGTCGGTCCGGTCCGCGGCCGGAAGCGGACGTTCCAGGGCCTCCACGTCCTCTCCCGCCGGGTCGTCGAGGAGATCCCCCCGCGCCCGTCGTCGAACGACATCGTCGAGGGCCTCTACCAGCCGCTCCTCCGCGCCGGCGCCCGGGTCGTCGGTTTCCGCAGCCGCCGCCCCTGGCACGACCTGGGAACCCCCCGCCGCTACCTCGAGGGGGCCCTGGACTGGGGCCGCACCGCCGGCGGCCGCAAGCGCCGCCGCCGCTTTGTCGCCCCTGGAGTCTCGGTCGCCCCCGGCGGCACCGTGGAGAGAAGCGTCCTCGAGACGGGCAGCCAGGTCGGCGAGGGTGCGGTCGTCGAACGGAGCCTGGTGCTACCCGGTGCCCGGGTCGGCTCGGGCGCCCGGATTCGAGAGACGATTGTGGCGCCGGGAGTTCGTGTCCCCGACTACGCCCACGTCGACGGGCAACTCGTGACGCCGGTGGACTGGGGTCCTGGCGCTGGCAGCAAGGAACGGGACGGACTGGTGTTCACGCCCCTATAGCCAAATCGGTGCCGGCCTGACGCCGACCGAAGCGAGCGCCGGCCTACCCCAACCAAGAGAGCGCGAGCGTCCGCTGGGACCCTCCCCCCGGGAGCCCCGCTGACGGGTGCGCGCCTCAGCCGCCGCCAAGCAGCACGTCGCGCAAGGCCGCGTAGTCGGCCGGGATCTCGATGATGCGTTCGGGGAGGTGGGCGGAGCGTTGGAGGGCGGGTGGTGG
>VXSP01000043.1:165997-199707 GCA_009837885.1 Holophagales bacterium | reverse complement strand
GATCGTCCCCACGTTCACGTGCGGCTTCGTACGCTCGAACTTCTCCTTCGCCATGACGCTCGTTGCCTCTCCCGCCTCAGCGGATCAACTGTCCGTGTTTGTGTTCTGCCTGGATAAGCCTGTCTGGAGCCCACGACCGGATTTGAACCGGTGACCCCTTCCTTACCAAGGAAGTGCTCTACCCCTGAGCCACGTGGGCAGCCGTCTCAGGTTTCCCCGTCTTCAAGTCTCTGGTGTGTTCGGGACCCCCGTTTCCGCTCCCCAGGTCGACCCTCGACACGCAATGCGACCCGCACCTCGGAGCCGACTCCTGCGGTGCTTCGCGGGGAAGGGGCGGAGTCTAGCCGCTTCTGCGGCAGCCGTAAACCCCCCCTATAGCGCCTGGTGGCGCACCACCTCGCCGTCGACCAGGAAGACGACATCCTCGGCGATGTTCGTCGCCAGATCCGCCATCCGCTCCAGGTAGCGTGAGATCGACAGGAACTGGATGCAGACCGCCGCGGACCCGGGCTCTTCCCTGATCATCGCCGTCACTACGCCGTACATGGCCTCGTGGCTTCGGTCGACGACCTCGTCCTCGGCTATGACCGAGCGGGCGAGTTCCGTGTCGCCTCCCACGACCGCGTCCAGGGCCGCCCGCAACATCTTCTGGATGCGCTCGGCCATGGTCCAGATCTCCCGCGGGACTTCGACCGGCTCCGCCACGGCGAGACTCTCTGCCCGCTCGGCGAGGTTCCGGGCCAGATCCCCCGCGCGTTCAAGGTCGTTGTTCACCTTGAGCCAGGTGACGACCATCCTGAGATCCGACGCCACCGGCGAGTGCAGGGCCAGGATCTTGAGGCACTCCTCTTCGACCTCGATCTCCCGGGCATCGATGACGCGGTCCTGACGCTGAACCTCATGGGCCAGATCGACGCTCCGCTCCCGGAGCGCCTGCAGCGACTTCGCGATCATGTCCTCGACCATCGCCGCCACCTCGAGGAGCGACCGCGTCACTTCGTCCAGATCGCGCTGCAGATGGATTCCCAAGCCCTTGATCCTCGCCGGGGAATGTCACCCAGCCGTGTGAAGAATGCGTGAAGTACGCCTCATTCTGCAAGCGGGCCTCATTCTGCCGCAGGCAACCAGAGCCGGAACGTGGAGCCCCGTCCCCGTTCGCTCTCCACCTCCACTCCGCCGCCGTGTCGTCGAGCGACGTTCTTGACGATCGCCAGGCCCAGGCCGGTGCCCCCGAGCTCCCTGGAGCGGGCGCGGTCGACCCGGTAGAAGCGTTCGAAGATCCGGTCCAGGTGTTCGCTGGCGATGCCCGGTCCCCGGTCTTCGACCTCAAGCACCGCCCGCCCGTTCCGCGCCTGCAGGCGCACGACTACACGACCGCCCGCCGACGAGTACTTGACCGCGTTGTCGACCAGGTTCGACAGCGCCTGCCGGATCGCTTCCTCTTCGCCCAGCACCTCGACCGCCTCGTCGGGGAACTCCGCGACCAGCTCGAGACCCCGCTCCTCGCTGGCCGGACCGAGCAGATTCAGCACTTCGCCGGCCGCCGACCGCAGATCGAGGACCTTCTCCGGCGGCTCGATCGAGGACTCGATCCGCGACAGGGTGAGCAGATCGGAAACCAGCGCGCCCAGACGGTTGCTCTGCCGGCGGATCTTGCGCAGGAAGCGCCCCCGCGTCGGGCCGTCGATCGGGTCGCCGTCCAGCAGCGTTTCCACGTAGCCGCGAATGGCGGTCAGCGGCGTCTTCAGCTCGTGCGAGACGTTCGACACGAAGTCACGGCGCACGCTCTCAAGCCGCTCCAGCTCCGTGATGTCGTGGATCACAGCCACCGCCCCTTCGACAGGTTCGCCGTCCCGCCGGGACGAGAGCAGGGGCGACGCGTTGAGCTCGAACCGGTTCCGTTCCTCGCCGGCCAGGCGCACCAGCGCGAAGGTCCGACTCACCTGCGTCCGCTTCTCCATCGCCTCGATCAGCGCGCCGGAGATCTCCGGCTGCCGCGACAGCTCGTAGATCGGACGTCCGACCGCCAACTCGGGCTCCGGGCGTCCGAACCAGTTCGCGGCCACCGCGTTCAGGTGCAGCACCCGCCGGTCGCGATCGATCGCCACCACCCCTTCGACCATGCCGCCCAGCACCGCCGTCAACCGGTTGCGTTCCGCCTTGAGTTGTTCCACCTGTTCCCCGAACCGTGCCTCGTTCTCCTCGAGACAGGCCTCGAGGCGGGCGAGTTCATCACCGGAACCCGCCTCTCCTGGAGGCGCGGGCGAGCCGAGCGTCGAGGCCCTTGTCAGCAGGCGCCGCGCCCGCTTCGCCAGACTGCCGGCGGCCAGCCCCACACCGACGCCAGCGAGGAGCGCCACGGTCCAGACCAGAACCGAGCCGACCCGGCCCGAGGCCACCGCTCCGCCCAGCAGGAAACCCGAAACCAGCAGCGCGATGCCGCCCAGAAAGAGGCGCCAGAACAGCGGTGAGCGAATCATGGAAGCTCCCGGGCGGCGGCGAAGCAGCCAAACCGGCTCCTGACAACCTACACCGGGCCGATCCGCCGCTAGCGGCTTGGACCGCAGAACGCAGCGAAGCAAGGGATGCGGGAAAAGCTGCTGGTGAGGTGGGGGCTGGGGCCAAACATGGAGCCTGCGCCAGGTTTGGCGGCTCTAGCCTTCTTCGTCGCGGAAGCAGTAGCCGATGCCGCGCACGGTCTGGATCAGGCCACGGTGCGGCCCGAGCTTCTTGCGCACCGCACGGACATGAACGTCGATGTTCCGGTCGATGACCACGGCCCGGTCGCCGACCGCCCGGTCGAGAAGTTGGCCACGGGTGAAGACGCGGCCCGGATGCGAAGCCAGGAAGTGCAGCAGGCGGAACTCGGTGGGCGTGAACTCCAAACGCCGGCCGTCTACCTTGATCCGGTACCTGACCGGGTTGATCGCGAGCGGCCCCCGAACGACTATCCGATCCGGATCGCTATCGCGTATCGGCCCCCGCCGCAGGACCGCCCGGACACGGGCGATCAGCTCGCTCGGGCTGAAGGGCTTGTGGATGTAGTCGTCGGCGCCGACACCGAGACCCAGGACGACATCGCTCTCCTCGCCGCGAGCCGTGACCATGATCACCGGCAGGTCGCGCGTCGACTCCACGGCGCGAAGGCGGCGGCAGACATCCAGACCGTCCAGGCCGGGCAGCAAGAGGTCGAGCAGCACGATGTCCGGCTTTTCGCGACCGATCACGGCAAGACCGCTGCGGCCGGTGGTCGCGGTCGCGACCTCGAAGCCCTCCCGCCGGAGGTTGTACTCGATCAATTCGAGGATGTCGGGTTCGTCCTCGATGACGACGACCTTCATGGCGCTCATGGAACGTCCGGAACCTTCAGCACGGTTTGACCTGCACCAAGGCTAGCCAGACTTTCGTGAACGGGCGATAAAGCTCATCTTCACGGTCTCTTCACGCCTTGTTATGAACCTAGCGGCGCGAGCGGCCGCCGGGCCGGCTGCTCTCGGCGAGACCACCTGGACCCATGGCGACCCTGCGAGGAGTGCGAACGTTCCGTTCTCCGGCTCTTGCCGCGCCGCTTCTGGTCGTCGCGGCCACGACAACCCAGGCCCAGGAGGGGTCCTTTGAGATCTCCGTCGGTGGGCGAGTCCACGTCGAGGCCAGCTCCTCCTCTCCCGACCCGGCCCTGGAAGAGCCGTTCGAGTTCGAGGACGGCGTCGACTGGCGACGCGTCCGCCTGGTGCTGAACGGCGAGTTCCTCGGGCGGATCACGTTCAAGATCGAACACGACATCGCGAGCGGTGACCTCGTGCCCACGGACGTCTTCATCGAGGCCACGCCCAACGACGGCGCGGCCACGTTCCGCGCGGGCCACTTCAAGGAGCCGTTCAGCCTCTCGATCCAGCAGTCGTCGAACTCCCACTCCTTCATCGCGCGCCCGGCCGCGGTCACGGCCCTGGCGCCCGGCCGCAACCTCGGCTTCATGGTCCACGACCGGCTTCCCGGTGACCGCGTCGCCTGGGCGGTGGGCGCCTTCCGCGACAGCGACGGCTACGACAAGCGGCCCGGGTCGGACTGGAGCCTGACCGGCCGCCTCACCGGCATCGCCCTGGATGGAGACGAAGGAAACGATCCCCTGCTCCACCTCGGCGTGGCCCTGTCGCACCGCCAGCCCACCGCGGACGCCGTCCGCCTGCGCGGCCGCACCGGCGTCCGGCTCGCGCCGCGCACGGTGGACACCGGATGGCTGCCCGCCGACGGCATGCGACTGCTGGGTGCCGAGTTCGTGCTTGCACGAAGTTCGTTCTGGCTGCAGGGCGAGGTGCTGTCCGCCCAGGTGGACCTGCTGCCGGTTGGCTCGCCGGATGGCCGGAGCGCCCGCTTCGACGCCCAGTACGTTGAGGCCGGCTGGTTCCTCACCGGAGAGAGGAAGCCGTACAGCCGCAGCTCCCGCAGCTTCACCCGGTTGAGGCCGAAGGCGCCCATGCCCGAAGGCAGGGGCGCCTGGGAACTCGCGGCACGATGGGACCACATCGATCTGAGCCGCGGATCCGTTCTCGGCGGCAGCCAGCAGAGTCTCTCCGTCGCCCTCAACTGGTACCTCCGCAGCAACTTGCGGTTCCTTGGCAACTACGTATCGACCGACCCGGCCGGCGCCGGATCGGTCGAACACGTCGGCCTGTTCCTGCACTTCGACTTCTGAGTTCGGCATGGGCGCCACGCCGGCGGACCGTGCGGGACCTGCCTTAGGTACCTACGAACCCAGGTGCTCGGCCAGGAACGCCGCGTAGCGCTCCGACGCCTCGATCCGGTTGACCCGGTTCCGGAAGCCGTGGCCCTCGTCGGGGAACAGGACGTACTCGACCGGCACTCCGTTCGCCCGCACCGCCTCGACGAGTTCGTCACTCTCGACCTGGAGCACTCGGGGGTCGTTCGCGCCCTGGACGACGAGCAGCGGCCTGACGACGTTCGAGGCATGGAACAGCGGCGAGATGCGCTCCAGGCGCTCGCGCTCGGTCGCCGGATCGCCCAGCTCACCGAGCAGGGCCACCTTCTGCGCCTGCCACCACGGCGGCGTGCTCTCGAGCGTGCGGATCCAGTTCGTGACGCCGAAGATGTTGACGCCGACGTCGAAGACCTCCGGCTCGAAGGCCAGCGCGGCCGCCACCATGTAGCCGCCATAGCTGCCGCCGATGATGCCTACGCGCGAACCGTCCACCCAGTCCTGCGACTCGAGCCAGGTCCGGGCCCACACGCAGTCCTGCAGATCGACCTCGCCGTGCTTCCTGTCATCCATGTGGAAGAAGGTCTTGCCGTAGCCCGACGAGCCGCGGTTGTTCACCCCCAGGACGACGTAGCCCTGGTTCACCAGGTGCTGGATGTCGGCCCGGTAGGTGCGCCGGGTCTGGCCGCCCGGGCCGCCGTGCACCCAGACCATCGCCGGCGCCGGGTTGTCTGCCGACGCCCCGTGCGGCCGCCACAGGATGGCCGGGATTTCCAGCCCGTCGAAGCTCGGGTACCGAATCACCTCGGTGGTCACGAGATCGTCTGGGTCGATCTCGGGGTTCAGGCTTTGCGTCAGGCGAAGCGCCTCGCCGCCCTGGTCCAGGTCGTAGACGTAGAGGTCCGAAGGCGACTGGTCGCTGCTCAGGTAGAAGGCCATCAGCCGGTCGCTGGCCGAGAAGCCGACTTGCGCGATATCGCCGGCGGGCAGATCGGGAAGCGAGACCGGGGCGCCCGTTTCCGTGTCCAGGACCTCGACCACCGTCGAAGCGTCCTCATTGATCGCCGACACGCGGTACCGCCCGGTATCGGAGAAGGACACGCCAAAGACGTCCCAGTCGGCGGCGAGCACGAGCTCGCGAGAGCCGTCCGCCAGGTCGTACGACCAGATCTGGTTGAACTCGC
Organism: Holophagales bacterium; assembly: GCA_009837885.1. GTDB lineage: Bacteria > Acidobacteriota > Thermoanaerobaculia > Multivoradales > Multivoraceae > Multivorans. Next base: position 193,809 of record VXSP01000043.1, on the reverse strand, counting down.
TGTGCTCGTTCGTCCCGTAGTAGAGATGCGCGCTGTCCGGAGTGAAGCCGCCGGAGCCGTGCTCGACCTCACCCTCGTGCTCGGTCACGTGGACCAGGTGGCCCGCCATCAGGTCGTAGGCGTACACGTCGCTGTCGTAGTTGCTGGTCAACTTGTCGAGCGCCAGCCAGCGGCCGTCCTCGCTGACGGCGCCGAGGTTGAACGTGCCGTCGTTCTCGAACACGAGCTCGCGCTCGAAGTCCCAGGTCCCCGGCGGCGGCACCTTGTAGCGATAGAGGTCCATGGCGAACGGCGTGCGCTCATTCGTCTGAACGAAGAACGCCCCGCCGTCGCTGCGCCAGCCGGCGAACGAAGCGCGCACGTTGTCTCCCGGCGTCAGGTCGACGCCGCCTTCAGGGACGTCCCCGGCGCCGTCGGACCCCACGTACAGGTGGTTCAGTTCGTTGCCGCCCTCGTCGCCGGTGTAGAGGAAGCGGTCGTCGTTCGGAAAGTAGCTCTGCGCGAACACGGGGCCCGCGCTGTCTGTCAGTTGCCGCGGCTCGCCGCCGGCGACCGGCACGCTGTAGACGGCCCAGACGCCGCTCACGTCGCTGGAGATCAGCAACCGGCTCTCGTCGGCCGAGAACGAGGCGCCGCCGTACGAGGTCGTGTTGTGGAACGCGGCGGCGCTGTAGACCACGCGCTCCCTCGACGGCGCTTCGTTCGAAGCGCCGCAGCCGAGGATGGCGAACGCGACGAGCGTTGCCGGCAAGAGACGGGAGAGCCCGCGCTGCACATGGAAGCCACGGACCGAAGAGCGAGTGAGAAATGTCATGACGAAGCCTCCTGAAGGGGCGATTCGGGTTGGAGCGGCCGGCCTCAGGGCGGTGCGTCGTGCAGCCAACCGGCTTGTTCGAGAATCGAGATGGCGGCCAGATCGATCAGCTTCTCGCCGGCGCCGACCTCGACGATCGTAGCTTCCCGGCCGCCGTAGCCGCCCTGCGCCGCCGCGGCGATGGTCGGGAAGTAGGCGAGTTCGCCGTTCGTGTAGCCCGCGAAGAAGACGTGGGGCACCTGAGCCTCGGCCCTCAGCCGGAGCTGGTGCTCGACGAAAAACTCACCCGGGAAGGTGGCCAGGGCGAACTGGCCCGCGCCGCGCGTACCGAGGACCACGGTGTTCACTTCGGCCTCCCGTTCGCGCGGGAAGCGCGCGCGGTACCTCCGAAGCGACGCTTCCAGACCGTGGCGCCGGAAACCCTCCTCGACCACCGGGGAGTCCAGGTCCCAGCGTGGATCGAGCGTCACCAGGTGGCGCTTCACCGACAGGGTCGCCGGATCGTGAAACGCCTCCGCCGCGGCCAGGTCGGCGCGGATGCGGAGGACTTCCTGCCCCAGCCGCTCCCCCGCCATCCGGACCTGCTCGAAGCCGCCTTCCGCGGGCGGCGTCTTGTCCCAGAAGGGATTGATGTCGCCGGCGGCTCCCTGCAGGTACATCGTCACGCCGCCTCCGCGCTCGGCGACCAGAGCCGCCATCGCGCCCGGGAAGTCGGCCGAGACGAGCATGTTCTCCGGCCCCAGGATGACCGGGTGAACGGCGAAGTTGACCAAAGTGGCGATCGCTTCGCCATCCGCGCCGTCGACCGCCAGCACGCCGACGGACTCGTCGAGCGGCGCCGTCGGCAGACGCTCACGGTTGCGCCAGAACATCTCGACGCTGCCGTCGGGAAGCACCCGCCGCCGGTTGTGCCCCTCGCTCGCACGGCCCCAGCCCACCGCGACACGCGCCGGGCGGAGAGAGGCGTGGGCCTCCAGAATGACGCCGGCGATCTTCCGCTCGAGCTCCTCGACCCACCGACCCCCTGCGCTCGGGAAGTCCGCCTCGAACAGCGGCGCGGAGTGCGTGTGCGACGCGTTCAGCAGAACGTGGTCGAAGCCGGCGGCATCCAGCACGGCCTGCCGGATCGGCAGGGTGTTCTCCTTGCGGATCGAGCCGAGATCGAGGGTCACGATCGCGACTGTCTCGCCGCCCGCCTCGAGGACGAGCGCTCGCGCATGGAGCGGGTCGTGAACTTCCGTCGACCGGTTCGTTCCGCGCGCGCCGTAGCCGTAGAGCAGGGAGCCGGCCGGCGGCGTGATCTCGACCGCGGCCGCGCCGGCGCGAAGCTGGGCGCTGGTTGGCGATGGCGTCATGCCGATCCCTCCGAGAACGACAAGACCCGCCACCGCGCCGATCGGTCGCAAGCTCCTAGTTCTCGCCACCACCCAACGTGCCCCACGGCACCCTACCCAGCGGGTCCCGCAGGATGCGCCTCGCCACGACCATGCGGTGCACCTCGTCCGGGCCGTCGTACAGCCGCGCGTAGCGCGCCTCGCGATACATCTTCTCGAGCGGCGTGTCGCCGGTCACGCCAAGCGCGCCGTGGACCTGGATCGCCCGGTCGATCACGTTGTGGAGCATCCGCGCGCCCCAGAACTTGATCAGGGAGATCTCGACCCGCGCCTGCTCGCCCCGGTCCATCGCCTCGGCGGCGTCCAGGGTCATCAGCCGGGCCGCCTGGATCTCGGCCGCCGACTCGGCGACGTAGCGCTGGATCTCGCCCTTCTCCGACAGGTACGAGCCATGCGCCCAGCGCGACTTGGCGCGGTCGCACATCAGCTCGAAGGCCCGCTGGGCCTGACCGAGCCACCTCATGCAGTGGAAGATCCGCCCCGGACCCAGGCGCCTCTGGGCAATGACGAAACCCTCGCCGCGGCCGCCGAGGATGTTGTCCTTCGGCACCCGGACATCGTTGTAGCGCACTTCGCAGTGCTGGCCCGACGTGGTGCCCATCGTCGGCACCGCGCGCACGATCTCGTAGCCGGGCGTGTCCGTCGGCACGATGATCGAGGAGAACTTGCGGTGTCCCTGGGCCTCGGGCTCGGTCAACGCGAAGCAGGTCGTGAACGCGGCCCGGCTGGCGCCGCTGGTGAACCACTTGTGGCCGTTGATCACCCAGTCGTCACCGTCGAGCACGGCCCGGGTCTGCATCAGGGTCGGGTCGGAGCCGGCAACTTCGGGCTCGGTGAGGCCGACCGACGGATAGATGTCGCCCGCCACCAGCGGCTTCAGCCAGCGCTCCCTCTGCTCGTCACTGGCGTACAGGTGGAGCATGATCGAGTCCTGCATGGACGCAGAGCCGACCGCGATCTGGCCGTAGTGCGAACGGCCGATGATCTCGTTCAGGTAGACGAAGGGCATGAGCGGCAGCCCGCCGCCGCCGATCTCGGCGGGGTGCCCCAGCGCCCACAGGCCGCGCTGCTTGGCCAGCGCCTTCAACTCAGCCAGCCGCCCGCGCGAGCGATCCTCTCCGGACTCCGAGTCCAGCTCCGGCTCGGCCGGGATCACCTCGCCGTCGATGAACTCCCGCATCCGTTCGCGGAGCTCGATCACCTCGTCCGTCAGACCGTACCTGCCCATGCCTTGTCTCCTTCGACCGCTGTTCGGGAACAGCCGCCGATGATGCCACAGGAGCTACGCTACGCGGCTTCTCGGGACACCACCCTGGTGCGGATGGGACTGCTCAGGATCCCGACCTCCAGGCCGTCGGCCGGCAACTCGTCAGACTCGGGTTCCAGTCGCCACTTCCGAACCAAGGCGGCCAGGCCGGCCACGAGGACGGCCATGCCCAGGGGCACGCCCTTGCAGCCTCTGGGCTCTATGCCGAACGGCCTGTAGACCCCCCACGGGCATGCCTGTCCCTCCAGCCAGCGCTCAGGCCTGAACTCACCGGGGTCCCGCCAGTGGTCGACCCGGCGGTGCATCACGTGCGTGACGACATCGACCAGAGTGCCCCTCGGGATGAAGTAGCCGCCGAGCGACGTGTCCCGCACCGCCCTGCGGGGCACCAGGAGCGGAGCCGCAGGCTGAAGACGAAGCAGCTCGTTGAAGCAGGCCTCGGCGTAGGGGAGCCGGTCGAGGTCCTCGGCACGCAACGGCCGGTCGCCGGCGACGCGATCCACTTCCTCCTCCAGCCGCGCCCGAACCCCCGGATTGCGGCTCAGGTAGTGCGGAATGTAGGCCATCGCATGAACAGCCGGATCCCAGGCGCCGACGAAAGCCGCGTAAGCCTCGTCGCGAATCTCCGAGTCGCTGCCGAAGGACCAGTCCGACTCTCCCCGCTCCGTCGCCTGGACAAAGTGCGCGATCAGGCTCGTTTCCCGGCTGTCGGGATCCCTGGCCTTCCGGATCGAGTCGTACACGGCCGCATCGAGCGGTTTGATCGCCCTGCGCGCCTTCAGATCGTGCGGCAAGGGCAGCTTCCTGAGCAGCCTGTATCCGGGCATGGCGAACACGATGAAACTGAGCTTGGCCGCTCTCATCATGGCCAGACCCGGCCCCGGGCCCAGTTCACGCCCGGCGCCGAGCATCGAAGTCGTCAGCGCGTTCCATGTGTAGCGCTCGACCTCGGCCCGGAAATCCACAGTGCTTCCCGCCGCGAGCTCCTCGGCGAAGGACGACGCCTCCGAGACGGCGATCCGCCTGAACGCCGCCGTCCGCTCGGGAGTGAACGCGGTGACCATGAGGTCCGAGAGGCGTCGGTGCTCGTCGCCGAACGGCGTTCTGGCCAGGCAGGGGGACTGAATGACCTCGAAGGCGAACTCCGGAGTGTCTTTCTGGAACAACTCCGGACTCCGCCCGAGGGCCTCCTCCGCGATGTCCGGGTCGAAGACCGCGCAGTGCCCGCCGTTGGGTACTTCAAAGTAGACTACGTCGCCCCAGTGTTCGTGGAGCCAGTGGAAGAAACCGGTGTAGTCGGCCGCCAGCCGGCGCATGGTCTGGAACTTCTTCCGTGGCGGGCCCGGCGGAAGCTGGCGGTCCTGCCTGGTTCGGGTCTGTCGCATGGTCCAAACGAGCTTACCCCCTCCCAAATGGGAGATACACTCAATCTGGACTCGCTCCAGCATGCGCACCAACACCACCGCGGGGGTTCAGGGGGACCCGGAATGAAGCTGCCCCCGGGGCCGAAAGGCAACCGGCTCCACAACCTCCGGCAGAGAACGGAGAACTACGGTGCGTTCGCGGACGAACTCCGCCGCGAGTACGGAGAGGTTGTCTCCTTCGAGCTTCCCTTCATGAAGTGCTGCGTGGTCTTCGACGCCGAACTCGTTCGCGAGGTCCTGGTCACGCAGCAGCAGTACTTCCGGCCCTGGTTCCCGGGCGATCTGTCGGACGACTGGAAGCACGGCTCGATCTCGCTGCACCAGGGCGAGGAGCACGGGCGAAGAGCCGAGTTCATGACGTCGGTGTTCGCGGGTGACTCGGAGGGCGCCTACGCGGAGATCATCGCCGAACAGGCGACGGTCCTGAGGGAGCGACTCGCCGCCGGCCAGGGCGTCGACGTCGTCAAGGAGTTCGAGCGTTACGCCTGGGACGCGATCGTCGAGATTGTCCTCGGCCACGGCGTCGAGCTGCCCCGTCAACTGGGAGAAGACACGCTCACGCTCCAGAAGACGTACCTGCTGCTGGACATCCTGCCCGGGCCGAGACTGTTCAAGTCACTGCCGCTGCCGGTCCTCCGGCGAGGCAGGAAGAGCGTCGGGCTCGTCGACGCCGCGATCTACGGCGCCATGCAGAGAGCCCGCGACTCCGGCTACTCCGGCAGGGACGTCGTCGCGCAGTACGTGCGGGCCCTGGACCTCGAGGGCGCCGCGGGTGGTCTGGACTCCGACCAGGCGATCCGGGACGAGCTGATCATCCTGCTGACCGGCTTCATCGACGCGCCGACCAGCGCCCTTGTGTTCGGCGTCCACTACCTGGCCAGGAATCCCGAGGTCCGTTCAAAGGTGGAGCGCGAGGCGGACGCCGTCCTGAACGGCGGGAGCATCGAGCCCGCCGACTTCGACCAACTGCCGTACACCAGCGCGGTCCTCGACGAAGTGCTCCGGATCGATCCTCCGACCTCCGTCATGCTGCCCAAGGAGGCAACCGAGGATCGCGAGCTCGGTGGCTACCTGATTCCCAAGGGCACGCTCGTCCACGTGGCGATGAGAGCCCTGCACCGCAGACCCGAGCACTGGGATCGGCCGTCGGACTTCCGGCCGGAGCGTTGGCTCGAGAGTCCGCGGCCACCCTGTCCGGCCCACGCCTACATACCCTTCGGGCTCGGCCCCCACTTCTGCCAGGGAATGGACATCGCCCGGAGAATCTTCGTGTTCGGCATGGCATCCCTGGCCAACCGGCTCCGCCTGGAGCCCCGGTCCATCGAACCACCGAACCGGAACGACACGGCCGTCGGCGTCGTCGGGCCGTGGACGGCGGACGTTCACGAGAGGCAGGACGCGAGCCGCCTCCAAGCAGGGGAGCAACATGCCTGATTCAGATGCAGGTTCGGGGCAGCCGGACCCGGGGATCGAGGTCGGGGATTCGAAGCCGATCCTCGTGGCGAGAGAGATCGACACCTGGAACGCCGACCAGGAGACCGTGTTCGCGACGCTCGCCCACGGCGGCCGCCACGGAGAGGCGATTCCCGAGATGCTGAGCGTGGAGTTCGTCTCCGACAAGACGATGGGAGTCGGCGCGCAGTTCCGGGAGATCCGGGACTGGACCCCCATCCAGGTGGCGTTCGCGAAGTTCGCCAAGCTGCACCAGAACGTCGTCACGTGCATCGAGTACGAGCCCCACCGGCGGGTCCGGTACATGTCCAACGGCGCCGGAGCGCGCTGGCATTCGATCTACACGCTCACCCCGGTCGGCGAAGGCCGAACGCAGGTGGAGATCCGGCTGGAGATCCGCCCCAAGAACCTGCTCGGCAAGTGGCTGCCGCAGTTGATGAAGGCCCCCGTCCAGGAAAGCACCAGGGCCGACTTCGAGGCGCTCAAGGCGCGCATCGAAGGCGCCGAGAGTTGAGCGGCTTCCTCAGCGAGCTTCCCTGCCCGTACCATTCGCGGCAACCCTGAAGCGTCCGTGTCGTGAGCGTCATGGCCAGAGCGACTCCTCCGCCAGCGCGCGGTGCAGGCGGTCGAACGTCCAGACATCGATTCCGTCCTCGGTCCTGAACGAACGTCTGCCTCCGTACAGGAGGATCCTGCGAGTCATCCCGCTCAGCTCGGCCACCGCTCGCAAGCCGCGGAGCAGACTGGTGTGGTAGCTGGCCTGGGACTTCACTTCGATCGCGAGCAGCTCTCCATCGCGGCGCAGGAGGAAGTCCACCTCGGTCCGCGGCGCGGAATGAGGACTCCAGTAGTGGATCGCCTCGTACAGGTCCGTGCCTTCCCCGTTGGCCCGGAGCAGGTGAAGCACCCACCCCTCGAGGAGCGCCCCGCGCTCCTCGGGTGCGACGGCGCCGTAGAGTCGCTTCGTCGCTCGAACCAGGCCGGCGTCGACCCAGTAGAGCTTCGGGTGACGGCGCTCGCGCACGCGCAGCTTCGCTTCGAACGCCGGCAGCCGGTACGCGAGCAAGGTGTCCTCCAGGATGTCCAGATAGCCCTGCACCGTCGTTCGGGCAACGCCGCAGTCCCGCGCCATGCCCGCAACGCTCAGGGCGGCGCCGTGGCAGAGAGCGGCGACCGGCAGAAAGCGGGCAAAACCGGCCAGGTTCCTGACGAGCGCTTCGGCGCGGATCTCCTCGCGCAGATAGAGCTGAACGTAGCTTTCGAGCGCCGCCCGACGATCCTGCGCCGCCCAGACGAGGGGAATCGTCCCTGACCGAAGCGCCACCTCAAGGTCGAAGTTGCCGCCGAGTTCCGCCGGCGTCAGCGGGTGCATCATCCGGCGCAAGGCGCGCCCGGCCAAGAGGTTCACTCCCGCCGCCTTCAGCTTACGGGCGCTCGATCCCAGCAGCGCGAAGCGGAGCCGCCGGTCCTCGATAAACCGATGAACCTCGTTCAGCAGGTTCGGCAGGCGTTGGATTTCGTCCACGACGACCCAACCTCCGGGCGAAACCGATCCCAACTCCGCGGCGAACAGTGACGGGTCGACCAGGTAGTCCTGGTAGATCGCCTCGTCGAGCAGGTCGATCCGATGAGCGTCGGAGAGGGTCAGGCGCGCCCAGGTGCTCTTCCCCACACCACGGACACCGAGCAGGAAGAAGCTCTGGCCCGGAAGTCGGGTCAGTCTCGGATAAGGGTCGCTGCACATGATGCCGTCACTTTTCCGGGAAATCTGACGACATGATGACACGGCGGTGCAACGCCATGCAACGCCGCGCCGCTCCTCCGGCCTACCCGTACCGCCCTTCGATGTAGGCGGCAGTCTGGCTGTGCGCCGGATTCAGGAACATGGACGCCGTGTCGCTGTGTTCGATGATCTCGCCCAGCAACATGAACACGCATTCCTCGCTGGCCCGGCGGGCCTGCGCCATGTTGTGGGTGACGATCAGGATCGTGTAGTCGCCGCGGAGCTTCCAGATCAGCTCCTCGACGGCCTCCGTGCCGGCCGGATCGAGCGCCGAGCACGGTTCGTCCATCAGCAGCAGGCTCGGCTTGACCGGCAGCAGGCGGGCGATGCAGAGCTTCTGCTGCTGCTCGAGCGACAGCTCCGTGCCGCGGCGGTCGAGCGAGTCCTTCAGCTCGTCCCAGAGCAGCACCTCGCGCAGCGCTTCCTCGACGATCCGGTCGCTCTCGGCCCGGTTCGGCGGCCGCCCGTCCGGCAGATGGACGCGGGTTCCGAACAGGACGTTGTCCCGCACGGACAGCGGCAGCGGGTTGGGACGCTGGAAGACCATGCCGACCTGCTTGCGAAGCTGCGCCAGTTCGACCGAGGGATCGAGCACGTCGAGGCCCCAGAGCCGGATGCTGCCGGACGTGCGCACGTAGCCGAGACGCTCGTTGATCCGGTTGATCGACCGGAGCAGCGTCGTCTTGCCGCAGCCGGACGGGCCGATCAGCGACGTGATCGCGCCGGCCCGCACCCGAAGGTCGACGTCGAGGAGGGCCTGGAAGTCGCCGTACCAGAGGTTCAGCTTCTCGACCAGGATCGCCGCCGAGGCATCGGCGGCGCCCGGGGTCGCCGGTTCCGCCACGCTCATCCGAACTTCCCTTCGACGTAGGCGGTCGTGCGCGGGTCCTGGGCGCCGCCCTCGAACATCGTCTCCGTCTCGGTCACTTCGACCAGCTCGCCGGTCAGGAAGAAGGCAGTCCGCGAGGCCAGCCGCCGCGCCTGCTGGACGAGGTTCGTGACCAGCACGATCGTCATCTCGGACTTGAGCTCCGCGAGCACCTCCTCGATCCGCATCGTCGTCACCGGATCGACCGCGATCGAGAACTCGTCGAGCAGGAGGATCGACGGGTCCTGCGACAGCGCGCGGGCGATCGTCAGCCGCTGCTGCTGGCCGCCGGAGAGCAGGCTGCCCAGCGAGTCGAGCCGGTCCTTCACCTCGTCCCAGAGCGCCGCCCGGCGAAGGCAGCGTTCGACGATCACGTCCAGGTCCGCCTTCTTCCGCGTGCCCCGCAGCCTGGAGGACAGCGCCACGTTGTCGTAGATCGTCAACGGAAGGCCCACGGGCAGCGGAAAGACGACGCCGATCCGCTGCCGCAGGGCGTAGGGGTTGCGCCAACTGCGCACGTCCCGACCCTCGACGCGCACGCTGCCGGAAACCTCCATGCCCGCGGTCATCAGGTCCATCCGGTTGATGGCGCGCAGAAAGGACGTCTTGCCACTGTTCGCCGGCCCGATGATGCCGAAGATCTCGTGCGTCGGCACCTGGAGCGTGACGCCGGTAAGCGCCGGCTTGCCGTGGTAGCCGATCGCGAGATCCTCGACCTCAATCGCGTAGTCAGCCGTCTCGCCCACCTGGACGGGAAGGCTCACCACTTCTTGCGGCCCCGCAGGTAGACGCGGAAGGCGATCGAGAGCCCGTTCATCGCCAGCACCATGGAAATCAGGACCAGGGCGACACCGAAGGGCATGTGCTCCGGAACGTCCGGTACCTGGGTCGAGATGACGAACAGGTGCAGCGACATCGCCATCGTCTGGTCGAGCACCCCCTGCGGCAGGAAGGGGATGAAGGCCGCGGCGCCAGTGAACATGATCGGAGCCGTCTCGCCCGACGTGCGGGACACCTCCAGGATGACACCGGTCAGGATGCCGCTGATCGCGTTCGGCAGCACGATCTTGCGGATCGTCTGCCAGCGCGTCGCGCCCATGTTCCAGCACGCCTCGCGAAACGCGAGCGGCACCGTCTGGAGCGACTCCCTGGTGGCGACGATCACCACGGGCAGCGTCATGACCGCCAGGGTCAGGCTGGCGGCCAGGATGCTCGTGCCGAAGCGGAAGAAGATGACGAAGGCACCGAGGCCGAAGAGGGCGTGAACGATCGACGGCACGCCGGCCAGGTTGATGATCGCCAGGTTGATCGCCCGGGTGAGGCGGTTGTCCGGTGCGTACTCGCTCAGGTAGAGCGCCGCCGCCACGCCGACCGGCACCGAGGCGATCAGGGCGACGACGACCAGCCACACCGTGCCGACCAGGGCCGGCAGGATGCCGCCCGCCGTCATGTTGTCGAGCGGCTGGGTGAACAGGAACTCCCACGAGATGGCCGGACCGCCCCGGTAGACGAGCACGCCGAGGATCAGGGCGACCGGCAGGATGAGCATGCACGTCATCCACAGGAAGAGGAGCCGGAAAAGCCCCTCGACCTTCCGGTTGCTGCGGTTCTGTGCGGTCGCTTCGAACATGGCGCCTGACTGCTCCTCTACGGATTCGCCGACGCGGCCGGCCGGCGGCCCCGGCGGCGGTGCTTGCGCTGGCCGCCCCGCACGAACACGTCGGCGGCGAAGTTGATCGCGAAGGTGACCAGGAACAGGAAGATGCCGAGCACAAAGAGCGCCCCGTAGTGGTCGGAGCCGGCGGCTGTCTCACCGAGCTCGGCGGCGATCGTCGCCGTCAGCGCCCGCACCGAGTCGAAGGGACTCGTCGGCAGGTTGATCGAGTGGCCGCTCGCCATCAGCACCGCCATCGTCTCGCCGAAGCCGCGGCCGACGCCGAGCAGCGTCGCCGCGACCAGGCCGTTACGCGCCGCCGGGAGCACGACTTTGAGGGTCACCTGCCAGCGGGTCGCCCCCATCGCTTCGGCGGCCTCGCGATAGGTGTCCGGGACGGCCTTCAGGGCATCCTCGGCGATCGTCGTCATGATCGGGGCCGCCATCAGCCCCAGGATGACCCCGGAGTTCAGCACGTTCAGGCCGACCGGCACGTCGAAGACCTGGATGATCAGCGGGTTCATGATGGACAGCCCGATGAACCCCCAGACCACGGACGGGATCGCGGCCAGGAGTTCGACCAGCACCTTCAGCGTCTCGCGCACGCGGCCGGTCGCGAACTCGCCGATGTAGATCGCGGCCCCCAGCGAAAACGGCACGGAGACGACCATGGCGAGTCCGGTCACCGAGGCCGTGCCGGCGATCAAGGCGAGCGCGCCGTAGGTCGGGTTGTGACTCGAGGTCGGCGTCCAGCGCGGTGAACCGAAGAACTCGCGGAAGTCGAAGCGATCGAAGACGAAGCCGGCGCCTTCGCGGGTGATGAAGACGAAGATCCCGGCGATGAAGACGATCGCCGACAGGCCGCCCGCCAGCACCAGAATCTGGACCGCGCGGTCGATCCACCACGCGGCATCGCGCCGGTCCGCGGCGTGCGCTACCTCAGGCAATCCGGCCGCCGGGGAACCAGAGACGCCGCGTCATTCCCGGGAGCCTGTTCCCGTTCAGGAACAGTCCACGTCGTCGCGCGGCGCGTAACCCTTGTCGTAGATGATGCACTGGCCTTCGTCACTGAGCACCCAGTCGATGTACTCGCCGATCGCGCCCTCGGGCTCGCCCGCGGTGTACATGAACAGCGGGCGCGCGATGGGATAGGAACCGTCGATCGCGGTCTCGACCGTGGGAGACACGCAGTCGCCGTCCTCGCCTTGCCTGACGCAGGGCATCTTCACGTGGTCATTGGCATAGGCGAGGCCGCTGTAACCGATCGCGCAGGGCGTGTTCTCGACCAGGTCGACCACGTCCTTCGAGCCGTGCATGTCGCGCGAGCCGAGCCGGAAGTCGCGCCGGTCGCCGAGCACCGCCTCGCGGAAGTACACGTAGGTGCCGGAGTTGTTCTGCCGGCTGACGCGGACGATCTCGTCGCTGCCGCAGCCCGGCACCTCGACGCCGTACTGGCTCCAGGTGTCGATCTCGCCGCCCTCGCCGTAGAGCGCGGCCAACTGCTCCAGCGAGATCTCGTCCAGCGGGTTGTCGGGATGGACGAAGATCGCCAGGGCGTCGTAGCCGACGACGAACTCGATCGGCTCGTTGCCGTTGCCGCGTGCCAGCTCGAGCTCCGAGTCCTTCATCTTGCGACTGGAGTTCGCGATGTCGACCGTGCCGTTGATCATCGCGGCGATACCGGTCCCCGACCCGCCGCCGGTTACCGCGACCGCGGTACCGGGCCTCAAGGCGGCGTACTCCTCGGCCCACGCCTGGGCGACATTGACCAGGGTGTCGGAGCCCTTGTTCTGAATCACGCTGCGGGAGCCGCTACCGCCGCCGCAGGCGGCAATCAGGGCGGCGGCGAGAGCCAGGGTGCATGGGACGAGGGCGGGTTTCGTTGTCAGGTCTTTCACGCCTGCGGAGCGTAGCCGACGGTTCGTGAACAACCCATAAAGATCCGCGACTGGTGCGCCGGCGTGTCATCCGTGCGCCCGATGACGGGCGCACGGACTGTGACGCGTGTGGCGCGGGATCGCGCCACACGGGTTCCCGCCGGCCCTGAGAGAGACTGCGCCGCAGGACTGGGTGCGCCGGCGTCCCCGCCGGCCTTGAGAGAGCCGCGCCGCGAAGCGGCGACCATCCTGCGGCGCTAGAAGTACGCGGTCAGGGACGACCAGGCCACCACCGGCACCGCCCCGTACTCACTGCCGAGGACACCGTCGCGGATGCCGCGTCCCGTCGAGGCGATCAAGCCCGCGCCAAACGACACGTGGTCGGACACGGACCAGGTGATGCCGGGCTGGAACAGGGCCGAGGAATCCTCCCGGTTGTAGAGCACGGCGCCGCTGACGGTCAGCAGCGGGTGGGCCTGCCAGGCCAGTGAGAGCCCGGCGTAGCGCCGGCCGAGCGAGACGACTTCGCCCCGCCGCACCCGGTCAGTCTCGGCAAGCCGTTCGTAGTCCGCCGCCCCACCGGCGCCGAAGCCGTTCCAGCTCGCCTCGGCGATCAGGGTCAGCCGCGGCGTCAGCAGGCGGTCGACGCCCACCGTGAAACGCCAGAAGTCACCGCAGCCAAACACGGGGTGGTTGCTCTCCGCATCGCAGCCCGGACTGGTCCAGGAGACCTCGCCGCGCAGGCCCGTGCCGCGGACGTCGGCCGCGAAGAAGCCGCCGAGAACGAAGTCCCGGTGAAAGCCGCCCACCATGTAGCCGAAGTCGATGCTCGAGGGGCCCTCGCCCAGTTCGCTGTGGAAGCGGCCGAGCGAGGCGAAGCTGAGATCGTCCGGCGTGCGCGTTCCCTGACCGGCAGCGATGACCTCGACCTCGGAGAAGTCGCCCACCGGAACGGTGAAGCGGAGGGCGTCGACTCCTGGCTTGTAGTCCCGGTCGACGCGCTGCGGCGCGAACGGCGCGAACAGGTCGAGGACCGGCCAGAAGTAGTTCACGCCCCAGGTGATCGCCTGGCGGCCCAGGACCATCCGGAACCCGGGCCGGTCCCAGCGCAGGTTCAGACGGTCGATCTCCGTCGTTCCGGCCACATCGCCGCCACTGAAGGAGTCCCGCTCCAGGTCGAAGAAGCGCCGCGTACCGCCGGTGGCTATCGAGGTCACCGCTCCGCTTCCGGGCGGCGACGTGGCCTGCGCCAGCCCGTGCAGCTCGAAACGGAAGCGATTCCCGGATGAAGCCCGCCAGCGAGAGTCGAGCTTGAGCCTCAGGATGCCGAGTTCGACCCCGCCGGCCCCGGCCGCCGCGCCGTTCTCTTCGGCCGGCTCCCCGTCGCCGGCCAGTTCCGTCTCCTCCAGCACCCGGAAGGCGAAGACGCGTACGTCGCCGCCCACCACCGTCTGTCCGGTGGCCGGCGACACGGCTCCAAGCAGCAGCCCACCGGCGGCGGCGAGCCGCAACAGGTCACCGACGCTCGTCGCTCGCGACCCTTCCATCAACCAGCCGGACCACCCGGCGCGCGCGCTCCATCACCTGCGGATCATGGGTCGAGAACACGAAGGTCACGCCCTGCTCCCGGTTCAGCTCCTCCATCAGGTCGAGCAGCGTCTCCGCGGTCTCCGAGTCGACATTGGCGGTCGGCTCGTCGGCGAGCACCACGACCGGGTTGCTGGCGATGGCGCGGGCGATCGCGACCCGCTGCTGCTGCCCGCCCGAAAGTTCCGAGGGTCGCCGGTTCTCCATGCCCTTGAGGCCCACCTGCTCGAGCAGGCCCATCACCCGCTCGCGCCGGCTCGGCCCGTCGACGCCCTGAACCCAGAGCACCATCTCGGCGTTCTCGTAGGCGGTCAGGACCGGCATCAGGTTGTAGGCCTGGAACACGAAGCCGATCCGGTCGCGGCGGAGTTCGCTCAACTCCTTCTTGTTCAGGCTCGCCAGTTCCCGTCCCTCGAGCACGATCGATCCCGAGGTCATCGCGTCGAGGGCGCCGATCAGGTTGAGCATCGTCGTCTTGCCGGAGCCCGAAGGCCCGCAGATCGCCGTGAACTCGCCGGCTTCGACGTCCATCGTCAGGCCCCTCAGGGCATGTACGTCGACGCTGCCCTGGCGGTAGACCTTGGTGACGTCGCGCAGCGAGATGATCGGCTCGGCCCCCACGTCACACCACCTTGATCGTCTCGACCGGCTGTACGCGACCCGCGCGCCAGGCCGGGTAGATCCCGGAGGCGATGGTCGCCAGCACCGCGAACAGCGCGATCAGCACCGCGTTGCGCGGGAAGATGCCGACCTTGAGCACCGGATCCAGGCCAACGCCCGCTACTTCCACCGTGCCGCCGTAGATCGCGGTCATGTCGAGGCCGGTGGACGACAGGTAGAGGTAGGGGCCCAGGGTGATCAGGAAGGCGCCGGCCAGACCGAGCACGGCAAGCCACGCACTCTCCATCATGATCATCCGGAACAGCCGGCCCGGGCTCCAGCCGATCGCCAGCATGATCCCGAACTCCCGCAACCGCTCCATCACGCTGACGAACATCGTGTTGAAGATGCCGGCCGCGACCAGGATCGCGATCAGGATCTCCATGATCACCGCCCCGCCCACCTTGAGCGCGATGAACGCCGCCAGTTGCGGCTGACTCGTGTTCCAGGGAACCGCTGCCGCCGTCCCGCCGAGCTCGCGACCGAGCCGGCCGGCGACGCCGGCACTCCTCCGCTGATCCTCCACGAACACGGCGACCAGGGTCGCCTCGTCCTCGCCGTAGCCGAGCAGGTCGCGCACGGTGTCGATCGGCAGCAGGCAGAAGCCGCCGTCGACCGTCGGCGCGTTGGTCCGGAGCGTCCCCCGCAACCTCGCCAGACCGCTCACGATCTCTCCGTGCTTGTCCGTCAGCGTGTAGACCACCTTGTCGCCCAGCTCCATCCCCAGGTTGCTGGCCAGACGGTGGCCCAGGATCACGCCGTTCCGGTCGCCCGGCTCGAGAGCCGAGCCCTCGTCGATCGCCTCTAGGATCGAGAGCGTCGTCTCGTCCTCGGCCTCCGGATCGAAGGCGATGAAGGCGGCGCTGAAGGTCTCACCCGCCGTCGCCAGCATGGTCGGACCGATGACCCGGTCGACGGCGTGCTGGATGCGGCGGGCCTCCGACTCGAGCGCGGCCTCGAGCGCCTCGCCGCGAACGACCGTGCGGGTCAGCGTCGGCTTGTCGAGGTACTCGGGATGCTGGAGGCTGACGTGACCGCCGCCGAGGCGGGCAGCGAGGTCGATCATGTCCTTCCAGTTCTTGTCCTGCATGGCGGTGAACACGACGGCGAGGAACACGCCGAAGACGATCGAGCCCAGGGTCAGCAGGGTGCGCCGGCGATTGCGCCACAGGTTGCGCCAGGCCAGGGTTGCCACGTTGGGTCCGCTCATGCTCGTCTTCCCTTCCTCGTCCCGCTACTGGTGGTGGATGGCCTCGATCGGGTTGATCCGGGCCGCCTTGATCGCCGGAAACAGCACCGCCACGCCCGCGACGAAGAGCAGGATGAACACGGGCCCGGCAATCGTCAGCGGCGAGACGGCGCCGGTCCAGATCTGATCCATCGCGACGCCCATGATCGCCGTTCCGCCCAGGCCGCCGACGTCGATCCCGCGCGTCGTGACGAACCAGAGCGCGGGCAGGCTGGCGACCAGACCGATGCCGATCGCCAGCGCCGACTGCAGCGCGCCCTCGACCAGGATCAGCGCCAGCACCCGCCGCGGCGAGACGCCGATCGCCTTCAGCACCCCGAACTCCCGGATCCGCTCGAAGACGGCCGTCAGCATCGCGTTCAGGATGAGGATCGCGATCACGACGTATACGACGAACGCCACGACCTGGACCGCGGCTTGTGCCGAGTCGAAGACGTTCGCCAGGCCCGGCAGCAGGTCGCGCCAGCTCCTGACCTCGACGCCGGGCGCGCTCATGGCCGCGGCCTGCTCGACGAGGCCCGCGGCGGCGGCCAGATCCTGACCCTCGGAGCTGCGGACAATGACCCGGTGGGCGCCGTCTTCCAGCGCGAAGAAGCCGCGGAACTCGTCCTCGAGCAGGAACACGGTCGCGCGGTCGGTCTCCTCGCTCAGGCTCTGGAGCACGCCGCGCACCCGGAAGAGGTCGTTCGCCATGCTGCCGTCGGTCGCCTGGCTGAGCGCCACGAGTTCGTCGCCGACCTCGACAGCCAGCGTCCGGGCCAGCCGGTAGCCGAGCACGACGCCCTTCGCATCCGCCGGATCGAGCCACTCTCCCCGATCGAGGCGCTGATGGACTTCGCTGACCAGGGCGTCGCGCTCCGGGCGCAAACCCTTGAGCAGGGCGCCGGTCGAGACGTCGCCCGAAGCGACCAGGGCGCCGCCGAGCAGGCGCGCGGTCGACCGCAGCCCGGTCTCGTCCAGGGCCCGGAGCAGCGCATCCGGATCTTCGATCCGTTCCCAGATGGACGGCCGTTCCCGGTAGCCGTCGGCGTGGACCTGGATCTCCCCCAGCTCCACGTCGAGGAGGGTGGTCTCCATACTGCCCAGCATCCCCTCCATCAGCGAGGTGTAGAGCACCATGCTCCACAGGGCCAGGGTCATCGCGGCGACGGTGACCAGCGTGCGGCGGCCGTTCCGCCACAGATTACGCCAGGCCATGCGGAGTATCTTCATGCGGCGCCTGAAATCACTCGTAGTCCTGTTGATCGAGGCGGCTCGACTCCGTCTTCATCCGGCTGACCTCGACGGATGCCTTACTGCCGCAGGGACCGCAGCGAGAAGGTGCCCGGCGGCAGATCGACGTTGAACGCGTGTTCCTCGTAGACGATCTCGGTGAACTCGTCCGGATCGTCCGCCGGAATCACCCGCATCCGCCGCGGCAGCGTCCTGCCCCCCAGCGGACCGAAGTCCTCGTAGCGGATCGTGCGCACCAGACGTTCCCGCTCGTCGAAGTACTCGGCCTGGTCGAGCAGCATGTCCTGCGCCCGAAACCGGGCGTCGATCGCGCCCCACACGACCGGAGCATCCGGCAGCGGGATGCAGCGCACCAGCCAATGGCCAGAGGCGTCCGCCGGGCGTTCCCGGTAGGCGCACTCGAAATCCTCGCTGTAGCGGGACTCGTGGACCAGGTCGTCGTTCGTGAAGTGACTGCCCATCCACGCCGCCTGCATCATCGACCCCGGCACCTTGATCGTCCGGTCGACCTTGGGCAGGTAGTTCCAGATGTTCTGCTCGACCTTGAGTGTGGCCGTGCCGCGCTCCTTCGCCGGTGCTTCGATCCGTACCAGAGCCGTCTCGGTGCCCTCCGAGACGACGTGGAGACGCAACTCGCGCTGCCAGCGCTCCGTCCTGATCCGCATGGTGATCCGGCTCTCGCTGGAGTCGCCCCGCATCGCGTCGTCGGTGGCGCGCATCAACACGTCGAGCGGGGGGTCGGCCGGCTGAGCCGCCGCTGCGGCTGCGGCGAGAACCGCTGCGACCACGAGCAGGAAACTCGCCGAGGGGAAGGACCTGTTCACGCGAGCGAGCACTATAGCAACGGGGCGACTTCCTCGACCTCCAGGCAGACGCTGCGCGACCCGGCTCGAGCGCCCGAGATCCGTCTTGGTCAGCAGGAGGCTCAGACATGGAACGCTACGCGGTAGGATCGTCCGCCAAGGCGGACAGACGACGGCTCGAAGCAGCCGGTTTCGACCCAGTTCAGGCGGAGGCACTCCTCCAGATGATCGGTGACAGTCAGGAAGCGCTGGCAACGAAGCAGGATCTCGCTTCGGTCCAGGGCGCGCTGACGAAGGACATCGCCGAAGTCCGCGCCGACCTGAGCGATCTCGCGACGACTGTGGCGCAGAACTCAGCCCGCATCGACGCTCTCGAAAGGGCGATGGAAGCCCTGCGGCAGGAGGTCAGGGACCGCTTCGAGAGCTTCCGCCAGGAGATCGCCGGCCAGATGGACGGGCTGAGGGGCGAGATGAGCGGGCTACGGGGCGAGATCGACGGGCTGCGGGGCGAGTTCAGGAGCGAGCTGAGGGCACTCAAGTGGATGTTCGGTACCGTGCTAGCCCTGATGGCGCCGATGGTCGGTGGCATCATCGCGCTCGCCCTGCGCTGAACCTGCCGGCATTCGACTCCCCACGCGGGAACATTGCAGACCAGTACGTGCCAATTCTGTCCATTCTCAAACGAACCATAGGTCCCTTTCGTTAGCGTCGGACTCTTGCATACCAATTTTAGTACGCACATGCGTTTCCAGGAGCGTGTGAGTCACCTTGACAAGCGACCAACGGCCCAGCTAACTAACGGCGGTTGCCCTCGAAATCGAAAGGTGCGCCACTCGCCAGCGCCAGACGGTTGTCCAGCTTCCTCCTCCTTGGTCTGGCAGGAACGGCACGCCTCGCCGCGCAGACGAATGCTCCACCGGAGATCACCACGACGGGGCCGATCAGCGTTGACGAAGGAACGACTTCGGTCGCCGAGCTGACCGCGACGGACGACCATACCCCGCAGGGCGATCTGATCTGGTCGATCCCGGCCGACCCGGCCGGGGGGCCGGACGCGGCCAGCTTCACGCTGAGCGAGGCCGGCACCCTGTCATTCGCGGCGGCGAAGGACTACGAGATGCCGGACGACGCCGACGAGGACCGCACCTACGAAGTGACGGTGCAGGTGAGCGACGGAACCGACACCGACACGGCGGACCTGGAAGTCGTGCTCCTGAACGTCATCGAGCTCACGGCGATCGACGGCGCAACGAGCGTCACCTTCATGGAGAACGGCTGGGGTCGCGTAACCAGCTTCAGCGCGTCCTCGGAGGAGGACCGGGGCGGCATCGAGTGGGTCCTCGGCGGGACCGACGCGGACCTCTTCAGCATCGACGAGCCGCCCGGCGCGCTCCGATTCGCCCTCGACCCGGTCGCTCCGCGGATCTTCTCCGAGCCGCCCGACTTCGAGGCGCCCGTCGACGCCGACGCGAGGAACGACTACGAACTGACCCTGTTCGGCAGAGCAGGCACAGCCGTGACGGAGACCTCGACGGTGACCGTCACCGTCGCCGACGTGAACGAGAAGGGCGAGTTGTCGCTGTCATCGACCCGGCCCTCGCTGGACGTGGCGCTGACCGCGACGCTGATCGACCCGGACGGCGCGACCGCCGGCACGGAAGTCTGGAAGTGGGAGCGGTCCACGGGCCGCAACTCCTGGGCGGAAATCTCCGACGCGGACTCGGCGAGCTACACGCCGGCAGCGGCGGACACGAACGCATTTCTGCGGGTGTCGGCTACCTACGCGGACGAGCACGGCGCGGGCTGGACCGTCAGCGAGGTGGCGCCCAACGTGGTCATGGGGCCTCTGCTGACGGCCCTGACGGCCGAGACCGGGGACTCCCTGGCGAACACCGGACGGGGCCTGTACCCCGCCTTCGACCCGCAGATCCTCCACTACGGCATCGGGTGCAGTGCGACCGACACGATGACCCTGACCGTATCAGCGCCGGCAGATGTCCGCGTGGCGGTGGCGGGCGTGCAGGCCGTCCGCGCGCCATCCACGGTTGCGGTGCAGGTGTCCCAGGACAGCGACGTGGAGATCCGCGTCACCAACCCGAGCGGCGCCGCCACGACCTACGTCGTGCGTTGCCTGGCGGACACATTCTTCGGAGTCGAGACGCACACGTTCCCGGACACCGACCCCTTCGAGGATCTGATCCTGTTCACGCGCCTGGGTTACCTGATGCTCCTGGACCGTCACGGCGTGCCGCGCGAGCGCCGCGCTTTCCCGGGAGTCGGAGAGTTCGCCGTCGTCCGGTTCCACCGCGTCGGCGCCAGTGGCGCGTACCGCTACGGGCTCAAGCAGGAGCGAACCTACACCATCCTGAACGAGGACTTCGAAGTCGTCCAGGACGGTGTGAAGACCGTGGCGCCGCTTGAGACCGTCAACTTTCACGACTTCCAGGTTCTTGCGGACGGCAACTACCTGCTGATGGCCTGGGAACCGGCGACTCGAGACTTCAGCGGCATCGATCTTCCCTACCCCGACGGGACGGATGTCTCCTCCGTCGAAGTCCTGGACTCGGCAATCCAGATCGTCACGCCGGGGGGAGCAGCCGTCTTCAACTGGAACTCCTGGGGCAACGTCGCCGTGGAGGACTGCGTTTCGCACCGCTTCCCCGTGACCCTCGACACCGACCCAAGGATGAGGACTGCCCATGGAGGCTATGCGCACATCAACGGGATCAACCTGGTCGGAGACACGCTCGCCGCCTCGCTTCGGGGTTGCTCGAAGGTGCTGGGAATCGACGTCAGCGCCGGCGCGACGCAGGGAGACGTCATCTGGCGGATGGGCCGCAGCAACCTGAGCGACGCGGAATGGGAGGCACGCTCTATCGGCCCGCGGCCGCTCGACTTCATCAACGATCCGGAGGGCGAATTCTGCGGCCAGCACATGGCGCGCCTCCTGCCCAACGGCAACGTCTTCCTCTTCGACAACGGCGTCGAGTGCGCGATCGATCCATGGACGTTCGAGCAACTGGGCCGCGAGGGGTACGACTTCAGCCGCGCGGTGGAGTACGCGCTGGATCTCACGAACCACGAGGCCGTCTTCGTGCGCGATCACTCCCTGCGCGGCGAGCGAGACCACCTCGGCAACATCACCGGCAACGTGGACGCGCTCGACAACGGTGACTGGCTGGTGAGCTGGGGCCGGGCCAGTGACGAAGAGTACGAGATTCCGGACGATGAAGTGGTCACCCTGGTCGATCCCGCCACCGGGCAGGAGAAGCTGGGCATCCGTTTGACGGAACCGCCCGCGGACCCGCGCGACCGCCAGATCAACGCGGCGGTGGCCCCGGCGGAAGCTCTGGCGCCGCAGCCCCCCGCGCTCACAGCCGAGTTCCCGGCCAGCGAACACACCTCGCTCATCCACGGCGGCCCCACGGACGCGCCGCAGGTGGTCGCGGCCTTCAGCCGGCCCGTCGTGGACCTGAGCGCCTCGAGCCCATCGCTGAGCGTCGAAGGCGGCACGGTCGCGAGCGTGAGCCCGCATCTGGAAGCGGGCGCGCGGGCCAACGCCTATGTCGTCGTCCTGACACCCGACGGCTCCGGCCCGGTCACCCTCAGTCTGGCGCCTGACCAAGCGTGCGCGTCTTCCGGCGTCTGCGCGGCGGACGGGACGACCTTGTCGGAGGTGCCCACGCAGGCGGTAGCCGTCTCGGCGCTGACGGTGACCTTCGACGTCTCGAGCGCGCTCGAGGAGTCGGGAAGCGTGACGATCGCGGTGCAGACGGGCGGAGTCGCGCTGCCGGTCGACGAGACGGTCGACCTGGAGTTCGGTGGCACCGCGACCAGGGGAATCGACTACCAGGCCGATCTGGACCAGATCGTCCTGACGGCCGGTTCGACCGCGGCCGAGACGACTCTGACGCTGCTGGACGACGACATCGACGACGACGACGAAACGATTGAGGTCACCGCGCGGTTCCGGAACCTGACGGTGGCCATGCAGACGATCGAGATCGTCGATGAGGAAGAGCGCGACGTGACGATCTCGGAGTCGGCGCTGCCGGTTCCGGAGGCCGACGAGAGAAGTTACTCGGTGGTCCTGGAGTCGGAACCGACGGCCGATGTGCAGGTGCTGCTCAGGCTCGACCCGGCGACTTCGGACGTGTCGGTGTCGCCGCCCGTGCTGGGCTTCACGGCTGACGACTGGGACTCGTCCCGGACGGTGACGGTAAGAGCAGCGGACGACGCCGACGCGGTTGCGGACGATCCGGTTTCCATCCGCCACGAAGTGAGCGGCGGCGACTACAACTCGGTAACGGCTGGCGCGGTGACGGTGACGATCGTCGAGAAAGACGTGTCGACGCTGTCCGTCGCGGACGCGGAGGTCTCGGAAGGCGCTCCCGCGGCGGACCTGGCGGTGGTGTTTCAAGTCGAGTTGAGCGCCGCGAGCAGCGACGAGGTGACGGTCGACTACAGGACCGCGGACGATTCCGGGCCCGCGGGGGCTGGTGCCGGATCGGACTACCAGGCGATGTCCGGCACCCTGCGCTTCCCCGCGCTGTCGACGACCGCGCAGACGATCCGGGTACCGGTCACCGATGACGCGGTGGACGAAGCGGAGTCGGAGACCTTCACGCTGACGCTCAGCAACGCGAGCGGGGCGTCACTGCTCGGCGGCGGACCGGAGCTGACGGCGACGGGGACGATTCTCGACGACGACGAACCCCAGGTCGGCGTTTCGTTCGGGGCGTCGACATACGAGGCGGTGGAGGGCGAGAGCGTGCCGGTGACGGTGCGGCTGAGCGCGGACCCGGAGCGTCCGGTGACGATCCCGCTGGTTACCACTCCCGTGGGTGGAATCGCAGAGCACGACTACACGGGGGTGCCGGAGAGCGTCGCTTTCGGCAGCGGTCAGACGGTACGGGAGTTCACGTTCACTGCCACGGACGATGTGGCGGACGACGACGGCGAGGCCGTCGTACTGCGCTTCGGCTCGATGCCGCCGCGGGTCTCCGGCAGAGGTCAGACGACCCTGGCGATTCGCGACAACGACGGCGGCGGTGGCGCGGTTGGACCGCCTCCCGGGGACGAAGACGACGACGCCGGTGACACGGGTGGCGGAGGCACGGGCGGAGGTGGCACGGGCGGCGGAGACACGGGCGGCGATGGCACGGGCGGAGGTGGCACAGGCGGGCCCCCGCCTCAGGCTGCGATCTCGGTGGACGCCGAGTGCGACGAGAGCCTCTGTCATGCACTCACCGGAGTATCGGTCCGTTTCGAGGACGTGAGCACCGGTTCCGTCCGGTTCCGGCAATGGCACTTCGGCGACGGCCGGGTGAAACAGGGCCGGGTCCAGCCGCATGCCTGGTCGGAGCCGGGCTTCTACCAGGTGACCTTGTGGACGAGCAACGGCAGCGACGAGTCGACGGCCACGCTGACGTTCCTGGTGGAGGCCGCCGCGCCGGCAGGAACGTGCGTTGCAGGCCTGCACACACGTTGCCTTCAGGACTCGCGCTACTCGGTCACCGTCGACTGGTGGCGCTCCGACGGCACGGGCGGCACCGGGCTCGTGGTGCCCGCCGGCACCGACAACTCGGGGCTGTTTTCCTTCTTCGACGCGAACAACTGGGAGATTCTCGTCAAGGTGCTCGACGGCTGTTCCGTGAACGGACAAGTCTGGGTGTACGCAGCCTCCACCACCGATCTGGGCTACGCGATCCGTGCGACCGATACCGTTACCGGGACGACCAGGGAGTACCGAAACGAGCCGGGCATGCCGGCAGGGGCCGTCACTGACGGTACGGCTTTCGCGGAAGGCTGCCAGCCGCGGTAGTGCCCCCGCGCCGCGGCCTACTCGATCACGCCGGCCTGGCGGGCGCGGTCTAGCAGCCGCTCCGCGCGGTGCAGGTGAGGGGCGTCGACCATCTGGCCTTCGTACCGGAAGGCCATGCGGCCTTGGGCCTGGTTCTCTTCGAAAGCGGCAACCAGGGCAGCGGCGGAGGCGACTTCCTCGGCACTTGGCGTGAACACGTCGTTGACGATCGGGATCTGGTTCGGGTGGATCGTCATCTTGCCCTCGAAGCCCATCCAGGCCGCTCGCTGGCAGTCGAGTCGCAGGGCGTCCAGGTCGCCGATGTCGGTGAACACGCTGTCGATCGGCTGGGCGCCGCCGGCACGGGCGGCCAGCAGGGTCATCGACCGGCAGTAACGGAAGACGTCCAGGTACTCGCCTCGCTCGTCCCGGCGCCGGCTCGCTCCGATCGAGACGGAAAGGTCCTCGGCGCCCCAGGTCAGCGCCGAGACGCGGTTGGTGGCGGTCAGGTGGGCGAGGTTCAAGGCTCCGCCGGCCGTCTCGGTGGCGATCAGGATCAGCGCGATGCCGCCCAGGTCGTGGCCGTGGGCCATCTCAAGCTGGGCGACCAGCCGATCGACCCGCAGCACGTCGTCGACGCCGCTGACCTTGGGCACGACGTAGGCGTCGGGCGGGTGCTCCATCGTGACCTCGACGTCCTCCCGGCCCCAGGGCGTCATCAGGTCGTTGATCCGTACGGCCCGCTCCTTGCCGCCGAAGTCCGTCGCCTCGAGCCAGCCGGCTACTTCGCGGCGAACCTCCTGCTTGCGATCCGGCGTCACCGCGTCCTCGAGATCGAGGATCAGCGTGTCAGCCTCGAGACCCAGCGACTTGGCCAGCATGCGCTCGTTGCCGCCCGGAACGAAGTGGACGGCGCGCCGAAGCCGTGTGCTGCTCACGAAGTGACTCTAGCCTGCGTCGCGAAGCTCCAGTTCGACGCGGTGCAGGCCCTCCGCGAAGGCCCCGGGCTCGACACCCAGACCGAAGCGCAGGTAGCCCGGCATGCCGGCCCAGCGGCCCGCGACCAGCAGGACGCTGCGGTTCCGCCGGAGCCGCTCGGCGAAGGCGGCGCAGTCCGCCGGACGGCCGTTCTCCAGCAGCGGCACGAAGCCGTAGGCGCCGGCCCGCGGCTCGCGGTAGGTGAGTACGCCGTTCTGCCGACCGGTCCAGTCGCGGAAGGTTGCCCGGTTCGTTCGCATCATCCGCCGCGCGCGCTCGAACAGCCGTTCCTGGTTCGACGGCTCGGTAGCGAAGCGGGCGATCGGGTCGGAGAGCGCCGCGGGGGCGATCGTCGTGAAGTCCCGCCTCGACCAGCAGCGCTCGACGAACTCGGGCGGACCGACCATCCAGCCCAGGCGGGCGCCCGGCAGACCGTAGGCCTTGGACAGGCTCGAAACCGCGACGACGCGCTCGCCCCGCCCCCACATGCCGGGAGTCTCCTCCCCGGGCAGAAGGTCGTGGACGGCGCCGCGGTAGACCTCGTCCGAAAGCACCCAGGCACCGACCCGTTCCGCGGCGGCCGCGATTCGGTCGAGTTCCGACGGCGTGAACACGTGGCCGGTCGGGTTGTTCGGATGGCTCAGGTAGATCAGCTTCGTCCGCTCGCCGACCGCGTCCTCGAACGCGTCCCAGTCGAGCGACCAGGTCGACTCGTCGGCGCCGGGGAGGAGGGGTATGTCTCGCACCACCGCCCCGAGACCACGGGCCGCCAGACCCACCTGCAGGTAGTTCGGCACGATCGCGACCACTTCGTCGGCCCGACCGACCAGGACCTGCACGGCCACGTAGTTCGCCTCGGCCGAGCCGGTCGTCACCAGCAGATTCTCGATCGTCGCCCCCGCGTAGTGCCCGGCGAGTTGCGAGCGCAGCTCCGGCGTGCCGTTCGACTGGATGTACTCGAGCGGCACCGAGTGCAGTGCGTCCAGATCGAGCCCCAGCGCCGCGAGCCCAGCCAGCGTCAGCGGCTCGACGCCGCTCTCGCTCAGGTTGATGTCGACGCGATGCTCCCAAAGCGACTGCTGCCGCTCCAGATCGAAGGTCTCCATCTCCATCGTGCTTGTACCTCGTCGGATCGGTTGCGCGCTACGGCAGCGCGTGGACCGACGGCATGACGCCGGCGGCGTGGCTGCCGAAGCCGTACATCGTCGGGTCGTAGGCGCCCACGACCCGGGCGTCGCTCCGCTCCGGAATCCGGTCCTCCATGCCGAGACCCCAGTACACGGCGTTCACGAGCAGGCGGCGGAGTCCCTCGCTCTCGAAGTCCGTGGAAGCGCCCATCGTCGTCGTGAAGACGCGCGCCGCCATGCCGCCGGCGCCGGTGTAGGAACGAGTCCAGGCGATCGGAACCATCGGGTCGTTCTTCGGCCCTTCGACTGGCGGATCGTCTGATGACATGCCGGCGAGGACGGCGCCTAGAAGCAGCACGTTCGCGTCATCTCCCAGGTTCCTGAGGCCGTAGACGTCGGTCGGGCCCCAGACGTCGTCGACGCCGCGGAGAATCGGATGGCCGGCCGCGCCCGGAGCGACGACGCCGCGCGTGCTTTCCTGACCGTGACGGCCGTGATGGTTGATCCAGGTGTCGCCCAGCACCTGCTGGCCGAAACCGCCCGGCCAGGACTCGCTGCGGAAGTGCCAGTGCGCGTACGGGCTGTCCGGATTGCGCTGGTAGGAGAAGGCGTGGGTCGCGGTGCGAAGCCCCACGATCGGCCGCCCCGATTCGACGTAGTCGACGATGTGCTTCATCTGCTCGTCGGGCAGCTCCCTGAACCGGGTGGCGATCACCATCAGGTCGGCGTCGGCGAGCGCTTCGAGACCCGGAATGTTCGTCTGCTCCTCAGGATCGATCGCCCCGGTCTCGGGGTCGATCGAGAACAGGACCGTGCACTCGAACCCATGCCGAACCGAGAGCAGCTTGCCCAGCATCGGCATCGCTTCCTCGGAGCGGTACTCCTCGTCGCCGGCGATCAGGACGACCTTGTGGCCGGCGCCGGGACCGGCGCCGCCCGGGTAGGTGACCCACTGGGCCTCGCTGCCCTGTCCGGGTGCAGGCAGGAACATGATGACCGAGGCGGACAGCGCCACCAGGCTGGGAACCGAAAGACCACGCTTCATGAGCCGAACCTCCGGCGGCAGCGTACCAGCGCGCTATCGTACGCACGCCTACACTCGACCGCTACTTCCAAAACTGACCAAAGCCGGCACGACTCCAGGAGCCCGAAATGAAGAGCCAACTACAGCCCATCGCCTTCTCCCTCGGCCTGCTCCTGCTAGCGACCGGTAGCGCGGAGGCAGAAGAATTGAAGACGGAATTCCTCGGCTCGCAGCAGGGCTTCTCCCACATCGCCAGGACGACCGCCAACGGCGTCACCACCATCCGCATCTCCGGCCAGGTCGGCATGGCCGACGGCGCGGACGCGCCCGCGGCCACTCTCGCCGAGCAGGCGGAGATCGCCTTCTCCAACCTCGTCAAGCGCGTGGAGCAGGCCGGGGCCAGCGCCGAGGACATCGTCAAGACGACCGTCTTCATCAAGGACATCGACCCGGAAAAGGTGCAGACCGTCGGCCGGGCCCAAGCCAAGGTGCTGCAACTCGACCCGCCGCGTGCGGCTACCTGGGTGGGGGTCACGGGACTCGTGTTCCCGGCGTTGTTGGTCGAAGTGGAGGCTACGGCGGTGGTGGCCGCGGAGTAGGCAATTGTGCCGGCCTACGGCCGGCGCGTCCCCTGGCCGCCTTCGGCGGCGGCGGGTCGGAAGACCCGCGCACCCAGAGCTACGGCATTGCCGGGATGCCACTCTCTACCGACCACGAGCAGACCCTACTGCGAGCGGCCGGCCAGAAGGCCGGCGCACCGACACTCGCCTGGAGCCGGCGGTGTCACGGCGTCAGCAAGAGGGAGACGGGATTCG
>VXSP01000043.1:0-165897 GCA_009837885.1 Holophagales bacterium | reverse complement strand
ACACTCGCCTGGAGCCGGCGGTGTCACGGCGTCAGCAAGAGGGAGACGGGATTCGCTGGCCGAGACGCGCTTCCTCGCGCGCTCTGCGCGCGAGACGCGCGCCGATCGCCGAATCCCGTCTCCCGCTCCACGCCGGCGCTCCGCGCGGCGTGGAGCGGGAGACGGGATTCGAACCCGCGACCAACAGCTTGGAAGGCTGTGACTCTACCCCTGAGTTACTCCCGCGCGCCCCGCGAGGGAAGGAAGTGGTGGAGGTGGATGGATTCGAACCACCGTAGGGCGTTGCCCGACAGATTTACAGTCTGTTGCCTTTGACCGCTCGGCCACACCTCCGGCAACTTCCTCCGTGGAGCCGGCACCCGGATTCGAACCGAGGACCTACTGCTTACAAGGCAGTTGCTCTACCACTGAGCTATGCCGGCCCTCGCTACGAGGCGCTTGGCGCCACGGCGACGCCGGAGTCTACGCCAGGCCCTCCGGCCTGACAAGACGCTGGCGCACCGCCTCGTAGAGCAGCGCGGCAGCCGCCGTCGACAGGTTGAGAGATTCGACCCGGCCACGCATCGGCAAACCGAGAAGGCCGTCGCAGAGACCTTTCGTGCGCCGCCGAAGCCCCCGCGACTCGCCGCCGATGCAGACGACGACCGGACCGCTCAGGTCCACGGTCCACGGCGGTTCGCCGGCGGCGTCGGCCCCGTAGACCCAGAAGCCCTCCTTCTTGAGGCGTTCGATCTCACGGGCGCTGTTGGTGATCCGTTCGATGGTCAGCCAGTCGACCGCTCCCGCCGCGGCGCCAGCAGCCGCTGGAGACAGCGGCGCCGCGCCGCGATCGCGGATCAGCACCCGGCCAACCCCGACGCCCTCGCAGACGCGGAGGAGGGCGCCCAGATTCCGCGGATCCTGGACGTCTTCAACCAGAACGACGAGGCCGGGATCGATCGCGGCCGCCGTCGATCCGCCGCGGTCCGCATCCACCAGACTGGCCGCGAAGCCGCGCGCCGCCGCCTGGTCCTGGGCAGCTTCCAGGAGACGCGCCCGCAGTTCGGCGGGCGCGACGCTCCGGAACCGCACCCGATGCCGTTCGCAAAGCCCCTCGATCGTCCGGCGGCGGTCGCCGGCAGAGCGGGAGATGAGCACCTCGGCGACTCGATGCGGCTGGCTCCGCAGGATCTCCCGCACCGGCTGGAATCCCAGCCGCCACCGACCTTCCTCGCGACCTTCAGGCACGTTCGAGGGTCCGCTCACGCACCGGCCCTCGCGCGCTCGAGCAGCACGGTCGCATGAGCCGCCATGCCCTCGCCCCGGCCCAGCGGGCCGAGCCCTTCGTGGGTCGTCGCCTTGAAGTTCATCCGCTCGGGCGCGATACGAAGCAACCCCGCGACATGCTCCTCGATCGCCGAGCGGTACGGCGCCATCGACGGGCGCTCGGCGATGAGCGTCACGTCGCAGTTCCGAACCGCGAAGCCAAGTTCCAGGACCATCGCGACGATCCGGCCCAACAGCTCCGAGCTGTCCGCGCCGCGCCAGGCCTCATCGGACGGCGGGAAGTGGACTCCCAGATCGCCCAGGCCGGCGGCGCCGAGCAGGGCGTCACCGATCGCGTGGAGCACGACATCGGCATCGCTGTGGCCGTCGAGGCCCACCTCGTGCGCTATGCGCTGCCCGCCCAGGATCAACGGGCGTCCGGCGCTCAGCCGGTGGACGTCGTAGCCGTGCCCCACGGCCGTCTCGAGCGGCGGCGAGGCCTCGCGCTCCGACCGGAGGAGGGCCTCGATCGCCGGCAGGTCCGAAGCGCCGGTGAGCTTCGGATTCGGGCGCGACGCAGCCACTGCGGCCACCGAGCCCGGCGCGAACAGACTGCTCTCGTCGCTGACCTCCAGGTCCTCCCGCTCCGCGCGGTCCAGCGCTTCACGAAGGTCCCCGGCCCGAAACACCTGCGGCGTCTCCGCCCGGAACAGGCCGGAGCGGTCGACCGTCTCGTGGAGGCGGCCAATCTTGACCCTCTTCAGGGTGTCGCTCACCGGGCGACCGAGCACCGCGCCCGCCTCACTTCCGGCGGCGCTCCGCAGCACTTCCGCCAGGTCGGCCGCGGCCAGGCACGGCCGGGCGCCGTCATGCACCGCCACCCAGTCGGCGGGGGCGACCGGCGCCGCCGCGAGCGCGGCTCTCACCGAGTCCTGGCGGCGGCGTCCACCCTCGACCGCGGAGATCTCAATCCCCGGCCGAGACCGGACCTCCCGCGCCAGCATTGCCCGAGTCTCCCTCCTGAGTCCCGGCGGCGTCGCAACCACGAGGCGCTCGACTTCAGGCGCCGCCAGCAGCCCCTCGACCGTCCAGGCGAGAAGCGGTCGGCCCAAGATCGGCACGAACTGCTTGGGCCGGTCACCACCGAATCGCCGGCCGCCGCCCGCGGCCGGAACGATGGCGCAGCAGGTCACGATTCGGAGTGCAACGGTGTCCAGCCTCGGCCAGGACCGAAGGGAAGGGGACCAGCGGGCTGGAGGCAAGCGTCTGCCGAGATCGTGGCCGCGACCGACGGCCTGCCGCAGCGCAGCCGACCGAAGCGAGCGCCGACATACCCGTTACTCCGAGAGCGCGAGCGGCCGTTGGGCCCCTTCCCTTCGGTCCGAACAGCCGAGGCGGCCGACTCGGCACGCTCGTCGGTCCGAGGCGGAGCCTCGTCAGACCTCAAGGATGTCCTTCTCCTTGTTGGCGAGCGCCAGGTTCACCTGGGCGATGTAGTGATCGTGGAGCCGCTGCATCTCGCTTTCGCCCCGGTGCTCGTCGTCCTGGGAGATCTCCTTCGCCTTCTCCATCTGCTTCAGGCGTTCATTGCCCTCGCGACGGACGCCTCGAACCGTGTTGCGGAACCGCTCGGCGATTTCGTGGGCACGCTTCACCATCTCGCGCCGCCGTTCCTCCGTGAGCGGGGGCACGGGGATGCGGACGATCCTGCCGTCGTTCGACGGGTTCAGGCCCAGGTCGGCGACCAGGATCGCCCGTTCGATCGCCGCGATTTGCGTCGGGTCGAACGGCTGCGCCACCAGCAGCGTGGCGTCGGCGACCGACAGGCTGGCGAGCTGGTTCAGTGGGGTCGGCGTGCCGTAGTACTCCACCGTCACTCCCTCGAGCATCGCGGTGGAGGCGCGGCCGGTGCGCAGCGTCTTGAGCTCCGCGTGAAGGTGGTCGACGCCATCCTTCATCTTGAGCTCCATCTCCAAGAACAACTCCTGCATCTGCTCAGCCTCCCGCCGGGATTCTAGAGGACGGGTCGAACGCGGGTCAGGTGACGAGTGAGCCGACCTTCTCGCCAAGAACCACCCGGCGGATGTTGCCGGGAACCCCCAGGTCGAACACGGCGATCGGCAGGTCGTTCTCCCGGCAAAGGCTGATCGCCGCGGCGTCCATGATCCCGAGGTTGCGTTCCAGGACCTCCTGGTAGGTCACCTCCGGCAGGCGCTCCGCTCCGGCATCGCGACGGGGATCGGCGCTGTAGACGCCGTCCACCTGCGTCGCCTTCAGGAGGATCTCGGCCTGGATCTCGTTGGCGCGCAGCGCGGCCGCGGTGTCGGTCGTGAGGTACGGATTGCCGGTGCCGGCGCCGAAGATGACCACCCGTCCCTTCTCCAGGTGCCGGATCGCGCGCCGGCGAATGAACGGTTCGGCGACGCTCTTCATCTCGAGCGCCGTCTGCACCCGCGTGGCGACGCCAGCCTTCTCCAGCGCATCCTGCATGGCCAGGCTGTTGATCACCGTCGCCAGCATGCCCATGTAGTCACCGGTCGCCCGCTCCACGCCGCGATGACTCGCCGCCAGGCCGCGGATCACGTTGCCTCCGCCGACGACGATGCCGATCTCGACTCCGAGTTCGAAGACGTCCCGGATCTGACTGGCGATCCGGCGAACCACCGTCTCGTCGATACCGAAGGGCTTGTCGCCCATCAGGGCTTCGCCCGACAGCTTGAGGAGAATGCGGCGGTAGGCCGGCTCGGTCATCGAAGCGTCAGGACGGATCGGCGGCCGGCGCGGAGGCGATCGCTACGGTCGAGTCGCCGCCGAGCTGGAACCTGGCGAACCGGCAGATCCGCATGTTCTCACCCAGCTTGGCGATCGCCTCCTTCAGCACCTCCTCGACCGTCCGTCCTGTGTCCTTGACGAAGGGCTGCTCGAGCAGGCAGTTCTCGGCAAAGAACTTTGACATCCGGCCCTCGACGATCCGTTCGACGATCTGCTCGGGCTTTCCGGACTCCAGGGCCTGTTCCCGGTGAATCCTCTTCTCCCGCTCGAGCACGTCGTCCGTCACTTCGTCGCGGCCGATGAACCGCGGCTGGCTCGCGGCCACATGGAGCGAGAGGTCGTGGGCGAGTTGCTGGAAATCGTCCGTCCGCGCGACGAAGTCCGTCTCGCAGTTGATTTCCAGCAACACGCCGATCTTGCCGCCGGCGTGAATGTAGGACTTCACCAGGCCGTCGCTGGTCGTCCGGCCCGCCTTCTTGGCGGCCGATGCCAGCCCCTTCTTCCGCAGGGCGTCGATCGACGCCTCCAGGTCGCCGCCGGTCTCCACCAGCGCCTTCTTGCAGTCCATCATGCCGGCGCCGGTTCGCTCCCGGAGCTCCTTGACCATGCCGGCTGTCACTGTCGCACTCATTTCCTGCTCCCCTACGAGGCGGTGATTGCCTCGGACTCGAACTTCATCTGATC
The DNA here is from genome assembly GCA_009837885.1 of Holophagales bacterium. Taxonomy (GTDB): domain Bacteria; phylum Acidobacteriota; class Thermoanaerobaculia; order Multivoradales; family Multivoraceae; genus Multivorans. The sequence continues at coordinate 161,196 of VXSP01000043.1, read as the reverse complement.
TCCGACGCCGCACCTGTCGGGTGCGCGGCTGCCGCGGTCAGTTGACCTCGGCGTCGCTGCCGGCCTGCTCGTCTTCGGCTGCCGGTTCACCGGCCCCGGACTCGGCCTCGGCTTCCGCCTCGGCGGCGGCTTCCGCCACGACCTCGGGCTCGGCTTCCGATTCGGCCGCCGGCTCGGACTCCGCCTCCGCGTCGCCGGCAGCCTCGACCGCCTCGGGTTCAGCCTCCGGCTCGGACACAGTCTCAGGCTCAGGCCCGGACACAGCCTCGGGCTCGGCCTCGGAGGCAGCCTCCGCCGCCGTATCGGCCTCGGCCTCCGCGTCGCCGGCAGTCTCCACCGGCTCGACCCCCTCCGCACCGTCGCCGTCCTTGCTCCAGGCCGCGGCGCCCTCGATGTAGGAGTCCGCAATGCGGCCGGCAAACAGCCGGATCGTCCGGATCGCGTCGTCGTTGCCCGGAATCACGTGGTCCACCAGTTCCGGATCGCAGTTCGTGTCGACGATGGCCACGACGGGGATGTTCAGCTTGTTCGCCTCCGCGATCGCGATGTGCTCACGCCGCGGATCGACGACGAACAGCGCATCCGGCAACCGCTCCATGTCGCGAATCCCGTCGAGGTTGCGGACCATCTTGTCCCGCTCGCGCTCAAGCCGGAGGATCTCCTTCTTGGTCAGCAGACTGTCCTCGTCGGCGAGCTTCTTCTCCGTCTCCTGGAGACGCTCCACGGAGGCGCGGATGGTCACGAAGTTGGTCAGGGTTCCGCCAAGCCAGCGATGGGTGACGTAGAACTGGCCGCAGCGGCGCGCCTCTTCCTCGATCGCCTGCTGCGCCTGGCGCTTGGTGCCCACGAAGAGCAGCCGGCGTCCCATGCGGGCCATGTGCTCCACGTAGTCCGCCGCCTGGCGGAAGCGCTCCAGCGTCTGCTGGAGATCGATGATGTAGATGCCGTTGCGACGGCCGAAGATGTAGCTGCGCATCTTCGGGTTCCAGCGTCTCGTCTGGTGGCCGAAGTGCACACCGGCCTCCAGCATCTCCTTCATCGTGACCTGAGCCAAGAACCTGCCCCCGCTATCGCTTGCTGAACTGGAAGCGCGCACGCGCACCCTTCTGACCGTACTTCTTGCGTTCCTTGCGCCGCGGGTCGCGAGTCATGAACCCGGCCGTCTTGAGCGATTCGCGAAACGTCGGTTCAAACTCCACGAGAGCCCGTGACAGACCGTGACGGATCGCGCCCGCCTGACCGGAACTGCCGCCTCCGCGGACGGTGGCCCACATGTCGAGCTCGCCTTCCTTCTCGACGACCTGCAGCGGCTGGCGGATGATCATCTTCAGCACTTCGCTGCCGAAGTAGTCGTCCATCCCCACGCCGTTGACGGTCATTTCGCCGGTGCCTTCGCGCAGGAACACCCGCGCGGTGGCCGTCTTGCGACGGCCCGTTCCATAGCTCGTCTCCGTCAACTCGCGCTCCCTTCTCGAGTGATCGTCATCGCTTCGGGCTGTTGCGCCTCGTGCGGATGCTCGGCGCCGGCATAGACCTTGAGCTTCCGCAGTTGGCGACGGCCGAGGCGGTTCTTGGGGAGCATGCCCCTGACCGCCAGCTCGACCAGCCGGGTGGGCCTGCGCCCGCGCAGGCGTCCGGCCGTCTCCGTCTTGAGCTTTCCGGGCTGCCCGCTGTGCCGGTAGTAGATCTTCTTCTCGTCCTTGCCGCCCGTCAGGACCGCCTTCTCGGCGTTCACGACCACGGCAAAGTCGCCGACGTCGACATGGCGGGCATAGGTCGGCTTGTCCTTGCCGGTGAGGATGCGCGCCAGACGCGTCGCCAGTCGTCCCAGGGGAACGCCCGCCGCGTCGACGACGTACCACCGGCGCTCCACCTCCCCCGCCTTGGGGCTGTAGGTCCGGTTGGGCGTCCTCGCCTTGGTGATCGCTGTCATTCGTTCGTACCTTCCGGCGCGCTCCGTTGCGCACGGGCTGACGGCAGGAGCGGACATACTCCTACCGCAACCTCCCCGCGCAGAGGAACGGGGATCGTAGAGTCCGCGACGGGCCTTGTCAAGACGAAAGCCGGTCCGTCAACCGCCGCTCTCCGCGTATCCTCACTCACCTCATGGCACCTCTTCAGGTGGGTCTCACCGGCGGCATCGCCAGCGGCAAGTCGACGGTCGGCGCGATGCTGGCGGAACTGGGCTGCGTCGTAACGGACGCGGACGCCCTGGTGGCCGACCTCTACGGACCCGGTGAGCGCGGCGCCGCCGCGGTAGCGGAGCTCTTCGGTGCGAACATGCTGCGGGCGGACGGTTCCGTCGACAAGGAAGCCCTGGGACGCCTCGTGTTCGGCGACCCGTCAAGCCGAAAGCGCCTGGAACAGGCGATTCATCCCCTCGTCGGCCAGCGCTACCTGGAGGTTCTCGAGGCCGCCGGCGACGGGGCCGTCGTCGTCTTCGAGGTGCCGCTGCTCGCCGAAGGCGGCGGGCGCGGACGCTATGACGCCGTGGTGACGGTCGAGGCCCCGGAGCAGCTTCGCCTCGACCGCGCCGTCGAACGGGGACTCGGCCGCGACCAGGCGGAGGCCCGCATGGCGGCCCAGGCCACGAGCGGGCAACGCCGGGCCGCCGCCGACTTCGTGATCGAGAACACCGGAGGCCTGGCTGAGCTTCGCGGCCAGGTCGAGGCGGTGCACGCCGCCTTGACGGGCCACGCCCAGCGCTCCTGATCAGCTTCTCTCAGGCCAGTCGAGAGCCCGGAGAAACTCGCGCCAGGCACGCCCCCGGTGGCCGATCCGATCCTTGACCTCATCGCCCAGTTCCGCGTAGGTCCGCTCGAGTCCATCAGGCTCGAATACCGGATCCCAGCCGAAACCGCCCTCACCTCGCGGCGGCAGCACCAGCCGGCCGGTCGTCGCGCCCTCGGCGATCACTTCCCGATCGCCATCCCTGAGCATCAGGGCGCATCGGGCCACGACCCCGGGGTCGCCGGCACGAATGGCGACGTTCGCGATGCCCTCATCGCCCACCGCCTCCAGCATCCACTTGACCAGCGGCCCCGGGAAACCGTTCATGCAGGCCAGTTCGAGGCCGGTTTCCTCGACCACGACCGGCCGCTCGAGCCGTTGCCAGGCCGCCTCCGCCTTGAACCGCAGCACCTCGATCAGGTCGCCCGACTGAATCTCCGGCAGATCGATCGCCACCGTCTCCAACCGGCGGCCGACGATCCGTTCCGCCTCGCGCCGCTTGTTCGCGTTGCCAGTGACCAGCACCCACGGTGGCCGGCTGGCATCCCCGCCGCTCACCCTTCGGCGCCTGGAGCGGAAGTGAATAGTCGTGCGTCAACGTGGTGTATTATTCGCGCCGAGAAAGCCACGGGACAGGCAGTGTAGCCCGCCCCATGAAGTCCGGCTCAACGGAGAGATGCCTCACATGCCCGAACATCTGATCTCGATCGCCGACCTCGAGGAAGGCCAACTCGAGTCGATCCTCGAACTGGCCCAGGAACTCGACGCCAGACCGCAAGCCCACCGCGACGCCCTCAGGGGCCGGTCGATCGGCCTCTACTTCGAGAAGTCGTCGACGCGAACCCGGGTCAGTTTCGGAGCGGGCATGGCGCAGCTCGGAGGCCAGCCGATCTTCCTCTCCAGCCGCGACCTCCAGATCGGCCGCGGGGAGACGATCGCCGATACTGCGCGCGTCCTGTCCCGCTACGTGAACCTCATCATGCTGCGCACCTTCGAACACCGTACGGTCGTCGAGATGGCCGAGCACGCCACGGTGCCCGTGATCAACGGGTTGACCGACGAGCTGCACCCCTGCCAGGCGCTCGCCGACCTGATGACCGTTCGCCAGGAGTTCGGCGGCCTGCGTGGCCGCCGGATCGCCTACATCGGCGACGGCAACAACGTCGCCCACTCCCTGATGATCGCCTGCGCACGCGCGGGCGTCGACTTCTCCATCGCCTCTCCCCCAGGCTACGAAGTCGCCGGCAAGTACCTGGATCTCGCTGGAGAACTCGCCGCCGGCACCGGCGCCGGGATCGAAACCGGAACCGACCCGCGGGCCGCCGCCGCCGGCGCGGACGCCGTCTACAGCGACGTCTGGACCTCGATGGGCCAGGAGCAGGAACGAGAGCAGCGCCTTGCCGACTTCGACGGCTACACCGTCGACGACGACCTGATGTCCAGGGCCAGCGACGACGCGATCTACCTCCACTGCCTGCCCTGCCACCGGGGCGAGGAAGTCACGGCCTCCGTCGTCGACGGCCCGCGAAGCCGCGTCTTCGACCAGGCTGAGAACCGCATGCACACCCAGAAGGCCGTCATGCTCCGGCTCCTCGACCGCGCGTAGAGGTGCGAACCGATTGACGGTAAGCGCAGGCTAGCCAACGACTTACGCTGGTAGACTGCGGACATGTCCGAAGCCAGGGAGGCGCCGCAGAATCCGCTCCATGAGCGCTACGCGAGCGCGGAGATGGCGCGGTTGTTTTCGGCCCGGCACCGGTTCAGAAGCTGGCGGCGGCTCTGGATCTGTCTGGCCGAGAACCAGGCGGTCCTGGGGCTGCCGATCAGCGAGCGGCAGCTCGACGCGTTGCGCGAACATGCGGACGATCTCGACCTGGAGCGGGTAGCGGCGCTGGAACGTGAAACGCGCCACGACGTGGTGGCCCACCTGCGGCACTTCGCCGAGGTCAGCGGCGACGCGGGCAGCATTCTGCACCTGGGCGCGACGTCGGCGTTCATCACGGACAACACCGACGCCCTGATCGTTCGGGAAGCGCTCGACCTCGTCGCGGGAAGACTGGCGGCCACGGTCGCCGCGCTGGCTGACTTCGCCCGCAGGGAACGCGCTACGACCGCGCTCGCCTACACCCACTTCCAGTCGGCCCAGTTGACGACGCTGGGAAAACGCGCCTGCCTCTGGCTCCAGGACTTTCTGACCGACCTCGAGGAAGTCGCCAACCGCCGGGACCACCTGCGCTGCCGGGGCGCCAAGGGCACCACGGGCACCCAAGCCTCGTTCCTGACTCTGTTCGGCGGCGACCACGGCAAGGTCCGTGAACTCGACGCCCGGGTCGCCTCGGCTCTCGGCTTCGAGGCGAGCTGGCGGATCACCGGCCAGACCTACCCGCGCAAGCAGGACAGCCAGGTCCTGCACACGCTGTCCGGAACAGCGGAAAGCTGCCACAAGTTCGGCAGCGATCTGCGGCTGTTGCAGGGCGTGGGAGAGCTTTCCGAGCCGTTCGACGAAAACCAGGTCGGTTCCTCGGCGATGGCGTACAAGCGCAACCCGGTACGGGCCGAGCGCATGTGCTCCCTGTCGCGGCGAGTCATGAGCGACTCACTGCACGGGGCGCTCAACGCCGGCACGCAGTGGCTCGAGCGAAGTCTCGACGACTCGGCGAACCGGCGCCTGGTGCTGACCGACTGCTTCCTGACCGTGGATGCCGTGCTGCTCCTGGCCGCGAACATCGCCCAGGGACTGCGGGTCAACGAAGCGGCCACGGCGGCCCGGGTGAGGCGCGAACTCCCCTTCATGGCTACGGAGACCTTCCTGATGGAGGCGTCGCTGCGCGGCGGCGACCGGCAGGAACTGCATGAGCGCATCCGGCGGCACAGTCTCGAGGCGTACGCGCGGGTCTCCGCCGGGGAGGCGAATCCCTTGATCGACCTGATCGCCGGCGACCCGGCCTTCGGGCTCGGAAGCGACGAACTCGTGTCCCTGGTCGACGCGGACTCCTTTACGGGCCGTTCCGCCCAGCAGGTCGACGAGTTCCTGGTCGAGGCCGTCGAACCGGCGTTGATGCGGCACCGGGCCGCGGCGGTGGAGGCGCCGAGGGTGTAGCCAGTCCGATGCGCCGGCCGAGATCCCGTCCCCACCGCACCCGCATTCCGCTCGCGCCCGCGCTCGCCGCTGTTCTCGCCACCGGCCTGCTGGCCGGTTGCGCTTCGACCAGGGGCCTCGAGTCGCCGAACCGCGGAACCACCCAGAGGGGTCTGGCATCGTGGTACGGCGCCAAGTTCCACGGCCGGCCGACTGCCAGCGGCGAGATCTACGACATGAACCGCATCTCGGCCGCGCACAAGCAGTTGCCGATGGGAACGGTCGTGCTGGTCAAGAACCGGGACAACGGCAGGAAGCTCCGGGTCCCGATCAACGACCGCGGTCCCTTCATCAAGGGCCGGATCATCGACCTCTCGGTCGCCGCCGCCAGACAGCTCGAGATGTTCGGCCAGGGTCTCGCGAACGTACGCATCAAGGTCGTGCGGCTGCCCCCGAAGAAGCGGAAACTGCCGATCTCCTACCCGGCTCGCGGCTGGCGCGACAGCAAGCCGAACCGCGACCGCCGGAGCGGATTCACCATCCAGGCCGGCGCGTTCCGGGAACGCAGCAGCGCCGTGGCACTGGCCCGCCGCCTGCGGCAGGAGCTGCGTCTCGACGAAGTCAGGATCCAGAAGGGCGACGGCTGGTATCGAGTGCAGGTCACCCGCCGACGCCAACAGGCGGCGGAGACCGTTCTGCAGAAACTACAAGAGGCTGGCATCGAGGCGCTCATTGTCGGGGCGGGCTGAGCCCGTAGGTGCGTCCGGGAGAAGCGGGAGAAGAACGCGACGGCGATCACAGCGCCCTCGCGCCGCAAGCCCCGCGAAACGCGGATGTATCCCTGAAGGCGGCCGGCTCGCCGGCTGTCTTCGTGTATCGCCGTTCCGCCCCGCTCCGCACGTCGCGCACGACAAGATCGAGCCCCATGTCCGTCGCGGAAGCCGCCGAGACCCAGTAGTGGCCGTTCACCTCACAACCGTCGAGCACCTTGACCAGGACCTCAAGGTTCTCCGGCGCGAAGAAGAAGAACAGGCCGGCCTCCGAAGTCCGCGCGTCGGCGACGCGCGCGGCGTCGCCAGAGCCGGCTGGCCCGGACCAGTCGAGCGTTACGCGATAGCGGCCATCCTGCAGGCAAAGAGCGGTCGGCCCCGGCTCACAGAGCACCGTGGCCGGCCCCGACTCGTAGCCCATGATCGCTGCTGCCTGGAGCTCCCAACGGCTCTCGCGTTCGTCCTGCATGCGCAGCATCGTCCGGTCGAAGCGGGAAAGGACCCACTCGTGGTCCGCGGCGTCGAACGACATCCACAGATCGGGAGCGGCCCGAAAGGCATACGCGCCCCGCGACAGAGCCTCCTCCTCGCTGCTCGCCGACGGAAGCACCATGATGTTCACGCCGCGCTCCTCCAGGACATACCCCGGCGGCGGTCTTCGGTCATGGGCCATCAGTCGCTCGCGGTTGGACCGGACCACCGGGTTGCGCGCCACGACCGCGTCCACAAGGCCATGCCCGTCCACAACTCTCAGGTCCGGAAGGTAGTAGGACTGGATGCCCAGGGCGCCCGTTGCTGTCAGGGCGTCCTCCGGAAAGAGCCCCCGCCCCATACGTTCGTAGTCCGCCCAGTCCCCCAGTTTGAGCTTCGCGGCCTCCCTGTGCTCCGCAAACCGCAATCCCACGAGTTGCCGCGCCATTCGCCAGCGAAGGTCGTTGGAGATCGAGGCGAGTGCCCGCATTCCGGGCGCCGCGAGCAACCAGCCTCCGTTCTCCTGGTCCACTTCCGGGTGAAACCGCTCCAGGTAGCTCCCGGCGGCAACGCCTTGGAACAGGAGATGGCCCTGAAGAGCACCCGAGTAGAAGAGAGTGGGCACGAACAGAACGACAGCGCAGGCCCAGGGGCCGGGTGCCGAGAGCGCGGATCGTGCGGACTGGGACCGTCGCAACAGAGCCGACGCCGCGGAGCCCAGATGAACGATCCCAGCAGCAGCCGGAACCGCCAGCAGCGGCCAGTAGAAGTCCAGGGGCCGGTACTCGAAGTAGTCCCCGCCGATCCTGAACACGTAGGCCATGTGCGGAACGATGCAGGCAAGCGGCAGAACGAGGCGAAGGTCGCCGCGCTCACGCCAGGCTCGTCGAACGGCCAGGACCGCCAGCGGCATCAGCAGATAGAGCCCGGTCTCGACCGCCGCCGCCCAGAGGTAGTTGAAGCCCGACTCGTACCAGGGCCGAACGTGTTTGGCGTAGTACGTGTTCGGCAGCCACTCCCCGTAGTAGCCGTAGCGGAACAGGAACTGCGCCGCGACGAGGGCAACGAACGGCGCCGCCAGCCAAACCAGCTCCCGGACGTCGACGCGCAACCGCCTGGCGGCAACAATCCGCTGTGCCACGAACCAGCCGAAGCAGCACGCCGCGATCAACAGGCCCTCCGGTCGCGTGTACGCGGCCGCCGCAAGGCTCAGCGAAGCAGCCAGCAGCCCCCGGCGACTGTCGGCGTGAACGCTCAGGCACACGACCGCCAACACGACGAAGAACGTGAACTGCCGCGTCTCCAGGCCTCCGCCCGAGGTCCACACCGCGAACGTGGCGCTGGTGCACAAGAGACCCAGCGCCATCCAGATCAACAGCCCGCGCCGCCGGAGGCCGGGCAGCACTGCCGCCCACCAGACGACCGCCCCGAGCGTGCCGATCGTGCAGGCGACCGACAGCCACGGCGCGACACTCTCCGGGCGCAGCCCGAAGGCCTTCCAGAGAACCGCCAGCTCGAGCACCCACAGGAAGTTGGTGTAACCCTCCACCCGTTCTCCGGGATTGAAGACGAGGCCCTGACCTTCCACCAGGTTGCGGGCGTAGCGAAAGCTGATGAAGGCGTCGTCGCACAGGAACCAGGCCGCCGACGCCAGCCAGGCCAGCACGACCAGCCAGGCCAGGTTGCCGCCGAGAAGAGCCAGTCTCCGCGCCATGGCGCACTCCCACTACTCGCCGGCGTCACGAAGCCGACTGGGATGTACTCAGTGGGCCCTATCGACCCGCGCCGTCAAGAGCGTTAGGTCGCGGGCCCCTTCAAAGGTTCAGAGGCGCCCTTCGCAGAGTTCCGCCACGCCGATGCGGCGCCTCGGACCCGGCCCGGCTCCAGGCCCCACTCTCTGCGCCGACGACACGGCCGTGGCCTCCGGCCCCAGCCAGTCGTTCTCCTCGAGAATCCGGCGCGCCTCCGGGAATCGCTCCGTCGACCAGAACTCGAACACGCCATCGAGGACCGGGCGAGGGACGGTGTCCAGCCGTTCGACGAGGGCAAGCACCTCCTGCAACTCTTCGCCGATCGACCCGATCCGCTCCCGCGCCGGTAGCCCCGGATCGGACGAGTCGTCCACGGCCGCTGAAGTCTCCGCTTCAAACTCCGCCAGGACCCCGCACTGGCGCTCCTTCTCCTTCACCAGGCCGGAGAGCGATTCGATCACGCGCTTGCCGACATCGGCCTCGATCGAGCGCAAGGACGGATCGTCAGGCCCTGTGTACAGCAGATTCAGCTTCTCGAAACAGTCGCCGTCGGGCGACCCGCAGTAGAGATCGAAGATCCGCCTCCCGGCCTCCTCGGCCAGGGGCCGTTCGTTCGCCAGGAGCGACACGGCAGCCTCCAGGCGGTCGTCGTGCCGAAGCTCAGTCCGTGGTTCCGCAGTCAGCGCAAGGGCCACGCGCCGAAGCCCGGAAGCAAGCGCCCGGCCTTCGAGCGGATAGGCATCCTCCTCCAGTTCATGCGCTATGCCCATAGGGAACAGATTCCAGGGCGCTTCGACCCCGACCACCTCGGCAGGAAGACCCTTGGCCGCCCGGTCCTTCATCAACGTCGCCCAGGCGGCTTTGCGCGTCTCTTCCGTACCCCACTGCTCCTGCAAGTAGGCGAGGCCCTGGAGGAGTATCTCAAGCACTTCACCAGAGCCGAAAGGCGGGCGCGAGCCGATCGTCCCGGACCGCTGCCTTCGGTCGTACTCTTCCTCCACCAGGCTAGGGAGAGCCGCCTGGAACCGCCTCATCTGGCCCGCGAACACGAGCGCGAGACGCCGGACCTCGTCGTCCGCCACGCTTTCCGGCAACTCGGCCAACAGCCCGAGGGAATCCTCCCTGCTGCGCAGACCTCTCATCGTCGGCACCCAGTCTCCCTCGTCGCCTCCGTCGTCGCCGTACAAGCCCTCGTAGACTTCCTTCGCGGACCTGTGATTCTCCGCCGCGAACTCAATCCACTGCGGGGGATAGAGCGACATCCAAGCAATGAAGAATTGGCTAGCCGCGTCCCGCGCTTCGGGGCGTCCCTTCGCCAGAACCTCGCCAAACCACACCGCAAGATCCACGTCCTCCCGAAACCAGGCGCCGACTGAGTCGGCGGATTCCAAGCCAACGAACGCCCCGTAGAACGTACTCCCCAGCTCCTGCAGCGCCGTCTCCACGGTCGCCGCATCCTCGGAAAGGAGCGCCCGGAGCACCCAATCGCTGGCGACACCGCCGCTCGGAGAAGGCGCAACGAACGCCAACAGCGCTACCGTCGCGACTCCACGCGTCAGCGCTCGGGCCGTCGCCCTCCGACCAGTCCACGACTCCCACACTCGCAACCTCCCTAGCGTCCGCGACATGTGAACCCTCCTTGTGAGTTTTCGGTGCACTGGAAGCGTCCTCGTTCGTTCTCGGGGGTAAACAGACACGCCGCGATCCGGCTTGCACTCCCAAGCGTAGTAGCGGACGGCGCCCAAGTGTACGCCGCCGTTCCATCGATGTAGAGCTCGAAGGCCGGCATGCAGTCATGCCTTATCTCGCCGTCGATGACCAGTCCGTCCGAGTCGGAAGTCCGGAAGTCCAGCTCCACGCTGGCGTCGATCTCGAGCGGCCGAGACACGAGCGGCACGAGCGGATTGGCGCCCTCGAGTTCCAGCACCAAGACGTTCCCGCTTCGCGGGCTCGCGCTCCCCGGTATCTCGCCAAGCCGTGCCGTTCGATGAAGACGATCACAGTCCCCTTCCTCTTCCATGCCTCCACCCGGGGCGCCTCCGGGACGCTCCCCAACCATCCGCCGGGACCCGGCACCCCCGGGCACGATCCGGCCGGCGGCGTTCTCGGACTCCTACTCACCGAACACCCACAAGGCCTACGGCCGGGCGGTCGAGCGCTTCGCCGCGTTCCTCAAGGGCCGCGCCGCGGACGACGACACGGTCGCCGCCTTCCTCACGGCTGAAGCGGAGCGTGGCCTCGCCCCCGCGTCGCTCTCGATCCTGGCCTCCGCAATCGGCGCCGCCGCCGGTGCGGCGGGCGCGAGGGACCCCCGCGGCCCCGTCACCCGGCGAACACTCAGGAGGCTCAAGCGCGAGCACGCCGCTCGGAGCCGGGGCCAGGTGGACGGGCTGAAGCGGGAGGACGCCGTCGCGGCAGCCAGGCTCGCGGCTGAGGAGGGCAACGCCCTTGGTCTGCGTGACGCCGCCCTGCTGCTGCTCGGCAGCGACGGCCTCCTGAGGATCAGCGAACTGACCGCCGTTCAGGTGGAGGACCTCGGCTCGGGCGAGAAGGGAAGCGGCGTCCTCGCGCTGCCACGAAGCAAGACGGACCAGGAAGGCGAGGGCTCCAGCCTCTACGTCTGCCGCGAGACGATGCAGGCCGTCGCCGCGTGGCTGAGAGTCTCCGGAATCGAGGACGGACCGCTGTTTCGTCCCGTGCTCCGGAACAGAGCCGGCGACTCCGCCTTGAGTACGTCCGCCGTGCGATCCGTCATCCAGCGCAGGGCCAGGGCCGCCGGCATCGAGGGCAGGATGAGCGGCCACTCTCTACGGGTCGGCAGCGCCCAGTCTCTGGTCGCCGCCGGCGCCTCCACTGCCGAACTCATGCAGGCCGGCAGGTGGACCGACCCCAAGACCGCGACCCGCTACGCCGCCAACGAACTCGCGGGGCGCGGAGCGATCGCACGCTACTTCGAGGACGACGCCTGACGCGAGCTTTCGCGAACGCTCGAGCTCAGGAGAGGTCGAACAGGTCGACCGAGATCGACTCCTCCAGAGCCAGGAGCGCCGCCAGACACTCCTCGTCAGGCGGCTGATCGAGGCGCAGCACGGCTAGGGCGTGCCCCCCGGGCTCGCGGGCCAGGTGGATGTCGGCGATGTTGATGCCGCCGTTCCCAAGCAACGTGCCGAGGCGACCGACGAATCCGGGCACGTCCAGGTTGCGGACGACGAGCAGCAGACCTTGCGGCTTGAACTCCATCCGGAACCCGCCGAAGGACACGACCCGCAGATCGCCGTGGATCTCGCCGTGGCGGAAGGTCGTGCCCGCGACCTCGGCCACGCCGTCGGCTGTCCACGCTCCGGCGGCCGGCTCGGCGCCGACCGCCCGCACCCGCACCAGGTGGGCGTAGGCGGCCCGGTCGCTGTGCGTGGCCTGCACGAGCTCGACCCGGCGGTCGGCGGCCATCCGCTCGGCGTTGACGTAGTTCACTCCCTCGCCGCAGGACGGGACCAGGGCGCCCTTGAGCGCCGCCACCGCGACCGACTTCCGCAGTTCGCTGTCGATGCCCCAGAGATCGACCTGGACCCTCCGCAGACTGCCGCCGAGAGCGACCGCGGCCAGCCGGCCGAGCTGCTCGCCCAGGCGCAGGAAGGGTTCTCCGCGAGAACCCGAGGAACGGAAAGGCAGATTCACCGCCGACACCGCGAGCGAGCCGCCGAGCGCGGCAAGCACCATGCGAGCGGTCTCGGTGGCGATTCGCTCCTGCGCCTCCGAGGTCTGGGCCCCGATGTGGGGCGTCGCCACCACGCGAGGGTGAGCGGCCAGCCGGTAGTCCGTCGGCGGCTCCTCCGGGAACACGTCGAGGCCGGCGCCAGCCAGCTTTCCCGAGTCGAGCGCTTCGAGCAGCGCCTCCGCGTCGACGACGCCGCCCCGGCCGACGTTGATGACCGCCGCTCCGTCCTTCATCGAGGCGATGCTCCGCCGGTTCAGCATGTTCCGCGTCTGATCGGTGAGCGGCGTGTGGAACGTGATGAAGTCTGAGCCCGCCAGAAGGCCGTCGAGCGACATCGGCTCGACATCCAGGCGCTTGGCGACTTCGGCCTGCAGATACGGATCGTAGGCCAGCACCTCCATCTCGAACGCGCGCGCCCGCCGGGCGACCCGCTGGCCGATCTGGCCGAACCCGATGATCCCCAGCGTCTTGCCGTGGAGCTCGCTGCCGACGTGACTCTTGCGTTCCCAGCGCTCCGCCTTGAGCGACGCGTCGGCGGACGGAATCCGTCGCGCCAGCGCCAGCAGCAGGGCGAACGTGTGCTCGGTGGCCGAAAGCGAGTTCGCGGTCGGCGCGTTGATCACCAGCACGCCCCGCTGTGTCGCGGCGGCGATGTCGATGTTGTCGACACCGACCCCGGCGCGGCCGACAACCTTGAGGCGATCGCCGCCCTCCAGCACCTCGCGCGTGATCTGCGTTCCGCTGCGCACGATGACGGCGTCGTAGTCCGCGATCAACTCGGCCAGGCGCGGCCGGTCGGCGTCCCGCAGTTCATCGACCTCCGCGTTCTGGCGCAGGACTTCGACGCCGGCCGGCGCCAGCGAGTCGGCGATCAGAACCCGGTGCATGGGGGCGGATTGTTGCAGCGCTTCAGGAGTACAGCAAGACCGGATCGCGCTCGGCCCGGAAGTCCCGTTGATCGTCCTCCCAGGTGGCGTACCAGCGTTCCACCGCGTCCCCGGCATCGAGACCGGTCCGGAAGCGATCCGTGCCCGCAAGGAGGTCGATCGCCGGCGTGTCGGCGACGAACTCGTACGGCTCGCTCCGCCAGCCGAAGTCCGTCCCGAGAACGTCGCGAAAGGCCAGGAGCAGCTCGAAGCCCAGCCGCACCGGCCGCAGCAGGCCGGCGTCCTCGAGCCGTAGCTCGACTCCGGCGCAGACGGAGCCGGCGTGCTTCTGGAACTGCGGCCTGAACATCGCGGGCACGACGGACACGCCGCCAACCCCGGCGGCCGCCAGCCGCTCCCTGCAACGGCCGGCGAGCGCGGGCGCGTCGGCGCCGGGAACGCCAAGGAGTTGAAACGGCCTCGTCGTGCCCCGCCCCTCCGAGACCGTCGTCGCCTCGAACAGGCACAGGCCCGGGTAGAGATGCGCCGTCTCCGGCGCCGGCATGTTGGGCGACGGCGCCGTCCACGGCCACCCGACCTCCCGCCAGGTCTGCCGCCGGCGCCAGCCCTCGACTTCGAACACCGTCAGCGCACCGCTGTCCCAGCCGCGCCGGCGGCCTTCCAGCAGGAGGATCTCCGCCATCGTCAGACCGTGCCGTTGCGGCATCCTGAAGGCGCCGACGAAGGACGCGAAGTCGAGATCCAGGAGGTTGCCCTCCACCTCGAGGCCACCCAGCGGATTGGGCCGATCGAGCACCCAGACCTCGCAGCCGGCCCGGAGTGCCGCCTCGGCCGTCCATACCGCGGTGGCTGCGAACGTGTAGTAGCGCGCGCCGACGTCCTGCAGGTCGATCACAACCAGGTCGCAGCCGTCGAAGACGCGCGGCCGCGGCTGGAGGCTGCCGGCGTCGCCGCCGTACAGGGAGACGACCGGACGGCCGGTCCACGTGTCGCGTTCGTCCACGGACGCCACCATGTCCTGTTCGACACCGTAGAAGCCGTGCTCCGGCCCCAGCAGCGTGACCGCCGGCTGCACCGCGTCCAGCGCCACGTGGGCGTGGACGCCGCTCCGGCTGAGCGACGCCTGGTGGCACAGCAACGCATAGCGACGGCCCCTGATGCGGCCGGCGTCGTTCAGCAGGCGGTCGAGGCCGGACCGGATCGGCATGATCGGCGTGACGTCAGGAGCCTGAGCCGCGGCGGTAGTCGCCGCTTCGGCCGCCGCTCTTCGCTTCGAGCAACAGATCCGTGACCACCGCGCCGCGCTCGACCGACTTGACCATGTCGTAGAGGGCGAGAGCCGCCGCGGCGCAGGCCGTCAGCGCTTCCATCTCGGCGCCGGTGCGAGCCGTGGCCACGACGCGGCTACGGATCCCGACGCCGCCCTCCACCGGCTCGATCTCCACCTCGACCTGGTCGAGCGGCAGAGGATGGGCCAGGGGAACCCAGGTCGCCGTGTTCTTCGCGGCCTGAACGCCGGCGATCCGGGCCACCATCACGGCGTCACCCTTGGGCAAGCTCTCCAGCCGCTCGACCGTCTGCCCCGAGAGCAGAACGCGGCAGGACGCCTCGGCCACGCGCCGCGTCACCTCCTTGGCGGAAACGTCGACCATGGCAGCCCGCCCGCGGCGATCGAGGTGACTGAAGGTTTCGGCGCCCATCCCCGCTCGCTAACCTAGCAGCCCGAATGCGCCTGACCACCGCCACGCGCCACCCGGATCGCTCGCCGTCCTGAGGGTCGCGATGCACCTGGTCATCGTCATGCCGGTGCTCGAGGAGGCGGCGCGGGTGCAGACCGCCATCGCCGCCGCCCAGGCCCACTGCGACGAGCTCATCGTCGTCGACGGCGGCAGCAGGGACCGCACCGCCGAGCTGGCCTCCGGCGCGGGCGCCCGGGTCGAAACCGTGCCGCGGGCGGGCCGGGGACTCCAGCTCCGAACGGGCGCCAGCCTGGCAATGCAGGCCGGGGCCGACGTGCTGCTCTTCCTCCACGCCGACACGCGGCTGCCGCCGGCAGCACGGCCCGGGATAGAGCGCGCGGTGGACTCCGGCGCTGCAGGCGGGGGCTTCCTGATCGACTTCGAAGCAGCGCCGCCGCTGCTCCGATGCGGCCGGGTCCTGGTCGACATCCGGACCCGCTGGCTGCACACTCCGCTCGGCGATCAGGCCCAGTTCGCTACGACAGCCGCCTACGCCGCCTGCGGCGGCTTCTCCGACCTGCCGATCCTCGAGGATCTCGACTTCATCGGTCGCCTTCGCCGCCAGGGACCGATCTCGGTCGTGGAACAGCGCGCGACCACTTCCTCCCGACGCTTCGCCGAGCGAGGCGTCGTCCGTACCGTGGCGACGAACTGGCTGATCTGGTCGCTGTTCGCCGCCGGCGTCAAACCGGCGAGGCTGGCAGGCCTCTACCCCCTGGTGCGCTAGAGCAGCCGGGAGGTAGAGGCTGGACGGCCGCTAGTGCCCGTGCGGCCGCGGCCGCACGGGTCTCGCATCTGTGCTTCGCCCAGGCGGCCACTGGGCCGCCAAGACGAACACAAGTGCCTAGTTGAGGGCGTCCTTCAGCGGACGGCTGACCTTGAACCGAACGCCGTTGCTGGCCGCGATCATGAGCGCCTCGCCCGTCTTCGGGTTCCGGCCGGCCCGGGCGCCGCGGTGCGACACGGAGAAGCTCCCGAGGCCCGGAAGCTGCACGCGGTCGCCGTTCTGCAGATGGCTCGAGATGCTGTCAATCAGGGACTGGACGGCATCCGCCGCCTGCTTCTTGCTGAGACCCGCGCCATCGGCAACGGCGTCTACGATGTCTGCCTTTCCGGCCATCGAACGTACTCCTTAAAGGTCGGTTATGAGCTACACCGCAGTTGCTGACGCGAAACCGGAAGCCAGGCTGACGCAGCGTCCCCGGCAGGCGTCTCCGACGCGTGGCTTCTGGTGTTCGATGTCATCTTCGGGTATGCTCAGCGGTTTTGCTCGTGGAGCCCACGAAGCCCTGAGAATCTATGGCAGAAGAACCCGTATTGTCAATGTTGGCCTACACTTCCGGCTAGTGGCAGTGGTCGCGGACGAACTTGCCCCAAGCCTGCGCCCGCCCGAGCGACGGCTTCAGCCGGCCGCGCGCTGAAGCGCCTGGACCGTGAAGCCGTCGTGACCCTCGGCCGGAAGCAGTCGCCACAGGCCCGGCGCTTCGACGTGGTCGGCCGCGGGCCGGCGCAGATCGGAGCTCAGATCCCGGAGGTCGAAGTCGGCTCGCGATTCCAGGAAAGCCAAGACGACATCCTCGTTCTCCTCCGGCTCGATCGAGCAGGTGACGACGACGAGCAAGCCGCCCGGCCGCACGCAATCAGCCGCGCCACGGACCAGCGAGCCGGCCTGCTTCGCCAGCCGCTCGATCTCCGCCGCGCTGATGCGCCATTTGAGTTCCGGGTGCTTGCGCAGGGTACCCGTGCCGCTGCACGGAAGGTCGACCACGACTCGATCGAAACCGTCGCGAAAGGGGAGAGCGGCGCCGTCCGCGGCGCAGAGCAACGGCGCCAGGGCCAGGCGAGCGGCATTGCGCCGCATCGTGTGCAGGCGCCCGAGCGACAGGTCGCTGGCCACGCAGAGAGCATCCGGCTGCTCCGCGAGCAACGCGAACGTCTTGCCGCCCGGGGCCGCGGCGATGTCGAGCACACGCTCCCGGGGCGCGGGTGGGGGCACGATCGCCGCCAACTGACTCGCTTCGTCCTGAACGTAGAAGGCGCCACGCCGGTAGGCCTCCGAGAACAGCGGGTTGCCCCACTGGACAGTGAGGCAATGCGGCGCAAGCACGGACGGCTCGACGCCCACGTCATCGTCGATCAACAGCTCCGCCAACGGAGCGCGGCCTCCCCGCTCCCGGAACGCGAGAAGATGCAGCGGCTTCGGACGGTTGTTCGCGGTCAGGATGGCGATGGTCCGCTTCTCGCCATACGTGCGAAGCCAGCGCTCGACCAGCAGATCCGGGTGCGAGTGCAGGATGCCGAGCCGGACAGCCGGATCGCTCTCTTCGACGGGCCAGGCGTCACGGCGCGGCGAACGGGCAATCCGTCGCAGCACGCCGTTGACGAAGCTGGCGCCGCCGGCATGTGTGCGGCCCGCCGCCTGCTCCACCGCCTCGTTGACCGCCGCGTGAGCGGGCACACGGTCCAGGAAGAAGAGCTGGTACACGGCGATCCGCAGCGGCGCGAGCAGGGCACGCTGGATCCGGGAAAGCGGCCGTCCGGACGCGGACACCAGCACGTGGTCGATGAAGCGCAACCAGCGCAGGGTTCCCAGCACGAGTTCCCGCAACAACCCGTGGTCCCTTGGATCGCAACGCTCGAGCGCTCCGTCCAGGAAGGTCGAAGCCGGCGCCCTGGACTCGAGCGTGCGCTCGATAACGAAGGCGGCCGACTCCCTGACCTTGGCGTGGGCCGTGAGCGGAGCCTCGGTCCGTCGGCGGCGCCAGCCCGGACCGGAGCCCAGGTTTCGAATCGGCCGTCGACGGGTCATGCCCGCACCCCGAAGCAGTCGCCGACCGCAAGACGCAGGCCGTTCGCCAGGTCGATGCCACTGACCGGGCGACGGCCCGGGCGTTGCACTCGGTCGAGCGCCAACGCCGACGAACCGCCACAGCGGACCACCGCCGCCCGGCCGATGCCCTCGATCCGGCGACAGCCCAGGAACGCACCCGGCCGATCCCGACCGTCGCCCCGGTCCGGCCCTGCAAACGAGGTCACGGGCCGCGCCGCGACGATCCGTATCGCCTCGCCCCGCAGCCACGTCCGGGAGCCCGGCCACGGCTCGTAGGCACGCACGCGGCAGACGATGTCGCTGGCTTCCCGGTCCCAGTCCACAACGCCGTCCTCCGGACGGAGCATCGGCGCATAGCTCGCAGCCGCCTCGCACTGCGTCCGCGGTTCGATATCGCCGGCTTCCAGACCGTCCAGTGTACGAACGAGAAGCCGGGCGCCGACTTCGGCAAGCCGCGGCGCCAGCTCGCCGGCTGTCTCAAGCGGACCGATCGCGACCTCTTCGCGCAGCAGAATCGGTCCCGTGTCGAGACCCTCCTCCATCACCATCGTCGTCACGCCCGTTACCGCCTCGCCGTTGGCGATCGCGGCCTGGATCGGCGAGGCGCCGCGCCAGGCCGGCAGCAGGGATGCGTGAACGTTCAGGCACCCCCGGGACGGCAGCTCGAGCAGGCTACGAGGGAAGATCCTGCCGTAGGCGGCGACCACCGCGAGGTCGAGCTCCTGGGCGCGGAGTCGACCGAGAAACCCGTCGTCCCGCACCCGCGTCGGCTGCAGCAGGTCGACGCCGTGCGCCTGCGCCCAGCGAGCCACGGGCGGCTCGACGACCCGGCCTCCCCGGCCCGCCCGTCGCGCCGGCTGGCTGACGACGACGATCGGGCGCCGGCCGGCCGCGTCCAGAGCGGCGAGCGACGGCACCGCGAACTCCGGCGTGCCGAAGAAGGCGATCCTCTCGAATCTCGGCCGCGCGGACATCGTCCGCCCACGCTACTGGAAGGCGATCTGTGACTGGTCGACCTCTTCGAAGTAGTCCGGCGGCACGAGGACTTCCCGCGGTTTGCTGCCCTGGGCGGGACCCAGGATGCCATCCTGCTCCATCAGATCCACAAGGCGCGAAGCGCGGGAGAAGCCCACTCTCATCCGGCGCTGGAGGAAACTCGCCGAGCCCATTCGTTCCGCGACAACCAGCCGCGCCGCCTCGTCGTAGAGCACATCGTCGCCGCCGTTCTCTCCGCCGGCCGCCGAGCGATCCTCGGGCGGCGGCTCGAGCACGGCCGGATCGAGGTTGGGCTGGCCCTGCCGCTTGAGCCAGCGGACCAACGCCGCCGTTTCCTGCTCCGTCACGAAAGCGCCGTGGAGGCGAAGCATGCGGCCGCTGCCGGGCGGCATGAACAGCATGTCGCCCTTGCCGAGCAGTTTCTCTGCGCCGACCTGGTCGAGGATGGTCCGCGAATCGTGCCGGGTCGCCGCGGCGTACGAGATCCGGCACGGGAAGTTCGCCTTGATCGTGCCGGTCAGGACATCGACCGACGGGCGCTGGGTCGCGACGATCAGGTGGATGCCGACCGCCCGCGCCATCTGCGCCAGACGGGCGATCGACGTCTCGACCTCGGACGAGGCGACCATCATCAGATCGGCCAGTTCGTCGATGACGATGACGTAGTACGGGAGCGGCTCGAGATTCCGGGGCTCGGCGGGCTCGTCGGCCTCCTCGTCCCGCAGGCGCAGGCGGTTCGCCACTTCCGGATCGGCTATTGCCCGGTTGTAGAAGTCGATCGATCGGACGTGGACCTCCGCCAGCAGACGGTAGCGGCGCTCCATCTCGGACACGGCCCAGCGCAGCGCGTTGGAGGCCTGCTTCGGTTCCACCACGACGGCGGTCTTCAGGTGCGGAATGTCCGCGTAGACCCCGAGTTCGATCCGTTTCGGGTCGATCAGGATGAACTGCACTTCGTCGCTACGCGCGCGATAGAGGATGGACGTCAGCATGCCCTGGAGACCCACGCTCTTGCCGGCGCCGGTGGCCCCCGCCACCAGCAGATGCGGCATCTTGGCGAGGTCCGCGAAGTACGGCTCGCCGCGGAGAGTGCGGCCCAGAGCCATGGTGAGCGGGGACTTGGGCTCCCGGAATCCCGAGTCGGCCAGAAGGCTGCCCAGGGGGATGATCGTCCTGTGCTTGTTCGGGACCTCGATGCCGAGTGTCGACCGGCCGGGCATGCGTTCGATCCGGATCGCCTCGGCCTTCAGGGAGAGCGCGAGATCGTCCTGGAGGTTGACGATCTGGGCGACCTTCACGCCGGGCGCCGGCTGGAACTCGAACACCGTGATGACCGGACCGGGGCTGATGCCCTCGATCGTGCCCTCGACTCCGAACTCGGCGCAGCGAGCGCAGATGAGTTCGCCGAGTTCTCTCAAACCGGCCTCGTCGACCTCGCTGTTGACCTCCTCGGTGTAGAGCAGGTCGAGCGGCGGCAACTCCGCGTTCTCCACTCCCGGCTCCGTCTTCTCCGTGCCCGACACCACCGTCTTCGCGGACGCGGCGGGGGCCGCCGTCGCCCCCTGCGCTACCGGCCGCGCGGCCCGGGCCTCCTCCGGTCCGCGGGCTGCCGCCTTCGCCTTGTTCGCGGCCGTTCGGCGAAGCGGCAGATCGACGAGCGGCGTCTCGACCACGGGCGCCGGCGCGACCTTCGCCTCGCCACGGGCGGGCCGCTGTTCGGACGCCCTGGCCCTGGACTTCTTCCGCGGCCTCGGCTTGAGCAGCGCGGCGAACGCCTTGAGCCGGCGAAGACCGGCGGCGATCGACTCGTCCAGGCTGTTCCGCAACATCAACGCGATCCCGAAGACGAGGCCGGAAACGGCGATCACTCCGGCGCCGAGCCCGCCCAACTGGCCTTCGACCGCACCGGCGATCGTCGAACCCAGGAAGCCCCCTGCGGTCAGGGACTCACCCCGGAACGTCACCTCGCCCGCGGTCAAAGCGACCAGTGTCGGAGCGGCCACGAGGGCGACGACGATGCCGGCACCCTGCAGGAGAGAAGGGACGTCCGCGCGGGCGCGGACCAGCCGGTAACCCACACCGAGAACCGCCAGCGCCACCGCGAGCACGGCGAACCCCAGGAAGCCGAATCCCGCGGCGGCGACGTGGGCGCCCACCGGCCCGATCAGGTTGGCCGTCTCCGCCGAGTCCTCAGCGCTGCGCATGAAGCTCGGGTCGCCCGGCTGGTAGCTCAGCAGACTGAGCAGCAGGAGCGCGCCGAGCATGAGCAGCAGCAGACCGACCAGCTCGCCGGCCTTGCCCGTCGGCAGACCGCGGCCAAGCGCGAACCGTCTGGGGCCATCATCCGAGCGAATCATCGACGCCCTCCCCACCAAGCGTTGACGGGAACATGCACGGGCTAGCGATTGTAGCCCACAAAACGGGATATGGCTATATTCGCTTGAGCGACTCGGAGGCGCGAAACAGCTCGACGAACTCTCCCAGGCCGAGGGCCTCTGCCCGGATCTTCGGAGGCAAGCCCAGGTCCGAGATCGCCGCGGCCGCCGCGGGCCGATCCATGACCGCGACCAGATTGTTCAACAGGGTCTTGCGCCGGCGGCTGAACGCGGTTCGAACCAACGACTTGAAGCCGGCCCACTCCTCCTCCGGGATCGGGGACGCGATCCGTTCGAGGCCCACAAACGCGCTCGTTACCGCCGGCGGCGGCACGAAGCTACCCGGCATGACGACGGCCAGACGGCGCGCGGCGGCACGGGCCTGGGTCAGCACCGTCAACGCGCCGTAGGCTCCGTCGCCGGGCGCCGCCGTCAACCGGTCCGCGACCTCGCGCTGAACCAGAAAGGCCGCGCGCAGGCCGGTCGGGGCGCGCTCGAGCACCCGGGAGACGATCCGCGTGGCGACGTTGTAGGGCAGGTTGCCGGCGATCCGGGCCGCGACGGGCGCCCGCTCGTAGCCGAGATCGCAGGCGTCGCCGACAGCGAGGCGGATCCGCCGGTCCGCGAGTCGCCGGCGCAACGCGAAGGCCCACGAAGGATCGAGTTCGCAGGCAAGAACGCGGCTCGCGCCCCGCTCCAGCAGCAGCCGCGTCAGCACGCCGCCACCGGGACCGATCTCGATCACCGTCCGGCCGGATACGTCCAGGAAGTCGACCGCGGGAGCCGCCGACTCCCCACGGCGGAGGTGATGCTGGCCGAGGGATCGGCGGAGCGGCGGATCGCTCTTGCCCGGTGCAGTCACCGGCCTGCACGGTAGCAGCCCGGCCAACCGTGCGCTCCCGCATAAGCTCCGGTGCATTCGCGGCGCAATTCCGCCCGCCGTCGAGGAGCCGCCATGGAGCCAGGAAGCCAACGACAACCCCAGCCGGAACAGACACCCCCGTGGGAGCCGACCGCATGCATCCTGTGC
Organism: Holophagales bacterium; assembly: GCA_009837885.1. GTDB lineage: Bacteria > Acidobacteriota > Thermoanaerobaculia > Multivoradales > Multivoraceae > Multivorans. The sequence goes on along the minus strand of VXSP01000043.1, from coordinate 138,823 downwards.
GAGAACAACTGCGGCATCGAGGTCCAGTTGGGCGGCGACGACGGACGGCAGTTCGCGCGCTTGCGCGGGGATCGGGCGAACCCGGTCTCGAAGGGCTACGTCTGCCAGAAGGCCGGGCGCCTGAACCACTATCAGAACAGCCGTGACCGCGTTCTGTCGCCGCTGCGCCGGCGCCCCGACGGCAGCTTCGAGGAGGTCGACTGGGACACGGCGATTCGCGAGGTGACGGCACGCCTCGCGGAGGTGCGTGACCGGTTCGGGGGCGAGTCGATCTTCTACTACGGCGGCGGCGGCCAGGGGAATCACCTGCCCGGCTTCTATGCCCGCTCCACCCTGCGCACGCTGGGCTCCGTGTACCGGTCCAACGCGCTCGCGCAGGAGAAGACGGGCGAGATGTGGGTCGCCGGCCAGATGGTCGGCGCGCACACTCGCGGCGACTTCCACCGCTGCGAGGTCGGCATCTTCCTGGGCAAGAACCCGTGGCAGTCGCACGGCATCCCGCGTGCCCGGGTCACGCTGCGCGAGCTCTCGAAGGATCCGGAGCGCTGCCTCATCGTCATCGACGTCCGGCGCTCCGAGACCGCCGACCTGGCCGACAACTTCCTCCAGGTGAAGCCCGGCACCGACGCCTGGCTGCTCGCGGCGATGCTGGGCGTCCTGCTGGAGGAGGACCTGACGGACGCGGACTTCATCGCCCGGCACACGGACGGCTTCGAGGACGTGCGCCCCTGGCTGGAGCGGATCGACGTCGCCGCCGCCTGCGCCGCGTGCGGCGTGCCCGAGGAGCAGGTCCGGCTCGCCACGCGCCGCATCGCCACCGCCTCAAGCGTCGCCGTGTTCGAGGACCTCGGCGTGCAGATGAACCGCCACTCGACCCTGGTCAGCTACCTGCAGCGGCTGATCTGGATGCTGACCGGCAACTTCGCCAAGACGGGCGCCCAGAACGTCTCCACCTCCCTGGTGCCGATCACCGCCTCGCGGTCCGCAGGACCCCGAAAGACGCCGGTGACCGGCGCTCCGGTCATCGCCGGCCTCGTGCCGTGCAACGCGATCGCCGAGGAAATCGTCACCGACCACCCGAAGCGCTTCCGCGCGATGATCGTCGAGAGCGCGAACCCGGCGCACTCGCTGGCGGACAGCCGTGCCATGCGCGAGGCGCTGCGGGCGCTCGAGTGCGTCGTCGTCATCGACATCGCGATGACCGAGACCGCCCGCCTGGCCGACTACGTCCTGCCGGCGACCACGCAGTACGAGAAGGCTGAGGCGGTGTTCTTCAACTTCGAGTTCCCGGACAACGCCTTCTTCCTGCGCCGGCCGCTGCTCGATCCTCCGGCTACCGACAAGGCGGGGGCGCTGCCGGAGCCCGAGATCCACTGCCGGCTCACGGAAGCCCTGGGCGGCTACTCGCAGAACCAGGTCGACGAGCTCCGGGCGACCCTGCTTGACGGCGGCCGGGCAGCGTTCGGGATCGCCTTCCAGGCCGCGACCCGCAACGACCCGCGCCTCGCCGGCGTCGCGCCCGCGCTCCTCTACCGCACCCTGGGCGAGACGCTGCCCGACGGCCTCGAGTCCGCCGCGGCGCTGTGGAGCGCCGCCCACATCTGCGCGCACCGTTTCGGCGACTCGATCCGGCGCGCCGGCATCGAAGGCGAGGGGCCTGCGCTCGGCGAGGCACTCTTCGACGCGATCGTCGACAGCCCGACCGGCCTCGTCTTCTCCAGCGACTCGCCCGAGGTCTCCTGGCAGCGCGTAGGGACGGCGAACGGGCGCCTCCAGCTCGCGATCCCGGAGCTATTCGGCGCGGTCGAGGAGCTCGTCGTCGAGGCCGGTCCCGGCATCACCAGCGCTGCTTTCCCGCTCGTGCTCTCCGCGGGCGAACGGCGTTCCTACACCGCGAACACGATCTACCGCGACCCGGCCTGGCGCCGGAAGGCGATGGAGGAGGCGCTGGCCCTGTCCGCCGACGACGCCGCGGCGCTCGAGATCGCCGACGGGGACCGGGTCCGGCTGGTGACTCCGCGCGGAGCCGCCGAAGTCCCTGCCATGGTCAGCGACCGGATGCAGACGGGGCACATCTCTCTACCCAACGGCCTCGGACTGGATTATCCGGACGAGGCCGGCGAGCGCGAGAGTGACGGCGTCGCGCCCAACGAACTGACGAGCGTCACGGACCGCGACCCGATCGCCGGCACGCCGTGGCACAAGAGCGTTCCGGCGCGCCTGGAGCGAATCGCCGATGCCGGTCCGCACGATACATCTCCAAGTCGATTGACGCCCCCAGCGCACGATACCTCTCGCTGAACAACGGTTTGAGCAGCTCTCGCGGTTGACGCGATTGACGGGCCTGCTAAGCTCGCCCGCACCCATAATCAGGAGGTCCTCCACAATCAGGAGGTCCTCCAATGAGGAACAACCGTTGGTTCCGCGGCCCGCTGTTGAGCGGGCTTTTCTTGTCACTGCTGGTCGCCCTATCTGGACCCTTGGCGGTCGCACAGGCACCAGTCACCGCCGCTCCGGATTCGTCGGAGACGCGCGACGCTCTCGTCGGCGATTTGCTCTACCGCGCCGAAACGGCCTTCAACAACGGCGACGCCTCCTTCCTGGAAGGGCTGATGCCGATGGCCTCCGCGGGTGGCCCCCAGGACGACCTCAGAGCCGTTGAGCTTCCTCCGGAGTCAGAAGCTCCGGAGGACATGCTCGACTACCTGAAGAGGCGCGTACCTCAGCTGAGGGTCGAAGGCCTCGTGTTGCTAACGACGGGCGCAGACCTGTTACAGACGGGGCAGATCGAGAGGGGCGTGTCGCCTGCAGCCCGTCCGGGACTCAAGGTCGGTACCGCATTCTCCAACGGTGAAGCCGAGGAACTGTCCAAGCAGGTCATGCCGACCGGCTGGTGGGGATGTACGATGGACTACCTGTCGGACATCCACCGTTGCTGGATGAGCTACAACGAATGTACGCAGCCGGCACCTGGAGGTAGCCCCAACTTCAGCTGGTGTCGCGAGTTGTTGGATGGCTGTATGCGAGCCTCACAGCGGCGCTACGCGAGGTGCAAGGGAGAAGATCCCATAGCCTACTGACGGGCGGCTCAATGCCGCGCGCTCCAGACTTCCAACGACGTGAAGGAGAGCCAAGATGCTGAGTAACTTCTTTGAGTGGCTGGCGAGTAACGCCGATGGGGCTCACCAGGTGACTACGACCTTCATGGTCTTTGCGACGGCTTCGCTGCTCGCGTTCGGCGCGCTGGCTGTGATCACAGGAAAGCTCGTCGTGGATGCGTGGAAGGCACTGCGGGATGAACGCCGTACTCGGCAGGCCAGCCTGTCTCAGCGAGACAGGAGCAGACCCGACGCTGTCCGCGCAGGTCTGGGGTAACGGCACGCAAGGCCCTACCGACAGCGGTGACTACCGCCCTCTCCGGTCTTGCCGGAGAGGGCGGTTTCCGTTTCGGGCCTGAAGGCCAGTACTGCCGCGATGAACTCGCCATAAGATCTCATCCCGTGACCCGGCGGAAGAGCAGCATCATGAAGAACTCCACGGATGAGTTCGCGGCAAGAGCCGCGGCCGCTCTCCGCGAAGTCGTGAGCCTCCCAGGCGCCTGTGACCGGCACCGCGACAGCCTCACCGGCCTGCTCGACGACCGTGCAATGCACCGTGCGCTGACCGACGCGGTCGAGGCGGCGGAACGCGCCGGCGCCCCCATCGGCCTGCTGTTCATCGACCTGGACCACTTCAAGAACGTGAACGACCGCCACGGCCATGTCACCGGCAGCCGGGTACTTGGCCAAGTCGCCGGGTTCATCGACGAAACCGCCAAGAAGGCGAGGGGTTTCGCAGCTCGATACGGTGGCGACGAGTTCGTCGTCGTCCTTCCCGGCGCCGATGTCGACGAGTGCCTCGACAACGCAGAGCGTCTCCGGGCGACCCTCGCAGCCATCATCTTCGCAGGCGGCGAGCCGCCGGAGCGCCGCCCCCTGGTCCGAGTGACCTGTTCGATCGGAGTCGCCTCGGTCCGGCCGGCTTCTTCCGGAGACTCCGCCGAAGCGGCCGGGGAGGGCGCCGCTACCCGTCTGCTGCGATTGGCCGACGACGCGATGTACCAGGCCAAACATGCCGGCCGCAACCGCGTAGCGGCGGCCGACACCCATGCCGCCACCGCATTCAGTGCACGGGTCTTGTGACCCACGCACCCAGCTATTCCACGCCGCAGCGACGGATCCAGAACGGTCCCGGCGCGGTCTCGGGCAATCGCGTCACTCCCGGGAGGTCATGAGCCGCGACGAAGTCGAGGCGATGACTCCGGAGCGGCACGGCGCCGATCGAGAGCGGCCAGGGCTGACGCCGGAAGACGAACAGGCTGAACGAGACCGCGGGCCGACCATCGGCGTCCACCGACAGGACGTCGCGGGGCGAGCCCTCGTGGCCGTTCGACCAGTCGAGGCCGAACCACAACTCCTCGAACGCCGCCAGCCATCCCGGCGGGAGTCCCGGCCACGACTGGATCTCGCGATGCAGCTCCGCCCTGAGATCCGGGTCTCCCTCGAAGGCGGCCGCAGCCAGCAGCAACGGCTCGGCCAGAATCGCGCGCGCGGCCCGCACGGCCACCTGCGGGTCGGTGGCCGCGGCGCCCGCTTCGCGTTCGAGAAGCATGAGTTCGAACGGGGCCAGCGCCGACAGCGGGTCGAGGTCACAGGCCCGCTCGAGCGCTAGCCGCCGCCTGTCGACGTCCACGGTCTGATCGACTCCGGCCAGCAGCCAGAGGGGCGCCAGACCATCGGCGGCCTCGGCCGCGGTCCACGGATCGAGGCGGACGTGGTAGAGGGGAAACGAGGGATCGCGGTCGGCCGTCTCGGATGCCGCCACGGCGTCGGCCGTCTCCGCGGCCACCACGAGTTCGTACGCCCGAGCGGCCGACGTGCGCTGCCAGGTCCAGCCCACGGCGGCGACCAGCCAGAGATAGAAGGCGAGCCGAAGCCCTTGCCGCCAGCGGCCTGCCGGAACGTCGGCGCCTGATCTGGCGGTGCACGCCGCCGCCGCCAGACCCAGATTGAGAATCAGCACGGCGGGAACCGCCGTCACCACGGCGAAGACCCCGAAGGCCAGGCAGACTCCGGCGCCCGTCAGGCCGAGCAGCGCCGCAGCCAGGAGTTCCGGATCCCGCGCGCGGGGATCGCTCAGCTCGCCCCAGCGAACCCGGCCGTAGCGCGCTGCCAGCAATAGCAGCAAGGCTGAACCGACAATCCCGAGTTCGTACGGCGCCTGCGCCAGCAGACTGTGGGCATCAGTCACCACTTCGCCCGGCGGATGCACGCCCGGCGCCGGCCGCCAGTGGTTCGCCAGAGTCCAGGTCGTGGACCCCGGACCCCAACCGAGAAGCGGACGCTCCGTGAATCCGGAGACCGCGGCCTCAGCGTAGGTGCGGCGTGCAAGAAGCGACGGGTCCTCGAGGCGCAGTACCGCGCCCAGACGTCCGATTGGACCCGGCACGTCGAGTCGGGAACCGGCCCAGGCTGTCGCGAGCGCCAGTCCCGCGGCCAGAGCCAGCAACGCAGCGAGCGGGACGAGCAACCGTCTCCCCTTGCTCCGCCAGAGGATCCACGCCGCGGCCCCCACCGCCTGCACGACCAGCGCCGCCAACCCGGACATCGAACCGGTGGCGGCCAGCGTCCAGACCAGGACCGCGCCAACGAAGAGCGCCGCACCCTGGCGCAACCTCCGCCGATCCGGTCCGGCGGCCCGCCAGGCGCCGAGCACCGCGGGCGGCAGAATCGCCACCAGTACCAGCGCCAACTGGTTGTGGTGACCGATCGGCAAGGCTGCCCGGCCCTGTTCGTGAAGCGGCTGCATGGCCAGCGCCCACGTCGACGCCGAAACGCCAACCACGGCGCAGCCGGCCAGAGCCCGGCGAACTGCCGCATCCGAGCCAAGGAGACGCCCGATTCCGGCCGCCGCCCAGGCCGCGGGCAGGAGGAAGATGACGATCGCCTCGCCGGCGCGGCTTACCGGTGACTGGATCCAGCTCGCCAGTACGGAGAACCAGAGAGCGCCGAGAAGCGCCGGCCACCACGGCGACCCGCTTTGCCGAAGCGCCAGCGGATCCAGAAACGACGCCTGGCCCGGCAACGCGAACACGAGCAGCAGAACGGCGCCGACGGCCAGGGAGAGAGCGGTGGCCCCGTGGTGGAACGTCCCGGCGTGGAACAGGATCACCGCCAGGGCCGACACGACGGCGAGGGCGGCGCCGGTCTCCTGCCACCGCCGGCCGGGCATTGAACTGGCGCTCAGGAGCCCGAACCGCGAACGCCGGCAGCGCCCGAGCGCCGGCTCAGACGCATGGCGACTTCAGGCGCTTCCCGCAGACAGGTCCAGAGAATGCGAAGCGAGGTCAGGAAGGCCCGCCAGCCGGTCCGGAACGCCACCGCCGGCCGGGCGGCGATCTCCGAATAGCCGCGCCCGTCCGTACGGGCCTGCTCCCAGCCGGCGAACAGACGCCCCCAGGGGCTCGCCAGAGCCTCAGCCATCTGCCGTTTCGCCTTGTACGGATACCAGAAGGAGTCGTGGTAGAGGACGCTCGCCAGATACGCCCAGGGGGCGAGAAAAGTGCGCAGCGACCACTCGACCGGTCGCCGCAGCGGTCCCCAGTAGATCTTGTGCTGCATCCTCGCGGCGAAAGTCATCTTCCGGAAGGGACCGACGAAGTCCCAGCTCTTGCCAGCGACCGCCGGATCGCCCACGATCTCGATGTCTCGCGGATCGCCGCAACCGAGCCCGAAATCGTGCGCGAGGCGGATGTAGCGGATCGACAGCGGGTCGAAGCCCATCAGCTTCGCGGCCACGGCGTCGATCGCCACCTGGTCCGCGCTGGCCAGAATCACATTGCCCACGCGCGGGATCATGCAGCGCGGTCCCGGGCCGTCGCCGGCGAAGGTGCCGTCCATGGCCGCGAACACGCCCCGGTGGATGTGCTGCTGAATCATCAGCAGGTCGACCAGGGTCTCGTGGATGACCGGGTGGGTCCAGTGCCGGCGCTCGTTGAGGAGCCCGCCGAACGCGTTCTTCATCGCCCCGGTCGTGGTCGTGAAGACGTGGGTCTTGACCGTCGGCAAGTGAATGATGTTCTCGCCCACGAACCGCGCCGGAATGTGAAAGCCCTGCGGGTAGACATCGTTCAGGCACAGGAACCGCGAGGCGAGGTCGCCTACGGCCTCCCGGACCGGCAGCCACTCCTCGCCCTCCTCGTAGAGGTGGACGTTGCGCAGGCCGTGCGCCTCGACGACGTCGATCTGCTTGTTCTCCCGCTCGCCCAGGCGGGCGTCGATGACCACGGTCCGGTTGTGGCAGCCATGAATCAAGGCCGGGTCGTAGCCGTCCTTCTCCATCGCCCGTACCACCCCTTCGAGTTGCCAGGGCGTGGTCGAGCTGCCGGGATAGAAGAAGTGCCAGGAGATGTTGATCTTGAGCGCCGTGTCGACCGACGGATCGATCACTTCGCGGTAGCCCGCGAGGTTCAGGAGTTCGTGATAGTCGGCCAGGATCGAGTCGGGCGCCGTCGGCAGCACGGCGACCCGGGAGTGTACGGGTGCGGGACTCAGTTCGGCGCTCCCCTTGCGCCCCTGGACATCGCCGCCAGGAACTCGGCGTTCGACGGCGTGTTCTTGAGACGCTCCTGCAGCACCTCCATCGCCTCGACCGTGGGCAGCGGATTCAGCACCTTGCGCAGCACCCAGACCCGCTGCAGATCGTCGGCCGACAGCAGCAACTCCTCCTTGCGGGTGCCGGACTTCTCGATGTCGATCGCCGGGAAGATCCGCTTGTCGACCAGCTTGCGGTCGAGATGCAGCTCCGAGTTGCCGGTGCCCTTGAACTCCTCGAAGATCACGTCGTCCATCCGGCTTCCCGTGTCGATCAGCGCCGTGGCCACGATGGTCAGCGAGCCGCCTCCCTCGATGTTCCGGGCAGCGCCGAAGAACCGCTTCGGACGTTGCAGGGCGTTGGCGTCAATGCCTCCCGACAGCACCTTGCCCGAAGGCGGCTGCACGGTGTTGTAAGCACGCGCCAGGCGAGTGATCGAGTCGAGCAGGATAACGACGTCCTTGCCGTACTCGACCAGCCGCTTGGCCTTCTCGATCACCATCTCGGCGACCTGAGTGTGCCGCGAAGCAGGCTCGTCGAAGGTTGACGAGACGACCTCCCCGCGCACCGACCGCTCCATGTCGGTCACTTCCTCGGGACGCTCGTCGATCAACAGGACAACCAGCACGACTTCCGGGTGATTCGTGGCAATCGATCGCGCCAGGGACTGCAGGAGCATCGTCTTGCCGGTACGCGGGGGCGCCACGATCAGCGCGCGCTGGCCCTTGCCCATCGGCGTCACCAGGTCCGTCACCCGGGACGACAGGTCTCCGGAGACTTCCAACTGGAGCCGCTCCTCCGGGTACAGCGGGGTCAGGTTGTCGAAGAAGATCTTCTTCCGTACGACGTCAGGGTGCTCGAAGTTCACCGCCTCGAGCTTGATCAGGGCGAGATAACGCTCGCCCTTGTTCATCGGCTGCCGCACCTGGCCCGAAACGGTGTCGCCAGTGCGCAGGTCGAAGCGCCGGATCTGGCTGCGGGAAACGTAGATGTCGTCCGGTCCCGGCAGGTAGCTGTACTCCGGCGCGCGCAGGAAACCGAAGCCGTCGGTCAGGCATTCGAGGACCCCTTCGCCGAACAGCAGCCCGCTCTTCTCCGTCTGCGCCTCCAGGATCTTGAAGGTCAACTCCTGCCTGGGCATGCCGGTGGCGCCGACGACCTCGAACTTGTGGGCCAGCTCGAGAAGGTCGGCATTGCTGAGGTCCTTCAGAGCCTTCAGGTCGAAAGCCAGGTCGGCGCTCTCGGCCGCCCTGGCGCCGCCGTTTCCACTACGCCCTGCTTCAGGGGCTCCGTCCATCGTCATCTTCCTTCATCCTCGCCGAGAGAGGCCACCGCCTCGCTTCAAGGGCCGAGCAACTCCGCAAACAGCCGCGACACTCCTTCGCCGGTTCGAGACGACACGGAAAACAGTTCAGCGTCTGCCGGCATTCCCAACAGCTCCGCAACCCTGGCAAGGGCCCCGGCTCGAGCCCCGCGCTTCACGCGGTCGATCTTGGTCACGACCACGACGGGTTCGAGCCCCAGACTTCGGAGGTATCCGTACGCTTCGGAGTCGAGCGGCGTGCCCGCGACCTTACCATCGACGAGCAGCACGACCCGGACCAGCCCGGCAGCCGAGCGGAAGTACTGATCGACGCTCCGGCCCCAGGCCTCCCGCTCGCTCTTCGAAACCCGGGCATAGCCGTAGCCGGGCAGGTCCACGACGTACCAGGAGTCGTCGATCAGGAAGAAGTTGACGCTCCGGGTTCGCCCCGGCTTCGAGCTCGTGCGCGCCAGATCCTTGCGGCCGAGCAACCGGTTGATCAGGCTCGACTTGCCGACGTTCGAGCGACCGGCGAAGGCGATCTGCGGCCGGCCGTCCCGGGGCAGGTCGGCAGCCCGGACCGCGGAAACGACGAAGCGGGCGTCACGGACCTTCAAGGTCCCGCTCGATTTCCTGAGTGGGCCTCTTCAGTGGGCCACGTTCGCGGTTTCAGTGCGCCACGTTCGCGGGCGGCGCCTCGGAGGCGGGCTTCTGGAACTCGGCCGCGACCTCCGGCGCCCTCTGCACGACGCCGTCGAAGGCGATCTCCAGGACCTCGTCCATCGACTCCACGAGATGGAACTTCATCTTGTCGCGGACCTCCTCGGGCACCTCCTCGAGGTCCTTGTCGTTCTCCTTCGGCAGCAGGATCTCGAAGATGCCCGCGCGGTAGGCGGCCAGCACCTTGTCCTTGATGCCGCCCACCGGCAGCACCTTCCCGCGCAGCGTGATCTCGCCGGTCATCGCCACGTCGCCGCGTACCGGTACCCGCAGCAGTGACGAGATCAGCGCCGACGCCATCGTGATGCCCGCCGACGGGCCGTCCTTGGGAATCGCGCCCTCGGGAACATGGATGTGGAGATCCTGGTCGGCGTGGAAGCCGGGCTCCAGGCCGAATCCGTCGGCGCGACTGCGCAGGTAAGACATCGCCGCTCGGGCCGACTCCTTCATCACGTCGCCCAGCTTGCCGGTGAGGATCAGCTTGCCGCTGCCCTTCATCAGGCCGACTTCGCTCTGCAGCAGTTCGCCGCCCGCCTGGGTCCACGCCAGACCGGTGGCGACCCCGACCTCGGACTCGTCGAGTTTCTTGTAGGGCCGGAACTTCGGCTTGCCGAGCAGTTCTCCGACCAGCTCCCGATCGACCGCAATCGCGGGTTCGGCGTCCTTGGATGCGCCCTTGCCCTTGGCCTTGGCCTTCGCCTTGACTTTCTTGGCGCGGCCCCCTTCGACCAGCCGGCGGGCCAGCTTGCGACAGACCGCAGCGATCTCGCGCTCCAGGTTGCGGACGCCCGCCTCGCGGGTGTAGGAGTCCATCAGGTGCCCCAGGCTGTCCTCGCCGAAGCGGATCGCGTCCTCGGTCAGACCGTGGCTGTCCAACTGCCTCGGCACCAGGAACTGGCGCGCTATCTCGAGCTTCTCGTTCGGCGTATACCCGGCAAGCTGGATGATCTCCATCCGGTCCTTGAGCGCCGGCGGAATCGGGTGCTCGACGTTCGCCGTGGCGATGAACATGACCTTGGAGAGGTCGTACTCGATGTCCATGTAGTGATCGACGAAGGTGTCGTTCTGCTCCGGATCGAGCACCTCGAGCAGCGCGGACGACGGATCGCCCCTGAAGTCCATCGACATCTTGTCGACCTCGTCGAGGAGGAAGACCGGGTTGACCGTGCCAGCCCGCTTCATCATCTGGATGATCTGACCGGGAAACGCGCCGATGTAGGTGCGCCGGTGCCCGCGGATCTCGGCCTCGTCGCGAACGCCGCCGAGAGAAAGGCGCACGAACTTGCGGCCGGTGGCAGCGGCGATCGACTTGGCCAGCGAGGACTTGCCGACGCCCGGAGGGCCGACGAAGCAGATGATCGAGTTCTGGTTCTTGTGCGTGAGCTGGCGGACGGCCAGGAACTCGAGCACCCGTTCCTTGACCTTCTCCAGGCCGTAGTGCCCCTCGTCCAGGATCCGCGCCGCCTTCTTCAGGTCCTTCAGCTCGCGGCTGCGCTTCTTCCACGGCACCGACACCAGCCAGTCGACGTAGTTCCGCGACACGGTCGCCTCGGCCGACACCGGCGGCATGGCCTCCAGCCGCCGCAGCTCCTGTTCCGCTTTCTCGCGGACCAGCTTCGGGGCGCCGGACTTCTCGATCTTCTCTTTCAGCTCGGCGACCTCGTCGCCGCGCTCGTCCTTGCGCCCCAACTCGTGGTGGATCGCCTTGATCTTCTCGTTGAGGTAGTACTCCTTCTGAGCCTTCTCCATCTGCTTCTTGACCTGCACGTTGATCCGCTTGTCGATGTTGATCTTCTCGACTTCGACATCGAGCAGGTCGTGCACGGCCTGCAGGCGTTCGTACGGATTCAGCGTCTCGAGCAGCGTCTGCTTCTCGGCCGTGGACACGGTCAGGTGAGCGGCCAGGGCGTCGGCGAAGCGGTCGGGATCGTCGAGCTTCAGCGTCGACATCAGGCTCTCGAAGGCCAGGTGATGGGACATCTTCGCGTACTGCTCGAAGCTGTTGAGCAGCCGGCTCATGTAGACCTGGACCTTGTCGTCGGCCGGGTAGTGGATCTCGTAGACCTCGACCTCCGCCTCGAAGGCGCCGTCGATCTCCTCGAGCGTCCGCAGCTCCGCCCGCCGCAATCCCTCGACCATCACCTTCACGTTGCCGTTCGGCAGCTTGACGTTCTGCACCACCCTGGCGACGACGCCGATCCGGTGAATGTCGTCGATCCCAGGATCGTCGACCTTCGGATCCCGCTGGGCGACCAGGAAAATCAGCTTGCCGGCCGTGCGCAGCGTCTGTTCCAGCGCCAGCACGGAGCCGCGGCGCCCGACGATGAAGGGCGCCATCATCTGCGGGAAGACCACCATGTCCCGCAGCGGCACCACCGGCAGCCGGTCGCTCGAGGTCGAAACGTATCCGGAAGCCATCCCTATCCCGCTTTCTCGTACACGGTCAGCGGCTGAATGCCGTTGACCACCACGTCCTCGTTGATGACGCACTCCTTGACGCCGGCTTCCGACGGCAGGCCGTACATCAACTCCAGCATCAGCTCCTCGAGGATGATCCGGAGGCCCCGGGCGCCGACGTTGCGCTTCATCGCCTGCCGGGCGACCGCGCGCAACGCCTCGGCCGTGAAGGTGAGCTTGACGTCCTCGAACTCGAACATCGCCTCGTACTGCCGCACGAGGGAGTTCTTCGGCTCGGTCAGGATCCGGACCAGGGCGTCCTCGTCGAGCTGCTCCAGGGTCGCCACCACCGGCAGGCGGCCGACGAACTCGGGAATCAGGCCGTACTTGATCAGGTCCTCGGGAAGCACGTGGCGGAGCATCTCGCCGGCCCGCTTGTCGCGATCCTTGATCTCGGCGCCGAAGCCCATCGTCTTCTCGTTCATCCGCCCCTCGATGCGCTCTTCGAGCCCGACGAAGGCGCCGCCGCAGATGAAGAGGATGTTCGTCGTATCGATCTGGAGAAACTCCTGGTGCGGGTGCTTGCGCCCTCCCTGGGGCGGCACGTTGCACTGGGTGCCCTCGAGGATCTTGAGCAGCGCCTGCTGGACGCCCTCGCCCGAAACGTCCCGCGTGATCGACGGGTTGTCGCCCTTGCGGCAGATCTTGTCCACCTCGTCGATGTAGACGATGCCGCGCTGGGTCTTCTCCTTGTCGCTACCGGATGCCTGGTAGAGCTTGAGGATGATGTTCTCGACGTCCTCGCCGACGTAGCCGGCCTCGGTCAGGGTGGTCGCGTCCGCGATCGTGAACGGGACGCTCAACAGCCGCGCCAGGGTCTGCGCGAGCAGGGTCTTGCCGGTGCCCGTGGGGCCGATCAGCAGGATGTTCGACTTCTGGAGCTCGACGTCCGTCCTGGAGCGCTCGCCGAAGTCGATTCGCTTGTAGTGGTTGTAGACCGCGACCGCGAGCTTCTTCTTGGCCTGTTCCTGGCCGATCACGTAGTCGTCGAGCAGCTTCTTGAGTTCCTGGGGCTTCGGCAGCGCAGCTTCCTGGCGCTGTTCCAGCATCCGGTCCTCGGCGATGATGTCGAGGCAGATGTCGACGCACTCGTCGCAGATGAAGACGGTAGGGCCGGCGATGAGCTTCTTGACCTCTCGCTGGCTCTTGCTGCAGAACGAGCACCTCAGCGCGTCGTCGCCACTGTCCTTCTTCGGCACGATTGGTCGTTCCGGCTCGTTTCTCGCGTCTCGTTTGGCCTCTTCGCACGGGCTCTAAAGGCCGTGCGCACCATCGGATGCTAGCACGGCCAGGACCCTGGGGCTCGCCGCCGAAGCTCCGTCTGGCGACTGTCAGGAGGCCCCGCGGCGCTCGACGACACGGTCGGCGAGCCCGTATTCGACCGCCATTTCGGCGGTGAGGATCTTGTCCCGCTCGGTGTCGGCGTGGACCTCTTCGATCGACTTTCCGGTGTGCAGAGCAAGCAGTTCGTCGATCCGGCCGCGCATCCGCAGCAGGTCCTGGGCGTGAATGTCGATGTCCGTCTGCTGGCCGCCGAGGCTTTGCACCCAGGGCTGGTGAATCAACACCCTGGCGTTCGGCAGCACCATCCGCTTCTCCTCCGCGCCACCCGCGAGCAGAACCGCCGCGAAGGACGCCGCCTGACCCACGCAGAGAGTGGAAACGTCCGGCTTGACGTGCTGCATCGTGTCGTAGATCGCGAAGCCGGCGGTCACCGAGCCGCCCGGCGAGTTGATGTAGAGCGAGATGTCCTTCTCCGGGTTCTCGGACTCGAGGAAGAGCATCTGCGCGATCACCAGGTTCGCCACGTCATCGTCGATCGGCCTGCCCAGAAAGACGATGTTGTCCTTGAGCAGGCGCGAGTAGATGTCATAGGCCCGTTCGCCCCGGTTCGTCTGCTCGACGACCATGGGTACCAGCATCGCCTAGCCCTCCCTTTCCGTCGGACTTCGCTGCCCGGCCACAATCGGTACCAGCATCGTTCTAGTCCTCTCCTTCCGTGGCGGGCTCGTCCGCCGGGGCGGACGGTTCCTCGGGCGGCGCGTTGGCCGCCAGGAGCGCCTGCACCGTCCGATCCCGTCTCAGTTCGACTCTCAACATCTCCAGGCCGCCTTCCCGCTCCAGTTCCCGCCGCAGCCGGCCGCGGTTCGTGTTGCGGCCCCGGGCCATGATCTCCAGCGCCCGTTCGAGGTCCTCCGCCGTCGCCTCGACGCCGTCGTCGCGGGCGATCCGGTCGAGCAGGAACGAGGAATGCGCCCGCTTCTCCGCCTGCGGCCGGATCTCCTCCATCAACTGCTCCCAGGGCAACTGCTGCCGTTCGAAGTCGAACCCCTGGCGAGCCAGGTTGTTCGCGTAGGACCTGGCCATCTGGAGCGTCTCGCGCTCCACGACCGCCTCCGGCAGCGTCACCGGATAGCGCTCCCTCAACTGGTCGAGCAGGGCGTCGGTCCGCTGCTGCCCGGCCTGCTCGGCCTTCTGCGCCTGCACCTGGTCGCTGAGCTGGCGCCGCAGATCGTCGACGGTCTCGATCGTGGCGGCGAGACTGCTCGCCCAGTCGTCGTCCACCTCCGGCAGCTTGCGCTCGAGCACCTCGTCCACCTCGATCTCGTAGCCGCGTTGCCGCTCGACGTCGTCCTCCGTCTCCTTGCGCTCGAAATCCGCCTTCTGGCCCGCCGACAGGCCGGTCAGGTTGTCCGTGAGCTCGGGCCATGCGCGCTCGTCGCCGAGTTCGAGGTCGATGTCGTGGGTCGCCGGACCGCGATGGTCGTCCTGGTCCTGTTGTTCTTCGGCGTCCGCTTCCGCGACGTAGCCCGGCATCGCGGCGCGGTGGATCCTGCCTCGCACGCGGTCGCCGCGGGCCGCCGCCCGATCGACCGGCACCCAGGTCGAACGCTGGAGTCGCACCTGCTCAAGGAGCTCGTCGATCTCGGCCTCGCTGGGGTCCGTCTCGGGCTGCGGCAGTTCAAAGCTCCGGCTGTCCCCGATCTCGACCTCGGGCTCGACGTCGACGGTCACGGTGAATCGCAACGGCTCGCCCGGGGCTGCCCGCACCGGCGCCACGCTGGGCGGCAGCATGGCTTGCACACCGTCCTCTTCGCTCGCCTTCCGCCAGTACTTCGGAGCCAGGCGCTCGGAGACATCCTCGCCGATCGCACCCGCGAACCGCTGTCGCACCAGGTCGAGCGGCGCCTTCCCCTTGCGGAAGCCGTCGATGCGCGCGCGGCGACGGTAGTCCCTGGCGACCCGGAGGTACTCGGCGTCCACCTCGGAGGCGGGCACCTCGATCTCGAACTCCTGGCGGCACACGCCGACATCCCGCTTGGAGACCACCACAGTCATGGCCGAACGGGAGATTCAGGAAGTTCCGGTTGGAAACGGGTCAGGTGACGTGCGAAAGGGAGGGTGGTGCGAAAGGGGGGACTCGAACCCCCAACCCTCTCGGGACTAGATCCTAAGTCTAGCGCGTCTACCAGTTCCGCCACTTTCGCCCGATTGCGGCTCGGAAGCCGCCGGGGGCGAGGCATGGTGAGCCGCCTAGGAATCGAACCTAGAACCCACAGATTAAGAGTCTGTTGCTCTGCCAATTGAGCTAGCGGCCCAGCCTCCGCGCCGCCTCTGAAGAGCCGCTCGAGCGGCCGGCAGCGACGGACGACTATACCCGATCAGCCAGTCAACCGCCCTGGACGAAGCGGACGATCTCCACCCGGTCGCCGTCCTGGAGGCTGGTGTCGCCGAACCGCGCACGCGGCACGAGTTCACGGTTCACCTCGACCGCAACCGTCTTCGGATGCTGATCGAGGCTCTCCAGCAGGTCGAGCACGCTGGCGTCGGCCCCCGGCACGGCAAGGCGTCGCTCCTGGCCGTTGACCTCAAGTCGCAGCCGGAGCGCCATGCGAAGCCGGTCCTCCGTCCGAAGCCAGCTCCGCTGTTCGGTCCGGGGCGTCGGACCACAGGCGCTCGAGCCGGTAGAGCTCCCGCCGTTCGGGGTCGAACACATGGACGATGACGTCGCCGTAGTCCAGCAGCACCCACTGACCCTGTCCCGACCCCTCCAGGTGCAGGGGACGGGCGCCGCAGGACCGCAGCCGTCGCTGCACGGCCTCCGCGATCGCGCTCACCTGGCGCGCGTTGGCGCCGTTGCAGATGACGAAGTAGTCCGTGAAGTCGCTGACGTCGGTGAGCTCCAGGACCCGAAGGTCCTGCGCCTTTCGATCGAGCGCCGCGGCAGCGACCGCGCGGACGCGCTCCTCGGAGTCAGGGGTCCCCTCGGGACTGGGAGAGATGGCGCCCGACGGGGCCTGGAGCGTCTGCGCTTGCGTCAACGGTACAACCCGTACTTGCGACAGTACCGCAGCACGGCGGCGGGCATCAACCCGGCATCCACGTCCTCGCCCCGGGCAAGCCGGCGGCGGATCGAGCTGGACGAAACATCGACCGAGCGATGCCGGACCAGGTCGAAGCCGCGCGCCCCCTCGGCCGCCGCGCGCACCGCCGGGTCCAGGCCCCCTTCGCCCGGCCGGGCCAGAACGACCAGCCTGACGGCGCCGATCAGGTCTTCGAACCGGCGCCATGACATCAGATCGTTGAAGCTGTCGACGCCGAGCAGCAGGTGCAGTTCGGCCTCCGGGTCCTCGGCCGCATAGCGCTCCACCGTGTCCACGGTGTACGCGGTCCGGCCGAGATCGAGCTCGACGTCCGAAACGACGAGCTCGGGGTGGGGCAGAAGCGCCAGCTCGACCATCGTGTTCCGCGCAAGCGCCGGCGCCCTCGTCCCCCGGGGCTTGTGCGGCGGCCTGGCGGTCGGCAGGTAGTGGACGACGTCAAGATCCAGGTCTTCCCGAGCCGCCAGCACCGGCAGGATGTGCCCGTTGTGGATCGGGTCGAAGCTGCCTCCGAATAGCCCAACTCTCCCGGCGCGGTGGCTCGCGTGCCGTTCGCCTCGATCGTCGGCGCGTCTCCGCGCGATTCTCATGGCAAGCCAGTTCCCGCGGAGACTTCGTCGCCGGCCGGGTCGCCGGCGTCCAGGAGACGGCGCAGTTCGCGAACGAGGGGGTCGAGCCCCGTGCCCGCGACCGCCGAGATCTCGAGGGCCTCCGCGCCTTCACTCCTGGCCAGCGCGGCCAGGTCGCGCCGCCGATCCGGCTCCGCGATGTCGAGCTTCGAGCCGCAGAGGACCCGGGGCCGGCGGAGGAGGTCCTCGTTGAAGGCGCCGAGTTCAGCGGAGATCGTGTCGAAGGCCTCCTGGACCCCGCCCGCTCCCTCCTCCGGCTGTGGTCCGAGGTCGACCAGGTGCAGGAGGACGCGGCAACGCTCCACGTGACGCAGGAAGCGGGTTCCGAGGCCGGCCCCCTGAGCGGCGCCGGCGATCAGACCGGGCAGGTCGGCGATCACGAAGGGCTCCGCGAAGGCAGGCAGTGCAGGCGGCCCGACGACGCCAAGCTGGGGGACCAGCGTGGTGAAGGGATAGTCGGCGATCTTCGGTCTCGCGGCAGTGAGCCTGCTGATGAGGGTCGACTTTCCCGCGTTCGGCAGACCTACGACGCCAATGTCGGCGAGCAGCTTCAACTCCAGGCGCAGGCGACGCTGCTCGCCCGGTCTTCCCGCTTCCACCCGCCTCGGCGCTCGCTGACGCGCGCTCTTGAAACGGGCGTTGCCGCGTCCACCGGCGCCGCCGCGCGCCACGACGAGCTGGTCGGACTCGGTCAGGACCTCGCCCAGCGGTTCGCCGCTGGCAGCGTCATGGACCTCTGTTCCGAGCGGCACCGAAATCACCAGATCGCGGCCGCTCCTGCCTGTCTTGTTCGATCCCTCGCCGTGCCGGCCGCGCTCGGCATTGTAGGACGCCGGGAAGCTGAGACGGTAGAGAGTGCCGAGCCCGGGTGAGCCGACCAGAACGACGTCGCCGCCGTTGCCGCCGTCGCCGCCCGAGGGGCCGCCCTGCGGCACGAACTTCTCGCGCCGGAAGGCCAGACAGCCGTCTCCGCCGGAACCGGCGAGGACATCGATGACGGCCTCGTCGATGAAGTGCATGAGCCGCTCCCCGCGGCGCGATGTCTACCCGGCCGGATGGACGTTGACCACCGTTCCGCGCCGCCCGCGGTTGCGGAACTCGACCACGCCGTCCGCGCGCGCGAAGAGGGTGTCGTCGCCGCCCCGCCCCACGTTCTCGCCGGGGAAGAACTTCGTGCCTCGCTGGCGCACGATGATCGTGCCGCCGGTCACGCTCTGGCCCGCGTATCGCTTCACGCCCAGGTTCTTGGGGTTCGAATCGCGGCCGTTGCGGCTCGAGCCCTGGCCTTTCTTGTGCGCCATCTCTTTCGACCTCCGTTGCTCCGGCGAACGGCTACGCCCCGCCGGCTCGTTCGATCGCTTCTATCCGGAACCGCTGCAGCTCCTGCCGGTGTCCGCGGCGCCTGCGATAGCCCTTCCGGCGCTTGAACTTGAACACGACGATCTTCGGGCCACGCAGGTCGCTCACGAGCTGTGCCCGCACCCTGGCGCCCTCGACGACCGGCTCGCCCACTTCGGGCTCGTCCTCGCCGCCACCGATCATCAGCACCCGGTCGAAGACCACCTCCGAACCAGCCTCGGCGCCACCGAGACGTTCCAGGTCGACGACATCGCCTTCCTCGACCCGGACCTGCTTGCCGCCGGTCTCTATCACTGCGTACATCGTTCTCTCTCAGCGGCGCCGTCTCTTTCGTGGACGCCGATGTCGTTCGCCCTGTTGCTTTCCCCTGTACGGAGCAGCTTCGCGCTCCAGCACCGCCCACCGCCGGGACGCCAAGCGGCCGCAGACGATAGCACCGGCATCGCTGCCGGGTCAATGACTGCGGACAACACCGGCGACTGCGCTACGGCCTGCCGGCGACGACAATCGACACGGCATCGCCGCGCCCCAGGTCGTCGGCGACCCTCACCGTGAACCGGCCGGCCCGGGGCGCCCAGAGGTAGTCCTTGCCGGCAGCGACGCGGGCGACGAACCGGTCGTCGACGAACCAGTAGAGCGAACGCGCATCGCCGTCGGCGACGGCCGAGAAGAGCACAGTCGACTGCTCGCCCCCCCTCGCGGACGAGTGGTAGACGAGAGAGTTCTGGGGGGAGGCGATACGCGGAGCGACACCGGATGCCGACGTACGGTCGAGTTCGCACTCCGGCGACCACGGAGGCGGACGCCGGATCGAGACGCCCGCGCGCCGGAAGACGGCGTTCAGGTTGGAAGGCCAGAACTCATAGACTTCCTGAACGGCCGCGATGTCGTCGCGGCAGGTCCTGAAGCCCGTCGAGGGATCGATGCGCACCGCGCGGTAGACGGAGGACTCCTTGATCGGCGACACGCCGGGTACGAACCAGGAGAGCGTGGTCCGCGGACAGTGCGGCCCCGGCAGATCGCCGGTCGAAGCGCACACCTCCACGCGCCGCACGTTCAGGCCGGGCGGTGGGTGATCGCTCACGGCCGGGAGCCTCAGGCTGTCGGCGATCGCGAAGAACAGGGGCGCCGCCGCCTCACGGCCCACGAACGCCGGATTCGGGCTGCCGTCGAAGTTGCCCACCCAGACCGCCAGTACGTAGGGACCCGCGACGCCGACGCTCCAGGCGTCGCGGAAGCCGAACGACGTACCTGTCTTCCACGCGATCGGCTGCCGAACCACCATGCGATGCGACGACGAATCGGGCCTGGGCACGTCGCGGAGCATGTCCAGCACCAGGAAGCTGGCCTCGGCGCTGAGCAGTCGCCGGGACGGCGCTTCCTCGCCTCCCGGCGTCGTCGCCAGCTCGCGCCAGACGCCGCCCGCCGCCAGCGTGGCGTACAGCCGCACCAGCTCCTCCATCGTCATCTCGCTACCGCCGAGCGCCAATGCCAGACCGTAGTGTTCCGCCGGCATCAGCTCGTCGACTCCGGCCGCTTCCAGCCAGTCCCGAAAACGCCCGACGTCGAGTTCCTCGAGCAGGCTGGCAGCGGGCAGGTTGCGGCTGTCGATCAGGGCGTCCCGGGCGAAGACGGGCCCCATGAAGCCGCGGTCGAAGTTCTCCGGCGCGAAGGCGGCATAGCGTCGTGGCGCGTCCTCAAGCAGCGTCATCGGATGAATGAGGCCCTCCTCCAGGGCCAACCCGTAGACCAGCGGCTTGAGTGTCGAACCCGGCGACCGGCGGGCAAGGACCCCGTTGACCTGGCCAGCGATCGCACCGTCACCGAAATCAGCCGAGCCGGCGAAAGCCAGGACCTCCATCCGCCGGTGTTCGATCAGCATGACCGCCGCGTTCTCGATCCCCTCACGGCGACGCTGGTCCACATGCTCCCGGATCCGGCGCTCCACGAGATCCTGAAGGTCCAGATCGATCGTCGTCCGGATCGCCGAACGACCGTCCCGTGGCACACGGTCCCGAACGAAATGGGGCGCCCGGTCGGGCAGGCTTGCGGGAGACCGGAACACCGGCAAGAGCTCGGCGCGAGCTAGCACCTCCTCGTCCCCGGTGGCATGCGCTGCCTGCCAGGCCCCGAGCAGCCGGCTCCGGGCGGCCCGCAGATTGGCGCGCCCGGGCACCGTGATCGGGAAGCGGGAGGCGGGATTCTGCGGAATGACCGCAAGCGCCAGCGCCTCTCCAAGGTCGAGGGCGCTCGCCGGCTTGTCGAAGTAAATCCGGCTCGCGGTCGCGATTCCCTCGACGCTGCCGCCGTAGGGCGCGAGGTTCAGGTAGGCCTCCAGGATCTCGGCCTTCGAGTAGTGCCGCTCCAACTGCACAGCGCGAGCCGACTGGATCAACTTGCCGGTCGGCGAACGCGTGTCGAGATCGAAACGCATGCGGGCGAGCTGCATGGTGATCGTGGACCCGCCCACGGGCCGTGTGCGCCGGACGTAGGTGGTCCAGGCAGCGCGAGCCAGAGCCAGCGGGTCCACACCGGGATGCCGGAAGAACCGGCGATCCTCGTAGAGCAGCGTCGCCTCGCGAGCCGCTTCGGCGATGTCGCCCAGGGACGCGAACAGGCGATAGCGCCCATCGTCCGCCAGCCGGAGCTTCAGTGGCCGGCCGTTCCGGTCGGTCACCAGCGTCGAGAAGCCGACGCCTTCGTAGAGGTCGGGTTTCGGGATCGCCGCCCACGCCGCGGCCAGCAACAGGACAGCGCCGAGGGCTATCCAGAACCTGCGCGAGCGGATCACTCGCTCTCGACCAGGAGGCGGCCGGTCGCGGACCGGCCGTGGAGGTTCCGGTGGTACATCGCCGACGCGTGAGCGGCCGGCGCCAGGAAGTCGCCGGGGCTGGTGGCCCTCACTCGATAGCGCACCTCCGTGACTCGTTCGCCGAAACCGCCGTAGAACACGACACGGTCCTCTCGAACGTCCCGGTAGTCCGGCGCCCAGAGCCCGTAGCGGTCGCGCACGGACTCCCTTACGACCTCGAAGCCTCCGGGCAGCAGATCGACGATCGCGACGTTGGCGATCCGTCCGTCCTGGGACCGTACGCGCAGGCGAACCTCGACCTCGTCGCCCACGCGAACCCGGTCGATCCGGTTGCCGTTCGCGTCACGGTAGGAGCGGTCGATCTCGATGCCCTGCACTAGCGGCGCTTCGGGAATGTCCACATCGAAGCCCGACTCGCTGACCGAGTAGTAGAAGCCGTCCGCGCGGTCTCCCTCGATGCCCACCGACTCGACGGACACCGGCACCGAGGCGCGAGCGAAGACGTCGCCCTCGACCGTGATGGCGACCGGGCCGTCTTCATCGCGCGCGGTGATCTCGGGCGGCGTCAGCAGGCCGCGAGCGGCCAGCGAGCGGTGCACTTCGCCGAGCGCCAGGACCGTGTAGGCCGCGGACAGCGTGTTGAACCGATTCTGGAAGACGGGTTCGACGAGCGCGCGCACGTCGTCGCCGTCGAGCCGCGCCATGCGCTCCGGGAAGTGGCGGGCCAGCAGGTACACGTACTGGGTGTCCCGGCCGAGGCGGGTGTCGAAGTCCTCGTCGGGCCGGGACGATTCGCCGAGAACGTAGCCGCCGACAAGGCGTTCGGAGAGGGCCTCGTTCCGCAACACCTCGTAACTCGCCGCCATGTAGGCGCTCAGGAGGTCCCGGCGCCAGTCGTCATCGGGCCGGGCCTCCAGTGCCCTGGTGAGCGACGTGAGGTAGTTCGTCGTGACCACGCCGTTCCGGGTCAGGACGTAGATCGCGTAAGCCCTGGTACGGAGGTCCCGAAGGAGCCCGCTTCCCGCCGGGCTCTCGGCAAGCCGCCTCAGATAGCCCAGAGCCGGGAGGAGCACATCGTCGGGCACCGCCATGCCGAAGCCGCGAGCATCGGAGAGGAAATGAGTCACGTAGACCGAAGCGAACGCAGCCGGCTCGTCGGACCCGACCCAGAAACGGAACGCCCCGTCCGAACCCTGCCGGCCCCGCAGCCGTGCCAACGTCTCCCGGAACTGCTCGACGAACGCGGCACGGTCGATCGGGAAGCTCGAGGACTGCAGGAGCCCCACCTGCGGAAAGACTCCGCTGACCATCTGCTCGACGCAGGCGTGCGGGAACGTCCGCAGGTAGTCGAGCAGGCCGTCGGCCAGCACCAGAGGGCTTGCGGAAGCTGCGACCCGGCGGCTCGCGTGAGCCTCGTGCAGGCGGCGCGGAAGATCGACCCGAACGCCGCGACCGGCCTCGAAGCCCGTCGACACGGTCGTCAGGAACGCCGTCGCGGGGCGCACGGAAACCTCCATCCTGCGGTGCACGGTCTCCTCGCCCAGCCGCCCCGTCAGCGTGACCGAAGCGTCTCCCGGCGTCTCGCCCGCACGCAGCAGGAACATCGCGCGGTCCTCGCCGCTCTCGGCGACCGCCAGCGTGCGGCTCGGCGCCCCTTCCACCGCGAGCTCCTCCGAAGAAGCGGCCGAGAGTTCGACCTCCGCCGATGGACCTGATCCCTCCAGGTTGTTCGAGACCCCGACCGAGACCTCAAACCTGTCCGTCGGCGCTACCGCGAGGGGCAGGTTCGGCGTCAGCACGAGTGGCCCGCGCACGGTGACCGGCGCCGCCCGGGAGCCGAGCGTTCCGCCGGACACGCCGACGGCCATCACCCGCAACTCGCCGTTGAAGTAGTCGGGAAGAGTGAACAACGCCACACGGTTGCCGGGGCCGGCATCCAGGATGCCCAGCCAGTACGCCGCCGGCGGTTCGGACCGCCGCCGGAACGGGTTCAGGTTGGCGCCGAGCAGGCGCGCAGCTTCGCCGCCGCCGGGCGCGGCGGCTCGCCGGATCACGTCGTAGTCCGGCAGGATGAGGTCGACCATCTGATGGGTTTCGACCTGGAGAGCCTTCTTGGCCAGGAAGGCCTCCAGCGGATCGGGGGTGTCGTACCCGGCCAGTTGCAGGATCCCCTCGTCGACCACGAAGAGGGCGAGTCGAGAGGGCGTCGGCGTCCGGAACCCGATCGAGAGTTCCTCGCCAGGGCGCACCAGTTCGGGAACCTCAAGATCGATGTCAAGAAGCCGCCTCTCACGGTCGATCGAGAACGGGGCGACGGCATAGCTCAGGGGGCTCGTCAGGATCTCGTCCGAGTCCAGGTCGCGCACCAGGGCGACGCTGACGTAGGCGTTCCCCTCCAGGTTCTCCGGGATTCGAATGCGGGCGAGCGCGGTGTTCGTCTCCGAGCGGAACCACCGGAAGGCATGAAGCCGCTCCCGCTCGATCGTGATCAGCCCGGCGCCCGCGTAGGGGGCCGAGATCTCCATCACGATCTCATCGCCGGCCCGGTACTCGGAGCGGTCGAGCTTCAGGTCGAGTTCGGCGTCCCGTTCCAGGTTGCCCGCCAGGTTCGCGGCGCCCGCAACCGCGAACTCCACCCGGCTCAGCTTGACGCCGTCGCCCGAGACCAGTTCCAGCGCATACCGACCCGGCGACGACGACGGCAGCGCGATCCCGGCGCCCGACTCGGGTAGTGCGAACGGCTCACGCCGAACCTCGCTCTCCTTGGGCACCGACTGGTAGGCGAGGGTGCCGTTCCGCTGCCTGACGAGCGCCGACACGAAGCGACGCTCCAGGAAGACGGCTTCCAGACCGGAAACGGCCGTGGCATCGCCGTCCGGACCCACCGCGATGAACCGCACGGTTCGCTCGGCATCCCGCGTGATGAAGCCAAGGTCGCCGTTCGCCCGATATCCCACCAGGGCCTGGGCAGGAGAGAGCAGCGTCCCGGCGATGGCACGGACGCCGCGCCCGCCGCCCGACTCGAACCCCTCCACGTCGAGCCGCACCCGGTAGATCCCGTTCTCATAGCGACCGAGATCAAGCGGCAGCCGAGCCACGCCGTCGGCGCCGGTCAGCGCTTCGGCGAGTTCGACGGTGACCGGCCGCGGCAACGCCTCCGGATCCCGGTACGGGTCCGTGAAGCTGTAGTCCGCGTACTCGGCGAACTCCGGCGACACGGGGACCAGGCTCAGCGTTCCCCGCACCCGGCGGTCGCTCGCAGGCGTGCCGAAGAGGTTCTCGAGCGCGACCCTCGCCATGTGGTCGCCGGGCCGAAGCCAGCCCCGCTCCGGACTCCCCTCGATCATCGCCTCGATCCTCAGCCGGTCCGGCTGGTACTCCTCGACGCTGAACGACGCTCCACCCAGGGTCCGGCCGGAACGCCCGTCCCGGTCGACCAGGTGGATGTTCGCGCGGTACCGGCCCGTGGACGATTCGAGTCTGGTCCCGAAGTTCCAGGTGAGCAGGCCGTCGTCCGGCAGCGAAGCCCTGGTACGCAGGACCTGCCGCCTCCGCGCGTCCTGGATTCTGAGTTCCACCGGCGCCCCCGGCACAGCACCGAAGTCGCCCCGCCGCACGATGCCGAACAGGTGAACCGTCTCGCCAGGCCGGTAGAGACCGCGGTCCGTGTACAGAGCGGCCCTGAGCTCCTCGGCGGCGTCGGCGCCGACCCTTTCGCCGCCGACATCGAAGCCCGACCACGTCAACCGCCGGTCGCCGCGGCGGTACGGCATGAAGGCCGTGTCGCCGCCGTGCCTCACGACAAGCACCGTCGGCTGCCGATCCCGCTCGAGATCCAGGGCGGAGTCGAGCATGGCGTGCCCTCGCTCGTCCGTGGTCGCCGCCCGCACGGGCAGGCCGTTCTTGCCCAGCAGCTCGACCCGCGCCCCGCCCACCGGCCGGCCCGTCGCGACCGAATGCACGAAGACGTGCTGGCTGCCGCCGGCGTTCGTCTTCGCCAGGAGCCCCAGGTCGGTCACCAGCGCCATGCGCCGGTCGGAAGCCCCGAGGGAACGCTCCTGTTCCCGGTCCCAGCCCTGAACCCGAACCATGAACAGGCCGCCCCGGTCGAGGAACGGTTCGAGGTCGAGCGTGGCGAACACCTGGTCGCGCGGATGGCCCGGGTTGACGTCGACCAGACGGGTCGTGAGCGAGGAGATGTTGTCGGCGTCGAACCCCTGCCGGAACCAGGGATCCCGGATGTCGCCTCCGGTCTGGCTTGCCAGGTGGTTCAAGGCGTCTTCCTGGATCTGCTGGATGTCGACCCTGATCGTCGAGACGCCGCGCGAGGACAGGGTGAGCCTGCGGCTTCCCGTGAGCGGGAGCAGGGCGCCGTCCTGCGCGATGGCGGCCTCCTTCGGATAGGCCGGCACGAAGAGGACATCCTCGTGGTCGGAGGCGAGCACGAAACCGCCCTCCGAAGTCAGGCCCGACGCCACCCGCAGGAAGATGTAGCGGTTCTCCGGCACGTCGAACGCGAGACTCTGGAGCGTCGCCGCATCCCGTTCCGTGGGGTTCACAGTCACCGCGACCGCTTCGGACTCGGCGAGCACGGCCGGCGTCACCTCGCCGCGCGAGCCCCAGTGGTAGGGCCGGTGGACGGTCCCATCGATCGTCCGTTCCTGCGGTAGCAACCAGGCCTGTACACCCCCGGCGAAGTCGTCCGTGTTCACCTGGTCTGTGAGGTTCACGAGCGCCGTCTGCACCGGGCGGTCCTCGGCGTCCCGGACGATCGAGGCGGCGATGTCCTCAACGCGGAAGTAGCTCTCCCGGTTCGGAATCCGCACATGGGCTTCGAGCGGCTTGGCAAACGCGCCGTCGCCGCTTGCCGGCACGAGAGCGGCCGTCACCTCGACCGTCACGAACTCGTCCCGTTCCGGAATGACCAGGATGTCCGAGTGCACGTGGGCGGTCCGGTCGTGGGGGCCATACTCCACCCGGTAGGCCAGCGGCCGCCCGGCAGCGACGCCGCCCTGACCGATCGACATGCTCAGACGCCGCTCCAGGTCCCCGCGAGAGACGGGGTGCGAGAACTCCACGCTCGCGACGACGCGGCGATCCGAGGCGTCGACGGGATGCTGAACGAACTGCGCATCTGTCATCGATGCCTCGAAGGGCGCCGTGGTGAACACCGCCTCTGCGGCAGCGAGCCTGAGACCCGGCGCGAAGAGCTCGGGCGTCAAACGCACCCGGTAGGCGCGTCCTGCCGGCCAGTCCTCCGCCGGCAGGAAGACCAGGCGATTCTCCGTCTCGAACCGCCACTCGCCGGCTAGCGGCGGCCGCAGGTCGACTCCCGCCTCGATCGTCTCGCCGATCAGGTCGATCCGTGCCGCCGAGAGCGACGGAAGATCCGGCACGTCCCGATTCGGCAGATAGAAGAAGGCAAGCGCGACCGGGTCGGGCGCCAGACCGTCCTCCACGATCGCCGAGACTCCGGGCGCGGCGACCGCCACTCCTACTTCAAGCGGCTGGGGAAGCGACCGGACGTAGTGGTAGCCCGCGGTGCCCAGAGCGACGGCGACGAGAAGCCCGGCCAATCCCCAAGCGACGCGGCGAGGGCCGACCCGCAACAGCCAGGCGGGCGGCCGCCACGAGAAGTCACCCAGCAGCGCTGCGAACCGTCTCGACACTTACTCCTCGTGTTCCGCCCGGCGCCTCGCCGGCGTCGGCTGGCTGGGCGACAGCGGCAACTCGACCTCGAAGGTCGCGCCGGCCGCCCCGCCCTGCCTCAACCGGGCCTCCCCGCCGTGCGTGGCCGCGATGCGGCGGACGATCGCGAGCCCCAGGCCCGTGCCGCCGCGACGCCCCGAATGGAACAGGTCGAAAACGCGCTCCCGGTCCGCGGGGTCGACCCCCGGCCCGTTGTCGCCAACCGCAAGCACGACCGACCCCGGCCGGGCTTCCGCTTCGAGGCGAAGACAGGGACGGTCGCAGTCGCTCATCGCCGCCACCGCGTTGTCGATCAGGTTGAGCAGTAACTGGTTCATCTGCTCGCGGTCGACCTGGAAGGGGACGCCGCCGCTGCGATCATCGATCTCGACCGGTATCCCGGCGGAATGGAGTTTGCCCGCCACTACCTCGGCGCCGTGGCACAGGAGTTCGGACGCGGTCGTCTGCTCGAGCTTCAGCTCGTCCGGACGCGCATAGCTAAGGAAGTCGGACACCAGGCGCTCCAGGCGACCGACTTCGGAACGCGTGATCGCGACCAGCCGCTCCGATGAGCCCGCCGGCATCTCTTCCTGGAGCATCTGCATGTTCAGGTTCAACGAGTTCAGGGGACTGCGGATCTCGTGGGCGAGGCCGGAAGCGAGGGTGCCGACGTAGGCCATCTGTTCGGCCTCCTGGGCCTGCCGCTCGGCCAGCGCCGTTCGGCGCGAAAGCCGGCTGTAGAGGAGGTAGCCCGCCACGAACAGCGCCATTGTCAGGACCGCGACGATCGCCGTCTGGCGCAGCAACTCCAGGCGCAGGGTCGTCAGCCGCTGCTGCAACTCGGAGCGCGAGATCCCGATCTGGAAGGTGCCGACCGTGCCGACCGGCACCGTCACGGTCTCGTAGGGCACCTGGTTGGTCACCGTCTCCGCGACCAGCGCCGGCGACTCCAGGTTCGGGGGGCCGTCACCGTCGGTGCGGGTCTCGGCCCTGCGGTTCCGGAACACGAGGTGACCCTCGCTGTCGAAGACCTCGACCGTCTCGACGATGTCGCGCTGGACGAGCACCGAGTCGATGTAGCGGCGCGTCTCCGACTCGGTTGCCATCGCCGTGTAGAGGTCGCGGCCGGTGCTCTCCACCCGGCCGGCGATTCGCTCGGCGAGCTCCTCGGCCTCCGTTCGCGCCTCGAGCACCACCCGGTTCACCTCCCGCTCCGACAGCGACCGGAAGATCAGCCAGCCGAACAGGGCGAGATCGGCGAGCACGAAAGCACCGAGAACCGCCGCCCAGGCGCGTCGGCGCCGTTGACCTCCATCCGTGCCGATCCAATCCCACACGCTCAAACGGTACAAGACACGCGCGGTGTACGATGATTCCCGTGGTTGCGATGCGGCTCCTGGCGGCGGCCGGACTAGCCGCCATTCTCGGTTGGGGCTGCGCTTCGGACACCCCGCGCGACACGACGCGCCTCACCGTCGGCATGCGCTTCGAGTATCCGACGCCGAACGAGCTGATCGGACCCCCGACACTCTCCTACAGCGCGATCAGCAACCAGTTCTTCCTGCCGCTGATGGCGGAACAACCGGACTTCCGCGACGGTCCCCCGACCTGGGCGCCCGGCCTGGCGACCGACTGGGAGTTCTCCGAGGATCGCCTGCAACTCACCGTGCGGCTGCGTCAGGACGCGCGATGGAGCGACGGCGAACCGGTGACGGCCGAGGATGTCCGCTTTAGCTGGCTGGCTCAGACCGACCCGGATATCGGCTGGAGCTACTCGTTCTACAAAGAGTCGATCACCGACGTCGAGGTCATCGACGCGACGACCGTCCGCTTCCACTTCGACGCCGCCGGGCCCACCGCCCTGGCCGACGTCTCGACCGGGCTCATCCTCCCGAAGCACGCGTGGGAACCGCGGCCCTTCGCCGAGTGGCGCGGCGACCCCGGCTGGTTCTTCGAGAACCTGGTCACCAGCGGCCCGTTCCTGCTGGAGAACCGGACCCCCGGCCAGGAACTCGTTCTGGGCCGCAACCCGGACTACTTCGAGGACGGTCTCCCGCGGCTCGAACGGGTCGTCCTGCGCACCGCCAGCGATGGCGCCGCGCTCACCAATCTGCTTCTTGCGGGCGAAGTCGACGTCGCCACCGGGCTCGGCGCAACCGATGCGCAGCGGATCACGAACCAGCCCGATCTCCGCCTCATCGCCTATCCCAACCGCCAGTTCACGTTCGTGTCATGGAACACGCAAAGGCCCTGGTTCCAGGACGCGGAAACCCGTCGTGCCCTGGCCATGGCGATCGACCGCCAGGCGATGGTGGACACCATCTGGCACGGCTACGCCGAAGTCGGCAACAGTCCCATCATCTCGAGCGTATGGGCCCACGACGCCGGGCTTGAACCCTGGCCCCATGACCCGCGCGCCGCCCGCGACGCGCTCGCCGCCGCCGGCTGGACCGATGGCGACGGAGACGGCATCCTGGAGCGCGACGGCGTGCCCTTCCGGTTCGAGCTTGCGACCTTCGCCGGCGCGCCCGCCCGATGGGACGCGATGCAGATGATCCAGGCCAACCTCCGCGCGATCGGCATCGACGCCCAGCCGCGTCGCGTCGAACCTGGCGCGCTGATTCAGCGCATGCGCGACAAGGACTTCGACGCCGCGGCCTCCGCCTTCGCGATCGACACCAGCCTCGACCTCCGCTACGCCTTCCACAGCCGGTCGATCCCCGGCGGCGACAACTACGCCGCCTATGCCAACCCGGAGCTCGACCGGCTGCTCGACAGCTTCGCCACACGGCTCGACCCCTCGGCGGGCCTGGAAGACCTCCACCGGCTGCAGCGCATCCTGCACGACGATCAACCGATCCTGGTGCTGTGGGAACCGCTGACCCTGGCGGCCTTCAACGAGGAACTCGAGTCGGTCGAGCCGAACGCCCTGAGCCCGCTGGCGAACCTGGAGGAGTGGGCGTGGCGTTGATCCCCAGACCGCGCTGGTGATCCGCTTCGTCCTGCGCCGCCTCCTGGCCGCGGCAGTCCTCCTCCTGATCGTCCTGACACTCGCCTTCGCCGTCGTGGCGCTGGCCCCCGGCGATCCGATGGCGCCGACCGACCCACGGATTCCGCCGGAGCAGGCGGAGCGGCTGCGCGCGCTGTACGGGCTCGACCAGCCCCTTCCCGTGCAGTACGTCCGCTGGCTGGGGGCGGTCGTCCTGCACTGGGACTGGGGGCAGTCCTACCGGACCGGTCAGCCCGTGGCGGAGCTTCTGTTCGATGCCCTGCCGCCCACCCTCCTGCTGGCCGGCGCGGCCCTGCTCGCCCAGTACCTGCTCGGGATCGGCCTGGGGCTGCTCGCGGCCTCCCGCCCGAACTCGCGGCTCGACCTGGGCGTTCGCGTCGCCAGCCTGGTCGTCTACGCCCTGCCGACATTCTGGGTCGGTCTGATGGCGGTCCTGGTGGTGGCGGTGGGCCTGGGGCTGGCGCCGGCCGGCGGCATGACCGCCGCCGCTGCCTTCGAACTCGGGCCGCTAGCCGCCGCTCTCGACGTGCTGGCGCACCTGTGGCTTCCGGCGCTGGTCCTCGGCCTGTCGATGGCCGGCGACATCGCCCGTTACACCCGGAGTTCACTGATCGAGTTCCAGGCCACCGAGGCCGGCCGCGCGGCCCGGGCCCGCGGCCTGTCCGAGACACGGATCCTGCTCGTCCACGGCCTGGCCCACGCCGCTCCGCGCCTGCTTCAGCTCGCCTCTGTATCGGCTCCGCTCCTGCTTTCCGGCGCCGTGGTGGCCGAAGTCGTCTTCGCCTGGCCCGGCCTCGGCACCGCGACACTCGTGGCGATCCAGTCGGGTGACATTCCCGTGGTCCTCGCGGCCACCGCCTACGGCGCCGTCCTGGTCATCGCCGCGTCGCTTGCCGCGGACCTCCTCCTCACCCGCCTGGACCCGAGGATCAGCGTGGAATGAGGCGGTCTTCCCTGCCGGCCTCGGCCCGGACCGGAGCCGGGATCCTCGGCCTCCTCGCCCTGCTCGCGGCGACTGCCCCCCTGCTGGCCCCATTCGATCCGGCGGAGCAGCTCGACGCCGCCGAATCGAGCCGGCGGCCGCCGCTGTCCTCCCTTCTCGTCGTCCGCACGGTCGACCGCGAACCGCTGCTGGCGGAACGGGTGACGGTCGACGGCGACGACCTGGTTCTGGAGCGGCGCTCGGGTTCGCTGCGGGTTCCACTCAGTTCCGCAACGAACCACGGCGAGGAGGGCATCGCCGAGCGGCGGAGGAACTGGCTGGGCAGCGACGCCCTGGGCCGCGACATCCTCTCGCGCCTTCTCCACGGCTCGCGCGTGTCGCTGACCATCGGCCTGCTCGCCGCGTGCCTCGCCCTGACCGCGGGCACACTGGTCGGCTCCTGCGCCGCGATCGGCGGCCGCTTCGTCGACCAGGCGCTGATGCGCACGGTGGACGGCCTGCTCTGCTTCCCTCACCTCGCGCTGGTGCTCCTGCTGGCGGCGCTCTACCGGCCCGACACGACGCTCCTCGTGCTGCTGATCGGCGGCACCGGCTGGATGGGCCTCGCGCGCCTGGTTCGCGCGGAACTGCTGCGGCTAAAGCAGGAACGGTTCGCCCTCGCCGCCGCCGCCGCCGGGCGCTCACCGGCCGGCGTCCTCGTCCGCCACCTGCTGCCGAACGCGACGACGCCCCTGCTGGTCGACGCCAGCCTGCGGGTGGGGGCCTGCATCCTGGTCGAGTCGGCGCTCTCCTTCCTGGGTCTCGGCGTGCAGCCGCCCCAGCCGAGCTGGGGTTCGATGATCGCCGACGGACAGAGTCACCTGACCACGGCATGGTGGATCGCGGCCTTCCCCGGCCTGATGGTCGCCGCCGCGGTACTCGGCTCGAGCCTGCTCGCCGACGGCCTGAGCGACCGCCTCGCGGGTCTCGGCGACCGCGGCCGCGTTCGGCGGCGCTCGCCGTGGGCGATCCGTACATGGCTAGGAGTTCGCGCCGTAGAGGCGAAGCGACGCGAGACTCAAGGCGAGAGCTCCTGGTGAGGTGGGGGCTGGGGCCAAACACGGAGCCCGCGACGTGTTTGGCGGCGGGCGAGGCATGACCGGCGGCAAGCTCAGGACCTCGGACTTCGACTACCACCTGCCTCCGGAGGCGATCGCCCAGCACCCCGGCGAACGCGGCGAGAGCCGCCTGCTAGTGCTCGGCCGGACCACCGGGGAACGGCGCTTCGCCGAGCTGCCGGACCTGCTCGATCCCGGCGACCTGCTCGTCGTCAACGACACCCGGGTCATTCCGGCCCGGCTGAGGGCCCGGCGGCCGACCGGCGGCCAGGTGGAGATCCTGCTGCTGGAGCGCGAAGGGTCCGCTTCCTGGTGGTGCCTGCTCCGTCCCGGCCGCCGCCTGTCCCCGGGAACGCCGCTGGCGGTCGAGGGCGGCCCGGCGGCCAGGGTCGAGGAGCGCAACGACGGGCGCTTCCTGTTGAGCTTCGAGCGGCCGATCGAGCCGCTCCTCACGGAGATCGGCGAGACGCCCCTGCCGCCGTACATCGACCGGCCGGTCGAGCCGCGGGACCGGGAGCGTTACCAGACGATCTACGCCGCGCGGCCGGGCGCGGTCGCGGCGCCGACGGCCGGCCTCCACTTCACCCCGACGCTCCTCGAGGCGCTCGAACGGCGGGGGGTCCGGCGGGCGAGCGTCACCCTGCACGTCGGGCCGGGCACCTTCCGGCCGGTCAAGGCGGAGAACCCGGAAGCGCACGTCATGGACTCCGAGCGCTTCGAGATCCCGGAGGCCACCGCCGGGGCGGTCGCCGCCGCACGCCGAAGCGGGGGCAGGGTGGTGGCCGTCGGAACGACCGTCGTCCGCACTCTCGAGACCGCGGCGTCGACGGACGGACTGGTCGCAGCCGGCGCCGGCCGGACCGGGCTCTACATCCGTCCGGGCTACGAGTTCCGCGTCGTCGACCGGTTGATCACGAACTTCCACCTGCCCCGCTCCACGCTGCTGATGCTGGTCTGCGCGTTCGCGGGCCGTCGCCGCACTCTCGACGCCTACCGCCAGGCGATCAGGAGCGGCTTTCGCTTCTACTCTTACGGCGACGCGATGCTCGCCACGAGGCGATCGCATCGCGGAGCGAACGTGTGAGCTCCGCGATGCGAGCTCCTCGTGAGGACGGGATGGGCCAGGATGCCGAGGCGCTAGCCGAGGGATCGTGGGGCGAGGATGCGGTGAGCCAGCGCCGCCGCGCCGAAACCGTTGTCGATGTTGACGACGGCGATGCCCGGCGCGCAGGCCGTGAGCATGGTCAGCAGCGGCCCGATCCCCTCGAAGCTCGCGCCATAGCCGACGCTCGTCGGCACCGCGACCACCGGACAGGGCACCAGGCCGGCAACCACCGTCGGCAGGGCGCCGTCCATTCCGGCCACGACGATGGCGACATGGGCCCGCCGGAGTGAATCGATCGAATCGAGCGCGCGCTGGATTCCGGCGACGCCGACATCCCGGATCCGCTCGACTTCGTGCCCCAGCCACTCGCTGCACGACGCGGCCTCCTCCGCCACCGGAAAGTCCGACGTGCCGGCGCTCAACACCGCGACCCGTCGCCCGGACGGCGGCCCGAAGCGGCCGGCGCTCCAGATCCTCGCCCGCGGCTCGAAGCGGCCTTCAGGGATCGCGGCGCTCAGCACTTCGGCCGCCGCCACCTCCACCCGGGTGACCAGCACGCGGCCCGAGTCCGCCACCAACGCTTCAACGATCCGAACCAGCTCCTCGTCGCTCTTGCCCTGCGCGAAGACGACCTCGGGCAGGCCGGTCCGGAGTTCCCGATCGAGATCGAGCCTGGCCGCCCCCAGGTCCAGGTAGGGCAGACGCGCCACGCGTTCGTGCGCGGCCTCGGGCGAGACGTTGCCGGCGGCTACGTCCCGCAGCAGTTCGAGGAGTCGCCCCCGCTCCATCGCGCCACCGCTCAGGCGGCGTCCGCGCCGCCGGTTCGATAGCCGCGCGGGTCGAGGGCCGCTCCCGCGAAGCCGAGTTCGAGCAGACGTGCCTCGATCTCGCTCCACTGCCTCTCTGCCGCCGGCAGTTCGCCCTTCCCCACCTCGACCCGCGCCGAGTCGCCGTCGTGACGCACTCTGAGGATGCGAAAGCCCCGGCTCTGGAGTTCCGCTTCGGCGTCCTCGACGCGACGGAGCTTGGGCAGCGTGACGAGCTGGCCGTGGGGTATCCGCGAAGACAGGCAGGCATTCGCCGGCCGGTCCCAGACCGTGAGACCGAGCGCCCGCGCCAGCCGGCGGGCATCCGCCTTGGTCACGCCGTGCTCCAGCAGCGGACTGTAGACCCCTCGCTCGCGCACCGCTTGCAGACCCGGGCGGTCAGGGCCGGGGTCCGAGGCGTTCGTCCCGTCGCAGACCGTGGCGAAGCCGCCGGTCCTCGCGCGTTCCAGCATGCGGTCCATGCGCATTCCCTGACACACGTAGCAGCGGTGGCTCGGGTTGGCCCGGAACTCGGGCTCGTCGAGTTCGCTGTAGGTGACCACCTCATGGCGAATGCCGATCTCGGCCGCCAGCCGGCGGGCATGGTCCAGCTCAGCGCCGGCGAGGGTCTCGGCCGCCGCCGTCACCGCGACCGCCCGGTCCCCCAGAGCACGCTGGGCCAGGGCGGCCACCAGCCCCGAATCGACGCCGCCCGAAAAGGCGACCAGCACCGGGCCGCGGCTCCTGAGGTCCTCTTCGAGCGACGGAACAAGCATTTCAGTCGTCACGCCGGCCGAGTTCGAGCTTCCGGCGCGGGGCGGCGGTGCCCCGCAGCAGCGCGGGCACCGCGAACAGTGCCGCGTACACGCCGAAGGTAAGGATCGGCACCAGGGGCATCTCCTCGAGCTGTTCCCGCCGGGCCATGGAACGAACCAGGTACAGCCAGCCGGGCGGTCCGAACAGGTAGAGCACGAACAGCAGGCGGGTGCGGGCCACCTGGAGAATGACCTCGTCCAGCGCCCGGCCCGCGAAGCGGCGCTCGCGGCCCGAGCGGTGAACGTAGACGTTGCCGAAGAACCAGCCGGCAAACGCGGCCAGGATGTAGAGGGGATAGAGCTCCAGTTCGAAGGTCAGGTTCCACCGCAGAATGCCGATCTGGGCCAGGATGCCGACCGACCACGCCGCCAGGCTCGACGACAGGATGACGGTTTCCAGGCCCTTCATCGCCGCGCGTCCGGA
This sequence comes from Holophagales bacterium, assembly GCA_009837885.1. Classification (GTDB taxonomy): domain Bacteria; phylum Acidobacteriota; class Thermoanaerobaculia; order Multivoradales; family Multivoraceae; genus Multivorans. The sequence goes on along the minus strand of VXSP01000043.1, from coordinate 103,641 downwards.
TCAGCTCGCCAACTGCGCCTCATACGCGGCGGCGGTCATCAGGTCGTCCGGCGGCCCCTCCTCATCGAGTCGCATGCGCACCAGCCAACCCTCGCCGTAGGGATCCTCGTTGACCAGCTCCGGAGCGTCCTCGAGGCCGTCGTTCACGGCCTCGATCGAGCCCGCCACGGGCGTGTAGATCTCCGCCACCGCCTTGACCGATTCGATCGCGCCGACTTCGGATCCGGCGGCGAACTCCTGTCCTGGCGCCGGCAGTTCGACGAACACGACGTCGCCCAGTTCCTGCTGGGCGAAGTCCGTGATGCCGAGCACGGCCTCGCCGTCCTCGAGCTTGAGCCACTCGTGCTGCGCCGTGTAGAGACGGTCGTCGGGAATCATCGGAACCTCGTTATGCCTCAGGCGCCCTGCTTCGGGCGCCGGTAGAAGGGTAGTTTGACGATACGGCAGTCGATCTCCCGGCCGCGAACGGTAACCGAAGCCGCGCTGCCGGACGCGGGCGGCCCGCCGTCGCCGCAGTCGAGCCGGGCGATGCCGACCGCCCGTCCCAGAGTGGGCGCGAAGGCGCCGCTGGTCACCGGACCGGCACAGTCGGGGGCATCCCGGAGCGTCAGGCGATGTCCGTGCCGGGCGATGCCGCGACCCTCGACCTCGAAGCCGACCAGCCGGTGGCGGCAGCCGTCCTCGCGCTGGCGGGCCAGAGCGTCCCGGCCGACGAAGTCGCCCTTCTTCCACTTGACGATCCAGGACAGTCCGGCCTCGAGCGGGGTCGTCTCCTCGTCGATGTCCTGGCCGCAGAGCATCATCCCGGCCTCCAGCCGCAGCGTGTCCCTCGCACCCAGACCCGCGGGCACCAAACCAACGTCGCGGCCCCGCTCCAGCAACTCCGCCCACAGGTCCTCCGCTCGCTCGGCGGGTGTGTAGATCTCGAAGCCGTCCTCGCCGGTGTAGCCCGTCCGCGACACCAGGTGCCGAGCGTGGTCCTCGGCCGGGAGGTCGCGGAGGAAGGAGTAGTACCGGAGGTCCGCCGCGGCGGCGCCCACGACGTCCGCGACAATCTCCGCCGCCCGCGGCCCCTGCACGGCGATCAGGGCCGTTTCGTCGCTCTGGTCGTCGACCCGCACGCCGCCGTCCTCCGCCACGGCCGCCGTCTCGAGCAGTTCCAGGTCACGCCCCCTCGACGCGGCGTTGACCACGAGAAGGTAGTCCTCCGGGTCGAGGCAGTAGACGAGCAGATCGTCGATGAACGTGCCCCGCTCGCTCAGGAGCGCGCTGTACTGGGCCCGGAACGGATGAAGCGCGCCGACGTCGTTCGGCGTCAGCCCCTGGAGGAGAGCCAACGCCCGCGGCCCACGCACCCGGATCTCTCCCATGTGGGAAACGTCGAACATCCCGGCGCGTTCGCGCACCGCGCGGTGCTCCGCCAGCACTCCCTCGTACTGGATCGGCATCTCGTAGCCGGCGAAGGGCCCGAAACGGGCGCCCGACTCGACGTGACGCTCGTACAGGACCGTCCTTTGCACCTTGCCCAAGCTCGCCTACCCCGTCCCTGAAAGCCCGACGCTGGATTCTAAGAGCTTGCGCCGCGGGACGCTACGTCCGAGTTGCCGGGTAGCCCGATCGTCACCCGCAGACGATCCGGATCGATGTGTCGTCGGGCGGCCTCGAAAACGCCCTGAGGCGTGAGCCGCTCGATCCGTTCGAGCCGGAAGCTCCGGCGATAGCTGGGCAGGCCGTGGAGCAGGGAGTCGACCAGCAGCGCGGCCCAGCGTCCCGCCGTTTCGGTAGCGAAGGGCTCGCGGCCGAACATGCCGGTCCTGCATTCCACGAGGGCATCCGCGCCCGGCGGCTCCTCGATGACCAGCCGGAGCGAGTCCCGGACGAGTTCGAGGCCGCGCTCGACGTGATCGGGATGCGTACCGAGATAGACCGAGAGGGCCCCCGGATCGGTGCCGGCTCCGGCCAGCAGGTCCACGCCCGTCGCGTAGGCGAGTCCCTCGCGCTCGCGCACGCGGTTGGGGATCAGGCCGGCGAGTCCGTCCGAGCCGAGCAGGATGCCGAGCGCGCGCAACTCGGGCAGGTCGGGGTGTGTGCGGTTCACCGTGAAGTGTCCCGCGTAGACATGGGCCTGCTCGCGCGAAGCCGTGTCGACCTCGACCCAACGCTCCGGGCGGCCTCGCGGCGCCGGCGGTTCCCAGCCCGTGGCGGGGTATGGGCCCGGGTCACCGGCGGAGCCGAACAGGCGTTCGAGCCGGGCCAACACCTCCCGCTCGTCGACCGCGCCGGCGACGGCAATCACGCCGCCTCGCGCCAGGGAATCGAGGTGGAACCGCCGGCAATCCTCCGGAGACAGCCCGTCGAGAGATTCCGGCGTACCCTGGCCTGGCGCGGCCAGGGGGTGCGGGTGGTAGAGCTGATCGCGGAAGGCCCAACCCGTGACGACCTCCGGCCGGTCCGCCAGACTCAGCAGTTCCCCGAGCGTCTGATCGCGCAGGAGTTCGAAGCGATCCGGAGCGAAACCCGCCGAGAGCAGCAGCTCGGCCAACCAGTCGAGAGCGAGGCCGGCGTCGTCCGCCAGCGCCTCGACGGCCAGGCCGTGGACTTCGGCCGTGGCCAATCCGTCGATCGAGATGCCGCGGGCTTCGGCCTGTTCGGCGATCTCCCGCCAGGTGCGCTGTTTCGTGCCTTCGACCAGCATCCGGCCCGTGAGCAGCGCAAGGCCGGGAGACGGCTCCGTGCGGGCGCCACCCCGCAGCCACCCGCGGGCGGCGACGACGTCGGCGCCGGGAACACGCAGCGCGGCCAGACGAAGCCGCCCCGACCAAAGATCGAGACGGGAAGGCTCGCGATCACTGGGCATTCGGAAGCGACCAGCCCACGACTCGCGTCTCCGGCGACAGCCAGGCAGCGCAGGCGCCGGCGACGTCGGACGCGGTCGCATCCGCCAGCGCCCGGAAGGAGTCGCGACTGAAACCCGGCGAGAACAGGGCGTGCTCGAGAGCGGCCGTCATCGCGCGTTCGGCGATCGGTTCGTGCAGGAACACCCAGTCCGCGAACAGGATTCGCTTCGCCCGCTCCAGCTCTTCGGCGTCCGGCGGACGGCTCGCGAGGCCTTCGACCCGCACGTTCAGCTCCTTCTCCAGGCGTTCCGGATGGACGCCGGGGGCCGCCTCGGCCGACAGGGTCGCCATGCCGCCCAGCCGGTGTCCGGTCACCGCCGCCGAGGTCCAGAGCGCCAGCGGGTCCTCCTCGACGAGGTCGCGCTGAACGCGACTCGATCGTCCACTGCAGAGGACAGCAAGCGCCAGACGGAGATGGACGTAAGCCGGGTCGTCGGGCAGCGGTGCCGGATGGGCGACGAGCAGCCTCGGCGTCTCGCCCCGGCGCAGCTCGATCCGGAAAGACCGGGTGCGCGGGTCCTCTGACCCGCTGCCGCCGCAGGCGGCATCCGACATCGTCGCCGGCCCTTGGCCGGCGGCCCTATTGTCCGGCCTACGTCGCTCCGCGGCTCCGCCCGTAGGCGGGTCGGCACCCGGCTGGCGCGCCCCTGCGCCAGCCGCGTCACAGTCCGAGCGCCCGTCTTCGGGCGGTCGGAAGTCAGACCCGCGCACCCAGTGGACAGCTCCGAGCGTTTCCTCGATGCGCTCCGTCGCGTCAGGCGGCAAACCCCCGGCGCAGACCAGGACCGCGCGCTCGGGTCGATAGTGCCGGCGGTGAAACGAACGAAGCGCCGCGGCGTCGAGGGCGCGCAGGCTCTCCCTCGTGCCGAGCACGGATCGCCCGTAGGGATGGTCGCCAAACACCCGCCCGGCGACCGCCTGGTCCAGGGCGTCCCAGGGATCGTCCTCGACCATCCGGATCTCCTCCAGGATCACCTCGCGCTCCAGTTCCACTTCAGCCGGCAGGAGGCTCAGGCCTCGCATCCGATCGGACTCGATCCGGAGCGCCTCCCGCCACGATCCGCGCTCGAACTGGAAGTGGTAGAGGGTCGCGTCGTGCGAGGTGAACGCGTTGTTCGTGCCGCCCAGCCGCTGAGTCAGACGGTCGATCGCACCCGGCTCGTAGGCCGCCGAGCCCTTGAACATCATGTGCTCGACGAAGTGGGCCAGACCGCCCTCGCCCGGCTCCTCGTCCCGGCTGCCGGCGCGATAGCAGAGAGCAACGACGATCGACTCGGCCCCGTTCTGCGGCAGAAGCACCACGCACAGGCCGTTGTCCAGCGTCTCGGCCCGGCCCGCCACGCGGTCGAAGGCCCGCAGATCGACGCCTGACCGCATGTTCACCGAGCTCCTGCCGCGGTCGCGGCGCCGCTCGCTACGCACCTCGGCGACGCATGCAGGCTAGTCATGCGAGGGCGCGATCGCAGGTCATGCCAGCGCGCAGTCGTGGACCGCTTCGACCTCGAAGCGCTCGGCCTGCTCCGACCAGAGCATCTGCTCGACCGTTGCCGACCGGCGCAAGCATCCCGTGTCCTGGGATCCCGTATCCAGGGTGATCAGGTTGCACGTGTTCCGACCTTGCTCCCTGCCCCGGCCGCGCCTCGACGTGGAGGTACCGCTGTGCACCAGCCACAACGGCCTCCCGCAGTCCGGCGCCAGGCCCACGGCGGCCACGTGGACGTGCCCAGCGAGCACCAGGTCGACGCCGGCCGCGGCGAACTTCCTCAGGGCGTCGCCGCTCCGGCGCGCCGTCCGCCAGCCCATCAGCTCGGGCAGGCCCGCCAGCGGATGGTGGACGACGGCGATCCGCACCCGCCCCTCGCTTTCCGTCGAACCGTCACGATGGAAGCGCTCCCCCACCGCGGCCAGTTGGCGCGGCGTGAAGCGCCCGTCCTCGATCGTCAGGTTGAACGCCGTGTTGAATCCGACGACCTCCAGCTCCGCATCCCGAAAGCTGGGCTCGAGGTCGGGACTGAAGTGGCGGCGGTAGGCGCCGTAGCGGTCGAGCAGACGCTCCCAGACCCGGTACATCGGAACATCGTGGTTGCCGGGAACCGCGAGAAAGGGGAGGCCCAGGCCCACCAGGAAACGCCGTGCCTGCCGAAACTGCTCACGCCTGGCACGCTGGGTCAGGTCTCCCGACACGATGACGAGGTCGGGCCGCCTCCCGGCGACCAGCGCCTCCACGCCCGCAGCCGCCGGCCGGTAGTGCGGCGGCCCGAAGTGGATGTCGGAGAGGTGGAGAAGACGGCGCAGCGAAGAAAGGCCCCGGCGGGAAGAGCCCCTTAGCGGATCAGGACGCTCCGCACGCTCTCGTCGACCCGCTCGCCGGCGAGGTCGCCAAGGATGCCGAGGATCTCGCGTCCCCGTGCTCGTCCGATCAGGAAGCCGAGCGAAGCCGCCACCGCCACGGACGCGAGCGGATAGGCGCGCACCAGCGCCACCCAGTCGAGACCGGGCGTCAGGCTGCCGACGATCCGGTCTTCGATCGCCGGCTGGTCAGGATCGGCGGTCACGACGCAGCAGGAACCCCAGGACGAAGCCCGCGGCGGCAGCGATCAGCACTGCCCGGCCGGGATTGTCGCGGACATACACGTTCACGTCGCCGACCAGTTGATCCAGGTCCTTGCGCGCCCGTTCGTAGCCGTGACCGAGCTTCTCCTTGGCGGCGCCGTAGCCTCCCTTGGCCGCCTCGCCAGCCCGCGCCGACGCCTTCTTGACCCGTGTCGACAGCGGGGAATCCCGCATCCTCTCACGCGCCGCGTCGACGCCGTGACTGACAGCTGAGCGGGCCTTCTCCACCCCCTCGGCGACCGCTTCCCGGGCCAGATCCATCGACGTCACGTTGCTGCCGCCGTCCTCGTCGCCTTCCTTGTTCTTCTTGGCGTTGCTCATGCCGCGATCATACACCCAATGCTGCGCTACAATCCCTCGCCCCCGGGTCCGGGAGACCTCGCATGGGGCAGTAGCTCAGCTGGGAGAGCACCACGTTCGCAACGTGGGGGTCGAGGGTTCAAGTCCCTTCTGCTCCACCACTTCCCGGGAGTCCGGATCTAGTCGAAGTTCGGGTTCTCCCCTTCCGGGTCTTCCTGCGCGCGGCCCACCATGGGCACGAACCGGACGACGTCGACTTGGCGGCGTTCGAGTCCCTCCGGCGTCTTGCGGATGACCACCAGGTCCTGAAGAGGTCCGCCGACCGGCGCAACCAGGATGCCGTTCACCTTGAGCTGCTCGATCAGTGGCGGCGGCACCTCTGCCGGCGCTGCGGCGACCAGGATGCCGTCGAAAGGCGCTTCTTCCGGCCACCCGCGATAGCCGTCGCCCACGCGAACCTCGACGTTTCCGTAGCCCAGGTCGTCCAGCACTCCCTGCGCCCTCTCCGCCAGATCGTCGATGATCTCGATCGAGTAGACGCGTCGAGCCAGACGGGCCAGCACAGCCGTCGTGTATCCGGAGCCGGTGCCGATCTCGAGCAGCTTCTCGTCGCCATCGAGCTCCAGAAGGTCCGCCATCAGGGCCACCAGGTAGGGCTGGGAAACGGTCTGACCGGATCCGATCTGGACGGGTTCGTCGCCGTAGGCGTCGTCGCGCAGGGAATCAGGCACGAACTCGTGCCGGGGCACGGTTCTGAGTGCGTTCAGCAGTCTCGGTTCCTCGATTCCCCGGCCCTGGATCTGTTCCTCGACCATTGCCGTGCGCTGCGCCGCGAACGGATCGCTCTGGCGGGGCGGTTGCGCCACGACGCCGGCCGCCGCGAACGCGCACACGAAGCCGGCAAGCGCACCGGAAGACTGCCGGAATTCCCGCACGATTCCCTATGATAGGCAAACACCGTGCCGGATCGTCGCACCTCGAGACCGGGCACGCCAGACCGCCGATCGGGGAGGCGCCGGTTCGGACGTTCCGAGGCCGAGCCCCGGCTGCGCTCGCTCGACCGGGTCCTGGAGGAACTCGCCGTCGCGGTGGACCGGTCGCCGGCGGACGAAACGGAGATTCTCTGGCTGGAGACCAGGCGCGGCCGCACCGGCTACCGCGTTCCCGACCTGGACAGCTACCGGCGGCGCTCCCGCCAGGTCACCGTGAGGGTGCGAGAGGGGCGACGCCCGGGGCTCCACCGCACGGGAGGCGTGCGTACCGGCGAGTTCGACAGTGCGGTGCGCCAGGCCCTTGCGGCCGCCCGGGCGGCGCCCCCCGAGTCGCTTCCCCCGCTCCCCGGGAGCGACGAGGCCAAGACCTCTCCGACCGCCGTGTGCGACCCGGACCTCGAACGCCTTCATGCCAAGGCCGCGCGGTGGTTGCTGGAAGAGGCGCTAGGGGACGACGAAGCGGCGATCGTCGAATGGACCGTCGGCCAGGTCGTCATCGCCAACAGCCGGGAACTCGCGCGCGGCGAACGCGCCAGTTCGGTCATGGTCGAGGTGCGAAGCGGCGGCGACCCCGGCGCCGGATTCGCCCGCCACGCCGCCCGTTCGCTCGACGGCCTGCAAGTTGCGCGACTGGTCGAGACGGCACGCGAACGGAGAGCGCCCGCGGGCACGGCGGCGACGCCGCCGAGCGGCGCGCCCGTGCTCCTGGCCCCCGAAGCGACGATCGAGCTGGTCGAACTGCTGAACACCCACGCGTTTTCGTCGCGCTCCATCGTCGAAGGAGAGTCCTTCCTGCTTCAGCACACGGGCGTGCAGGTCTTCGACCGCCGCCTCGACCTGGCCGACGACGCCTGCCGCGAGAGCGGCCTTCCGTTTCCCTTCGACCTGGAGGGCGTCTCGAAGATTCCGGTCGAGCTGGTGTCCGCAGGGGTGCCGCGCACGCCGGCGCTGGACACCGCCACCGCTGCCCGCGTCGGGCTCACGCCAACCTGCCACTGCACGGGCGGCGAGGAGGCTTATCCCCTCAACACGATCCTCCGACCCGGTAAGCACAGCGATCAGGACCTGTTCCACATCGCGGACGGCGGCGTCTGGGTCAGCAGGCTGGACCAGGTCGAGTGCTTCGACCCCGCTCGCATGCGGGTGCGGGCACGGGCCCGCGGCGTGCGTCGACTGCGCGGCGGCCGACTCGCGGAACCGGTGATCGATCTTGTCTGGGAGGACAGCTTGCTCCGCGTGTTCTCCAACCTGCTCGCCATCGGCGCCACCTGCTCTTGCCGTCCCTCGCGTGAGGGCTTCCTGGGCGGCACCTCCGCGCCGGCCCTGGCGGTGGCCGACGTGGACGGGCTGACCGCCGCCTAGGTTAGGACGGCCTTCGGCCGGCGCCTTCCAGCCGCCTACGGCGGCAGCGGGTCAGAAGACCCGCGCACCCAACGAATCAGGACGACGGTCTGATCGTCGCCCTGGGGGAGGCCGGCGCCGAAGCGCTGCACGTCGGCATCGATGGCGTCCACGATCTCGGACAGCGGCCGCTCGCGGCGCGAGCGAAGGAAGTCCTCGAGCCGTTCCTGGCCGTACTCCTCGCCGTCCAGGGACTCGCACTCCGTGATCCCGTCGCTGTACAGGCAGAGGAGATCGCCCGGCCCCATCTCGAGAGGCTCCACCCGGTAACTCGCCGAGGGAAGCAGGCCGAGCGGCAGTCCGCTGGCCGGAAGCGGCGTCACCTCGCCATTCCCTCGCACCAGGAGCCCGGGGTTGTGCCCGGCGTTGAGGTAGCGGACGGCGCGGTTTCGCGGATCGATCTCGGTGAGGATCAGGGTGATGAAGCGATTGCTGGCGCTGCTCTCGACGATGTGCTTGTTCAGCCGGTCGAAGAGTTCCGGCGAGAGTTCTGCCCCGGCGGCCTCGCCGCCCAGCCGGCAGTCGTCGACCAGCAACCGCAGGGCCGAGTCGAGAGTCGAAACGAGGAGCGCGGCCGGCATGCCCTTGCCCGTGACGTCGGCGACCACCAGACCGCGTCGCGAGCCGGCAAACCGGAGCGACCCGTAGTAGTCGCCGCCGACCTGGCGGGAAGGCCGGCTCCAGCCCACGGTCTCGAAGCAGCCCGCGCTCGGCATCTCGGCGGGCAGGATGTTGCGCTGGATCTCGGCCGCGAGTTCCACTTCCCGCTCCAGGCGCTCCTTCTCGAGGGCCTGCCGGTGAAGCTTCGCGTTGGTCAGCGCGATCGCGGCCTGGTTGGCGAATAGCGAGAGCGCCCGATGGTCGGACGCGGCGAACGGGCCGACTCCGGTCCGGCTCTCCTTGTCGGCGACCACCAGCAGACCGACGCTCCCGCTGCCCCCGTCCCCTTCGATGGGGACCGCGAGCGAGTGTTCGGCGTCCGGCATGACGCCCGCCGCCAACGTTTCGATGCCGGCTTCGGCGAAACCCGTAGGCGGTGCGTCGATCGCCTCGCGGGCGCCACCGCCGATCGTGCCGGCAAGCGAGAGGCGGTCCTCTTCGTCCAGCAGGTAGAAGGCGCCGCGCCGGGCGTCCAGAAGGGACACCGCGCGCAGCAGGATCTCCTCGGTCAACTCGTCCAGGTTCAGGGTCGAGGTGATCGCCAGCCCCACGTCGTAGACCGCCTGCAACGTGACGACGTTGTAGTTGTCCTGGAACTTCCGGTCCTTCAGTTCGTCGGCCAGTTCCCGCAGCCTGAGGCCGATCGCCAGCACGCCGGCAAGGTCGTGCTCCTCCGGCGTGTTCCCCTGTCCGCCGGCGGCATCCTCATCGCGAGCCGCATCGTCCGCCGCGGCGTAGTAGAGGATCAGGCCGTGCTCCAGGCTCCGTTCACGGGTGCCGAGCACGCCCCACGCCGCCACCGGACCGCCGTCGCGGTGGTAGATCTGGGCGCCGGGCAGGCCCTGGCTCCGGCACCAGTGTCCGACCAGCCGGGTCTGCGCCGCGCCGCTCTCCCACTCCGCGGTCTCCGCGGCGGCTGCCAGCCGCCAGAGTTCGGCTCCGAGACCCCTGCTAGCCCCGGCGGCCGGCCGAGTCACGAAGCTCCGGCCTGAAGCTCGGTCACCGCCGCCTGTTCGTCGGGAAAGATGCTGGAGTACTGCGCCAGACCCATGATGTGGAAGGTCTTCTCGATCGTCGGCGTGAGGTTGCAGAAGGACAGCCGGCCCTCCACTTCGATCATCTTCTCGATGATCTCGATCAGGATGGAGATGCCGATCGAGTTGACGATCTTCGTCCCGGCCAGGTTCAGCAGCAGCGTCCCGAAGCCCTCGTCGAGCAGGCCGTACGCCGCCTCCGCGATCTCCTCGCCGCCCTGGTTGTTGATGTAACCGACCGTGTAGATCACCGCCAGACCGTCACGGCGCTCCACATTCAACTTCAGACTCTCGTTCACGACTTCTGACCCTCGTTCATCGACCCAACCAGACTTCCTCGCTCAACGGAGCGTCAGAGTACCTTCATCATCACGACGGAGGTGCCGCCCTCGCCCGAAAGCACGTTCACCTCGTCCATCAGCCCTTCGATGATCTTCAACCCCCAGCCACGCTTCCGGATCGACCTGAGGTTGTCCTCGATCCGGGGCGGCACGAGCCTCGAACGATCGAAGCCGACTCCCTGATCCTGAATCGTGATCCGGAGCATCCGCGGCTCCTCCGCGTCGGCCGAGCCAAGCACAGCAAGCCCGAGATGAAGCTGGCCGTCGGCGGCCCGGCTGTGTTCGATCGCGTTGATGCACGCCTCGACGACGGCCATGCCCACTTCCTCGACCTTGTCGGTGCTCATCCGGATGGACTTCGCCATCTCGCAGGCGCAGGCCCGTACTTCCAGTTCCATTTCAGGCGCGAGCCTGAAGGTCAGGTGGGTTTCTTCTAGAACTCCGAGCTCAGACATCGGGGAGAAGCAACCGGCGCCCTTGCAGCCAGGGCGTCAGGCGACAAGGAAGAGCTTGAGACAGTAGATCACCACGGGTTGGATCCGGTCGTTCAGCAGGAACCAGAGAAAGCTGGCGGCAACGACCGCCGACCACAACACGCCGGCGGAGAGACTCCCCGCCCAGGCAACCGGCGCGGCGGCGCGCCCACGGTCCAAAAAACTGAACTGCGACCCTACCATCATGTCGACCTCCCCCTTGGTGGACCCTCAGTAGAGAGCAAGTCCCTTGCCAGCCGGGGAGTTTCAGGGCCGACCGCCCGTAAAGTCAGTCTTCAGGCGGGTTTGGCGATGAGCAGCATCTCCGCGACCGGGTCGTCGATCGGGGCAATTTGCCCCAACAAGGTCGCGCTGCAAACCTTGGGCGGCTCCTGATGGGACCTTGTGCCCGCCCCACAAGCACTAGGGACACTTTGTCCTGTATCGGGTCAGTATGTCCCGCGCCAGTCAGTATCCCCCGCGCGTCAGGGTGCGCCTGTTGACGCCGAGGAGCTTGGCGGCGGCGCTTTTGTTGCCGCCCGTCATCCCGATCACCCGGCGCACGTGACGCCGCTTGACCGTCTCGAGATCCAGCGGCTCCGGGCTCTGAAGACCGACCGCGCCGCCCATCAGCGACTGGATCAGCGCGACGTCGACGACGCCGTCGGCCAGGGAAACCGCGCCCTCCACGATGTTCTGCAGTTCCCGCACGTTGCCGGGATAGTCGTGGGCCAGAAGGAAGTTCAGCGCCGTCCGGTCGAACTGCGGCAGCTCGATCGACTCCCGGGCGCAGAACCGCTCGGCGAAGTGGCGGATCAGGTGCGGGATGTCCCGCCGGCGCTCGCGCAGCGGCGGCAGTTCCACGCTGACACCTTTCAGGCGGTAGTACAGATCCTCGCGGAACCCGCCCTCCTCGACCAGCCGCTCCAGCGGTTGGTGGGTCGCGGCAACGACCCGGGTGTCGACGGCGATCGGCCGTTGGCCCCCGACCCGCACGATCTCGCGCTCCTGGAGCGCTCGCAGCAGCTTGACCTGCAGCGCGACGTCGAGGTCGGCGACCTCGTCGAGGAAGAGCGTGCCTCCCTCTGCCAGCTCGAAGCGACCCAGACGCGCCCTCACCCCGGTGGCCACGCCGCCCTCGATGCCGAACAACTCGCTCTCCAGCAGGCTCTCCGGAAGCGCGGCGCAGTTCACCGCGACCAGCGGGCCGGTCCGCTCGGACCGCTGGTGCAGGAAGGCCGCCATGAGTTCCTTGCCCGTGCCGCTCTCCCCCCGCAGCAGGACGCCAACGCTCCGCGGCGCAACCCGGTCGATCACTTCCAGGATGCGAAGCATCGCCGGCGCATGGGCCACGATCCGCCGGCCGCCGACCTCCGCCACGTCGTCGAGGCGCTCCTTGAGCAGCTTGTTCTCCTCCGCCAGCCGTTCCCGCGAGTCGACCAGCCGCTCCACCTGGCGCAGACCGTCCAGGGCCACCCCGGCAAGCGCCGCGACGGACCGGAGAAACCTCCGGTCACCGGCACTGAAGCCCGGTTCGCCCTGGCCGCGGACCTCCTTGTCGAGCACGGCGACGAAGCCCAGCACGGCGTCGCGAGACTTGAGCGGCGCGGCCAGCAGGAACCGGAACTCGCGGCCCGACAGCGAGCCGCCGCTCCGCGCCAGGACGTCGTCCCGAGCCAGGAGATCCTCCCACAAGGGTCCGGCGAGCAGCGTCTCGGCGGCGGGAGACGCGATCCCGAAGCCGACCGTCGACGCCGACCGCGCGACCCCGAAGCGGTCGCGGGTGACGGCCGCGGCCGCTGCCGGGTCGACGATGGTGCAGAGACGCTGCAAGAGGTCGTCCAGCAGTCCCTGCTCGGATTCGTGGGAATGGAGCGCCACGACCAGGTCGTAGAGCGTCTCGAGCTGCAGCCGCTGGCGGCGGCCGGCAAGGTCCGTGGCCGCCTTCCGGGAGGGGGAGGATCTGCGGTCGGCCACGCTCAACTCGCCCTTCTCACCTGGGTGGCGGGAACCGGTGTCGGGGTCGCCAGCACCTTGCTCAGAAACTCCCCGGTATGACTCTCCCGCGAGGCCGCCACGCGCTCCGGCGTGCCGGCCACCACCAGCCTGCCGCCACCGACGCCGCCCTCCGGGCCGAGGTCGATGATCCAGTCCGCGTTCTTGATCACGTCGAGGTTGTGCTCGACGACCAGCACCGTGTTGCCCCGGTCCACCAGACGCTGCAGAAGGCCGACCAGGCGCCGCACGTCGTCGAAGTGGAGACCGGTCGTCGGCTCGTCCAGCAGGTAGAGACTCCGGCCCGTCGCCCGTTTGGACAGCTCGGTGGCCAGCTTGACCCGCTGCGCCTCGCCACCCGACAGCGTGGTCGCGGGCTGCCCGAGGCGGATGTAGCCGAGCCCCACCTCGTCCAGCGTCGAGAGGATGCGATCGATGGCCGGGACGTTGGCGAAGAACTCGCAGGCGTTCTCGACGCTCATGGCCAGGATGTCGGCGATGTTCTTGCCCTTGTAGCGAACCTGCAGGGTCTCGCGGTCGTAGCGGAGGCCGCCGCAGATGTCGCAGGTGACGTAGACGTCGGGCAGGAAGTGCATCTCGATCTTGTTCTGGCCGTCGCCGGCGCAGGCTTCGCAGCGGCCGCCCTTGACGTTGAAGCTGAAGCGGCCGGGCTTGTAGCCGCGGGCCCGCGCTTCCGGCGTCTTCGCCATCAGGGTGCGGATCGGCGTGAACACGTTCGTGTAGGTCGCCGGGTTGGAGCGCGGAGTGCGGCCGATCGGACTCTGGTCGATGGCGATCACCTTGTCGAGATGCTCGAGCCCCTCGATCCGATCGTGATCGCCGGCCGGATCGACGGCGCGGTAGAAGTGGCGCGCCAGGGCCTTGTACAGCACCTCGTTGACCAGGCTGCTCTTGCCTGAACCGGAGACCCCGGTAACCAGAACGAAGCAGCCGAGCGGCACGTCGACGTCGAGTTCGGCCAGGTTGTTCTGGCGGGCGCCCCGGATGCCCAGCCAGGCGCCGTTACCCGGCCGCCGCGCGGCGGGCACCGGCACCTCCGCTTCGCCGCGGAGGTAGGCGGCGGTCAACGACCCCTTCGCCTTCTCCACCTTCTCGAGCGATCCCTCCGCGACCACTTCGCCGCCGTGCTCGCCCGCCCTCGGGCCCAAATCGACGATCCAGTCGGCTTCGCGGATCGTCTCCTCGTCGTGCTCGACCAGAAGCACCGAGTTGCCGAGGTCACGCATGCCCTTGAGCGTCCGGAGCAGCTTCGCGTTGTCCCGCTGGTGCAGCCCGATCGAGGGTTCGTCGAGTACGTAGAGCACGCCCTGGAGCTTGCTTCCGATCTGCGTCGCGAGCCGGATGCGCTGGCTCTCGCCTCCCGAGAGGGTTCCCGAAGCCCGATCCAGGTGCAGGTAGCCGAGGCCGACGTCATCGAGGAACGTCAGTCGGTCCTCCACCTCCTGCAGGATCTTGCCGGCGATCTGCCGTTCCTTCGCGCTCAGTCCCAACGTCCCGACCACCCGCCGGAGGTCGCCGATCGGCATCGAGGTCAGATCGTCGATCGAACGGTCGCCGACGGTGACCGCCAGCGCCTCGGGACGAAGCCGGCGACCCGAGCACGAGCCGCAGGTACGAACCGACATGTACTTCTCGATCTCCGCGCGAACGCCCGCCGACTCCGTGTCGGCGTGGCGACGGGTGAGCATCGGCACGACGCCTTCGTAGCGCCCGCGCCACTGGTAGGACGACCGCCGGCCCTTGATCTCGAAGGCGATCTCCCGGCTGCCCGAGCCGTAGAGCACGACCTGCCGCGCCTCCTCCGACAGCTCGCGCCACGGCGTCGAGAGATCGAAGCCGAGGTCCGCGGCGACCGTCCTGAGCATCCTGAGCCGCCACGACGACGAACTCGTCGGAAAGGGTCTGAGCACGCCGGACTGGATCGACCGCCGCGGATCGTCCAGGATCCGCTGCTCGTCGACCGCCATCGAGGAACCGAGGCCGCCGCACTCGGGGCAGGCGCCGTAGGGACTGTTGAACGAGAAGAGCCGCGGCGAGATCTCGGCCAGGCTGGACCCGCAGTCGGCGCAGGCGTAATGCTGGGACATCGTCTCCTCGGGCAGGCCTTGGGGCGCCACGATAAGCAGGCCCCGCCCGACCTCGAGGGCCGTCTCGAACGACGCGGCGAGCCGCTGCTCGATGCCCGGCCGCACGACGAGGCGGTCGATCACGATCTCGATGTCGTGCTTCCTGTTCTTGTCCAGGGCCGGCAACTCGCCCGAAAGCTCGCAGAGTTCGCCATCGATGCGCGCCCGCAGGAACCCCTCGCGGACCATCTGCTCGAGCTGGCGGCGGTACTCGCCCTTCTTGCCCCGGACGTACGGCGCAAGCAGCAGCAGCCGCGTCCCCTCCGGCATCCCGGCCACCCGGTCGACCATCTGCTGCACGGTCTGCGGCCGAATCACCTTGCCGCACTCGGGGCAGTGCGGCACTCCCACCGAGGCGTAGAGCAGCCGCAGGTAGTCCTGGATCTCGGTCACCGTCCCCACCGTCGACCGCGGGTTGCGGGACACCGACTTCTGCTCGATCGAAATCGCGGGCGACAGTCCCTCGATCGAGTCGACGTCCGGCTTCTCGACCTGGTGCAGGAACTGGCGGGCGTAGGCCGACAGGGACTCGACGTAGCGACGCTGCCCCTCCGCAAACAGCGTGTCGAAGGCGAGGGACGACTTGCCCGAGCCCGAAACGCCGGTGACGACGACCAGCCGATCACGCGGGATCTCGACCGTCAGGTTCTTCAGATTGTGTTCGCGGGCGCCGCGAACGACGATCTTCTTCCCGCTCACCGTGCTTCCCCGGACGCGTCCGCGCGCATGCGCCGCCGGCCGCGGAACACCTCGCCGGCCTCACGGTCGAGGGTGCGCTCCCGTTCCCGCTCCCGCTTGTCGTGCAACTTCCTGCCCTGGGCCAGGGCCAGTTCGACCTTGATCCGGTTGCCCTTCAGATAGACGGACAGCGGCACCACCGTCAGGCCCCGGTCGCGAGTACGCCCGAACAGGCGGTCGATCTCACGCCGATTCAGGAGCAGTCGTCTCGGCCGCTCGAGGTCGTGGTTCTCCCGGTTCCCGTGGCTGTAGGCTGAGATGTGAGCCTCCAGCAACCAGGCCTCGTGGTCACGAAAGGCCACGTAGCTGTCGCGTAGCTGGATCTTGCCGCCCCTGATCGACTTGACTTCAGTGCCCAGGAGCTCGATGCCGGCCTCCAGCCGCTCCAGGACGTGATACTCCCGCCGGGCCTTTCGATTGACCGCCAGAGCGTTCCCGCCCGCGAGCGACCGCTGCTTCTGTTTGCTGCGCCTGGCCATCTCTACCCTGCCGTCCTTCAGCTTGAGCACGGCTCCCCTCAACTGGAAGCGGGGAATCCGTGTTCGTTTCCTGCGATAGGTGCTGCATCTTCCCGGTGAGTCTACTCCGCGGACACCCTGGTACAGACGGTTGCGATGCGGCCGAAGCGCCACAGATGTGTGGCACAAGCGCCACAATCTCGACCGCCGATCGACTCTGGGTGCGGACCTAAACTACTGAAAAACAACGAACTTCCGAGAGAACGAGGGCGAGCGTCGTGCTGGCACGATCCGTGCTGAGACAACTGCTCGATGGCAAAGCGCGCCAACGGATCGGGCCGGAGTCCCAATGGACGGCCCAACGACACGCGTGACCGCCTGTTTCGCCAGCAGACGATCCGACGTCCGACGGCGATCTCCGGCGTGGGCATCCACACCGGCAGGGAGACGAACCTGCGCATCCTGCCGGCGCCGCCCGGCGCGGGCATCTGCTTCCGTCGCACGGATGCCGGCAACGTGGAGGTTCCTGCCGACCTCGGGAGCGTCAGTTCCCTCGAACTCGCCACCACTCTCGGCCGCGACGACGTCACCGTCTCGACGGTCGAGCACCTTCTGGCCGCCGTCTACATTCTCGGCATCGACAACCTGGTCGTCGAGATGGACGGCCCCGAAGTGCCGATCCTCGACGGCTCGGCCATGCCGTACCTGCTGCTGCTGCAGGCGGCGGGAACAAGGCCCCAAAACGCCAATCGCCGGATCCTCGCGATCACTTCAGTGATCGAGATCGACCGAGGCGACAAGTGGCTGCGCGCATCGCCCTACCCCGGCCTGCGCCTGGACTACACGATCGACTTCGAAGGCTGCGCCGTGGGACGCCAGCGGCTGCAGATCGACGTCGACACACGCAGCTTCGAGCGCGGCCTGGCGCCGGCGCGGACCTTCTGCCGGCAGATGGACGTCGAGCAGATGCAGCGGGCCGGCCTGGGCCTGGGCGGGTCGGTCGACAACTGCATCGTGTTCGACGAACACGGCGCGGTGAACACGGATCTCCGCTTCGCGGACGAGCCGGTTCGTCACAAGGCGCTCGACGCGGTGGGCGACTTCACCCTGCTCGGAGCGCCGATCTGGGGCCACTTCGAGGTCCTGCGCGGCGGGCATCAACTCCACTACGAGTTGCTCCGGGAACTGGTCGCCAACCCCCGGTACTGGACGTGGATGCGCGGCGACGAGCTGCCCCCGCCAGCGGATCGCCCCCTCGAGAGCGATCAGCCGGCGACCTGGCTGCCGGGTCTCGCCGCTTCGTCCCCGTAGCCGACTCGGCTCGTTCGCGGGGCGCGCACACCCCGCAGACTGGTAGTGTCATGCCATGGGAGTCCCGCGGGCGGGACGGCTGATCTGCGCGCTCAGCCTGTCGAGCGTTCTGGGCGGCGACGCACTCGCGGCCCAGCCGCCGCGAGAGGCTTCAGCCCGGTCCGCCAGGGCCGCCATCGCCGGACTCTCCGCCGTGCGCGAGGGTCCGGTGCTGCTGGTCAGTTTCCGGCTGGACCGGGCGCTCGACGAACGTACCTGGGAGAAGATCGAGAGCGGGCTGCCGACCGGCTTCACCTACGACATCCAGGTCCGTCGGATCCGGCGCCGCTGGTTCGACAAGGCCGTCGTCGCCACCCGGCTGCAGGTCGTGGCGATGTACAACGCCCTGACCAGGGAGTACCAGGTCAACTTCAGGCGCGACGGCGAGCTCTATGCCAGCCGCGTCGTGACCTCGCAGGAAGACCTGGAGCGGGCGCTGACGACCTTCGAGGGGCTGCCGTCGGTCGAACTGGCCGGCGAACCGACGGGGCGACTGGTGCTGCGAGTGCGTGCCGAAGTGGGGACCCGAACCCGGCTCGGCCTGATCCCGGACCGCGTCCACACGGCCTGGGCCCAGACGACGCCCTTCCGGCCCGCCCAGCGCCGGATTGGCAGCGGAGAGGCCGAGTGATCCCCCGCCTGGCCGCATCCCTCCCGCCCTTGCGGGAACTCATCAAGACCAACCGCTTCCTGGTCTGGCTCCTGGTTCTCTCTCTGGCGGTGCCGACCGCCGGCTACTACGCGCTCCAGCGCGGCCGCGAGATCGACCCCACGGTGCTGAACAACAGCATCCTGCTGTTCGCGCTGCGCAACCTGAACGTGGTGCTGATCCTGATCGTCGTCTTCGTGCTCGTCCGCAACCTGACCAAGCTGTGGATCGAGCGCCGGCGCCAGCGTCTCGGCGCCAAGTTCCGCACCAAGCTGATCCTGACCTACATCGGCCTGTCGCTGATCCCCGGACTCGTCCTGTTCGCCTACGCCACGGAACTGCTCCAGGGCTCGATCGACCGCATGTTCCGGACGGACATCGACGACCTGCTGGAGCCGGCGAACCAGGTCTCCCAGGCCCTGACCTCGACGCAGCAGGACCAATTGCTGCGCGACGCCGAGCGCTTTCTCGTGGACACCGAGAACCTGGACCTGGACAGCCCGCGCGGGCGCGGCAGGCTGCTGGGAGCGCTCGGCGACGCCCTCTCCGGGGCCGACCTCGACTACCTGGGGGTCTACCGGGACACCACCTTCCTGCAGGCCAGGGTCAAACCGCAGGCCCTTTCCGAAGTACCCGAACCGACCCGCGGCATGCTGCTCGAAGCGGTCCGCACGGGCGCCGCCCGGGCCATCGGCGAAGTGGCGGGCAGCGAGGAGCGGCTGATCCTGGCCGCCGCCGCGCGGGAAGGCGACGCCGAGGCCACCGTGGCCGTCGCCGGCAGGCTGCTCGACGCCGAACTCGCCGGCAACACGGAGACCCTGATCGCCGCCTACCAGTCCCGGCGGCAACTGCACGCCCAACGCGACGAGATCCGGGCCGCGTACTGGCTCCTGTTCCTGACCGTGACGCTGTGCATCCTGCTCGTCTCGTGCTGGGTCGGTCTCTACCTCGCCGGCCGGGTCACCGGTCCGATCGAAGCGCTGGCGGACGGCACCCGGCGCATCGCCGGCGGCGACCTGGAGCACCGGGTCGAGGCGGCCGCCGACGACGAGGTCCAGGTCCTCGTCGACTCCTTCAACCGGATGACCGACGCCCTGCAGGAATCCAACCGCGACCTGGTGGCGACGAACCGCCGCCTGGACGCCGAGCGCGCCCGCATCGAAGCGGTGCTCGAAAGCGGCCCGGCCGGCGTCCTCTCGCTCGATCGCGACGGCCGCATCCTGACCTGCAACCGCGCCGCGATGGAGATGCTGGGGCTTCCGCCGCACGTTTCGCTCGCCGGCGCGCCGCCCGAAGCCCTGAGCGAACTGCTCCCCGACAAGGGCGTCGAGGCCGTGTTCGCCGACCTGCCGGACTCGACCGTCCGGGGAGCGGCCGGCGCCCGCCGCTCGGGGGCGACCCCGGCTCGCCGCGAAGTCAGCCTCGGCGGCAGGGACGACTGGAAGACGCTCGAGGTCAAGACCAGCCCGCTGCGCGCCCCGGACGGCAGCGGCGGCTTCGAACTGCTCGGTCACGTCCTCGTGATCGAGGATCTGACGGCGCTGCTCGACGCCCAGAAGGCCGCAACCTGGACGGAGGCCGCGCGCCGGATCGCGCACGAGATCAAGAACCCGCTGACTCCGATCAAGCTGGCCGCGGAGCGACTGCAGCGCAAGGCGCAGGGCAACGACGCCAGCCTCGGCGCCGCGGTCGAGGAGGGCGCGCAGATCGTCGTCCGCGAGGTCGGCAACATGCAGAACCTCGTGGACCAGTTCGCGCGTTACGCCCGCATGCGACGCCCCCAGCCCCGCGACGTGGACATAGCGAAGCTGATCAGCGAAACGGTCGACCTCTACCGCGAGCTCAAACCCGGCGTCGAGGTCGAGGCGCGCATCGAGGCCGGTGAAGAAGGTCTCCATGCCAAACTCGACGCCGACCAGATGCGCTCCGCCCTGGTCAACCTGCTGGACAACGCCATCGCCGCCACCAACCCGCCCGGCCAGGTGACTGTCCGGGCCAGCCGCAGCAACGGGGCCTTCGACCTCTCCGTCAGGGACACCGGCAGCGGTGTGCCGAAGGGGGCCCGGGAGAAGCTCTTCCTGCCGTACTTTTCGACCAAGGGACGGGGTTCGGGGCTGGGCCTGGCCATCGTCCAGCGCATCGTGAGCGATCACAACGGTTCGATCCGGGTCGAGGACAACGAGCCTCACGGCACGACCTTCACCATCGAGTTGCCTCAGTCCGAGCCGCCGCGGTAGCTCCGCGCCAACCAACCGAAGATGAGCAAGGCGCGCATTCTGATCGTCGACGACGAGGCCGGCATCCGCCAGACGCTGCGGGGCATCCTCGAGGACGAAGGCCACTCGGTGACCGCGGCGGCGGACGCGGTGAGCGGCCAGGCGTTGATGGCGAGCGACGAGTTCGATCTCGTCCTGCTCGACGTCTGGCTGCCCGACCGCGACGGCCTGGAGATCCTGGAGGAACTCCGGGAAGGCGACTTCCAGACGCCGGTGATCGTCATCTCCGGCCACGGGAACATCGACACGGCGGTCAAGGCGATGCGAATCGGGGCGCACGACTTCCTGGAGAAACCGCTGGCGCTCAACCGGGTCGTCGTGTCGGTCGAGAACGCGCTGGAGCGAAACCGTCTCGAACGCCAGGTGCGGGAGCTGTCGAACCGGCTCGATCCGGAGCGGCAGCTCATCGGCGACTCCCCGCCGATGCGGCGGTTGAAGGACGAGCTGAAGCTCGCGGCGCGCGCCGAAAGCCGGATCCTGATCACCGGCGAGAACGGTACCGGCAAGGAGCTCGTCGCACGGCGCATCCACAACCTCTCCCAGCGCAGGAACCGCGCCTTCGTCGAAGTGAACTGCGCCGCGATCCCGGAGGAGCTGATCGAGAGCGAACTCTTCGGCCACATCAAGGGCGCTTTCACCGGAGCCTCGGAGAACCGCCGCGGACGTTTCGAACAGGCCGACGGAGGCACCCTGTTCCTGGACGAGATCGCCGACATGTCGCTGAACACCCAGGCCAAGGTGCTGCGCGTGCTCGAGGAGCAGCGCTTCGAGCGGGTGGGAGGATCCGAGCCGATCGAGGTCGACGTGCGGGTGCTGGCGGCCACGAACAAGAACCTGGAAGAGGATGAACTCCCCACCGGCCGGTTCCGCGAGGACCTCTACTTCCGGCTCGCCGTCATTCCGCTCCACGTACCGGCGCTTCGCGAACGGCGCGAGGACATCCCGGCCCTGATCGACCACTTTCTACAGCGCTTCGCCGCCGAGGCCGGGCGCCGTCCCAAGTCGGTCGACGCTCAGGGGCTCGAGCGGCTGGTCGCCTACGCGTGGCCGGGGAACGTGCGGGAACTCCGCAACCTGAGCGAACGCCTGATGATCATGGCGCCGGGCGACGTGGTCATGGAGGCGGATCTGCCACCGCGGGTGCGCGGCACGGACGCGACCGCTCCGGTCGAAAGCGACTACGCGTCGCTCAAGGAGGCCCGGGAGACCTTCGAGCGGCTGTACATCGAGCGACGCCTCGGCGCTGCCGGCGGCAACGTCTCCCAGACCGCCCGGGACCTCGGAATCGACCGCCGCCACCTGTACCGCAAGCTCCAGGCCTACGGCATCGATCCCGAACGCGGTTCGTGAGCGAGTTGGCCGCCAGCCGGTTCGTCGTCGGCACCGCCGGCCACGTCGACCACGGCAAGACGCGGCTGGTCCAGGCCCTGACCGGAATCGACTGCGACCGCTGGGAAGAGGAGAAACAGCGCGGCATCACGATCGACCTCGGCTTCGCGTCGATGGTCGAGGACGGCTGGCAGATCGGCTTCGTCGACGTGCCCGGCCACGAGAGGTTCGTCCACAACGCGCTCGCCGGGCTCGGCGGCATCCAGATGATGGTCCTGGTCGTGGCCGCCGACGAGGGCGTCATGCCGCAGACCCGGGAGCACCTGGCGATCTGCTCGCTGCTCCGGATCCCGGCCGGCCTGGCGGTGCTCTCGAAGACGGACCTCGTGTCTTCCGAACTGGTGGAGCTTGCCGAGCTGGAGCTTGAGGAGGCGCTCGCCGAAACCCCGTTCGCCGGCGCGCCGATCCTGCCGGTGTCGGCCCAGACCGGCGAGGGCCTGGAACGACTCCGCGCGGCCCTGGTCGAGCTTGCCAGGTCGGCGGCCCCGATCGACCGTTATCGCTCCCTGCCCGCCCGCCTCCCGATCGACCGCGCCTTCCACCTGCGCGGACTCGGGCTCCTGGTCACCGGCACCCTCGCTCGTGGCATCGTCAACGTCGGCGACGAGCTGGACATCCTGCCCGACGCCGGCCGTGCCCGGGTGCGCAGCATCGAGGTCCACGGCGACCGCCGCCAACAGGCTGAGGCCGGTGAGCGCACGTCGCTCCAGCTCGTCGGCACAGGCGTCGAGCAGGTCGCCCGCGGCCACGAGCTCACCGCCCCCGGCGTCTATCGCGCCACGACTTCCCTGCTCGTGCGCTGCCGGCTGCTCTCCACGGCGCCCGAGCCGCTCGAGGGCAGCAGTCCGGTGCGGCTTCACGTCAACGCCGCGCAGCGGATGGGGAAGCTGCGACCGCTCGAGACCGAGCGCCTGGCCCCCGGTCAGGAGGCGATGGCCGAGATCCGGCTCGACGAGCCGCTGGTGGCGGTCCGTGGCGACCGCTTCGTCATCCGCAGACCCTCGCCCCAGACGACGCTCGGCGGCGGCGAGGTCCTCGACCCGGCCTGGAGGCGTCCCCGCGGCAGGGCGCTCGGACCGACGCTCGAGGCGCTCAACTCCAGCGACCGGCAGGCCGCCGCCGTGCAGTGGACCGCCGACGGCCGCGAGGCCGGCCTGGCCGTGGCCGAACTTGCCCTGCGCCTGGGCGTCGTCCCCGTCGATGCCGAGGACGTGCTGGACGCCGCCGTGCGGGATGGACTGCTACTGCGGGCAGGCTCCGGTCGCTTCGTCACCGCCGCCGCCGTCCGCCGCGTGACCCGGCGCGCCCGCCGCCTGGTCGAGTCGCACTTCGCCGCCGACCGCCTGTCCCGGGGCATGCCGAAGGCCGAACTGGTCCGCCGGCTGCTGGGCGCGAGCGCCGCCGACCTCGCCTCCTCCTACCTGGACTGGTCGAGCAGCGGCGGCAAGGACACGAGCGTCGTCGTCGAGGGTGAACTCGTGACCCTCCCTGGCCGCGCCAGCGAACTGACCGATGCCGAGTCGAAGCTCGCCCGGGACCTCGTCGAAGGCTTCGAGCGGCAGGGACTGACTCCGGGCTCTCCCGAGGAGCTCTGCCGCGACCTGGGCGCCAAGCCCCAGGTCTTCGAGGGCGTGCTCCGCTACCTCGTCGACCGCGGCAAGGTCGTCCGGCTGCCCAACGGACTGCTCCTCGCCGCGTCCGCCCTGGAACGGTTCCAGGCCGACCTTCTCGCCACCGGCTGGGACACCTTCACCGTCGCCGAGTTCAAGGACCGCTTCGGTCTCACCCGCAAGTGGGCGATTCCGCTGCTCGAGCACCTGGACCGGCAGCGGCTGACGCGACGGGAAGGGGACCGCCGGCGGATCCTGCGGCCGCGGGGCCCGACCGGACCCGCTTGAACGACAGTCCAGGCGCGAAGGCTGTTAGCCTCCCTCAATGAGCGCCTCCAAACCGATGTCCTTCGGCGTGGTCCTCCAGCCGGACCCGCCGATCTCGCGAGTGGTCGATCTCGCGGTCATGGCCGAGGGCCGTGGATTCGACCAGTGCTGGCTCTTCGACTCCCACGTCCTGTGGCCGGAGCCGTTCGTCATCTTCTCGCAGATCCTGGCGAGGACGGAGCGGATGGGCGTCGGACCGATGGTGACGAACCCGGGCACGAGGGACATCACGGTGCTGGGCTCGCTGTTCGCGACCCTGGACTCCATGTACCCCGGACGCACGCTCTGCGCGATGGGGCGCGGCGACTCCGCGCTGCGCTACATCGGCCGGCGGCCCGAGTCGCTTGCGGCCTCGGTGAACGCGATGAACGTCATCCGGGCGCTGTTCGCGGGCCGCGAGGCCGACCTGGGCGACACCGCGGTGCGGATCCCCTGGCGCGAGGAAGGCGGCGCCGAGTTGCCGGTGTGGTTCGCCGCCTACGGCCCGAAGGCGCTGGACACGGTCGGCCGCCACGCCGACGGTTTCGTGCTGCAACTGGCGGACCCGAAGATCCTCGAGTGGACGCTGCAGGCGGTGCGCGACGCCGCCGAAGACGAGGGCCGCGACCCGGACGCGATCTCGGTCTGCGTGGTCGCCCCGGCCTACGTCGGCGACGACCTGGCGCATCAACGGGACCAGTTGCGCTGGTTCGGCGGCATGGTCGGCAACCACATCCACGATCTCGTCATGCGCTACGGCGAGGACGACTCGAAGGTGCCCCACGCGCTCGCCGAGTACATTCGCCAGCGGCAGGGGTACGACTACTCCCACCACGGCCGCAGCGGCAACCCGGACACCGAGTTCGTGCCGGACGGCATCGTCGACCGGCTCTGCGTCCTCGGCACGGCCGAAGACCACATCGAGAAGCTGCGGGAACTGAGGTCCCTGGGTGTCGACCACTTCGCCGTCTACCTGATGCACGACGACAAGGAAGGGACGCTGGCGGCGTACGGGGAGCAGGTGATTCCGGCGCTGCGGAGCTAAGGAGTAAACGCGCTTTCCTGGCCGCCTTCGGCGGCGGCCGGCGGGGACGCCGGCGCACCCAGTGTGGGACGCCCCGTTCGGCTATGCCTTGGCTTCGTACCAGTCGGGGCCGGAGTCCATGTCGACGACAAGGGGCACGCTGAGGTCGGCGACTCCCTCCATCTCCTCGCGGACCAGCGACGCGAGCGCGTCCATGTCCGCGGAGGGCGCTTCGAGCACGAGTTCGTCGTGGACGGTCAGGAGCAGTCGCGCGGCTCCGAGTTCCGACCGCAGGCGGCGGTCGACCGCGATCATCGCGAGCTTCAGAAGATCGGCGGCCGTGCCCTGGATGCGGGCGTTGACGGCCATCCGGCGGGCGTTCTCGCGCACCGCGCGGTTGCGGCTCTTGATGTCGGGGATGTAGCGGACGCGGCCGTACAGGGTCTCGACCTGGAGCGTCTCCTCGGCGCTGGACAGGGTCTGCTCGGTGTAGGCGCGCACCCCGGGGAAGCGCTCGAAGTAGGCGTCGATGAACGCCTGCGCCTCGCCGCGGGCGATGCCCAGCGCGCGGGCCAGGCCGAAGGCGCTCATGCCGTAGATGATCCCGAAGTTGATCGTCTTCGAGGCGCGCCGCTGCTCGTCCGTGACCAGGGCGGGCGCCACTCCGAAGACGGTGGCCGCGGTCGAGCGGTGGATGTCGCCGCCGTGCCGGAAGATGTCGACCAGGGCCTCGTCGCCCGAAATGTGAGCGAGCACGCGAAGCTCGATCTGGCTGTAGTCGGCGACCAGGAGACGGTAACCGTCTCGGGCGCGGAAGGCGCGGCGCACCTGGCGGCCGATGTCGGTGCGGATCGGGATGTTCTGGAGATTCGGGTCGTGCGAGGACAGCCGGCCGGTCGCCGCCACCGCCTGGTGGTAGCGGGTGTGGAGCCGGCCGTCGGCGGCCACCAGGCCGGGCAGGGCATCGACGTAGGTCGACTTGAGCTTGGTCAGCTCCCGGTACTGGAGCACCCTGGCCGGCAGATCGAAGCCGCGCTGGGCGAGCTGCTCCAGCACCTCGGCGCCGGTGGAGTACTTCTTCGTCTTGCGGGTGCGGCCGAGCACCGGCAGCCCCAGCTTCTCGAACAGGATGACGCCGAGCTGAGCCGGCGACTGGATGTTGAACCGCTCTCCGGCAAGGTCGAAGATCTCCTCGGCCAGGTCACCGCTGTCCAGCTCGAGGCGCCGCGACATCTCGGCCAGTACGCCGGAGTCCAACTCGATGCCCTCCTCCTCCATCGCCGCGAGCACCGGCAGCAGCGGCGCCTCGATCTGGTCGTAGACCTTGCGCGCCCCCGGCGACTCGCTCCACTGCGACGCGAGCGCCTCGAGGATCAACGCCGGCAGCACCGCCTGCTCGGCGGCGTAGAGCCGTAGCCCGGTGTCGTCGCCCAGCGCCTCCGCCTGACCGCCGGGTTCACCGAGGCCCGCGTCAGCCGGCGTCGTCGCCTGGTAGAAGAGACGGTCGAGCGCGACGGTCGCCAGTCCGAAACTGCGCACGGCGGAGTGGACGAGGTAGGCCATCAACATCGTGTCCACCAGGCGAGCGGCCACCGCCGGCCGGCCCTCGCGCTGCGGGCAGAGTCGGACAACCTCCTTCAGGTCGTGGCCGACGAGTTCCAGGGCCGGGTCGGCGAGCCAGGCACGCAGCCTCGCCGCCGCCGCCTCGCGCAGGCCCGGCGTCCGGAAGTCGGCGAAGCAGGCCCTGCCGATCTCCGGCTCGCCCGCCGCCATCTCGTCGCCGGATGCAATCGCCGATTCCGGGTCCGCGGCGGCCGCCGCCCTGCCAAGCCGCGCGAACGACACACCTACCGGCTTGCCGCCGCGCCGGAAGACGACGCCGACGGCGATCCGGGCTCCCATCTCGCTGGCCGCCGCCTCGAACGCCTCGACGGAGTCCGGCACAGCGGCCGGCTCGATCTCCGGGCCGCCGCTCTCGCTCTCGAGCTCCTTGAGCAGGCTCCAGAACTCGAACTCGCGACACAGGTCGGCCAGCGCGTCGTAGTCCGGGGCCTCCATCTCCAGGGCCCCGGGTTCGAACGGAACGTCGAGGTCCGTGTGGATCGTGACGAGCTCCCTGGAGAGCAAGGCCTGGTCGGCGTGCTCCTGCAGCCCCTCGCGGTAGGCCTTCCGCTTGAGCTCGGACGCGGCTTCCAGCAGCGCCTGGAGATTGCCGTGCTCCCTGATCAGGGTCTGCGCGCCCTTCTGCCCGATTCCGGGAACGCCGGGCACGTTGTCCACCTTGTCCCCGACCAGGGCGAGCACGTCGACCACCTGCTCCGGCGGCACCCCGAAGTCCTGCTCGACCAGCGCCGGATCGTAGACCTTCTCCCGGCCCGTGTGGAGCAGCGAGACGCGCTCGCCGACGAGCTGGAACAGGTCCTTGTCCGCGCTGACGATCGTGACTTCGTAGCCCGCGTCCTGCGCCTTGCGCCCGAGCGTGCCGATGACATCGTCCGCCTCGTAGCGCTCGAGCTCCAGGATCGGGATCCGGAAGGCCTCGATCGCCCGGCGAATCGCGGGCATCTGCGCCTTCAGATCCTCCGGCATCGGGGCCCGGTTCGCCTTGTACTCGGCGTACGCCTCGGTGCGGACCGTCGCCCGTCCGACATCGAGGGCGATGCCGAGCAACGGCGGCTCCTCCTCGCGCAGCAGCTTGCGCAGCATGTTGATGAAGCCGTAGATCGCGTTCGTCGGCTCTCCGGTCGAGGTGGAGAGCCCACGGATCGCGTAGAAGGCGCGGAAGATCGTCGAGTAGCCGTCGATCAGGTAGAGACGCTTCGCGGTCACGGCGGCGACTACTCTAGTGTCGAGTCGTAGGATTGCGTTGTTCTAAAGCGAACGGTCGCCGCAAGTCATGCCTCGGAACCTCCCCGCCCTCGTTCTCATCGCCGCTCTCGTTCTCCTCGCGGCGCTCGCCCCGGCCGCGGCGCTCGCGCAGCCGACCGAGGAACAGGTGCGCCTGCACGGTATCGGCTACGCGCAACTCGAGAACGAGGACGCGGTCCAGGCCGAAGCCACCTATCGTCGACTGATCGAACTGCTGCCCGACGAACCGCTGGGCCACGCCAACCTCGCCGTCGCTCTCCTGCGCCAGGACCGGCAGGAGGCGGCGCTGGCCGCGATCGACAGGGCTCTGGAACTGGGTGGCAACCGGGGCGATCTGCTGCTGATCCGCGCCGACGTTCTCCAGGGAGGCGCCGGCAGCAACGAGGAAGCGCTGGCGGACTACCGCCGCGCGGCGCGCGCCGCGCCCGACGACCCCGAAGTGCAGTACGCGCTCTTCCGGCACGCCGAGATCATGAGCGGACCCGAAGCCGAGGCCGATCACCGGACCGCCGTCGATCGTCTGCGGGCGCTCAGGCCCGACAACCTGGTCGTCCTGCTTCTGAGCGGAGCCGCCGCGCTGGAAGACGGCGACCGGGGCCGCGCGAGCGACGACTACCTGCGGATCCGCGAGCTGCTCTGGCAGGCGCAGCCGGTCGCCGAGCGCGTCATCGAAGAGGTGCTCGACGCCCTGGAGACGGACGACCTGGAGCGCGCTCGCGCCTACGCTCCCCGGTTGCGAAACGTCCTGCTGGCGACTCCGGGCTGGCACAGCAGTCTCGCCGAGGTCTCCACGAACATCCGGGGCATTCCGGTCGAGCGCTTCGTGGACGAATCGCCGATCGAAGACTTCGGCGACGCGTTGCCGGTCCGGTTCCGGGCGACCCGAATCGACAATGCCCCCACTCCTGACCGGGCCCTGGAAGTCGCCGACTTCGACGGCGACGACCGGCCCGACATCGCGCGGGTCGCGGTAGCCGGCGGCGGCGACCCGGCCGCACGGCTGGAGTTGCGGCGTGCCGGCGGGGGCTACGCGGCACCTGCTGTCGCGCCGGAAAGCGGCGCCCGCGTGCTCGTGGTCGGCGACGCCGACAATGACCACAAGCTCGACCTGATCGCGGTCGGCGACCCCCTGGCCGTCTGGCAGGTCGACGACACGCCGCGGTTCGCGGATGCCAGCGACCGCTTCCTGGCGAACGCGATGGCCGCGACTGCGGCGGACCTGATCGACTTCGACAGCGACGGCGACCTCGACCTGGCCGTGGCGCCGGCGGGCGGCGTGCCCAATCTGCTGAGAAACGTCTCCGGCGAAGGCGTCTTCGAGGGTCCTCTCGAGGCCCTGGGACCGAAGGCGCTGCCCGACGCCGAGGCGCGCGGCTACCACCACCTCCAGGCCACCGATGCCGACCGCGACGGCGACACCGATCTGCTGCTCGCTCACGACGAGGGAGTCCTCTGGCTCGACAACCTCCGCCAGGGACGGTTCGCGGAACGCGTCCCGCCGGTGCCGAGCCGCGGTCTCCTGGGAAGGCTCCTGGGCAGGCTGCGCGGCGAGGAACCCGCAACCGAGGGGCTCGTCACCGGATCGCCGGTGCGGGTCGTCCGTACCGCCGACCTCGACGCCGACGGCTTGCCGGAGTTCCTGCTCGCCGGCGAGTCGAGCTTCATCCTGCGCCGGGACGAGGACGGAACGGTGGCCCCGTTTCCGCTCACCTCCGAATCGATCGGCCTGCCCGCCGGGGCGACGGACCTGGCGCTGCTGGACGCGGACAACGACGGCCGCCGCGATCTCGCCTTCGTGGCCGGCGGCGAGCTACGGGTCCTGACCCAGACCTCGAACTCCGGGTCCCCGGCGCTCGAATTCCGCCTCGCCCAGGTCACCGGACTGCCCCGCGACGCCGGCTTCACCACCGTGCGCGCCGACGACCTGGACGGCGATGGCGATCAGGATCTCGTGGCTGCCGGCGCCACCGGGCTCTACCGCATCGAGAACCTGGACGGCTCGAAGAACAACTGGCTGCGGGTCCGGCTGGTCGGCCTCGACCTGGGGAACCAGAAGAACAACGTCTTCGGACGCGGCACGACGATCGAAGTCAAGTCGGAGCGCGCCTACCAGTACTTTGAGGTCGACCGGCCGATCACCCACATCGGACTCGGCAACCGCAGGCGGCCCGACCTGATCCGCGTCGTCTGGGCCAACGGCGTGCCGCAGAACCGGCTGAACCCCGGCAGCGACCAGACGATCGTCGAGGAACAGGTGCTCAAGGGCAGTTGTCCCTTCCTGTACGCCTGGGACGGCGAGAAGGTCAGCTTCGTCACCGACCTGCTGTGGGGCGCGCCGCTCGGCATGCCGCTCGCCGACGGCGTCTGGAACGGATCCGACCCGGACGAACTGGTGCGAGTCGACGGCGCGGCGCCCCGCGACGGGTTCTACGACCTGCGGATCACGGAAGAGCTGTGGGAGGCCGCCTACATCGACCGGGTGCGGCTCTGGGTGGTCGACCACCGCGAAGGCGTGGAGGTCGCGAGCAACCTCCGGATCGTCCCCGGCCGGGGGCACGTCGGCCGTCCGCGCGACGAGGTCGTCTCAAGCGCCGTCGTCCGCCCCGTCGTGCATGCCATGGACGGCCGCGGCCGCGACGTGACGGAGCGCGTCCGCGCCCGCGACGAAATCTACGCCGACGGCTACGCGCGCTCGCGCTTCCAGGGTCACGCCGCCGAGCCCTGGAAGTTCACCTTCGACCTCGGCGAAGCGCCCGGCAAACCGGTCCGGCTGTGGCTGGACGGCTGGGTGTTCCCCGCCGACGCGAGTCTGAATGTCGCCATCGCGCAGGCCGTGGAGCATGGCGACCTGGAGATGGTGATGACCCGCCTCGAGGTCGAGACCGGGGACGGCTGGCAAACGCTGCTGGATCCGATGGGCTTCCCGCCCGGCAAGACGAAGACGATGGTCGTCGACACGCCGCCGCTGCCCGCGGGCGCCCGCAGGCTGCGGATCGTGACCACGCGCTGGCTGCACTGGGACCGCGTCGCCTGGAGCACCGACCTGGGCGGCATCGACGGCGACGCCGTCGTCATCCAGGCGCGCCTGGACGCGGCGCGCGCCGATCTCTCGTACCGCGGATTCTCGGCGCTGACCCGGCCCGCGCCCAACGGCCCGCACCTGTTCGACTACCAGCGCAGCGGCGCCGAGTCTCCCTGGCTGCCCTTCCCCGGCCGTTACACCCGCTTCGGCGATGTGCGCGAGCTACTCGGCACCGTCGACGACCGGCAGGTCGTGATTGGACCGGGCGACGAGATCCTGGTCCTGTTCGACGCCCGCGATCTGCCAGCGCCGAAGCCCGGTCATGTCCGCACCGTGTTCCTCGAGAGCTTCGGCTGGGACAAGGACGCCGACCGCAACACCTGGAAGGCGGACAGCAACCTGCCACTGCCCTTCCAGGCGATGTCCGGCTACCCGTTCGCGCCGGGCGAGGCTTATCCTCGAACGCCGGAACTCGACGCCTACCGCGCCGAGTGGTTGACCCGGTTGGTCGGTCCGGAGACGCCGTTCAGCCGGGTCCCGGCGCCCGCCTCAGGCCGCTGAGGCAAGTCGCCGCGCACACTCCGCTAACCTAACCGCCGGCCGGCGACGCGGCGCGCCGCCACCATCCAGGAACGCACCAGGAGAACAGACGTGGCAAACGGCTCCGGCGGACGCGGCAGGTTCGGTCAACTCGGGTTCATCTTCGCCGCCGTCGGCTCGGCGATCGGCCTCGGCAACATCTGGAAGTTCCCGTACATCACGTACGCCAACGACGGCGGTTCCTTCGTCCTCGTCTACCTGGTCGCGATCGTGCTGATCGGTCTGCCGATCATGATGGGGGAGCTGATCATCGGACGCAGCACCCGGCAAAGCCCGGTCGGCGCGTTCGTGGAGGCCGCAAAGGGGGCGGTCGGAGGCCGGGCCTGGGGCGCGGTGGGCGCCCTGGGAACGCTCGGCAGCTTCATCCTCCTGTCGTACTACGCCCTGATCGCCGGCTGGACGGTGTACTACTTCGGCCAGTGCCTGAGCTGGTCGTTTCGCGGCTTCGACACCGGCGGACAGACCCTCGGCGACTCCTTCGGCGCCTTCCTCGGCAACGGGCCGCTCCAGATCGGCTTCCACGCCCTGTTCATGGCCGTGACGGTCGGCGTCGTCGCCCTGGGCGTGCAGGGCGGAATCGAACGGGTGGCCAAGACGCTGATGCCGGTGCTCGGTGGCATCCTCATCCTGCTCGTCGTCAACTCGTTCTGGAGCCCGGGCTTCGGCGAGGCGGTCCGCTTCCTGTTCCATGTCGGTCCGGTCACCGCCGACGGCCTGCTGGAGGCGGTCGGCCATGCCTTCTTCACGCTCTCCGTCGGCATGGGCGCGATGATCACCTACGGCTCCTACATGAGATCGAGACAGTCGATCCCGAGGAGCGCCGCCGCGATCACCCTGCTCGACACCCTGGTGGCGCTGATGGCGTGCATCGTCATGTTCTCCATCATCTTCAGCGTCGACGCCGCGGAACGCGTTGGGACCTTCGGCAAGAGCGCGACGATCCTGTTCACGACCCTGCCGCAGATGTTCTACGAAATGCCGCTAGGCGTCGTCCTGGCGCCGCTGTTCTACCTGCTCGTCGGCTTCGCGGCGCTGACCTCGACCATCTCGCTGCTCGAAGTCGTCGCCGCCTACCTGATCGACCGGAGGGGTCTGAGCCGGCGAAAGGCCAGCCTGCTCTCGGGCGGCGCCGTCTTCCTCTTCGGCATCCCCTCGGCGCTCTCCCTTGGCGCCGTCACCGGGTTCTCCTCCTGGGCGCCCCTGGGCGAGCGCACCGCCGGTTTCTTCGACACGATGGACTACACCGTCTCGAACTGGATCCTGCCCCTCGGCGGCCTGACGCTGGCGATCTTCGTCGGCTGGTTCCTGAGCCGCAGCAAGTCCCGCGACGCTCTCGCCGACGGCCACGGCGACGTGAGCCGGTGGTACTTCATCTGGCGTGACGTGCTGTTGCGCTTCGTCTGCCCGGTCGCGATCCTGTGGATCATCTGGGCCGTGATCGGGGGGCGGTCGTTTGCCTGACGCAAGGCGGACCGACTCGATCCAACCTAGAGACGCGGTGCCGCGTCGAGCGCGCCGCGAATCAGTCGGCGGTTTCGAGGAAGCGCTGGAATCGCCAATCGAGGAACTCCCGGTCCGGGTGATCCTCGGAACGCGCGGGTAGACGGAGCCCGGCGCCATCGAGCCCTTTCAGGCTCTCAAGCAGGGGACCGTCCCGGCCATCCCTGACCGACCTGGCAACGTGGACGCGGCAGTTCGTGTCCACGCCGATCAAGTCGGCATCGAACGCGGTGTGGTGAAGGGTCGACATGCAGATGCCGTTGGTCACGGTCGCCGGGCCGTCTTCGGCATCCGGCAGGATGTGCGCCCCCACCAGCAGGCGCGACAGCGTCAGGCCGCTGAAGGCGCAGCGATGACCGTACGCGGACTTGGTCCGGCTGCTGAACCATGCTTGGTGATTGCGCTTCTTGGTGGCAACGAGAGAGTAGGAACGCTCTCGCAGTTCGGCGGAGGAGCCGCCGGCTTGCGCGGCCTGGATGGAGCTCATCGTCGGGTGGAAGGCGTCCGCGGCGGCGAGCAGGACGCGTCCGGCGTCGAAGTCGAGTTCTTCCACCCACACCGGCGAGAGCGGCTCGTAGACGGCCGGCGAGACGCCGACGAAGTAGATCAGGGCCGCGCGCCGACTGTACGCCTCATCGAGAGCCCGGTTGGTGGAATCCCCCCTTCCACCGCGAGCAAGGTCGTAGGCAAGCAATCCTGTTCGGTAGTCCGGCTCGCCCATCTGATCGCGATACCAGAACCGCCGACCCGCCCGGGGAGCCACCGTCTTGATGCTGAGCGCCGCGCTCATCTGCCTCGGCTTGAAAATGCCGACGGCGCGGCCAGCGAAGTGGACCTTCTCGCCACGGAAGCTGAAGCCCCGGTCAATCACGCTCCAGGGCAGCTTGGGGCCATGCGCGAAGCGGAGTCGGTCCAGTTCAGCGCATGCGGCCGCTCGAATCGCCGCGTCGGGGTCGGTGCGCATCGGGCCTGCAGTCACTTTCCGCGGCTGCCCGACGTCACGGCGCACCGTGCATCGCCCGCGAATGCACGACCGTCAGTTGAGGGTCCTCGGCTCGCCGTCCTCACTGGATGTCGCCGGCGAGATGACGAAGTAGCCCCAGGACCGCAGGTGCTCGGCGATGGCGAGCGACCCGTCGGCGACCTCCACCTTTCCGTCGACCGCGCCAGCAGGGCCGACGCGGCACAGAGCCTCGTACAGATCCCGGTCGAACGTGCCGCTTCCGAAACTGACCTCCCTGGCGGCGTCCTCAAGCTCTTGCAGAACGACACAGAGGTCGTCGTGCGCCTCCTCCGCCTCGTCCTGGCTGGCGCTTTGTCGAGGAGTTCTAGACGCGGTAACGGACTGCGCCACGCGGTACTCAACATCGCTCACCCGCTCCCGCTCGTACCGGAGCGGATCTTTCGGCGAAACGAACTTCCTGGACATCGGTTCCTGCCTCCGTTGTGAACCCTAGACTGCAGCCTAGGCTCGTACTCTACGCCGACCTCTGCAGGAAGCCATCCGCGAGTCCGGAGGGTCGTCCGTTCAGTCCTCCAGCCGCTCGGCCAGCCAAGGCAGGCCGGACCGGAGCGTCGACGTGAACACCCTGCCAGCGAGGCGGACCTGAACTAAGGGGCCCGATCCGAACCCAGTTGCTCCTTGAGCGCGTTGAAGCCACCCGGGTCGAGGCCGGTAGCCGACTCGATCACTCGCCAGTCCACGCCGGCCCGCAGGAGGCCCTCGACCGTCGCGACCGTGGCGCGGTGTTCGCCGAGCCGGACGCCCTCCGAACGGCCCGTCCTCTGGCCTCTCTCCCAGATCAATTGGCCCAGGCTCTTCAACTCGCTGTCCGGACCCCTGGCCTCGATCTCCTCCAGCATCGCTTCGACCTCCTTCATCATGGCCGGGTCCTCCCTTCCGTGGAACACGTAGCTGTGGAACACCTCAAGGTCGTGCGGCCTCTCGGCCGATAGCAAGTCTCGCATCAACTCGACCGCACGCTCAAGAGCCGCCGCCCGCTCCGACTCCGGCCCCGAGACGGCGAGCATCAGATACCGGGCCAGCCGGCCCAGAGGCGAGCCGACTACCGTCGACAGCCCGCCGGCGCCTTGGTCCAGCAGCAGGAAGTCGAGCCGGGGACCCCACGGCAGGTCCCGCGCCGACTCCCCCAACAGCCCGTCGAGAGATGTCGGATACGGCCAGGGGCGGCGCCCCTGGTGAAACACCACGGGGAGAACCGCCGGCAGGCGCTTCCGCTCCGGGACCTCGCGAACCGCCGCCTCCAGAACGCTTGTGCAATAGCGCAGCAGGCGCAGCGCCATGAACGGGTCGGGCGAAGACTGATGCTCGATCAGCACGTAGAGGCGTACGGGGGGCTCGCCGCCCGGCTGGTCGACCTCGAACAGGAGATCGGACTCGGTCCGCCTGAGCCGTTCGTCGACGAAGGTGTCCGGGAGGCGCCTCAGGGTGTTCCAGGCGAAGCGGTCCCGAACGGCCACGGGCAGGGTCTCGCGCAACAGGGCGGCGGCCTGCGCCGGCTCCGAGAACACGCGCCGGAACAGGGCGTCGTGGGGCTGGGCGATCTGACTGGACTGCCTGGGCGGTTTCGGTTTCTCGGACATCGGTAGACCGGCGGCGTCTGCAGACAAGGACGGATTGGCGGCCGGCTTCCAGGCAGGCGCACCTCGCGACGGCGGCGGCGCCGGAATGCCGTCTCCACGGCGTTCCGGGGCTCAGCGTTCCAGGCGATCCGAGAGCCACCGCAGAAACTCCGGCTCGAGCCGCGCCTCGACGCTGAGTTCCTGAAGCGGCGGCGCGCCCGCCGGCAGGCGGCCGCGGAGCTTGACGGCGTCCTTGGATGTCGTGACGACGGCGTCACAGCGATGGCGAGCGCAGGCGGACTCGATCGCACGAAGAGAACGCGGCGGGTAGCCATGGTGGTCGGCGAAGCGGAGGTGGTCCACGCATTCCAGGCCGGCAGCCGCCGCGGTGCGGGCGACGCGCTCGGGACGAGCGACGCCGGTGACGAGCAGCGGTCGCTCCGGCGACGGGCCACCCAGGAGCTCGGACCGAAGCGTCGACGTGAACACCCGGCCGGCGAAGCGGTGGCGGTGCAGGGTCGGTTCGAAGTCGGCCGGCGGTTCGGCGCCTTTTTCGAGGCCGGTGATGACCGCGGCGTCGGCGAGGCGCACCATGCCCAGAGGCTCGCGCAGGCGGCCGCCCGGCAGCAGGAGGCCGCCGGCAAAGGGGTCGGCGGCGGGAAAGGTCAGGACCTCGACATCGCGGCGTACCCGCACATGGGAGAAGCCGTCGTCCAGCAGGAAGACCTCGATGTCCGGCGCCCGCTCGAGGGCCAGGGAGGCGGCCGCGCGGCGGTCGGCGCCGACGGCCACCACCACGCCCGGCGCCTGCTCGGCGAGCATCACCGGCTCGTCGCCGGCCTGCTCCACCGAGGCGAGTGGCCCCTCGCCGAGGCTCACGACCCGCGGTTCCCGATCCCTGCGGCGGTAGCCCCGCGACAGCACGGCGACCCTGAGGCCCTGGTCGGCCAGGCCGCGCGCCGCGGCGATCACCGTCGGCGTCTTGCCGCTGCCGCCCCAGTGCAGGTTGCCGATGCTGACCGTCTTGCGGCCGAGGCTCGCGGCGCGCGGCGACCAGAAGCGGCGCCGGCGGTGGTGCGCCCACTCGTAGAACCGCTGCCAGGGACTGCGGGCGGCGCTCAATCCAGGTCCACCAGTTCGCTCAGGAGCTCCACCGAGCGCTCCACCGCGCCCCGGTTCCGGTCGACGACCGCCATACCGCGCCAGCCCTGCTCCGCCGCCCCGGCCGGGTCGTCCAGACAACGCCGCCACGCTTCGGTCAGTGCCTCGCCGTCAGCCGCCACGGTCACGCCGTCCGCGGCCTCGAGGTCGCGCGCGATGCGCCGGAAGTTCTCCATCGACGGGCCAACGATCACCGGCACGCCGAAACGCGCCGCCTCGATCGGGTTGTGGCCGCCGGTCGGCACGAGCGTGCCGCCGATCAAGGCGGCGGACGCGAGCCGGTAGATCGAGGCCAGCTCGCCCAGGGAATCAAGCAGGACGATCCCGGGCGGCGAGGCCGACCGCGGCGCCGTGTCCCCGGCCGCGGCGATCCGGCTCCGTCGGATCCCCGGCAACGACCGTTCCTCCACCTCTCGCCATACTTCGTCGAAGCGTTCCGGATGGCGGGGCGCCAGAACCAGCAGCGCCTCGCGATCCAGTCGCTCGAAGGCGTCGAGGACGATCGGCTCTTCGCCGGGCATCGTCGAGCCCGCGATCAGGATCGGCCGATCCCCCGCGAGATCCCGCAGGGCCTGCTCCAGGTCCGCCACCGGGGCCGGTTCCGGAGTGTCGAACTTCAGGTTGCCGGTCAGCGACGTGCGGACCGACCCGGCGCCGAGGCTCAGTAGACGCTCCTCGTCCTGCGGGCTCTGGGCGCCCAGCCGCCCCAGCGGGTCGAGCAGAAATCGCCGGTAGAGGCGTCCCGCCCGCTTCATCCGCCCGTAGCTGCGGTCGCTGATGCGGGCGTTGAGCACCGCCACGGGAACCGACCGGCGGTGGCAGTCCCGAAGGAGCAGGGGCCAGAGCTCGCTCTCGAAGAGGACCAGCGCCCGCGGCGCGTAACGGTCCAGGAACCGCCCGACCAGCAACCCCAGGTCGAACGGCAGGTAGGTGACGACCACGCTTCTGCCGCCCACCGTCAGCGGCGCGAAGAGCTTCTTCGCCGCGGCCTGGCCGGTGGGCGTCACCGTCGTCACCACCAGGTCGAGGTCCGGCGGCAGGGCCCGCGCCAGGGTCGCCGCTACGCCGGCCTCGCCCACCGACGCGGCGTGCAGCCACAGCGGTCGGGTCCCCCGGGCCTCCGGCAGGCGTCCCAGCCGGGCGGGCAGCGTAGGCAGGTAGTGCCGGCCGCGCCGGGCCAGCAGCACCGGGGCCGCCACGCCCAACCCTGCCGCCATCGCGAGCTGGTAGAGGAACCACATAAGGTGACGGCCGGAGACGGGCCGGTCAGGGCCGTATCGACGCACGAGTATAATTCCGCCGCCTGCTGGCGGAGGGCCCTTCGAACTCCCGAAGCGCGGCCTCTTGGACGCTTTGCCCCGGGCCTCCGTATCAACAGCGAGGCATGAGATCCGCGCAAGCCATCCGCATGGAACCGCCACGCGAAGATCCTCCCCGGAGCGGTCTTACGATCGCGTACTCCCGCCACCAACGTCAGGTGGCGTGGGCCGACGCGTCCGACGCCGAACTCCTGGAAGGCCTTCGCGGCGACGACGATCTGGCGCTCGACGAACTGATGAGACGCAAGACGACCCGGCTGGTTCAACTGGCCACCCGGCTGGTGGGCGACCGGGAAGACGCCCGCGACATCGTCCAGATCGCCTTCCTGCGGGTCTGGAACTCGCGGCATCGCTTCGACCGTCGCTACAGCCCGAACACCTGGATCTACCGGATCGTGTCCAACCTGGCGATCGACCACCTGCGCTCCCGCTCCTCCCGTCTCCGCTCGCTGCAGAGCTTCCAGTTTCACCACGAGCACCAACGGGGCGAAGTCTCCGCGCGGCAACTCGATTCGCTCTCCGCCAGTGAAGTCCGGGCCGTGTTCCACGAGCTCGCATCCACTTTGAGCGAGAAGCAGCGCGCGGTCTTCGTGCTGCGCGAGATGGAGGGGTTGGCCGGCAAGGAGATCGCCGGCATCCTCGGCATCCGTCCCTCGACCGTCCGCAACCACCTGTTCAACAGCCGCAAGCTGCTCCGCGAGGAGTTGCTCAGGCGTTACCCCGAGTACGCGCATGGAACCGGGAGACGTGCCGGGACCCGTGCCGGGAGAAAGGAGCGCCCATGACCTCTCTCTGCCCCGACTGGGCCGCCCTCCTGCGCGAACGCGAGCAGGCCGAACGGAGTTCGGAGGTCGGCGACGCGAAAGTGGACGCCGCCTGGGAAGACGCTCTCCGCCACCGCGAAGACTGCGAACACTGCCGCGCGGCCTCGCTCGCCGCCGATCCGTTGCTGTTGTTCAGCGGCTCTGCCGCCCGCGACACTGCCGCCGGCGCCGAAGAAGATGACGTCAGCGCGGGCGAGATCGAAGCGATCCGCCAGCGCGTACGGCTCGAACTCGACGGACGGGCAACCGAGAGGCGGCTGAACGAGGCGCGAAGCGCCCGCCGGCGCCTGCCCGTAGCTTCGGTGCTGGCCGCCGGCGCCGCGGCCGCGGCGCTCGGTTTGAGTTTCCTGCTGTGGCCGGAGACCGCGCCGCCGGCAGAGGAGATCGCGGACCTCCCGCCGGTGCTGCCCGACCACATCGCGATGGCGCCGCTGGTCGAGCCGCTCGGCGACGAACCGCTGCAGGTCTACCAGCTTCCCGGCAACGACAGCGGCGGCCTCGACGTAGTCCTGGTGGTGGCGCCGTGAGCGTCCTTCGCCCGGCCCTGGCCGCCTCAGCGTTCCTGGTTGCAGCGCTCCTGGCTGCCGCCGGCACGCCGCAGCCGACGTTCGCCCAGCCCGGTAGCGCGCAGCAGGAGGCCGAGACCCAGATCCGCCACGCCTTCACCCTGCAGCACCAGCGGGCCGACGACGCCCTGGAGTGGATGCAGAACGAGATGTCGCCCCAGGGGACGATCGAACTGCAGCGGGCGACGAACACCCTGGTGCTGAGGGACCGGAGCAGCGTGCTCGAGCACCTGCTCGCCCTGCTGCGTGACTTCGACCACCCCCGCCAGCAGATCGAGTTCGAGATCTTCATCCTCGAGGCGTCGCGCCGTGGCAGCGGCGACCCGCGTTCCGAACTGCCGGCGCAGCTCACCGACGAGCTGGGAAACTGGCTGGCCTTCACGAGCTACCGGCTGCTCGGCGAGGGCCAGTTCGAAGCGACGGAGGGCGAGAACGTCCGCTACGAGATCGGCACCGAGTTCCGGCTCGGTTTCCGCGTCGGAACCGTGCTGCTCGACCGCCGGCTCAAGCTGTACGGGGTCGAGATCGAGCGGAGCCGCAGCGCCGTCCTCGACGAGCGTGTCTTCAACGGCCACCTGAACGTGTGGGTCGGAAAGCCGCTGGTCCTGGCGCTCCCCTACCCCGGATCCGACGCCAGTGGCCTGGTGGTCGCCGTGACCGTCCGGTCTCCCCGTGAAGACGGCCTGGCCGCCGGCGACTAGGAGCGGGTGGGGCATGCAGTTCGTCTGCCGGCTTGGCACCGCCGACGGTCGCATCGTGGAGCAGATCCACGAGGCGCCGGATCTGCGCACCGCGCGGCGAGAGATCGAGCGCCGCGGGCTGTACATCTTCGAGATCAGGCGCCGCGGCCTGCAACACATCTTCGGGGCGCTCCTGGGCTCAGGTTCGACCGCGGCCGAAGGCGGCCGCAAGACGATACCGGGACAGGATTTCCTGATCTTCAACCAGCAGTTGGCGGGCCTGCTCAGCGCGGGACTGCCCCTGCTCCAGTGCCTGGACCTGCTGTGCGAACGGCAGCGACACGCCGGCTTCAAGGAGGCGCTGGGCGAGATCCGGGACCGCGTCGAGAGCGGCGAGGAGCTCTCCGAGGCCTTCGCCGCGGCCGGCAACTCCTTCCCGCCGATTTACAGCTCGATGCTCAAGGCGGGGGAGCAGAGCGGCGGCCTGGAACGGGTCATCCGCAGGTATGTCCGGCAGTTGAAGCTCGTCACGAGTTCCCGCAAGCGGGTGGTCAGCGCGTTCTTCTATCCGGCGCTCCTGATCTGCCTGTCCGTCGTCATCGTGGCGGTGATGATGTTCTTCGTCATGCCCCGCTTCGAAGAGTTCTACGTGGCGCTCGACCTCGATCTGCCCTGGATCACGCAGCTCCTCCTCGGTCTGTCCCAAGTGCTGCGCAGTCCGACCACCCTGGTGCTCATCGCCGCGGCGGCGGTGGCAAGCTGGGCGACCTGGAGAGTCGGCAAGAGCGGCCGGATCGGCGCCCTGGTCGACCGCCTGAAACTGCGGTTGCCCATCATCGGGCCGATCTTCCACCGCTTCGCGCTGTCCGAGTTCTGCCGCTCCCTGGCCACGCTGCTGCACGGCGGCCTGCCACTCGCCGCGGCGCTCGAAACCGCTACGTCGGCCGTCACGAACCGGTTCCTTCACGAGCGGGCGGTGGCGCTCGGACCACGTATCCGCGAAGGCGAGGCCTTCCACGTGGCGCTCGAGGAATCGGGAGTGTTCACCGACCTGGCGATCGACATGGTCAAGGTAGGTGAGGCGACCGGAGCCCTGGACGAGATGGTGAACAGTGTTTCCGACTTCCTCGACGAGGATGTCGAAACCCGAACCGAGCGGCTCCTCTCACTGGTGGAACCCGTGATGCTGGTCGTCATGGGTTGCACGATCGCGTTGCTCGTGCTCTCGATGTACCTGCCGCTCTTCAGCGTGCTGGGACAGGTGCAGGGCTGATGGTCGTCCACGAAGAGAGCGCCGCGGCGCGCAACCGTCGCCTGATCGCGGAAGGCGTGTCGGACCTCGAGAGCCTGCGGGCGGCGGGCGATGCCGAGGATCGGCTCGGCCGTGAGCGAACTGAGGCCGACCGGCTGGCGGCGCAGTTCGGGCTCGAGGTCGCGGATCTTGCCAACTTCCGCATCGACAACGACCTCTTCCGGCACATCCCGTTCGACCTGATGCTCCGCTACAGCTTCATCCCGGAACGCCAGTTGGAGGGTCGCCTGGCGGTCGTCATGGCCGATCCGACGGACGTCGTCCGCGTCGATGAACTGGAACTGCAACTCGGACAACCCCTCGAGGCCCGCATCGGCGTTCGGTCCGAGATCGAGGATCTCCTGCAGAAGTCCGAGAGCGCGCAGCGGGTCCTCGACGAGGCGACCGAGGACTTCAAGATCCAGCTCGTCCAGGAGGACGAGGACAGCGGCGAAGTGCTCTCGATCGACCGGATCTCGGCCGACCAGAGCCCGATCATCAAGCTCGTCGACTCGACGCTGTTCAATGCCATTCAGCGCCGGGCTTCGGATGTCCACATCGAGACGCGCGAGCAGGAAGTCGTCATCAAGTACCGGATCGACGGTGTGCTGTACCAGGCGATGGAGCCGATCGACAAGCGCCACCACCAGACCATCGTCAGCCGGATCAAGGTCATGTCCGAACTCGACATCGCCGAAAAGCGGATTCCCCAGGACGGCCGCTTCAAGGTCCGGGTGAGCGGCCGCACGATCGACTTCCGCGTATCCGTCATGCCTTCCGTCCACGGTGAAGACTGCGTCATCCGCATCCTGGACAAGGAGTCGATGAACCAGGAGTTCAGGAACCTGCGGCTCGACGTCCTCGGCCTCGACGGCGAAACGATCGCCAAGCTGCGCAAGTTCATCCGGGAGCCGTACGGCATGGTCCTGGTCACCGGTCCGACCGGGTCCGGCAAGACGACCACGCTCTACGCCTGCCTGTCCGAGATCCAGTCCAGCGAGGACAAGATCATCACGATCGAGGATCCGGTCGAGTACCAGCTCGACGGAATCACCCAGATTCCGGTCAACGAGAAGAAGGGCCTGACGTTCGCCCGCGGCCTCCGCTCCATCCTCCGCCATGACCCGGACAAGATCATGGTCGGCGAGATCCGGGACGAGGAGACGGCGCAGATCGCCATCCAGTCCGCGCTGACCGGCCACCTCGTGTTCACGACCGTCCACGCGAACAACGTGGTCGACGTCCTCGGCCGGTTCCTCAACATGAACGTCGACCTCTACAACTTCGTCGCGGCCTTGAACTGCGTGCTGGCCCAGCGGCTGGTCCGCCGCATCTGCAGCCACTGCCGGGAGCCGGTGCGGGCCACCGACACCCTGCTCGAAGAGAGCGGTCTCGAGTGGGACGACATCGC
Source organism: Holophagales bacterium (assembly GCA_009837885.1). GTDB lineage: Bacteria > Acidobacteriota > Thermoanaerobaculia > Multivoradales > Multivoraceae > Multivorans. The sequence continues at coordinate 61,163 of VXSP01000043.1, read as the reverse complement.
CGGCTGGGAGCTCTTCGAGGGCCGGGGTTGCATGGAGTGCAACGGCACCGGCTTCTTCGGAAGGATGGCGGTGTCGGAGCTGCTCGATCTGTCCGACCCGATCCGTGAACTGATCCTCGATCGGCGCCCGGCGTCGGAGATCCGGCGCGCCGCCGGCGAGGAGGGAATGCGTTTCCTGCGCCAGAGCGCGCTGGAGAAAGTCCGCGAAGGAGTGACCACTCTCCGTGAGATCAACAAGGTTACCTTCGTGGATTGAACGCCTTGCCGGCCTCGACGACCCTCGGGGACCGGCGTCGGTGTTCCTGCTCGACGAGCGCGAACTCGTCCTGGCCCACTTCGTGCGCCAGAGCGGACCCGCGCCCGAGCTGCAGGCCGTCCGGCGGCGCGACTTGCCAGCCGACACGTTTCAGGAGGGGGCGCTGGGCGGACCGTTGCGGGAGCCCGCCCAGTTCCACGACGTGGTCGCTGAGCTCCAGCAGGCCGCCGATACGGCTACCGGAGCTCAGGTCACGGCCGCCGCGCTCGTCCTTCCGGACCGCTGGCTGCGGCTCACGTTCGCGGAGCTCGAGGACGTGCCCCGGAACTCGCAGCAGCGCGAGGAGGCTCTTCGCTTCAAGTTGCGCAAGCAGGTGCCCTTCCGGGTGGAGGAGTTGCGTGTGCGCGGCGCGCGGACCGGCAATGGCGGCGGCGCGTCCACGCGTTTTCTGATCGCCTTCGGCGTCGAGCGTGTGCTGGCCCAGATCGAGGACTCGTTCCGCCGTGCCGGAATTCACATCGGCATGGTGACGAACGCGAGCCTCGGCGCGGTGAACGGCATCCGGCAGGTGCACCACGTTGGCGGCGCGTTCCTTCTTGTGCTTGCCCACCGCGACGGTTACTCCCTCCTGGCGCACACGGAGGAGGGCCCCGCTCTCTACCGCTACAAGAACTTCGACCCGGCACTCCCCCCCTCGGTCGCTTCGCGGCTGGCAGTACGCGAGTTGCGGCTGACCAGGAGCTTCATCGAGGAGCGCGGCCTGTTCGGCGCCGAGGCCGGTCTGCCCGAGCACGTCCTGATGCTCGCGGCCGAGAACACGCGGGCAACCTGGCGCGAGCGGCTGGAAAAGGGTCTGGGGCTGACAGCCCGCGTTCTCGACGACAGCACGACCTCCGGCAGCGGATCCGAGGCCGGAGACCTCGAACTCGACCGCGCCCTGCCGATGCTGGGCGCCTCGCTCGCGGTGAGGACATGAGCAGGTTCCTGAACCTGGCCGCCCGACCGTTCGTCAACCGCCGCCCCTGGCGCCGACTGACCGCCCTGCTGTGGGCGCTCGGCCTCGCCCTGCTGACCCTGAACGCGGTGCTGTACTGGGGCTACCTCACCGGCTCCGCCGACGCCCGGGCCGAGCTCGCGGAGCTTCGGGAGCAACTCGCCGGAGACCAGACGGAACTCGACCAGTTGAGCGCGGAACTGGCGCGGCTCGACCTGGAGGGGCAGAACCGCGAAGTCGCCTTCCTGAACGAGCGCATCGCGGACCGGCGCTTCCCCTGGGGCCAGCTCTTCAACGACATCGAGCAGGTGCTGCCGTGGAACACGCGCCTGCGAAGCCTGGCGCCGGAGCGCGGCGACCGGAACCGGCGGCGGCGCGCGGGGCTCGGAACCGCTGACCGCTCCCGGGTGGTACTCGACCTGACCGGCGAAGCCAGGAACGACCAGGGTCTGCTCGACCTGATGGACGCCATGTTCGAGCATCCTGCCTTCGACGATCCCAAGCTGCTCCACGAGAGCCGGCAGGACGCCGGACCGCTGGACTTCACCATCGCCGTCGTCTACCTGCCCAGCGGTTCGCCCGACGACGACGCCGAAGCCCCTGCAACCGGCGCCTCGGCGCACGAGGAGGACCAGCCGTGAGACGGCGACGGCGCGGCTGGCGGCTGCGCATCTGGTTCTGGGTCGGCGCGGGCCTGTGCGTACTCAACGCGGCTCTGCTCTCCACCTACCGCGGCGTCTACGCCGGTCGCTTCCAGGCGCTTGAGGACGAGATCGCCCAGGTCCAGAACCTGCACACCCGCGCCACCCAGGAGGTGGCCCGCCGCGAGGGCCAGGTCACGACGGTCGAGGCGACCCGCACCCAGGTGCGAACCCTGTACCGCGACGGCTTCGCGACCGAACGCGAACGGTTGACCGACCTGATCGGCGAGGTCAAGGAACTGGCCGACCGCTCGGGACTCCGTCCCGGCTCGATCTCCTACCCGGAAGCGACGCTGGAGCAGTACGGCCTGGTCGAGAAGTCGATCGTGTTCACGGTCGAGGGGAACTACAGCCAGTTGCGGGGGCTGGTCAACCTGCTCGAGGTCACGGACACCTTCGTGGCCCTCGAGTCGATCAGCCTGAGCGAGGCCACGCCGAACCTGCGCATCGATCTCCGGCTGTCGACCCTGTTCTCCGGCGACGAGTCCCGGACTGCCCGGCTGGAGGCAGGCGCATGAGCGCTGCCCGGGCCAGCAACCGCCCGAACCCGCTGCTGCTGGGACTGCTCGGCGTCGTCGCGGTGGTCGCCGCGTGGCGCTACCTGCCGTCGTTCGGCGGCGGCCCCGGCTTCACCCGCACGACCACGGCCGACCTGCGTTCGACCGCGATCGACGTCGTCGAACTCGCGGCTTACACCCTCGACCAGCCGCCGCCGCCCAGCCGCCCGACGCGGGATCCCTGGTCCTTCGGAACCCGGCCCGCGCCTGAGGCAACCGCCGAGCCGGTGGCGCCTCCGCCCCCCGAGCCGTTGCAACCCGCCGTCCGCGAGACGCCGGCGCCACCCGTCATTCGGGACACGCCCGCGCCGGAAGCTCTCGGACCGAAGCCACCGCCGATCGACGTCTTCTACATCGGGTCGTTCGGACGCAGCGACAATCCCATCGCGGTCTTCGTCGACGCCGACAAGTCCATCTTCAACGCACTCGAGGGCGACCTCGTCAAGGACAAGTTCGAAGTGCAGAACATCGGCTACGAGTCGGTCGACCTGCTCTTCGTCGGTTTCCCGGATGAACAGCCGGTGCGGCTCGCCATCGGCGGCCGTCCGGAGGGCAGCTAAGGACCTGAACCACATGAAAGAACACAATCGACGACGGCGGCACGCTCTCTCGCTGGGACTGGCGCTGCTTCTGATCCTTGCTTCCTGCAGCGGCTACCGGGGTTTTCGGGAGGCGCAGCACGCGGAGCTTGTGGGCGACTGGGATACCGCCGTTCTGCGCTACATGGAACTGGTCACCCAGGACCCGGCGGATCTCCGCTACCGGGCCGGCCTGCTGCGAGCCAGGACCCAGGCCGCTCACGCCCACTTCGAGGAGGGCAGGAAGCTGCAGGAGGCCGGCCGCGATCGGGACGCGATGCTCGAGATGCAGCGGGCCGTTCAGCTCGATCCGACCAACCAGTACGCCCTGACCGAACTCGAGAAGCTCCGCACGAAGATCGAGACCAGCGGCCTCCAGCCCAGGACGATCTCCCAGATGAAGGACGACGCTCGCGCCGCCGAGCCGATGCCGCCGACGCTCAATCCGCTATCCGACGAGCCGGTCAGCTTCGACTTCCCGAACGCGACGTTCATGGAGGTCTACCGGGCGATCGGGCAGGCCTTCGGGATCAACATCGTCTTCGACGCCAGGCTGCGCGACGGGGCGGTCGGGCCCGAGGGCATCGAGATGCGCGACGTGACGGCGATCGAAGGCCTCGAGATCCTCATGCACAGCCTCGGCCACTTCTACCGGGTGCTCGACGAACAGACGATCATGATCCTCCAGGACACGCAGCAGAACCGGCAGCGGTTCGAGGATCGCATCATCCAGACCTTCTTCCTCTCGAACTCGGACGTGAGTGACGTGATGACCATCCTGCGCAGCCTGCTGAACACGAGGTTCATCGCGACCAACGAACGGCTGAACGCGATCGCCATGATGGACAGCGTGGAGAAGGTCAAGATCGCGCAACGGCTGATCGAACAGAACGACAAGGCGAAGGCAGAGGTCGTCGTCGACGTCGAACTGCTCCAGATCGATACCGCGAAGCTCCAGGAACTCGGCATGTCGCTGGACGCGAACCGGCTCGGCATCAGCCTCGACATCGGCGGCGAGGAGGTGCCGCTCCGGATGTCGGACGTGGAGTCCCTGAATCAGAACAACTGGGTGCTGACCGTGCCCGGTTTCCTGTTCGACTTCGTGAAGAGAGCGACCAACGCCCAGACCCTGGCCAAGCCGCAAGTGCGGATCACGGAAGGCGAGGAGGCCTCCTTCTCGATCGGCGACCGGGTGCCGATCCCGGTCACCAGCTTCAACACCGCGAACACGGCTGGCAGCAACATCGTGCCGATCACCTCCTACCAGTACCAGAACGTCGGCATCGAGGTCGACATCACGCCACGGGTCCACCACAACGAGGAGGTGTCGCTCGACATCACCATCGAGGTCAGCAACATCAGTGGCCAGATCGAGACCCAGCCGATCATCGGCAGCCGCAACATCAACACCAGCATCCGGCTGCGCGACGGCGAGACGAACTTCCTCGCGGGGCTGATCCGGACGTCGGAGACGACTGGCCAGAGCGGGATTCCCGGGCTGTCCGAGATCCCCGTCCTGGGGCGCCTGTTCTCCCGGCGCTCGACCGACAACACGCGCACCGACATCGTGCTGACCCTGACCCCCCATATCATCAGGCGCGCGGACATCCGGGAGGAGGATCTCGCTCCCATCTGGGTCGGGACGGAGAGCAACGTCGTCTACCGCGGCTCGAGCCCGCGGGTCGACTCCGGCGTCGACGGCCCCTTCGACGAACCGCAGGCCGAAGGCGGCGCCCGCGACGAACTCCAGGACCGGCTGCCGCCGGGCCTGCGGGACGCGGCGCCGGAGGGCGGGCAGTCGCCCGGTGAGGAAGACGAAGGCCCGCCGCTGGGCGTGGAACTCGTACCGCCGCCCGGGGATCCGCCGCGCAATGTCAGTCTCCTCGATTCCAGGCCGGCCCCCGATTCCCCGCAGGTCGTGGTACCGGCAACGTTCCAGGAGGCGGCGGCCCGCTCAACCGCCGGAGTCGAGCTGACGTTCGCCCCCGAAGCGCTGCGTGCCGGCGTCGGCGACAGTTTCGAGGTACGGCTCGATGTCCGGTCCAGGACGCCGCTCTCCCACCTGCCCTTGCGGCTGCGTTTCGACCCGTCGCTGATCGAAGTGACGGCGGTGCGGGCTGGGTCCTTCCTGGGCGGCGAGGAGGAGATCTCGCTGATGACCGACGATTCGACCCCGGGCACGGTCGTCGTGGGCCTCAGCCGGCTAGGCGAACGGCCGGGCGTAGCCGGCAGGGGACGTCTGCTGGCGCTCGAGGTGCGGGCCACAGGTCCCGGTACGGCAACGATCGCCGTCGAACAGGCCAGACCCAAAGGGCCAGCTCTCGAGGCGATCGCCCCGCCGATCGTCGAGCCGCTCGAGATCGAGATCCGGGACGGCGAGAGTCCGGATCGTGAACAGCCGGAGACGGTCGCATGAAGACCGGAGGCGCGTGCCGGCGGGCCGGCTACACGCTGGTCGAGCTGGTCACGGTGTGCGCCGTGATGCTGGTCCTGGCCGCCGTCGCCCTGCCGACCGCGACCTGGACGAACAAGCGAATCAAGGAAGCCGAACTGCGCTCCCACCTCCGCCAGATGCGCAACGCAATCGACGAGCACAAGCGCTACAGCGACGTGGGGCTCATCCCGATCGAGATCGGCACCGACGGCTATCCAGGTGAACTCGAGAACCTGGTGGAGCCGATCCAGCTCATCGGGCAGGTCGACGGCGAGATCCGTTTCCTGCGCCGCATTCCCGTCGACCCGATGACCGGCGAGGCGGAGTGGGGACTCCTGAGCTACCAGGATGACCCGGACGACCGCAGTTGGGGAGGCGAGAACGTCTACGACGTCTACTCCCGAAGCAACGGGGTCGGTCTGAACCGGGTCCCCTACCGGGAGTGGTGAAAATGAACGAACTCATCCGGGCCCGGCGCCCAGGAAACCAGCGCGGCATGTCGCTGCTGGAACTCATCATCGTCATGGCGATCATCGGCATCCTGGCCGCCGTCGCCGTGCCGCTGCTCAAGAACGCTCCCCGGCGAGCGCAGGAGGCGGCCCTCAAGCAGAACCTCCGCGTCATGCGCGACGCGATCGAGCAGCACTACGCCGACAAGGGTCACTACCCGCCGAGCCTCCAGGCTCTGGTCGAAGAGGAGTACCTGCGGGCCATCCCGCCCGACCCGATCACCCGCAGCACCGAGACCTGGGTCGAGGTGCTGGCCGAGTTCCCTTCCTCAGCCGACGAAGACCCCTGGGCCGAGACCGACCTGTCGCCGTTCGGTGATCCGGGCGTCGAGGACGTCCACTCCGGCTCGGAGGAGAACTCGCTCAACGGGGAGGCCTATGCCGACTGGTGACCACACGCGCCGCGGTGAGCGGCGCCGGGACGACTCAGCCGAGGCCGGCTACAACCTGGTGGCCCTGGCGATCCTGATCACGGTGATGAACATCGCGGTCGCGGCGGCGCTGCCCTACTGGAGCAGTTGGGCGCAGCGACAGAAGGAGGCCGAGCTCATCTTCCGCGGCTTGCAGTACGCCGAGGCGATCCGCATCTTCCGTGTGCGCCAGGGACGCCTGCCGACGGCGCTCGAGGAACTCGTCGAAGTACAGCCGCGCGCGATTCGCCAACTGTGGCCCAATCCGATGGCCGAGGACGGTCGCTGGGGCCTGCTGATGCAGGGGGGGGCGAGCAACGCCGGCCAGACGGGCGGTGCCCAGCCGGCGACCAACACGGAGGCCGCCGCGGCCGCCGGCGGCGGCTCGATGACGGCAGTGCCTCCGCCGAACGAGGAAGAGGGTGAAGGCCCCGTCGTCGGGCCGATCCTGGGGGTCTACAGCGCCACGCCCGGTCCCTCGATGCGCGTCTTCAACGGCCAGCAGGATGTCGGAGACTGGTACTTCACCAGCGAACTGATCCAGCTCAGGTCGGGCAACGCCGCCGACGGCCGGCCGCCGCCGCGCCTGACGAGCGAGTGGATCGGCAAGCCGTTCCCGCCCGGAGTGCTCGACGGTCCCAAGGTCCAGGACGGCACGGCGCCCGGCAGAGAGGCACGTTGAGCCGGGAACCCTTGTGGCGCGACCCGCGCCACACGCGTCTCAGTCCACGCGCCCGTCAGCGGGCGCACGGATGACACCCGCCGTCGCCATCAGGATCCGCCTGCTGCCGCACGCCGCCGGCCTGCCGGAGCGGGCCTCGACCGGCAGCGCCGGCTACGATCTGCGCGCCGCCACCTCCGGGCCGGTCCGGATCGCCCCCGGCACGCGCCGTTTGATCCCGACCGGTCTCGTCCTCGGCCTGCCGCCCGGCTACGAGGCGCAGATCCGGCCCCGCAGCGGACTCGCGTTCCGCCAGGGCCTGACGGTCCTGAACTCCCCCGGCACGATCGACAGCGACTATCGAGGCGAAGTCAAGCTGCTGCTGGCCAACCTGGGCGACGAGCCCGTCGACGTCGAACGCGGCGAGCGGCTGGCGCAGATGGTGGTCGCCGCCGTCCCCGAGATCAAGTTCCAGGAGGACGACTCCCTGGGCCGGCGACCGACGGCGGGCGACCGCAACGACGGCGGCTTCGGATCCACCGGCACCTAGCGGATTAGTGGCCGGACGGCGACTATCGGACTCCGTCCGCTAGTTGGAATCCCCGTCGCCGGCGGTCCAGCTCGGCAGGGACGCCGGATCGATCCCCAGTGAGGCAAGCGCGCCCGACCAGGCGTCTACCGGGTCGCCGGAAAACACGATGGACTCCTCGACAGGCGCCGTCAGCCAGTCGCTGCGGCCGACTTCCTGCATCAACTGACCCGGCGCCCAGCCCGCGTGGCCCAGGAGCAGCCTCATCCGGTCCGGCGCGCTGCGGGCGAGCGTACGCAGCGCGAGGATGTTCTGCGTGGCTCCGACACCCGGGGCGATCTCCGTGATGCCGTCCCGTTCCAGACCGGTCAGGCCGTCGAGAGACAGCAGCACCGTGCCAACCTCAGGCTGCACCGGACCGCCGACGAAGGCCACGACCTCCGAGCCGCCGGACCACTCGATGTCGAGTTCACGGAGGACCTCGTCGACCTTGAGCTGGCTTGGCCGGTTGACGACGAAGCCGAGGCTGCCCCCTTCACCGCCGTCCTCGTGAGCCGCGAGCAGCACGACCGCCCGAAAGAAGAACGGATCGAGAACCTGGGGCATGGCGACCAGCAGAGTCGGCGTCTCGAAGTCGTCCACCCCCGACATGAGCGCGACTCTACATGCGGCCGCGGGTCATGGCCGACTGACGACCGCGGCGCTTTGGGTTATCTTGTGCGCCCAACGGCACGATCCGTCCATCAAGGTCCTGCGCCCCGCTCGACCAGGGAAGAACCAGACATGACGAACAGCTTCGGCGCGATAAGAACGATCACCGCCGCGGGCCGGCCCTTCCGGATCGCGCACCTGCCGACCCTGGGAGACGCGGGCCTGCCGGTCGAGCGCCTGCCGTACGCCCTGAAGATCCTGCTCGAGAACCTGCTCCGCCGGGAGGACGGTCGCGTCGTTCCGGCCGACGACATCGAGGCCGTGGCTCGCTGGGAACCCCGGGCCGAACCGAGCGTCGAGATCGCCTTCATGCCCGGACGCGTGCTGCTCCAGGACTTCACCGGTGTCCCCGCGGTGGCCGACCTGGCCGCGATGCGGGATGCGATGGCGGCCATGGGCAGCGATGCTTCCCGCATCAACCCGCTGCAGCCAGCCGAACTGGTGATCGACCACTCCGTCCAGGTCGACGAGTACGGCTCCGCCGCCGCGCTCCTGATCAACGCCGAACGGGAGTTCGAGCGCAACGAGGAGCGTTATCTCTTCCTGCGCTGGGGACAGACCGCCTTCGAGAACTTCCGCGTCGTCCCGCCGGCAACCGGCATCGTTCACCAGGTCAACCTGGAGTACCTGGCGCGCGGCGTCATGACTTCGCAGAACGGTCACGCCGAGCCGCCCTTCGCCTATCCCGACACCCTGGTGGGCACCGACTCCCACACCACGATGATCAACGGACTGGGGGTCCTCGGCTGGGGCGTGGGGGGCATCGAAGCGGAGGCCGCGATGCTCGGCCAGCCGATCGCCATGCTGGTGCCGCAGGTCGTCGGCTTCCGCCTGGTCGGCGCCCTGCCCGAGGGCACCACCGCCACCGACCTCGTGCTGCGGGTCACCGAGATGCTGCGCAGCCACGGAGTCGTCGGCAAGTTCGTCGAGTTCTTCGGCCCCGGGCTCGCCGAGCTCAGACTGGCCGACCGCGCGACGATCGCGAACATGGCGCCCGAGTACGGCGCCACCTGCGGCATCTTCCCGATCGACCGCGCCGCGATCGACTACCTCCGGTTCACCGGACGCAGCGAAGCGCAGGTGGAACTGGTCGAGGCGTACTGCCGCGAACAGGGGCTCTTCCACGATTCCGACACCGCGGAGGCGGAGTACAGCGACACGCTGGAACTCGACCTGGCCACGGTCGAGCCTTCGCTGGCCGGCCCGCGAAGGCCCCAGGACCGGGTACCCCTGTCCGAGGTCAAGGACTCCTTCCTCGGGCAGTTGCCCCAATTGTCGACCCGCGGCGGCGGCCTGCCGGTGCTCGACGGCAACGCCGCGGCCGACGACGCCCCGGCAGCCGACGACGCCGGCGAGGCGGGTGAACCGGCCCGGATCACGGACGGTTCGGTGGTCATCGCCGCCATCACGAGCTGCACGAACACCTCGAACCCGTCCGTCATGCTGGCGGCGGGCCTGCTGGCGAAGAAAGCCGTCGAAGCCGGCCTGCGTACCCGGCCGTGGGTGAAGACGAGTCTGGCGCCCGGTTCCAAGGTCGTCACCGACTACCTGGCCGAGGCCGGCCTGACCGCCTACCTGGAGCAGCTCGGCTTCCACACCGTCGGCTACGGCTGCACGACCTGCATCGGCAACAGCGGACCGCTGCCGGCCGCGACATCGGCCGCGATCGCCGAAGGCGAGCTGGTCGCCGTTTCCGTCCTCTCCGGGAACCGCAACTTCGAGGGCCGGATCTCGAGCGAGGTGCGCGCCAACTACCTTGCCTCACCGCCCCTGGTCGTCGCCTACGCGCTCGCCGGCCGGATCGACATCGACCTGTACAGCGAACCCCTTGCAGACGGCCCGAACGGCCCGGTGTACCTCCGCGACATCTGGCCCGCCCAGACCGACATCCAGGCCGCCCTCGAGAGTTCGCTGCGGCCCGAGATGTTCACGCGCCAGTACGCCGACGTCTTCGCCGGCAGCGAGACCTGGCAGGCGCTCGACGTTCCAGCCGGCCAGACGTTCGACTGGCAGGCCGACTCGACCTACGTGAAGCAGCCTCCGTTCTTCGTCGACATGCCGCGCCAGCCGGAACCCGTCCGGGACATCGCCGGCGCCCGCGTGCTGGCGCTGCTCGGCGACACGGTGACCACCGACCACATCTCGCCCGCCGGCGCGATCGGTCGCGACAGTCCGGCCGCCGCCTACCTGCGCGGCCTGGGAGTCGAGCCCGTCCAGTTCAACTCCTACGGCGCCCGCCGAGGCAACCATGAGGTCATGATGCGGGGCACGTTCGCCAACGTTCGCCTCCGCAATCACCTGGTGCCGGGAGTAGAAGGCGGTTACACCGTGCTTCTTCCGGAAGGCGAGCAGATGTCGATCTACGACGCGGCGATGGCCTACCGGAAGCGCGGAACACCCCAGATCATCCTGGCCGGCCTTGAGTACGGCACGGGGTCGTCGCGGGACTGGGCCGCCAAGGGGCCCCGGCTGCTCGGCGTGGAAGCGGTCATCGCCAGGAGCTACGAGCGGATTCACCGCAGCAACCTGGTCGGGATGGGGATCGCCCCGCTCGAGTTCCTGGACGGCGAAGGCCCTGCCGAGCTGGGGCTCACGGGCCGCGAGGAGTACGCCATCGAAGGGCTTGCCGCCGGGCTCGCCGCCGACTTCGAACCCGGCCTGACCGTGCGTGTGCGCGCCACGGGCGACGACGGCGAGATCGCCTTCCGCGCGCGCGTCCGCCTGGACACGCCCCAGGAGGCGGAGTACTACCGGCACGCGGGCATTCTCCAGTACGTGCTGCGACAGCTCCTTGACGACGACGCCTGATCGACGCGTCCTGGACCCCGTCGCCGCGCTGCCGGCCCGCGAGCGTCTCAGGATCAACGAGATCTTCTATTCGATCCAGGGGGAATCGACCTTCGCGGGCCGCCCCTGCGTCCTGGTGCGACTCACCGGTTGCCAGATGCGCTGCACCTGGTGCGATACCGAGTACAGCTTCTACGAAGGCGCGTGGCGGACGGTCGATGAAGTCATCGAGGAAGTGCTCTCCCACGGTTGTCCGCTGGCCGAGGTCACCGGCGGCGAGCCGCTGCTCCAGCCCGGCGTTCACACCCTGATGAGCGGGTTGTGCGACCGCGGCCTCGAGGTCCTGCTGGAGACCGGCGGCGGACTCGACATCTCCGGCGTCGACCCGCGTGTGAGACGCATCGTCGATCTGAAGTGCCCGGCCAGCGGCGAGGCCGCGAACAACCACTGGCCCAACCTGCGGCACCTGCGCAGCACGGACGAGGTGAAGCTCGTCGTGCAGGATCGCGGCGACTACGAGTGGGCGCGAAACGCCATCCGGAAGCACCGGATCGATCGCCTGTGCACCGTCCACCTCTCACCCGTCTGGGATGCTCTGGAGCCGGCCGAACTCGCCTCGTGGGTGCTCGAGGACCGGCTGCCGGCGAGGGTTTCGCTGCAGCTTCACAAGACCCTCTGGGGCGGCGAAGAACGCGGCGTCTGAACGGGACCGCGCCGCCTCCCACGAGCGCATGGGGGACTGCTACACTCCGCGCCGAATGCGGCCCAGGACGATTCGGATGCCGGGAAGGGCAGAACTCTGGGGGGAAGAAGAAGGGGTGAGACAGTCAAGATGAAAGCGGCCAAGCTGACCTACGAGGACCAGGAACACGAATTCCCCGTTGTCGTCGGCTCCGAGGGCGAAGTGGCGATCCAAAGCCACGCGCTCCGGAGCCTGACCGGCGCCATAACGCTCGACCCCGGCTACGGAAACACCGGCTCCTGCCGCAGCGCGATCACCTTCATCGACGGCGAGCAGGGGATCCTGCGCTATCGCGGCTACCCGATCGAGCAGCTCGCGGAGGAGGCGTCCTTCGTCGAGGTCTGCTACCTGCTGATCTACGGCGAACTGCCCGATCAGGCCGAGCTGGACGACTTCCGCGCCAAGCTGCGACGGCACACGCTGATCCACGAAGACATGAAGAAGTTCTTCGAGGCGTATCCGCCGACGGCGCATCCGATGGCGATCCTGTCCTCGATGATCTCGTCGCTTGCCACCTTCTACTCCGAGGACGAGGACGTCGACCTGCACGTCGTTCGGCTGATCGCCAAGCTGCCGACGATCGTCGCGTTCTCCTACAAGAAGTCGATCGGGCAGCCGTTCGTCTACCCGCAGAACGACCTGGGCTACGCGGAGAACTTCCTGAACATGATGTTCTCCGTCCCGTGCGAAGACTACGCACCACCGCCGGTTCTGTCCCGGGCCCTGAACATGCTGCTCATCCTCCACGCCGACCACGAACAGAACTGCTCCACCTCGACGGTGCGCATGGTCGGCAGCTCCGGCGCCAGCCTGTTCGCCGCGATCTCGGCCGGCATCGATGCCCTGTCCGGGCCGCTCCACGGCGGCGCGAACCAGCAGGTGATCGAGATGCTGGAGTCGATCCGCGACAGCGGCGACGACTTCAGCAAGTTCGTCGACCGCGCCAAGGACAGGGACGATCCCTTCCGCCTGATGGGCTTCGGCCACAGGGTCTACAAGAACTTCGACCCGCGGGCCAGCATCCTGAAGGGCGCCGCGGACCAGGTCCTGGAACAGCTCGGCGTGAACGATCCGCTGCTGGCGATCGCCAGGAACCTGGAAGAGGTCGCCCTCCGCGATCAGTTCTTCGTCGACCGCAAGCTCTACCCGAACGTCGACTTCTACAGCGGCATCATCTACCGGGCGATGGGCCTGCCGACGAACATGTTCACCGTCATGTTCGCACTCGGCCGGCTGCCCGGCTGGCTCGCCCACTGGAAGGAGATGTCGGTCGATCCGGACAACCGGATCAACCGGCCGCGGCAGATCTACACCGGTGCCCTGGCCCGCGACTACAAGCCGCTGGCCGACCGCTAGCGCCGAAGTTCCGGCCGGGTCGGCTTCGCCGGCACGTGGCCACGCCGGTACACCAGGATCGTCCGGTCGAACGTGATCACGGGCTTGCCGTCCTGGTTGTAGCCGACGGTCCGGAAGCCGACGATTCCCTGGTGGGGCCGCGACTTCGACTCACGCAAGGAGAGCACCTCGCTCTGCGCGTAGAGGGTGTCGCCCTCGAAGACCGGGTTGGGTAGCCGGACCCTGTCCCAACCCAGGTTCACCGCGTTCCGGGACAGGTCGGCCACGGTCAGGGCCGTCACCAGGGACAGGGTGAAGCAGGAATTGACCAGGGGCCGGCCCCACTCCGTCTGGCCCGCGTACTCCCGGTCGAAGTGGATCGGGTTCGGGTTCAGGGTGATCATCGTCAGCCAGACGTTGTCGCCTTCGGTAACGGTACGACCCAGCGCGTGCCGGAAGACCTGGCCGACGGCGAAATCTTCGAACACTCTTCCGGCGCCATCCGCCGGGGGGCCGTCATGTTTGTTTTCGCTGCTCATGCCTTGAGGACCGCTCCGTTCCGTTCCAGTTCGAGGATGTCGCCCGCGCCGTAGCCGAGCTCCGCGAGAACCTCCTCCGTGTGCTCGCCCATGCGCGGTTCGCGACGCCGAAGCGTGCCCGGCGTGCGCTCCAGGCGCGGCGCGGGCGCGATGTGGATCTCGCCGTCGGGTCCGATCGGGAAGGTGCCGCGCTCGGCGTTGTGGGCGTGCCGGGGCGCCTCGTCGAGGTCGAGCACCGGCGACACGCAGGCATCGAGTTCGCTGAACACCTCCGCCCACTCGTCCCGCGTGCGGGTGAGGAAGGCGCGCTGGAAAGCCACGATGTGCTCCGGCCAGCTCTCCGTGTCCATCTGCTGATCCGCCACGTCGACCCCGGTCCCTTCGCACAACGCCGCGAAGAACTGCGGCTCGATGGCGCCCACCGAGACGTAGCCGCCGCACTTGCACTCGTAGCAGCGGTAGAACGCGGCGCCGCCGCCCAGGAGACCGACGCCCGGCGTCGAACGGGCGCCCTTCTGGGCGAAGTGGACCGCCATCAACGAAGCCGCGCCGTCGATCATCGCGGCGTCGATGTACTGGCCGCGACCGGACCGCCGCCGTTCGAACAGCGCGCAGAGGATGCCGAAAGCGGCCATGAGCCCACCGCCGCCGAAGTCGGCGACCAGGTTGAGCGGCGGCAGGGGCGGGTCGCTCCCGTTCCCGATCTGGGACAGCACGCCGGCAAGCGCGATGTAGTTCACGTCGTGGCCGGCGGCCTGGGACATCGGCCCGGTCTGTCCGTAGCCCGTCAACGAGCAGTAGACCAGCCGCTCGTTCAGAGCCGAGAGCGTGGGATAGTCGCAACCCAGCCGCGCACAGACACCAGGGCGGTTGCCCTCGAGGAAGACGTCGGCGGACCTCGCCAACTCGTGGAGGATGCGCTGGCCGTCCGCGGTCTTCAGGTTGAGCGCGATGCTGCGCTTGTTGCGCGAGAGCATGTCCCCCGAGCGGACCGGCCCGCCGACCGCATTGTCGACCCGCAGCACGTCCGCTCCCATGTCGGCAAGCAGCATGGAGCAGTAGGGGCCGGGCGCCAGCCGCGAGAGGTCGAGAACCCGCAATCCGTCGAGCGCGCCCACGGGGGCGGAGCCTAGCAGCGCCTCGCCGCGCCCGTTGATACCCTGACCCGATGGAAGCGCCGGCCCCGGCCACCGTTCTGCCGCGCTCCAAGCATCCCATCGCCTCACGCCGGCTCTCCGCCGGCGCGCAGAAGGTCCTCCGCCGGCTCCGTCAGAGCGGCAGGAACGCCTGCCTGGTGGGCGGCAGCGTGCGCGACCTGATGCTCGGCAGGCGGCCGAAGGACTACGACGTCGTCACCGACGCGCGGCCCGAGGAGGTGCGCCGGCTGTTCAGGAACTCGCGGATCATCGGCCGCCGCTTCCGCCTCGTCCACGTCCTGTTCGCGGGCGAGGTGGTCGAGGTGTCGACCTTCCGCGGCGCGCCGGATCCGGACGACCAGCGCCGGTCCCCCGGCGAACTCCTCGTGACCAGCGACAACACCTACGGCACGCCGAGGCAGGACGCGTTCCGCCGCGACTTCACCGTCAACGCCCTGCTCTATCGGGCCTCGGATCGTGCCGTGGTCGACTACGTCGGCGGCATACCGGACCTGGAGCAACGCTCCCTGCGGGTGATCGGGGATCCGAACGTGCGCTACCGGGAGGATCCGGTGCGCATGCTGCGCGCCTGCGAGTTCGCCGCCCGCCTGGACTTCGAGATCGAGGAAGAGACGCTCGGCGCGGCTTTCGCGCATCGCCGCGACATGACCAAGGCCTCGCCGCACCGTCTGATCGAGGAGTTGCTCCAACTGCTCTCGAGTGGCCGCAGCGCCGCGGCTTTCGACTGGATGGGACGTTCCGGACTGTTGCCCGTCGTCCTCCCCGAGGTCGATGAGGTATCGGGACAGTCGAGCGGAACGAACAGCTTCTCGAACCTCGCCAGCCTTCTGGACAATCGGGTGCGGACGGGCCCGGAAGTACCGACCGCGGTGCTCCTCTCGTCCCTGCTGCTGCCGCGGGTCGTGGTCGGCAGGGATCGCCTGGAAGCGGGCGGCGCGCAAGTTCAGCGCCGCCGTCTCCAGCAGCTCGTGGACGACGTGGTGGCCGACTTCGGCGAACGGTTCGCGCTCTCCGCCGCGCGTCGCAGCAGGATGAAGAAGGCGCTCGAGACATTCCAGCGCCTGTGCGAAGAGCCCCGGAGTTCGAGAACCGTGCAGAGCCTCGTCCGGCGCGAAGCCTTCGGGCCCGCTCTCGAGCTCTTCACGCTCCTGTCCGCCGCCACCGGCAGCGGCGCCGGAGCACTGGAGGCGTGGCGGCGTCACGCCGCAGCCGCGCCGTCCGGCAAGCCGGCGCCAGCCGCCCGGCCTCGACCCAGGCGGAGGCGCCGGAGGCGGCGACGGCGCCACCTGTAGGAGCGCGGCCCTCTAGCCAGTCAGGCGAAACCAGCGCGCGAAGATCCGCTGGGCCAGCGGAGTGAACCGGGTCGCGCGCCACTGGTTTGCCGCCTTCTTCAACACCTCGGCCCGTGTCGGATACGGCAGGATGGTCGAAGTGAATCGGGAGAGGCCGAGCCGATGGGTGACGGCCAGCGAGAGCGGCGCGATCAGATCGCCGGCGCCGGCCGCGACCACGGTGGCGCCGAGCACCCGGTCCTTGCCTCGCTGGAGCAGGACCCGCAGGAGTCCCTCCTCCTCGCCGTCGAGCATGGCGCGGTGGTTCTCGCCGAGCGGCACGTCGATCACGTCGACGGCGATGTCCTGCTCCTCCGCCTCGGCGCGGTCCAGGCCGACGTGCGCCACCTCCGGCGACGTGTACGTGCAGCGCGGCACGACCAGCCGGTCGGCCCGCGCGCTGGGGAAGAAGAGCGCGTTCTGGATCACGACACCGGCGTGGGCGTCGGCGAGGTGGGTGAAGTTGGGTGCCGGCGTCACGTCGCCGGCCGCGAAGATGCGACGATTCGTCGTCCGCAACTTCGCGTCGACCTGGACGCCGCTCGCGTCGGACCGGACGCCGATCTCCGCAAGGCCGAGCCCTTCGACGTTCGGCGTCCTGCCCGTGGCGACGAGGAGTTCGTCGCACACGGTCTCGCGGCGTTCACCGTCGCCGCCGACGTGGACCAGCCGGATCGCCCCGGCGTCCGGTCTGGCCTCTTCGATCGTGCCGCCTAGCGCCAGTTCGACGCCGTCGCGCCGGAGCGACCGTTCGACCAGGGCCGCGGCGTCCGGGTCCTCGCGCGGCAGGATGCCGGGCAGCACGTCGAACGTGGTCACCCGGCTGCCGAGCCGGGCGAAGGCCTGGGACAGCTCGCAGCCGATCGGGCCGGCGCCGATGACGGCCAGTCGATCCGGCCGCTCGGTCAGGGCGAAGACGGTCTCGTTGGTCAGGTAGTCGCAGCGCTCGAGCCCCGCTATCGGCGGCGCCTGGGGGCGGGCGCCGGTGGCGATCACTGCCCGCCGGAAGCGCAGTTGCCGATCGCCGGCGGAGCCCGTCACCGTCACCAGGCGATCGGAGACGAAGCGCCCCTCGCCCAGGTAGACGTCGACGCCGGCATCCCGGAAGCGCTCGGCGCTGTCGTCCCGGCTGATCGCCGCGCGGACGCGGCGCATCCGCTCCATCGCCGCGCCGAAGTCGCCAGACCGCTCGGACCCGGGCGCTCCAAAGAGTGGATCGGCGCGGCCCGCGCTCCATCGCCTGGCGGCCGCGATCACGCCCTTGGACGGCACGCAACCGAAGTTCAGGCAGTCGCCGCCCATCAGCCGGCGCTCGATCAGCGCCACCCGGGCGCCCAGGCCCGCCGCCACGATCGCGGTCACCAGGCCGGCGGTGCCGGCCCCGATCACGACCAGGTGGTAACGGGCCGACGGTTCGGGATTCGTCCAGTCCGCCGGCGCCACCTGGGCGGTCAGTTCCCGGTCGTGCCGGTCCTCCGCCAGGATCTCCGGTCTGGTCACTCGCCGACCTCCTCCCTGAGCGCGCGCCTGGCGATGCGGGTGACGAGCGCAATCACCGCGATCGTGGCAAGCAGCCCAACGCCCGTGACGACCCAGGTTCCCCAACCCCGGTCGTCGCCGACACCGGCCGCGATCACGGCCACGTCGCCGATCACCTTGCCGTAGTAGACGTAGAGCAGGGTCGCGGGGAGCATGCCGATGAAGGCGCGGACGTAGTCCCCCAGACTCACCCTGGTCAGGCCGAGGGCGTAGTTCAGCAGGACGAAGGGAACGATCGGCGTGAGACGCAGCAGAAGGACGATCTTGAATCCCTCGCGGCCCACCGCCCGGTCGATCGCCGCGAAACGGGGCTCCTCGGCGACCCGCCTCTCGATCGCCCCGCGAACCAGGTACCTGGACGCCAGAAAGGCCGCGGTCGCCCCCAGGGAGGCGCCGACGAACACGAACGCGGTGCCTTCGGCGAGTCCGAAGATCGCGCCGCCGGCGAGGGTCAGCAGCGAACCGGGAATGAAGGCGACGGTCGCGACGGTGTAGCCCAGGACGAACACGATCGGTCCCCACACGCCGAGACTGTCCACCCAGGCACTGAACTCCGGCAGGTACCCCGCCACGCGGCCGCCGAACAGCAGCAACGCGGCGATCAGAAGCACGACGGCGGCGGCACGGATGGCGAAGCCCGCCCTCGAGGTCCCCGCACGAACGGTCCCTGGAGCTTCGCTCATCGGCCGTCTCCATCGCAGCGGTGCTCTGCGCCGGCCAGATCGAACACGGTCTTGACGGGCGTGTACACCTCACCGGGGAGATCGACGAACTGTGTCTTCCACCCGGCCATCGAGCCGTTCCACAGACCGGGACGCTCCAGCGAGAAGAGCGGTCTGCCGCCGTGGCTCTTGTGGACGAGGAAGCTGGCGCCGTGATCGACGTAGTTCTCGAGGCGGTACGGCTCGCCGCCGGGCTTGAGGACCGCGCACACCATGAACACGGGGTTGAAGTGAGTGGACCTGCCAAGGATCGCCGACTGTTCCGCGTCGTCCAGCTCGATCTGCGACGTCTCGACGATCTGCAGCCGGATCGCGCCCGACGCATCCCGCACCCAGAACGGGCCGCCGCCGGCCGTGCCAACGGACGGCACGACGCCGCAAACCCGGGACGGCCGGTCGGATTTCCGCGCCAGCTCCCGCGCCATGCCACCCAGAACCCGGAGAGTCCTGACCGCCGGACCCTGGAACGGTTCCGGCTGCATGTTGTCGATGTTCTTTATCGCGATGAGCTCAAAGCCCTGGTCGGCCAACTGCTGGATGTTTCGGAGCAGCGCGCCATGTCCCCCGGGCCGGACCAGCAGGGGCGCCGCCGGGTCGTCGATCGATCGGAACGGTCGATCCCGCTCGTCGAGGGCGATGCTGTCGGTGGCCGGCGACTGGTGGGAAAGCTCGACCTCGATACGGCACCCGCAACGCCGCTCGAGCGCCGGCAACCGCTCGTCGAGCAACGCCTCGAACGCCGGCCGGTGTCGCGAAGCGACCGAGAAGTGGACCGCCGCCGATCCACCGCCGCCGAGGACGGCGGCCGCTTCGACGAGGTGCTCCTCGAGCGCCGTGCGCACTTCGCCATCGGGATACCGGTGGAAGGGAATCAGGGCCTTCGGCGTGTCGCCGTACCGATCCAGGACGTCCGCCGCGCCGCGGTCGAACGGGAGATTGCGCCGCGCGTTCTCGAAGCGACGGAGTACGGGATGGTCCGGGGCGCCGCCGGAGCCAGCCGCCGCGAGCTCCGCGAAGAGCCGGGACGCCGCCCCCGACGCCGGCACGAACCGGATCATGCGCCCGGACCGCGCCGCCGAACGCCCCTCTTCGGCAAGCCGGTCAGCCTCCGGACCAACCGGCAGCGCGTCGATGCCGTCACCCGGCACGGCAGGCCGGATCAGCTCCGCCTTCGGAGGCGGGTCCCGCAGAATGGCAAGCTGCCGCCGCGCCTCCTTGACGCCGATTCCGTGCGCCTCGAGCTGCTCGCGGTCGGCCGCGCGCAGATCCTTCTCACCTGCGGTCCAAGCCTTCATCTCACCAGGGCAGTTCATTCAGTAGGAGAGGGTCGGCAACTGCTCGAAACATCCCGCGATCGTCGGCGCGACGCGATCCCGGTCGGAGAGCAGCGGTTCTTCGATGGGCCAGTCGATACCGATCTGCGGATCGTTCCAGGCGATCGCGAGCTCATCGTCGCCGTCGTAGTACTCGTCGCACTTGTACTGCACCTCGGCGGTCTCGCTGACCACGCAGAACCCGTGAGCGAATCCGCGCGGGATGAAGAGCTGGCGAAAGTTGTTCTCCGAAAGCAGGCAGCCGGTCCACTCCAGGAACGACGGCGAGCCGCGGCGCACATCGACGGCCACGTCGAACACTTCGCCCCGGGTGACGCGGACGAGCTTGGCCTGCTGCCGGCGGCACTGAAGGTGAAGGCCCCGCACCGTGTCCCGGTTCGATCGGGAGTGGTTGTCCTGGACCCAGGGCCGGTCTACGCCACCCCTGGCGAACATCGCCGCGTTGTAGCTCTCCAGGAAGAAACCGCGGCCGTCGCGATGAACGACCGGCTCGACGATCACGACGCTGCGCAGCCCCGTGGCGCGGACCTCGGGCGGAGCGCTCATCGCCCTTCCTCCAGGACCAGGCTGAGGTAGCGGCCGTACGCGTCGTTGGTCTTCGCCGCCAGCCGCCGCAACTGGTCGGCGTCGATGTAGCCCATGCGGTAGGCGACCTCTTCCAGGCAGGCCACCTTCAGACCCTGCCGTTCCTCGAGCGCCTGAATGAAGTTGCCCGCCTGCAGCAGCGCTTCGTGAGTCCCCGTGTCGAGCCACGCGATCCCTCGGCCGAGCAGTTCGACCCGCAGCGTCCCCTCGTCCAGGTAGATCCGGTTCAGGTCCGTGATTTCCAGTTCGCCGCGCGCCGACGGACGAAGCGTTCGCGCGAACTCGACGACTCGATCGTCATAGAAGTAGAGACCGGGCACGGCATACGGCGACTTCGGCGCCGACGGCTTCTCTTCCAGGCCGATCACACGCCGGCCCGCGTCGAAGGTGACGACACCGTAGCGCTCAGGGTCCCGGACCCGGTAGCCGAAGATCGTGGCGCCCGGCGCCGACAGGTGACGCGCCGCCGCCCGCTGCAGAACGTCCGCCAGTCCGTGGCCGTGGAAGATGTTGTCTCCCAGAGCCAGCGCCGCCCGGGCGCCGCGCAGATGTTCGGCTCCGATCAGGAACGCCTGGGCGATTCCCTCGGGAGCCTCCTGGACTGCGTAGGAAAGCTCGATGCCCAGATCCCCGCCGTCACCGAGCAGGCGCCGGAACGCGGGCTGATCGTGAGGCGTGGTGATGATCAGGACTTCCCGCACGCCCGCGACCATCAGGCTGGAGAGCGGGTAGTGGATCATCGGCTGGTCATAGACCGGCAGCAACTGCTTGCTGACCGCCCGCGTGACCGGATGAAGCCGGGTTCCGGCCCCACCCGCCAGCAGGATTCCCCGAAGCGGACTCACGTCGCCGCCGTCAACCGCTGCTGAAGACCCAGCCGGCGGCGTTCGCTACCGGGAGCGACCGCGTCGCACCAGCCCAGGTGATCCAGGTACCAGCGCACCGTCTCGCGCAAGCCTGTTTCGAAGTCGCGCCGCGGCGCCCAATCGAGGTCTCTTCGCGCCTTGGCGGCGTCGACCGCGTAGCGCAGATCATGGCCCGGCCGGTCTTCGACGAAGGTCACGAGTTCACGGTAGCTCCCCGTCCCCTTCGCCGCCAGCGCGGGGTTCTCCGCGGCCGGGAACTCCGCCTCGATCGCCGCGCAGACCGCCTCGACGACCTCGAGGTTCGTTCTCTCCGCGTCACCGCCGAAATTGTAGCTCTGGCCCGGCTCGCCCAACCGGAGCGCACGGAGCAGCCCCTCACAGTGGTCGTCCACGTGAAGCCAGTCGCGGACGTTCGCACCTTCGCCGTACACCGGAAGCGGCAGCCCGGATGCGGCGTTCAGGATCATCACCGGGATCAGCTTCTCCGGAAACTGGTAGGGGCCGTAGTTGTTCGAGCAGTTGGTCACGATCGCCGGCAAGCCGTAGGTACGGCACCAGGCGCGCACCAGATGATCCGCGGCCGCCTTGGAGGCCGAGTAGGGCGAGCTGGGGTCGTAGGCCGTGTCCTCGCGGAACCACCCTGCTTCGCCGAGGCTTCCGAACACCTCGTCGGTCGAGACGTGGATGAACCGAAACCCCGCCCGTTCCCGCTCCGGCCGGCGGCCGAGATCGAGTCGGGCCGCCTCGAGGAGCTCGAACGTGCCGAGGATGTTCGTCCGAACGAAGGCGCCCGGGCCGTCGATCGAGCGGTCCACGTGGCTCTCGGCCGCCAGGTTCAGGACTGCCGAGGGTCGGTGCTCGGCGAATGCCTTCCGCACCGCTTCACGGTCCGCGATGTCCCCGAGCACGAAGGTGTAGCGGGGGTCGTCGGCCACTCGTTCCAGGTTGCTCGGGCTGCCGGCGTAGGTCAGCTTGTCGAACACGACCACCCGCCGGTCCGCACCGCGGGCGTCGGCGAGCGCGGCGGCCGCGAGGTTGCTGCCGATGAAACCGGCGCCGCCGGTAACGAGGAGGGTCTCCATCGGTTGCTAGGCAGCCGGAGCTTCCGGCAGGACGGTCGCCGCCGCCGCCAGGACCTTGCGGTGCAGCAGGCCATTGGTGGCCACGACGCCGCGATTCGTTTCCAGAGTCCGCCCCAGACTGAAGTCGAGCTCCCGGCCGAAGGCGTCCGTCACGGCGCCGCCGGCTTCCGTCACGACGATGAACCCCGCGGCGTGGTCCCAGATCTTCTCGCGATAGGTGGCGGAAGACGGCAGGCGGAGATAGATCGACGCGTCGCCCCGCGCGATCGCCCCGTACTTGCACTGGCTGTCCATGCGCACGGGAGCGGCCGTCACACCGAGCCGCTCGGCTATCCCGGCGTGCCCACCCCGATCCGAGTGCATGGACACCGCCGACTCACAGAAGACGGCCTCCGTCGAATCGACGACCGGGGACACGCCGATCCGGCGGGGCGCCGGCCCGTCCTCGTCCAGCGACAGCTCCCAGGAGCCCCCTCCACGGGCGGCGGCGAACAGGCACCCGCGACCGTCCGCCGAAGGCAGATTGGGACAGCCGAGCACTCCCCCCACGATCTCGCCATCCTCCATCAGACCGAGTGCGATCGCGTACTGGTCGCCGCGCAGGAACCCCTTCGTGCCGTCGATCGGATCGAGCACCCAGAACCTGCCGCGCGCGTCGCCGGCGCTCGAACAGCGATCGATCGCTTCGCCCACCTCGTCCGCGGCGACGCCGGGAAGCTCGGACCTGACCGCGTCCGCGACCCTGGCCATGACCTCCCGTCCCTCGGAGGTCACCTGATCCGGCGATGTTTCCTCGCCGACGATGGCGTCCTCTGATGGCAGCACAAGGCTGACCAGGGCTTGCGCCGCGTAGTCCGCGACCGTCACCGGCGAGCGGTCATCCTTGGTCAGGAAGACGCCCCCAAGCCCGGCCTGCAGACGCCGGGTGACCCGGCTGGCGATGCGCACCGCGCAAACCGCGTCCGTCAGTTCTGCGTAGTTCGTGAAGTCGGGATCAGAGCGCACCGCGGCAATGATATGGGCAGCCACCCCTCATGCCACACTGAGCCGATGCCCCACGGACCACAGGACGAAGCCGCCTTGGTAGCGGAGGCGATCGGAGGTTCGGAACTCGCCTTCCGGACACTGGTCGAGCGCTACCAGCGACCCGTCTTCAGCCTGATCCTGCGCATGGTCCACGACCGCGGCATCGCCGAGGACGTCACCCAGGAAGTCTTCGTCAAGGCCTGGCTGGCGCTCGCCCGCTACGACCCGAGGCGGCGTTTCGCAAGCTGGCTGTTCAAGATCGCGAGCAACGCGGCAATCGACCAGCTTCGCCGGAAAAAGCTCCCCACGACACCGATCGAGACCAGCGACCCGGACCAGTCGTCCATCCTCGACCGCATCGAGGACGAGCGCTCAGAGTCGCCCGACACCCTGGTGAAGCGGCGTGAACTGTCGTCCGCTCTCGAAGCGGCCGTGGCGGCTCTCCGACCGGAGTATCGGCTCGTCGTTCTTCTCCGGTTCCGGGAGGAACTCCCCTATCGGGACATCGCCGAGGCGACGGGCATGCCGCTTGGAACCGTGAAGACGAATCTGCGCAGGGCGCGCCGCGAGATCGAAGAACGCCTGCGCAAGGATGGCGTAGTCTGAAACCACGGCGGCACAGGAAACGTAGGGCGAAGGGCATGCGGAACGTCTTGCCCGAACGGCCAACGTAGAATCGCACACGCCGCGAGGAATGAAGATGCGGAACCGAATCGACCTCCGGACCCTGTTCCAGTCGCTGGAAGATCCCACAGTACCGGCTGGACTCACGGAACGCATCATGCGGCAGGTGGCCGCGACCGGGCGACCGGCCACGACGCCGGCCCCCTCGCCGATCCTGCCCTTCGAGATTCCCCGCTGGGCCCGGCTGCCGCTGGCCGTCTCCGCCACGGCCGCGGTCCTCGGGCTCACCGGTGCGGTCTGGCTGGTCCCCTCGTCGTGGCTGGGTCTGCTCGACGGTCTTCAGGCCTCGCTGTTCGCCGCGGTCTGGCTCCTCACCCTGGCGGCCGCCGTGCTGGCGGAGAGCGTGGCCTTCCTGAACGGAGCGGTTCGGGTCGGGGAAACCCTCGACATGGTGCTGAACACACCGGCGGCGATGATCGCGATCGCCGTGGTCACCCTTCTCTGTCTGACGGGAGTCCATCTCCTTCACCGGTTGTCGCGGGTTCCTGTCCATCGGCCACGGGGTCGAGGCTTCAGGGCGGGCGCTCTGCTCCTCGCCTTCGGGCTGTGCTGCACGGGTGTGGCCTTCGGCCAGCCTCAGCAGGAGTCGGACGCCCAGGAAGTCCAGGAGCCGGACGCCCAGGACGCTCAGGAGGAAGCGCGGGAAGAAGCCGCCGAGGCCGAAGACGATGACGACGAGAGCGGGCCGGTGGTGCGCGTCGACCTCGACAACAAGGTGGCCTTCGGCAGCACGGTGCGGGTCGGTCGCGACGAAGTGGCCGACGACATCACCTCGATCGGCGGCGGCATCAAGGTCGACGGGGAAGTCCGTGGAGACGCCGTGGCGATCGGTGGCGAAGCAAAGATCGACGGCCGCGTGACCGGCGAGGTGGTCGCCATCGGCGGAGACGTCGAACTCGGTCCGGAAGCGGAAGTGCTCGGCGACATCGTCACCGTCGGGGGCAGGGTCAGCCGCGAGGAAGGCGCGACCGTGCTCGGAGAGATATCCGAGGTCGATTGGGGCGACTTCGAGTGGGATTGGGACGGCGACTGGTTCAACGGCTGGAGCGGCGACTGGTTCCCCCGCGTCGGCGAAAGACCGCCCTTCTTCCGCGTGGGCAAGGTGTTCGAGTTCGTCCGGGCGATCATCTTCACCGGCCTGCTCATCGTGCTGGGCGGCCTGGTTCTGCTCGTGTCGCCCAAGGGCGTGGACCGGGTCCGGGCCGCCGCGGTTTCCGACCCGCTGATCATGCTCGTGGTCGGCTTCGGGATCGAACTGCTCATCCTGCCGGCCCTGATCGTCGCCAGCATTCTGCTCGCGGTAACCGTGATCGGCATTCCGTTCGCCATCCTCCTGTGGCCGGCGGCGCTGGTCGCCCTGGCGCTCGCTCTCGTGCTCGGCTACACCGGCGCGGCGGCGGCAGCCGGGGACTGGTGCCGGAACCGCTTCAGGGGCGCCAGCGGGGTCGCGGCCGGGAGCTTCGGCGCCCTCGCTCTCGGCGTGCTCACGATCCAGGCCCTGGCCCTCGTGGCCGACCTGCTCGGCTTCCTCGGCCTTCCCTGGTTCTTCCGCTTCATGTTCGGCTTCCCCGGGCTCGTGATCTGCTACCTGGCGTGGACGATCGGCCTCGGCGCCGCGTGCATGACCGCCTTCGGCAGGTCCAGCTTCGGCGCGAAGGCGGCCCCGACCCTGCCGCCGACGCCTCCACCGGCGAGTGACGGGGGCGACGCGGCCGACGCGGAAGGGGAGAACGCCCGGGCGTAGTAGTCTCCCGCCATGCCGGCCCGCGGGCTCGCCAGTCTGGTCCTGCTCGCAGCTCCCCTGGCGGCTGCGCCTCCCGACGATTTCGCGGAATCCTGCAAGCGGCTACGGGACGGCTCCAATGCCTACTTCGGCACGAGATTCGCGGACGAGCTTCGGGCCAGCCTGTCTTCCAGCCCGAACAGCCCGGAGATCGAGGCGCAACTCGGGGGCGAACTGCTCCGGCTCGGCGACACGGCGGGGGCGATCACCCACCTGTCGGCAGCTACCAGAGCCCTGGCTGCTACCCCCGACGTGCGGCCGACGATTCCCGAGTGGAACCTGGCCCTGGCACACCTTCAGCGCGCCGAGGACCTGAACTGCGTCCATCATGGTGACGCGGGCCGCTCGGCCGACAGTTGCATCCTCCCGCTTACCGCCTCCGCGGTCCATGGCCGTCCCGAACACGCCCGCGCGGCGGGCGACCTCTTCCTCGACATGCTGGAGGAAGGCCGTCCAACCGGCCCATGGAGGCGCCGGGCCAGGTGGCTTCTCAACGTGGCGCGACGGTTGACCGGGGACTTTCCGGACGGAGTGCCTCCCGAGTTCCGCATCAGCGAGAGCACCTTCGCCTCCGCTTCGTTCCCGGGCCAGCGCTGGCGCAACCTTGGACCGGAACTCGGAGTCGATGCGCTGGACCTCGCGGGCGGCGCGATCATGGACGACTTCGATGGCGACGGCATTCTCGACCTGATCACTTCGACCTGGGATCCGTGCGGTCCCCTCCAGGCATTCCGAGGCGACGGCAGCGGCGGCTTCGAGGACACGGGCGCAGCCTGGGGGCTCAGCGGTCAGCTCGGTGGGCTGAACCTGATCCACGCCGACTACGACGGTGACGGCCGCCTCGATCTGTTCGTCTTGCGCGGCGCCTGGCTGCTGGAGGAAGGCCGCATCCGCAACTCGCTGCTGCGCAACGAACTGGACGGCGAAGCCGGCCGCTTCATCGATGTCACCGAGGCGGCCGGCCTGGCCGAACCCGCCTACCCAACCCAGGCGGCCGCCTGGGGCGACTACGACGGCGACGGCGACCTCGACCTCTATGTCGGCAACGAGTCGAGCGAAGCCCACGAGTACCCCTCGCAGTTGTTCCGCAACCTGGGCGACGGCACCTTCGAGGACGTAGCCGCCGAAGCCGGTGTCAGCAACCTGCGCTACGCGAAGGGTGTCGCCTGGGGCGACGTCGACAACGACGGCGACCTCGACCTCTACGTATCCAACTTCGGCGCCAACCGCCTCTACCGGAACTCGGGCGGCGTCTTCCAGGACGAGGCCGTTCGGGCAGGTGTTACCGAGCCGGAGCGGGAGAGCTTCGCGACCTGGTTCTTCGACTACGACAATGACGGCGACCTGGATCTCTACGTCGGCGACTATCGCGACCAGGCGACCGAAGTCGTCGCCTCGTACATGGGCTCGGATCCCGGAGTGGGCCAGCCCCTGCTCTACCGCAACGAATGCGGGTCCCAACCCGGCTGCGGCGGCAGGTTGCGGATGACCGAGGTCTCCCGGGACCTGGGGATCCGCCGGCCCGCTCTGCCGATGGGCGCGAACTACGGCGATCTGGACAACGACGGCTGGCTCGACTTCTATCTGGGTACCGGCGAACCGGATCTCGCCAGCCTGATGCCGAACGTCATGTACCGCTACGACGGCCGGCGCTTCGAGGAAGTCACCTTCGCCGGCGGCTTCGGCCACCTCCAGAAGGGCCACGGAGTGGCCTTCGGCGACCTGGACGGCGACGGAGACATGGATCTGCTCCACCAGCTCGGCGGCTTCTACCCCACCGACACGTTCGGCAACGCCCTGTTCGAGAATCCGGGCAGCGACAACGCCTGGATCACCCTGCGCTTCGCCGGCGCCGGACCCGCGGGCTCGGGCGCCAACCGCTTCGGCGTCGGTTCGCGGGTCGCGCTCTCCGTCAACGGTCCGGGCGGCAAGCGGACGATCCATCGCCTGGTCGGTTCGGGCGGCTCCTTCGGCGGCAACAGCATGCAACTCGAAGTGGGCCTGGGAGACGCCATGCGAATCGATGAGATCCGCGTGCGGTGGATGGGCAGCGGCACGGCCCAGAACTTCGAGAACGTGGAACCGCGGGCGGTGTACCGAGTCTCCGAGCGCGCGGAAGTTCTCGAACGCGTCGAGACACCCTCCTTCCGTCTGGGCGGTGACCAATGAGAGCGCACACCGCCGGCATCGCCGTTGCGGTAGCCGTAGCGGTCCTGTCCGGCACCGCCCGGGCAGGAGAGCGTGAAGTCCTCTTCACCGACGCCACCAGGAACGCCGGTCTCGACTTCGAGCACTGGAACGGCATGAGCGGGCAGCTCTACTACCCGGAAGTGGTCGGCGCCGGCGCGGCGCTCTTCGACTACGACAACGACGGCGATCTTGACCTCTATCTGGTCCAGGGCAGCTTCCTCGGCAACGAAGGCGATCGGACCTCCGCGACCACACCGTGGACGGGCGACTGGCCACCCCGCGACCGCCTGTACCGCAACGACCTGGAACTGCGCGACGACGGAGCCATCGTCCGCTTCGTCGACGTAACCGAGGAAAGCGGCATCGTGGCCGCCGGCTATGGCATGGGCGTGGTCGCGGCGGATCTCGACAACGACGGCTGGGTGGACCTCTACGTCCTGAATCTGGGGGTCAACCAACTCTGGCGCAACGAGGGCGACGGGACCTTCAGCGACCGGACCGAGGCGAGCGGCACGGGCGACCCGCGCTGGAGCGTCGCCGCTGCGGCTGCCGACTACGACGGCGACCTCGATCTTGACCTGTTCATCGTGAACTACCTCAACTTCTCCCTGGCCACGCACAAGACCTGCCTGACCGAGCGAGGAGAGGTCGACTACTGTCTGCCGAGCGCCTACCAGCCGGCGCCCGACGGCTTGCTGGTGAACGATGGCTCCGGCCGGTTCGACGACGCGTCCGTGCGGGCGGGTCTGACCGCGGCGCGACCCGGCAACGGGCTGGGCATTCTCGCGGCCGACCTCGATGGCGACCGGAGGCTCGACTTCTACGTCGCGAACGATCTGATGCCCAATCACCTCTGGCTCAATGGCGGCAACGGCGAACTGATCGAGGAGGGGCTGATCAGCGGCGCGGCTCTCAACGCGGATGGCGAGGCCGAAGCGAGCATGGGCGTCGCGGCCGGCGACTACGACGGAGACGGCGATCTCGACCTGTTCCTGACCCATTTCCACCGCGAGACGAACACGCTCTACCGGAACGACTCGCAACCGGGCGCGGTCCAGTTTCGGGACCGCACGAACGCGACTGGTCTCGGCCGGCCAAGCTGGGACGCAACGTCCTTCGGCACTGCCTTCGTCGACATCGACAGCGACGGCTGGCTCGACCTCGCGGCGGTCAACGGCGCCGTCACGTTCGCCGCCGGAAGGCCACGCACGGAAGACGATCCGTTCCCCCTCGATCAACCGAACCAGGCCTTCCTGAACGTGGCCGGTGGCGGGGGCGGGCGCCGTTTCGAACCGGCGCCCACCGGATTGCTCGATGGCGCGACCCCGTTCGTCAGTCGCGGTCTGGCCGCCGGCGACATCGACAACGACGGCGACACGGACCTGGTCATCACGAACAACAACGGCCCCGCCCGGCTACTGCTCAACCGGGCCGACGCGGACACCGGCTGGTTCGGCGTGGCGCCCGTGCTGGACACGAGCCGCGGACGCCGGCCGGCATCCGGCGTCACCGTGCGGGTGCACCGAACGGGAGCAACGCCACTGGTCCGGGTTGCCGGGGGCGGCGGAAGCTACGCCTCCTGGGGAGATCCCCGGGTCGCGGTTCCAGCGGGCGACACCAGGGTCGGCCGCATCGAGGTCCAATGGACGGACGGGGCGGTCGAGGAGTGGCCCGCGCCCCCGCTCAGGGCCTACACTCCCCTGGTTCGCGGCACCGGTGAACGGCGCGACGAGCGGGAAGACGACGCACCATGACGAAACCGATCTGCCTCCATGGGGCCGCGCTCATCGCCGCGCTGCTTTTGCCTCTCGCGGCCACCGGTCTCCGCGCACAGACTGCGACGCCCACGCTGATCCCGGTGCCCGAAGTCGACCTGCGCGGGGTCGACGAGGCCGTGCGCGACCAGATCGACCAGCAGCGCGGGTTGCTCGAGGAGGCGCTGGCCCAGGGGACG
Source organism: Holophagales bacterium (assembly GCA_009837885.1). GTDB lineage: Bacteria > Acidobacteriota > Thermoanaerobaculia > Multivoradales > Multivoraceae > Multivorans. The sequence goes on along the minus strand of VXSP01000043.1, from coordinate 31,167 downwards.
CCGACCGGCGCCGCGGCCGAGCAGTTGGGGCTCCTGTTCGGCGACGCTGGCCAGCTCTACCTCGTCTACGACCTCCTGCCGGCCGCGAGAGCCTGCCTCACCAACGCCGCGGAGCTGCAGCCCCGGAACTTCCGCTGGCGCTATCTGCTCGGCAGCGCCGCGGAGCACCTGGGCGAGCTGGAGGAAGCGGTCGAGGCCTACGACCTGGCCAGGACGCTCCGCCCCGACGACCCCGCGACCGCGATTCGCCTCGGCCGCGTGCATCTGGAACTGGGACGGTATGAAGAGGCTCGCGGCCACTATCAGCGCGCCCTCGCACTGCCCGGATCCACGGCCGCGGCTCACTTCGGTCTGGGCCGCGTCGCCTTCGAGACGGACGACCCGACCACGGCGCTGCGGCACTTCCAGACGGCGCTGCGGGAGCAGCCCCGCGCCGACTCGCTCCACTACCACGTCGCCCTTGCCCATCGCGCCCTCGGCGACGACGCTGCGATGCGCGCCGCGATGGAGCTCCGGGGTGAAGCCCCGGTGGCCTTCGCCGACCCGATCGCCGCGGAAATCAAGGAATCGGCGACAGGCATCGGGGCCCAGTTACTGCTCGGGCGCGTTGCGCTGGCAGCGAACGCCTTCGAGACCGCCGAGGAGCGGTTCCGGGAGACGGTCCGCGACTACCCCGAGAGCGCGGCGGCGAAGAGATCGCTGGCGACGGCGCTAGAGGGCATGGGCCGGCGGGCGGAAGCCGCCATGTGGTACCAGGAGGCCCTGAACCTGAGCCCGAACGACGTCGGGCTCCTGTTCCAGACCGGGCTGCTCTACAACAACGAGGGCCGCTACCAGGCCGCGGCCCAGCGGCTCCGGCGCGCGGTCGAGATCGAGCCCTCGTTCGGGCCGGCGTGGGTGGAGCTGGCAAGGAGTCTCGGCGAGACGGACGACCACCTGGAAGCCGCGGAAGCTCTCACGCGCGCACTGGAACTGGCCCCTGACGATCGCAATCTCCGCTTCCACCGGGCAGGCAACTACCGGTTTGGCGGCCGCCGGGAACTCGCCCTGCGCGAGTTCGAAGCCCTGCTGGCGGACTTCGGATTCGATCGCGAGATCGTGCTGCTGCTCGGGCGAATCGAGCAGGAACTAGGCCGGCCGGCCTCCGCCGCCCGGCGCTTCGAACAACTGGTCGAAGCGGGCGCCGACCCGCCCCTGTTGAGTCAGGCCCACTTCGAACTCGCCAACATCCGCACCGAGCAGGAGCGCTACGAGGAAGCGATCCCCCACTACCAGCGGGCCATCGCGGCCAACCCGACGCTGAAGGAGGGCTACTTCAACCTGGGCACTGCGCTCGGCCGACTGGGCCAGTTCACCGAAGCCGCCCTCGCCGCCCGCCGCGCGCTCGAACTCGACCCCAGCGACAGCAGGGCCCGCGCGGCCGAGGTAACCGCCCTGCTGCTCGCCGGCGAAGACGCCCGGGTTCGCCTGATGCTGGAACAGACCCTCGAACTTCCCGACCAGGGCGGCAGCGGCTTCTTCGCCCTGCTCCTCGCCGAAGTGCTGGCCGCCTCCGAAGACGACTCCGTCCGGGACGGACCGATGGCCCTGAACCTGGCCACCGATCTGTTCCAGCGCGCCCAGACCCCGGCCCACGGCGCGGTCGTCGCCCTCGCCTACGCCGAAACCGGCGACTTCGAACAGGCCGTCGCCTGGCAGCAACGGCTGATCGAGAACCTGGAACGTGCCGGGGCGACAGAAGCGCTGCCGGATGCCCGGGAACGGCTGGCCGCGTACCAGGCCGGGCGACCGGTCCGGGCGCCCTGGCGGCGCTGACGCGCCGCGGCGTGACGGCCGTGGCGTGACGGCGGCAGCGTAGCGGCGCTCACGAGGCGCGGCGGCGGTGATTGCTGCCGCCTCGGCTGGACGGACCGAAGGGAAGGGGTCCCAGCGGACGCTCGCGCCCGCTTGGTGCATGGGCGGTCTGGCGCTCGCTTCGCTGCTCCCGAACAGCGGCGGCGCGCACTCGCGTTGGAAGCCCACGCACTTGCCGCCGCGCGGCGTGCGCCACTCCTCCAGATCGTCCCACGGGCGATCCCCGTCGGATGCAGGCGGCTGCATCTCCCGCTTCAGATCGTCGACCGCGGCCAGCGCCTCATCGAAGATCCGTTCTTCTCGCGCCCAGCCCTTCCGGGCGCTCAAGTAGCAACTGATGACCGTTCCGTATCCGGAAAGAGAGAAGACGAACCGCAAGGCAGCGCCGTTCAAGCCGGCGCCGCGAACCCTGACCTGGACTGGGTGGCCCCCCTTCTCAAGCTCCGATTCCGAGTCGGCGAAGGTGAAGTCCTCGCTGAAGACCGCTCGCCAGAACCTGCCGGTCTCCTTCTCCCAGTCGCCCTCGGGAACCTCGGGTTCCTCCTCCAGGGACTGAACCGGCGTTGCACCCTCCACGACAAACCGCTGCACGATCTCGGTCCGGGCCAGGACACGCGGTTGGACAAGGAGACGGTGAGGCCCATCGCGATACAGCGCCGCCTCCACGAGCGCGAGATTGAAGCGGAGGCCGCTGTGGCTCTGCACGAAGTCGACGATCTTCTCCGCCCGCTCCCGAATGCCATCGCCGACGATGAGCAACAGAAACTCGCCACGTCTCAGATGGCGCGTGACGTCGTCGACGAACTCGGCTTCGACGACGTCAGAGTGCCGCCTGGAGACCAGTTCGTAGAGGATGTTGGAACCCTCCCTGCCAAGGGCCAAGGAGACTTGACGCTGCAAGTCCTCGTAGTTCCACGAAGCGAGGTCCTTCGCGTAGTCGAGGATCTGGCCGATCACCTCTCGCCGCGCTTGCGGGTTGCGCCACAGTTTGAACTCGCAAAGCGTCAGCCGACCCAGAGCGTTGACGTACAGCGCGTCGACGCTGCCGGCCGGCACCGAAAGCTCTCTGCACACCGGAACCGAGTTGGCGTACGCCGGGTCGATCGCAGCAATCGGGAGACTCTCGGGATGGTCGAAGAGAAGCTCCTGCAAGGTCGCCTCGTCGACGCCTCCTTCCGCGACACCCGAGCCCAGGGGTAGCCGCTCGAGGATCTCCGTGGCCTCGCCGGTTCGATCAACACGAATCAACTCGCCGTAGCGAGTGTCGCTACTCATTCCTTGCGTGCCCTCTGGCGTCTTGTCTCTTCGACCGCCAGGTCCATCGCCTCATCGGAACCCAGCCCCGAGTTCGCGCGAGCCCTACTGATCAGATTCGCAACGTCTTGTCCCTCTGTCACAACGGGCTCGTACCGTCCCGGCGAGCTCTCCTTCACCTTGCCCTCTTCGACCAACGCATCCAGGTGTGCCCGCAGGGAGAAAGCGGCGGGGCCGTGGAGCTTGGGGTCGACGTCGGTGTAGATGCGCTCGACCATTTCGGGGATGGTGGCGACGCCGGCGGCAATGGCTTCGAGAGCCTGGTCGGTGCGTTGCTGGCGGTGGCGATGGATCTCGCGGACCCGGTCGAGCGGTGGCTTGATCGACTCGCCGTGGCCCGGGTACAGGATGTCGATGCCGTCGCCCCGGCCAAATTCGAGGAGCCGCTCGAGGGAGGCCATGTACTGGTTCAGGTTGCCGTCGGGTGGAGCGATGATCGAGGTCGACCAGCCCATCACCAGGTCGGCCGTGAAGACGGCCCGTTCTTCCTCCAGCAGGAAGCAGAGGTGGTCGCTGGCGTGGCCCGGGGTGTGGAGGGCCACCAGGGTCGTGCCGCCCGCCGAGAGCCGGAAGTCGTCCTCAAGGCGCGGGCCCGCGGTGAACGGCGGCTGCTCGCTGAAGGCGCGGATCTCGGCGCCTGTGTGCTCGGCGATCCGCGGGGCCAGGGGCCAGTGGTCGCGGTGCGTATGGCTGATCAGCATGGCCGCCACCTTCCGGTCGCCGACCGCGCTCAGGACGGCCTCGAAGTGGGCGTCGTCCTCTTCCCCGGGGTCGAGCACGAAGGCCGGGCCGCCGTCACCGCCGATGACGTAGGTGTTCGTGCCCGGGCCGGTGAACATGCCCGGGTTGTCCTGGGTGACGCGCACGACGCGATCGGACAGCCGTACCGGCGTGCCCTTCAGGAGGGTGTCCACCGTGGGGCCCGTCAGCGGCTGAAGGCCCGCTGCCAATCCTTGACGTTCGCAGCGGAGGGGCGCATTGCCGCTTCCTCGTAGCCCTCGTCGCCGGGCAGCACGGCTCGCGCCGGTTCGTCCGGTGTCCGGCCCATCAGCACGCGGGGCTGCATGACGGGGAACTCCGCCTGGGCGTCGACGGCGGCGATGGCGGCGTCGGCGGACTCGAACTGGGCCAGCTTCTGCAGGTTGCGGATCGTGGGAAAGATGATCATCCACTCCTTGCGACGCCCGCGCTCGAGCGCTTCCCGGGCGGTGACCCAGGCGGAACTCGTCAGTTCGTGGTCGTCGTGGGCCGCGGTCTGGTTGCGCGGCGCCCGCGTGACGAAGAAGCGGGTGTCGTAGCGCCGCGGCTGTCCCTCGGGGGTGATCCAGTGCGCCCAGTAGCTGATGCGGTCCGTGGCGAGGGTCAACCCCTCGGCGGCGGCGATGTCGAGCAGGGACCGCTTGCCGGCGTTCAGCTCGGCTCGCAGACGTTCGAAGTGCTGCTCGACCGCCCGGTCCGAGAAGTCGAGGATCTGTCCGTCACGGTCGTAGGCCAGGAGTACGCCGGCCTCCTCGAAGCACTCGCGGATCGCGGCCACGTAGAAGGTCAGGCCGCCCTCTTCGAGCGCGAGGCGGGCGCTCGCCTCGCGGTCGGTGAGACCGTGGCACAGCGCTTCGTCGACCCGGTCTTCGGGGTCGACGCGGCCACCCGGGAAGACGTAGGCGCCCCCGACGAAGTCTGACTGGATGTGGCGGCGTTCCATGAACACTTCCACCCCGCGGTCGCTGTCCCGCAATAACAGGACGGTCGAGGCGTGCCGGGCCGTCACCGGGGACGTCGCCTGATCAACCATTCTCGCCGTCCAGTTCCTCGATCAGGTCGTCGGCGGGCGGCTCCTCGGCCCGCAGGCGTCGGGCCGTCGCTTCCGCGGCGCGCATGGCGCGCAGGAAGCTGCGGCCCGCGATGTCCTTCAACTCGTCGTCGCTGTAGCCCCGCCGGACCAGTTCCACGAACAGATCGGGGAACGTCGAGGCGTCCTCGAGGCCGACCGGCACGGTCGGGATGCCGTCGTAGTCGGAGCCGATGCCCAGATGCGCGGTGCCGATCAGATCGCGGATGTGGTCGATGTGGTCGGCCACGTCGCTGAGGGATGCCTGGGCGCCCGGGTTCTCGCTTCGCCAGGCCATCAGCCGTCGGCGGATCTCCTCCGGCGCGGTTCCCGCGGCCATCAGTCGCCGGCGTTCGGCATCCAGGCGCTGAAAGGACTCCCGCACGTTCTCGTTGACGAAGGACGGCACGAAGGTGACCATGATCACGCCGCCGTTTTCGGCCAGCCGGCGCAGGACGTCGTCGGGTACGTTGCGTGGACTGGCGGTGACCGCGAACGCCGAGGAGTGGGAGAAGATGACCGGCGCTTCGGACTCGTCGAGCACATCGTGCATCGTCTGCGGCGAAACGTGGGAGAGGTCCACCAGCATGCCGAGGCGGTTCATCTCCCGGATCACCCGCCGGCCGAAGGTCGTCAGACCGCCGTGCGTCGGCTGGTCGGTCGCCGAATCGGCCCAGGCGACGTTGCTGTTGTGCGTGAGGGTCATGTAGCGGACGCCGACCGCGTAGAGTTGCCGCAGGACACCCAGGGACGACTCGATCGAGTGGCCCCCCTCGGCGCCGAGTAGCGACGCGACCTTGCCCGCGCCGTGGACGCGCTCGATGTCGTCCGCGCTTAGGGCCAGCTCCAGGTCGTCCGGATACCGCTCGAGGAGCCGCCTGGTCAGGTCGACCTGCTCGAACACGACCCGGGCCGCGCCGGCCCCGGTGTAGGAGGTCGGGATGTAGACCGACCAGAACTGGGCCCCCACTCCCCCCTGCCGCAAACGCCGCAGGTCGGTGTGCATCGGCGGCTCGAGCGCGGTGGTGTCCCGGAAGTCGATCTCGTCGAGGTGGTTCGAAACGCGCGTGCGGTACTGCCACGGCACGTCGTTGTGGCCGTCGATCAGCGGCACCTCCCGGAGCAGGCCGAGTACGTGCTCCCGGCTGGCGCGATCCTCCTGGGCGTCGGTCACGGGCGGTGAACCATAGCTCACCGCCACGGCCACGACGGCGCCAAGAACAGCGCCGGTTGGTCTTCTCATCCTGGCTCCCTCCTCCCGCAGCACGCGATTGTAGGGGAACCGGCAACGAATAGGATCGCCCGGTGCAGGACTGCTGGGCAAGGACGATCGGCATCGTCGGTCTCGGCAGCTTCGGTCGCTTTCTGGCGCGGCACCTGGGCGCCCGGTTCGACGTGCAGGTCTGGGATCGCCGCGACCTGAGCGCGGAAGCCGCCGCTCTCGGCGCGCGCTGGACGGGCCTTGAAGGCTGCGCCGGCTGCGACATTGTGATCCCGGCAGTCCCGGTCCAGGATCTCGACGGACTGATCGCCGATCTGGCCCCGCGCCTCGCACCGGGCACGCTGGTCGTCGACGTCGCCTCGGTCAAGGTGAAGCCGCTCCGGATCCTGGAGCAGCGCCTGCCCCGGCAGGTCCAGTTCCTCGGCACTCACCCGATGTTCGGCCCCCAGAGCGGTCGCGACGGGATTCGCGGTCTGAAGGTCGTGCTCTGCCTCCCCGAACGCCCGGTGGACAGCGAGCGGGTGGAGGCGGTGAAGAGCTTCCTGGCGTCCGCCCTGGAACTCCACGTGCTCGAGATGTCAGCCAAGGAGCACGACTCGGAAATGGCCTACATCCAGGGCCTCACCCACTGGATGGCCAAGGCGCTCAGGGAGATTCACGTCCCGGACCCGGCCCTCGGCACGGTCGCCTACCGGCACATGATGAAGATCGAGGAGAACCTCCGCGACGACTCGGACGATCTGTTCCTGACCATCGCCCGCGAAAACCCGTTCGCCGCCGCCGCCCGCCGGGAACTCCGCGAGAGGCTGCGGGAGATCGAAGAGGCGATCGAAGGGGACTAGCGCGGCAGAAGGTCCAGAAACCGGCGCTTTGCGCCGGATGCCGGCGGAGACGCCGGCGCACCCAGTTTCTGCCGCGCAAGGCCCCTGACTAGGACAGCCAGCGCTTCCGGCGGCGGTAGTGCTTGACGTCGCGGTAGCTCTTGCGCTGGCCGACCTGGGTCAGTCCGAGGTAGAACTCCTTGACGTCGGCGTTGTCCTGGAGCTCGGCCGGGGTTCCTTCGAGGACGACCCGGCCACCCTCCATGATGTAGCCGTAGTGGGCGATCTCCAGCGCGCGGGTCGCGTTCTGCTCGACCAGCAGGATCGTCGTGCCCTCCTCCCGGTTGATGCGCTGGATGATCTCGAAGATCTCCTGGACGAGGAGCGGCGCCAGGCCCAGTGACGGTTCGTCGAGCAGCATCAGCTTCGGCCGCGCCATCAGCGCCCGGCCGATGGCGAGCATCTGCTGCTCGCCGCCGGAGAGGAACCCGGCCATCGAGTTGCCCCGCTCCTCGAGACGCGGGAAGTAGCCGTACACCCGTTCCAGCGCTTCGTCCGTGCCGCCCTTGTCCCGGGCCGTGTAGGCGCCGGCCAGGAGGTTCTCCTGCGGCGTCAGATGCTCGAAGACCCGACGCCCCTCCATGACCTGGAAGATGCCCCGGCGCACGATGTCCTCGGCGGGCAGCTTGTCGATCTGGACGCCCTCGAACTCGACGTTGCCGTCCGTGACCTCGCCGTCTTCGGGATGGAGCAGTCCCGAGATCGCCTTGAGCGTGGTCGACTTGCCGGCTCCGTTCGTGCCCAGCAGCGCCGCGATCTGACCCTGCTCCACCTTGAGCGAGAGCCCCTTGAGCACCAGGATGACGTCGTTGTAGATGACCTCGACGTTGTTCAGGGACAGCATGGCTTGGGCCTGCCCTACTCGGCCGCCTCCAGGGTGGAGGCCATCCGCATCTCGGTCACGGGTTGGAACTTGCCTTCCCTGATCTCGAAAATCCTCATGCCCTTGATGCCGCGATGGTCGGTGGACGTGAAAGTGACCGGCGCGGTCACACCGCCGGTGTCCCAGCCGTCGAAGGTCTCGAAGGCAGCGAAGATGGAATCGCCGGTCACTTCGCCGGCCGCGGCCGCGCGTTCGATCGCCTCGGTCACCAGGCTGGCGACCGCCCAGCCCTGGCCGTAGAGCAACCCCTCCTCGTCGATCGACCCGCCCTTGGACGCGAGGTACTCGGCCGCTTCGTTCAGGCCGTCGATCCCCTCGCCCGGCGGCGAGTAGATGATCGAAGCCAGAACACCTTCCGCGGCCTCGGCCGCCAGATCCACCAGCACCTCGTTGCTGCAGTAGTTCAGGCAGGCGAAGCGCAGGTCCAGGCCCAGATCCCGCGCGTTCTTGACGGCAATGGAAACCGGTCCCGACGTGTTCTGGAACACGACCGTGTTGGCGCCGGATTCGGCGATCCGGGTCAGCGTGGCGCTGAAGTCCGTGTTGCCCCGCGCCATCTCGTGCGGCGCCATCTCGATGCCGCGCTGCTTCGCGTAGTCCTCGCCCCCCTGGCGCCACGGCGAGAGACCGAACGGACTCGGGTGGTGCATCAGCGCGACGTTCGGCATCTCGCCTCCCGTGGCTTCCGCCTCTTCGATCAGGTAGTCGAGCAGGATGAAGAGCTGGTCGCTGTAGGTCGTGCCGACGAGGAAGTTGAAGGGGGCCTCGGACGGATCTCCCAGTACGTGAGAGAACGATGCCGAGACGAAGGGAATGCGGTCCGCCGCGATCCGGCCACGCAGGGCTTCCGTGTCACCGGTGCCCCAACCCATGAACATGACCGCTCCGGCCTGGACGTACTCGGAGTAGAGCTGCTCGGCCTTCGCCACGTCGTAGCCGTAGTCGTTCCACAGCAGGTCGACCTCGCGGCCGGCAATGCCGCCGAGGTCGTTCAGGCGGGCGTAGTAATCGCGGATCGCCTCGGCGTACAAGGTGCCCACGTCCGAGGTCGCGCCGGTCAGGTCGAAAATCGCACCGATGGTGATCGGCGCATCCGCTTCCGAGACCGGGTCGCCGCCTCCGCAGGCGGCGAGGAGCAACAGAGCTACAGCAGCAAGGCAAACGAGACGGTTCATGTCGTGGTCTCCTGAAGGGGCATGACCGCCCCGGAACAGCCGGTCCGTAAACAACGGATCATACTGGCGCAGAGGCGCCTAGTACGAGAACGGCCAGACGCGGAAGTAGTCCTTCACGTTGCGCCAGAGTTTGGCGAGCCCTTCCGGTTCGAGCACCAGGAAGAGGATGATCACGAGTCCGAAGACGCCCTGCTGCACGTACGGCAGGACCGTCGCCGCCCACGGCGCCGTGTCCTGCAGTGAGCGCCCCAGAGTGTTGATCATCGCTGGCAACAGAACGATGAGGGCCGCCCCGAAGAACGAACCGGAGATCGTCCCCAGGCCGCCGATGATGATCATCGCCAGGTAGGAAATCGAGACTTCGATCGTGAACCGCTCCCAGGTCACGATCGACCGGTAGTGGGCGAGCAAAGCGCCGGAGAGGCCGACCAGGAAGGACGAGGTGGCGAAGGCGAGCAGCTTGTAGCCGAACACGTTGACGCCGATCGCCGAAGCCGCGATGTCCTGGTCCCGGATCGCCACCCAGGCCCGGCCCACGCGGGAGCGGAACAGGTTCGCGGCGAACAGCGCGACCGCGAGCGCGACAACGATCAGTATCCAGTAGAACCGGCCGTCGGTGTTCATCCGGGCGCCGAACAGCTCGGGCGCCGGCACGACGAGCGCTTCCGTTCCGCCGGTGAGGCCGTCCCAGTGCGTGACGACAAACTCGACGATCTGCTGCGCCGCCAGCGTCGCGACGGCCAGGTAGAGGCCCTTGAGCCGCAGGGAAGGCAGTCCGACCACCAGACCGGCGACGGCGGTGATCAGGGCCGCAGCCGGAATGCTCAGGTAGAAGGGAACGTCGAGCCGGACAGTCAGCAGGCCCGATCCATAGGCGCCGACCGCCATGAAGGCGCCCTGGCCGAGGGAGATCTGGCCGGTGTAGCCAACCAGGATGTTGAGGCCGATCGCACCGATCGTGGCGATGGCGATCTGATTGGCCAGGTTGAGCCAGTAGGGGTTGGCCAGGAGCGGGAACACGACGAGGCCGACCAGGAGCAGGCCTGTGCGCACCTTCTGCAACGGCATGCGCCGCAGCGCCATGTCGGAGCGGTAGTCGCTGAAGAAGATTCCGGATTCCATGCCCTACACCCGCTCGATGATCTCCTTGCCGAACAGGCCGTACGGACGAACCATCAGGACCAGGATCAGCACGATGTACGGGACGATGAGCTCCAGGCCCGAAGTCGTGTAGCCGGCCGTGTACGACTCCAGCAGCCCGATGACGCCGCCGCCGACGATCGCGCCGGGCACCGAGTCGAGACCGCCGAGGATGACGACGGGGAACACGCGCAGTCCGATGAAGATGATGTCGTGGCTGACGCCGACCGTGTTCGCCAGCATGATGCCGGCGACCGCCGCGGTGATCGCCGCCATCGCCCAGGCGACGGCGAGGACGCGCTTGATGCTGATGCCCATCGACAGCGCCGCCTGCTGGTCGTCGGCGATGGCGCGCATCGCGATGCCGTCCCGGGTGTAACGGAAGAACAGCGTCAGAACCGTCAGCAGGATCGCAGCGATCGCGATCACGAGCAGACGGTCGAAACCGACGATCGCGCCCAGGAACTCGACTTCTCCCGAGGGGATGAAGTTCGGGAAGGCCTTGGGTCGCACCCCCCAGATGCCGTTCACCACCGCTCGCAGCAGGCTCGAGAGGCCGATCGTGACCATGATCATGGAGATCACCGGCTCGCCGATCAGTGGCCGGAGAACGAGACGCTCCACGATCAAGCCGATCATGGCCGCGGTGAGCAGCGTCGCCAGCACACCCAGACTCCAGGGCAACCCGAACTGGGCAATGAAAGCGAAGGCCAGGTAGGCGCCGAAGAGCAGGAACTCGCCCTGCGCGAAATTGATCACGTCGCTCGCCTTGAAGATCACGACGAAGCCGACCGCCACCAGGGCATAGACCATGCCGTTCGAGAGCCCGGAAACGGTGAGTTGAAGGAAGACGTCGGAGTCCATCGTCCGCTCCTCAGGCGGTCGCAGGCGCGGCGATCCGCAGCCGGGTCTGCAGGACCGCTGTCGTGCCGTCCTGGTAGGTGATCTCGTTCTCGATCTCGACCGCCTCGTCGCCGCCGTAGAGCGCATTGACGAGCAGGCGGTACCGGTCGGCGATGAACCGGCGCCGCACCTTCCGCGTACGGGTCAACTCCTCGTCATCCGCGTCCAGTTCCTTGTGCAGCAGCAGCAGGCGCTGGATGCGGGCCGACTCCGGCAGATCACCGTTGATGCCGGCCGTGTGCTCCAGCACCAGCTCGTAGATCTCCGGCTTCTGCGCGAGGTCCGTGAACGTGGTGTACGGGATCTGGCGGCGTTCGGCCCACTTCCCCGCGTTGGCGAAGTCGATCGTGATCAACGAGGTGACGAACGGGTAGTCGCCGCCGCCGAACACGACCGCCTCCTTGATGTAGGGACTGAACTTCAGCTTGTTCTCGATGAACTGCGGCGAGAACTGCGTTCCGTCGTGCAACTCCATCACGTCCTTCTTGCGATCGATGACGATCAGGTGCCCGTCGTCGTCCATGTAGCCGGCGTCGCCGGAGTAGAGCCAGCCGTCGCGAAGCGCCTCTTCCGTGGCCTCCTCGTTGTTGTAGTAGCCGAGGAAAACGGACGGACTCCTGGTCAGGATCTCGCCGCCTTCGCCGAGCCTGACCTCCGCCCCGGGGACCGGCGTACCGACCGTCTGGAACTTGATGTCGTCATCGCGGTGCGCCACCGAAATCCCGGACACCTCCGTCTGGCCGTAGATCTGCTTCAGATTCACGCCGATGGCGTGGAAGAAGCGGAAGATGTCGGGCCCCAGCGCCGCGCCGCCCGTGTAGGCGCGCCGGATTCGCCGCACCCCGAGCTTGTCGCGCAACCAGAAGAAGCAGCAGGCGTTCGCGATCCAGTTCTGCACGGCCAGCAGCCTGGGCAGACCGCCCTCCGCCAGCCGCGTGTCGGCCGCTCTGTAACCGACGCCCAGCGCCCAGTTGTAGACCTTGCGCTTGAGCCAGGAGGAGTCCTCGATCCGTACCTGGACATCGGACACCATGTTCTCCCAGATGCGGGGCGGCGAGAACATCATGTGCGGTCCGATCTCGCGGATGTCGTGCTGCACCGTCTCCGGCTCTTCCGGGAAGTTCATGGTGAAACCGACCAGCATGCCGCAGGCCGCGCCGATCATCTGTTCGCCGATCCACGCCAGCGGCAGGAAGGAGACGAACTCGTCGTCGCTCCGCATCGGATCGATGCTCTGAAAGCTGTGCGCCATGGTCAGCAGGTTGCGGTGCGAGAGCATCGCCAGCTTCGGCTTGCCGGTGGTGCCGGAGGTGGTCGACAGCAGGGCCACGTCGTCGGCGGTCGTGGCGTCGACCCAGCGTTCGAAGTCGTCGGCCGTGCTGCTCGTGGCGGACCGTCCGATCTTCTCCACCTCGGAGAAGCCGAGCAGGAACTCGTGCGGGTAGGCACCGAGTCCGCGGGGGTCGTAGTAGATGACGTTCGCGATGCCCTGCCCGTCCCCTTCAGCGGCGCCGCTCAACTCGTCCCAGACCTCCAGCAGCTTGTCGACCTGCTCCTGGTCCTCGGCGATGACGAAACGGGCGCCCGCGAACTCGACCAGGTACTGCACTTCGCTCGCCACGGAGTCCTGGTAAACGCCCAGGGAGCGTGCGCCGACCGCCTGGGACGCGAGCTGGGCAATCAGCCACTCGGGCCGGTTGTCGCCCAGCACGGCGACGATGTCGCCCGGCTCGAGTCCGAGTTCAACCAGGCCGCGGGCGAAGTTCCTGACCCGCTCCGCGTATTGCGCCCAGGTGAAGCTCTGCCAGATGCCGAACTCCTTCTCCCGGAGCGCCGCTTCGCCGCCGCGCTCGCGGGCATTCCGGAGCAGCAGCTTTGGCATCGTGTCCGCGTCGCGCGGGAGTTCCGCCAGCGAGGTCATTCGGCGTCCCCCAGATACGCGTGAATCACGGCGGGATCGGCGCGCACCTCGTCCGGCGTGCCGCAGGCGATCGAGCGGCCGAAGTCGAGCACCGCGACGCGGTCCGAGAGGTCCATGACGACGCCCATGTCGTGCTCGATCAGGACGGTCGTCACGCCCCACTCCTCGTTCACATCGAGGACGAAGCGGGCCATGTCCTCCTTCTCCTCCACGTTCATTCCCGCCATCGGTTCGTCGAGCAGAAGGAGCTTCGGATCGAGCGCCAGCGCGCGGGCGAGTTCCACCCGCTTCTGCAGGCCGTAGGCGAGGGTGCCGACCGCCTGGTGGCGAAGGTTCTCGATCTCCAGGAAGTCGATCACGTCCTCCACCGCGGCCCGATGCCGGATCTCCTCGCGGCGCTGCGGACCCCAGTAGACGCCACATCCGAGAACGTTGCCGCGCATGTGGATGTGCCGCCCCAGCATCAGGTTCTCCAGCACTGTCATGCCGCGAAAGAGCTCGATGTTCTGGAACGATCGGGCGATGCCGACCTGGGCCACCTTGTGGGGCGCCCTTCCGATGAGCGCGACCGGCGCCGCTTCCGGCGCCGGCGTGTAGGTGATGGAGCCCTGCTGGGGCCGGTAGAGACCGCTGATCGAGTTGAGGAGGGACGTCTTGCCGGCGCCGTTCGGCCCGATGATGGCGAACACCTCGCCGTGGCGCACGTCGAGGGCGACATCGTCCAGAGCGTGTACGCCACCGAACGAGAGCGTGACACCGCTGATCTCAAGACAGGTCGATGCCAGGGGCTCCTGAAGTTGGGCTTGGGCCACGGCTGCGCGATTGTATGCGCCGCGCCCGTTTCGCCATCTGCAAAGATCGCCGCGCCGTACGTACTCGCACGACCAGCAAAGCGGAGGACTCTCCATGGCGGCTCGGCCCGTTCTCGTTTCAGCACCCCCCGAACTCGACCTCGCGCGCCCCGAGGAGGTCGGCCTGAACGCCGCGCAGTTGGCCCGCATCGACGATCATCTGCGGCGCCGCTACCTGGAGCCCGAGAAGATCGCGGGCTGCCTCACCCTCGTCGCGCGCGGCGGTAAACCGGCCTACCTCTCGGCGCAGGGCCTGATGGACCGCGAGCGGGACCGCGCCATGCGCCCCGACACGATCTTCCGCATCTACTCGATGACCAAGCCGATCACCTCGGTCGCCCTGATGCAGCTCTACGAACAGGGCCACTTCCAGCTCGACGACCCGGTCCGGAAGTTCATCCCCGAGTGGCGCGATCTCAGGGTCTTCGAGAGCGGGAACCACCCGAACTTCCTCACCCGGCCGGTTGATCGCCCGATGACGATCCGCGATCTGTTCACGCACCAGTCGGGGCTGACCTACGGGTTCATGGAGCGCACGAACGTCGATGCCGCGTACCGCGAACTCGGCGTCGGCGGACCGCCGGCGGGCGGCAGCCTGCGGCAGATGATCGAGCAACTCGCCGGGTTGCCGCTCGAGTTCTCGCCGGGCGACGCCTGGAACTACTCGGTCGCCACCGACGTGCTCGCCTACCTGGTCGAAGTCTTCTCCGGCCAGCCATTCGACGAGTACCTGCAGGAGCACATCACCGGGCCCCTGGGCATGGTCGACACCGGCTTCACGGTACCCGCGGCCAAGGTCGACCGCTTCGCCGCCAGCTACCGGCGCGACCGGAACAAGCAGCTGGTCCTGCTCGACGATCCCCTCACCAGCCACTACACCGGCGAGGTCAGTTTCTTCTCGGGTGGCGGCGGACTCGTGTCGACGATGCACGACTACTACCGCTTCTGCCAGATGATGTTGGGCGGCGGAACGCTGGAGGACACGCGCATTCTCGGCCGCAAGACGGTGGAACTCATGACGATGAACCACCTGCCGGGCGGCCGCGACCTGACCGAACTGGCGGTCGGCTCCTTCAGCGAGACGACCTACGAAGGGGTCGGCTTCGGTCTCGGCGTCTCGGTCACCCTCGACCTCGCGGTCGCTCAGGCGATCGGCTCGGTCGGTGAGTACGGCTGGGGCGGCGCCGCGAGCACGGCCTTCTGGATCGACCCGAAGGAGGACCTGATCGTCATCTTCATGGTCCAGTTCTGGATGTCGGGCACGTTCAACTTCCGGGGTCAGCTCAAGTCGATCGTCTATCCGGCACTGACCTGAGCGCGGGCGGAACGGTGAAGGACCCGCGTTCGATCTGCGAACGCCGCGCGGCGCAGCGCGACGGGGAACTGCGGCGAACGCGGCGCATCGAGAAGACGGTGTCGTGGTCGCGGCTGGCCGTCGTTCTGGCGGCAGCCGTGCTGGTCTGGCTGTCGGTCCAGGCGAGGCTCTTCCCCCTGCTCTGGGCGGCAGTCCCGGCCCTGCTCTTTCTCGTCCTCGTCGTTCTCCACGAGCGTGTGCTGCAGCGGGCCGAACGGCTGAAACGGGAACGAGCCTTCTACCGATTCATGCTCGACCGCCTCGACGGCGACTGGCGCGCCGGCGGACGGCCCGGAACACGCTTTGCGGACGATCACGCCGGGCACGTGTACGCCGCGGACCTCGACCTCTTCGGCCCCGACTCGCTGTTCCGGCTATTGAGCCGGGCCCGGACTCGCGGCGGAGAGGAACTTCTGGCGTCGTGGTTGCTCCAGCCCGCGCCGCCCGATGCCCTGCGGCGGCGGCAGGAGGCCGTCCGCGAGCTGGCGCCCGGCCTGGACTTCCGCGAGCGTCTCGCCGCGACCGGTCGAATCGCGCGCACTGACCTCGATCCCGAGGCGCTGGTGTCCTGGGCGGAAGGCGCCTGGGCGGAGGGCGACGGGCGGGCGGCGCTTCCCGGCGCCGGCGGCCGGGAGCTCCTCGTGCGCGCCCTGCTGGTTGCCGTCGCCGCCGCCAATCTCCTCACGGTCACGGGCTGGCTGGCCTGGGGTTGGGGGCCATCGCCCTTCCTTGGCCTGGCCGTGCTGCAGATCCTGTGGAGCCTCGCCTGGCGTCAGCGTTTCCGGGCGGTCACGGCCGGCGTCAGGCGGGCGAGCCGCGACTTGAACCTGGTTGCATCGCTGCTGGAAGTCATCGAGCGCGAACCGTTCGAGAGCACGCGCCTGGTCGAACTGGACAGGCGGCTACGAAGCGACGACGGCGTCACCGCCTCCCGCAGCGCCAGGCAACTGCAGCGCCTTGTCGACCTGCTCGACTCGATGCGCAACGCCGTGTTCGCCCCCTTCGGACTGTTGCTGTTGTGGACGCCTCAGCTCGCCTACTCCATCGACTCCTGGCGTCGCCGGCACGGAGACCGGGTCGCCGTCTGGCTCGGGGCACTGGCCGAGGTCGAAGCTCTGGCGAGCCTCGCCTCCCATGCGTTCGAGAACCCGGACCGGACCTTCCCCACGCTGGTCGAGCCGTCGGGGAACGGGCGTCCGCTGCTCGACGGCAGGGAGCTCGGGCATCCACTGCTGCCGGCCGAGGAGTGCGTGGCAAACGATGTGTTCCTGGCCGGGCCGATCCTTGAAGCCGGTCAGGACGACCAACAAGCCGAGACGGCTGGCAAGACGTCGGTCCAGTGCCTGATCGTCAGCGGCTCGAACATGTCCGGCAAGAGCACGCTGCTCAGGACCGTCGGCACGAACGTGGCGCTGGCGCAGGCCGGCGCGCCGGTGCGAGCGCGTTCGCTGCGGCTGACGCCGCTGGCGGTCGGCTCCTCGATCCAGCTCCACGACTCGCTCGCCGAGGGCCAGTCCAGGTTCTACGCCGAGATCACGAAGCTCAAGTCCGTGCTCGACCTGACCGAACAGTGGAGGCCGGTCCTGTTCCTGCTCGACGAGATCCTCCACGGCACGAACTCGCACGACCGGAGAGCGGGCGCCGAAGGCCTGATCCGCGGTCTGCTCGACCGCGGTGCGATCGGGCTCGTGACCACCCACGACCTGGCCCTGGCCGGCATCGCCGAGGATCCGGCCGAGTCGCGGCTCCGCAACGTCCACTTCCAGGACAAGCTGGAGGACGGCAGGATCCACTTCGACTACCGCCTTCGCGAGGGCACCGTTACCCGCAGCAACGCCCTCGATCTGATGCGCCAAGTCGGCCTGGACGTGTAGGCACCCTCGCGCGTCGGCACGGTGCTTGACCGTGAGGCGCTTCCGATTACGACGGAGACGAGGCTGGCAGCGGCTCCAGTGACTCGATGGCTTTCGCTTTCCGGGACCGTGCAGCGTGCCAGAGATCCCAGTCCTGCTGGAGGCCCAGCCAAAACTCCGCCGTCATCCCCGTAACTCGAGCCAACCGCAGTGCCATCTCCGCTGTCACCGTGCTCCTGGCATGGATGAGTCCACGGAGCCGCGGATAGGACACGCCCAGCCGCCGAGCGAACGCCGCCTGCGAGATGCCCAACGGCTTCAGGAACTCCTCAAGCAGCATTTCTCCCGGATGAGTCGGTGGCTTGAACCGGGGCAGCCGCCGCGCCGGCCAAGTGCCACCAACCCGTGGGGGAGCAGCGTCGTCAGTGATAGTCCGTGATTTCGACGTCGTCGGCATAGCCCGGCTCCCAGACGAAGCAGATTCTATAGCGGTCGTTGATGCGAACGCTGTACTGACCTGCCCGGTCCCCTCTGAGCCGCTCCAGCCGGTTGCCCGGCGGCACGGCCAGATACCGAAGTTCGGCGACCTGGTTGAGTTGCGCGAGCTTCCTTCGAGCCACGCGCCACAGCCGGGAAGGACACCGCTGCCGCGCCGCTCTCGTCGCGGCGCCGTCGAAGATGTCCTCCGTGGCTTGATCGGCGAACGACCGAATCACGGAGGCGGATTGTAGTCCGGTCGACTCGCCCTCTCCGGTGCTCGCGCAAGCGGGCGAACTTGACAGAACCGAAACAGCCGCTAGGCTGACGCCTCCACAGGGCGGTCGCCTCCACAGGGCGGTCGCCTCCACAGGGCGGTCGCCTCCACCCAAGGGACTTGTTCCCGGAAAGGAGATGGAGATGCAGACCGCGATCGATGTGCTAGTCGCACTGGTCACTGCCGCGCGCCATCACATCGTCGTCTTCGGCTAGCGCCGACACGACGTGAGGGCTTGGGGGCGGGCGGCTTGCGCAACGAGTCGTTCCGCCCCTGGGCCGCTTGGTGCTCCCCGGGCACGAACTCCGGCGACCGTCTCACCGGTGCCGATACACAGCGCTTCGGTGCTCAACGCGCATGATCACAACAGCCTTCTCCGCAGAGTCGTAGGTGAACAAGACACGCCAGTCTCCGACCCTCAGCCGCCAGCTGCCACGACGCGTCCCTCTGAGCCGCTTGACATCGCCTGCGCCCGTCAGGGCGTGCCGGTCGATCGACGACCCGACGTTGCGCCGCCGGGTCAAGCCGCTTCAGATCACGAACCGCGCGAGTGGTGTACGAGACGCTCCGGCCGCTCAGAGGCCGAGCTCCCTCTTGACTTCCTCGGAGCCATGCACTCGACCAGCCTCGACATCGGCCCAGGCTTCTTCCAGGCCACGCTCACACTTCTCGCTCAACCGCCGGTCCGTCTCGGGCGCGCTCAACAGGAATCGGGCGTAGGAGTCCGCTCGGTCGGTCAAGTACTCCAGATAGCGCACAGCCGCCGGAACCTCAGCCTCCGGGACCCCCTGCGCCAGTCGAACAAGCCGTTCCCTGTCGTCGGTCTTCGTTGCCGATGAGTCCATCGCAAGTCGCCTTCCCTGAAGCGCTCAAAGGCTAACACGGAGGACGGCGCACCGGCATTCGGCGACAGCAGCAACTTGACAGAACCGGAACAGCCGCTAGGCTGACGCCTCCACAGGGCGGTCGCCTCCACAGGGCGGTCGCCTCCACAGGGCGGTCGCCTCCACCCAAAGGGATTTGTTCCCGGAAAGGAGACGGAGATGCAGACCGCGATCGACTTGGCAGTCGCGCTGATCACCGCCTTGCGGCATCACATCGTGATCGTCGGCTAGCGACGGCGCGAGGTGAGCGCTTGGGGGCGGGCGGTCGCGAACGGACGAACCGCCCCGCCCCCGAGCTACTTCGTGTAAACTCGGCTCCTTGATCGAGTCCGTGTAGCTCATGACTGCCACCGTTGTTCCCTTCCGCTCGTCGCCTGAGCCGGCGTTCATCCCCGAGCGCGTTACCGTGCCAGAGCCGGAGGGGTGTGTGGCTACGACCGAGGACTTCGAGACGCTGAGGGATCGCGCTCGTGACCTCGTCGCCAAGGGTTCATATCGGGAAGCGGCCACCGTCTACCAGCAGGCGGTCGACGCGGCGACCGCCGCCGGAGAGACCGACCTCGCCGACGAAGCCCTCTGCGGCTGGGGTGCTGCGGAGACGGAACTCGGCAACGGCGCGGAGGTGATGCCGGAACTCCGGAAGATCCTCCTAGGCAGTCCGGTTGACCACAACTGCTGTCTGGCCGCCTACACGCTGGCCCGCGCACACGAGTTGGAAGGCCAGATCAAGAAGGCGCTCTTCTATGCCCGGCTGTTCCGTGATCGCGCGGAGTATGTCGAGCGGGGCGGACTCCCGAGTCTGGCGCAGAACCTTCTCGGGAATCTCCTCGTTGCCGAGGGTAGGGAAACTGAAGCTGCGGCGTGCTATCGGACGGCGCTCCGCCACGCAAAGGACGCACCCTCCACCTGGAAGGTGGCCGCCGAAACGAACCTGGGCTACTGCCTAGTGGTCAGTGCAGCCGGAAGTCGAGGAATGCGGCGCACCAGAATGCGGGAGGGCCTTCGCCTGATCTACCGGAGCATCCGCACGTTCCGGCGCGAGGGTGCCGTGCAGTACAGCATGTTGCCGCATCTTGACCTGTGCTTCGCCCACCTGGAGTTGAAACGACCGACCTACGCGCGACGGCACGGCCAGCGCGCCCTCGAACTGGCCAAGCGCTACGACGATTCGGCGACGATCAAGAACTCGCTCTATCTCCTTGGCCATGTGGCGCTGCTCGAAGCGGACAAGGAGGCGGCACGCCACTACTTCGGGGAACTGGAACAGCGGTTCTATCCGCATCAGGCCGGTCTGACCGACCTGCTGATGTCTGTCGATTTCCGTCAAGTGGTGAACCTGAGGGCGTGATGAACGGCGTACTCACCAGGTTCCTGAACGAAGTCCAGCCCGTCCGGGCGGCCGTCCTCGGTGCGGTGACCTTGCTGCTCGGCAGCAGCGCCATCTACGCCGTTGACAGTGCGCCGGTGCTGGGAACGAGCGGCGACGTCTACCAAGTGGCCACCGGAACCTACGGCGACCTTTTCCCGGACGGTAGCGAGACGTCCGCCAGTGCCGCGGTTCTCCGGCTGGAGGCTCGGCGCGGCTCCGGGACAGTCGAAAACTACCTGGTGCCCGGTAGTGAATCGGACGACAGTGACCGGACGCCGTCGTTGTTCTTCGATGGCGCCACCGAGAGGTTGTACGTCGTTTGGTCCAGCAGCAACGCCTCGACGTTGACCCGGATCAACCTCGCGTCCTTCGACGGCAGCGAGTGGTCCGAGACGATCGAGGTCTCCGGGAACATCTACAGCGAGAAGTCAGCGCCACGCCTCGCCGTCACCCACGACCGCTTTGAACTGGCAGAAGCAACTGCCGGTGAGTCGAGCATGCGGACCGTTCTCCACGTCGTGTGGTCGGAAGACACGACGGACGGTGAGAAGGTGATGTACGCGCCGGTCGTTCTGATTGACGGCGCACTCGCGTCGACGTGGCGTCGCGTTCACCGGCTGAACGACTATGTGTCGCAGGCGTTGGCTGACGACCCGTTTAGCGGCGACGTGGCAGCGAAGCTGCTCTCCGCTCCCACAGTCGACGCTGGCAGCGAGCCGAACGCGGTGGTCATCGGTTTCGCCGACAGCGCCACCGGAGCGCTTGTCCAGTTGGAACTCTCCACTCCGGCGACGGAGCTTTCCGAACTCGCCGACAACCTTGCAGACCATCTCGAATCGTCCAATCTCTGCGAACAACTCGACAACGACGACGCGAACGCGCTCACAAGTGTGGCGGAGGCCGCACGGGTTCACATCGTCCTCGTCGGGCGCCGAATCCGCAGCCGGGTCCTCAGCCCACTCGCGGCGGACGTCAAAGACGTCCTCGTCCAGCGTGCCGCCACCCTTTGCGCCGAAGGCGGTCTGACGAGCGTCTCGAGTGCCGCCAGAGTCCACATCGTCCTCGTGGGCGCCAAAGCCCAGGAAGGCGATCTCCTTGAAGGCGCCGCGGGCAGTGACGGTCATGTCCTTCTCGCCGCTGCCCAGGAAGTCGGCAACGACTACGTCCAGCACCTTGCCCGGTTGCAGGTCAAGTCGGAGCGGATCGCGCCCACGATCGGCGACGGCGAGCCGACGATCCTGGTCTCGCCCAACGGTACCGGAGCGATCGTCGTCTGGGAGAACGCGAGCACGCTGACCTACGTCGAGACAGACACCGATTCCGCTGGGGACTGGAGCAGTTCGCACACCCTCCAGATCGGCAGCAGCCTCTCGCGCTCCGAGGCCTACTCGATGCTTCGCGATCGCGCCCGCTCGCTCGAATAGGGTCGAGCACGTCACGTACTCTCATCGAAGCGGTGCCGGCCTAGCGGCCGGCGCGTTTTCCGGCCGCCTTCGGCGCGCGTTCCCTGCGCGACGGCGTAGTCTGGAGGCCGCTCCCTAGCCAACGACGGCCTCCAGCCTGCAGGGGCCAGGGAAGGGGCGCCCAGCGGGCTGGAGGCAAGCGTCTCCCGAGATCGCCACCTCAACCGACGACCCACCGCAGCGCAGCCGACCGAAGCGAGCGCCGACCTCCCATCCACTAAGAAAGCGCGAGCGGCCGCTGGGCGCCCCTTCCCTGGCCCCGGCAGGCGGGTGCCTCACCGTATGCCGGCGACGGCGCCGGCCACAGGCCGCGCAGCTACGGACCCGCGCGCAAGGCGCGGTCGGACCCGCCGCGGAGTTCGTGGCGCAAAGCGTCCCGGCGTTCGAAGAAAGCCGGGAGCAAGGCGTCGGCCAGCGGCGGCACAGGTTCGCTTACCAGGGTCGCCGGGTTGATCCAACGGCCGTTGCTCTGCACGCGATAGTCGAGATGCGGTCCGGTCGAAAGGCCGCTGGAGCCGACGTACCCGATGACCTGGCCCTGGTTCACCCGCGCTCCCGCTCGAACGCCCTGCGCGTAGCCCGAAAGATGCAGATAGGCCGTCAGGTAGCCGTTGGCGTGGCGCAGCCGGACCGTCCGACCGCCCCCTCCGCGCGTGCCCGCCGAGACGACCGTTCCGTTCGCGGTCGCCCGCACCGGGGTCCCGACCGGAGCGCCGTAGTCCACGCCGTAGTGCGGCATGCGACGCTTCAGGACCGGGTGGAACCGACTCAGCGAGAACCGGGACGTGACTCTCGAGTACGGCAGGGGCGAACGGAGGAACTGCCGCTGAAGCGGTTGACCGTCGCCATCGTAGTAACGGTTCGAACCACCCTCTGCCGGCTCCTCGTCCGGGAAACGGTAGGCCTCGAGCCAACGCTCCCGGTTCCGGTAGCGGAGCGCATGGACCTGATCCACGCCCTGGAGCTGGCCGTCCAGGAGGAGCTCGTCGAAGACGACCTCGAAGCGGTCGCCAACCCGCAGGTCTCGATTGAAGTCGAGGTCCCACTGCAACACCCTCGCCATGCTCTCGGCCAGATTCGCGGGCCCGCCGGCGCGGCGAATCGAGCTCTCAAGGGCTCCTCGCAGTTCGCCGTGGACAAGACGCCGGATGTGACTGCGTCGATAGGGACGGTACCGACTCGTCCAGGCACCGTGATTCCGGTCGGCCACGACGACGCCCTGGCCCCGGCGGGGCAGTCTGATGCCGACGAGTCCCTCGTCGCGATGGACCATCGAATAGTAGGAGTCGCGAGCGCGCAGCTTGCGGGGGTCCAGCACCTCGCTGACCGCGGCGCTGGCCTGACGGAGCTCCGCCTCCGGGACACCGGCTCGGCGCAGGACTCCGTCGAGAGTGTCGCCTCTCCGAATCTCATGCTCGAGCGGGAAGGGCACCTTGTCCAGTGCCACCGGATCCAGAGCGAAGGCCGGATCGTCATCGACCGCGCTACCTGACACCGCGGCGCTCACCTCGATGAGCGAAGGCGCGGGACGGACTGCGAGCCAGCCCAGGAAGATCGCGAGAGCGACGCTCAGGAGACCCGCGGACCAACGCCCAAGTTGTTCAGTACGCACGAGTTAGGAACCAGCCGGGCGAGCCCGGAAGTCCTATTCTGCCATGTCAGGCCGCGTCCTGCTGCCTCGACCTCATCTTCCTGGGCGCACGGGAGCGGATGTAGCCGTGCTCACGGGCGTACTGCAGGAGGACGGCCTCCAGCTTGCGCCTGCCCCGGTAGAGCCGGCTCATGACGGTGCCCAGGGGAATACCGAGCTGATCCGCGATCTCGCGGTAGGACAGCCCCTGCAGGTCGGCCAGTTCGACCGCCGTCCGGTAGTCCTCGGGCAGCGCCTCGAGCGCCTTCTGAACATCCTGATCGAGCGCGTCCACCATCAGCTCTTCCTCCGGAGTCGCGCCGCGCGCGGTGAGCGGCGACTCGAGGAGCTTCGACTCGAAGGCGTCCTCGATCTCGTCGAAGGAGTTCTTGAGCGGCTGGCGTTGGCGCTTCCGGTAGCGGTTGATGAAGGTGTTCTTGAGGATCTTGAACAACCAGGCCTTGAAGTTCGTCCCTTCCTGGAACTTGTCGTAGTACTTGTACGCCCGCAGGTAGGTCTCCTGCAGGAGATCCTCGGCGTCTTGACGATTACGGGACATCCGATAGGCCGTGCTGTAGAGACTGTCCATGAAGGGCAGCACCTCGGCCTCGAAGTTCCAGCCGCCGTTGTGATCGGCTATGGCGCTCATGTGGTTTGCCTCCCCCGTCGCGGCAATGGGCCGCGACGCCTTGTGTGGAAGGAGTCAGCACATTCGGTGCCAAGTGCCGCAGTCGCGACGGCGAGACCGTCATCTCCCTGTCAGCACGCAGTTTTCCGGCCCGACGCCGACACCGAGGGCCGAGCGCCTACGCCTACCCGGAACTCCGCAAGCGCCAATATGGCCGGCGCACGCCACGAAGGACGTGCAAGCCGGCCAGAAGGCCTCCCCCCGGGAGGCGTCAGCAACGCCAGTTTCCTGGCGCCGCCAAACCGCCGCGCGTTTCTCCTAGAAGAACCCGCCGCCGCGGAGCGCGATGACCAGGGCGTAGATGACGACCGACTCCATGAACGCCAGGCCGATCAGCAGCATGATCTGGATACGGCCGCCGGCGCCCGGATTCCGCGCCAATCCAGCGCAGGCCTCGCCGGTCGCACGGCCCTGACCGATCGCGCCGCCGGCCGCGGCGATACCGATGCCCACGGCGGCGCCCAGCAAGCCGAGATTGGCGCCGCCGCCGTCGCCTGCTGCGCCGTCCTGAGCCAATGCCGGAGCGGCGAACAGGGTGAGCAGCAGGGCCACGAGAAGGACGAGCTTTGACTTCTTCATTTCCTGAGAGTCCCTTTCAGTGTGCCGACGCTTCAGCCTCGGCGATGTAAACGGTGGTCAACATGATGAAGATGAAGGTCTGCAGCGTCGCGGCCAGGAGGCCGAGCGCCATGATCGGCAGCGGCAGCGCAAGGGGAACCAGACCGAAGATGGCGGCCGCGGCGAGGTGTTCGCCGAAGACGTTTCCGAACAGCCGCATGCCGAGCGAAAGCACCCGAGCTGCGTGGCTGATGATCTCGATCGGGATGAACAGCGGGGCAAGCCAGAGGACCGGGCCGACGAAGTGCCCGAAGTAGCGCAGGCCGTTCCGGCGCAGGCCGAACAGGTGATACAGCACCCATGCCGTGATGGAGAGCGCGAACGTGACGTTGACGTTCTGGGTCGGGGGCTGCAGGAAGAAGATGGACCCCGACAGGTTGCTGATGAAGATGAAGAAGGCGAAGGAGGCGATCAGGGGCAGATGTCGCGAGCCGCCCTCGCCGATCGTCTCCTCGAGGAGGTTTCGCATCCAGTCGAGGACAATCTCGACGATCTGTTGCACCTTGCCCGGATCGTCCCGGTTCAGTCCGTTCGACACGACCACCCCCAGTGTCGTCACGACGCCGAAGACGAACAGCGCCATGACGACGTGATCCGGCACTTCGGGGGGCAGGCTCTCCTCGGCTCCCGCCAGACCCACGCCGAACTTCCAGGCCGCGTTCACGGGCTCGTAGAGGATGGAGTGTTCGCCGGCAGCCATGACAGTTGGGGGACTTCGGACGTGGGGGGATGGTGACCGTCGCTCGAACGGATGAGTCGGGCGTGTGTACGGTTACGCGGAGTCGGTCGGCGTACGGGTCGGAACCGGGCTGATCCTCAGGCTAGCGAGGCGAACCGACGCGACGCGCCAGTTCCGAAGCCACCAGTGCCAGAGGCACGACCGAGAATCCCAGGATTAGCGCGATGAACTCCCTTGACCCCACAAGCAGGGCCGCAACGATGAAAGCGCTCAACAACGAATAGCGGAGAACGGTGAACAGAGTGTTCCTGGCGCCAGCACGCCCGTCGACGTTCGGCTCCAACGCGCGGACCTGCATCTCAAGGCCGCGGAAGCTGAAACTACTGACGAGCCCTGCGGCTGTCAAGGCGATTGCAGCGCCCGGGCTCCAGGCCAGCGCCGCCGCACCTCCCAGGGCCGTCAGCAGCAGCGACCAGCGCAGGACCCGCTTCGACATCGCGGCCAACCGGTCGACCTGTCCGGAGGGCCCCCGGAAGCCGAGCAGACGGGCTACTTCACGAGCCGCCGAAGCCATCTTCCTCTTCGTCCGCGCTCACGCGCCGAATCGTCTGGTAGGCGTTGTAGAAGCCCGCGGCAACGCCGAACAGGAACCCGATCATCGCCCCGGTCTTCGGCGCGTCGAACCACTCACCGACCGTCTGGCCGGCCAGAAAGCCAAGGACGGTGGCCACCGGGAACACGAGGCCGATGACCGCCACGTCGAGAAGTCGCATTGGCAGGCGCATCCCGCGTCCATCCTATGGGGCTTGCGCCGCAGAACGCTACGCCCTGGAGTCCCACAGCACATCCGGCTCGCCTCGAACCAGGTTCTCGTAGCGAGCCATGACGAAGAGCGCGTCGGACAGCCGATTGACGTAGGTCAGGGCCGGCGCGCCGACCGGCTCGGCGGCCGCGAGCGTCACCAGCCGCCGCTCTGCCCGGCGGCAGATGGTCCTGGCAAGGTGCAGCGCGGCCGCCGTGGCGGAGCCGCCCGGCAGCACGAAGTTCGCGAGCGGCTCGAGCTCTTCCTGCAACCGGTCGATCGTCCTCTCCAGCGCCTCGATGTGGCGCTGCTCGATGCGCGGCACCGGAGGAGCGCCGTCGTCCGGCGGAACGCACAGATCCGAACCGAGGTGGAACAGCTCCTGCTGAACCCGAGCGAGGCTGTCGGCGACCGGCGCCGCCAGTCCGGCGGCGACGGCGACACCCAGCGCCGAGTTCAGTTCGTCGACCGCTCCGTAGGCTTCGACGCGAGCGTCGTCCTTGCGGACCCGGACGCGAACGCCCAGACCGGTCGTTCCATCATCGCCGGTCCGCGTGTAGACACGCGTTATCCGGGGCAACGGACCCTAGATGTCGTCCCTGATCGCACCTTCGACCGGGCTGCTCGCACCCTCGGTGTAGATGCCACCCGTCAACTCGAACGACTCGACGGCCCGCTCGCGAAGACGTTCGAGCGCCTCGTCGAAGTTCTCAGGCGACATCTCCTCGTCGCAGAAGGAGCAGCAGCTTTCCCAGGTGTAGCCGAGGCCGTCGACCTGCTTCCGGCCGCCGGGCGTCACCTCGTCGGTGATCGGGCACCAGATCGTGCTCATGGCGAGCATGAAGTTCTCCACGTAGCGCTCCTCGGCGGCCCGGGCGGCGAACGTGTCGGGGTCGCCGGCGAAGGTCGCCGCGACGCCGGGCTCGCTGCCCCGGTACTCGATACCGCTATGAGACCAGGTCTCGCCCTGGGCCGCGGACGGCACGAACTTGACCGGACAGAGGTCTGTCGACTTGAGAGCCTCCGGGATCTTCACCTTGGCGAGATCTACCGCGTCGGGCGGCAACTGCGCGGCAATGGGCGCCACGCAAAGGGCCATCGCCAGAACCAGGATGAAACGGAACGCTGAACGGCCGGAAACGAGCTTCTTCGACATGGGCGGGAATCCCTCCGCGATGCTGGGAATCGACAAGGAAACACGGCGCCGACGACCGGCGCCGGTTCAGTGAAATAGGGCAGGCGAGTATAGCAACCGGCCGCCGACCAGGCGCGGCTCAACTCCCAACTTCGGCACCATACCGGCTGGTACGCTCCGTGACCGTGAGCCGATCCGCGGCAGCATGGCCTCCGAGCCGCCCGGCCGGTCTTGCTGCGGTGGCGCTGGTGATCGCGCTCTCCAGCCTGGCGGGCCCCGCCACGGCTGCCGACCGCCTGAGCAAGCGCCACGCCGACTGGCTCGCCGAGGTCTCGGTCATCATGACGGCCGAGGAACGCGATCTCTTCTTCCGGCTCACGCGGGACTACCAGCGGGAGGCCTTCATTCGGAAGTTCTGGCAGGTCCGCGACCCCGTACCCAAGACCGGGCGCAACGAGATGCGCGAGCGCTGGGAGGAACGAGCAGCCTATGCCCGCAGCAACTACGGGGGCCTGACGGACGCGCGCGCGCAGGTGCTGCTGATCCACGGCGAACCGAACCGGATCATCCAGGTCCGGTGCACCACGACGCGCATCCCGGCCGAGGTCTGGACGTACCAGGGGAGCGACCGTGTCCGGTTCAACTTCCTGCTGCTCTTCGTTCGCCCGAGAGGTCTTGGAGAAGCCCGGGTCTGGGCACCGGGCCGGGGCGACATCCGGGGAGTGGTCGAAGGCGCGAAGGCATGCATCAACGGCCACCTGCTCGAGGACGTCATCGACCAGATGCGGAGCCTGGGACGCGAGTACGGGAGCCAGCTGGCGCGCGTGCTCGCGAAGCCGAGGCCTCGCAACGAAGAGTGGGTGGCCGCCTTCGCGGCGGCCAGCACCGACCTGCCGCCCGGCGCGGACCTGTTCGCGGCCGAAACCGACTACGACTTTCTCGGCCGGTTTCAGAGCCGGACGGTGATCCAGGGACGGGTCCGCGTCGATCCGGCGGCAATCGCCGTCGGCGAGTTCGCCGGCTACAGGTCGCGCGACTTCGTCCTGGTCGGCGAGGTCATCAGGGAACGCGAGTTGTTCGAGTCGTTCCGCTACAAGTTCGGCTTCCCCGCCACCGAAGGTGAACGAGGCGCGACAGACGGGCCCCTGCTCCTGCCCTTTCAACGCTACCTGCGGCCCGGCGACTACCGGCTGATCCTGCGGATCGAGGACGTCAACGGTGGGCGGTTCTTCCGCGGCGAGCAGGACCTCAGCGTCCCCAGGCTCGCCGACCTGGCGCCGCTGCCCGAGGCCGCGCCCGAGGGGGAACGGTTGCTGGCAGAGGCGGCCCGAAGCGTGGGTTCCGAGTCCGTCGACCTCCGATTGCTGAAGCCCGCGGGCGAGATCCTCTCCGGTCTCGTCCGCTTCGACGCGGTCGTCGAGGGCCAGGGAGTGTCGGCTGTTTCGTTCCTGCTCGACGAAACAGCGGTGCTCAGGAAGGCTCACCCGCCCTACAGCGTCGAGCTCGACCTCGGCGATTTTCCACGACCCCGTACCCTGCGGGTCGAAGGCGTCGGCGAGAACGGTGAAGTGCTGGCCTGGGACGAGCTGGCGATCAACGCCGGCGACCACAACTTCACGGTCCGGCTGATCGAGCCTCAGCGCGGCGGGAGCTACCTTTCGAGCCTTCGCGCGCGAGCCGAGGTTGAGGTGCCGGAAGGAACGACGCTGGATCGGCTCGAGCTCTACCTGAACGAGAACCTGGCCTCGACGCTCTACCAGGAGCCGTTCGTCCAGCCGATTCAGCTTCCACCGGCCGTCGGCGTGTCGTACGTGCGTGCGGTGGCGCATCTTCGCGACGGCAACACGGCGGAGGATCTCGTCTTCATCAATTCACCCGGCGACATCGAGCGCGTCGAGGTCCAGTTCGTGGAACTGTTCGTCTCGGTCACTGACCGCGGCGGACGGCCGCTGGAGGACCTGGAGCTTGCCGACTTCCAGGTGCTCGAGGACGGCCAGGAACAGCGCGTGAGCCGCTTCGAGCGAGTCGTCGATCTCCCCATCCACGTGGGCGTCGTGATCGACAACTCGGCCTCCATGCGCGGCTCACTCGATATCACGCGGCGGGCGGCGCTGAGGTTCTTCGAGCAGGCCGTCACGCCGCGCGACCGGGCGGCCGTCATCACATTCAACCGGTTTCCCCGACTCGCCGTCCGGTTGACCAACGACCTCCGCGAACTGGGTAGCGGTCTGGCCGGCCTGACCGCTGAAGGCCAGACTGCCCTCTACGACAGCCTGATCTTCAGCCTCTACCACCTTGCAGGCGTCACCGGCCAGCGCGCGATCCTGCTGCTCTCGGACGGGAAAGACGAAGTCTCCCGCTTCTCCTTCGACGAGACTCTCGAGTACGCCCGCCGCGCCGGCGTCACCGTGTACGCCATCGGCCTCGGAATCAACGAGGCCGGCGCGAGGCGACGCCTGGACCGTCTGAGTGTCCAGACCGGCGGGCAGAGCTATTTCGTCCGGGATCCGGAGCTCCTCGACGAGATCTACGCCAACGTCCAGCGCGAACTTCGCTCCCAGTACATGCTCGCCTACCAATCCCGGAGCACACGCACCGACGGTGGCTTCCGTCGAATCGAGGTCGACGTTCGCAGACCCGGCACCGAGGTCAAGACGATGAGCGGCTACTACCCGTAGTCGACCGCCTGCCGGCACACAGAAGAAGAAAAGGCCCTCGGCGGGAACTAACCCACCGAGGGCCAAGGAGGATCCCGGCGACGACCTACTCTCCCACACCGTCGCCAGTGCAGTACCATCGGCGCTGCGGGGCTTAACTTCCGTGTTCGGAATGGGAACGGGTGTTTCCCCCGCGCTACGGTCACCGGAAATCGCCGAACCGAGCAAGCGCCACCTTCCCGGTGACGCCCTCAACCGAATCGAATCCTTCCAGGGTCTCTCCTGCCGTCGTGGCTACGAGCCCCGACGAAACCTAAGCGCCCAAGTCCCGAGTGCAGCAATCTCGAAATTGGTCAAGCCGAACGACCGATTAGTACGGGTTAGCTAAACGCCTCGCAGCGCTTACACGCCCCGCCTATCAACCTGGTAGTCTACCAGGGGTCTTCAGGGATACCTCATCTCGAGGCTGGCTTCCCGCTTAGATGCTTTCAGCGGTTATCCAAACCGAACATAGCTACCCAGCTGTGCCGCTGGCGCGACAACTGGTGCACCAGAGGTTCGTCCGTCCCGGTCCTCTCGTACTAGGGACAGCTCCTCTCAAGTATCCTACGCCCACATGAGATAGGGACCGAACTGTCTCGCGACGTTCTAAACCCAGCTCACGTACCACTTTAATCGGCGAACAGCCGAACCCTTGGGACCTGCTTCAGCCCCAGGATGTGATGAGCCGACATCGAGGTGCCAAACCGCCGCGTCGATATGAACTCTTGGCGGCGATAAGCCTGTTATCCCCGGAGTACCTTTTATCCGTTGAGCGATGGCCCTTCCATACGGAACCACCGGATCACTAAGTCCTACTTTCGTACCTGCTCGACTTGTAGGTCTCGCAGTCAAGCTCCCTTCTGCCTTTGCGCTCTGCGGCTGGTTTCCAATCAGCCTGAGGGAACCTTCGAGCGCCTCCGTTACTCTTTAGGAGGCGACCGCCCCAGTCAAACTACCCGCCTGACAGTGTCCCCGACCCGGATCACGGGCCCAGGTTAGATCTCCAATACGCTAGGGGTGGTATTTCACCAATGACTCCACCGAGACTGGCGTCCCGGCTTCAAAGCCTCCCACCTATCCTACACATAACGCATCAGGGATCACTGCCAAGGTGCAGTAAAGGTTCACAGGGTCTTTCCGTCTTCATGCGGGTAACCGGCATCTTCACCGGTACTACAGATTCGCTGAGCCCCCTGTGGAGACAGTGCCCAGATCGTTACGCCATTCGTGCAGGTCGGAACTTACCCGACAAGGAATTTCGCTACCT
>VXSP01000040.1 GCA_009837885.1 Holophagales bacterium | reverse complement strand
CTCCGCGTCGGCTCGCTCGGCATCTTCGGCATCTCGCTCAGCCAGACGCTGGCGCTCCGCGACGCGCACGCGGCAACCGCCGCGGTGGACACCTTCGGCGGAGGCAAGGGCTTCGGCAGCGCCAAGTCGGTCATCCTGCTGTTCCTCCAGGGCGGACCCAGCCACATCGACATCTGGGACCCGAAGCCCGACGCGCCGTCCAACATCCGCGGCGAGTTCGGCGCCATCGACACGAAGATTCCCGGCATCCGGCTCTCCGAGACGATGCCGCTGCTTGCCGATCAGGTCGACAAGTGCACCCTGATCCGCTCGATGAGCTACACGCCAAAGGGGCTGTTCAACCACACCGCCGCGATCTACCAGATGCTGACCGGCTACCCGCCGGACCGCGTGTCGCCGTCCGGCCAGCTCGAGCCGCCGACTCCGGCCGACTTTCCGACCGCCGGCTCCCACATCTCCAGGCTCAAGCCGCTCGACGACGCGATGCTCCCCTTCGTCGAGATGCCGCGGCCGCTTCAGGAATCGAACGTGATCGGCAAGGGCGGCGCCGCCGGCTTCCTCGGCAAGGCCTACGACCCCTACCGCCTCTACCAGGACCCGAACCAGCCGATCGAACTCAGCGACCTGGAGCTCCGCGAAGAGACTTCGCCCGAACGCCTCGCCGGCCGCTTCGCACTCCGCAAGGGCCTGAACGCCTCGCTCCCCGAGCTCGAGAAGGCGGTCGCCGACTCCGCCCTCGACGAGTACTACGAGAAGGCCTACGACCTCGTCCTCTCCGGCAAGGCGCGTCAGGCCTTCGACCTCTCGAACGAGAGCGACGAAATGCGCGAGCGCTACGGCAAGAACACCTTCGGCCAGGGCGCGCTGATGGCGCGGCGCCTGATCGAAGCCGGCAGCCGTTTCGTCCAGCTCAACTGGCCCGCGGTCGCCAACGGCAACCCCGAAGTCGACTCCTGGGACACCCATGCCGCCAACTTCGGGCCGCTCAAGAACCTGCAC
This sequence comes from Holophagales bacterium, assembly GCA_009837885.1. GTDB lineage: Bacteria > Acidobacteriota > Thermoanaerobaculia > Multivoradales > Multivoraceae > Multivorans. The sequence continues at coordinate 207,313 of VXSP01000040.1, read as the reverse complement.
TGCCCCGTCCTCGACCGGGCGCTGTCGGCGCTGCTGTCCGACATGGACGACCGCGGCCTGCTCGACGAGACCCTCGTCGTCGCCGTCGGCGAGTTCGGCCGCTCACCGCGCCTCGGCGTCAGCACCTCCGGCAACAGCAACTCCCCGGACGGCCGCGACCACTGGCCCTACTGCTACACGGCCATGGTCGCCGGCGCCGGCGTCTCCCGCGGCCAGCTCTACGGCGAGTCCGACGAGACCGGCTCCGCCCCCCGCGAGAAGCCGGTCCACCCGAACGACCTGCTGGCGACCGTGTACTACACGCTGGGGATCGATCCGGCGATGGAGATCCTGAATCACCTGGACCAGCCGAGAGAGCTGGTGAAGGGCGAAGTGATTCGGGGTTTGTGGGCGTAGGCCCGGACCGCAGCGACACACCTGAAACAGCGCTACCGGCTGCCTTCGTCATGTGCTGCTAGCCTCCCTGCCTGCCGGAGACGATCGAGTGAGGCCAACCGAGATCTTCTTCGAAGTAACCGGGGCGGTCGAGGGTGGTTTCGACGCCAAGGCACTCGAACACAGCATCTTCACCCAAGGCGATGACTGGGAGGACCTGAAGGAGATGGTCCGGGACGCAGTGCTCTGCCACTTCGCCGAAGAGGAGGCCCCCACGGTCTGCCGGCTGCACCTCGTCACGGACGAGGCCATCGCGCCATGAAGCGATGTGAAGATCAAGGACGATCACGAACGAGACGGACTACGACGAGGCGCTGAAGGCCGTAGGCGGCCTGATTGGCGCAGCCCCAGGCACGCCTGAAGGGGACCCTCTACGACGGCGCCTGCGGCACGGGCGGCATCCTCACCGTGGCCGAGGACGTACTCCATCCCACCCGCTCCAGAGAACGGCGGCATCAAGGCGTTTCTGCGGCGCGAGGTGCTGCCCGGGGCCGCCGACGCGTGGTACAAATCAAGGACCGTGACGACCGGCTACGAGATCAGCTTCAACCGCGACTTCTACAGACTTGGACCCATGCGCCCACTGGCGGAGATCCAGGCTGACAGCGTGGCGCTGGAGACGCAGACCGAGGGCCTGCTGGCCGAGATCATGGGCGGCATGGCCGGTCCGTCCGAGGCCAAGACGTGCCGGGTGTACGTCGACACCTCAGTGTTCGGCGGCTGCGAGGAGAACGAGTTTCGAGTACCGTCTCGCCGGCTGCTCGAGCGCTTTAGCCGAGGCGAGTTGATCCTCATCGCCTCGCGGACAACGCTGAACGAGTTGGAGCCCGCGCCGGGCCCCGTCAGAATGGCGTTCGACGCGGTGCCTCGCGAACACGTCGTGTTCGTGGAGACCACGGACGAGGTGCGGCGTCTGGCCTCGCGCTACGTTGCCGTTGGCGTCGTCGGACCCGCAAAGATGGACGACGCCCTCCACATCGCATTCGCCACTCTGGCCGGCGCCGACCGGCTCGTCAGTTGGAACTACAAGCACATCGTGAATGACCGCCGTATCGGCCTCGTCAACGCCGTCAATCGGGAACTGGGTCACGAAACTCCGACCATATGCACGCCACTGAGCTTTCTCGACGATGACTCCTGAACCGGAGAAGAATCGCGAGAAGGGCTTCGACTGCGTGGCCTTCCAGCGAGAGCAGCGTGACCGCATCAGCCGCAAGCTGATAGCGATGACCGCGGAAGAGCAGATGGACTATCTGCGGAACGCGGAGATCAAGGATCCCGTTCTCCGTCGCATCTGGGAACGGTCGCCAAAGGCAAAGCTCCTTCCGCTCAGCCTGCGGCAAGAGAACTCCGAGAAGCAATTGTTGGCGAGGGCGGCGGAAGGAGCGGAGCAACCGCCCCGGCAGGGCTCGCCCTCCCGCGACGGCATGGCGTCCAAGCCCGAGCCTCGCGCGCGGCGGGTGTACGTAGACACCTCAGTTTTCCGAGGCTGCGAGAGCAGGATGCTCCGATTGACGACCCTGCGGCTATTCGAGGGGTTTCGCGACGGCGAGATCCGCCTCGTCCTCTCAGCCCTTGTCGCGAGAGAGTTGGAATCCGCCTCGGAGGCGGTCAAAGCCGTCCTCGGCGCTGTGCCCCCTGAGCACGCTGAGTTCCTTGAGCCCTCGGCCGACGCCGGGGAACTCGCCGACCGCTACATCGACGCCGGCGCGGTCGACCCGGAGATGCGGCCAGTCGCCCTGCACATCGCGTTGGCCACGCTCGCGCACGTTGACGTCCTCGCGAGCTGGGACTATAAGTACCTGCTGAACTTCCGACGTGGCGACGAGTGGAACGTCGTCAACCGGGAACTCGGGCACCCCCATCTGTACGTCCACGAGGTCCCGGCCGTCCTGGGCGAGTGGGTCCGCGATCCAGACAACATGAGCTTCGAATGCGTGGCCTTCCAGCACGCGCAGCGGGAGAAGCTCGGCAAGGAGCTCCAAGGCATGAGCAGCGAGGAGACCGGCGCCTGGATGCGCGACTATCGCCCAACGGACCCCATCCTTCGCCGATTCACGGAACGCACAAGGCGGCGCGGCGCGAACGATCCAGCGATTGAACCCAAGGTACTTGCCGAGCAGTCCGAGGAATGACCCGTGAGGTAGAGGCCTACGGCGAGTACAAGGACTCCGACAAGGAGAACACCCGCCTCGAGCACGACAAGGCGCCCCCGCGCGTCATGTGCAGCGTCATGAAGGACGACACCGAGCTGTTCAAGCAGTTCATGGACAACGACGGCTTGAAGCGGTGGATGTCCGGAGCCGTGTTCAGGTGGGCGTACGACGAGGCCGAAGCGCCGTGAGAACGTCGGTCACGCCACAAGTCAACGCCTCCCCGGAGCCGGACCGGTTGAAACCTCTCAGTGCCTCGGTGGGGTTGGCGACATTGCTCGGTGCGTGGCTCGGCGCCGGAGTCGGCGCTGCAGCCCAGCCGGCCGATGGCTGGCCGCACTACGGCGGTTCGCTCGCGGGCGACCGCTATGCCACCCCTTCCGCGATCACTCCCGAGCGTGTCGAGCGTCTCTCGCTCGCCTGGGTACACCAAACCGGCGACACGACCGACGGCGATGGCTTCGGCGGGAACCCGTCGAGGTTCCAGGCAACCCCGATTCTCGTCGGCGGCAAGCTGATCGCCTCCACGGGCTTCAACCGCGCGTTCGCCCTGGATCCGGCCACGGGCACGGAGATCTGGACGTTCGACCCCAAGGTGGACCTCTCGAAGTCGTACAGCGAGCCGTTCGCGTCGCGAGGCGTCTCGGCCTGGCAGGAGGCAGCTCCGGGCCGGGGACCGTGCCGCGCCCGGGTGTTTCTGGGCACGCTCGACGCCCGGCTCTTCGCGCTCGATGCCGACGCGGGCGTTCCGTGCGCCGACTTCGGCAAGGACGGCGAGGTCGATCTTTCCGTGGGCATCCCGCGGTTCCGCGAGCGCGACTACTCCGTCACGTCGCCAGCCACGGTGGTCGGCGACCTCGTCATCGTGGGCTCCGCCATCGGCGACAACGGTGCGACGGAGCTCGAACCAGGCGTTGTCCGCGCCTACGACGTGCGCGATGGCGGGCTCGTTTGGACCTGGGATCCCCTGCCTCGCTCGGACGATCACCCGGGCGCGGGAAGCTGGACGAGTGTCCACGACAACCGGACCGGCGGAGCGAACGTGTGGAGCGTGATGTCCGCCGACCCCGGGCGCGACCTGGTCTTCCTGCCCACGACATCGCCATCGCCGGACTTCTACGGCGGCGAGCGCCTGGGCGACAACGCCTTCGCGAACTCGGTGGTTGCCCTGAGGGCATCCACCGGCGAGTTCGCGTGGGGTTACCAGACCGTCCGCCATGACTTGTGGGACTACGACCTCGCCTCCCAGCCGCTCCTGTTCGAGCACACCTCGGCGGACGGCACGCGACGCCCCGCCGTCGCCCAGGCAACCAAGACGGGTTTCGTCTTCGTGCTGGACCGCGCGAGCGGCGAACCGCTTCACCCGGTGGAGGAACGCGCGGTGCCGAGAAGCGACGTTCCGGGGGAGCAGGTGGTGCCGACGCAACGGTTCCCGAAGCTGCGCCTGCACGCAACCGACGCGCGACCGCTACGGTTCTGGGACCACTCGGAAGAACACCGCGCGGCGTGCCGGAGACTCATGGCCGGCGTCCGCTACGAGGGCATCTTCACGCCACCGAGCCTTGAGGGCACGATGCTCTATCCGGGCAATCCGGGCGGCACGAACTGGGGTTCGATGGCCTACGATCGCGGTGCGCGCATCGGCTACGTGGTCGTGACCCGTTGGCCAACCATCGTCAAGCTGATCCCGCGCCAGCAGTTCCTTGCGGCCTTTCTTGAAGGAACGCTGAACGGGGCACGGGCGGAGCACACCCCACAGCTTGGCACGCCCTACGGAATGGCGCGCACAGACCTGGTCTACGACGATCTGCCATGCCTCGAAGGCCCCTGGGCGGAGCTCGTGGCGCTCGACCTGGATGCGGGCGAGATTCTGTGGGAGCGCCCGGCGGGCGCCCCGCCCTGGAAGCTTCCCGAGCCCGCCTCGAATTGGGGTTACATCACGAGTGGCGGCCCGATGGTCACCGAGGGCGGCGTCGTGTTTCTCGCGTCCGCCGACACGACGCTGCGCGCCTACGACGGCGCCAGGGGCGACGAGCTATGGATCGAAGAGCTGCCGGCCGGTGCGCATTCGACCCCTATGGGATACCGGCACGATGGCAGGGACTACGTCGTGGTGACGGCGGGCGGAAGTCTCGCTGCTGGCGGAGGACGGGGCGACCATGTGGTTGCCTTCCGGCTGGCCCGTCAGACCGGGGCCCGGTGAGGGCGTGAACACACGCGCAATTCTCGTCGGGCTGGCGCTCGGCCTGGGGCTCGGGATCGCTGCCTCGGCGACGGGTTCGCCCGCGTTGCTCTGGGCCGCCGGGGCCGTCGAGCCGCTCGGCCAGGTCTTCCTGCGCGCGATCCAGATGGTCGTCATTCCGCTGGTGGCGGCGGTCGTCTTCGTCGGGGTCGGGCGGATCGGCGACCTGCGGAAGCTCGGCCGGCTGGGGGGACTCGCGGTGGGCTTCTTCTGGGCGACGACCCTGCCGGCGATCCTGATCGGGATGGGGGTGATGGGCTTCGCCCTCGCCTTCACGGCGCCCGTGCCGCCGCCGACGCCCACGGCGGAGCTGGAGCCAGCCGGTGTCGGCATCGTCGACTTCCTGGTCAACCTGGTCCCCCGGAATCCGGTCCAGGTCGCCGCCGACGGCGCGCTGCTCTCCCTCCTCATCTTCATCGTCCTCCTCGCCGCGGCGACCACCGCCCTGCCGAGCGAGAAACAGCGGACGCTCACGTCCTTCGCGGAGGCCCTCGGCGACGCGCTGACGAAGCTGATGAGCTGGATCCTGTGGACGGCCCCGGTAGGCGTCTTCGGCCTCGCGGCACCGGTGATCGCGAAGACCGGGATGGCGATGCTGCAGAACCTCGCCGTCTTCATCGTCGCCGTCGTGGTGGGCCTCTTCATCCTGAAAGGGCTCGTGCTCCTGCCCCTGGTCTGGTTCCTGGGCGGCGTCCCGCCCTGGCGCTTCATCCCTGCGACCGTCGGCACGTACACCGTGGGCTTCACCACGACGACGTCCGTGGGGACGCTGCCGATGATGCTCCAGGAGGCGAAGAAGCTCGGCCTCTCCGAGCGCAAGTACACGCTGATCCTGCCGCTGGCGGCGTCGATCAACCGTCCCGGCAGCGCGCTGTTCCAGAGCGCGTCGCTCGTCTTCCTGGCCGCCATGTACGGCGTGCCGCTCGAGGCCGGGATGATCGCCGCGGCGGTGCTGGCGATCTTCCTCGCCGCGATGACGGTCGCGCCGGTGCCCAGCGCCAGCATCGTGTCGCTGGCGCCGGCCCTGGACGTGGTGGGCGTGCCCCTGGCCGGGCTCGCCATCCTGCTGGGGATCGACCGCGTCCCCGACGTCTTCCGCTCCGCGGCCAACGTCGTCTGCCACATGGGCGCCGCGACCACGGTCGACGAGATGACTCGCGGCGACAGCGACGAACCGGCCGACGGAGCCGGGCAACCGCCGTTGCCCTAGACTGGGAATCCTGCCCGGATCATCTTGACCTCTACTCATCGCCTTGATGTCCACTGGAGGAGCCCCAAACACATGCGCACGAACTGCCGCAAGACGACGATCGTTCCGCTCACTGCCTTCTCCCTGCTCTCGCTCGGCGGAGCCGCGGTCGTGTCCGCTCAGAACCTCGAAGAGGACTTCGCCGCCGCCACTGCAGGTGCGGCGGCGGCCGGACGGGCCGTCCTCTACAGTTGCGACATTCCGACGAACCGTGTCGGCTTCGGCTATCTACAGGAACGGCCTTCGGAAGAAGGCGTCAAGGCGGTCGACATCTATCTCCGCCTGTACGCCAACACCGGCATCACGCGAGGCAAGCACGCGGTCCACATCCACGAAACCGCGTCGTGCAATCCGTGTGGCACCGCGGGCGGGCACTTCGACCCCGGCCCCAACTCGAACACCAGCCCGGACGGCAACCACCCGTTCCACGCCGGTGACCTGACGAACATGACCCTGGACCGCCAGGGCCGCGGCTACCACATGGTGACTACTACGCGGGTCACGCTCTCCGATGGCCCACTCTCCGTGTTCGACGAAGACGGCAGCGCCTTCATCATCCACACGAACCCTGACTCCTACTGCCCCGAAGGCGAGGCGGCCGGCTGCGCCGGCGGTTCCCGAGCAGCCTGCGGCGTGATCACGCCCTACCCCTAGCGCCCACTTCTTCAACCCGTTCCGGGGGCCGGGCCCGGGCTCAGAAGCCCGAACCAGACGACTCCCCGACCGCCGCCTCCAGGCCCTCCAGGTACGGCATGGCCGAGTCCAGGTTCCCGACGAACGGATCCCGGCCCGCGTCCTCGTTCCATTCGTACTCGGTGGCCTGGGCCAGCATCCGCGCGGCGTCCTGGCCGAAGAAGCGGGCGACGACGGCCAGACTCATGTCGATGCCGGCGGAAACGCCGGAGGAGGTCATCACGTGGCCGGCGTCGACCCAGCGCGCTTCCTCCACCCACTCGGTCTCGGGACCGAAGCCGGCGATGTAGCTGAAGAAGGCCTTGTTTCCTGTCGCCGGCAGGCCGTCGAGGACGCCGGCCTTGGCGAGGATGGCGGAGCCGGTGCAGACGGACGTGGTGAGCTGGACCTCGGCGGCGCGTTCAGCGATGAAGTCCAGCAGTTGCTGGTTCTCGACTTCCCGGAGCGTGCCGATACCGCCCGGCACCATGATCACGTCGAGCGGCGGAGCGTCGTCGTAGCCGTATTGGGCCTGGACCTTCGGAGCCATCTCGGCCGGATAGGTCGTCGTGGTCAGAGCGATCGGACGGACGGAGTCCGCGATCAGGTGGACGCGGATCAGACCCGGCCCGGCGTTGAGCCACATCTCGACCGGTCCGAAGACGTCGAGCGGTTCGGCGCCGTCGTACAGGACGACGCCGATGTCGAGCGGCGGATCGTACGAGGGGCCATCGGACTGTCCGGCGGCCGGAATGGCAAACACGGTCGCGAAGACGACCGCGGCGATGAGCAGTATCGGGAGTCTGTGCATGGGTCACCTCTTCGTTGGAACGACGATTGTAGGCTCAGGGAAACGAACAAGGAGAACGGAGATGCGGAAAACCCTCGCTCTCGTTTGCGCGCTGCTCATTTGGGGGGCCGGTGCCGCCACGGCGGCCGCGGACGACATTCCCCGGACCCCGAGCGGCAAGCCCGACTTCACCGGCCGCTACGACATCCGCTCGCTGACTCCCTTCGAGCGCCGGCCCGAGCGCGGCGAGGAACTCGTCCTCAGTCCCGAGGAGGCGGCCGAGGTCGAAGCGGCCCAGGTTCAGCGCGTCCTGGACGGCGACGCCGCCAGTGCGCCGGATCGGCAGCCGCCGGAGAAAGGCGCCTTCATCGACCGGCAAAGCTACAACTACGCCTGGTTCGACCCCGGCCACACGATGTTCCAGATCGACGGCAAGTACCGCACGTCCATCCTGACGAACCCGCCGAACGGACGAATGCCGCCGCTGACGGAAGAAGCCCAGAAGAACCGAGGGGCACTGCCGCGGTTCATCTGGATGAACGACGACGGCACGGCCTGGTGGCTGGAGTCAGGCGACACCCCCTTCGACAGCCCGGAGACGATGGTCCTCGGCGTGCGCTGCATCTACCAGCCCGGCGCTTCGATCCCGATCCGCACGATCTCCTACAACAACCTGAAGACGCTGGTGCAGACCGACGACTATCTGATGATCCATATCGAGTGGATGCACTGGACGCGGGTCGTCCGGATCGACGCGGAGCATTCGCCCGCGCCGTACCAGTCCTACTCCGGCGACTCGATCGGCAGGTGGGAGGGCGACACCCTGGTCGTCGAGACGACGAACTTCCGTCGCGAATCGGCGCCCCAGATGCTGCACGGCAGAGAGTCGGCCGGTGTGCCGCGCGGCGCGATGAAGGTGACGGAGCGTTTCAGCCCGATCGACGGCAAGTCGCTGCTCTACCAGTTCGAGGTCGAGGATGAGGAGCACACGGCGCCCTTCGGCGGCGAGATGCCCTGGCCGAAGACCGACCAGTACAACTACGAGTACGCCTGCCACGAAGGCAACTACTCGATGCTGGGCCAGCTCAGGGGAGCGCGCCAGCTCGAGAAGGAGTGGATCGCCGCCGGCAAGCCGGTGAAAGACGCGGAGTAACGCCGGTCAAACCGGGTGCGCCGACGTCCTCGTCGGCTTTCTGAACGAAACGCGCGAGGCCAAGGGCCTCGCTCCACCAGTCAGATCATGCTGTAGCCGGAGCCCTGTCGCTCCGTGCCCAGTCCGCGCCCCTTCTCGATCCAGCCGAACTCCTCCAGGATCGCCTGGCTGTAGGTGACCCGGCCGGTGACCCGGTCGAGCGGCTCGGTGGCGAGCAGCAGGGCCGCCTGGGCCATGATCTCGACGGTTTCCGCCTCGTTCGGGTCGCGTCCTTCCATCAGCCGGTGGTGGACGACCCCAGGCGTGGGGACGATCTGGGACGGGCTGTAGCAGGTCACCGAGACACCGTGCTCGTACACCTCGGAGGCGAGGCCCTGGGTGAAGCGCTCCAGGGCCGCCTTCTCGGCGCCGTACAGCGAGCCGCCCGCGAACTGCGGGCCCTTGTAAGGGCCGCGGCCGGGGCCGATCGCCGCGCCCGAGGAGACGTTGACGATGCTGCCCGCGCCACGCTCGATCATCCCGGGCAGCACGAGCTTCGAGAGATAGAACGGCGCGTGGAAGTTGACCGCGGTCGAGCGGTGCCACTTGTTGATCGGGAAATCGACGACCGGGATGAAGTAGGTCAGGGCGGCGTTGTTGATCAGCACGTCGATCGGTCCGAGGGCGTCGCGCACCTCGTTCACCAGGCGCTCGCAGTTCTCGTACTCGGAGACGTCACAGGCGAACGCGGTGGCGTCGCCGGCGGCGGCCCGGATCTCCTCGATCGTCGTCTCGAGCGAGCCGCCCAGGTAGTGCCCGCCCTCGGACAGCGTCCGCGCCGTGCAGACGACCCGGGCGCCGTGCTCGGCGAACAGCTCGGCGATTGCCTTGCCGATGCCGCGGCTCGCTCCGGTGACCAGGGCGACCTTGCCTTCGAGCTTCCTGTCAGTCTGCGTCATTGAGCCTTCTCCTTCATTCGTCGTATGCGTCGCGGTACCGCTCTCGCAGGATGTTCTTCTGCACCTTCCCCATCGCGTTGCGCGGCAGTTCGTCGACCCAGAAGAACCGGCGGGGATGCTTGTAGCTTGCGAGCCCCGCACCGAGCGCGGCGCGCAGCGTATCGCTTTCGACCCGCGCCCCTTCGGCGACAAGCACGGCGACCACGCCTTCGCCCAGGTCGGCGTGCGGCGCGCCGATCACGGCCGACTCCGCTACGCCCGCTATCTCGTCGAGCCGGTCCTCGACCTCCTTGGGATAGACGTTGAAGCCCCCGGCGATGATCAGGTCCTTGTCGCGGCCAACCAGGGTCACCCGCCCCTCGCCGTCGACACTCGCGAGGTCGCCGGTGACGAAGAAGCCATCGCCGCGCATCTCCGCTGCCGTCTTGTCCGGCAAGCCCCAGTAACCGGCGAACAGGTTCGGACCGCGGATCTCCAGGGTGCCAACCTCGCCTGCCGGTACCTCGGCGCCGTCCTCACCCACCGCCCGGACCTCGACGTCCGGCAGTGGAAAACCGACCGTCCCGGCCACGCGCTCTCCATCGAGCGGGTTCGAGGTGATCATGCCAGCCTCCGTCATGCCGTAGCGTTCCAGGATCCGGTGACCGGTCCGGGCCTCGAAGTCGCCCCAGACGGCTTCCGTCAAAGGCGCCGAGCCGGAGACGAACAGCCGGATGGTCTCGCAGTCCGCGCTGCCGAAACCAGGCTCCGCCAGCAGCCGCGAGTAGAACGTCGGCACGCCCATCAGCACCGTTGCCTCCGGCAGCAGCCGGCGCACCTCCGAGGCGTCGAACCGCGGCAGGAAGAGCACCTTCGAGGCGTTCAGGAACGCCGTGTGGAGCGCCACGAACAGCCCGTGGACATGGAAGATCGGCAACGCGTGAAGCAGTACGTCACCGGGCTCGAAGCCCCAGATCCGGTGCAGCGCCAGCGCGTTCGAGGTCAGGTTCCGGTGCGTGATCATCGCGCCCTTGGAGCGCCCCGTGGTGCCCGACGTGTAGCAGATCGCGGCGAGGTCGTCGCCGTCGCGGGCTTCGATCGTCGGATCGGGATCGAAGGAGCCGGCCTCCCGCCACAACGCGTCGATGCCGATCGCGCGCGGCCCTTCCCCGGCGCCCGGCTCGCCGACGCCAGCCGCGCCGCGGACGACGACGCGTGGCGACGCGTCTGCCACGAAGAAGGCCACCTCCCGCTCGGTGTAGGCGGTGTTCAGCGGCACGTAGACCCCGCCGCAGCGGAGTACGCCCAGGTAGAGAGCCACCGCCTCGGCCGACTTCGGGATCTGAACGAGCACCCGGTCGCCAGGCTCAACGCCGCTCCGACGGAGCGCCCCGGCCAATCGGGCCGACGCGACATCCAGATCCCGATACGTCCACGCCGAGTCTCCCGTTCCGTCCAAGGCGCCGTGCGGCACCAGACTCGGACAATCGAGGGCCCCCTCGAATCGCTCGTGGAGCAGGGCGTACAGGTTCATCGGTTCGATGCGAGTCCGCGGGAAGACGGTCGATCCTACGCGTGTTGCAAACTAGGACCATGGTCGCCAGCCGCCCGTCCCTCGCGCCTGGAGCAGCGACCCGTCGCGCCCTCCCTGGAGCGATCACGGCGGTGCTCGCTATCGCGCTGGCCGGCTGCACCGACGACCCGGTCGCGGAGACCCTGCACCTCGAGTTCTTCCCGCCGTCGGCGGACGATCTGGAGCCCTCCGGGGGCGATGTGGTCGAGCCGCCCGATACCGGCGGCTACGTGAAGCTGGAGGCTGAGGTTTCGATCCGCCGCCACAAGGTCCCCGAGGGAAACGCACTGATCGAGCGCCGGTTGAACGATCGGACCGAGGCGTTGATGAACGGATACGACGCCTGGCATCTGCGGTTCGACAGCCTCTACGAGCCCCTCGCCGACGGCGCCGAGTGGGAGCGTGCAGGCAGAGAGCTGACCAGCTACCGCCGCTGGGCGCTGGTCGGGAACCCGGATGCCGAGCTCCAGGAGTTCTTCGCCAACACACCGATCCGTCCATCGCTCGTCGTCTGGGACAACGAGCGGCGCCTGCCCGACGAGCGGAAGCCGCCACCGCAAACAGTCTCCCTGGAGTTCGTGTCCGACGGCGGAACGCAGGCCACGACCGGCGAGTTCGACACTGTCGAGCGCGGCCTGCGCGGCTTCGCCGCCGATGCCGCCCGGTACCAGCGACGCGTGGCGGCGCTGTGGCGCTACATGGACGAGAACCCGGGCCGCCGCTTCGAGTGCCTGCAAGCTCTGTTCGGCGCCGCCGACGGCGATGAACTGCCCGAATCGAGGCTAGTGGCGCCGCCGCGGGAGCTGACGCCGTCCGGGGCGCCGTCAACAGCGCCGCCCACGCCCGACGAGCAGCCGGCGGCGGGCCAGCCTGCTCTCCGCGACCTCGAGATCGAACTGGTCGAGCGGATCGTGGACGCCGGCGCGCCGCTGTTGGAGATCTTCGAGGTCCCCGACGACGACGCCTTCACGCTGCAGGAACTCTCGCGCCGGGTCTTCGATCCGTTCCCGGCCGTCATCACCGCCGTGCCGGACGGTCCCGTCGTCGAGACGGTCGGCTTCGCGGAATCCGGAGACGGCTGGACGATCCCCTCCCTCGATCTCTGGCGCGCGTACCGCAGCCTCGACGGCAGGTTCGTGTCGCCGGATCCGCTCCTCTTCCTGCTCGACACGGACGGCAACGACTTCGGCTGCGATGAGCAGGACAAGGCTTGCAGGGATCGCGAGCGCGTCTTCGCCTTCCTCGAGCGCGGCGCCTTCGTTGCCCGTCCAGGTTCCCCGAACCTGGTCCGTCAGGTCCTGGAGGCCGGACTGCGGCCACGCGACGTGTATCGCCTTGTCTGGATCCGCGGCGGCATGGACGAGAGCGTCGACGACGGGGAGGCAACGGAAGGCGTCCGCGAAACGGCCCGCTAGCGGAAGTAGACTCCGCTAGTTCTCTTCCCAAGAGGTGCCGATGACCCGTCCGCGAATCATCCGTCCCAACCGATGCCTGCCGGGCATCGCTACCGCGCTAGCCGCGATGACCCTGCTGCTGGCCGTCGACCCCGACTCCCTCGAGGCGCAGCGGCCCTACCCACCGGAGATGGAGGGTACAACCTCCGAGGTCTACCGGACGGTCGGCGATGTCGAGCTCAGGATGTACCTCTGCAACCCCGAGGGTCACACGGCGGACGATCAGCGGCCCGCGATTGTCTTCTTCTTCGGCGGTGGCTGGCGTGCGGGTTCCCCGCAGCAGTTCCTGCCGCATTGCCGGTACATCGCGGAACGGGGCATGGTCGCCGCGGTCGCCGACTACCGGGTGGCCAGCCGGCATGGTGTAACGGCGGATGAATGCGTCAAGGACGCCAAGAGCGCGGTCCGCTGGCTGCGCGCGAGCGCGGACCGGCTCGGCATCGACCCCGACCGCATCGCCGCCGGCGGAGGCTCGGCGGGTGGCCACCTGGCCGCCGCGACGGCCATCCTGCCGGGCCACGACTCCGATCCCGACGGCGTGAGCCCCGTGCCCAACGCCCTGGTCCTGTTCAACCCGGCGACCGTTCTCGCTCCCGTCGATGGCGATCCAATGCCGACGGAAGAGGAGCGGGAGCGTTTCGTGGCGCTCACCGAGCGCTTCGGGGCGCCGCCCGAGTCGATGTCCCCCTACCACCACCTGCGGGAGGATCTGCCGCCCACCATCCTCTTCCACGGTCAGGCCGACGAGACAGTGCCTCACAGCACAGCGAACCGGTTTTGCCTCGGCTTGAGGAACTACAGGAACCGATGCGACTTCGTCAGCTACCACGACCAGGGCCACGGTTTCTTCAACTTCGGCCGCGGCGAGGGCGAGGAGAAGAACAAGTGGTACGAGGACACCGTCTCGCGCATGGACGGCTTTCTCTATTCCCTCGAGTGGCTCGAGCCGAAGCCGAACCCCGACGGCACGCCGGGCGAGCGCCTGACCTGGCGCGAGTCGCTCAGCCGGGCCCTCGCCAACCAGCGTCTCCCGGCAGCGGTCAACGAGATCAAGGAACAGCTCGAGGCCGAAGCCCGCGCCACCGCGGCCTCTGAAGACACGACCGGCGGCGAGGAAGACGACGCACCGCCCGAGAGCGGACAGGCGGAACCCGACGGCGCCCGCTAACGGATGATCCGGCGCTCCGAAATCCGCCGGCGCCTCGGCGCCGCTGCCCTGACCGCGGCCGGACTCGCGGCTGCGGCCCACGCCCAGACAGCCGCGAACCTGAGACCGGCCTCAGCAAGCGCCACCAAGCCCCAGCCCTCCGGTGAGTGGCACAACTACGCCGCGGACAGCCGGAGCAGCAAGTACTCGCCACTGGACCAGATCGACCGCGACAACGTGCATCAGCTCGAGGTCGCCTGGCGCTGGAAGTCGATCGACTACGGCATCGCCGCTCGCCACCAAGGGGTGATTCCGCCCTTCGTGTTTCAGAACACGCCGATGATGCGCGACGGACGGGTGCTGGTCGCGACCGGCCTGGGCGCGGCGGCGCTCGACCCCGCCAGCGGCGAGATCCTGTGGACCTACGATCCGTTCGAGGACGAGCAACCACGGAACATGGGCCGCGGCTCCGTCCGCGGCGGCGTGACCTGGAACGACGGCGAGAGGCGCCGGCTCTTCTTCACCGGCAACGGCCGCCTGACCGCCCTCGACGCGGACACCGGCACACTCGACCCTGACTTCGGCGATGGCGGACGCGCCGACATGCTCGATGTCGGGAGCGGCCTGACGCGCCGCCAGTACTTCTGGACCTCGGCGCCCGTCGTGTGCGGCGACGTGATCGTGGTCGGCGAGTCGACGGCCGATGCGTGGTCGCGACGGAGGAATCCGCCGGGGATGATCAGGGGCTACGACTCGCGCTCGGGAGTCCTGCGCTGGCGGTTCAACATCATCCCGGAGCCGGGCGAGTTCGGATTCGACACCTGGGACAGCCCCGAGGCGGCCGAGGCCGGCGCCGCCAACGTCTGGACCTGGATCAGTTGCGACCAGGAACTCAAGATCGCCTACGCGGCAACGAGCACCCCGAGCAACGACTGGTATGGCGGCCACCGCCCGGGCAAGGGCCTGTTCGCCGAGTCGATCCTCGCTCTCGACGCCGGGACCGGCGAGCGACGCTGGCACTTCCAGGCCGTGCATCACGGTCTTTGGGACTACGACTTCCCCGCGGCCCCCGTGCTCGCGGACATCGTCGTCGACGGCAAACCCATCAAGGCGCTGGCCCAACCTTCCAAGCAGGCGTTCCTCTACGTCTTCGATCGGGAGACCGGCGAGCCGGTCTGGCCGATCGTCGAGCTACCGGTGCCGGCTTCCGAGGTGCCGGGCGAGCGGGCCTGGCCGACCCAGCCGCACCCGACCTGGCCTCTCCCCTACGACCTCCAGGGACTGGCCATCGACGATCTGATCGACTTCACGCCGGAACTGCGCGCCATGGCAATCGAGTACGTCTCGCAGTACCGGATCGGCCCGATCTTCCAGCCGCCCACCCTGATGGACGGCCCCGACGCCCTGCCCACGATCCAGGTACCCGGGGCAGTCGGCGGCACCAACTGGAACGGCGCCGCGCTCGATCCGGAGACCAACGTTCTCTATCTGCCGTCGGTCACCGTGCCGGCCATCCTGGGCCTGCGCCCGCCCCCCGACCCCGCGCGCTCCAACCTGCGATACCGGGTCGACCTGAGCGAGGCCGACGGCTACGACTGGGCGACCTTGCCCAACGGCCTGCCGATCACGAAGCCGCCCTATGGCCGCCTGACCGCGATCGATCTCGACACGGGTGAACACCTGTGGATGGTCCCCAACGGGGATGGACCGCGCGATCACCCCGCTCTCGCCCACCTCGACCTGCCACCGCTGGGACAGCAGGGCCGCGTGTCGGCGCTGGTCACGAAGACCCTGGTGTTCCTGGCCGACGGCTCGGATGCCATGGTCGTCCAGCCCGAGGGCTCCGGCAGCCGCAAGTTCAGGGCCTACGACAAGGCAACCGGCGAGGTCGTCTGGGAAACGGAGCTGCCGGCCGGCGTCAGCGGCGCGCCGATGACCTACCTGCACGATGGACGCCAGTACATCGTGATGGCGCTCAGCGGCACGGACTTCGAGGGAGAGCTGCTGGCCCTGGCGCTTCCCCGGGCCGCGGCCGTCGCCGCGGCCCCATAGCCGGCCACCTGGAAGCCGGATGAACCTGCGCGCCGTCTCCGGTCTGGTCGGGCGGCTCCTCCTGCTGCTCGCTGCGGCGCAGTTGATCCCCTTCTCGTTCGCTCTCTGGCACGGCGAACAGCGGCCGGCGACGGCCCTCGCTGGATCGTTGATCGTCTGCGCACTGGCCGGTGCGGCCGCCCACTGGTGGGGCAAGCCGCACGAGAAGATCTACCGGCGCGAGGCGACCCTGGTGGTCGTCGGCGCCTACATCCTGGCCTCCTTCTTCGGCGCCCTCCCGTACCTGTTGAGCGGCGAGATCGCGGACCCGGCCTCCGCCCTGTTCGAGTCCGCCTCCGGGTTCACGACCACGGGCGCCTCGATCCTGACCGACATCGAGCTGCTGAGCCCCAGCATCCTGCTCTGGCGCGGCCTCACCCAGTGGCTGGGCGGCATGGGCATCCTGCTCCTGTTCGTCGCCCTCTTCCCTAGCCTGGGACCGGGCGCCCGCCTGCTCTACCGCCTGGAGGTGCCGGGGCCGACCCAGGACATGTTCCAGCCCCAGGTGCAGAAGACGGCGACCGTGCTGTGGCGCATCTATGTCGGCCTGACCATCGTCCTCATCCTGCTGCTGCTCGCCGGCGGCGCCACCCAGTACGAGGCCTTCTGCTACGCCTTCACGACCGTCTCGATCGGCGGCTTCGCCCCTTACAACGCGAGCGTCGCCGCCTTCGACTCCGCCTTCATCGAGTGGACGATCATCGTCTTCATGCTGATCGCGGGCATCAACTTCTCCCTGATCTTCGCGGTCCGGTCACGACCCAGCCAGCTCTACAAGGACGTCGAGTTTCGCGCCTATGCCTCGATCGCCGCCGTGCTGGTGGCGCTGGTCACCCTGGACCGCTGGCGCAGCACGGAACTGCCGCTGCTGGAGGCGCTCCGGGAGGCCGCGTTCAACTCCGTTTCCCTGATGACGACGACCGGCTACACCACCAGGGACTACGACTCGTGGAGCGACACGTCGCGCACCCTGCTGCTGCTCGCCATGTTCGTCGGCGGCTGCGCCGGTTCGACCGCGGGCGGCATCAAGGTCGGCCGGCTCGTCATGACGCTGAAGATGGCGCTGCGCGAGGTCCATCTCATGTTCAACCCCCGCCGGGTCCTGGCGCTCTGGGTCGGCAAGCGGACGATCAGCGACCAGGTGGCGCGGAGCCTCGGCGGCTTCATGACGCTCTTCGCCTTCCTGTGGCTGGGCGTCGCCGCCACCCTCGCCATCGCGGGCAACGACATGGTGACGTCCCTGTCGACTTCACTCGCCTGCCTGTCGAACGTGGGTCCGGCGATGGGAGCCGCCGGTCCGTCACTCGACTACGCCTTCTTCGCCGGCTGGGAGAAGCTGCTGCTGATCGTCCTGATGTGGCTCGGCCGCCTGGAGATCGTCGCCGTGACCGCGCTTCTCCTGCCCGCCTTCTGGCGCCGCTGATCAGCTACTCCACGCGGCACACGTCCTCGAACTCCGGCCGTGGCAGGCGCCCGAACAGGCCCTCGGAATCGCCGTAGCCGATTGAGCAGAGGAAGTTCGAGCGCACCGTCGTGCCGGCGAAGAAGAGCTCGTCGCACTTCAAGTTGTCGAACCCCGACATCGGGCCGCAGTCGAGGCCGAGAGAGCGGGCGGCCAGCATGAAGTAGGCGCCCTGCAGGGTCGCATTCCGGAAGGCCGTCACCTCGGCGAGCTCCGCGTTGTTGCGGAACATCTCGGCCATGCCCGGGTTGTGGGCGAAGAGCACGTCCATCCTGTCGAAGAACGCCAGGTCGTAGCCCAGTATCGCGGTCGCGGGGGCCTGCCGGATCTTGTCCTGATTGCCCGGCATGGCGATCGAAGCCAGCCGCTCCTTCGCCTCCGCGGTGACCGCAAAGACAACCCGCTGCGGCCAGCAGTTGGCGCTCGTCGGTCCCCACTTCATCAGGTCGTGGAGCTCCCGCAGGGTTTCCCGTGGCACCTCGCGCGGCAACCACCTGTTCTGGCTGCGGGCGTCCCGGAACAGGACGTCCATCGCGTCCTCCGCAATCCTCGGCATGACGTTCCTCCGGTGGCGGATACTACCGCCCCGAAGCCCCTCGCGGACTCGGTGTTTCGGCCCATCCCGTCCTCGCCCAGGAGCCTGCGGCGCAGCTCCTGGGCCCGTCAGTCCGTCGCCGGCACGCGCCGGAACAGCGACCCGACATGGGCCTCGGGCAGCGGCTTCGTCGCCAGCGACACGGCCGCGGTGCAACCCATCGCGAACAGTCCGGCCAGCGCCGCGCAGGAGGTCGGGTTCGGCGCTTCTCCATGCAGCCAGGAGAACACCGGGTGCAGGAAGCTGCCCCCGAACCAGGCCGGATCGATAACGCCGGTGTGCAGGATCAGGAAGGAGCTCAAGCCCACGATCAACCCCGTGTACGCACCCGCGCGCGTCACGCCGCTCCAGAGCGCGCCGAGCACGAGCGGACCCGCGAAGGCCGCCATCATGCCGCCGTTGCCCGTCCACACCAGGATGGCGATGTTCATGTCCATCAGCATCCAGGCCATCGTCACGCAGACGACCATGACGCCCACGGTCGCCCAGCGGCTGATGAGCAGCACCCGCCGGTCGAGCTGCTCGTCGCTCAAGTGCGAGTGGAAGCGCGGCGCGATCGTCCGCCGGTAGAGATCGTTCGCCACGATCTGCGACGAGGACACCACGAGCCCGTCCGCCGTCGACATGACCGCCGACAGGATGCCGACGCCGATCAGCGCGGCCAGCCAGACCGGGAAGAGCTCGATGAAGAGAGCCGGCAACGCCTCGTTCGGTGTTGACCCTTCCTCGTAGAGACGGCCGCCGAGCACCGCCCGGGCCAGGGCGCCGCCGAGGCCGAGCATGCCCAGCGTGACGCCGAAGACGGAAGCGAAGCGCAGGAACGTGAAACGCGACCTGCCGGTCTTGAGCGCCCAGATCTTGTTGCCGATGTGAGGCAGCAGCCCGAGCGGGATGTGGGCGAGGAGGACCGCCATCTGCGACCACCAGGAGTGATAGAGCGGCGTCGAGCGGTTGATCCAACCGACCTGGTTCGGGTCCTGGTTTCGAATGTTCGAGATGACCGCGCCGAGGCCGCCGTCGAGGCCGGCGCCGAAGACGAACAGGAGGATGACGAGGACACCGATCACCAGCATGAGGAAGCCCTGCACACCGTCGGTGAGGATGTCCGCGTGGGCGCCGCCCAAGGAGACGTAGATCATCAGCACGACGGCCGTGATCCCGAGCGCCCAGGCCGGCGACAGGCCGAGCATCGTCTCGAACATGACCAGGCCCGACAGGAGCTGCCCGGCGAGGTAGAAGAAGAGGAGCAGGGACGCCACGGTCACGATCACGCGGATGCCGTCCGACTGGTACCGGTCTCCCAGGAACTCCGGAATCGAACGCGAACCGAACCGGTCGCCTACGTTCGCCACCAACCGCATGCAGATCAGCACGCCCAGATACACGCCGGCCGGGTACAGCACCGCCGACAGCAGCGCCGCGGTGCCGTGCTCGTAGGCAAGCCCCGGGAAGCCGAGGAATGTCGCGCCGCTCGCGGTCGTTGCGGCGAAGGCGAGGGCGAGGAAGAAAGGCCCGTAGGCCGCCCGGGCCGTCGCGAAGTCGTCGGCGCCTTGAACCCGGTTCCGGCCGATCACGCCGAAGGCCAGCATGCCGCCCAGATAGACGACCAGGAACAGCCAGGACCAGACGATCAAGCTCATGCGCGAAGGCGCCACGGTATCACCTGCGGTACGGCGAAACCGGAAGACGCCTGTCGCCGTACTGCTACTACGAAGACCACAATCCTGAGGGCCTCTTCATGCGTTACGCCACCACGTTCCGGGCCGCCGTCGCCGGCTTGCTGTTTCTCACCCTGCCGGCCGCCTTGATGGCCGAGAGGGTTCGCATTCCAGCCGGAACGACCGTCTACTGCGTCCTCGACGAGAGCCTCTCGACGAAGAAGAAGTCCAGCAACTTCGTCCGGCCGGGAGACCGCGTCCGCGCCACGGTCGCCGAAGATGTCGTGATCGATGGCCGCGTCGTCATCGAAGCGGGCACCGTGGTCTGGTCCGAGGTCAGCAAGGCACGGCGGGCCAAGATCGCCGGCATCCGGGGCAGGCTAGAGGTAGACGCGAACACGGTCGCCGCGGTGGACGAGACGTCGATCCGACTCACCGGCGGCTACGACCGCTCCGGCAGGGGCCGCTTCGTGACCGCCGCGGTCCTGGCCAAGGTCATCGCCTGGCCGTTCATCCTGATCAAGGGCAAGCAGGCGCACCTGAACCGCGGCGTCATCTTCGACGCGCAGACCGCCACCCCCGCCGAGGTAGAGGTCGTGGCGCCCCGGGATCTCCCGGTTCTCCGCGCCGACATCCCCGGATTCGAAGTCAGCATCCCTTACGACAGGATCGACCCCGAGGTCCGGCTCGCCAGCCTGCCGCTCCTGTTCACAGGCCTGGCGCCGGATACCGGCGAGGCCCACGTCACGGCCGTCAACGGTCAGGAGATCCGACGGATCGAGATCACCATCGTGGACGGGCTGGGCGAGGTCGACTTCCAGGAACTGGCCGAGCACTTCCGCCTTGGCATGAACCGGTTCACCGTCACGGTCGACGGCCAGAGCGTGGACGTGCTGCTGGAGTTCGAGTTCTAGGAGCCTGCGCCGCGGAACGCAGCGAAGCAAGTTCGGGGCGCAGGCTCCGCCGTGCGGACGGGATGGGCCGAAACACCGAGCCTGCGAGGTGTTTCGGGGCGCTAGGAGCCTGCGCCGCGGAACGCAGCGAAGCAGGTGCCCTCCCTGCACCCGATGACGGGTGCAGGGAGTGGGTCGCGGTTAGCGCGGAACGCGCCAACCGGGATCGGGGCGCTAGGAGCGTCTGCCCTCGAGGCGCGCCAGCGTCTCGTCGAGGTGGTCGATCGCGACTCCCTTCAGGATCAACTGGCCGGGAAGGCCGTGGTCGACCGCGTACTCCCTCCAGGCCACGGAGGTGTCCTCCATGAACTCGTCCAACCTGACGCGCCTCCGCCTGGAACGGGCGACCGCCTTGCGCACCGCGCGAAGCTGATCCGGAGCCGGCGTCGTCTGTCCCGCCATGCCGGACGCTTCGGGTACCCGCCTGATCGGCAGAAGCCGTCGTCCAGGTGGAAGCAACTCATCCAGTACACGCTCCACCAGATCCTCCAACCACGACCGCCAGAAGATCCGTCGGAGCCACCTGTAGAGATCAGCCGCCACCGAGACTCGGGTCCTCCGTTACTGTTCTGCCATGTCGAACTCTCCCCGCCGCCTGATTCTTGCGTATCTCCTTGCTACCACCGGAGCCATCTGGGCCTTTCAGCCGGCAACAGGGCAACAGGAGCCCCTGGAGCTTCACCACATCTACGGGCCGGACGCGCTCGATTTCTCGCCCGATCTACCGAGAGTTCGCTGGCTGCCCGGCGGCGAGACGTACCTGCTGGGAGAAGACGGAGACGATGGCTGGGCCTGGACCGTCGTCGACGCCGCGTCGGGCGAGACCCGGCCCTTCTACGACCCGGAGCCACTCGCCGCCGCGCTCGCGGAGCAACTGGACCTGAGCACCGAGGACGCGGCGTCGAGGGCGCGTCCCGGTTCGCTGCGGATGTCGCCCGGCGCCGACCGGCTGCTGCTCGACCTCGCCTCGGACCTTTTCGTCTGGAGTTTCGACGACGAAACGCTCACCCGATTGACCCGGGGACCGGAGTCCGAGGAGCTGGCCCGTTTCGCGCCTGACGGCCGCCGCGTCGCGTTCGTGCGCGACGCGGACCTCTACGTCGTCGACGCCTCCGGCGATGAACTCCGTCTGACGACCGACGGCGGCGAGAACACCCTGAACGGCAAGCTCGACTGGGTCTACCAGGAGGAGATCTATGGCCGCGGCAACTACCAGGCCCACTGGTGGAGCCCCGACAGCCGCCGCGTCGCCTTCCTGCAGACCGACGAACGCGACGTGCCCCGCTTCACGGTGGTCGACCACATCCCTTTCCGGCCGCCGCTCGAGGTCTACCCCTACCCGAAGGCCGGCGATCCGAACCCGCGCGTCCGGCTCGGAGTCGCGAAGGCCAGCGGCGGGGGCATCACCTGGATCGATCCGGGCCTGTACGGACATGAGGAGATCCTGATCGTCAACGTCGCGTTCTCCCCCGACGGCGACGTCTGGTACCAGGTCCAGGATCGCCGGCAGACCTTCCTCGATCTGCACCGGGCCGACCCCGATACCGGCAAATCGGAACGGGTGCTGCGGGAGGAGTCCCACGCCTGGGTCAACGTGCTCGGTCCGCCACGTTTCCTCGAGAGCGGCGGCTTCCTTTGGCTCAGCGAACGGAACGGCTTCCAGCATCTCTACCGCTACGACGAGGAAGGCAAGCTGGTCAAACCGCTCACCGAAGGACGCTGGGAAGTGCGCTCCCTGAACGCGGTGGACGAAAAGGCTGGAGCCGCGTACGTCTCAGGTACTTTCCGCTCGGCGATCGGTGCCGACGTCCTGCGGGTCGCACTCGACGGCTCGGGCCCGACCCTGCTCACCGAAGAACCCGGCAGCCACCGCGCGAGCTTCCCGGAGGATGGGCCGGTCGAGCACTGGATCGCCACCTCGAGCGACCTCCACACGCCGACGACGATGACCCTGAAGCGCGCGGCCGACGGCGAGACGGTCCGAGAACTCGGCGGCGGCGAGGTGCCGGATATCGAACGGTTTGACATCTCGCAGCCGGAACTCCTGACCATCGAGACCGGCGACGGCGTCGACCTGGCGGCGATGTTGATCCGGCCGCACGGCTTCGATCCCGACCGCGTCTACCCGGCCTGGGTGCACGTCTACGGCGGCCCCCACGCCCAGCAGGTCCGCGACGGCTGGCAGGGATCGCGCGGGATGTGGCTCCAGTACCTGGCGCAGCAGGGAATCGTCGTCCTCGTCGTCGACAACCGGATCGCCTCGGGCAAGGGTGTCGAGTCGACCTGGCCGGTGTACAGGAACTTCGGTGAGCAGGAGCTGATCGACCTGGTCGAAGCCGTCGACTGGCTCGGCGCGAAGCCGTGGGTCGACGCGGAGCGAATCGGCCTCGACGGCTGGAGCTTCGGCGGCTACATGACGCTCTTCGCGCTGACCCGCTCCGACCGTTTCCGCGCGGGTATCGCCGGTGGCAGCGTCGTCGACTGGCGCGCCTACGACTCGATCTACACCGAGCGCTATATGTCGACTCCGGACGACAACCCCGACGGCTACGAGCGGACCTCGGTGCTCGAAACGGCCGGAGACCTCCACGGCGACCTGCTGATCATCCACGGCACGATGGACGACAACGTCCACATGCAGAACACCCTGCAGATGGCCTGGAAGCTCCAGAAGGCCGGCAAGCCCTTCGAGATGATGCTCTACCCGAAGTCACGCCACGGCGTGACCGATCCCGACCTCTCGCTGCACCTGCGCCAGACGATGGCACGGTTCATCCTGAAAACGATCGAGCCCTAGGCGATCCCGGCCGCCCAAGCGGAGCCGGCTTTGCGGCCGGCGCCTTGTCTTCCGCGGGCCAGAAGACCCGCGGTCACATGCCTACGGCGGCAGCCGGCGGGGACGCCGGCGCACCCAGTGGGCGGCCAGAACCGCCTAGCTCCGCCAGGCCCGGACGCTCAGGGCCAGCGTCGCGATCGTCCCCCAGGACAGCCCCACGACTACGCCGGCGTCGAGGATGCCGCGCCACGGCTGCTCCAGCCGGTGGACGAGCACGATCAGCACCAGGATGCCGACGGTTCCGAGCCAGACGCCGAGACGCTCGCGACGCGTTCCTTCGAAGTAGCCGGCGGCGTAGAGGGGCGCGAGCAGCACCCGTCGCAGCGTCGGTTGGCTGCGAACCGTCATCGCCCGCTCCGCCACGCGCGGCGAGAACCGTAACTGGAAGCCGCGCAACCCTTCCGACCAGGCCATGAAGGGGATGATCGCGAGCAACGAAGCCCAGTGATACCAGGCGAACGGGTGGTCGAAGGCCGCGATCGAAACGCGGGCCAGCCGGTAGACCGCCCACACCAGCAGGCCGACGATGCCGCCCACCGCCCAAAGCGCGCCGGCCGTGGCCACCGCGCGGCCAATGCCCGGTGCCTCGTAGTCGGCGGTACCGGCTTCACTCATCCGAGGCGAGATCCCGCCGGCCCTGGTCGCTGGCCAGCGCCGCGTGGTTCAGGATGTTGCGCGCCATGGACGACACCTGTGTCCCGGCATTCGCCCGGTAGATCGCGGCGCGCGCGGCATCCACGTCCGCGCTCTCCGGCGCCGCGTGCCGGGCCGCCTCGATCAGGTGGCATGCGACCGCGTGGCACCCAGCCGCGGATTCCGACCGTGCCGCCTCGACCACCCGCTCCACGCCGCCCGCCAGTTCGACCCAGGCTTCGGCCTGCTCCCTCTTCGTCGCCGGCACGACGTTGTCAAACTCGCCGTCCCACCAGCCGCCGTAGCGCCGCCAGACCATTCGCACCAGGAAGCTCGGATCGTCGTACACCGGTTGCAGGTACGGCTCGTCCGCGAGGTCGGCCGGCGGAGTGACCGCCTGGACCACCTGGTCGAGGCTCAGCCCCCGGTTCATCGCCGCCACGCTCTGTTCCTCGATCGACCGCAGGTAGCGCGCGGTGCCGGCCAGCGCCCGGCGCACCCGGTCCGCGCCCAGGATCGGCAGGCCATGCCCCGGGAGGAGTATCTCGGCGCCGAGCGGCAGCATCTGCTCGAGGCTGTCCGCCCAGTCGCCGACGTAGCGCTGCACCTTCTGTGGGTTGCCCGCGTTCGGCACCGCCCAGATGAACAGGTCGCCGGTGTGCAGGATGCGGCGCTCCGGTATCCAGGTCCAGGTGATGTCGTCCGTCTCGCCGCGGCCGTGCGTCAACTCGAAGGTCAGCTCGCCGCGCCGGAAGGTCAGGTTGCTGCGGTACAGGACGTCCGGGTACCGGTAGCTGTCCGGCCAGCGGTAGTGCGGCGCGTCGATCGCGAACTGGCGGCGGTTGATCGCCGTGTTCCAGCCCAGTGTCGCCTGGTAGCGGTCGAAGTGGGCCGGCACCCGCTCATGGGCGTACACGGTCGGCCGCGGCCAGCCCTTCTCGTCCGCCTCGGCGTCGAAGGCGGTGACCGAGAACACGTGATCCACGTGGTGGTGCGAGTAGATCGCCGCGACGACCGGCGCCTCGGGCCATTCCCTTCTCGTCTCCTCGAAGCAACGCTTCACGTCGAGCAGGTGGCCGGCGTCGAGCATTACCAGACCGTCGCCGCTGTCGATCACGTAGAAGCCGGCGATGCCCTTGAAGCCGAGCAGACCCTCCGCAAGCCGGCAGGCGCCCGGGTAGTAGCGGTGAACCGGGTGGTGTTCGAACTGGAGGTCGAGCTCGCCTCGCCAGGCGCTCTCCGCCAGAGCGAGAAGACTCGGGGGCTGTTCGTCAGGCATGGGGGCGGACGTTACCGCAGCGGCAGCGGCGGCGGGCCGAAGAACGCTGCTGTTAGCCTCCGTGCCGTGAAACGGAGCCTGCTCGCGACCGTGGGCCTGTTGGGTTTCCTCGCGGGCGCCCCCGTCGCCGGTCAGGAGCAGCCGGAAGCCGGTGCCGAGCGCCCGAGCATGGCCGCGACCCGCGTGGAGCGAGGGCCGAACGTCGACGGCGACCTGAGCGACGCTGTCTGGGCCGACTCGGAGGTCGGCACGAACTTCATCCAGCACGAACCGCTCGACGGCGTGCCGGCGACCGAGCAGACGGAAGTCCGTGTCTTGTTCACCGACAGCACGATCTACTTCGGCATCACCGCCTTCGACGCGAATCCCGACGCGATCATCGCGAGGGAGATGGAGCGGGACAGCCGCATCTTCCAGGACGACTCGATCATCCTGCTGCTCGACACCTTCTACGATCGGCGCAACGCCTACGCTTTCGAGACGAACCTGAACGGCGCCCGCTCCGACACCCTGGTCACCGACGAAGGTCGCGACCTGAACCTCGAGTGGGACGGCATCTGGCAGTCCGCCGCGCGGCGGACCGGCTTCGGCTGGACGGTGGAGATCGCGATTCCGATCTCCACCCTCCGTTTCGATCCGGCCGCTCCGGCCTGGGGGTTCAACGTCCAGCGCTACGTCGCTCACAAGCGCGAGATGACCCACTGGTCGGGCCTGCCACGCGAGGTCGGCACGCTCGGGCAGGTCGGCTCCCAGAGCCTGCCCGTACACCGGGTGTCGATGGCGGGAGAACTCACCGGGCTCACCGGACTGTCCCAGTCAGCGCAGCTCCAGATCAAGCCCTTCGTCATCGGCGACGTCAGCGAGGACCCGCGCCTCGACGTCGATCCAGCCTCCGAAGGCGACTACGGTCTCGACCTGAAGTGGGGCGTCACCCGCTCACTGGCCCTCGACCTGACGTACAACACGGACTTCGCCGAGGTCGAGGTCGACGAGCTGCAGACGAACCTGACCCGGTTCTCGCTGTACTTCCCGGAGAAGCGCGACTTCTTCCTGGAGAACGCCGGCATCTTCGACTTCGGTCCACCTCACCGGGTCTTCTACGAACCTCCCGTGCTCAAGACCTTTTTCTCGCGCCGGGTCGGCCTGGACGAGGGTGAACAGGTCCCGATCGACTGGGGCGCCCGCCTGACCGGACGGATCGGAGGCTGGAACCTGGGCGTTCTTCGGGTCGCGACTGCCGGAATCGCAAGGGACGACGGACAGCTTCCGGCCAACGCGTTCACCGTCGCCCGGCTCAAGCGCAACGTGGGCCGGCGCTCGTCCGTCGGCGCGATGATCACCGAGACGGCGCCCGACGGCGCGGCGGCGAACCGGGTCGTCGGCGTCGACTTCGACTACAAGCCGTCGACAACGCTCGGCTTCGGCGGCTTCTGGACGAGTAGCGGCGCCAGCGAGGAGACGGCCGGCGCCGGCGGATCCAGCGACTCCGGAGAGGCCGCCTACGGCTTCAATCTCGACTACCAGGGCCGCGAACTGACGGTCTACGTCGACGCCCAGGACATCGAAGAGGACTACCACCCCGCGGCGGGGTTCCTGCTGCGGAGCAACGTCCGTCACCTGAACCCGATGATCCAGTGGCTGCCACGGATCGAGCGGGGTTTCGTCCGCACCTGGTTCACGGAGATCAGGGCCGACTACTACGAGACCCTGGACGGCGGTGAACTGGAATCCCGCCAGATCGAGATATCCCCGATCGGCATGCGGACAACGAGCGAGGACCGCTGGCGGCTGGGCTATCTCCACGAGACCGAGAACCTTGTGGAATCCTTCGAAGTCTCGCCGGGAGTCGTGATTCCGCCCGGCTACTACGAGTTCGACGCTGTGCGGTTCTCCATCTACAGCAACCAGAGCCGCTTTTTCGGCCTGCGCTCCCGTATCGCCGTCGGCGACTTCTACACCGGTACGCAGGTGTCCGGCCGCACCACGATCAACTTCAAGTTCTCGAAGCACATTCAGACCGAGACCCGATGGATCTTCAACAACATCGAACTTCCCCAGGGCGCCTTCGACATCGGCCTCTACAGCCAGCTCGTGAACTTCACCTTCACCCCGAATCTGCGGCTCAACACGATCCTCCAGTACAACGACCTCTCCGGAGACCTCGGTACGAACATCCGCCTGCACTGGATCTACAAACCCGGTTCCGACCTCTTCGTCGTGTACAACGAGAACTGGATGGCCGAGGATCTGCGCTACCGGCAGAGCACCCACCGGCAGATAGCCGCGAAGTTCACCTATCTGTTCCAGCCCTAGCAGGACCCATGTCGAGACCGAAGCAGATCGTGCCTGCTCTTGCGCTTACCCTCGTGGCGGCCGGGCCGGCCGCCGCTATCCAGGAAGCAGCGTCCGGCGCCGAGCGTCCGACGATGGCTGCCACCCGGGTCGAGCAGGGTCCCAACGTCGATGGCGACCTGAGCGACCGGGCCTGGCAGGTCTCCGACGTCGGCACCGACTTCATGCAGCACGAACCGCTCGACGGCGTGCCGGCGACCGAGCAGACGGAAGTGCGGGTCGTGTTCACGGACAGCACGATCTTCTTCGGCATCACCGCCTTCGACGCGGAGCCGGACGCGATCATCGCCAAGGAGATGGAACGGGACAGCCGCATCTTCCAGGACGACTCGATCATCCTGCTGCTCGACACCTTCCACGATCGGCGGAACGCCTACGCCTTCGAAACGAACCTGAACGGCGCCAGGACCGACACCCTGGTCACGGACGAGGGGCGCGACCTGAATCTGGAATGGGACGGCATCTGGTCTGTCGCGTCCCGGAAGACGGCCGCGGGCTGGACCACCGAGATCGCCATTCCCATCTCGACGCTCCGTTTCGATCCGGCCGCTCCCGCCTGGGGCTTCAACGTCCAGCGCTACATCGCCCACAAGCGCGAGATGACCCACTGGTCCGGTCTGCCACGCGAAGTCGGCGTGCTCGGGCAAGTGGGCTCCGAGGTCCAGCCCGTGCACCGGGTGTCCATGGCCGGCGAGCTGACCGGGCTGACCGGGCTCAGCCAGTCGGCGCAGCTTCAGATCAAGCCCTACGTCATCGGCGACGTCAGCGAGGACCCCCGCCTCGACCTGGAACCTGCCACCGACGGCGACTTCGGCCTGGATCTGAAGTGGGGCGTCACCCGCTCCCTTGCCCTCGACCTGACCTACAACACGGACTTCGCCGAGGTCGAAGTCGACGAGCTGCAGACGAACCTCACACGGTTCTCGCTCTACTTTCCGGAGAAGCGCGACTTCTTCCTGGAGAACGCCGGGATCTTCGACTTCGGCCCTCCCCACCGCCGCTTCTACGAACCGCCCGTGCTCAAGGCCTTCTTCTCACGGCGGGTCGGTCTGGACGCGGGGCGGCAAGTACCGATCGATTGGGGAGCCCGCCTCACCGGGCGCATGGGCGGCTGGGACATTGGCGTACTCCGGGTCGCGACGGCCGGCCTCGAGGGGGACGGCGGAACACTGCCACCCAACGCGTTCACGGTGGCGCGGCTGAAGCGGAACGTCGGTGAACGGTCCTCGATCGGTGCGATGCTCACCGAAGCGGCGCCGGACGGCGAACTCACGAACCGGGTCGCCGGCGTCGACTTCGTCTACAAGCCCAGGCCGAAGCTGATCTTCGGCGGCTTCTGGTCGAGCAGCGGCATCAGCGAGAAGCGGTCCGCCAGTTCGGAGGACGTGGCCCCGGCCGACGACCTCGACGACGGCGAATCCGCCTACGGATTGAACTTCGACTACCAGGGCCGCGCCCTGACCGTGTTCCTGGACGCCCAGGAGATCGAGCAGGACTACGACCCCAGGGCCGGGTTCCTCCTGCGCCGCAACGTCCGCCACCTGAACCCGCAGATCCAGTGGTTGCCCAGGATCGAACGGGGTCCGGTCCGCTCCTGGTTCACGGAACTGTACGTCGACTACTACGAGACCCTCGACGACGGCGAGTTGGAAACCCGGCGGATCCAGTTCTCTCCCATCGGCATGCGAATGACCACCGAGGACCGGTGGCGGCTGGGCTACGTCCACGAAACGGAGAACCTGGTCGCGCCCTTCGAGGTGTCGCCCGGAGTCGTGATCCCACCGGGACGCTATGAGTTCGACACCATCGAGTTAGCCAGCTTCACCAACCAGAGCCGCCTGTTCGGCTTCCGCGGGGTCATCGGCGCCGGCGACTTCTACAACGGCACCCAGACCTCAGGACGCCTCACCTTCACTCTCCGCCTCTCCAAGCACCTGCAGACCGAAACCCGCTGGGTCTTCAACGACGTTGAACTCCCCCAGGGCGCCTTCGACGTCGGCCTCTACAGCCAGATCGTGAACTTCACGTTCACCCCGAACCTCAGGCTCAACACGATCCTCCAGTACAACGACCTCTCCGGCGACCTCGGAACGAACGTCCGCCTGCACTGGATCTACAAGCCGGGCTCCGACCTGTTCGTCGTCTACAACGAGAACTGGATGGCCGAGGATCTGCGCTACCGGCAGAGCACCCACCGGCAGATCGCGGTGAAGTTCACCTACCTGATTCAGCCGTAGAGCCTGCGCAGCCGAACGGGCCGCCTTCAGCGCACTTGGCCTTATTCCTGGTTTGGGCTACAATCACGGAGCTTTCACGGCGCCGCGAGGCAGGGGACCGTCCACCCGGCTGTCGCCACCAGATGCCTCAAAGCGGCCGCGCTTCAGCTCCCGAGACGTCAACCACGTCGCTCCGTCCTCCGGGAGGAACTGAACTGCCAGCCGGCGGCGCCAGTGGACTCAACGGGTCGATACCCCACCGGAATGCCAGAAGCGCAAGGCGAACACCCCACCGGGACACCTGCCGCCCCCAAAAGGCGGCCGACCCGCCGTAGGCGACGTCCCCGCCAACGCGGAGGCGCGGGCAAGACGCGCACGGTCGCACTCCATCAGCGCAGTGCGTCGCACTTCCGTCCGGAGGATCGCGAACTGGGCAAGGCGGTCTTCTCGGCGGGCAACGTGAAGCTGGAAGTCGATGGAACGAGCGCCAGGGCCATCGTCGAACCGCTGACGCCCGGCGATGGCACCACCCCGACCGACCCGTCAGCGGGTGGCGTCGCCAGGGTCGAGATCGACTGGTCGAGAGTGCCCGACGAACGCATCCTTCACGCTGTATGTGACTGCGAGCAGTACGCTGGCGGCACGGCGTGCGGGCACATCTGGGCGTCGCTGCTGGAGCTCGCAGCGAACGAGCCAGGCAGCCAGCCGGCCGGATCAGGCCGCGTTTCGCTGCGGAAGACACGGCCTCCACAGGTCTCCATACCAGGATCGGCCCTGGACGTGATGGACCCCGCGGACGCCACCGCGAAGGAAGCTCCCCGTCCTTCCCGGCGTACGCGCAGGAGCCGCAGCCGGCGCCGGCGTCGAACACCCGCAACGACGAGCTGGCGGTCGGTCGTGGACGCCGTTCGGGAGGACATCGACCGGCAGGGCCTTCCTGAGAAGTCCTCTTCGGCAAGGCACGGAGAGCCCGAGATCCGGTTCCTCATCAACGCGGCGACCAGCCGCAACGCCGGCGGCCTGATGATCGACATCTTCGGCCGCAAGCGGAATCCGCAGGGTGAGCTCGGCAAGCTGAAGCGGCTCAACATCGACCACGCCAAGGTCGAGGAACTGCTCGGCATGAACTCACTCGACGCCGACGCCTCCTCGACGAACGGCGCGTCCCCGGAGCCGGCGATGGTCACGGCGCTGCCGCCCGAAGCGCCGCAGCGCCAGGGCCGCAAGCGCAAGGCCGGGCGCGGCCGACCCCCGGGCCGGCCTCAGATCCAGCGTGTCTTCGTGCCCCTGAACTGGGTGCATCACCTGCTGCCGCGCCTCAGCGAGGACGGCCATCTCTTCTGGTGGGACGGGCGCTCCCTCGCCAACCTGCATCCGGTGAGCTTCGACGACGGCGAGCCCTGGCGCCTCACGCTGCAACTGGAGCTTGCCGCCGCCAGCCGGATTCGGCTCCGCGGACTGCTCAAGCGCGGCGACGAGACGACACCTCTCAGCCGCGCGGCGCTCGTGCTGCCGTTCCCCAACGGCAACGGCGTCATCGCCGGCGCCGACCCGGAAGAGGCCGGCAACACGCTGCTGCTGCTCGGCAACTCGATCGGCCACCTGCACCTCGAACCGCAGCGCGACCAGCCCTGGTACTCCCTGCTCGGCGCGAGCGGCGACCTGGTCATCCCGGACGAAGACCTGGAAGCAGCCGTTACCAGCCTCCTGGAGTTGCCCACCCTGCCCCCTCTGGAACTTCCGGAAGAGGTCTACCTCTCGGAGGAGTCCCCGGTTCCCCAGCCCCGACTGGCACTCGAGCCGGAGGACGCGCCGGAGTGGATGAACCCTCAGCTCGAGGCCAGGCTCTCCTTCGGCTACGGCAGCCTCACCGTCGACGCCGGCGATCCGAGGTCGGCGGTGGTCGACTGGGAGGAACACCGCTTCGTCCGGCGCGACCCGAAGGTCGAACAGGACGCGTTGGTCCGTCTCCTCGAGCTCGGCTTGAAGCCTGTCGCATCCAAGACCGGCCACAGCCTGGAACTCGAGCCGCGCGACCTGCCCGCGATCGCGGAGCCGTTGCTCACGGAGGGTTGGGAGGTCGAAGCACACGGCGCCTCGATCCGGCCGCCGAGCCCGCCGGCGTTACGCATCGAGAGCGGTGTCGACTGGTTCGAGCTCAGCGGCCAGATCGACTTTGGCGGAGACCAGATCGAGTTCTCGGAGATCCTGTCGGCGATCTCTGAGGGCCGGCGATCGGTCGAGCTGGACGACGGCTCGAAGGGGCTCCTGCCGGCGGCCTGGGTCGAGAACTACGGTTCGCTGAGCCAGCTCGCGCAGGCATCGAGCGAAGAGGGGCTGCGCTTCCTGCCCTCGCAGGCCCTGCTGGTCGACGCGCTCCTGGCGGTGACGCCGCCGGTGAACGTCAGCAAGACCTTCGCGGAACTGCGCGAGAAGCTGAGCACGTTCTCGTCGATCAAGCCGAAGAAGGAGCCGCGCAGCTTCGTCGGAGCGCTCCGCAACTACCAGCGTCTCGGCCTGGGCTGGCTCTGCTTCCTGCGGGAGTTCGGTCTCGGCGGCGTACTCGCGGACGACATGGGGCTGGGCAAGACGATCCAGGCGCTGGCCCTGCTCCGCATGTACCGCACGGCCTCGCGGACGACGAAGCTGCCCTACCTGGTCGTCGCGCCGCGCAGCCTGGTGTACAACTGGATCGACGAGGCCGCCCGCTTCACGCCGGATCTCAAGGTGCTGGAGTACGCCGGTCGCGACCGCGAAGATCTGCGGGACGAAGTCAACTCCGCCGACCTCGTCGTCACCACCTACGGCACCGTCCGCCGAGACATCGGCTACCTCGCGACCGTCGACTTCGACACCGTGATCCTCGACGAAGCCCAGGCGATCAAGAACGCGACCTCGCAGACCGCCAAGGCCTGCCGCCTGCTGAACGGCCAGCACCGCCTGGCGCTGACCGGCACTCCGATCGAGAACCACCTGGGCGAGCTCGGCTCGATCTTCGAGTTCCTCAACCCGGGTCTGCTCGGCCGGCTGCCCGCCCTGGACGTACTTGCCGGCGGCCGGGCGCCGAGCGAACGGGAACTCGCCCTCGTTGCCAAGGGTCTGCGGCCCTTCATCCTCCGCCGCAGCAAGCGTGAGGTGCTCCCGGACCTGCCGGAGAAGACCGAGCAGATCCTGCAGTGCACCCTGAACCCGAGGCAGCAGGAGATCTACGATCAGCTCCGCGCCGGATACCGCGACAGCCTGCTGAAGCAGGTCGAGGACAAGGGGGTCGGCGGATCGGCGATGCAGGTGCTCGAAGCGCTGCTCCGCCTGCGGCAGGTCGCCTGCCACCCCGGCCTCATCGACGAGTCCTGGAACGACGCCGGCAGCGCCAAGCTCGAGTCGCTGTTCGAGCAGGTGTCCGCGGTGCTCGACGAGGGGCACAAGTGCCTCGTGTTCTCGCAGTTCACGTCGCTGCTGGCCTACGTGCGGAGCCACTTCGAGGAACAGGGCGTCCCGTACGCCTACCTCGACGGACAGACCAGGAACCGCGGCGAGGTGGTCGACCACTTCCAGAACGACCCGGACACGAACATCTTCCTGATCAGCCTGAAGGCGGGCGGAGTCGGCCTGAACCTGACCGCCGCCGGCTACGTCTTCCTGCTCGACCCGTGGTGGAACCCGGCCGTCGAGGCGCAGGCCATCGACCGCACCCATCGCATCGGCCAGACCCAGCCCGTGTTCGCCTATCGCCTGATCGCGCGCGACACCGTGGAAGAGAAGATGCTGGAACTCCAGCGCTCCAAGCGGCAGATCGCCGACGCGATCCTCGAAGGCGGCGGATCGTCCCTGCGGGATCTCACCGCCGACGATCTCCGGCTCCTGCTGAGCTAGGCGCGGCAGAAACTGGGTGCGCCGGCGTCCCCGCCGGCATCCGGCGCGAAAGCGCCGGCCTCTGGACCTTCTCCCGCGCGTAGCGCCCGCTCAGGCCGGTCCTGCCGGCCGCATCGAAGGGCCTTCGGAACCGCAACGGGTTCCGAAGGCCCTTTTGCGTCTTAGTCGATACACGCGGCCGCTGAACCCGGCCATCGATCACCACGACGCGACACCCAACGGCCCTCGGGCCGTGACGAACGGACCCAATGGAGCTGGACGATGACGTCCCCGAACCTTCCTCCGAACCTCCGCCAACGGCCAACCGGTCCGCGCGCCCGTCATCGGCTGCGCGGATGGAATCCCCGGCTCTCCCATCCTCCGGCCAGCGCCCTCGAAGCAGGCCTGGCACGCGCGTTCCGGCTGCTGGGCGCGCGGTCCGAGCCACTGGTTTCCATGCTGTACAGCCGGACAAGACCGACGGTCCGTGGCCGGGCGGCCGGTCTAGCGGGAGAGCGGCGATGAACCGTCGCCGCCTGGCCATCGCCACCGTAGCCGTGGCCGTTCTCGCCCCCCTCGGAGGCCTGCTCTGGTTCGAGTCCGGGCTCCGCGCCCGGCAGGCTCAGCGCCCCGACGTCGGCGCGCTGTTCCCCGCGCTGCCGGGCCTCGCGAACGGTGAAGACCTGTCGGCCTCTCCCGGCCGGCTACGGGTCGTGACCTTCGCCAGGGCCGGCTGCGGGAACTGCGACCGCACCATCACCGCCCTGCGGCGCATGGCCCGGACCGAGGGTCCGGCCTTCGACCTGATCGCGGTCGTCGCCGGCTCGGATTCGCCTGAACTCGACGGCGACGGCGTCCACGCGGCCATCGCCGATCCGGACGGCGCCGTCTCCAGGCGCTTCGGCGTCATCCATGTGCCGCTCGTGTTCCTGGTCGACGAGCAGTCGCGGGTGCTCGCGGTCACCACCGGAGAACGTCCAGAGATCGCCTGGCGCTCCTTTCTGGAATCCGGCACCGATGCGCTCTGAGCGGTTCCGGATTCGCCCACCGCACGCGGCCGCCGCCGGCCTGCTGCTTGCGGCCGGCCTCGTGACGGTCGCGGCCCGGGCCCTGGGGCCGACCATGGACCGGCTGGCCTGGGCCGCCACACTCGACCCATCGGCGCCGGCCCCAGGCGAGATCGTTCGCCAGCAGAGACGCGCCGACTGCGGCCCGGCGGCCCTGAAGATGGTCCTCGACCACTGGGGCATCCGGGACACGACCCTCGCCGAGCTCGAGATCGCCACCGGAACCGGTCCGGACGGCACCAGCCTGCTGGCGCTCAAGAAGGCCGCGGAGGAGCGAGGCGTAACGAGCCAGGGCCTCCGGCTTCCCGTCCAGCGGCTCCGCGATATCCCGCTGCCCGCGATCGCCCACGTGCACGGCGACCACTTCGTCGTCATTCGCAGCGCCAGCGACGAACTCGTCGTCGACGATCCCTCCCTCGGGCGGCTGCGCATGAGTTCCAGAACCTTCGAACGTTCCTGGGACGGCGTCGTTCTCGCCTTTACCAGCGGACCGCCACCGATTCCCCGGACGGTCACGATGCCGTCCGTTTCACCCCCAACCCACAACCCTTGAAGGAGATATCCCTCGATGAAACTCCGCATTGCTTTCCTTTCCCTCTTCTTCCTGTTTCTCACCGGCGCCGTGATGGCGACGCCGACCACCGGCGAGGCGCCGGACTCGAGCGACGTCACACTGATGGCCGCCTGGGATCTCGGGGCGGTCGTAGCCCCCGACGGCTACGTCCTTCGGACGGATGCGCCGACACGGACGGCTGTGTACTACCCCTGGCCCTGCGACGGCTTTCCCTT
The DNA here is from genome assembly GCA_009837885.1 of Holophagales bacterium. Classification (GTDB taxonomy): domain Bacteria; phylum Acidobacteriota; class Thermoanaerobaculia; order Multivoradales; family Multivoraceae; genus Multivorans. Next base: position 171,745 of record VXSP01000040.1, on the reverse strand, counting down.
TCCTCCCTCGCCCCGCCCCTTCCCGGTTCCCTGGCCGTTCCCAAGCCCGTGGCCCGGTCCCGACAAGTGCCTTCCCCCCATCCTCTTCTAGCCCCGCGCCCTGACATCCAAGAGCGTCAAGGAGAAGCCAAATGAAGACCACGTCAACTCTGTTCGCGAACCTGCCCGAGGCAGGCCTCGCGGTCGTTACCGGCGGGGCCGTCTGGGTCGTCGACTTCAACTGCTGGGCGCTGGCGACCATGGTCGGCAGCGTGTTTCCCGGCCTGGGCGCCCTCATCGCCCTTCACTGCTACATCCCGCTCTGAGCCACTCGCTCCACAACAAAGAAAGGAAGCTCTACTCATGACAAAGCCTCTTCTGACCATCCTTGCGTGTTCCGCATTGCTGTTCTCGGCAGCCGGTCACGCGCCTGATTCCTCGCCTTACTGGCCCCTGGACTCCGACGTACGCCCAGCCGTGTCCGTTCTCGAGCCTGCCCCTGGACTCGCCCAGCATTCCCTTTCCGACCAGGTACTGGCGCGGACAGCGGGAACAGGCCCCACTTCCGACTTCCTGTGCGGCGCCGCCGCGGGCGCCGGCTTCGCTCTTTCGCTGACCGGTGTCGGGGCAATTCCTGGCGTCGTGCTGGGAGGCGCCGGCATGGTCTGCGCCATGTTCTTTTGAGTCCGGCCCTCGCAGAACCAACCAACCCCCAAACCGAAGACCCTCTGAATCATTGAAAGGAATCGACATGTCCAAGAAAGTAGTATCCGCAGTTCTTCTCCTCACGTTCGTATTCGCACTCGCCCCGGCGGCGGGCGTCAGCGATCCTTCGAACTTCGCCGTGCCGGAGGGCGGCCCGCCGGTCGAGTTCCAGCAAGCCGGTGAACCGCTCCTCGCGGCAGCGACCGGTGGAGTGAACTGGGGCTGCATCGGCGCTGTCCTCGGCTTCAGCTTTGGAGCGATGGCAGCCGGAGCCGTGTTCGGACCGCCGGGGGTGGCGGTGATCGGAGCCTACGCGCCGATTGCTCTCGTCGCTTGCGCCTAGGTCTCTTGCCCGGCCCCGGTAGAACGACCTAGCGAAGTGGGTACGATGGCCACGAAGGAGTCAGGAGCGTCCAACGTCGGACGATCCGTCTACGTCCCCTGCGTGGCCATCGTTCCTCTACTCCACATCAACCCCGCCGAGATGTTTGACGGACGCTATCCCGGCGCGCTAGCGTCCGTTTGTTGGTCGTCAGAGGCGCAGTGGGCCTGCGAGCCGGACCCCCTGCCAGACCTAGCCGTCGCCCCTGGGCTCAGGGTCGCTCCCTGCGTCGGGCAAGTCGGCGGGGGGTCTCGTTTCTCCTGCGCAGAGCGGCCGATTCGGCCCGCCACCAGTCCAGGTGCCGGCCCACCTTTCCTCAGAGCCGGCTAGAGCGACACCCAGGACTCGATGGCGACGTTCACGCACCCGGGTAGCCGGGCCGATCTGCTGCTGACCCTCGCGCGGCTGGCACTCCCGGATGCCGTGCGACGAGCCAAGCAGCCGCTGGCGGTGGCGATCCCGGTTGCCGTCCTGTTCCTCGTGTTCGCGACGGTCGCGACCCTGGGGCTGCTTCCGGCGATCTTCGCCATCGAGAGCGACGCCCTGAGGAGGAATCTCCTCAGCCTGATCGCCTGCTTCGTCACGGCGATCGCGTTGCTCGCCCGGGTGCTGCTTCGAGCCCCGGTCACCTGGCTGCTCGACCTGGAGGACCTGCTGCGGCTGCCCGTCGGCTTCCGGGACCTCTACGGCCTCCGTTTCGCCCTGAGCACGATCGGGTACTGGCTCCCCGTCCTCGGTCCCGCCGGCGTCTACCTCGCCGTCATGAGATCGGGAGGCGTCAGCGGAGCGCCAATCACACTGCTCGCCATTCTGAGCCTGGTCTGGATCTTCGGCCGCACGGCGGCGATCCTGTCGCTTCTCGTCAACCGCTCAGTCGAAGGCGGACTCGGCACACTGGCCATGGTGGTGATCATGGCTGCCTGCCAAGGCGCGATTCTCTTCGGCTCGCTGGCGCTCGGCGGCGAGCTCGATTCCGAAGGGATCACTCGGGCTATCGAGGAATCCGCTGTTCTCGACGGCCTCGGCTACACGCCGCCGGGCCTTGTCGCCGGCATCGTCCACGAACCGGGGCCTTCGCTGCCGAATCTGGCGAGACTCGGCGGCCTGATGGCCGTTCTCGGCGCCCTGGCCGTGGTGGAGTACCGGCTCCTTCTTCGTAGCTACCTGGAGCGCCCCGGCGGTGACCGGCGAGTCGCTTCCGGGGTGCTTCCGCTGACCCGAGTACTCCGAAACTCGCGCTGTCTCACTCCCATTGCGACTCTCTCGGCGCTCGAAGTGGAATGCCTGTTGCGCCTCAAACCGGCAAGGCTGCTTCTGGCAATCGCGGCCGCCTTCGCCATGGTGTGGATACCGGCCCAAGCCGGTCTCACGGTCGGTCTCGCTGGGATCATCGGTCTTGCCCTTCACGGTTTCCGAGTCGAGAAGCAGCCGCCGACCTGCTACGTATGGAGGGAATCGCTCGGCCTGCCCCTCACAGTCCCCCAGATCTTCCGCGCAACCGGCCGCGCGCCCGGCGTGATGAGCGTCTTCGTTCTTGCGTTCATCCTGGGTCTGACGCCGCTCGACTGGTTCGGCTGGGGATTCTTCGTGGTTGCGTCCTGCCTGATGCTCGCCGGCCTCCTCCTGGCAGACGCCGCACACGGCCTGATTCAGGTCTACTGGCCCCAACGCAGTGCCGGCCCGAGCCACGAGACGAATGCCGCCAGGTTCGCGGCGTCTCTCCTTGTACCGCAGGTCGCCTTTGCTCCAGCATTCCTCTCCTTCGCCCTGTACATTCTCTACGCTCGGGAGCGTCTCAGCGCTCTCACTGCCGGGTTCATCGCGGCGACAGTCCTCCTCCTCGCCACCGCGGCCGCATACGTCTCTCGGAGACGGCAGGTTCGGGTGCTCAACGCGCGCGGGACTCAACTCCTGCTGGCGGATCCGCCAGAAACCGCACCGGCAACGTCCGACCAGGCGCCCGACAGAGCGACTGACGGCACGGTGCGGAGGCCAGGCAAGACCTGAGGTCTCCATGGCACCGATTGGCAAACCCGGTAGCCGGGCCGAACTGCTGCTGACCCTCGCGCGACTGGTCCTGCCGGACGCCGTCCGGCGGAGCAAGCAGCCGCTGGCGGTGGCGATCTTCGTTGCCATCCTGTTCCTCGTGTTCGCGACTGTCGTGACCCTGGGGCTGCTTCCGGCGATCTTTGCCATCGAGAGCGATGCCCTGCGAAGAAACCTCCTGAGCCTGATCGCCTGCTCCGTGACGGCGATCGCGTTGCTCGCCCAGGTGCTGCTTCGAGCGCCCGTGACCTGGCTGCTCGACCTGGAGGACCTGCTGCGGCTGCCGGTCGGCTTCCGGGACCTGTACGGGCTCCGTTTCGCTCTCAGCACGATCGGCTACTGGCTCCCGGTGGGTACCGCCCTCGTCCTCATACCCACCGTGGGCGGCTTCGCGGTGGGGCCGGCGGCCCTCCTCGCGATCTTTCTGAACGACCTCCGCATCGGAAAGCAGCCTCCGACCTGCCACGTATGGCGGGAGTCGCTCACGCTGCCGTTCCCGGTCCGGGGGATCTTCGGCGCGCCCGGCCGTGCGATGAACGTGGTCATCGTCTTCGCCATCGCGTTCATTCTGGGTCTGACGCCGCTTGAGTGGTTCGGGTGGCAGTTCTTCTTCGTCGCCGTCTGTCTGATGCTCGCGGGCTTCCTCATGGCCGCCGCAACGTACGGCCTGATTCAGCTTCGCTGGCCCCAACGCAACGAGGGGTTCCTGCACGACCCCGACGGCGCCAGGCTCGGCGCCGCCCTGGTGGCCGCACACCTCGTCGGCCTGCCAGGCGCCCTCTCCTTTCTGCTCTGGGCGCTCCTGGAACGCCAGCGCGTGACGATGCTGACGACCGCGATCATCGCGGTCTCGGTAGTGCTCCTCGCCGCCGCGGCCGCATACGCGTCTCGACGTAGGCAGCGACGGATGCTGGCAGCCCGCGGCCGCGAACTCCTGCTCAGGGACCCGTCCCACTAGACCCCTGCCCCTACCTGACCCGCCCCTGCAACTACAAGGAAGAACTCACGGATGGAAGTAATCAAGGCAGAGAACCTGACCCGGTCGTACGGAGGCAACGTCGTCGTCGACGGCGTCGACCTGGACGTCCGGGAAGGGCAGATCCTGGGCTTCGTCGGTCCCAACGGGGCCGGGAAGACAACGACCTGGTCCATGCTGACCGGGGTACTCAATCCCACGAGCGGCACGGTCCGCCTGCTCGGCAGGCCGATCGACATCAACGACACGGAGCTCAAGCAACAACTCGGCATCGTCCCCGACCACAGCGTGATGTTCGAGAGTCTGACGGGCGAGGAACTGCTCCTGTCGTATGCCCGCATCTATGGCCTGAGCCGTGAGGACGCCGGGCAGCGGACCGACGAAGCGCTCTCGGTCTTCGATCTCGAAGACGCCGCCAGGCGACCGATCACGACCTACTCGCACGGGATGAGGAAGAAGATCCGCCTCGCGGCAGCGACGCTTCACGCGCCGCGGGTCCTGTTCCTCGACGAGCCGTTCGAGGGGATGGACGCCTTGAGCGCCCGAACCGTCATGTCGATCCTGCAGCAGATGGCCGAGCAGGGAGCAGCCGTCTTCCTCACTTCCCACATGCTCGACTACGTCGAGCGGGTGTCCACCCACATCGCCGTCATCAGGGACGGCAAGGTCCTCCTGTCGTGCTCCCGGGAGGAGTTCCGTGAACTGCCCGCCGCCGAGGGAGAAGACGGCGCCGGGCGGCTCGAAAACCTCATTCTCAGTATCTCCAGGCGCGAGAGGTTCTCCCGCCTCTCCTGGATCGGCAACAGGAGCACGACATGACCGAGCACGCAGGCAGCATCCACGACGGACGCAACATCGAAACGAACGCTGACCACTCACAGGGCCGGAACGCCTGGCTCAAGGCGCTCACGGGGCTCTTCGCGTCGCCGCGGCGGAGCTTCGAGATCATCCGGCGCCGCAACCCATGGCTCGCGCCGCTGCTTCTGCTCGTAGCCGGAAGCGCCGCCCTGGCGATGGCCTCGGCGCCACTGGGTCTCCAGACGATGCGGAACCAGTTGACGGAACGGCTACCGGGCAACCCGGAACAGGTCGACGCCATGATGGCGCAGTTCGAGCAGGCAGCATCGGCAACGCGCTGGCTGGCGATGGCGACCGGCCCCCTGCAACTGGCCATCGCACTCGCGGTCCAGACGGTCTTCGTCTGGCTGCTGGCGATCGCGCTCCAGGGACGGCTCCGTTTCGTCCAGTCCCTCTCCCTGATGGTCCACCTGGCCTTGATCATTCATCTCAAGAGCTGGGCCAACTTCTTTCTCCTCCACGTCCGCGGCACCGACGCAATCCGGTCGCAACTGGACCTCCAGGCACCGATGGGACTCGACCTTCTGCTGGCCGGCGACAACGCGACGCTCAACGTCGTCTACGCGAGCATCAACCCGTTCACGGTCTGGTTTCTCGCGTTGCTCGCCCTGGGCGCTGCAACGGTGTTCGAGGTCCCGCAACGCAAGGCCTGGTTGCTGGCCGCGATCTACTGGGCAGCGTCGACGGCCCTGACGGCGGCGACGACCGGTCTTGCGGCCCGCCTCATGCCGACCTGACGCGGCCGGCGCGCCGGTCGATCCCGAGTCGATACAGTCCCGGCATGGGCGAGCAACCGGAGGCGAGCCGTCACCTCTGGTTCAAGGCTCTGATCTGGATCTTCACCGCTCCACGGAAGAGCTTCGTCATTATCCGCGAGCACCACCCGTGGGCCGCCGGCCTGGCACTGGGCATCTCCCTGGGGCTCCTGGCCGCGCTGCTGACTACAGCGTGGTTCGGCGCCATGGCCAGCATCGGTGACTTCTCCGAGATTCCCTACGGGATCGTCTCGCTCTTCTTCGCGGCCATCCCACTCGTAGTGGTGTTCGAGGCAGTCGTGCTCCGGCTCCTGGCGGCGGCTTTGAAGGGCCGGGCCAGCATCGAACAGTGCCTCTCGCTGGCGCTCCACGTCGGCCTGATAAGCGCCGTGGGTTTCGTCGTTCGCTCGGCCTTGAGAACCGCCCAGGTCGACGGCCTCCTCGGGTTCCAACGGAACGTCATGAACAGAGAAGCGGGCTCCGGGTTCGACGCGCTGGGGCTCGTGGCCGACATCGCGCCCGGCGCGATGCTCGACCTGATGATCAGCTCCTTCGTCTTCGTCTGGTCCTTTCTCCTCCTCGGCCTGGGCGCCGCCGCGGTGTTCCGGCTGTCCAGGCCGGCGGGTTTCGCCATCGCCGCGATCAACTGGGCGGCAGGAAAGGTCCTGGAGATCGGTCTGGCGGGCCTGATGGTCGCGGCGGCGACAGCCTCTCTCCCCTGACCGTGTGGTTTGACGGACAACCGACCGCGCGGTAGCTTCTCGCCGTTGGTTGTCGTCGCGCCGTGGGCCTGCGAGCCGGGTCTCCTGCCGAATACAACAGTCGACACCAGGCGCCGGGTCGCTCCCGGCGCTCGGCGAATAGGCGGGGCGTTTCGTGCCCACTGTGCATGGCGACCAACAAGGCCCGGCGCCAACCCTCTCGATGAGGAGAGCCACCATGCAGAGCAGAGCCTCTCTCGCTGCCGCCACGGCCGCCGCGATCGCCTTCCTCGCTGTACCGGCCGCGCCTGCCGCCGACGACGACGCGATCCCGCGCACGGCCTCCGGCCGCCCCGACCTCACGGGCGACTACGAGATCGCCACGCTGACGCCGTTGCAGCGTCCGCGGGAGTTCGGAGACAACCTGTACCTGACGTCCGAGCAGGCGCAGGAGATCGTCGAACGGGAGCGCCAGCGGGTGGCGGCCCGGGCCGCTACCCGCCAGATCGACGAACCGCCCCCGCCCGGCGGCGCGCCGCCGATCGGCCTGGGCGACGAGTTCCGGGAGACGAGCGGCGCCGGCAACGTCGGCGGCTACAACAACTTCTGGACGGATCGCGGCAGTGACGTGTTCTCGATCGACGGCAGGTTCCGGACCTCGATCATCGTCGACCCAGCGAACGGCAGGATGCCGCAACTGACCGCCGAGACGATGCAGCGGATGTCCGAGCGGAGCGGTCGCCGGCGCGGCAACGACGGCACCGCCTGGTGGCTCGAGGTCGAAGGGCCCGGTCCGTACGACGGCCCGGAGACCTTGGGCGTCCCCGAACGTTGCCTGATCGGCTTCGGCTCCACCGGCGGACCGCCCATGCTGCCCGTGCTCTACAACAACGCCAAGCGGATCGTGCAGACCGAGGACCACTTGATGATCCTCGTCGAGATGGTCCACGACGCGCGCATCGTCCGCATCGGCGGCGAGCACATCCCGGAAGACGAGCGCCGCTGGCTCGGCGACTCGATCGGCTGGTGGGAGGGCGACACGCTCGTGGTCGAGACCACGAACTTCATCGACCGGCCGGCGCTCTTCCTCGCCTCTCGCAACCTCAAGGTGACCGAGCGCTTCACTCGAGCGAACGAAGATGACCTCCTCTACGCGTTCACGGTCGAGGATCCGACCGTGTGGAGCGCGCCCTGGAGCGGCGAGTACCTGTGGCCCGGCACGCCGGCCAAGGTCTACGAGTACGCCTGCCACGAGGGGAACTACGCGATGGGCAACATCCTCAGGGGCGCGCGACTGCTCGAGGACGAGACGCGCAGCGCGGCCAGCGGCGGCCAGTAACTCCCGCGCGGAGAGCTGCTTCCCTTACTGCTCGGTCGGATCCCGGCCGTCGCGCGGCGCGCCCGTGCCTGAGGAACCCATGAACAGCTTGCGGCCGTCCGGGAAGGTCAGGTCGCGGCCGTTCGCCTTGTTCGAGCCGTCCTTCGCCTGGTAGCCGTCGACGACGATCTCGGTCCCGGGCAGGAGCGACTTCTTCGTGAAACCACGCCGGGCGAGCGTGTTTGGCGTACCACCTTCAACCATCCAGACGGTCGACGAGCCGTCGTCGTTCATCACCTCCAGGTGAATCCAGGCGTGGGGGTTGATCCACTCCATCTTCGTCACCTTGCCGCGAAGCTGGAGCGGCCGATCGGCGTCGAACTCGGCCGAGAAGGCGTGATGAGCGGCGAGCGGGATGGCGAGCACCAGGGCGAGGCCTGCTGCCAGTAAGACGATTCGCTGGAACTTCATCGCTGTTCTCCTCTGCTGGGTGCCGTTCGGGGACCCGAGTCCGCGCCCTTGCGCAGGTGGCCGTACATCAGCTCCTCGGCGAACTCGACGCACTTGAACTCGAGTAGCTGCATGTTCGGATCAACCCGGCGGTAGAGCGGCAGGCTGATCTTCCACGGCTGGCTGTAGACGTTCTCGTCCGTGATCGTCGCCTCGTACTGGAGGTGATAGGGGCTCGTCGCGGTCCAGCGCTCCTCGACGTGGATCGCGTCCGTGTGGTGATTGCCGCTTGAGTCGAGCCAGGTATCGGGCACCTGGCTCGTCACGTCGACCACCAGAGTCTCCCCTTCCCAGCGCCCGATCGAGTGTCCCATCCAGGTGTCGAACGGGGCCTCGAAGCCCTCCCGGTCCATGTAGACCACGCGGCTGGCGCTGGCGAACTCGTAGGCGATCAGCACATGCTCGGGGGTCTGGACGATCTGAAACGGGAAGGGCATGTAGTTGGCGCGAGGGATGCCCGGCATGTAGCACTTGACCGCCGGATCGAGCGCCAGCCAGCTTTCACGGTTCTGATTGCGCTTCTCCAGGGCTTCCGGCAGGTACGGGATCCTGCCGCCTTCGACGATCCCGAGACCGCCCGGTATCGCGCCCAGCGCCGCCATCTCGACCACCGGGCCGTGGCGCGCGGCGTGCGGTTCGATGTCCCAGTGGGCCGCGCCCAACGCCTGCCAGATCCCGTTGAGATCCGGCCGGTCGTCGTGGGTGCGCGGCGCCCTGTAGTCGGTGTCCTGCGCCGCCACGGGCGCCGCCGCGAGCACCAATGCCGCAAGCAGCCACGCCGCAAGCTGGGTCAACACCGCTCGTTCCGTGAGACTCCGCTTCATCACAATCCGCCTCCTCCGATGAGGGCCTGCTCTGGTCGCGAACGGCGAGAATAGCAGCCTGCTCGCCGCGTTCAGCCGCGACTCGGCGCTGGCGCTAACATGGTTGTCCGTTGACCGGTTCCGCATGCCACCGCCGGCCGCCAAGGCTTCTGGTCGCTACCGCCGCCATGGCGCTCACGGCCGCGTCCCACTTCGCGGTCCCGGCGGGGACCCAGGCGCAGGACCGTGCACCGCGGCAGCATCCGATTCGAGAGGACATCGTCCTCCGCGAGTCGATCGACGTCCGGCTGATCAGCCTCGACGCCGTCGTCACCGACTCCTCCGACCGGCCGGTGACCGGCCTGACCAAGGACGACTTCGAACTCAAGGTCGAGAACGAAGCGGTCGAGATACTCAGCGTCGCCGCGGGCCAGGACCTCCGCACCACCGTCACCGGGCGACTGACGATTCTCCTGTTCATCGACGAGCGCCACCTGCAGCGGAAGCACCGCGACGCGGCCCTGGCCGAGATCGCGGAGGCCCTCGACCAGGAGATCGCCGCCAACCCGACCTGGGTAGCGGCCGCCGCGTTCGGTGAGCGTCTCGAACCGCTGCTGTCGCCGACCCGTGACCGCGCTGCGGTGCGGACGACGATCGAAGCCGCGATGGACCGGGACATCCCGACGACGACCCTGCGCACCCAGCAGCGCTCCGCTTCCCTGGCCATGAGGGAGACGCTGCGGATGATGGCGGCGAGGGGTAGCCGCTACCGTCTCGGCGAGGCCTCCCTCGCCAGCGTGGAGGCCAACCTCCGGAGCTTCGGCCAGGCCCTGCGGCAGGACACGCTGCTGACCGTCAGCGCGGTGCGCTCCCTGGTCGAAGCGCTGGCCTTCGTTCCCGGCCGCAAGGCGATCCTGTTCGTGAGCGACGGCCTGCCCCGCCACCCACTCGACAGCGCCGCCAAGACGATGTACGACCGTCTGGCGGGCGCTTCCAGGCAGCTCGAAGGCGACGAAATGATCAGCGCGCCCGGCTCGCTGGACCTGAACGACCGCAATCATCGACCCTTCGGCGTCGACCGGGCCGACCGCATGGGCATGGCGACGAACATCGTCCAGGTCGACGACGGCGGCGCCTTCGCCTTCCAGACCATGGCCGCCGAGCTGAGCTGCGCGGACGCCTTCGATCAACTGGCGGCACTCGCGAACACCCACCGGGTCACGTTCTACCCACTCAAGCCGCCGGTCATCGACCCGGCGATCAGCGAGCTCGGCGAGAGCGCCAAGGACCGCGGCTCGATCGTCGAGCTGTCGAACGTGCGGACGGGCCTGAACAGTCTGGCCGGCCTGACCGGCGGCCTCTCCTTCGTCTCCGATACCGGTGTCGCCGAGTTCCTGCAGTCGACCCGCACCGACATCTCGACCTACTACTCGCTCTCTTTCACGCCGCCCGACTCGATGGGCGACTCCGGCATTCGCGAGATCACGCTCCGGCTGCGGCAGCGGCCTCGCGCCCGGAAAGGCTCGCTCCGCTACCGGGCGAGCTACGCGCCGGTGACGATCCAGCAGAACCTCGCCAGCCGAGCCTGGGGAACGCTGCTGTTCGGCTGGGAGGAGAACAACCACGGCATGGAGGTCCAGGTCAGGAGGTCCGCGTCGCGCGAACGGCCGGCCCAGCCCAGGCAGACACCGCTGGAGGTCAGAGCCAGCCTGCCGATCGGCGACCTCGAACTCGCGCCCACGCGGGCGACCCGCAACCCGGTCGCCAGCGGCTTCTTCCGCGTCGTGGTCCAGGTCCAGCGCGAAGACGGCAGCCGAATGCCGCCCCAGCACTTCGACTTCGAACTGAACGTGCCGGTCGCCGAACTCGAGCAGGCGGCAGGCCAGTACATCGCGGTCCGCAGCGAAGTGCTGCTGCCGCCCGGCTCCTACCGGCTGGCGGTCGGCATCTGGGAGAAGAACAGCGGGCGCTCGTCCTTCGTGGTCCGGGAACTGGCGGTCCAGGCGGACCCGAGCGTCGCTTGAGTTAGCGCTGCAGCAGGTAGTTCACCTTGACGATCAACTGCCGGCCCAGCGGCTCACGGCGGCTGATCGTCTCCGCTGTCCAGTTCTCGTTGTAGACGACAAAGAGGTCCGATCCCGGCCGGTAGATCCAGTGGAAGCGCGCGTTGACGCCGAGCAGTTCGTCGGACGTGTTGTACTGGGCCAGCAGGTTGAGCCGGATGTTCGGGCTGAGCGAAACGTCGATCCTCTGGCGGAACTGGTCGAAGCTGAAGCTGCCGGCCTGGAGTTTGACGTCCGCGTAGGTCCACTGCGTCGAGGCGCGTATGAACCGGGACAAACGGAAGGTCAACCCGGAGTTCGTTCTCAGCCAGTTGCCGTCGAAGAAGCCGCCGCCGAAGGTGATGTTGTCGAACCAGACGGCCCGTCTGCCGCTCGTCGAGAACCCGCCGGCGAAGCCGTCGTTCTCGTAGAGCCCCGGCTGCACCACGATCCCGGGCGAGATCTCGAACGGGACGAACAACTGTTCCTTCGTCCTCCTGACGCCGCCCCAGAGGAACTCGCCGCTCAGGGTCTGAAAACCAAGGGGCGAGATTCCGACCGTCTCGCTCTCGAGCCGGCCGTCGCTGCTCCGTTCGAAGCGCTCGTAGCTCAGATCGGACCACCAACTGAGGAGCCCGGCCCTCTCGATCCTCGGCCGCCACTCGAGACGTGGATTGATCATCCGGAAGTCGCGACGCTGCAGGAACCCGACCGCCGGCTCGTAGTCCGGCTCGACCTCGACGTAGTCCCCCGTCAGACTGAGCTCCGGTCCCTGGTAGATGAACCCGGCCCCGCGCGTCGAGTTGGCCTCCTGCTCGGAATCCGGGAGTCCCCGATCGCTCACTGCCCAGAACCCGGAGAACTCGAGGCGTTGAGTCGGCTTGAAGTCGACATCGAGTCCGTAGAGCCGTTCACTCTCGAACCCCGCGCGGCTCCTCTCCGTGAAAATGCCGCCGACCGTTGAACGGTCGCCGATGTTCCGGGTGACTCGGGTCACGCCGTAGGTCGTCTCGGGAACCAGCACGCCACCGCCGTCATCGAGGAGCTCTCCGGTCCGCGCACCGAGAGCTCCGACGTTCCAGCCCCCGGCGCGGCCGGTGAGTCTGGCGCCAACCTCGAGCGGAACCGTGCGACCCTGGTCGAGGCCGATGCGGCGGGAGAAGAACGGCCTCATCAGCGCGCTCTCCCACGGCACCTTGGGCCTGGGCCCGAAGTCGAACACGCCCGCGTTCTCGAGGAAGAAATCACGCTTCTCCGGAAAGAACAGGGAGAAGCGGGTCAGGTTCACCTGCTGATCGTCGACTTCCGTTTCGGCGAAGTCCGTGTTCCAGCTCAGGTCCAGGACCATCGAACGCGTCAGGCCCCACTTCAGGTCGATGCCTCCATCCGAGTCGTCGGCGCTGCCAAGAGCCGGGTCCTCGGTGCGGCCGCCGATGACATAGGGCTTCACGTCGAACTGACGCGAGGGCCGCAGCCCTCGAAGACCGACCAGATCGCCGGCCAGGGAGACGCGATACACCGCGATCTTCCCCTGCTGGTTGAGATCCTCGGCGCTGGCTTCGAGAGGCAGCGCCGCCCAGTGAGTCTCCTCATTGCGCCGACGGATGATCCGCTGGACGTTGAGGCCCCACTTCTCGACCTGGGGATCGAACCGAAGGGTGGAGACCGGAATCGCGATCTCCGCCACCCAGCCCGCCGCCGTCCGACGGGCCGAGACCCGCCATACGCCGTCCCACGCCCAGTTCACGTCGCGGCCCTCGTCGGTGATCAGCGCGTCGCCGCGGGCGCCGTTCGGGTTCGTGACCAGGACGTAGCCGTTGCGAAGGTCGTGGAACGTGTCCAGCATCAACAGGATCGAATCGTCCTGGAACAGGTCGCTGTCCCTTTCCATCTCCTTCGCCACGATCCGCTCCGGTTCGCGGTCGTTGGCACGCACCGCGACGAACAGGGTGTCCGGCGTGTAGGCGACCGCGAACTCCGTCGTTTCCGTCGACGGCGCGCCGGGACTCGGATCGCGCTGCGTGAAGTCGCCCGCCCACTCGGCCTCGAGCCAGGCGGAGTCCGTCAGTTCGCCGTCGACCCGGACCGGTTGCTCGATCTGGAGCGCCGTGACGGACGGCCGGTCCTGGGCGGCGATCGGGGAGGAAGCCAGCAGCGCGAGAACGGCACCGCACAAGACTGCCCCGCGTCTGCTCGGCCCGACCATCGGGCGATACTAGCCGCGAGTTTCCCGGCCGGCGCGCACGCTCCGATGCGCGATACGCTGGAATGTCCGAACCGGCAACGAGCGAGCCCGGCCAACGCCGCCGGCGCCGAGAAACCGCGGGAGACATACGATGTCCGCACGCATGCTGTTGATCGCCCTGAGTTGCGCCGGCGCGGCCGGATTCCTGGGAGCCGCCGGCAACGACAAGACTTCCGACACGATGGCCTCGGCGGCAAACAACCTGCTCGCCGCCCTGAGCGACGACCAGCGCGCGACCGTCATGCTCGACTTCGACGGCGCCGAACGCGTCGACTGGCACTTCATCCCGAAGGAGCGAAAGGGCCTCTCGATGCTGGACATGGACCCGGCGCAGCACCACCTGCTTCACGCCCTGCTCAGCGCATCGCTCAGCCGCACAGGCTACGGCAAGACGACCACCGTGATGAGCCTGGAATCCGTCCTGCGCAGGCTCGAGGAAGCGGCCGGCGCCAACCGCTTCACGTCGATGCGGGATCCGCTCCGCTACCACGTGACGTTCTTCGGCGAACCGAGTGAAGACGGCGACTGGGGCTGGAGCTTCGAGGGGCACCATGTGTCGCTCAACTTCACCGTCGTCGCCGGCGAGGCGACCGCCTCCACGCCCCTGTTCCTGGGCGCCAATCCGCACCGCGTTCCGAGCGGCCCGCGTGAGGGGCTGCGCGCCCTGGGTCGCGAAGAGGACCTCGCCCGGGCGTTGCTCGACTCCCTCGACGACGACCAGCGCAAGCAGGCCGTGATCGGCGACGAAGCGCCCCGCGACATCTTCACGTCGAACCAGCCGCGTGTGACGCCCGAAGAGGCTCAGGGTCTGCTCGCGAGCGCGCTCCGGCCCGACCAGCGGAAGCTCCTCGACGCATTGATCGAGGAGTACGCCGGCAACGTGCCGCCGGACCTGGCCGAGAAGCGCCGCGCCCAGGTCGAGGCGGCCGGCGACGCGATCCACTTCGCCTGGATCGGTCCGGCCGAGCCCGGCGCGCCCCACTACTACCGGGTCCAAGCGCCCGACTTCGTCATCGAGTACGACAACGTCCAGAACCGCGCAAACCACAGCCACACCGTCTGGCGCGACTTCGAAGGCGATTTCGGCCGCGATCTGCTGGCCCAGCATCACCGCGACTACAAGCACTAGAGCCCGCGCGAAAGAAACCGGGTGCGCCGGCGTCCTCGCCGGCATCCAGCGCGAAGCGCTGGCCTCCGGATTCGCTCTCCCGCGCCAGAGCCGGCTGCTACGGTAACGCCCGAAACGACACAGGAGGCGCCATGTCAGCACCCGCTCCCGGCACGCCCGAGTGGCTCGCCCAGATCCAGGAAGAGACGGTCGACCCGCCACGCCGGATCGTCGATCCGCATCACCACCTCTGGCGCCGCCCCACCGGCGACTACCTGCTGGAGGACCTCTGGGGCGACACGGAGGCAATCGGTTCCGACGGCCAGAGCCACAATGTCGAGAAGACCGTGTTCGTCGAGTGCCGGGCCTGCTACCGCGAGGACGGTCCCGAGCATCTGCGGTGCGTGGGCGAGACCGAGTTCGTGGCGGAGGCTGCCGCCGCCTCCGCCGAGGGGGACGGTGCGACGATCTCCGGCATCGTCAGTCACGCGAACCTGACCCTGGGCGAAGGCGTGGCGGAAGTGCTCGACGCCCACGAGGATGCCGGCAACGGGCTGTTCCGGGGGATCCGCCACTCCGGCGCCCGCGACCCGCATCCCGAAGCCCTGCGGATAGCCGGCCGGGCGCCCGAAGGTCTCTACGCCCGCGACGACTTCCGCCGTGGCATGGCGGTGCTGGGACAGCGCGGCCTGACCTTCGACACCTGGCACTACCACCACCAGAACCGCGACTTCGCCGACCTGGCGCGAGCCGTGCCCGGGACGACGATGATCCTCGACCACTTCGGCACGCCGCTGGGCGTCGGTCCCTACGCGGACAAGCGCGAGGAGATCTTCGAGGCCTGGAAGGACGACATCGCCGAGATCGCGGAGTGTCCCAACGTCGTCGCCAAGATCGGCGGCCTGGCGATGCCCGACAACGGTTTCGGCTGGAGCGAGCGCGCCACCCCCGCGACTTCGGACGAGCTCGTCGCCGGCCACCGCCGCTACTACCTGCACACGATCGATTGCTTCGGCCCGGAGCGCTGCATGTTCGAGAGCAACTTCCCGGTGGACAAGCTCTCGATCTCCTACCACGCGCTCTACAACGCGCTGAAGAAGATCGCCGCCGGATTCCCGGACGACGAGCAGGACATGATGTTCTACCGGACAGCCGCCAGGGTCTACTCCTTGTGAGGCTGCGGCTCCAGGTTGGCGTCTGCGGCCTGCTGGCCGCGGCGGCCGCCTGGAGTCAGACTCAGGAGCCAGCGCCGGGCGAACCGCCGGCGCGACGCTGGACGACGCTCGAGCGCCTGTCCGCGGAGCGCCTGGCGGCGGCCCACGCCGATGTCGAACGGCTGCGCGCGGCGGTCGAACCGCCGCCGGCGCTGCCCGGCCTCAACGACTACCGCGGCGTGTTCCACGCCCACGCCGGCGACTCGAATCACACCGGCGGCACCCCTGAGGAGCTGCTCCGGGACGCCGGGCGAGTCGATGTCGATGTCGTCTTCCTCTCCGACCACTACCGGCCGCCGCGCGACTTCATGGACGGTTGGCGCGGACTCCGCGACGGCGTCCTGTTCATCCCCGGCTCGGAGGCCCACGGCTTCCTGATCCACCCCGAGCAGTCGGTCGTCGAGCACATGAGCGCCGACGCCGGCACCCTGCTACGCCAGGTGAACCGCGGTGCCGGCATGGCCTTCCTCTCCCATGTCGAGGAGCGGCTCGACCATCCGATGGACGGCCTGACCGGCACGGAGATCTACAATCGCCACGCCGACGCCCTCGACGACGGCGATTCAATGCGCGCTCTGGTCAGCTGGATCGTCGATCCGGACCAGTCGAAGGCCTTGGCCCGCGCCGTCGAGCTGTACCCCGAGGAGGTCTTCGGCGCCCAGTTCGACTACCCCGCGCTCTACCTCGACAAGTGGGACCGGGAAACCGTCCGCCGCCGGATCGTCGGAGTCAACGCGAACGACTGCCACCACAACCAGGTCTTCGTCGTGATCAAGGTCGACGACGACTCCGTCCGCGTCGGCACGATCGTCGACGACCCGGACGAGATGAGGGTCCTGACCACCGCCGATGCGCCACGGATCCCCGAACTCGTCCGCGGCCACGAACCCGGTGACCTCATCGGCCGCTACGACCTCGACCCCTATTGGGTGTCGATGCGGAACTCGACCACCCACATCCTCGCGCCGGCGCTAGACGAAGCATCGATCCGCGCAGCCGTCGCCGCCGGGCACGTCTACGTCGCCCACGACTGGCTCGCCGACCCGACGGGGTTCTCCTTCTACGTCACCGAAGGAGAAGGACCGACCGCTCTCATGGGCGAGGAATGGACACTCCAAGCCGGTAAGCCGGCCGAGCTCACGGCCCTCTTCCCCCTGCCCGCAACCATCCGCCTCATCCGCAACGGCGAGGAGATCGCCGTCACCGAAGCTCGATCCCTCACTCACACTCTCGACCAACCCGGCGTCTACCGAGTCGAAGGCTGGCTGGAAGTCGACGGCGAGTGGCGGACGTGGATCTACTCGAATCCGGTGTACGTGAAGTAAGGCGGCGACCGCCTCGTCCGGATCCTCCCGCCGGCCAGCCGAAACACCGCCAGCAACCTAGACTCAGTTCTCGGACTTGCCGAGACTCCGCGATTCCTGGATCACTACCAGGTGCTCCTCCCAATTCGGTTCAACGCCGGGAGCCTGACCCGTATCGCACTGCCGAAAGAAGTCCTGAACTTCGGCGACCGACTTGAAGGGCCGGTGATCCTGCCGCTGTCGGTCGCTTCGCGATTCTCTACGCATTCGGGATCCCTCGAAAGTCACTGTACGCAGGACTCTAACTTCCTCTTCGGTGCACGAGCCAGAACCGCGGGCCGCCGGGACGCCACGTAGACGACCTCCAGCCTTGGCGATCGCCGGAAGGCCGTCCCAGCGGGCTGTCGGCAAGCGACGGCCGATGCCCTACATCGACTGGCGCCCAACCGGAGCGCAGCCGACCGCAGCGAGCGCCGACCTCTCATCGTCCGAACAAGCGCGAGCGACCGCTGGGACGGCCTTCCGGCGCTCGCCAAGGCGGGTGTAACCGATGTCGCAACGCGCTTGGCTAGTTCGCGGCGCTCTCTTCCGTGTACCGCCGCAGCTCGGCGCGGCCGACGACGAGGTGATGGACCTCGTCCGGCCCGTCCGCGATGCGTAGCGTCCGCTGGCCGGTGTACATGTCGGCGAGCGGAGTCCACTGGGAGACGCCGGTGGCGCCGTGCATCTGGATCGCCTGGTCGATGATCTGGCAGGTGCGCTCGGGGACCATCGCCTTGACCGCGTGGACCCAGACCCGCGCTTCGCGGTTGCCGAGCACGTCCATCGCCTTGGCGGCGCGCAGCACCATGAGGCGCATCGCCTCGATATCGATCCGGGCGCGCGACACGAGCTCGATGTTCTTGCCGAGCTGGATGATCGGCCGGCCGAAGGCCTCGCGGGACATGCCACGCTGGACCATCAAATCGAGCGCCTTCTCGGCCTGGCCCACGGACCGCATGCAGTGGTGGATCCTGCCCGGCCCGAGCCGCAACTGCGAGATCTCGAAGCCCCGGCCCTCGCCGAGGAGGATGTTCTCCTTCGGCACGCGGACGTTGTCCAGCTTGATGTGCATGTGGCCGTGCGGCGCGTGGTCGTGCCCGAAGACCTTCATCGGCCCCAGGACGTTCACGCCCGGGGTGTCCATCGGCACCAGGATCTGGGACTGCTGGCGGTGGGCAGGCCCGCCCGGGCTCGTCTTCACCATGCAGATCATGATCTTGCAGCGCGGGTCGCCGGCGCCGGAGATGTAGTACTTCTCTCCCTCGATCACCCATTCGTCGCCGTCCAGCGTCGCGCGGGTGCCGATGTTCTTGGCGTCGGACGAAGCCAGATTCGGTTCCGTCATGCCGAAGCAGGAGCGGATCTCGCCGTTCAGCAGAGGAACGAGCCACTTCTCCTTCTGCTCCTCCGTACCAACGCGCTCGAGAACCTCCATGTTGCCGGTGTCCGGCGCGCTGCAGTTCATGCACTGCGAGGCGAGCGGGTTCTTGCCCAGTTCCTGGGCGATGTAGGCGTAATCGAGGTTCTTCAGACCCTCGCCCGTCTCCGCGTCCGGCAGGAAGAAGTTCCAGAGTCCCATCTCCCTGGCCTTCGCCTTGGCGCCATCGAGCAACTCCAACTGGCCTTCGCCGTAGCTCCAGCGGTCCTCACGCCCTTCGCCCCGTCGGTAGTACTCCTCGGTGATCGGCTCGACGTAGTCGGCCATGAAGCTCTTGACCTTCGTCAGAAGCGGCTTCGCTGCATCGGACATCGAAAGGTCGTACAACTCGGCGTCGATGCCGAACGGGTCGAGATCGGGCATGGCTCGCTTGCTCCTTCTCCCAGTTAGAGGGCTCTGTGATTTGAGGCCGCGAAGCTATCGCAGGCGGCCGGAGGACGCCACAAGCCGCCCCACGCGGGATTGGTCCGGTCGCCGCCCGATTCAAGAACCGGAATCCGGGGGCCGAATTCTGGATCCGCCGGATCCAGCGACTCGTAGGAGATCCGTCCAGTACGGTGAATTGCCACCTCGGGGCGACCGAGAGCCGACCAACGCCCAAACTGAAGAAACCCGCGCGAAAACAACACCAAACGGCCTGGCGGGGTGCTCGTCCGGCCCTCGCCACAACGGCTGGCACCCGCCTTGCTCAGGGCCCTTGTGCCCCGCAACCAGGAGGGACTTTCCCTAGTGTCACATCTTCAACGCAACCACCGAGGAAACCGTGCCGGCCTGAGCCGAAGCGTGATCCTCGGCCTATGCGCCGCCCTGGCGCTTGCTTTCCTCGCCGCCCCTGCGGCCGCGCAGCTCACCGGCCGGCTTGCCGGCCAGGTCATGGACGCCGAGGGCGCCCCGCTTCCCGGCGTCACCGTAACCGTCAACTCGCCGAACCTCATGGGTTCCCGAACGGACTTCGCGGACCCTGAGGGAGGCTTCAGCTTCCCAAGTCTTCCGCCGGGCGTCTACACCGTCGAAGCCACGCTGGATGGCTTCATCCCGCAGCAACGGACCGAAGTCGAGGTCCGGTTGAACCGCGTCACGGAAATCCACTTCTCGATGCCTTTAGGTGAGTTCGGCGAAGAAGTGATGGTCGTCGCCGAAACGCCCGTAGTCGATCCCGAGCAGGTATCGACCTCGCAGACGTTCGGCGCCGAGTACCTGAAGAAGGCCTCCATCGGCTCGGCGAACCGGAGCTACCAGAGTGTGCTGACCGACGTCGGCGGGGTCGCGGGTGGCTCGAACCCGAACGTCTTCGGATCCACTCTGGGCGAGAACTCCTTCGTCGTCGACGGCGTGAACACGACCGATCCGGTCACCGCGACCTGGAACATCAATATGAACTTCGACACGATCCAGGAGATCAACTTCGAGACGAGCGGATTCGAGGCCCGCTACGGGAACGCGACCGGCGGCGTGGTCAACGTCGTCACGAAGTCCGGCGGCAACGCCTTCTCGGGCACTCTGGACGTGCGTTACCGCGACACCGATTTCAACACCAGCGGCGAACACTTCGACACGGACGACAACGTCGTCGAGTTCCAGGAAACGGCCGCCACGCTGGGAGGTCCGATCCAGCGGGACGAACTCTGGTTCTTCGCGGCGGCCAACCCGGTGCGGTCGAAGAACACCCCCACCGAGTCGCCGGCCACCCGCGACTTCGAGGGCATGAACCTCAACGGCAAGCTGACATGGCAGGTCGACCCGGAGTGGCAGCTCACCGGCCGCTACATCGGCGAAGACGCAACGATCACCAACGCCAACGCTTCTCGCTCCGTGGCCCCGGAGGCCACGCGCTTCCAGGAGCAGCCGAAGACCATCCTCGGCCTGGACGCGCTCGGATTGTTGACCCCGAACCTGCAGTGGCACATCAAGGCCGGGACGGTCCGGGGCGAGCTGAACTCGTTCCCGCAGAGCCGAGACTTCGACACGATCGGCCACGTCGACTCGTGGGGCGACGGCTCCCGTTCGGTGAACTACACGAACCAGCAGTTCTCGACCCGCGACCGGGACGACCTGACGACGAATCTGATCTGGTTCACCGACGGCGCCGCGGGCGACCACCAAGTCGAAGTGGGCGTTGACTACGCCAGCAACTTCTTCGCCACCCAGAACAACGCCACTGGCGGCGGCTACTCCTTTGGCGACCGTTTCGGCGCGCCCTACACACTCCTCTACTCGCCCATCGCGTCGCCGGCCGAGAACGACGGAACTCAGTTCACCGCGTACCTTCAGGACACCTGGCGCGTGCTGGAGAACCTGACGCTCAAGCTCGGTCTGCGCCACGATCAGGTCGCGTTCGAGAACGACATCGGCGACGAAGTGGCGGATCTGTCCAAGCTGCAGCCGCGATTCGGGATCGCCTGGGATATCGGCGGCGACGCGAGGACGGTCGCTCGCGCAAACTGGGGCCGCTTCATGCACCCGAACGCCCTCACGTTGCCGAGCTTCGCCAGGGTCAATCAGTTTCCGACGGTTCGCTGGCTCTCCTGCTCGTCGTTCCGGCCCCAACTCGGCGCGAACTGCCGCGACGCCTACCCCGGCGAACGGACCGTCGGCGGCCTGACTGTCTCGAACTGGATCGCCGACCCGGCGGGCTTCGACCCGAACGGCTGGTTCTACAACAGGGTGTTCTCGAGCACACCGAGCACGATCTCGCCGGACCTCGAACCCACCTATGCCGACCAGTGGAGCGTCGGTGTCGAGCGGGAACTGACCCGACGCACGTCAATCGGCCTGACCTACATCACCAAGGAGACCCTGGACATCTTCGAAGACACCTGCAACGGCAACCTGCCGGTGCCGGCCGCCGGGGCGGATTGCGACTTCTACGCGATGGCGAACCTGCCGGGACTGGTACGCGACTACAGCGGCTTCGTCCTCGACTTCGAGTCCCGCTTCGCGGACTGGATCCACATTCTGGCTTCGTACACGAACTCGGAGTCCGAAGGGAACATCGGGTACACGCAGAACGCCGGCGTCGACTACGACATCTATCCGGACCACTTCCAGAACACCTATGGCTATCTCTCGGACCACCGCAGGCACCGGGTCAAGGTGAACGGCTTCGTCGATCTTCCGCTCGACTTCTCCCTGGCCTTCGAGGGTTTCTGGTCGTCCGCGGGCGTCTACGCGCCGACAGAAGCTTCCGACGTGTACGGCCGGATCTTCACGGAGCGACGCGGCAGCAGGGAAGCGAACGACCGCTACGGCATGGACGTCCAGGTGTCGAAGGCCTTCACCTTCGGACGCGCCCTTCGCTTCGAGCTGATCGGGGCTGTCTTCAACGTCTTCGACGAGGAGCAGGTGACCACGGTCTGCACGAGAGTCGAAGGTTGTGCAGGCGGCCTGGCTCTGGACGCAGCCACGGCTTACGTGCAGCCGCGCCGATTCGAGGCCGGCGTCCGCTTCGAGTTTTAGGAGCTGTGGCCGTTCGCGAGCCCTCTCAAGGGCAAACGGACGGCAAGGGTCCGGCGTCTCAAAGGGGCGAGGCGTCGGGCCCTAAACCACCTCCACCGCGGAAGCACGACTCAAGCCGCGCAGCCTGCCGGCCTGCTCCTCGCTCAAGCCGTGAACCCGCAACAGCAGCCGGCCGTTGGCGACGTGGTGATCCAGCTCCGAAGCCCGGCCGCGGCCACCCCGGATCGCACGGCCAGGGAGCAACCCGCCTTCCCAAAGCACCCGCAGGACCGTCATGATGATCAGCCCAAGCGCGGTGCCCTCGTAGGTCACAACGCCGACCGGCGGCCCGGCGACAATCGACATGCCGCCGGTCGGCAGCGGGTAGGCCAGCGCGGTTCCGGCCGCCAGGCCGAAGGCGGTCAGGCCGCCAAGGACGGCACCGGCAAGGGCAAACAGCAGCACCCGGGACTTCGGCTTCGGCAGCGGCAGTTCGTCTTCCTCCAGCGGCGCCGGGCTGCGCACTTCGACCTGCGAGGCTGCAACCCCCGACTCGAGCGCGGCTTCGACGGCGGACCGCACGTCCTCGACGCTCTCGAACGCGGCTTCGACGAGATGGTCCTGGGCGGCCCTGGTCATGCAGCCCCTCCTCCGGCCACCGGTGACGCAGCCGCCGGGGACGCCGGCGCGGCCCCGGAAGGCTGCCCGCTCTCGCCGCCACCCGCCGCGTGGCGCCAGCCTTCCCGCATCTCCCACACGGAGACGATCGGCAGCAACTGGGTGAAGGTGAAGTACAGGCAGGCGAAGACGCCGATCGCTCCGATCATGATCCCGAGCTCCACCCAGCTCGGCAGGTAGTCGCCGATGCTGTAGGCCAGCCGCGGCGTCGAAAGGGCTGGCACGACGATCAGGAACCGTTCAAGCCACATGCCGACCAGCACGCCGCAGCCGACCAGCGCGGTCGGCAGCGGCCGCCGCCCCCGCGGGAAGGAGAGCACTGCCACCGGAATGACGAGATTCACCACGACCATCGTCCAGAACGGCACCGCGAAGTCCCCATGCAGCAGGACATGATGCACGTTCTTCTCGAACAGATCGCCGCTGTACCAGACGGTCAGGTGCTCCGCGAATGTGAAGTAACCCCAGACCAGGGACATCGTCACGAAGAGAAGCCCCAGGTTGTTGAAGACCCGGTCGGTCAGGAAGCGATCGAGCGCGAGGCCGCGCCGGAGCAGCGCCATCGCGATCATCAGCACCGCGATCCCCGAGAAGATCGCGCCGACGACGAAGTACGGCCCGAAGATCGTGCTCTTCCAGCCCGGCGTCTGGGTCATCGCGAAGTCCCAGGACACGATCGTGTGGACCGAGACCGCCACCGGGATGATCGCGACCGCCAGGATGCGAATCCCCCACTCCAGGCTGTGCCACTGCTGGGCCGTGCCGCGCCAGCCGAGAGCCAGAACCGCGTAGAAGCGCTTCTTGAGGCCAGCCGCCGCGCGGTCCCGCATGACCGCCGCGTCCGGGATCAGGGGCAGGAACAGGTACAGGGCGCTACCGATGATGTAGGTCGTGATCGCGGCGATGTCCCACACCAGCGGGGAACGGAAGTTCGGCCACAGCATCCGGCTGTTCGGGTACGGGATCATGTAGTAGAAGATCGCCACCCGGCCGAGGTGGATCAGCGGGAAGAGGCCGCCGATCGCGAGCGCGAACAGGGTGATCGCCTCGGCCGAACGGGTGACCGGCCGTCGCCACTCCGCCTTGGTCACCCGCAGGATCGCCGAGATCAGCGTGCCGGCGTGGCTGATGCCGATCCAGAAGACGAAGTTGATGATGTAGAAGCCCCAGAACACCGGCCGGTTGATGCCGGTGACGCCGATGCCGTTCGCGATCTGGTAGCCCCAGCAGTAGAAGAAGACGAGGACCAGGACGCCGCTGGCGAGCGAGCCGACGAGCAGGCCCGAACGGCGCCGGTCGAGGCGGCCGAGCAACTCGCCGTCGAGTGCCCTGGCCGAGGCCTGGGGCCGATCCGTCACTCGGCAGGCTCCCGCCATTCCGTACCGCTCAGGTAGACGACCCCGGGGCGCGTATCGAGATCGCCCAGCAGGCTGAAGGCCCGGGGCGACTCGGCCCACCTGGACACCTCGCTGTCCGGATCCTCCAGATCGCCGAACGCGATCGCCTTCGTCGGACACGACTGCTGGCAGGCCGTCTTGATCTCGCCGTCCGCGACCTCACGCTCCTCCTGAGCCGCCTCGTCCTTGCCGGCCTGAATGCGCTGGACGCAGAAGGTGCACTTCTCCATCACGCCGCCGGGGCGGACACTGACGTCCGGGTTCAACTGGGAATCGAGCGGCGCCGGAAACTCGGCGTCGAACCAGTTGAAGACGCGCACCGTGTACGGGCAGTTGTTGGCGCAGAACCGCGTGCCGATGCAGCGGCTGTACACCATCGCGTTCAGCCCTTCCGGGTTGCGGTACGTGGCGTAGACCGGGCAGACCGGTTCGCAGGGTGCCGCTCCGCACTGCTGGCAAAGCACCGGCATGAACCGCGTGCGAACGTTGGGGAACTCGCCCTCGTAGTAGCGCTCGATCCGCAACCAGTGCATCGCCCGGCCCTCGCGGGCCTGTTCCTCGCCGACGGTCTGGATGTTGTTCTCCGCCGCGCAGGCGACGACGCAGGCCTCGCAGCCAGTGCAGCGGTCGAGATCGATGGCCATGCCCCAACGCGTCATGCCTTCTCCTCACGGGTCGGCGCGGCCGCCGCGCGCCGGGGATGGCCGAGTCGGCGCACGAAGCCGCTTTCCGGCAACGCCGCGTGCGCCGGGCCGGAGTCATGCGGCGCCCAGCCGACCGGTATCTCCTCGGCCTGGCGCAGGCCGCGGCCGTAGATCACCGGCCGTTCGCTGCGGCGCGGCCGGCGCAGCCTCTCGACGCGCACCCTGAGGTCCCCCCGGGCGAACGCGCCGGCGCCGGCCACCCGGCGGTCCGGATCGAGCAGGGCGTTCACGTTGACGCCGCGCCTTCGGGCGTAGCGGCCGTAGTCCGCATGGCCGCCGCCGACCGGCACGCCGATGGAGCCCGGCCGCACCGTCGGCAGCACGATCGCCGGCAGTTCGATCTCGGCCGCGGTTCCGGTCAGCCGCACGATGTCGCCCGTGCGGATGCCCAGCCGGTCCGCGTCGGCAGTTGCCACCTCTACCCACGACCCCCACATGACGGTCGACAACGGGTCCGGCAACTCCTGCAGCCACGGCCGGTTGGCGCCGCGGCCATCGGCCAGCTTCAGCGACTCGAACGGAATCAGCGTGAAGGCCTCGACCCCCACCGGAGCGGCCGGCGCCGGCAGCGAAGCCGGATCGGGAATCGGGCCCGGCGCCTCGTCCGCGTCGCCCGAAGCCGGCCCGGCAGGCGCGCGCCGCATCTCCTCGGTGCCGACCAGGCCGCCGGCATCCGTCGTCCGGCGCACGAACTGGCGGGCGTTCAGCGCGCCGGCGACCAGCGACGCCGGCAGGGCGACCGGGCCGCTCGCACCGCCGCCGGCCGCCCTCGTCGCCGCGAAGGCGCCGCTCAGCGCCGACTCGACCGCCTCCTGGAAGCCGGGCCAGGGCAGAGCACTGCCCGCGGCCGCGGCCAGGGCCAGCGCCACGTCGCCGGGATGCCGCGCCTCGCCGCGCGGCGCCACCGTCGGCGAGGCGATGAGCAGGGCCGGAACGCCGCGCACGGGGTCCGGTTCCACCGCCTGAAAGCGCTCAAGGTCCGTCTGCACCGGCAGCACGACATCGGCCCGCGACGTGGTGTCGTCGAAGAAGGCGGAGAGAACGACAACCGTGCCGGCGCGCTCGAAGGCGGCCTCGAGGCCCGGCACTCCGTGCAGCGGATCGGCCTCCGACACGACGAGAACGCCCGACTCGCCTTCCCCGGCCAGCCGGTCGGCCAGCGCCGCCGGCGGCAACGCCGCGGCGGCCTCACCGGCCAGCCGGTCTTCGAAACCGAAGTCGATGCCGGCGAAGACGCCGCCGTCGCGGCCCACCGCGCCCAGCAGCAGGTTGAGCGCGAGCGCCGCGGCACCCGCAGCGACGCCGCTCTCACCCTCGAACGCCGATCCGCCGGCCATCACCAGCGGCCGGCGGGCGCGGGCAAGCTCGGCGGCGAGCCGCTCGATCCGGCCGGCATCGATACCGCAGCGCTCGGCAGTCGCCGCGAGGTCGGGCGGCGCTTCGGCGTAGAGCGCCTCGTAGGCCGCGCGCGCATCTTCCGGGAACTTCCCGGAGGCCATCAGCAAACCGGCCAGGCCGCGCGCAAGCACACCCTCGCTGCCCGGCCGGACCGGCAGCCATTCGTCGGCGTTGGCCGCGGTCAGCGAGTGCCGCGCCTCGACCTGGACCAGCTTGCCGCGCCGGTCGGCGGTCAACTCGGCCCACGCGGCGCCGAAGTGGACGGGGCTGCGCCAGCGGTCGAGGAAGGGAGCGCCGACGGACACGACGTAATCGGACCGCGCCAGGTCGTAGGCCGGGCGAGTCGATTCGCCGAACGCGAGCCGCGCGGCCTCCCGCTCGACGATCCCGTCGGCAGGCTGCCAGTGAACCGGCGGCGGTGCACCGACCGTCGCCGCGACGCGCCGCCACAAGCCGAGGAGTGGTCCCGAGGGCGCGCCCGCGACAACAGTTGTCGCATCCGGCGCGGCCGCGATCGCCGTCGCCGCGGTTTCGAGCGCCTCCTCCCACGAGACAGGCTCCAACTCGCCCGAGGACCCCCGTCGCATCGGCTCCGTCACCCGGTCCGGGTGATACAGCTCCTGCAGCGCCGAGTGCCCCAGCGCGCAGACGCCGCCCGCGTTGACGAAGCCGTCGGGCAACCCCTCGATCTTCTTCGCCAGCCGGTCGACCGTTCGCACTTCGATCTCACAACCGGCGCCGCACTGCTCGCAGATCGACCGCCGCCACACCGAGGCGCCGGGCAGAGCCGTGCTCCGCCGCACCGGTGACTCGATCAGCTCCTGGTCACGCCGCCGGCAGCCCTGGAGCACCGCCACCCCGGCCGAGGCGTAGACCTTGAAGAAGTCCCGCCGTCCGATCGTCACCCGCGGTTCGCCGCGCTTGCCGTTGCCGCTGCTCATCCCGTCCTCACCGATGGCACGCCAGACAGTCGTCACTGGCCTCGTTCTCGCGGTGGCACTCGACGCACCAGCCCATGTCGGCCACATTCCGCACCGGCTCCGCCACCGTCATCGAAGCCACATCGCCGTGGCAAGTCAGGCACTCGATACCGGCCCGGGCATGCGCCCGATGGTTGAAGTGCACCATCGCCGAATCGGGAATGACATTCACCTTCGCCCACAGGATCGGCTCCCGGTTCTCATTCGCGAGCATCGCTTTCTGGACTTCAGGGTGATCCGGAATCTCCCGCCGATGACAACCCGCACAGGACTGCACCGACGGCATCCCCGCATGAACCCCCTCCTCAGCACCCCGATGGCAACGAACGCACTCCAACCCGGCCTCGATATGAACCTGGTGGTCGTACGCGATCGGCTGCTCGGGAGTAGGCAGGTTCTGCCTAGGCCCACAACCCACCACCAAAGCCGCGGCAAGCCCAGCCAAGCCGACAACGAAACGCCGAGCCCAGACACCGCCAGCCAAGCGGCCCTGGACCGCCGACGCCGTCCAGCCTGGGCTGGCACCGGATGGCCGTCCCAGCGGGCTGGAGGCGAGCGACTGCCTACTTGTTCCAGAGACCTCCGACCTCTCGCAGCGCAGCCGACCGAAGCGAGCGCCGCCTTCCCATCCTCCCGGAGAGCGCGAGCGGCCGCAGGGACGGCCATCCGGCGCCAGCTCAGGCGTGTCCAGCCGACGCCGTCTCACCGCAGCCGCGCCTCAGACCTCTCGGATCCGCTGGTACGAGGGGACTTCCTGCAGCCGCGTCCAGTAGCGCCGCACGTTCTCGCCGAAGTCGTCGATGCCGAGCGACTCCGCCAACTTCAGGCCGTAGCCGACGCAGATGTCGGCGATCGTGAGGCGGTCGCAACACAGAAAGTCACGGCCGTCCGAGGTCGCCGACTCGACCAGCCGCAACCGGCCCAGGAACCACCGGCGGTAGTCCTCCGCGACCTGCGGCACCCTCCGCTCCTCGGGCTCCAGCCGTGTGTAGCGCAGGAACAGCGTCTGCGGGAAGGTCAGCGTCGCGTCGCTGTAGAACAGCCAGTTGAGGTACGCGCCGTACTCCGGGTCGTCCACGTCGACGGCCAGCGGCGTCGGACCGTAGCGGTCGACCAGGTACTTCGCGATCCCCGAAGACTCCGTCATGTGAACGTCGCCGTCGATCATGTAGGGAACCGTGCCCAGAAGGTTGGTGCCCAGGTAGTCCTTCTTGAACACCCGCGGCGGGAAAGGCAGGACGTGCAGGTCGTAGTCGATGCCCATCTCCTCCAGCGTCCACACGGCACGCAGCGAGCGGGCGCCCTGACAATGGTAGATCTGAATCGTCACGAGGACTCTCCACCGGACCCGACAGCCGCCGCCCAGCTCGGCTTGCGCTTCTCGCGGAAGGCCGCCATGCCCTCAGCCGCCTCCTCGCTCTGGAACATGCGGCGGCTCCAGCCCTGGGTCAGCTCGAAGCCCTCGGCGAGCGAGATGTCGGGGACCGCCCGCACCAGCTTCTTGCACTCGACGACCGCGTTCGGGCCGCCCAGGTTGATCGCGTCGATCTCCTCCTGGACCGTCGCCATCAGCTCGTCGCGCGGCACCGACTTGTGGGCGAGGCCGTACTCCACCGCCTGGCGGCCGCTGAACCGGTCGCCGGTCAGGAACAGCCGCATGCCGTGGTGCGGTCCCAGCTTGCGCAGGCAGACGACGGCGATGATCGCCGGGATGACGCCGATCCGCACCTCGCTGAAGCTGAACATCGCCTCTTCGGCGGTGATCACGAGGTCCGAGGCCGCGACCATGCCCAGGCCGCCGGCAAAGGCATGACCGTTCACCGCGGCGATCACGGGCTTCTCGCCCTCCCAGATCGCGGTCAGCACTTCCGGGTAGGGCACGATCCTCTCCGGCTCGCTCTCGCCCGGCTGCCGCTTGAGATCGGCGCCAGAGCAGAAGCCCTTGCCGGCGCCGGTGATGACGATCGAGCGGACGCTGTCGTCGGCCTGCGCCGCGGCCAGGTGGTCATAAACCTCCGTGACCAGCGTCGGCGACAGGGCGTTCCGCCGTTCCGGGCGGTTCAGCGTGATCCAGGCGGCGCCGCTCCTGACCTCGTAGAGCGTGCACTCCGTACCGGGCTGGTTCGACATGCAGATCCTCCTCGCGTCAACGCCCCGCGACCTAAGCGGCGTCCTCGTCGATCACGACGAGCAACTCGCCGTTCCCGACCTGCTCGCCCTCGGCGACACGGAACTCCGAGACCGTGCCCGGCGCCGGCGCCGTCACCCGGTGCTCCATCTTCATCGCTTCCAGAACCAGGAGGAGCTGACCCGACTCGACCCGGTCCCCGACCTCGGCGTGGGTCGTGATCACCTTGCCCGGCATCGGCGCGGTCAGGCCGCCGGCGACTGCCTCCAGGCCGGCGACGGGGAAGCGAGGGAGTTCGCGCAGTTCGACGTCGCCCTCCGGGCCATGGACGAGCCAGCGGTCGCCCGAGGAGGTGACGGTCGACCGCAGTCTGCGCCCGTCGATGACGACCTCGACACCGTCCCCGGTGCGCCGCCGGAGTTCGACCATGTGGTGGCTCGGCTCGCCGTCTCCCGACGTGGCGCGGGTATCGAACCGGCCGTCGCGCTGGATCCGGTACTCGATGCGCAGCGCATCGCGGGCGCCGGTTTCGAACTCGGACCGCTCGTAGGGCATGACCGTGTTGCGCCAGCCGCTCGTGATCGTCGGATGGATCCGTGCCGCCTGCCTGCGATCGTGCTGGGCGGCCATCGCCGCGCAGATCCCGGCGGCGACCACCTCGTCGGCCGACGGCAGCCGCACGGGTTCCGGGGCCACACGCTCGATGAAATCGGTCGTCGTGTCGCCGGCCAGGAACTCGGGCGACCGCAGTGTCGCGACGAGGAAGTCACGGTTGGTCCGGATGCCCTGCATCCGCGTCGTCTCGAGCACCCTGGCGAGCCGGAGCGCCGCTTCGCGCCGGTTCGGCGCGCCAACGATCACCTTGGCCAGCATCGGATCGAACTCGATGCCGACATCGCTGCCACTCTCGACTCCCGAGTCGAAGCGCGCGTTCGATCCGGAGGCCGGCTGCCAGCGCTCGATCCGTCCCGTCTGGGGCAGGAAGTCGTTCGCCGGATCCTCGGCATAGAGCCGCGCTTCGATCGCGTGGCCGCCGATCGCCAGGTCCTCCTGGCCGAAACCGAGAGGCTCCCCCTGAGCGACCCGCAACTGTTCGCGGACCAGGTCGAGGCCGGTGATCTCCTCGGTGACCGGATGCTCGACCTGCAGGCGGGTGTTCACCTCCAGGAAGCGGAAGTCCGTGGGAGCGGAGCCGTCCGCCGGCTGCTCGACCAGGAACTCCACCGTGCCTGCCGAGCTGTAGCCGATCGCCTGTCCGGCGGCCACCGCCGCGGCACCCATGCGGGCGCGCAGGTCCTCGCTCACGACCGGCGACGGCGCCTCCTCGATGATCTTCTGATGGCGGCGCTGGATCGAACATTCCCGTTCGAAGCAGTGGACGAGGTTGCCGTGCAGGTCGCCCAGGATCTGGATCTCGACGTGGCGCGACGAGGCGAGCCAGCGCTCGAGAAACACGGTGCCGTCGCCGAACGCGGCCGCCGCCTCGCGACGCGCGCCCTCGACGGCGCCGGCCAGCTCGGCTTCCGACTCGACCACTCGCATGCCGCGGCCGCCGCCGCCCGCAGCCGCCTTGACCAGGACCGGGAAGCCCACTTCCGCCGCCGCCGCGGCCAGGTCGACGCCGCCGCCAAGTTCGACCGCCTGAAGCGTGGGCACGCCGGCCTCTCGCATGAGTTCCTTGGCCGAGAGCTTGTCGCCCATCGCGGCGATCGCCTCGGGTGACGGGCCGACCCAGATCAGCCCGGCCTCGGTCACGGCTCGGGCGAAGTCTGCGTTCTCGGACAGGAAGCCGTAGCCGGGATGCACCGCGTCGGCGCCGGTGCGCGCCGCAGCGGCCAGCACCTTGCCGATGTCCAGGTAGGTCTCCGCCGGCGACCGCCCGTCGAGTGCGATCGCTTCATCGGCCTCGGCCACGAAGGGCGCATCGGCGTCTCCGTCGGCGTAGACCGCCACCGTCGCGATGCCCATGTCGCGCGCCGAACGGAAGATCCTGCGCGCGATCTCGCCGCGGTTCGCAACCAGAAGCCGGGTGATCACGCCGCCGTCACATCCTGAAGCCGAAAGAAGCATCGCGCGCCCTGGGGCCGCAGCGAGCGGTCGTGGAAAGCCGAAGGGACCACGCCCAGCTCACATCCTGAAGACTGCATAGCCCTTCGCCCCCTCGACTGCCCGGCTGTGGCAGGCCGACAGGGACAGACCGAGCACGGTGCGGGTGTCGCGCGGGTCGATCATCCCGTCGTCGGAAACCCGGGACGTCGCATAGAGACCCAAGGAGCGCTTCTCGGCCCAGTGGATGACGCCGGCCGCCCGCTTCCGGTCGGCCTCCTCGTCGAACTCGATGCCGCGCCGCTGCGCCGCCCTTCGGGTCACGATCGTCATCACGCCGGCCATCTGTTCCGGACCCATGACCGCGATCTTCGCGGTCGGCCAGATGTAGGTGAAGCGAGTGCCGTAGGCGCGACCGCTCATGCCGTAGTTGCCGGCGCCGTAGGAGGCACCGACGATGACCGAGAGGTGCGGCACGGTCGAGTTCGCCACCGCGTTGATCATCTTCGATCCGTTCTTCGTGATCCCGCCCTGCTCGTAGTCCGTGCCGACGATGTAGCCAGTGATGTTGTGCAGAAACAGGAGCGGCACGTCGATCTGGTTGCAGAGCTGAATGAACTGGGTCGCCTTCTCCGCCGACTCGGAGAACAGCGCGCCGTTGTTGCCCAGGATGCCTACCGGATAGCCGTGGATCGAGGACCAGCCGCAGACGATCGTCGGCCCGTAGAGCGGCTTGAACTCCTCGAATCGCGATCCGTCGACGATCCGCCCGATCACTTCGCGGATGTCGAGCGGGGAGCGCAGGTCCCGGGAGACGAGGCCAAGCAGTTCCTCCGGATCGAGCACCGGGTCGTCGGGCGGCAGGCTCGGACCGGGACCTTCCTTGCGCCAGTTCAGGTGGGCGATCACGTCTCGGCAGAGGCGAATACCGTCCATCTCGTCCTGCGCCAGGTAGTCGCCCAGTCCCGAGACGCGGCAGTGCATGTCCGCGCCGCCGATGCTCTCCGGCTCGGCGTCCTCACCTGTCGCCATCTTGACCAGGGGCGGACCGCCGAGCGAGACCATCGCCTGGTTCTTGACGAAGATGTTGTAGTCGCTCATCCCGGGCTGGTAGGCGCCGCCCGCGGTCGAGGCGCCGAAGACGATCGACACCGTCGGAATCCGCATCTTGGAGAGTTCGGAGATCTCGTAGAACAGGCGTCCGGACTCGGCGAAGTGCCCGAGGGTCCGTTTCGTCTGCGCGTCCGGATCGTCGCCCGTGTTGCCGCGCAGGTCGGCGCCCGCGGACTCCACGAACTGGACGTAGGGCAGCCGGTTGATCCGCGCGATCTCCAGGCCGCGCATCAGCTTCTTCGAGTTGAACTCGTTGAAGGCGCCGGCCCGCACCGACGGGTCGTGGCCGAGGATCACGCACTCCGTCCCCGAGATCACGCCGACGCCGAGCACGAACCCGGAGCCGACCGTGTAGTAGGAGTTCCAGGCCGCGAGCGGCGAGATCTCGAGGAACGGGCTGTCCCGGTCGAGGGCGTTCGCCACGCGCTCGCGCACCGGCAGCCTGCCGCGGCTCCGCAGGCGGTTCATCGCCTCGGGCCCGCCGCCGCCGGCCACCTGCTCGAGCAGGCCGTTCACCTGCTCGATCTGTTCCAGGATGTCGGTGCGGTTCTTCCTGAACTGCTCCGAGCGAACGTCGACGTTGGATCTGAGAGCCTGCATGCGAAACCGCCGCTAGCAGCGCAGCGGCGACGGGAAGTCTGCGTGAAGAGCGGCGATCATGTCAGATCTCAGGCCGCGCTGTAGGCCCCCTTC
Source organism: Holophagales bacterium (assembly GCA_009837885.1). GTDB lineage: Bacteria > Acidobacteriota > Thermoanaerobaculia > Multivoradales > Multivoraceae > Multivorans. The sequence goes on along the minus strand of VXSP01000040.1, from coordinate 138,747 downwards.
CGCCACTCCTCCACCAGGACGAACTTCTGGATCTTGCCGGACGGCGTAAGCGGGAATTCGTCGACGCGGTACCAGGCCTTCGGCGTCTTCTGTGGCGACAGATTCTCGCGGCACCAGGTGTGGAGCTCGCCGTCGCTCGCCGGGTTCGACGGGTCCGCGTCGCGGACGAAGGCGCCGACGATCTCGCCCCAGCGCTCGTCCGGCAGGCCGACGACCGCGACGTCCGCGACCTGCGGGTGCTCGAACAGCAGCTCCTCGATCTCCCGCGGGTAGATGTTCTCACCGCCTCGGATGATCATGTCCTTCAGCCGGCCGGTGATCGTGGTGTAACCGCGGTCGTCCATCGTCACCAGGTCGCCGGTGTGCAGCCAGCCGTCTTCGTCGATCGTCTCGGCGGTCTTGTCCGGCATCTCGAAGAACCCGAGCATGACCAGGTAGCCGCGGCAGCAGAGTTCGCCCTGTTCGCCGATCGGCAACGTGGCGCCGGTCGCGGGGTCGATCACCTTCATCTCGGTCTGCGGCAGCACCGGACCGAGCGTGTTCGCCTTGTCCTCCTCGCTGTCGTCCGGCTTCATCAGCGTGACGCCGGGCGACGCCTCGGTCTGCCCGTAGATGATCGAGAATTGCACCCCGAGCGTCTTCTCGATCCGGCGTACCAGGTCGGCCGGCACCGTCGCGCCGCCCGAGCAGACGGTGTGGACAGACGACAGGTCGCGGCTGGCGAAGTCGGGATGCTCCATCACCGCGATCAGCATCGTCGGCACGCCGAGCAGGTGCGTGGCCTTCAGCTCTTCGACCAGCGCCAGCATGAGCCCGGGGTCGAACATGACCAGGTTGACCAGGGTCGCCTGCTGCTGGCAGGGACCGAGGACGCCCAGCACGCAGCCGCCCGTGTGGAACAGGGGCATCGGGTTGACGTAGGCGTCGCCGGGCCTGACGCCCAGACGCTCGGCGACGAAACGGGCGTTGTTCGTGATCCCGCGGTGGTGGAGGTAGGCGCCCTTGGGGAAACCCGTGGTCCCCGACGTGTACTGGATCTGGACCGGATCGTCCGGACTCACGTCGGGAAGCTCGACGTCGTCCGGCGCCGAGGCCAGGAACTCCTCGAACTCGTCGAACGGGATGATCTCCCGGAGTTCCGGCAGGCCGGCCGCCACCTGCTTCAGAGACTCCTCCATCGGATTGCCGCGGAACGAGCGCAGGTAGAAGATGCCGGACGACCGGGACTGGCGCAGCACGTACTCGAGTTCCTTCGGTTGATAGGCCGGGTTGACCGTCACCAGGACCACGCCGGCCAGGCCCGCGCCGTACTCGAGCAGCACCCACTCCGGGATGTTCGGCGCCCAGACGGCGACCCGGTCGCCCTTCTCGAAGCGGGCGGCGAGCGCCCGCGCGACGCGCTCCGCGCCCGCCAGGAGTTCGGCGTAGGTCCAGGTTCGCCGCTCTCCCGGCACGCCTTCGATCAGCGCTACCGTGTCCGGGGCCCTGGCCGCGGCGTCGCGCAGGATGCCGCCGACGGTCGTTTCGAGGACGGGTGAACTCGTATCGGCGGGAACGTAGCTCTCGGTCAGCGGCATCGCATGTCTCCTCTGGGAGCCTGCGCGGCAGAAACTGCGTGCGCCGACGTCCCGCCGGCATCCGGACCTTCTGCCGCGCCAGGCTTGCTGAACGCCGAATCGTAGCCGGTCGCGGGCGAATCGGCGGGCCGCCCGGCTGCACCTGGTCTGACTAGTCAGGTAGAGTCAATCCATGACGATCACCTACTCGACCTACGAAGCGAAGGCACGCTTCTCGGAAGTCCTCCGACAGGTGCGCGAGGGCAAGACGGTGACCATCTCCTATCGCGGGGAACCGGCGGCCGAGATTCGGCCGATTCCGCCGAAGAAGCAGACTCTCGATGAGCGTCTACGGGAGCTGGAGCGGCGCGGAGTCCTCGTACCGGCGCAAGACCCCAACGCACCGATCAGACCAATCGCGCACCGCCCAGGCGCGCTGAAGCGCTTCCTCGACGAGCGCGCGGAAGATTGACGACCGCGTACGTCGACAGTTCTCTGGTCGTTGCCGTCGCGCTCGGGGAAGAAGAACACGAGCGGCATGTCGACCGACTCCACGGAGTCAGGCGGCTCCTCTCCTCCAACCTCCTCGAGGCAGAGGTCCGTTCCGCGTTGATCCGAGAGATGGCCTTCGGAGTACCTCCGCTACTGGGACGGATCGAGTGGGTCTTTCCCGACCGGGCGCTGACCCAGGAAATGGAACGGGTCCTCGCCGTCGGCCGACTACGAGGCGCCGATCTCTGGCATGTGGCCCACGCGATCTATCTGGCGCCCGAACCCGGAAGGATGACCTTCCTGACGGGGGATCGGCGCCAGCGAGAGATAGCCGCCGTCGTCGGCTTCCGCGTGTGAACGGCCGCTCAGAAACGCGAACGTCTTGCTACCCTTCGCGCCCATGACCGAACCAGTCGCCGAGAAGGTCCTCGACTCGCTCTACCGGGTCGTCGTACCGCTCCCGCGGAACCCCCTCAAGGAAGTGAACAGCTACGTCCTCGCCGAGGACGACCGCTGGCTCGTCATCGACACGGGCATGAACCGGCCCGAATGCCGGGAGGTCCTGACCGCGGGGCTCGACGAGATCGGAGTGGACCTCGAGAAGACCGACTTCCTGGCGACCCACCTTCACGCCGACCACCACGGCCTGATCCCGGAACTCCTGCGACCAGGGCGGGTTGCTTCGATGGGCGCCATCGACGCCGCGGCGATGGGCCGGGCCCACGGCTGGTCCGAGAACAGCCCGATGGGGGTCTACCTAAGGCGCAGCGGCTTCCCGCCCGAGGAGTTGGCCGAGTCGTTCAAGCGCCACCCCGGCGCACGCTTCAGCGGCCGGTTGATCGAGTACGCGCCGCTGTACGAAGAAGATGTGATCGAAATCGCCGGCTACCGCCTCGAGGTCATCGACACGCCCGGCCACACGTTCGGTCACATCTCGCTCTACGACCGCGCGAAGCGCCTCTTCATCGCCGGCGACCACATCCTGGGCGACATCACGCCCAACATCCAGGCCTGGGCCGACGACCACGATCCGTTGGGCCTCTACCTCGACAGCGTCGCCAAGGTCGAGGCCCTGGATGTCGACCTCTGCCTCCCCGGCCACCGCAGTCTGATCCACGACTTCAAGGGCCGCTGCGCGGAACTACGCCGCCACCACGAAGTCCGCGGCCGAGAGGTCCTCGACATCCTGCGCGCGAACGGCAGCCGCAACGCCTACCAGACGGCCAGCGAAATGACCTGGGACATCCGCGCCAAGTCCTGGAACGACTTCCCGATCATGCAACGCTGGTTCGCCACCGGCGAAGCGATCGCGCACCTGCGCTGGCTGGAGGATCTGGGAGAACTGCGGCGGGAAGATGCCGGCGAGCGGATCCTGTACAGCGCGTAGCACTCTGACCTGGCTGACGACCAGCCTGCTCCTGCACACAGCACTGTGGGGAGGCGCGGCGGAGGCGCAGGAGATCCCGGCTATCGACGTCATGGTCGTTGCTCCCGAGGGCTTCGAGTCGGACGTTTCCGCCGCTCGATTGATCAGCGACGCATCGAAGATCTACGAATCCAACGGTTTGCTGTCGTTGCGATTCGCCGGGCTGGTCCGGCTGCCTCCAATCCCGGAAGTACTGAGTGGCGACCTGGGCGCGATTCTGTCGGGCCGCACGCCAGCCCTGCAGGAGGTTCGCCAGGAGGTTGAGCGCGAGCGTCTTTGCCGGCGTGCTGATCTGGTCCTCATCTGGGTGTCAGCGTCAGACAGCCCACACGTTGCGGGCAGGGGCTTCCTCTTCCACGGACGAGACTTCGGATACTCGATCGTCGCCACTTCCAGCGGCAAGCGTCGCGTGAACCTGCCAAGGGCCGTCGCGCACGAGATCGGCCACAACCTCGGACTGCGCCACGAAATGGGCCAGGAGGGGACAGTGATGTCCTACGCCGGCCACCACGAGGGCGTAAGCGTACGACGGCGTGGCCGATGGGAGCATGGCGTACAGACGTTCTCGAACGAGTCGCTGGGGCATGCGCGCATGACCGCCTGGACGGTTTCCTCCTACGACGGGCCGGGAGGAGTGTTTCGCACGCGGCCCGGGAACTGCCCAGGTTGATCGACGCCGGGCGGTGACCGACTGCGACGACCTCGCCGAGAGGGGGACCGTTTCCTCGTCATCGACACGGGCATGGACCGGAGCGAGTGCCGCGAGGTCCTGACCGCGGGCCACACGTTCGGTCACATCTCGCTCTACGACCGGGCGAGTCCCGACAGGCCCGACCGTCGGGGGACGAACTCCCGCGCTACCGATTCCCCCAACGCCGGAGAGTCGGACTCCGCCGTCCGAATCCCGCGACAACGGGCCGCGGCCGATGTCTCGCGTTCACTCGAGCGGCGCGATCTTCCCCGGATCTTCCGAGCGCTGCCCGCGACTCCACGCTTGCCGCAACTCGTCCCGGTGCAGGTCGGCCCACTCCATCACCAGGCCGAGGGCGCGAGGCGGGAGGCGGCCCTTCAACACGGTCAGCCTCTCGATGCCGATCAACACGACCGCCCCGCCGTATCGGACGTGGAAGTGGGCCGGAGGCGTGTCTTCACACTCCATCTCGACGACGATTCCGTAGAAGCGACTGACTTCATGCATCAGAGCGGCGGCTCCTCACTGTTCTCAAGGGCGATTCCCAAGCGTACCAATGCTCTCCGCGCCCCCGGCGGCTTCCAGCGTCAGGCCCGCGGTCGTCGTGACCTTGGTGCCGGACGGGATGTCCTCCGTCACGACGCAGTTCACCCCGATGAAGACGTCGTCGCCGATCTCGATGCTGCCGATCAGGCGACTGCCGGCGCCGACGAAGACGTTGTCGCCGAGGGTCGGCATCTGGTCCAGCCGCCTGCCGGTCGGGGCGCCGATCGTCACCTGATGGAGCAACGTTCCGTTGCGCCCGATGCGCACGCCGTTGCCGATGACCAGGCCGATGCCATGGCTGATGAACAGACCAGGCCCGATGCGGGCCCCCGGCGCAATGTCGACGCTGTTGAGAAACAGCGACAGCCTGGCGACGAACGGCCCCAGGACCGGGATGCGACGGCTCTTGAACCAGTGGGCGATCCGGTAGAGCACGACGGCCTGGTAGCCGTTCTCGAACAGCAGCGACTCGAGCACGTAGAGGGGGAACGGCTTCGTCTTGATCGCGCGCAGCCGGCGCGTGTCCTCGCGCAGGTTCTTCAACACGTTACTGGACGATCTCCAGCTCGGGTACATCCGCGAAGTCGCGCTCGTTGAGCGTCCAGAGCGCGGCGCCCTGAACCAGGGCGCACGCCGCGATCGCGATGTCCGCCTGGCGGCGGCGGGGCCGCGAGACGACTTCGTAGATCTCGGCAGCCCGGGCCGCGGCCTCGGCGTCGAACGGCACGGCAGCAGCGGCCGGCAGGATCTGCTCCTGCGCCAGTCGCTCCGCCACCGTTCGCGGACCGCGCAGCCACTCGTACAGAACCAGTGTGGAGATGCACAAACGGTGGCCGTCCTCAACGAAGGACATCAGCCGGTCGAACGAACGGTGAGGAGACACCAGAGCGTCCACCAGGGCCGAGGTGTCAAGGTGAATCATCGCCGATCGGACTCGCGGTCCCAGCCGACACGACGGGATTCCCGGATCTCACGCAACTCGGCCTCGACCGCCTCCGCCGAGCCCGTCACCTGCGCGCTGCGCAGTCGGCCGAGCACTTCCAGCATGCGGAGCCGCTCGACCTCGCTCAGCCTGTCGCAACGGGCCGCATAGTCGGCGATCGCTTCGCGAACGATCTGGCTCTGAGGTTTTCCGAGCCGCTCCGCCGTTCGCCGAAGGCGCCGAACGGTAGCTTCGTCGAGTGAGTAGGTCGCACGCACCACCATAAGGTGGCAATACTGTCATAACCGGTCCAAACCTGCAGCCTGCGCGTGGTCCTCCCGCGGGTCGATCCCCGGCGGCGGCGCCATCGGCGCCCGGAGGCCCTCGATCACGCCGCGGAGTTTGGCGATGACGGCGCCCTGGTTGCCGCGAACGAGTTCGCGAAAGAAGGCCAGGAAGAGTCCAGCCGAGAGAAACAGGAGAAATGAGCACCACTGCGCCGGCCCGCCGTAGCGGCGCACGAACAGGGCAGCGCTGCGGCCGTTGAAGAACGTCCGCGAGGCCCGGTAACCCCCGACCGTCCGCGCCACCATGTGGTAGAGCACGGCCCGGTGCGCGTAGTAGCAGCGGTAGCCGCGCGCCTTCATCCGCATGCACCAGTCCGCGTCATCGAGCGCGAGGTGGAACAGCGGATCCCAGAGCCCGATCTCCTCGACGACGCTCCGGCGCATCAGCATCGCGCAGCCGTTGACGTAGGGCACTTCCTCGTCGCGGTCGTACTGGCCGCGATCGACCTGGCCTTCGCCGCGCTCCCGGGTCATCGACTCGCGAAAGCGAATGCGGCCGCCGGCCGACCACAGCCGGTCGCGCTCGCCGTGGTAGAGGATCTTCGGACCCACGCAAGCGATGCTCGAGTCCGCCTCGGCCACCGCGACGAGTTCGTCGAGGAAGTCCGGCTCCACTTCGATGTCGTTGTTGAGCAGCAGGAGGTAGTCCACGCCGCGGTCGACGGCAAGTTCGATTCCCTTGTTCATGCCGTAGACGACACCCTGGTTCTCCTCGACCCGGATCTGGGTCACACGCGGATGCGCGGCGGCGACCGCGTCGGACGAGCCGTCGCCGGAGCCGTTGTCGATGTGGATCAACTCGCAAGCGGCGTAGGTCATCGCTTCGAGGCTCGCCAACGCCTGCAGTGTGATGTCGCGCCCGTTGTAGTTCAGGACGAGGGCGGCAACCGTCGGTACTCGCTCCCCAGCCACGCGGGGCAGCGTAACGCAGCCGGTCTGGCCGGCGCTCGCTAACATCCGCTCCATGCCATTCCAGCAAGAACGCGAGAATCGCCCGGCCTCTCGGCGTCTTCTCGCCGGCACGCTCGCCTTGCTGGCCAGCGCTGCGCCCACGGCACCGCAGAGCACGGCCGAGTCCTCGCACGGAGGCGACGCCGAACCGGCGTTCACAGCCACGTGGCCGGGCTTCCGCGGCCCAGACGGCATTCCGGTCTCGAACAACGACCGTCTGCCGCTCCACTGGTCCACCACCGAGAACGTCGACTGGAGCGTCGACGTGCCGGGTTCCGGCTGGTCGTCGCCAATCGTCGTCGGCGACACCGTTCTCCTGACCACGGCGGCCAGATCGACCGCGGCGACCAAGCGGCCGGAGTTCGGCACCGAGTACAGCAACGAGTTCATGCGCGAGCTGCGGGAACAGGGGCTTCCCTGGGAAGAAGTCCTCAAGCGCCACGACGAACGCTTCATCGAGTTCCCCGACGAGGTCGACCTCGAGTACCAGTTGATCGCGTACTCGCTCGAGGACGGCGCCGAACTCTGGCGCCGCACCTTCTTCGCCGGGCCGCCGCCGGGAGGCCGCCACTCGAAGAACACCTTCGCCTCCGAAACGCCCGCCACCGACGGCGAGACGATCTTCGTCTACATCACGGGTCTCGGCCTGTGGGCCTACTCCGTCGACGGTGACCTGCGCTGGGAGCGGCGGCTGGACCCGTTCCAGATCTACATGGACTTCGGGACCGGCGGTTCGCCCGCCCTCACGGACGACCTGGTCGTCATCCTGAACGACAACCAGGAGCACCCGTTTCTCGCCGCGTTCTCCAAACAGGACGGGCGCGAGTTCTGGCGCGCGGCCCGGGGACGGCTCGCCGCTCCGCACGCCCCCAATCACCGAAGTTCCTGGACCACACCCTTCGTCTGGCGTCACGACGAGCGCACCGAGATCGTCGCCCTCGGCCCCTACACCGCAATCAGCTACGACACGATGGGCCGCGAGTTGTGGCGGCTGACCCGGCACTCGCTGCTGCCGGTGCCGGCGCCGTTCGCCTACGAAGGTCTCCTGTACGTGACGTCGGGCGTCCACGGAGACCAGAACCGCCCGATCACCGCGATCCGCCCCGGCGCCGCCGGCGATCTCACCCTGGCAGAGGACGAGACGAGCAGCGAGTTCGTCGTCTGGAACGACGACCGCGCCGGCACCTACATTCCTACGCCTGTCGCCTACAAGGGCTCCCTGTGGGTGGTCTACGACCGCGGCATCTTCGCTCGCTACGACGCGGCCACCGGGGAGCGGCTGTACCGGTCGCGGATCGAGGACTCGAACGGCCACTTCACGACCTCGCCCTGGGCCTACCGCGACCGCATCTTCGCGACCGACGAGGCCGGCACGACGTTCGTGTTCGGAACCGGTGACGAGTTCGAGCAGCTCCACGCGAATCCGCTGGACGAGATGACCCTCGCGTCACCGGCGCTGGCAGGCGACCGGCTGGTCATGCGAACGCGGTCGAAGCTGTACAGCTTCCGGGAACGCTGACGCGCGAAGGGCGCATCCCACCGGCGCTACTCGAGCACCCAGATGTAGGCCGGCTTGGCCACCACGTCATTCGGCAGCTCCGGCGGGATGCCGTCTCGATGGAGGGTGAGCAGGAGCTTGCGCGCATCAGGAAACGTCTCCCCCGCCGCCTCAAGAGCCCGCACCTCCCGTTCAGCGGTCACCGGATCCGATGCGTCGGCGCAAACCTGAATGAGCTCGCGACGCCCGTCGGCGGAGCGAACGAGGAAATCGACCTCGTATCCCTTTCGAGTGCGCACGTAGGTCACGTCGAGCCGCCTGCGTTCGAGTTCGACCAGAACGGCCGTTTCGAGGGCATGGCCCACATTCGCACGCCCAGTCCGATCGAAAAGCGGAATCAGACCCGTATCGACGGGGTACACCTTGCGCGGATTGACCATGCGCTGCCGTTCCGAGCCCGACTCCATCCACACCACACGGACGAGAAAGCAGTCCTCCAGGTAACCGAGAAACCGATGTACCGTGTCTCGCGCGATGGCAAGTCCCTGAGACTTGACCACGGCGTGGAACTTCTCGACACTGAAGAGGCCGCCGGCATTCCCTAGTAACTGCCGAACGAGCCACCGCAACCCGGTGACGTTGCTGACGCTGTGGCGTTCCACCACGTCCCGCAGGATGGCAACGTCCACGTAGTCCCTCAACAACTGTTGCCGTGAGAGTGCGTCGAGGCTCTGCGCCTCGGGGAATCCGCCAGTACCGAGCCAGGCGGAGAACACCCGCTCCAGGTGCACCCGCTCTTCGCGGGCAAGCCTCTCCGTTTCGACCGGAACGGCGACGCCCTGGTGGAGAAGAGCCTCCTCGAAGCTGAACGGATGGATCAGCACTTGCCAAGCGCGACCGCGAAGCGCCGTGGCAATCTCCCGGGACAGCAGCGCAGCCGACGATCCCGAAACGAACACTTCCACGTTCCGTGTGTCGAGCAACCGTCTCACGAAGCGCTCCCAGCCCGGCACGAGGTGGACTTCGTCAAAGCACCACATGGTCGCGGTGTCCGGTCCGGGCGGCGCTAGCCGGTCGTACTCGTTGAGAAGAAGGTCAAGGTGTCTCGTCTCCAGACCCGTCAACCGGTCGTCCTCGAACGACAGGTAGGGCGCATGAAGCGGCGCACCGCCTCCTGGTGTCCGCTCCCTCCTGAGCTGATGGAGGAACGTGGTCTTGCCGGCCCTCCGCATCCCCACCACCGCCGCCACCTTGGCGGCGAACCGTACTCGCCCGGACACTTGCCGAGGGGTGTGAGCGGGGAGCGGGTTCCGCAGCGACTCGGAGAGCAGTTCCGAGAGGACCTGTCGGAGCTGAGTTGGCACGGACTCCACAGTTTTCTCCCTACAGAAGGGAGAATATGCCACATATTTCTCCTTCTCACAAGGAGAACTTGGTTCGCGCCGAGTCAGACGCGACGCTAGGAGCCTGCGCCGTAGAACGCAGCGAAGCGAGTTCTGCGACGCAGGATGCTAGTGAGGTGGGGGCTTGGGGCCAAACACGGAGTCTGCGACGGGTTTGGCGGCTCTAGCGGACGGGATGCATATCGAGTTCCAGTCGGGCAAAGAACTCAATGCGATTCGGCATCGTCGCCTCGATCGTCTGCGCCATGTCCCGTGAGATCCGCTCCGGGCGGTGCCGAACCGCGAAGAACGGCCCGAAGCTCTCGGCCACGTCTTCCCGCCGGGGATGGTCGCGGGCGTAGTCGGAGATGAAACCGCCGTCCGCGTCCTGCGCGACGAGCCACGGGTCGGCGGCAGCATGGATTGGATCCAGGGAGGTGTGCGCCGCTTCGTGCATCAGGATCTCCTCCAGCACGCCGTCGCGCAGGTACTCCGCCGCCTTGCCCGTGTGGATCAGGATGTTGTCGTTGCCGCCTCCGAAGGGCTGGTCGCCCCGGTGGATCCACACGGTCTCGACACGCGTCCGCAGGCCCGACGGCAGTTGGCCGATGGCACGGGCGTAGAAGGCTGCGTGGCGCTCGGCGGTGGCGGCGTCGCCGAACTCCGCGTTGACCTGGACCTCCACGACCGTCTCGTCATCGAATGCAGCGTTGAACAGGAAGGCATGGGTCAGCACGAAGGCGTCCGCGCGACGGTCGAACATCCTGCGGGTGTCCCGGGCCGCGTACTCGAGATTCCGCAGCGCCGAGGGATCGGACGCGACGATCAGATCGGGGTCGATGAAGGCCGTACCCCGAAAGGGCGGCTCCCGAGGCGCTGGTGCCGGCCCAGCGCAGCCGACGCACACGAGCAGGAGTGCGGCGAGCGCGGACCTCGGCTGGACACAGAACGCAGTTCGGAGCATGGAACGAGAGCCTTGCACGGAACGGCCGCTATGGGAGCCGCTTCGCGGCGCGAACTCCCGGCCGCCTTCGGCGGCAGCAGGTCAGCACCCTGGTGGCGCGTCCTCGCGCCGGCAGCGTCACAGTCCGAACGCCCGTCCGAGGGCGGTCGGATGTCAGACCCGCGCACCGACAGGGCGGTCAGGCGATCCGGACTTCCGGCACCGGCAGGATGAACTTACCGCCGCGGCGGCGGAACTCGGCCTGCTGGGCGAGGATCTCCTCTTCGAAGTTCCAGGCCAGGAGCAGCACGTGGTCGGGCGACGGGTCTTCCAGGAGCCGCGCCGGCGGGACGATCGGGATGTGGGAACCCGGCGTGTAGCGGCCCTGCTTGAGCGGGCTGCGGTCGGCGATGAAGTCGAGCAGGTCCGGGCCTAGCCGCAAGAACTCAAGCAGTGTGCTGCCCTTGGCGGGAGCGCCATAGCCGGCGAGACGACGGCCGTCCGCCTTGAGGCCGTTGAGGCAGTCCATGACCTCCGACTTCAACCGGCCGACCCGCCCGGCGAACGAGCGCCAGGTGTCGAACCGGTCGATTCCTAGCTGCCTCTCGGCGGCGAGGACCTCGGCGACGCTGCCGTCCACCTCGCCTTCACCGCGGCGCATCACGGTGGCCCGGAGTTGGCCATGGTGGATCGGCAGCCGTTCCGCCCGCACGATCTCCATGCCGTGGTCCTCGAAGAGGCGCATCATCGGGCCGAGCGCCCAGTAGGAGACGTGCTCGTGGTACACGGTGTCGAACGCGAGCTGGTCGAGCAGGTCGACCAGGTAGTGCGCCTCGAGAACGAAGGCGCCGCCGGGCGCGAGGACCGCGTCGAGGCCCGCGACGAAGCCTCTCAAGTCGGGGATGTGCGGAAACGTGTTCGTCGCGGTGATGAGCGCCGCGGGGCCCCAGCGTTCAGCGATCTCGCCGGCGGTGTCCGCTCCGAAGAAGCCGCGGTAGCGCTCGATCCCGGTGTCGCGGCTGAACTCGGCCAGGTTCTCGGCCGGATCGACGCCCAGGGTCCGGGCGCCGCGGTCGCGGAAGCAGCAGAGGAGCGACGCGTCGTTGCAGCCGATGTCGATGACCAGGCCACCGTCGGCGAGGTCATGCCTGGCAGTCAGCGTGGCCGCCAGGTCGTCGAAGTGGTCCCGCAGCGTGTCCGAGGCGGACGACACGTAGAGGTAGTCCGTGAACATCGCGGCGGGCGGCACGCGCTCGACGAGCTGGACGTGGCCGCAGCCGCGGCAGAAGCCGACGCGCAGCGGGAAGCGCGGTTCGGGCCGGCTCAGGTCTTCGGCGTTGGGGAACTTGTTCGCGAGCGCGGTGCTGCCGAGGTCGAGGAAGACCTCGACGTCGGGCTCGGAGCAGACCAGGCAAACTGCGGTCACCTAGCCCCTCGCGTGGATCCGGAGTGCCGGCCGGAAGGCCGGCGCACCCAGTCGAAGCTGGCCAAGCTCCTAGCCATGGTGGAACGGAGCGACGAGCTGTGAGCCGTGGGACTCGTGCCCTACGGGCAACTCGTACAGGTCGGCAAGCGCCGCGCGGACCGCGGCCTGCCGATCGCGCGGCACGACGAACAGCAGGAACCCGCCGCCGCCGGCGCCGCATAGCTTGCCTCCCAAGGCGCCGGCCGCGATGGCCGCGTCGTACCAGCCGTCGATCAGCGGCGTCGTGATGGATCCCGCCAGGTCCCGTTTCATCCGCCAGCCCTCATCGAGGAGCCGGCCAATGCCCTCGACGTCGACGTCGCCGGCGCCGAGGTCCCGGTGCAGATCGCTCGCCTGGTCCCGCATCCTGCGCAGCGATTCCAGGTTCAGCTCGGTGCGGTCGTCCTGTTCGCTCAGCACCGCGCTCGCGTCCCGCTGGTGGCCGGTCCAGAACATGAGCACCGAACGGAACAGCTCGCGCAAGAGGTCGCCGGGGATCCGCAAGTGCTCGACGGTCACCCCGCCGTCCCGCTTGAACGACAGCAGGTTGAGTCCGCCATAGGCCGCCGCGTACTGATCCTGCTTGCCGATCCGCGCACCCAGCACGTCGATCTCGATGTGACAGGCCTCCTCCGCCAACTGCCCCGCCGATGCGCGTTCGCCCTTGTAGGAGTGCAGCGCGTTCAGCAGGCCGACGGCGAAGGCGCTCGAGCCGCCGAGACCGGTGGACGCCGGCACGTCGCCGACCGTCGAGATGTAGACCGGCGGGTCGACGCCCACGAAGCGCAGACACTCGCGCGCGATGTTGTTGTCCAGTTCGTCGATCCGCTCGACCTGCTCGCTGCGCGAGTAGTTGACGCGGACCGGCTCGAAGAAGAGCTCGCTGTGCCGCTTGACCGTGACGTAGACGTAGCGGTCGATCGTCGTGGAGAGCACGGCGCCGCTCTCCCGCCGGTAGAACGCCGGCAGGTCGGTGCCACCGCCCACCAGCGACACCCGCAACGGCGTGCGGGTAACGATCAGGCGCGATGCGTCCACGTCAGCGAGGGCCCAGCCGACTCAGCCGTGCTGGAGCGCCCAGTCGTAGGGGATCCGGTCGGTGAACGGATCGAGCCGCTCCATCTCGTCGGGATCGTGCGGCTCGGTCGCGGCGTTCGCCATGATCACCTGCCTGTCGCCGTACGCCTTGTAGCCGTTGGCGATCCCGGGCGGGATCTGGACCAGGACGTAGTTGTCCTCGCCGAAGAAGACCTCCTGGAGCTCGCCGTGGGTCGGCGAGTCCTCGCGCAGGTCGTACATGACGAGCTTGGCCCGGCCGCTGATCACCGCGTTGTTGACGGTCATCGACCGGTGGATGTGCCAGGCCTTGACCGTTCCCGGCCAGGCGGTCGAGAAGTAGATCTCGCCGAAGCCGAGGAAGTGCTCGTCCGTGGCCTTCAGCATGTGCATGATCTTGCCCCGCTCGTCGACGATCTGACGAAGCGGAACCACCTTGACGCCGTGGATCATCCCTTCTCCTCCGGGTTTACTGCCTCCGGGTTTGCCTCGCCGGCGCCGGCCTTCCAGCGCAACGACCGGTCCAGCCGTCCCGAATCGAGCAGCCGGTTGAGCCAGCGCAACCGCACGAAGCGCGCGTCGCCGTAGAGCGCCGCATCGAGGCCGACGCGGCGATAGTCCTCGATCAACCGCTTCGCGCCGCCGGCAGCGTCCCGGAACTCGAAGCCCGGGAACGCGCGGGCGAACTTCTCGAACGAGGCGCGGTACGTGCGCTGGTCGGCGCCCGGCTCGCCTCGAACCTCGATCTCGCAGCCGGGCACGAGATCGGCAGCGATCTCCGCGAGTTCGATCACGCGGTGGTTCAGGTGGTCGGCGCCGGTGTTGAACGCCTCGTTCTGAATCACCGAGACCGGCGCTTCGAGCACGCGGCCGAACGCCGCCGCCACGTCCTCGATGTGGACGACCGGCCGCCAGGGCTTGCCGTCGCCGTAGACGACGACCCGCCGGTTGGCGAAGGCGGCGCCGGTCAGGTCGTTCAGGACCGTGTCGAAACGCATTCGCGGCGACAGACCGTAGACGGTGCCGTTGCGCAGGAAGGTCGGCGAGAAACCGTCGCCCGCCAGCTCCCGGATCGCCGCCTCGCTCCGCACCTTGGAACGCGCGTACAAAGTCCGCGGGTCGAGCGGCGAGGTTTCGTCGACCGTTTCCGCGCTGGACTGGCCGTACATGATGCACGAAGACGAGAACAGGAAGCGGCGCACTTCGGCCTCGCGCGCCAGTTCGGCCAGGCGAACGGAAGAACGGTGGTTGATCTCCTCCGTCCACGTCTCGTCCAGGTTGCCGATCGGGTCGTTCGAGAGCGCGGCGAGATGGATCACCGCGTAAAACGCGCGCAGGTCGGCCGGCTCGAGATCCCGGATGTCCTTGCGGATCGACGGGATCGGCACGGGGTCCGCAGTGATCGTGCAGTCGTCGAAGTAGCCCGTATCGAGCCCGACGACGTCGTAGCCGCGCTCGATCAGATACGGCGCCATGACCGAACCGAGATAGCCGCGGTGCCCCGTCACCAGGACCGGGCGGCGAACGAACGCCGACGTCATCCCGCCGCCGCCGTTCGCAGGGCCAGCAGCCGCTCGGCGTGCGCGAGCAGCGGTTCGCTCTCGGTGACCAGGCCGAACGGACAGCCCGCCGCGTCCGCCGCCTGCCCGTCGCGCTCGTCGTCCCCGAGGAACGTCGTCCGGGTCAGGTCGAGATGATGATCGCGCTGGGCCTGGAAGAGCATTCCCGGCGCCGGCTTGCGGCAGTCGCAACCCTCGTCCCAGCCGTGGGGACAGAAGTAGATTCGGTCGATCCGCCCGCCCGCGGCCTCGGCCTCGCCGCACAGGCGTCGATGCACCGCCGCCAGGTCGTCCAGCGTCATGCGGCCGCGGGCGACTCCCGGCTGGTTCGACACGACGAGCACCCGCCAGCCGGCCCGGTTGAAGGCGGCCAGCGCCTCGCGGGCGCCCGGCAGCCAGAGCAGCTCGTCAGGCGTGCAGACGTACTCCGCCCGCGGCGGGCGCACGTTGAGGACGCCGTCGCGGTCCAGGATGATCGTCGGCGTGCGGGCGAAGAAGGCCTCGGTCAGCGGTAGCCGCTCGTGGCCGCCGACGCTGTAGTAGCGGTGCTCGCTCCAGTAGGCGTGCAGTTCGCCCCGGGCGGTCAGGGCCGGGTAGACGGCCTCCTCGAACAGCTCCTGGTGATCCGGCAGGAGCGGCAACACCGCCGACTTCTCGAGGATCGCGTAGCTGATCTCGACTCCGCGGAGCCCCGGAGTCGTCCGGCCGCGGTCGAAGACGGTGACGAAGCCGTCCTCACCCACGATCACGCTGTCCCGGGTGTAGCCGTCCCGGTTCCCGTAGACGGTGATCTGGGCCGCCGCCCCCGAATCGACGTAGGCCCGCCACATTCGGTCGAACTGCATCGGCCAGTAGTTGTCGCAGTAGAGGAGCAGGAACAGGTCATCCAGTTCGCCGGCCGCGTCCTTGACCCGGTGTGCCGTCAGGTCATCCGGGGCAGTCACCCTATGGCTGATCTCGACGCCGTACGCCGAGCCGTCGCCGAAGTGGTCGATCATCGCCTCCGCGCGGTAGCCCAGCAGCAGCAGGACGCGCTCGAAGCCCTGCTCCCGCAGCATGTCGATCACGTGGCCGAGGAAGGGCTTGCCGTGGAACGGAATCAACGCCTTGGGCAGCGTGTCCGTCAGGGGCGCCAGGCGGGTGCCCCGGCCGCCGGCCAGGATCACGGCCTGGGTAGGTCGGGAGTGCATCGTTGGCTCGATCGTCGGCGCTCGAAGCGCAAGCTGAAGTCGCGCGCAGGCGAGACTACTCCGTTTCAATTGCGGACGCGCTTGCCGCCGGGGTCGTACATAGGCCGGATGGAGGCCTCGGCCGGGACGCGGACGCCGGCAACCTCGATCTCGAAGGGAGTGGGCAGTTGCGGGAAGTCCGGCAACAGGGACATGGGAACGTAGCCGAGACCGACGGCCGCTCCGAGGCTGTGGCCATAGTTCCCGGAAGTGACGTAGCCCGCGATTTTGTCCCCGAGCCAGATCGGTTCGTAGTGGTAGAGCAGCGGCCGCGGATCCCGGAGCCTGAACTGGATCAGGCGCTTCGCGATGCCGCTCTCCTTCTGCCTGAGCAGCGCCTCGCGCCCGATGAAGCCGCCCGCCTTGCCGAACCTGACGGCGAACCCGAGGCCCGCTTCGAGCGGCGAGTCCTGATCGGTGATGTCGTGGCCCCAGTGACGGTAGGCCTTCTCGATGCGCAGCGAGTCCAGGGCGTGGTAGCCGGCGTGCACCAGACCGAACGCCTCGCCGGCAGCCACGATCTCGTCGTAGACGCCGACCACGAACTCCGTGGGAACGTAGAGTTCCCAGCCGAGTTCGCCGACGTAGGTGATCCGCGATGCCCGCACCAGGCCGTAGCCCAGTTCGATCTCCCGGCTGGTCGCGAACGGGAACGCTTCGTTGGTCAGGTCCGCCGGCGTCAGGGACTGCAGGAGCGCGCGGGAAGCCGGGCCCATCAGGGAGATCACGCCCATCGCCGATGTCACGTTCGTGAGCACACAGTGCGCGTCGCCCGGAATGTGACCCTTGAGCCAGTGAAAGTCCCGCACCTCGGAGGTGACGGCGGTGACGATCAGGAAGCTGTCTTCCGCGAGGCGCGTCACCGTGAGATCCGCCTCGATGCCGCCGCGCTCGTTGAGCCACTGGGTGTAGACGATGCGGCCGGGCGGCACGTCGACGTCGTTGGCACAGACCCGGTTGAGCACGCTGGCCGCGTCCCGGCCTTCCAGGCGGAACTTCGCGAACGACGACTGGTCGAAGAGTCCCACGTTCTCCCGCACGGCCCGATGCTCGGCGGCCGAGTACTCGAACCAGTTCTGGCGCCCGTAGCTGTACTCGTAGCGGGCCGTCACACCCTTTGGCGCGTACCAGTTCGGGCGCTCCCAGCCGGCGAGTTCCCCGTGGCACGCGCCGGCGGCCTCCAGGCGGTCGTACAGCGGTGACCGGCGCACGCCCCTCGCCGTCTCGAACTGGCGATACGGGTAGTGCATGGCGTAGAGCAGGCCCAGGCTCTCGGAGACCCGGTCGCGCAGGTACCTGCGGTTGCCCTGGAAGGGCATGTTGCGACGCACGTCCACTTCCCAGAGGTCGGCCGGCGGATGCCCGTCGAGAATCCACTCGGCAACGACCTTGCCGATCCCGCCCGCGGACTGGATTCCGATCGAGTTCAGGCCGGCCGCGACGAAGCAGTTCTCGCACTCGGGGGCCGGGCCGACGTGGTAGCGGACGTCCGGCGTGAAGCTCTCCGGGCCGCAGAAGAGCTGCAGGACCTCGGCCGACTCAAGAGCCGGCATGCGCTCCCTGGCGCCGCGGAGCAGCGGCTCGAAGTGTTCGCGGTTGGCGGCGATCTCGTCGAAGCAGAAGTCCTCGGGGATGCCGTCCATTCCCCAGGGCCGCGCGTTCGGCTCGAAGACGCCGACGATCAGCTTGCCCGCGTCGTACCTGAAGTACGAGATCGCGTCGTAGTCCCGCACGACGGGCAGGTCCGCATCGAGTCCCTCGACGGAGTCGAAGCGGACGTAGTAGTGCTCGCAGGCATGCAGCGGGACGTTGACGCCGATGGCGTCGGCCAGCTCCCGCGTCCACATGCCCGCGCAGAGCACGACGCAGTCGGCATCGACGTCCCCCTGCTCCGTGGCCACGCCTACGGCACGCCCCCCGGAGGTGCGAACCGAGGTCACCGGCACCTGCTCGACGATCCGGGCGCCGGCGGCGCGGGCGCCCGCGGCCAGCGCCAGGGTGACGTCGGTAGGGCTCGCGTAGCCGTCGCCGGGAATGTGCAGTCCGCCGAGCAGGTCGGACGTCTCGAGCAGCGGTACGCGTTCCCCGATCGTCTTCGGCGTCACGACATCGACCGGCAGCCCGAGCACCTTCGCCAGTGAAGCCGCGCGCCTGAGTTCCTCGAACCGCTCGGGGTCGGCGGTGACCGAGAAGGAGCCGCAGCGGCGATAGCCAGTCGACTGTCCCGTCTCCTGCTCGAGGCGAGCGTAGAGCTCGCTCGTGTAGCGAGCGAGGTTCGTCATCGTGACCGACTGCCGGAGTTGGCCCAGCAGGCCGGCGGCATGCCAGGTCGTGCCGGAAGTGATCTGCCGGCGCTCGAGCAGGAGCACGTCGGAGCGCCCCGAGCGAGCGAGGTGGTAGGCGACCGAGCAGCCGATCACGCCGCCGCCGATCACGATCACGCTCGCGCGGCGGGGCAACTCCGCCGTGCCCAGGCGCCCTGGTTCTCGGTTTCGTCCGGACTCCGGGCGCATCTTCGTTCGAGGTTCGTTCGAGATTCGTTCCGGATGCTCAGCCGAGCAGGCTCTTGGCCCGCTGCGCCGCCCTGATCCCGCCGCCGATCGCGCCGTCGATGAAGCCGCGCCAGCCTTCCCCGTGGTCGCCGGAGCCGAACAGGATGCGGCCCCGGTCCCGCTGGAACTCGTCGTAGTGGCGGCTCACCCAGCCCGGCCGGTAGACGGCCCAGGTGCCCCGCGAGTACGGGTCGCCGTTCCAGTCGTGGCTCATGCTGCCGATCAGCTCCGCGCGCGGGACGTGAGCCCGCAGCGCCCGCTGCACCGCGTCGCCGTCGTTCACGTCGAGGTCGGCGGGGTCCTTGCCGAACGCCACCAGCAGCGTGTAGTTCGCGGCCTGCTTGTAGGTCATCACGAAGTCGATCGGCTCGCCGATCGCGTAGGTGGCGACATTGCCGACATCGCCTTCGGCCTTGAGCAGGAGCTTGAAGCCGGCGCCGGCGTGGCGCTGCCGGCCCGCCTCGACCACGCCGGCGGCGAGCGGGGGGTCGAAGGCGACGTCCGCGATCGTGTTCATCGGCAGGCAGCAGATGACGGCCCGGCACTGGATCTCTTCGCCTGCGCCGGTGACCACCACGGCCCCGTCGCCGCGGTCGCGGATGGACTCGACGGGCGTCTCGAGTCTCGCCTCGAATCCCGCGTCGGCGACCATTGCCTGGAGCAGGCTCCGCGTGCCGCGCTTCAGCTTGAAGCGCGCGACGGAGTCTTCCACCGTTGGCAGGAAGCCGCCGCCGGCGAGGTGCCAGCGCATCAGCTCCAGGTAGGACATCGTCTCCGGCTGGCCGTTCGCCATGATCGCGATGACGGCTCGCAGATAGCTCCGCTGGAGGGACGAGAGCTCGAGCCGCTCGATGTGGTCCGTCGCGCTGATCCGGTCCGCGGCGAGCGCGGCGTCGCGGTTGTGGAGGATGTCCCACGCCCGCGGAACGATCCATCGCGCCTCCGCGTGGTAGAGCCGCCAGGCCTCGTACGTCTCGGCGTACCGGGCCTCCGTCAGCCGGATGCGCTCGCCGTCCGCGATCAGGTAGCCGGCATCCGCCACCGCGCCGGGGGTCTCCTCGATCTCCAGGCCGTAGCGTTCCTTCTCGGCCCAGACGAAGGGCTGGGTGTGGTGGATCCAGGTGCCCCCGAGTTCGACCTGGTCGCCGTCGAAGTCGGCGGTCCAGGTGCGGCCGCCGAGCCGGTCGCGCGCTTCGAGGAGCAGCGTCGAGTAGCCGTTCTTCATCGAATCGCGCGCGGCGGCGACCCCGGCGAAGCCGCCGCCGACCACCACGACATCGACGTCGTGTCCGCGAACGGCGGACCGGCGGACCGTGGAAGCCGCGGCGCCGCTTGCCAGACCTGCCTTTCCCACGAACAGAGATGACACCCCGACGACGAACTGGCGGCGACTGGCGGTTGCGCTTGCCAAGTTCGGCGCCACGGTTGGAGTCATGGTCGCGCGGAAGACTCTAGCGGAACCGAATGTACACTCGACTCTAGGCAATGACACCAACCCGGAAGGCGCGGCTGTCCGGAGACGGCATCAGCCGCCGCGACTTTCTCTCGGGGATTCCCGTCGCCCTGACCGGCGCCGCCCTGGCCTGCCGGGACGTACCCGCGTTCCAGCGGGAGATCGAACGCGAGGGCGCGGCGGCCTATCCGCCGCTGCGCACGGGAATGCGCGGCTCCCATCCCGGCTCGTTCGAAGTCGCGCACGAACTGGTCCAGGAGGGCCGGGAGTGGGCGGCCACCGAAACCGGTGAAGCGTATGACCTGGTGGTCGTGGGCGCCGGCATCTCGGGACTGGCGGCCGCGCACTACTTCTCGAAGCAGGCGGGCCCGGACGCCCGCGTGCTGCTGCTCGACAACCACGACGACTTCGGCGGCCATGCCAAGCGCAACGAGTTCCGGCTCGACGGGCGGACCTACCTGATGAGCGGTGGCACCCTGTACGTCGAGGCGCCCTCCCAGTACGGGGACATCGCGGGGGGTCTCCTCGAGGAGATCGGGATCGACCGCGGGCGCTACTACGAGTCCGTCGCATCGGTAGCGGACACGTACGAGAACCTGGGGCTTGAGCAGGGCATGTTCTTCGACCGCGAGACATTCGGCACGGACGTGCTGGTTGCCGGTGTCGGGAGTCGCCCCTTCGCCGAGTTTCTCGCCGACACGCCACTGTCGGAGGCGGTCCGGGCCGATCTGATCCGGCTCCACGGCGAGGAGCAGCCGGACTACCTGCCGGACCTCTCGCCGGCCGGGAAGAAGGCGTACCTTGCCACCATCAGCTACAGGGACTTTCTCCTCGAACACGCCAAATGCGATCCGGGGGTGGTCCGGTTCTTCGACTACCGGCCCAAAAGCATCTACTGCACCGGAATCGACGCCTACCCGGCGCGCTACGCCTGGGAGGAGGGCCTGCCCGGCTTCTCGGGAATGGAGATTCCGGAGACACCCCCGGATCTGCTGGCGGACGAGCCGGGCGGCCAGCACGGCCGGGAGAACCAGGCCCGGGCGTACGAGGGAGATCCCGACGTCTACTTCCCGGACGGAAACGCCACGATCGCCCGGCTCCTCGTGCGCGGGCTCATTCCGGGCAGCGTCCCGGGATCGACCATGGAGGACGTGGTCATGGCACCGCTCGACTACGGGATGCTGGATCGGGCGGGAAACCGCACCCGGCTCCGGCTGTCCTCGACGGTGATTCGGGTCGAGCCCGGGCAGGGCGGCCCGGCCCGGGTCACCTACGTCCGGGACGACCGGGGGCACACCGTCACGGCCGGACGGGTCATTCTCGCCTGCTGGCACAACATCGTTCCGCATCTGGTTCCCGAACTGCCGAAAGCCCAGCGGGACGCCCTGTCCTGGCCGGTCAAGTCGCCGCTCCAGTACACGAGCGTGCTGCTGCGGAACTGGCGCGCCTTCACCGAGGCCGGCGTCTCCTACATCGAGGCCCCGGGCGGCTACCACACCTCGGTGGGGCTCGCCGAGCAGCTTTCGCTCGGGGACTACCGGACGTCGACCTCGCCGGACGAGCCGCTGGTTATCTCGATGTACCGCTATCCGTGCGAGCCGGGCCTGTCCCGGCGCGAGCAGCACCGAGCCGGCCGGATGGAACTCCTCCGCACCACCTTCGAGACGGTGGAAGCCAACATCCGGGACCAGCTCAACCGGATGCTCGGCCCGAGCGGTTTCGACGACCAGCGCGACATCGCGGCGATCACGGTCAACCGCTGGCCGCACGGCTACACCTACACCTACAACCCACTCTTCGATCCGCCGGAGTGGGCCTTCGAGGCGGGCGACGACCGGCCCGTCGTGACGGCGAGGCAACCCTTCGGCCGGGTCGCCATCGCCGGCGCCGACGCCGCCGCGAGCCCCCACACGGACGCGGCGATCCGCGAGGCTCACCGGGCGGTGAAGGAGGTGCTTGCGGCGGACTGACGGAGGGCCCGCGAGTAGTACGCTTCCTCGCGGTGCTTCTGCAGCCGGGCCAGTAGGCGAGCCGCCGCATCGTGAACGACCATGTACCTCTGCCGGTGAACCATGAACAGTTGGCATGCTACGGGCCTGCAAGCGCTGGCCCTCGTTCCACTTGCAGCGCTGGCCCTGGCCTGCGGCACCGGTCCTGAGCCGGCGCTCGAGCCCGCAGCCGAGGCACCGCGACGCGTCTTCCTGATCACGGTCGACACGCTGCGCGCCGATCACCTGGGCTGGCATGGCTATCCCCGGGACACGAGTCCGCGGCTCGACGAATGGGTCGAGCGGGGAGTCGTCTTCGAGCGGGCAATCGTCCAGTGGCCGAAGACCGGACCGTCCTTCGCCTCGATGTTCACGAGCCTCTACCCGCATACGACGGGTTTGATCAACACGGCCGCGCAGACGATCCCCGACGACTACCTCGCGCTGCCGGCCTGGTTCCAGGAACGCGGCTTCACGACGGCGGCGGTGATCTCCAACCCGGTGCTGAGCCGGGAACTCGGCTGGGGCCGCGGCTTCGACCGCTACGAGCAGACCTGGGTAGATCAGGCGACCCTGGACGCCGTCGACGAACTCCCGGTCGAGCAGCGGCCGATGGCGTTCCGTCGCCACGTGTGGGCCGACCGCGTGAACGAACTTGCGGCGCCGCTGCTCGCCTCGCTGGCCTCCGAGGAGCGGCTGTTCGTCTGGCTGCACTACACCGACCCGCACGTCCCTTACCTGCTCCAGCCAGGAACGAGGAATCCGTTTCTTGACGACGAACACTATGTCGGCGACGAGATCGTCGACTTGACGGGCGTCGAGGGACGCGCGCTCGGCGACCAGCGGGAACTCCGCTACTACGTGGCCCAGTACGACGCGAACGTCTGGGTCACGGATCGCGCGATCGGCGCCATCCTGGACCAGATCGGGGAACTCGGAATGGAGGACGGGAGCCTGTTCGTGCTGACCGCCGACCACGGCGAGGAGCTGAACGAGCACGGAGTGCCTTTCGAACATGGTCCGGTGCCCTACAACAGCAGCGTCCACGTGCCGCTGGTCGTCGTCGGCGAACCCTGGGTCGACACGGGCGCACGCGTCGAGCAGCCGGTCGAGTTGATCGGCCTCTTCCCCACCCTGGTCGAGCTGCTGGGAGAACCGATGCCCGAGGGCTTCGAGGGCCGCAGCTGGGCACCTCTGCTGCGGGGACAGCTCCAGGCCGACGAAGCCGAGACCGGCGCCGATTCGGATCCGATCGCCTACGCCGATGCCGGGGCCTACCAGCGTCACCTGCGGAGCATCCAGGACGGCGAGTGGCAACTCATCCTGCGTCCGCCCAACCGGGACCATGAGAAGCCGACGATCGAGCTCTACCACCTGCCGTCCGACCCGCTGCAACTCAAGGACGTGGCCTCCGAGTTTCCGGATGTCATGGACCGGCTCGGTCGACGCCTGAGCAGATGGATCCGCGATTCGCCGCAGAACGTCACGCCGCACACCGAGGCCGCGCGCAAGGCGCTCGAAGCGATGGGCTACCTGGAGTGACGGAGGACGAGGCAGGGCCGTCGCCGTTCGCCATCGAGCGGGTCAGCGTCATCATCCCCTGCCTGAACGCCGCCGCGACCCTCGGCGCACAGCTCGAAGCGCTCAGCCGGCAGACCTGGCAGGGCGACATCGAGGTGCTGGTCGCGGACAACGGGTCGACCGACGGTTCGGCCGAGCTTGCCGAGTCCCGGCGCGACCGGCTGCCCGGCCTGCGCTCCCTGCACGCTGCCAACCGCAAGGGGCCGGCGCACGCCAGGAACGTCGCCGCGGCGGCGGCCACCGGCGACGTCCTCCTGTTCTGCGACGCCGACGACGAAGTCGCCGAGGGCTGGATCGACGGCCTCGTGCCCGAGCTGGAGCGCCACGAAGCCGCGGCTAGCCGCCACGAGATCGAGCGTCTGAACGGCGAACAGGCGCGACGGCTGCACGGCGATCCGGCGCAGCAGTACGGCCTGTGCAGCTACACGAACCCGCCCTTCC
This sequence comes from Holophagales bacterium, assembly GCA_009837885.1. GTDB lineage: Bacteria > Acidobacteriota > Thermoanaerobaculia > Multivoradales > Multivoraceae > Multivorans. Next base: position 114,669 of record VXSP01000040.1, on the reverse strand, counting down.
TCGATCACGCGGGCGGTTGCGGCCTCGGCATCCGGCGCCACGTCTTCGAGTGCCTCGGCGGTTTCGACGAGGAGTACGTTGCGCTGGAGGACACCGATCTCTGCTGGCGTCTTCAACTCGGCGGCTACAGCCTCGTCTTCGCGCCCGAGGCGATCGTCCACGTGCGGTTCCCGGCGACCCTCGCGGACGCCTTCCGCCAGGCGGCACGCTACGGGCGCTACAACGTCTACATCTACACGCGGTACCGGACACGCGGCATGCCGCGGCTGCGGGCACTGCCGGGCCTGTTGCGACTCGGGTCGCTGCTGCTTCGGAGTCCACAACTCCTATCGAGATCGGCCCGGGGCCGGTGGATCTGGCTCGCCGGCTGGAGGTTGGGGCGGCTCTGGGGCTGCCTGCGCTACCTTACGTTTGCGCTCTAGCGCCCTGACAGCGACCAGCCGCAACCTGAACCGGGGATCAAGCGCATCGTTGTGTATAGTGATACACAACTTGGCGTCGGTCGTGGAACGAAACAGCGGGCGGCTCATCCGTATGCTCCAGCAGGACGGCTGGGTGCATGTGGCCACCAAGGGCAGCCACCGGCAGTTCAGCCACCCCACCAAGCCCGGACGAGTGACCGTGCCGCACCCGAAGAAGGACATACCGCGCGGAACGGCCGCGTCCATCTACAGGCAGGCTGGCTGGAGAGCTTGAGCAGGAGGAAACAGATGCGCTACGTGTCCTTCATCCACCGGGACGGCGCCGGTTACGGCGTGAGCTTTCCCGACTTTCCCGGCTGCATCTCCGTCGGCGACACGGTCGACGAGGCCGTGCGGCACGGTTGCGAAGCCCTCGCCTTTCACGTCGAGGGTCTCGTAGCGGACGGCGCCCGGATTCCGCCCCCAAGGTCGATCGACGCGATCAAGGCCGACGCGGAACTCGCCGACTGGCGTCAGGGGGCGGACTTCGTTCTGATTCCACTCTTGCTGGACCGCGGATCTTCGCGGCGGGTCAACATTTCCCTTGACCGCGGTCTGCTCGAGGCGATCGACGACGAAGCCAGGGAGCGCCGGATGACCCGGTCGGCGTTCTTGGCCAGCGCGGCACGCCACGAGATCGAGGGGACGTGACCGAAGCGCCGCCGCACGTCGGCGCCGGGTCGTGACGGGCGCCGCCGAGCCCGAGGCGAAGCAGCGGCTGCTGCACTCGTCGGTCAGCGCCTACGGCTCGATGCTGCTGCGCCTGCTGCTCGCGTTCGCCGCACGCGCCATCCTGGCCCGGCTGATTCTCCCGGACGTTCACGGACTCTTCGACCTCGCGCTGCAATTCGTGGTGATGGCCTCCGCCATCCGCGACCTCGGCCTGACCCACCACCTCATGCGCGATCCGCGCGAGTCCTACGGCACAGTGCTCGCCTGGAGCCTGAGTGTAGGCGCCGCCATGTCCCTGGCCCTGGTCGCATTCGCCGGCGTCTTCTCCTACCTCAATCCGGACCTGCCGAATGTCCTGCGCGGTCTGGCCGTGTGGATCGTCATCGATGCCGCGATCATGGTCTACCGGACCTTCTTCGAACGGCGGCTCCGAATCCGCGAAATCGCCGGCTTCGAAATCCTGCGCAGCCTCGTGTACGGCCTGATCGCGGTCGGCCTGGCCCACCTCGGCGCCGGAGTCTGGTCTTTCGTGGGCGGCGAGTTGCTGGCATCGGCACTCTTCGCCGTTCTGCTGCTGTGGCGAGCGCGAGGCCGGGTCAAGCTAGACGTCGACTGGCAGCGACTCCGAGGCCTGCTCCGCGCCAGCCGCTACCTGTTCGTCGTCTGGGCCGCGGCCCAGGTCTTCAACCGCATCGACATCTACATCATCGAGATCTTCTCGACCACCACCTTCGTCGGCTACTACGGTCAGGCCTACTACTTCGCCTTCCTGGTCGCCCTGACCGTGACCCCAAGGCCGCTGTTGCCAGCCCTGGTCGAGTTCCGCGAGAAGGCTGCAGAGTTCGCGGAGACCCTGCGGCTCGGCACGCTGGTCTTCCTCGCCGGAATCGTCGTCTCGGCCTACTTCCTGTTCTTCAACGCCGAGAAGGCAGTCCAGGTGGTTCTCGGGCCCGGGTGGGACGACACGGTGCCGCTACTTCGCGTTCTCTGTCTGGTACCCCTGGTCGATGTCTTCACGACAACGGGCGGCGAAGCGCTGAAGGTGCAGAACCGGGACCGCCTGTGGGTGACCACGGTAGTGCTGAACATGCTGGCTCTCATCGGCTTCGGCTTCCTCTTCACCTACCTCTGGGGCCCCATTGGCATGGCCTGGGCGAACTTCCTGCGCATCGGCAGTTTGTTGATGTTCCTCAAGGTGCTCGGCATCTTCGCGGGCCGACGACGCCGGCTGGTCGCCAGTCTTGCCCAGGTCTACCTGCTGCCCCTGCCGTTCTTCATTGCCGTCGCGGTCTTGCTGCCGACAGGCAGTTGGGCCCGGCTGATCGCCAGCATCGCGGCGGCGGCACTCGCCGGCGGCCTCCTGACGCTTCGCTTCCTCCCCGATTACCGGCGGTTCTTCCGCACCGCCACGACCGGCGCCGAGACAGCGGGCGACGCGGACATCGGGACGACCTCGTGACGGATCGCCGGACGCTCCGACTCCTCGGCGCCTCGGCGGCAGGCCTGCCGCTGCTAACCCTCCTGTTCCTCCCGATCCGCACGATCGACGACGCCTTCATCACCTTCCGCTACGCCCGCCACCTTGCCGACGGCAACGGCCTGGTGTTCAACCTCGGCGAGCGCGTGGAGGGGGTGACCAGCCTGTCGTGGACCCTGCTGCTGGCGTTCGTCGAAACGCTGCGTCTGCCGGTGGAGCCGGCGGCCTTCGTTCTCGGCGTGTCGTTCGCCCTGCTGGCATTGCGCGAGGCATACCTGCTGGGTCGTGGCCTCGGCGCCTCACCGGCAGCCTGTCTGGCCGCGGTCGCCCTGGTGGCGGTCCATGGCCGTTTCTGGCTGGTCGCCGCCAACGGCCTGGAGGGCGGTCTGTTCGCGTTCCTCGTCGTCCTCGTGGCACGCAAGACGGTTGAGGAAGCCGACGCGAGGCTGATCGGCGCCCTCCTGGGGCTGCTCTTCATGACCCGGCCCGAGAGCCTGGTCGTCCTGCCGATCGTTGCCGGCTATCAGTTGCTGGGAACGTCCGGATCCGGCGACAGAACGGGAGCGCGTACCCAGGCCCTCACGATCTCGGCGGCCGCTCTCGCGGTCATCGCCGCCGTCACGATCTGGCGGCTCGGCTACTACGGCGCCCTCCTGCCCAACTCGGTGGCCGCCAAGTCCGCGGTCTCGGCCGGAACCGAGGCGCTGCTGGCGAATCTGGTGTCGGGCCTCTCCTACAGCGTCCGCTTCGAGATCGCGCACGCTCCCCTGATCCTCGGCGCCGCAATCGCACTGGTCCGCAGGCCCGCGAACCGGGCCCTGTGGTTCTGCCTGCTCGTGGTGGTGTCCGAGTTGCCCGCCGTGTTCGTGAACGGCGGCGACTGGATGCCCCACTACAGGCTCCTCATGGTCTTCGTACCGGTGCTCGCCGCGCCCCTCGCCCTCTGCCTGTCGAGCGCGTTCGAGGATTGGGACACGTCGGGCTCCGCCAGACGACGCTCGGCCTGGGTACTCGCCGTGCTGACCGTGAGCGCCGTCTTCATGCTCAGTCGCAGTCCCTGGCAAACCACGCCCGGCCCGCGCTTCACGTTCCACCCGATCACGAGCTGCTACCAGTTCATGGCGACCCGCCTGAAGCCCCATCTGGCGCCCGACGACATCGCCGCCGCCGAAGCGGTCGGGCTCTTCGGCTGGATCCTCGACGAAACGACGATCCACGATCCCCTCGGCCTGACCTCCGCCCATCACGCCCGCCACGGCGAGTACCACTTGAACTGGGGCAAGACGGACTACGACCACCTCCACCAGGTCCGCCCCGCGGTCCTTGTGCTCCACGAGGGCTCGGTGGTGACCCCGGAGAAGATCGACCGCGGCACCGACGGCCGTTTCGCCCGCGACTACTCGGCCTGGTTCGTGAACCAGCAGCCGCCCTGCGCGCCGTACCGGCTCATCGTCTACATCGACAACGCGCGCCTGGAACGCGTTCGCCCGGCGCTAACCGGCCTCGTCATCGAGCCGCTCGGCACCGAATAGCCAGAAGTTATGCAGGGTTTAGCGGGTTTATCTTGTACGGGTAAACCGCCTAATGTCGGTATAAACTCCCGTTCACCGTGGACCGTCTCGACAATCCGTTCGCTCCAGGCGCCGGAACGCAGCCGCCCGAACTCGCCGGGCGCGACGACATCCTCGACGCGCTCGAGTTCGCCGCGCTGAAGTGCCAGCGGGGCGGTCCCACGCGATGCATAGCGCTTCTCGGCCTCCGAGGCGTCGGGAAGACCGTGGTCCTCGGCCGGGTGCGCGACGACGTCGAAGAGCGCGGGCTGCTCTCCGCAATGATCGAGGCCTCCGAGGCACGATCCCTGCCGTCGCTGCTCGCGCCGGAGCTTCGTCGCGTTCTCCTGAACCTGTCCGGGACCGAGCGGCGTCGCGCGACGGCGCAACGGGCATTGAGAGCGCTCGCCGGTTTCGTCTCCGCGTTGAAGGTCCGCTTCGAAGATCTGGAGTTCGGCCTGGATGTGAAGCCCGAAGTGGGGTTGGCCGACAGCGGAGATCTGGAGTTCGACCTGACGGCGCTCCTGGAGGCGGTCGGCGACGCGGCTCGGCAAAGCCAAACCGCGTTGATTCTGATCGTTGACGAACTGCAGTACGCGCGGGCACGCGAGTTGGGGGCCCTCGTGGCCGCCTTTCACCGCGCCGCGCAGCGCGGCTGGCCGATCATGCTGGCCGTCGCCGGCCTGCCGCAGCTACGAGGTCGTCTCGGGAAGGCCCGGTCCTACGCGGAGAGACTCTTCGAGTTCCGGGAACTGGGCGCGCTTGAAGCCGAGGCTGCCCGAGCGGCAGTTCGGCAACCACTGAGGAAACACACGGCGGATATCGAAGACGAGGCCCTTGAGGACATTGTCGAACGAACTCGGGGCTACCCCTACTTCCTGCAGGAGTGGGGGCTGCATGCCTGGAACGTCGCGCCACGGTCGCCCATTCGGTTGCGCGATGTCCGCGCCGCGGAGGCGCACGTGATGGCATCGCTCGACCAGGGTTTCTTTCGCGTGCGCTACGACCGCCTCACGCCCGCCGAGAAGCGCTACATGCGGGCAATGGCCGATCTTGGCCCCGGTCCTCACCGATCCGGCGAGATCGCGTCGATTCTGGACCGAAAGGTCACGTCCCTCGGACCTATGCGTTCCAAGTTGATCGGCAAGGGGATGATCTGGAGCCCGAGCCACGGGGACACGGCCTTCACCGTGCCCTCCTTCGACAGGTTCATGAAGCGAATGATGCCCGGAGACGACTGGTAGACGACCCGGGCCCGGTTCACGAACCTCCCGCCCCACCGGTCCTCGCGGCCCCGAACCAGTTGACTACGAGCCCGCTCCAGGCTCAGCCGGCCGGTAACCGGCGGCGCAACCAGATCGAGCCGAAGTGGGTGTCGTAGTCCTCCAACTCGACCGGGCGGTAGCCGGGAATCGTCCGCTCCAGGAAGGGCTCGTCGAAGTGGCGGATCATCGGCGCGGAGAGCACCACCTCGAACTTCCGGTTGAAGCTCAGGAAGGCCTGCAGGACCATCGCTTCCGTGCGGTAGAGCGGCCACTTGGCCCGGAAGACGTACTGCTCGGCCGGGTAAGGCGTGTTGTAAGGGAAGTGGATGTCGTGGACATGGACCACGACGCCGGGCCGCAGCCGCGGCAGCACCTCGAGGAAGAGGAACGCCACGTCACCGCCGAGCTTCAGCACATGAGTCGAGTCGATGAACAACACGTCGCCGGCATCCAGAGCCTCGAAGAGCCAGAGGTCCGTGGCCTCGACCTTTGAGACGACGGCGTTCACGACCGGCTCCTCCAGCTCGTTCAGCCGCCCGGTCGGGAACGGATCGACGCAGGTCATCTCGCAGACACGGCCGTCACGCCCGTTCGCCGCCGCGGCCAGCCACGCGTAGTAGGTCGACAGGCCGGAACCGATCTCGACGTACTTCGCCGGCCGCAGGTCTCGCACCATGAGGTAGGTCGTCAGAGCGTCGATCACCGGGAAACCGGGGCCGTACCCCAGTGTCCTGATCTCACCGTGCGGCGGCAACGCGTCGAACTCGCCGCCATGCACGTCGATCAACGCCGACAGCAGCGCTTTCATCGCGTGCAGGTCGTAGTCGACTCCGACCAACTCGCTCGGCCGGTCCCACGACTCCCGGGACTCCGCAACCTCCGAGAGCACCGGCAACGGCGAGTAGAAGTCGGCCGTCCGCGCTACGTTCCAACCCAGCTTGCGCACCGCAGCCAACAGGCCCGCGTGGAAGCGGCGGTAGATCGTCCTGGCCAACCTCACCATGGAAGCCGACGATAGCCCGTTCGGTGTCTCGCCGGTCGCCATCCAAAGTGTCAGCGGTATGGCGGCTGGCGGCAGTTGCTCGCGACCCGCAGGGCAGGTCCGAGAATATCGCCCGATCCACCAACTATCTCACCAAAAAATCGCACATGCTCCTGTAATCTCCTCGTTCGGTGACTTGGCTAGCGTCGTGTCATGCCCCATGAATCGCAGTGAGACTCCTCACCGAGGTGACGGGTGATCGGCTCAGTCGGAGTCGTCGGGGCACGCTTGAAGACGCCAGCGCCGGGCCGGAACCTCAATCAGACGATTGAGGCCGCAGCGCGCAACCTCCTGAGCAGTCGCAAGGAGGATGGTCACTGGCGCTTTGAACTCGAGGGCGACACGATCCTCGAGTCGGAGTACGTTCTGCTGCTCTGCTTCCTCGGCCGCGCAGACGATCCGAGAATCACCGCCTGCTGCCGGCGCCTGCGGAGCCAGCAGATGCCGACAGGCGGCTGGGCGACCTGGGCCCACAGGCCGAGCATGCCGCTCGGCGTCACGCTCGATGAACTCGAAACGGAGTTCGCCCCGACCCGTGCTCGTCGACCGCTGATCGAGCTTCTCTGGGCACAGGCGTTCAGCGCGCTCAGCGCACTGTTCAAGCTGGTCGAGTGGATCGGTCCTCTTCCCTGGTGGCGGCGCCGCGCCCTGGTGAAGGCCGAAAGATGGCTGACAGAGCGCATCGAGTGCGCGGACGGCCTGGGCGCGATCTTCGGGGCAATGGTCAACGCCGTCATCGCTTTGCGGTGCCTGGGATACGACCTGAACCACCCCCTGGTTCAGGCTCAACTGCGGGAACTCGAACGGTTCGAGATCGAGGAGGCCGGGGAGACCCGCCGGGGATGACCATCAGGTTCGCTGAGGAGATTCTCCTGCTCATCCTCGACGAAGAGCACGGCGATCTGCCGAAGTCCTACTCGGACCATCTTCTGGACATCGTGGTTGCCGGCGCCGTGTTGATGGACCTGGCGCTGGAAGGACGGATCGACACGGACCTCGAGAAACTCGTCCTGGTGGACTCGACGCCTCTTGAGGACGAGCTTCTCGATCCGACCCTGGCGGATGTAGCGACCGGCCCGGGCGATCGCAACGCGGACTACTGGATCGCGCGCACGGCGGAGCGGGGCAAGGAGATCCGTGAGCGTGCGCTTGCCCGCCTGGTCGAGAACGGAATCCTGGAAACCGATGCCGGCGGCATGTTCTTTTCGTCCGCCGTCTCCCGTTCCAGGCGCTATCCGACCCGTGACGGGCGCCAGATGGAGGAAGTGCGCCTGCGAATCATGCGGGTGCTGTTCAGCGACGAGATACCCGATCCGCGCGATGTCGTGCTCATCTGCCTGAGCGACGCCAGCGGCGTACTGCGTCGCCTGCTCACGCCGCAGGAGAGGAGCCGACTGCGGGAACGGATCGAGCAGATCCGGAAGCTCGACCTGATCGGCCGGTTCCTGCTCCCGGCGATTCGCCAGAACCAGCTCGCCGCCCCGGCGCCGCCGGCAGCCCGGCCGCCGAGCGAGATTCCCGAAGTGAAGGGTCTCCCGTTCCTCGGCAGCGCCCTCAGCATGACCGGAGATCTGAGCGTCTTCTTCGCCCGGCAGTACAGGGAACTGGGCCCCGTCTTTCGCGTGCGCGCCCTGAACCGGCGCCTCCTCGTTCTCGCCGGTCCGGAGGCCGTTCAGTTTCTCCAACGCCAGGGCAAGGCCCACTTGCGAACCGGCAACGAGTGGCTGCGTTTCAGTTGGGAGATGGGGGCCTCCAAGACGATCATCGCCCAGGAGGGCCCTCCACACGTCCGCATGCGCAAGACGATGGCCCCGGGCCTTTCGCCCCAGTGCCTCCACGAGCGCATGCCGGACTTCATGCGCATCACCCGAACGGAAATCGCCGGCTGGCTCCGGGGCGGTCCCGTTACGGCCCGCTCCGCGCTTCAGCGCATGATCACTCGCCAGGCCGGCGCGCTGCTGGCCAACCTCGACATGGTCGACGGCTCCGACGACCTGGACCGCCTTCTAGGGACGATCCTGGACGTCGAGGTGGCGCGACGACGTCCAAGGTGGTGGCTGAAGCTCCCGCGGGTGTCTCGCGCTCGAGAGTCCTATCGGGCGCTCTTCGAGGAGATCATGGCAGTGCACGAGCGACGCAAACCGTCTGGCGGCCCATCGAACGTCGTGGACGATCTGCTCGATCTTCATCGAAGAGATCCCCGGCTGCTCCCCGAAGAGGACCTGCCGGGCGTCGTCGGATCCATCCTCATCGCGGCGCTCCACACGGCAGCGTACACGGTGGTGTTCGCGCTCTACGAGGCGCTGAAACGCCCGCGGTTCCTGAACGCGATGAGGGCCGAAGCGGACGCGCTGTTCGACAGCGGAGTGGCGGCCGCGCCCCCGCTGTCTCGCCTTGACGTCACGAACCGCTTCGCGATGGAGACCATGCGGGTGTACTCGATCACGCCCGCGGTGCTGCGTCGTGCAACGAACTCGTTCGTGTTTGCCGGCCACACGATTCCGGCCGGCGCAGACATCGTGATCGCCTACGGGGCAGCGCACCATCTGCCGGAGCACTTCCCCGATCCGCAGCGTTTCGACATCGACCGGTACACGCCGGAGCGGGCGGAGCATCGGGCAGCCGGCGTGTACGTTCCGTTCAGCGCGGGAGCTCACAGTTGCCTGGGAAAGGGCCTCGCTCAGATTCAAGTCGCCTTGACCCTGGCGACGATTTTCCATGAGGTCGACCTGGAGATGAGGCCCCCGGGCTACAGGCTCAAGGTCTCTTACGGTCTGTCGCCCAGGCCGGCCGATTCCTTCAGGTTCGTCGCGCGGCGCAGAAGAGAAAGAGACGCCGCCCTCACCGCCTGAGGAGGAGACTCCAGTGCCCGGCAAAGACAAGGTCCTCCCGCACTCGAGCACGATGGCCCCTCCGGGCACCTGGCTGCGCCTCCTTTGGGAAAACGGCGGCGCCCCGCCGGCCTACTGGGGCAAGGTGGCGCGGATCCTCATCCCGACGACGCTCGCAGCTCCTCTGCGGATCGTGGAACGACTGCGCTGGGGCGGCGCGGTCGCCCGCGTGGAGATCGACAAGCCGCCCCTCTTCGTGCTCGGTGTTGCCCGCAGCGGCACGACTCATCTGCTCAATCTGTTGTCGCGGGATCCCCAGTACGCCTGGATCTCGACCTTTCACGCCGCCGTCCCGACGTTCTTCCTGACCGGCCGGGGCCGGCTGAAGCGCCTCATGGCCGGACTCGCGCCCGCAACCCGGCCGATGGACAACATGAAGGTATCCATGGACATGCCGGTCGAGGAGGATCTGGCGGTCGCCAACGCGAGTCCTTTCTCTTCCCTCCACGCGCTCTCGTTCCCCCAGCGGGGAGAGTGGTACTTCAACAGGTACTGCTTCATGCGAGGCCTTTCCGCCAGGGATCTGAAGCGGTGGGAGCGCGTCTACATGGAGGTGCTGCGCAAGGCGACGCTGGACGCCGGCGGGCGGCGGCTGGTGCTCAAGAGTCCGGCCAACACGGGCCGGATACCTCATTTGTTGCGGCTCTTCCCGGACGCGCGGTTCATCCACATCGTTCGCAATCCGTACGTCGTCTACGAATCCCTGGTGCACATGTTCCGTTCCGTCATACCGATGCACCAGCTTCATTCGATCACTGAGGATGCTCTGCACGATCTTGCTCTCTTCCTCCTGCGGGAGACCCTGCAGCAGTACCTCGAGGACCGACCGTCCATCCCGAAGGGACAGCTCGCGGAGCTGCGTTTCGAAGATCTGGAGCGGAATCCGCTGTCGGAGCTCGAGGCCGTCTACGCGACGCTGGACCTGCCGGGCTGGCAGGCGGCGCGGGTCGGGATCGAGAGCTACCTGGGTGGAATTGCCGGTTATCAAAAGAACCGGTACGCAATCGATCCGTGCACCGTCGAACGCGTTCAGCGAGAGTGCCGCTTCGCACTGGACACATGGGAGTACCTGCCGCCCGACGGTCCGTCGGCCGCGGTGTCCTGGGCGTCACGGTGAGTTGTCGCGGTGCTCGTGCCGGCGCTCTACGCGATCCTGGACGATCTTCGCCCCTCTACCGGCGCTGTAGTCGCAAGCCGACGACGATCGTGCGACCCGGCGTGACGAAGCCGGGGACCTCGAAGTAGTCCTCGTCGAGGACGTTCTCGATCCGTACGAAGGGCCTGAGCAGCGACAGGCTGTAGCTCAGGTGGAGGTCGACCTTGGTGTAGTCGTCCATGACCGCCCCGTCCGAATCGGTCCGGTCGGAAACGAAGGCGACCATGGCGGCCGCCGTGAAGCGGTCCGTCGGCTGTAACTGCGCGACTGCCGTCGTGCGGTTCTTCGGCCGCCTGGCCAGCGGATTGCCCGTGGCCTTGTCTTCCGTCCGGTTCCAGGTGTGCGAAAGCTCGATGCTCGTCGAAACGTTCGTGCGGTAGCGCAGACTGAACTCCGCGCCGCTCGAACTCGCCCGGGCAACGTTGCCGAAGGTAAAGCTCGTCAGGTCGAACTCGATCAGTTGATCGAAGTCGATGTCGAACCAGGTCAGATCGAGCGTCACGCCCGAATCGCCCAGCCGCTGCTGCACGCCGATGTCGACGCCCTCCGTGGTCTCGGGCAACAGGTTCGGATCGCCCGAGAACGGAAAGTAGAGCTCGTTGAAGTTGGGCGCCCGGAACGCCGTGCCGTAGCTGCCGTGGAGGCGGCCGCGGCCGTCGCTCCAGCCTCCCGAGACGGTGACCCGATGGCTCGTCTCGGACCCGAACGTCGAGTGCTCGTCGCCGCGCAGGGCAGCGGTCACGTGAACATCGTCCGTGATCGACCACTGGTCCTGCACGAACCAGAAGTCCAGGTCGGCCTCTTCGTCGAACGTGCCGACGCTCGCCCCCCGCCGGTTCTCCGTCCCGAGCCCCAGGTTCAGCACGTTGTCCGTGCCCAGCCTGACGTCGGACTGCAGGTCGATCTGCCGGATCTCGGAACGGATCTCGTAGTTGTTCCAGATCGTGTCCGGGTCGGTCCCGAGCAGCGTCGCATCGGTCCGGCCGACGCGCACGGTCTGTCGCCAGAACGAAGCCAGGTCCTTCTCCACTGTCAGGGAGACGGTGTCCTCGTCCTGGGCGGCCATCGCGTTCAGATCCTCGAGGCCGAATCCGTCCACCGCGGTGTCCCCGCGGTAGGAGCGAGCCCGCAGGTCGATCCGGCCGTCACCCGCGAAAGCGGTGCCGAGGCGGGTGCTCCAAGTCTGGTTCTCGTACGGATCGTCTTCGACCGCACCGCCCTCGATCGCGCGGTGGGACACGCCATCGGTGCTCAGGTCGACCGCTGAAACGCTGACGTCCCAACGGTCGGTCGCGCCCAGCAGACCCAGCTCGAACCGGCGATGATCGTGGGTCCCGGTCTCACCGGTCCCGCTCAGCCGCCATCCCTTCATGCCGCGGCCGGTCGTGATGCTGACGACCCCGGTCATCGCCTCCGAACCGTAGGTCGCCTGCGGGCCGCGAAGAACCTCAATGCGCTCGATGTTGGCGGCCAGCAGGTAGGCGAAGTCGACCGTGCCGCCGGTGACCGAGTTGACCCGCACGCCGTCGACGAGCACCAGGGCCTGCGCCCCGGAGCCGCCGCGCACCCGGACGGTGGCGATCTTGCCTGGGCCGCCGGCGTGGGTCACTTCCGTGCCCGGAACCGTACGCAGCAGATCGAGCACGGCCACTGGATTGCGCCGCTCGATCTCGTCGGCCTCGATCACCGTGACCGCGCTGCCGACCTCCGACGCCGGTACTTCGTAGCGATTGGCGCTGACGACGATCTCCTCCGCGATGGTCGCCGGCTCGGCGCCGGCATCATCGTCCTGCCGGCCGGCTACCGGCGCCACCAGCAGGACGGCCGCCGCGGCGTGCAGCCACGGCAGGTACGGACGGCGTCGTGCGCCGTTCCAGGGACGTTCTACGTCGAGACTTCTCTTGTCGTTCATTTGGGCCTTCCTCCCCCTCGGGATTCCTCTCCGGGCGACCCTTTCGGGGCCGGCGGAGCGTTGTGTGCCTCGGCAGACAGCCAGGTCTCCTGGCTTACCTTCGTCCTACTGGCCGGCCCTTCCCATCCCGTCGGCGGGGACAGTGGCTAACGCCGGCTTTCGTCCGGATCACAGTCGCGGGGCGGTGGGAGAGTCTCACTCCCTTCCCTTGAACTGCCTGCGCTTGATGTGTGCTCAGACTCTTGCTGCGGTGATCCTCGTCACGTTGAAGAATCGGGCTGCGAAGGGGCACCATAACAGTCTCGCGAGGCGGCCTACAATCACGCGATGCGGAACGCGATGGGTGAGCAACTCTCTCTGCTCATGGACGAGCCCGACGCCGCGTTCCGCGTCCACGCCTCGCACCGCCTCGAGACGCTGGCGAAACGGCTTGCCGACGAGATGCGGCGGAGTCCCGCCGAGCCGCTAGAGCCCGAGCGCATCGTGGTGCCGGACGCGCTGATCGGGCAGTGGCTTCGACTCGAACTGGCCACGCATCTCGGCGTCGCCGCCCACCTGCGGGTCGAACTGCCGGCGGAGTTCGCCTGGGCCGCCATGCGCGAGGAGGTGAATGCGCTGACCGGCGAGTCCGTGTACGGCCCGCCCTACCTGCGCTGGCGGATCTTCGACCTGCTCGGGAGCTGGGCGGAAGACGACGAGATCGGCAGTTACGTCGAGGACGGCGACCCCCGCAAGCGCTTCGAACTCGCCGACCGGCTCGCCGTCGCCTACGACCGCTGCCGCGTGTACCGGCCGGAGAACATCCGTGCCTGGCAGCGGGGGCCGGCCGAGGACTGGTACGCACGCCTGTGGGCGGAACTCGCCGCCGCCGACTCCGAGCCGCGGCACTGGGTCGACGCGATTGACAGCTACCGTGAAGCGCTCGCGGGACGCGCGCCGGCGACGAAGAAACGCGTGAGCTTCTTCCACGTCGCGGAGATGTCGCCGACCTACGTCGAGGCGCTGCGGCTCGCCGCGTCGGTGATGGACGTCCACCTCTACATCCTGAGCCCGAGCCGACACTTCTGGACCGGGCCGACCGGACGCGCCGGCGAGGCCGGAGAAGCGAACGAACTGCTCGACGCCTGGGGCCGGTCGGCGCGGGGCCTGCGCGACCAGCTCATGGCCGAGCCGAACACCGTCGTCGTCGCCAGCGGCCCGCGGGAAGGCGACGTACCGCCGGCCGCCACCTGCCTTGCCGCCGTGCAACGCGACATTCTCGGCGCCACGCCGGATGCCCCCGACAACCCTGTCGAACCCGCCGGCTCGGCCGACTCGATCCAGGTCCACGTCTGCCACTCGCCCACCCGCGAAGTCGAGATCCTGCACGACCGCCTGCTCGGCATCTTCGATTCCCAGAAGGACATCCAGCCCGCCGACGTGCTGGTGCTCACGCCGGATATCGACACCTACGCTCCGCTGATCGAGGCCGTGTTCGGCGCCGCCGACCGCATCGGCTTCAGCATCGGCGCGCGGAGGCTGAAGGAAGGCGCCGCCCTGACCGCCTTCCTCGACCTGCTGGCGCTACCCGGCTCCCGGTACACGGCGACCGACCTGCTGGCGCCGTTGCTCGCCGAGTCCGTGCGCCACTGCTTCGGCATCTCGGACACGGACCTCGTGACGCTCCGCGGCGCGGTCGCCCGCTCGCGAGTGCGCTGGGGCGTAGACAGCGAGCACCGGACCGAACTCGACGTTCCCGCGTCGGCGAACCACAACTGGCGGCGGGGTCTCGACCGGCTCCTTCTCGGCTACGCACTCGACGAAGGGGACGTCCTGGCCGGCGGCATCAACCCTTGCGCGCTCGATGGGCGCGGCTTCCACGACGGCGCCGCCGACTACGAGCTCCTCGGCCGCTTTCACCTCTACTGCGAGCTCGCGGTCGGGCTAGGCAACTGGATCACCGCCGAACAGGAGGCCGCCGGCTGGACGAGCCGCCTGCGAAGCGACGTCCTGGACGAGTTCTTCGACGCCGGGATCCGCACCGGGTCGGAGGCCGCCCGGGAGGTGCGCACGGTGTCCCGGCTGATCGAGGAATTCGACGAGCAGTGCCGGCAGGCCGGCAACACCGGCCCCATCCCGTTCGCGGTACTGCGCGAGGTGCTGAACGAGCTCGCCGCGCAGTCCGTCCGGTCACCGCCGCGGCTCGCGGACGGAATCGCGGTCGCGTCGCTGGCCTCTGGGCAGATCTTCCCGGCGAAGGTGGTCTGCACCGTCGGCATGAACGACCGCGCCTTCCCTCGGCGCTCCCCGCCGGACGTCTTCGACTTCGAGGCCGAACTGTTCGACCGGGAGCAGCCGAAGCCAGGTGACCCGGACCGCCGCGACAGCGACCGCTTCGCCTTCCTCGAGGCCCTGCTCGCCGCCCGGAACTGCTTCGTCGTCACGTGCACCGGCAGGGACCTGCAGGAGGACAAGCCGATTCCGCCGTCGGTCCTGGTCAGCGAACTCCTCGACTACCTGGCGGAGCGTTTCCCCGCCTCGGAACCCGAACCGCGCGACCGCTGGCGAACGGAGCATCCGCTTCAACCCTTCAGCCGCCGGTACTTCACAACCGACATCGCGGGCGAGCGCGGCGAGGAGGCGGCGGGCGCGCCGGCGGAGCGGAAGCTGTTCAGCTTCTCGCATCCGATGCTCCAGGCCGCGAAGGCGCTGCGTTCGGGCGGCGAGGCGCCCCGCCGCTTCGACGGCCAACTGGACGCCGATCCGAACAGACCGGACGATGATGCACCGCTGGAACTCGAACTGGAGGACCTGATCCGTTTCTCCGAGAGCCCGTCGAGGGCCTTCCTCCGAGACCGGCTGGGCATGGCGCTCAGTACGCGCGAGGACGACGTGGAGAACGACGAGCCGCTCGACCTGAACGCGCTCGAGGTCTGGCAGTTGAAGAGCGAACTCAGCGGCAAGGACGACCTCGACGACGAAGCGACGCTCGAGCTCGCCGCGGCCCGCGGTCTGCTGCCGGCGGCGAACCTGGGGCGCATCGAGCACCGGCAGTCGGCGGCGCAGGTGGCGGAGCTCAACCACGAACTCAAGCACTTCGACGCCCAACTTGAGGCGGAGGTCCAGGGTCTCGAGGTCGACCTGGAAGGCGTCCGGCTGATCGGCGCGGTCGAGCAGTTCGACGCGGCGACCAACGAGCTCCTCTTCTGGCGCATCGGGAGCGTGCGGCCGAAGGACCGGATCGCGACCTGGCTCAGGCTGCTCGCGCTCATCGGCAGCCGGAACGAAGCGGCCAGCGCTCGCCTGCTGGGCTGCGGCAGGGAACTCCAGAAAGTCCAGGTCCTGGGACCGGACCCTGCGACCGCCCGGTCTCTACTGGCCGACTGGACGGAAGTCTGGCGGGAGAGCCGGCGGCGGCCCCTGCCCTTCTTCGCAAGGACATCGTGGGAGTGGCTCGAAAAGCAGGCCTGGAACGCCAACGTCGAGCGCGCGTGGTCGGGGCAGAGCTACAGCGAGGGCAACAGGCCCTCTCACCAGCTCATCTTCAACGGCAAGGCGGAAGGCGTCGAGTTCGAGGACCTCGCCCGCCGCCTGCTGGGTCCGCTCAAGGAGGCCAGCTCGTGATCGCCGGCGACCTGCGAGGCGACGCGTTCCAGGCGCCTCTCGATGCCGACCTGCTGATCGAGGCCAGTGCAGGCACCGGCAAGACCTACGCCCTGACCACCCTGGTCGCGCGACTGATCGTCGAGGAGAATCGCCGCATCGAAGAACTCCTCGTCGTCACCTTCACCGTGGCCGCCGCCGGCGAGCTGCGGGCGCGGGTCCGAAGTGCGCTGCACGCCGCGCGCGCCGCTGCCGGGCCCGGTGCGCGGAGCGGGGGCGACGACCAGGCGCCGCGGCTCCGCGAGTCATGGCGGCGAGCCAACGTGACGGACGAGCAGGCGCGCGAGCGACTCGTCCAGGCGCTTCGCGACATCGACCGGGCGACGATCACGACGATTCACGGCTTCTGCCAGCAGGCGCTGGCCGAGTTCGCGCTCCCGGCCGGCATCCCGTTCTCATTCGAGGTCGCCGGCGACGGCGCCCTGGCGGTGGGCGACGGGGTGCGCGACTTCTGGAGGCGCCGAATGGTCGGCGAACCCATCGCTCTGCTCGAGTACGCCAGGTCGAAGGGTTTCGTTCCCGGCGAGCCGACGGCGCCCCGGGCAGAGAAGACGACGGATTGGGTCGCGCACCAACACGCCAGGCCGCAGGAGATCCGGGGCGTTCCGGAGAGCCTGAAGGACGATCCGAGCTCGAAGCGGGAGCAATGGCTCGAAGCGCTCCGGGCAGCCGAGCGCGCCTGGGCCGACCCCGCCCAGAGGACGGCGTTCCTCCAGGTGGCCAACCCGGAACGCTGGACGGCAGCGCACCGTAAGGGCGTGGGCGCGCGCGGCCACGCCATCATCGACGCCTTCGATGCCGGCGTTCCGGAGGAGTTGGCGCCGCACCTGGTCGGCGCCTTCGGGATCCGGGCACTACGGAAAGGCCTCTACAAGACAGGCGCCCAGAAGATCGACCCGCCGCCGTCCGCTCCCCTGTTCCACCACTTCGAACGAGTCGGCGAACTGGGAGAGGAACTCGGTGAACTCTGGCTGGCCGGCCAGCGTCGCCGGCTTCTGGAAGACGTCGGAAAGACCCTGCATCACGACGCCTGGATCGACCGCCGCCTGAGCTTCGACGGCCTGCTGGTGGAGCTTCACCACGCACTCGAGGGAGAGCGAGGGCCGGAACTCGCCCGGCGGATTCGCGACCGCTACCCGATCGGACTGATCGACGAGTTCCAGGACACGGACCGTCTGCAGGCCGAGATCTTCAGGACGATCTACCCGGGCGATGCCGGCGACGCGAACGGGCGTCTGTTCGTCGTCGGCGACCCCAAGCAGTCGATCTACCGATTCCGCGGCGCGGACGTCTTCGCCTACCTCGAGGCCCAGGACCGGCTCTGCGCCGTGCGGGAACCTCTTCGGCTGGAACACAACTACCGCTCGGCGCCCGGGCTGATCCGCGCCGTCGGCGAACTCTTCACGCGGCCGAATCCGTTCCTGCTGCCCCGGTTCACGTTCGAACCCTCGCGGTCGGCCCATCGCAAGCGCACCGAGCTCGAAGTCGAAGGGGAAAGGGGTTCCCCGCCTTTCCGGTTCGTCCTGATCCCGGAGGGCCCCGGCAAGAAACGCAACAAGGACGCCCTCACCGGCCTGGCGGCCCGGCATGCGGCGAGCGAGATCGCGCGGCTGATCGCCCTGGGCGCGGATGGCGACGCGGCGCTGGTCTCCGCCAACGGAGACAGGAAGCACCTCAGGGGCAGCGACATCGCCGTGCTGGTCCGCACCGGCCTGCAGGGCGCCGCCGTCGCGGAAGCACTCCGCGATCTCGAGATCGACAGCGTCGAACTCGGCACGGACAACATCTTCGACTCGGCGGAGGCCGACGCGCTCCACCGCCTTCTGCGCGCCCTGTGCCTCGACGGGTCGGAGTACAACGCCGTGCCTCTGCTGCGAGGAGCACTCGCCGCCGACCTGTTCGACCTGGACATGAGGGAGCTGGCCGGGCTCCGGGACGACGACGACGCCTGGGACGAGTGGCGCGAGCGAGCCCGCGAGTGGGCCGACGTCTGGCAACAGCACGGCATCGCCACGCTCATGCGACGCATCCTGTTCAGCGGCGAGCCGGACTGTTCCGCCAACCTCCTGCGCTACCCGAACGGCCCGCGCCGGCTGACGAACTACCTCCACCTGAGCGACCTGCTGCACGAGGCGGAGATCGGCCGCCGCCCGTCGCGCCACGGCCTGGTCGACTGGTTCCGGCAGGCGAGGTCCGACTCCCGCGCGCACGACGAGACGGCCCAGCTTCGGCTGGAGAGCGACGAGAACCTGGTGAAGATCGTCACCGTGCATCGCGCCAAGGGGCTCGAGTTTCCGATCGTCTTCTACCCCTTCGCCTGGTCCGGCCAGGCGCCGAGGTCCGGGGGGCACAGAAGGCCCACGGCGAACTACTACGACGACAACGCGGAGCCCGAAACGCCCGTACTCGACCTGAGCCCGAACGACGAGGCATACGCCCGCGAGCGGGTCGAAGATCACGCGGACGAGCTGCGGCTGCTCTACGTCGCGCTGACCCGCGCCGAGTACCGCACCGTCGTGACCTGGGCGCCCGACGGAGGGGCCGAGCACGCGCCGATGGCCTGGCTCCTTCATGGCCGCGACCACGCGCTGCCGGACGAGCCGGCGGAGGCGCTGGTCGACCACGCGAAGTACGTCAAGAGCCTCGGCCCGGACGAATGGCGACAGGAAGTCCGGGGCTTCGTCGCTCGGGATCCAGGCGCGATGTCCGTTCGCGAGGTCGAGGTGGAAGCGTCCGTGGCCGCGGCGCCCGCCGAGCCGGCAGAGCCGGCCGAAACCGAGGCCGAAGAACTGGAGGCCCGCCATCTCGGCCGCAAGCTGAAGCTCATCCGGCAGCGAACGAGCTACTCGGCGCTGTCGACCGACGCGACGCCGCGCGCGCCCGCCGCGCCGACGCCGACCGCAGCCTCCGGCATGCCCGTGCGCGACCGCGACGAGATCGACCTCGTCCAAACCGGCGAGGCGACGGCCGTCGAGGAGCCGGAGAGGGACGAATCGGCGGAGGAAGCGGGCCCGTCGATCTTCTCGCTCCCCGCCGGCGGCCGCACCGGCAGGTGCCTGCACGAGATCTTCGAGCGGCTGCTCGGCAGCCCCGAACCGCCGGAGCCGGACGAGGCCTGCGGGGACGCCCTGTCCCGCTACGGCTTCGGGCAGCAGTGGCTGCCGGTCGCGCGTTCGCTGGTGGCCAACGCGTTCGACACGCCGCTCATGCAGCCCGGCGAGGCGGGGGGCGTCTTCCGGCTCTCCGACCTCGAGGGCGCGATCGCCGAGATGGAGTTCCACCTGCCGGTTGGAGCGCTCAAACGGCCGGAGCTCGGTCGCTGCATCGAAGAGCACGGCTACGACCACCGGCTGGCCGAAGACGATGACCGGATCAGGGGTTTCCTCCACGGCTACATCGACCTCACGGCACGGCACGACGGTCGCTGGTACGTCATCGACTACAAGTCGAACCGCCTGGGCAACGATCTCTCGGCATTCTCGGAGGAGGCGCTCGCCGAGGCGATGCGGGAACACGGCTACCACCTCCAGTACCTCCTCTACCTGACCGCGCTGCACCGCCTGCTGCGGCTGCGCCTGCCGGACTACGACTACGACCGGCACATCGGCGGCGCGTTCTATCTCTTCCTGCGCGGCATGAGGCCGAGCGCCCCCGGCAGCGGCGTGTTCCGGGACCGGCCGTCGCGTGCCTGCATCGAGGAACTCGATGCCTGCCTGAGCGGCGAAGCGAGCGCGCCATGAGGGCCCACGCGCAGATCACCGCGCTGACGGATGCCGGCATCCTGGCCGAGATCGACCGCTGCTTCGCCCTGCTCCTGATGCGCCTGGGATCAAGCGAGGACGCGGCATTGGCTGCCGCCGTCACCAGCGCGGTCCACAGAGGCGGGCACACCTGCCTGGACCTGCGCAGCGCGAGCCGCCCGATCGCCGAGCTGGTGGAGCAACCCGATACGGATCGTTCGGCCGAGGCTCCGGACCCCGAGGTGCTGGAGATCGCGTTGCCCCGGCCAGACGCCCTGCTGGAAACGCTGCTGGGAAGCCCGGTCGTCGCCGCCGGAGAAAGCCCCGACGCCGAGCGGCCTCTCGTCCTCGACCGCGACCGCCTCTACCTGCACCGCCTGTTCGACGCCGAATGCCGCCTCGCCGAGCGGCTGGTCGCGCTGGCTACGGACAGCGAGCCGATTCCCGGCGTCGAACGGGCGATCGCCCGGATGTTCGACGAACGGGAAGACCGAACGACCGAAGCGGTCGCCGCGCTCCGCACCGCGCTCGAACGTCGGCTGTGCATCGTCACCGGCGGCCCCGGCACCGGCAAGACGACGCTCGCGGCCAAGCTGATCGCCGTCCTCGTCGCCGAGGGCCTCGCCGACCCGCGGCGCATCGGCCTGGCGGCGCCGACGGGCAAGGCGGCCTCGCGCATCCAGGAGTCCGTGCGCGGGAAACTCGCCCAGCCGCCGCTCGACGACGTTCCAGGCATCCGGGAGTTCCCGGCCGAGGCCTGGACGATTCACCGCCTGCTTGCGAGCCGGACCAGCCGCCTGAGCCGTCTCGACGCCCTGGTCGTCGACGAGTGCTCGATGGCCGACCTCAAGCTGATGGACCGCCTCGCGACCGCCCTGCCGCCACGGTGCCGGCTGATCCTCCTGGGCGACGCGAACCAGTTGGCTTCGGTGGAGCCGGGCTCGGTCTTCAGCGACCTGTGCAGGGCCGGGGAAGCGGGACCGTTGGTCCGTTCCGTGACGACCCTGCGGAAGAACTACCGCTTCGCCGAGCACTCGGCTATCGGCCGTCTGGCGCGGGCCATCGTCGCCGGCGACGCCGCCGGCGCGGCCGCCGTCCTCCGGAGAGGGTCCGATGCGGAGACTCGGTTGGAACCGCTCGCGGACGAGGACGCGTTCGACCGCTTTGCAGAGAAGTGCGCAGAGACCTGGGCGGAGCACATGGCAAGGCTGGAAGCAGACCCTGAGGCCGCCGACCCGTTCCCCTCGGAGCGGGTGCTCTGCAGCCACCGGCGGGGACCGTTCGGGACACAGCGTTTCAACCGTCTGGTCGAGCGCCGTCTCGCTCGAATGGGGCGTCGGTCGCATCGCGACGAGTTCTACGTCGGGCGCCCGATCATCGTCAGCCGCAACGACCGGCAGACGAACCTCTCGAACGGCGACACCGGCGTCGTCGTGCCCGGCGGCTCCGGGCGTCCCCAGGTCTGGTTCCCGGACCTCGACCGCGAGGGCGAGCGCTACCTCGTCCCGCTCGCCCGCCTGCCCCAGCACGAGAGCTTTTTCGCCCTCACCGTGCATCGGGCCCAGGGCTCGGAGTACGACAATCTCGTCATCGTCCCCGGCCCCGCGGAGTCGCGGGTGAACACGCGCGAGCTGTTCTACACGGCGGTGACCAGAGCGCGGAAGCGGGTCACCGTGATGGCGAACGAGGACGCGGTCCGCGCGGCCGTCATGCGAACGACATCGCGCTCGACCGGCCTCCTCGACCGGCTCCGTTAACCAGCGGCGCCGGTCGGGTAGAAGCCGCCTGCGGCGGATGCCGGCGGGGACGCCGGCGCACCCAGTGCGACCGGCTCCGCTAACGACGAAACCCCGCCGCGGCCGAGGCCGGGGCGGGGTTTCGATTTCACGAAGCGACTGGCGGCAGGAGCTACTCGCCGCCGGTGACCGTGCCTTCGCCGGCGTCGCTATCCGCGCCCTGACGCTGCTGCCGGCGGTACCGGCGGAAGATCTCGCCCTGCTCATCTTCGCTGAGCGAGTCCCAGTCGACCCCGAAGCGCTCCTTGATGTTCTTCCGGAACTCCTCGCGGTTGAACCGCTGCTGACTCAGGAAGCCGGTGTTCGACGGGTTGTACCCGGGCTCCGCGTCGGCGTAGGACACGAAGCCGAACATCATCTCGGCGGTGGTCGGGCCGCCGTAGACGACCGTCTTGGTGGGATCCGGGTTCGACGGATTGTCCACCGAGTTGTCCCACGTCATCGTCAGCTCGATCTCGGTCCCCGCCGGAATCTCCTTGCCGCCCGCCGGATACTTGTAGTGGGTCTGCCAGTTGAAGTCGTAGCGGGGCACGTCGAGCAGAACCTCCTCCGTGCCGTCCGGGTACTTCGCCAGGTAGTGGGCCGACTTGCCCCTCAGGTGCATGTGGGGGGTGTAGCCGAGCAGCAGCGCGTCGCGGTCGAACTTCGCCGTCGTCGTGGCGACGTAGTTCGCGTCGCCGGGCGGAATCTCGAAGTCGAACTTGCCCATCGACTTGCTCTGCATCACGTGGTCCGGCTCGTAGTCCTTGGGATAGAAGCGGAGCGCCACCGAGGAACGGTCCCAGGTGCCGGTGCCCGGCCCCGGCTCCTTGTGGTAGTGCATGTTCCAGCGGATCGTGGTGCCCGGCTTGACCAGAGTGCCGAAGCCGTCGTGGTGAACCGTCGGGTCGTTGCCCGGGGCGATGCCGCCGAAGGGACGCGCGATGATGTGGTGCACCACCGGGCCGCCCGGACGGAACTCGACCGCCTTGATCCAGCGCGGCTCGGGCAGCATCTCCTCCGTGATCACGGTCTCGAAGTTGACGTACTGGTCGCGGACGTCATCCTCGACGAAGAAGTCCTGGCCCATGTCCATCACCAGGTCCGGCTCGCCGATGGTCCAGCCGTCGCTGCGTTCCCAGACCTTGGCAGGCGGCGCATCGGCCGCGTTGCCCATCGGCGCTCCGCCCTTTGCCCAGGCGATCAGCGTGGCCTTCTGCTCGTCCGAAAGCGAGCGCTCGTTCTCGAACACGCCGTGGTGCCGCGGAGCGGCATGCCAGGGCGGCATCAGACCGGATTCCACCTGGCGGGCGATCGAGCGCGCCCAGGGCCGCGTCTCCTGGTAGCTGGTGAACGCCATCGGCGCCACCATGCCGCCCAGGTTCGCGCCGTTCGGGCGGTGGCAGACCTGGCACTCCTGCTCCAGGATGCTCTGCACTTCGCCGTAGTAGGTCGGCGTGGCTGCCGGAGCGTCGTTGTTGTTCGCCGCCGCGAGCGGAGCGGCGAGGGCGAGGACGGAGAGCAAAGCGAACGCCTGCTTCATGGATCGGGCCTCCTCCGGTGGGTTCTGTCGAACGCTAGCTGCAAGACGGTACCACATATTGGGTCGCCAACCACGATCTGTGCCGAATCGCCCCCAGCGAATCAAGGCACCCGCTTCGGCCTGCGGAAACGGGCTTCACGGTGCTCGCCGTTCACCAGGATCAGGCGGAGCGCTTCGACCGCGGTCCATACATCCGCGTACCTCACGTACAGCGGCGCCAGGCCGAACCGCATCAGGTCCGGTCCGCGGAAGTCGCCGACCACGCCTCGGGCACTCAACGCCTGGATCAGCGCGTAGCCCTCCGCGTGGCGCAGTGACACCTGGGCGCCTCGTTCGCCGGCGTCGGCGGGACTCGCCGGGACGACGCCGAACTCCGCGAGACGCTCGGCGGCGAGCCGGAGGAAGAGGTCGCCCAGCGCCTCGCTCTTGCCGCGAAACTCGGCCATGTTCACGCCCTCGAAGGTCCGCAAGCCGTCCTCGAGGGCCGCCAGCGACAGGATGGGAGGGGTTCCGGTCAGGAATCGGCGCATTCCCGGCGCGGGCCGGTAGCTGGTGTCGAAGTCGAACGGACCGGCGTGCCCCATCCAGCCGGTGAGGGGCGACTCAAGGGAATCCTGAAACTCGCGCGCCACGTAGAGGAATCCCGGAGCTCCCGGACCGCCGTTGAGGTACTTGTAGCCGCAGCCGACCGCGTACTCGACGCCGGCCTCCTTGAGCCGCAGGGCAACGGCGCCCGCGCTGTGGCTCAGGTCCCAGACCAGCGGCACCCCACTCGCGCGTGCCGCGGCGGTCAGCGCCCGCGGGTCGCGCCGCCGTCCCGTGCGGAAGTCCACGTGAGAAACGGTCGCCACGGCCACGTCGGAATCCAGGGCCGACTCGAAGTCCTCGGGCGCCGTCAGCTGGAGCGTCGCACCGGACTCCTCGAGAAGGCGCACCAGGCCCTGCGCCATGTAGAGATCGGTCGGGAAGTTGCCCTCGTCGGCGAGCACGACCCTGCGTCCCCGGGCCCTCAGCATCAGCGCCCCGAGCAGCTTGAACAGGTTGAGCGAGACGGAGTCGGCCGCGATCACCTCGTCGGCGCCGGCGCCGACCAGTGGTGCGATGCGCGCCCCGATCCGTTCGGGCAGCTCCAGCCAGTCGCTCCGGTTCCAGGCCACGACCAGATCCGTCCCCCACTCCCGGCCGATCAGCCCCTCGGCGCGATCCCGCGTCGTCCGCGGCAAGGGTCCAAGCGAGTGTCCGCCGAGGTAGATCAGACCTTCCGGGAGTTCGAACCGATCGCGGAACCGCGTCAGCGGATCGCGGCGGTCCATCTCCGCCGGGTCGCGCAACGGATCCATCGGTGGGAGTATAGGGAGACGAGACCGGGCCCCTTCTACTCGTTCGCCGGGCAGACTATTCTCCCATTTGAGAGATGCGCGGACCTTTCGAGCAACGGACCTTCGACATCCCAGCCTGCTACGTCGACGGCTACAAGGCGGCCCGGGCGCTGGATCCGGACCTGGCGGATCGTTACATTCGCTATACGACCCTGGGCGATCCGCTGGCCGATCGGGCTGTCGAACAACTGGCGGCGATCGTGGAGCCCCACCACGTTCACCGCACGATCGCGCAGACGGTCGACCATTACCACGATCCGCCGAAGGACACGCCCGAGGCTCTCCGGGAGCTCATCGAGTCATCGGCCATCGTCCCCGACTGGTTCGACCCCGAGATCGCCATGAAGGCCACCAGGGCCTTCCTCCGCAACTCGGACATGGTCCTTGGAGGACTCGTGGGCGGCGCGATCGTCGAAGGCTTCTCCACCCTGATCAGCAAGTCGTTCCGCATCCGCAGCCGGATCATCCTGAACGGGGTCCGCCGGCTCAAGCAGAACACCCTGCAGTTGACCGAGCAGTTCATGCCGGGCGGTCTGGAGCCCGGCGGCGACGCCTGGAAACTGAGCCTGCGCATCCGGCTGGTGCATGCCCAGGCGAGGATGCTGCTCAAGCAGTCGGACGAATGGGACGCGCCGGAGCACGGGATGCCGCTCAGCGCGGCGCACATGCTGTTGGGCGCGGCCGCCTTCTCCGGCCGCCTGATGCACCACGTCGCGCGCCTGGGAGGAGACTTCACACCGGAGGAGCAGGATGCCTACGTCCACGTGTGGAGATACACGGGGCTCGTCATGGGGATACCCGAGGAGATCATGTTCCACGACCACCGCTCGGCGTGCCGCGTCTTCGAGATCGCGGCGACCTGCGAGCCGCCCCCGGACGACGACGCGATCATCATGGCGAACAGCATCGTCAACAGCGCGCCCATCCTGCTCGGATTCACGGAGACGAAGGAACGGCGCGAGTGGGCGGCGTTCATCTACCAGGTGTCGCGGGAGCTGATCGGCAACGACCTGGCGGACTCCTTCCGATTCCCGAAGTCGAGGTTCGTCAAGCAGGTACCCCTGCTGTACCTGAGGAACAAAGCGGAGAAGGCGGCCCTGAAGGTGTTCCCCCGACTGTTCGCGAACCGGTTGAGAAAGCGGTTCGACGCGCTGCTGGACGCCTCGGATCTAGGCGAGATCGAGCACTCGTACGCGCTGCCCACGACCCTCCACGACGAAGATTCGCGGGACTGGTAGCAGCCAGCGCGGCCGAGACCGGGTGCGCCGGTGTCGCCGCCGGCATCCGGCGCAAGGCGCCGGTTTCCGGACCTCCGCCGCGCTGGTAGCTCAGCGCGAAACGGCGCCGGCCGCCGGCCGGCCGGCGTCCAGGTCGGCGTGCAGGGCGCCGACGAGCGCGGCCACTTCGGGACGGGTCAGTTTCGACCCCGGGCCCTGCTCCTCGACACGGGCCAGCGCGGCCCAGGCCAGGCGGACGGGAAGCGCGGTGAACCCCAGGTAGCCGCGGGGCGCGCCCGCCTGCTGCAGGTGAGCCACGTACTCTCCGGCCACTTCGAGGTCCGCGCGCGCCAGCTCGAAGGCCAGCGTCCGGTCGCGGCCGTCCCGGATGAACGACCTGCCCTCATCCTCGTCCGCCGCCGCATCCTTGAGGATATTCACGAGTTGCAGCGCCTCGCCGAACGCCGCCGCGCGACGCCGAAGCGCTTCCGCCACTTCTTCCAGCGGCGCGCCAAGAAGGAACAGTTCGGTCAGCATCTCGCCGACGATGCCGGCAACCACGTAGCAGTAGTCCCGAAGCTCGGGGATGCCCTTGAGGCGGAGCTCGCCACCCCGGTCAGCGCGCCTGACGATGTGTGCCATGCCCACGCAGGTGCGGCGCACGTGATGACCGACCACCGACCGGGCAGGCGAATCGAGAGCGCGGTACGCCGAAAGCACCTCATCCGTCGCCTCGAGCAGCTCCAGGTAGCCCTCGTGAGGCGAGGGCGGCTCGGCGAGCCAGGACGCGACCAGATCTCCCGTCGCGGCGCCCGCCGTGTCGTCCGTGTCGTCCAGCAGGCCGGCGAACCGGAACAGCGCCTCGACCCGCTGCTCCCGGTTCCAGACCGCCGCGTCCTCGAGCGTGTCGGCGATCCGCAGCAACAGGTAGCCCAGGGTCACCTGATCCCGCGTCGCGCCCTCGAGTTGGGGAATCGAAAGCGCGAACGTTCTGCTCGTCTTGACCAGAAGATCTTCGAGGTCCGCCATGGCAGCGCACACGAGTCTAGTGCGTCCAAGCCGGGAGTCGGCCGCTCGAGGCGGTCGTGCAGAGTCGGGTGCCGCGGGTCGCAGGCCGAAAACGGTGACCGGCGCCATGACCGCGATCCGACTCCAGCGGGCGCCAGGCTGCGTTCGAACGTCCAACGGTGAGCCGCAGCCGGTCCACAGCGGTGCGCCGGCACCTTGCCGGCCACTCCCATCGCGCCCTCGAAGACCTCCAAACTGGGAGATTGGTTCAAATTCGCGTCGCGACTAGCTCTCACGCTCTGTTGGGCCAGCCTTCTTTCTACGTCAATCCGCCAAACCGAAGCATGAAGCATCTGCCAAATGGTAGATGCGCCGGGCTTCCACTCTGTTGTAGAAGGTGCAGGCGCCGGCCTTCACAAGGCACGCACTTTCCGACCAGCATTGCCCGCCCCAGCGCTCGAAGAACGTGCAACACCGATCGTCACTCCGGCGCCGCGGACTCCTCCAGACCCTCCGCGTATGCCTTGATGCCCGTCAAGTCGGCGACGACGCCTCTTTCGGTGAGGAATCTCATCAGGGGCGCAGCCAACCTGGACAGCAGGGTGTGCGGTCGGCCCTCGATAGTCATCGTGAGCCGTGTCCGCTCGCCAGCCGACGCGACCGTGAACGTACTGTTCCAGCGGGTGCCGAAGGTGTCCGAGACGTACCGGACCTTTTCGTCCTCCACGAGTTCGGCCACCTGGAGTTCGGATGCGGTTTCCCTTCCTCCCACGAGTCGCGTCTCGCGGAAACGCGTTCCAACGCCGGCCGCCGTGTCGGACAGGATTTCTATGCGATCGATTTGAGGCACAGCTTTGGCAAAGTGGCCCAGGTCGGAAACGGCGCGAAACACGGTCTCCAAGGACGCGTTGATCGTCACGCTCGATTCCGTGGGCTTCATGACGCTCCTGATTCTAGCCCCAATCGACAGGGGCCTGACGCGATCGCGTGAGGAACGACGACGCGTACCCGCGCGATTCCGTCGCCTACATGGCGCGAAACGGGGTGGCTGCCAACCTTTTGATGGTCTTCATCCTGGCTGCCGGGCTGGCCTCGCTTCCCGGCCTGGTACAGGAGATGTACCCCGTACCCTCTTCCAACCACATCGAGATCACCGTGCCCTATCCCGGCGCGACACCGTACGAAGTGGAGGAGTCGATCGTTCTCAAGATCGAGGAACGGGTCGGGACCGTCGACGGCGTGAAGGACGTGACCTCTGTCGCGGCCGAGGGCATGGCATCCGTCATGGCCGTCCTGGAGACGGGCGCGGATATCAACCGTGCGCTGAATGACATCGAGTCGGTGGTCGGCAGCATTCAGTCCTTTCCCGGACGAGCCGAGCGCCCCGAGATTCGCGAGCGAGCCAACCGTCAGAGCGTGATCCGGCTGGTCCTGCACGGTGACGTCCCCGAACGCACTCTCAAGGAACTGGCGTACCGCACCGAGGAGAAGCTCGCCGCGCTTCCCGACGTCTCCTACGTGGAAACCCGCGGCGTGCGCGACTACGAGATTTCGATCGAAGTGCCTCTGGCCAGGCTGCAAGCTCTCGGCCTGACGCTCGACGACGTCGCCCGCGCGGTTCGCGACGGCTCGCTGGACCTGGCAGCCGGCAGCATCGAGACGGCGGACGCGGAAATGCGGGTCCGTACGACGGGCCAGAGCTACGACGAGTACGACTTCGAGGAGATCGTCGTTCTCAGCAAGAGCGACGGGACCGTCGTTCGTCTGCGCGACATCGCGGACGTGCGGGACGGCTTTCAGGACGTTGATCTGATCACCCGCTACAACGGGCAGCCCGCCGCCTTCGTCGAGGTGTACCGAGCAGCCGGCGAGAAGGTCCTGGACGTCGCGGACGCGGTCGTCGAGCAGGTCGAGCGAGAGATCGTCTCTTCACTTCCCGCCGGCGTGGAAGTCGCCATCTGGAACAACGACGCGGAGATCTACGGTGAACAGGTCTACGTCCTGGTCAAGAACGGTTTCCTGGGGTTGCTGCTCGTCTTCGTCGCCCTGACCCTGTTCCTGAACCTCCGGCTCGCCCTCTGGGTCGCTTCCGGGATCGCCATCGCGGCGACGGGCGCCCTGGCCGTGATGCTCGTCCTGGACGTTTCCATCAACGCCATCTCGATGTTCGCCTTCGTCCTGGCCATCGGCATCATGGTGGACGACGCGATCGTCGTCGCCGAGCATGTGCACCTGGAGCGTCAGAAGGGCGCCGACGGACTCGCCGCCGCCATCAGGGGCACCCAGAAGATCAAACGGCCCCTGATCTTCGCGGTCCTCACGTCGGTCGCGGCTTTCTCTCCGCTGCTCTTCCTGCCCGGCGGTTTCGGCGAGGTGATGGGCGCGTTCCCCATCATCGTGATTTCCGTACTCCTCCTTTCGCTGATCGAGTCGCTTCTGGTGCTCCCGAACCACCTGTCCCATCTGCCGGGCCCGGAGTGGACACCTTCCAACCCCCTGGATCGCTTCCTGCACTGGACGCAGACCCGGGTCAACGACGGGTTCAAGTGGTTCCTCGACGGCCCGCTGGACCGGGGTCTTCGCCTGGCCACCGGTCAGCCCGTGGTGGTGCTCGCCTGCGCCGTCGGCATGGTGATCCTGTGCGTCTCGCTGGTCCCGGCGGGAATCATCGACGTGATCCTCTCCGAGCCCGTCGAGGGCGACATCGTGACGGCCAACCTCGAGATGCCGGTGGGAACGCCCGCGTGGCGCACCACCGAGATCGCGAACGAACTCGAGCAGGCAGGCCGGCGCGCCATCGACAGGCTCTCGATCGGGCGCGCCGAGGAAGCGGAGCCACTACTAAGCGCCGTCACGCTGGCGGTCGGCATGAAGACCGGACTGGAACGGGGAGGCGGGCTGGTGCAGGAACCGAGCCTGAAGCCCGGCGGCAACATCGCAAGCGTTGAGCTCAAACTGCTTGGCGCCCAGCACCGGGACATAAGCGCCGGCGCCTTGGTCCAGCAGTGGCGCGAAGAAGTCGGCGCCGTGCCCGAGGCCCGCGGGCTCAGGTTCGCGGCCGAGCTGCTCAACCTGGGCCTCCCCGTCCATGTCGAGCTCTCGCACCCGGATCCTGGGCGCCTCGGTCCAATCGGCGACTCCGTAGTCGAACGCCTCCGGGAGTTGAACGGAGTCTTCGACGTCCAGTCGGACCACTCGGCCGGCTTCCAGGAGATCCGGATCGAACTGCGACCCGAGGCGCGTACGCTCGACCTCACCCTGGCCGGGCTCGCCCGGCAGGTTCGGGCGGCGTTCTTCGGCGATGAGGCGCTACGCCTCCAACGGGGCCCGGAAGATGTCCGCGTCTACGTGCGCCTGCCAGAGGAGGAGCGGGACACGGCGACCGACGTCGAGCGCTACATGGTCCGCACGCCGGCCGGCGTCACGGTGCCTCTCAGCCAGGTCGCCACGGTCAGCATGGGAGTCGCGCCCGCATCGATCCGGCGAAAGAACGGACAGCGCACCGTGACGGTCACGGCCGACGTGGACACGAACGCGACCACAGGTGTCGAGGTCACCGCAGCCCTGACCAACGCCATCCTTCCGGAACTCGCCGACGCCAACCCCGGACTGACATACGCGTTCGGAGGCGAGCAACAGCAGCAGGTCGAGTCCACCGACACCCTGGGGCGCGGGTTCCTCCTGGCCCTGCTGGTGATCTATGCGTTGCTTGCGATTCCCCTCGGTTCGTACACGAAGCCCCTGATCATCATGGCTGTCATTCCTTTCGGAATCATCGGAGCCATTCTCGGCCACCTGATCATCGGTATCGGGCTGAGCATCGTCTCCATGATGGGAATCCTCGGGCTCAACGGCGTGGTCGTGAACGACTCTCTTGTCATGGTCGACTTCATCAACAGGAAACTGCGCGATGGCGTTCCCGTCAGGGAAGCAATCATCGAAGGCGCCAAGGCCCGTTTCCGTCCGATCTTCCTGACGTCGGCGACGACCTTCCTGGCCTTCACGCCGCTCCTGCTCGAACGGGCCATCCAGGCGCAGTTCCTCATCCCGTTTGCCGCGTCCATCGGTTTCGGAATCGTCTTTGCCACGGGCATTCTGATGCTCGTGGTGCCTGCATTGACCTCCCTGCACCACAGTGCCACGACGAGGCGTGCGAGATCCGACGCAGTCAGCACTTAGCGCCGTCTGCAGAAAGAAACAACAATGACAGCACCCAACCACACACCGCCCAGCCTTCCTCCAGGTCCGAGGGGCCGGCGACTAGGCAACCTGGTTCGGCGACAGTCGGACTATCCGGGGTTCATGGACGAACTTCACCGGGAGTATGGCGACATCGTCTTCTACGAACTTCCGTTTCTCAAGTGCTGCGCGGTGTTCAACGCCGACCTCGTCCAGGACGTCCAGGAGCCCCACTTCCTCAAGTGGTTCCCGACCGGTCCAATGCTGGAGAGCTGCTTGGCCACTCTTCTGGACCGTGAGCACGGCCAGCGGCGCTCGCTGATGCTGGCCGGTCTGGACGAAGACCACATGCGCGGCTACTCCCGCATCATCAAGGACGGCGCACTGGCCATGCGCGAGAAGTGCCGGTCGGGAAGCACGGTGGATATCAAGAAGAAGTTCGATCTCTTCACTTCGAGAACGCTCCTCGACGCGGTGGTCGGAAAAGAACTGGCCGTTCCGACATCCGTCCAGATGAACGTCCTGAAGGCCGTGAAGGTGGATCTCTTCCTGGCACTCTTCCCGGGGGCGTCGGTGCTCACGAAGCGGTACTCACCGCTCTACATTCCGATTCGCCGCTGGCTCAAGGCGATGGACGACGTGATCCACGAAGCCATCAGGCGAGCGCAGGATCCGGCCCATCCCGTCGACAACATGATCGCCCACTACGTTCGCGCCAGGGAGGAGGGCGTCGACGGCGCGTCCCACCTCACCGACAAGGAGATCCGCGACGAGGCGCTCGCCTTCCTCTGCGGCTATCCGGACGCTCCGGCGGCCGCGATGACCTATGGAGTCCACTTCCTCGCCCGGACGCCCGCGACGCGCCGCCGCCTGGAGCGAGAAGTGGACGAAGTCGCCGGCGACCGCCCCATCCGGATCACCGACTTCGAGAAGCTCTCCTACGCCCGCGCCGTGTTCCAGGAGACGGTCCGACTCGCCCCGCCGGCCTACGTCCTCCTGCCCGTGCGTCCGGGAGAGGACCGCGTGGTCGGCGGACACCTGGTGCCGCAGGGAACCGTCACGAACGTCGGGGCGCGCGTGCTGCACCGCAGAGCGGACTACTGGGATCGGCCGGACGAGTTCCGGCCCGAACGGTGGCTGGAGGAACCCGGACCGAGAGACCGCGGCTGCCCGGAACACGGGTACATCCCATTCGGCGTCGGGGACCGGAGCTGCCCGTTCGGGGGGTTCGCGGAGCGGATGTTCGTGTTCGCCCACGCCAGCTTGGCTCAGCGCCTGCGTCTCGATCCGGCTTCGAACGAGCCTCCGAAGCAGTTCAGCAACGGGATCGGCGTAAAGGGGCCCGTCACCGTAACCGTCCGGCGGCGCGGCACATGAACGCGATGCCCACCGATGGAGTGATTCCGTCAAGCTATCGCGACGGCTACCGGGAGGCTCGGGCGCGCGACGCCGAAATGGCCGACACGTACGTCATGCACACGACGATCGGAGACCCTCCGGCAGACCGCGTCGTCCAGGACCTGGCCAGGAACCACGAACCGGCGCAGGTGGGCACGCTACTGGCTGCGGCAATCCAGAACCACCGCGACCTGCCGGAGAACGCTCCGGACTCGCTTCGCGAACTCGTGGAGGAAGTCTCGGTGCTCCCGAACTGGTACGACCCGAACGTGGCCCTCGCCGCAACAAAGGCGTTCCTGCGCAACTCGGAGATGGTTCTGGCTGGTCTCGTGGGAGCCGCCATCGTGGAGGGCTTCTCCACGCTGATCAGCAAGTCCTTCCGCATCCGGGGAAGAATCATGGAGAACGGAGTCCGCCGGCTCAAGCAGAACCTGATTCAACTCGTCGAGCAGTTTCTTCCCGGCGGAATGGAGCCCGGGGGCGACGGCTGGAGGCTGACGCTGCGGATTCGGCTCGTGCATGCACAGGCGAGAATGCTGCTCAAGGACCTGGAGGAATGGGATTCTCGCGCCCATGGAGTGCCCATCAGCGCCGCCCAGCTCCTGCTGGCGTCGGCCGCCTTCTCGGGACGGCTGATGAGGCACGTTCAAGCCCTGGGCGGCGACTTCAACGCGGAAGAACGCGACGCCTACGTGCATGTGTGGCGCTACACCGGCATCGTCATGGGCGTGCCGGAGCAGATCATGTTTCGCGACATGCAAGGCAGTCTTCGCGCCTTCGAGACGGCGGTGCAGTGCGAACCGCCTCCGGACCTGGATGCGATCATCATGGCGAACAGCATCGTGAACAGCGCCCCGCTTCTGCTGGGAGTCACAGAAGCCGAGGAGCGGCGCGCCAAGGCCAGGTACATCTACTCGGTGTCCCGAAGCCTGATCGGCAACGACCTGGCCGACAATCTGAAGTACCCCGCACCCAAGACGATCAAGGAGCTGCCGTTGCTGCGGCTGAAGAACCGATTGGACCGCGTGATGCAGAGACTCAGGCCTGGATGGGGGGCGCGACTCTCGAGGACGAAGTTCAACACCATGCTTGAGGTGTCGGCGTTCGACAGGTTCGAGCAGTCCTATGCCCTGCCGACCTCGGTCCACGACGAGGAGTCCGCGGAGTGGTAGAGAGCGGCCCAGGGCGCTTCGGATGCCCCGTGCCTGCGCCCGCCACCCCGCAGCCGCGTGGTAACGTCCCGGCTGTTCCTGCCAGCGGAGCCACGCCCGAGCGCCTCATGAACTCCACTGCGATAGCCCCGCTCTCGCTAGTACCCGCTGTATTCCTGTACCTCGGCTGCTCCCTGGCGCCGCCGCCGGAACTGCCCGGTCCGGCGCCCGAAGTACCGGCTAGTTTCGAGGAAACTCCCGCAGCCGTCGCCGCCGGCGTCCACGAGCCACTCCAGTGGTGGAAGGCGTTCGCCGATCCGGCACTCGACCGGATCGTCGACTCCGTGCTGGATTCGAATCTGGACATGGCCGCCGCCGTCGCCCGCGTGGAGCAGGCCAGGGAACGAGCCCGCATCGCCAGGGCCGCGATCCGGCCGGTCGTTGCGGCCGGCGCGGGGATCAACGACCTGACGAACCCGACCAACACCGGCTTCGGCGCCCAGATTCAGGAACTCGGGCTGGAAAGGCTCGCCCCCGGCTTCACCCTGCCGGAGCGGCTCGCGATCACGACCTGGTCCCTGAGCGCCGACTTCTCCTACGAGATGGACTTCTGGGGACGGGCCAGCAGCTCCGCGCTCGCCGCCGGCGCCGAGTACCTCGCCTCGGAGTCCGACTACCAGACCGCGAGGATCGGGATCCTCGCGGAGACGATCGGCGCCTACTTCGAGGTCGTCGACTTTCGCCGGCGCATCGAGATCAGCCGGCGGATGGTCGATGTCCTCATGGAGCGCGAGGACGTGGCCTCCACCCGCTACGACCGGGGTCTCGCCGACTCCTCGATCCTGTACGGCATACGCCAGGAGTTGCGGAACGCCCAGGCGATCCAACCCCAGCTCGAGAACGGGCTGGCGAACGCGGAGGGGCGTCTCGCCGTCCTCCTGGGCGGCTACCGGAACGACCTGGCGGACCTGGTGCCCGAAGTGCTGGAGCCCGAGGCCGCGGCCGAACCCGTTCCGCCGGGGATTCCGGCCGACCTGCTCATGCAGAGGCCCGACGTAAGGGCGGCGAGACACCGGCTCGAAGCTGCCCGCTTCCAGGTCGACGCCCGGCGCGCCGAGCTCCTTCCGACCCTCTCGTTCTCCGGCTCGATCGGGCTCCAGAGTTCCAAGGTCGACAGCCTGTTCAAGGTGGACCAGTGGTTCACCAACCTGGCGTCCAACCTGCTCGCGCCCGTCTTTCAGGGCGGCCGGTTGCGTAGCAACGTGGCGATGGCGGAGGCCCGGTTCGGGGAGCTCGCAGCGACCTATGGCCGCACCGTCGTGACCGCCGTCAACGAGGTCGAGACGGCTCTGGCCGTGCACGGGAACGAGGGCCGGCGCAATGCCCTGCTCGCCTCCCGGCTCGAGGAGGCCCTGGCAACGGAGAAACTGCGCTCTCAGAGATACGAGGCGGGAATCGGAGGCTACGCCGACTTCCTCGACGCGCTCCTCACCCGCCTGAACGTCGAGTCCGCCCTGGCCGGCGCCGAGCGCGATCTCGCGCTCTCCCGGTTGACCGTCCACCGCGCCCTCGGAGGCGCCTGGACGTCCGGGGATTCGCGGACCGAAGCGCAGGCGGCCCAGGCGCCGCCGCAACCGCCACCACAGACGGAGTAGGACCGGCAAATGAGTCGACTAACCGGTTTTCTCGTTGCCGGCGCGATACTGGTCGGGGCCACGGGTCTCGCCGTGTTCATGGTTTCCCAGCGGCCCGAACCGGAACGCGTACCTCCACCCTCGCAGGTTCCCTTCGCGATCACCGCCCCGGCGCAGGCTGGCGAGGGCGCGATCCCCGTGTTCGGGGCCGGGACGGTGCGGCCGCGGGCGGAGATCGACATCGCCGCCGAGGTGAGCGGCAAGGTGGTCTGGGTCGACCCGGCGTTCCAGAGCGGAGGTCGGGTGCGCGATGGGCAGGTGCTCTTCCGCATCGACGATGTCGACTACCGGCGCGAAGTGGAAAAGGCGCGAGCCAACGTCGCGCTCCAGAGGGTCGAGGTCCTCAAGGCGAAGGAAGAAGCCCAGGTCGCGCGCAAGCAGTACGAGCAGTTCAAGGAACGCCAGGCCGAAAGCGGAGAGGCTTCCCAAGCGAGTCCGCTCGCGCTCTGGCAGCCTCAACTCGAGGCCGCCGAAGCCGCTCTGGTCAGGGACGCCGCCACCCTTGCCGAGACCGAACTGAACCTCGCGCGGACGGCGGTCACGGCGCCCTTCTCCGGCGTCGTGCGGACCGAGTCGGTCGACGTGGGGCAGTTCGTGGCGGCGGGCCGGGGAGTGGCGCGGCTCTATGCGTCCGACGCCGTCGAAGTCGTCGTCCCCCTTTCCGACCGGGAAGCAGCGCTCATTCCCGGCCTGTGGGGCCTGCGAGCCGGCGATGGCAACCGGGAGGTGGAGGTACGCGTCGTGGCGGACTACGGCGGCCGGCGTTCCGATTGGGACGGATACGTGGACCGGGTCGAAGGCGCGCTGGACGAGCAGACCCGCACCCTCGACGTGATCGTGCGGGTTCCGGAGCCCTACGGCAGCGGCACGGACCCGGACGCCGGCGGACCACCGCTGCTGGTCGGCAAGTTCGTCGACGTGGAACTCGAGGGGATCGCGCCGGACGCCTGGTTCAGGATCAGGCGGCCGGCTCTCAGGCCCGGTAACGAAGTCTGGGTGGTGCGCGGCGACAGGGTGACGATCGTGCCGGTCACGGTCCTGCAGCGCGCCGACGACGAGGTGTACGTCACCGGCGCCCTCCAGCGGGGCGATGCCGCCATCGTCGGCGGGATCCAGGTCGGCACGGACGGGATGGAGGTCCGGACGGCAAGCGCCCAGCCGGAGTGACGACCAGGCGCCCCGCTATGCGGTACCTGGCGATCGAGTGCGTGCTGCTGGTTTCGCTACCCCTCCTCGGCTGCGGCTGCGCCCAGTCCGGCGAGGATCGCGAGGGTTGGGAACTCGTCTGGTCCGACGAGTTCGACGGCGACGCCCTCGATGCCTCCAGGTGGAACATCCAGACGGGCGACGGCACGGCCGAAGGCATACCCGGCTGGGGCAACAACGAGCTGCAGAGCTACCAGGCCGCCAACATCTCCGTGTCGGACGGCGTCCTGGTCATCACGGCCCGCGAGGAGGAGGCAGGAGACGGTCATGCGTACACCTCCGGGCGCATCAACACCGCCGGCAAGCTGGACAAGACCTATGGCCGCTTCGAGGCGAGCATCCAGGTCCCCGGCGGTCAGGGCCTCTGGTCCGCCTTCTGGATGCTGCCCACCGACTCCGCGTACGGCGGCTGGGCCGCCGGGGGCGAGATCGACATCCTGGAAGTGTTCTCGCGCGATCCGGGCCCCTTCGCCCAGGCCGCGCTGCACTACGGGATGGCGTCGCCACTCAACACGTTCGACTACGCGACGTACGCGGACGTCGATCCTGCGGACGGCTTCCATGTCTACGCCGCCGAGTGGGACGAGGAGGAGATCCGCTGGTTCGTGGACGGCGCGCACTTCTACACGGTCCGACGAGACAGGTACTGGAACTACTACAGGGACACCGGGGCGAACGCCCACGTCTCCGGCGGCGCTTCGGCGCCGTTCGACCGCCCGTTCCACCTGTTGCTGAACCTTGCCGTCGGCGGCAATCTACCCGGCGAGCCTGTGGCCGGCGCGCTGCCGGGCGAACTCAGGGTCGACTACGTGCGCGTGTACCAATGCGGCGTCAACGTCTCGACCGGCGTCGGGTGCGCCGATCTCCTGGACAGAACGTCCGCCGCGGTGACGCCACCGGCGCCCGCGAACGTCTACCGGGCCGCCTACGACCTCTACGCGGACGCCACTGGACCGCTCCGCTTCCCGGGCGCGGAGGACGAGGTGACGCTCGACCTCGCCGTCGACGACGCAGACGGAGCGCTTGCCATCGCGGAAGTCGCAGGCGCCGGCCGCGGGAACGTGATCGACATCGCCACATCCGGCGGCGGCAGCTTCTCGATCCGCCCGGCCGGCGAAAAGCGGCTGACGCTCTTCGGCATGGGCGGCGCCTCCGAGTCCGGGGACTTCGCCGGGGAACTGCAGTTCGACCTCTACGTGTTCGGCGACGGCACGGATGCGGCGGGCAGCCTGAAGGTGAGGCTCGACAGCGGCTCCCTCGATGCCGGCGCCGTCGACCTGCCGTTCGCCACGATCACCCCGGAGCAGTGGACGACCGTCACCGTCCAGATCGCCGACCTCATCCGCAGCCCCGTCCGGTCCGGTGGACGCCCCGCCGACCTCGGCCGGGTGCGGAGCCTGTTCTCACTCGAACCCACGAGCTTCGCGCGCCTCCAGGTGGACAACATCCGTCTCATCTGCGGCCACGTAGTGCAAGGCGGCTGCGGCGCGCGCGAGGCTGGCGCCGGCACCCGGTAGCGCCCTCCGACCAGAATCCAGAACCACCGCCTGTGCTTGTTGCGAAAGTAGTAATAGAGCCGCATTCCCGGCAGCGACATGGTCCAGTCACTCAGGTCGGATAGTCGAGCAGTTCCAAGCCCGGACGGCATGCCTCATCATGACAAGCGCAGCCGGTCCAGCAGCCGGTACGTTGGCCTGCGCACCCAGGAAAGGGACGCGGCGGCGCCCATCGCCAGAGTCTGCGCCCGCGCCTGGAAGCTCTTCGGCCCTGCCTGGTCTATCGCCCTCGCCCGCTGAAACGCGTCGCGCCGTTCGCAGCGGGCGACATAGCCGGAGAGGGCAGGATGTTCGCGGAAGAGCTTGAACCGCTGGAAGAGAACGCCGGTAGCGCCCAGCACTACATCGGCCGCAGTGAAGCGATCGCCCAGAATCCAGGGCCCGACCCCGAGCCCCTCCTCCCACACTCTGATCATGCGGTCGAAGTTTCCCCAAGCATTGGTCCGGGGGTCTCCCGTGCGCCCACTGAACATCTCCGCCACTGCCGGCTCGATGACTCCCGGCGCGAAGATCATCCACTGCAGAAAGCGGCCGCGGTCCGGGTCGTCGAAGCGCGGCGCCAAGAGGCCTGATCCATAGCGATCCGCCAGGTACACGCAGATCGCCGACGAATCGCACATTCGCACGTCCCCGTCTACCAGCGCGGGTACCTTTCCCATGGGGCTCACCGCGAGCAATCCGTCGCTGCGATGCGGTCTGAAGACGTCGACGTAGACCGCCTTGTAGTCGACCCCCAACTCCTCGAGCATCCACACCACGCGGTTCGCCCGTGTATCAGGGCACCAGTACAGCTTCAGCAACAGGACACCTTTCCTCCTCTATGGAGCCTCCTCGGATTCATCGCTCCAACATGAAAGGAGAACTGCTTGGGATCCTACTGAGTGGGTCAGCGATCGCCGGACACAGGGCCACAATCGGTCTGAGACTGGCTACTTTCGGTCCGCGGACGCTCCGACGCCGTTCTCGGCGACACGCTGATGGGTTACCAGGTTCTGGCCGGCCTGGAGCGCCCGTTGGGCGACCGGACATCCTCCGTCGTCAAGGACCGCTGGCCTCGTTTCGAGACCCTGAACGATATCGGCGAGTGGCAACTGATCCGCAGCCATGTACCTGTGCAAGCTGACGGCGTGACGCCGTTCGTCAGCGCGCACGAGTTCGATCCGAACAGTTACCTGGGCGTCACGGCGGGCCTGCGATACAGCTTCTGACCGCGGGCTCCGGAACGAGGCGTCAAGCTCCAGGACAATCGCCACAAACAGACCGACACCCGCCACGATCCGTCCGTGAAGCCTGCGTCGCGTTCGCTAGCCTGACAAGTCATCCAACCGCGATGACGCGGTCTGGAAAGGAACGAGGTCTCTCCATGAAACCTGTGGCACTGTCGCTCGCCGCGGCTCTTACGTCAACTGCGATGATCCATGCCGGCATCTGCGAGCGCACGCTCGCGGTTCGCCAGGCCCTGGTCGACGCGACCTCGGCAGCAACTTGCGCCTCCGTGCGCGACTTCGACCTGCGCGAGGTCCGGTACGTTGATCTCTCGAACCAGAACATCGAATCTCTCCGTGCCGGAGACTTCGACGATCTCGTTTGGCTCGAGCGATTGGACCTCTCTGGAAATCTGCTTGCGTCTCTCCCGCCGCGGTTGTTCGATGAGTTGTACATGCTCACGGAGCTTCGACTCGACTCGAATCAGCTATCGACACTTCCATCCACGCTGTTCGATCAACTGCTCATGCTGGAGCTCCTGACGCTCGATGACAATCCCGGGCTCTCGCTCCCCAGTGGCATGTTCGAAGAGCTGGGTCGCTTCGACGGATTCCAGTCGGATGGCACGGAGGCGCCTGCTCGCGGTTCGTACCCGCGCCTGAACCGATTCCTTCTGAGGCATGAGATCGGGAGCGTGGCCGAGTTCACGGAAGCGCTTCCAGACATCTTCAAGGAGCGGTTCGTGCTGATGTACGAGTCCGGTGCGCCCTCCCACCCGTACGTCTCGCCAGAGAGTCCGCGGGTCACCTCATGGGGCCACGACGCGGACTACATCTTCTCCTGGATCGCGGACGAGTCGGCTCCCGTCGAGTTTGCGGACTCCGTGGAGTTTCTTCGGCGAGACGACTATTCCTGGACTGCTGGTGTGATCGACTTCTCCGCCTCCTTGCCGGCGATCCGTGAGCCCGCGGAGTGTTCCAACTGTCACGGCTCACTCAACAAGCCGCTCTGGGGAAGATGGAACCGCTGGACCGGTAGCGAATTCACGTACGGAAACGAGTACGACGACGCGATCGCCGCGATCCGGGATTCAGGGAACGAGCGTCTTGCCGTGCTCGATTTCAGCGCTTCCACTACTTATGGACGCGAGTCGGAGCGCTTCTTCGTTCGGCCGGGCCGCGATGCCGATGCGCTCGCCGCGGAAGAAGCCGCGGCAGTCTGGTCCTGGCAGCATGCAAAGATCCTGTACAACCTGATTCTGGACCGGCATCCGGACATGATCTCGTACTCGAGGCCGCTTTGCGAAAAGCGGGACTTCCAACCCTCGTACACCGTGACAGTTTGGGAGTTTGACCAAGCCGAACACAACCTGTTCTTCAATCCCGCTTCGGAGGTGGAGGTCGACGAGGACGGCCTGCTCCTGGTGCCTAGCGACTTCATCAGATCATACTATCACTACAACCCTACTAGCAGCGTTGCTGACTCAATCTGGATGCTGATCATCTCCGACCTGCTCCGGGACGTTCCGGTGCTGCGGCATCTGTACAGAAACACGACCAACACCGAGATGTATTCGAGCGGTTTCCTCAACGCAGAGGGTGCGTTGTTCTACAGGGACGGGCGAGCAACGGCCGAGGATGAGTTCATCCAGAAGATCCGGTTGCACTTCGGAAGGGGAACCGACATGTCACTGAGTGAGCGCGCGAGGATGACGAACAAGACCGGTTTTCCTCGCGGCGTGCTCAGTTCGAGTTTCTGGGAATCCCACCTCGAAGTAATGCGGCACAAGATCTGCGACGCCATGTGGAACAGCGTACCCAGGGCGTTGAGCGTTGCCCTGGAGAACGGCAGGCCGCACCTGTCGTGGCAGGAGCCGACCTACGATCCACGCGCGGTATCCGGCTACCGCGTTCGGCGCAACGGCACATTGATTGACACCTTCTCGACGTCGACAGCGTGGACGGATGAAGACGCACAGCCGGGTGATCATTCGTACACGGTGGCGGCGATCTATGACCGGCTGTACGAGACGGCCGAGTCCGGCTCCGTTCCGGTCTCGGTGCCCGTGCCACCGGAGGCCGAGTCCCAGGATCTCCCGAGGGCGTCGATCGTGGCCGTGGCGGGCCAGGTGTCCGAGGGAGAGCGTGCGGAGTTTCGGGTGTCGCTGTCGAAACCGGCGAAGGAGAAGCTGACCGTGGGGCTCCGCTGGACGCGGAGCGACCGGTCGCAATCGCTGTCCCAGTACACGGTCTTCCACGCGGGCACGTCGGTCAAGATGCCCAGCTTCATGAAGTCCGACGACAAGGTGGTGCGGGAGGACCTGACGGTTTCCCTCGCGCTGCTGGACGGGGAAGGGTACGTGGTGTCCGAGGACGGGCGTTCGGCTGAGGTCGTCGTGGAGGAGAACGACGAAGCGGAGATCGCGTTGTTGCTCGAACCGGATGCCGTGGCGGAGGGCAAGACGGCGACTGTCCGCGCGAGGATCGCCAACGGCGTGACGTTCGGTAAGTCGCAGACCATCAAACTCCGCTTCGCGGGCAGCACGGCGACGATGGGCACGGACTACACCCTGTCGGGCAACTATCTGACGCTGGCCGAGGACGACGCACATCTGACGCTGCGCGCGCGCAAGCGAGGAGTCAAGGTCGTGCTGACGGCGACCGCGGATACCGAACGGGAAGGCTCCGAGACGGTGCAGATAGAGGCGAGGCACAATGGCGAGGTCGTCGCGACCAGGACGCTGACGATCGCCGACTAGGACGGCAACGGAGAGCGCTACTGGACCCTTGATCGGCCCGCGCCGCCGTTCTGATGGATGCACTGGATTCTCTAGTTGTCGGAGTGGATTGCTTCGACCCGATCCGCGGCCTGGAGGATGCCGTGTGCCAGCACTCGAGCACCTTCCGCCTGGAGGGGAACCAGGACTCCGTCCGTGTCAGGTCGTCCCTGCTTCACCATCAGGAAGAGGACGTTCCGTCCGTCCTGCCCCACCTTCAGGGCATAGTCGCCCGTCGCGGCAAGGTCCGGGAGTTTCGCGATGTCCGGGAAGATGAGTGGCGGCGGCGGCATTCCCTCCGCACGAAGCCATCGGGCTTCTGCGCGCAAAGAGGCGCCCAGGTTCTCGGCGTGCTCGACGCTCAGCCGGACGGCCGTTGGCTGCGTATCGCCGGGCGGCACGACCAGAAGGAGTACCTGACCGTCAACATGGTGGACGACGGTTCTGGCGTCGGTGGCCTTCACAGGTTCGGTGACTCAGGACTCCTAGCAGGGTACGGGGGTCTTGATCTCGGCATCGCGGATATCTCCTCCTCCAAGGATCTGGTGTCCATGAAACCGGTCAAGCTCAGACGGCGGCGGCGATGCGGGTCACTTCCACCCGGCGGCGACCGCGATGCTGGAGCTGTCAGTGCCGCCAGCAACAAGCGCCCCATGTAGCTCCCAAGAGACCTGTAGGCTAGTGGTAGCCGAGTCATGTCTGTTGAAAAGGTTAGCGACAATGTCAAGTGTTGCGCGGACGATCAGACCCCGCTCGCGGACAGATTGTGCATCCGTCGCCGTGTTCATTGTTGAGGAAGAGGACATCCACGACTTTCACGCCCACGATGTCGTGGTTGTCACCGGCTCGGCGATCGAGGAACCGGCCGTCGATCTCTCATACGCGGTCGAGGTGCTGGGCCGTGGACGACGAACCAGACCGCTGCCAACGCCGAAGGTTGGTACGGCCGACACTGCCGGCCGTCGCTTCGGTCTCCGAGCGCTTCCCGTAAGACCCGGAAGTGACCGTATGCCGCGGCGATCATGAACACGATGCCCTGGGACTACTGGAGAGGCGCAGAGCCGCGAGTGGGCATGCTCAAAGCAAGAGCGCTTCTCGGAGGAGCGCCCGGAAACACCGCAAGGCGCTGGGCCGCCTGCGCCGCGACAGCGACCTGTTCGAGCTTACGGTCGCGTTCGCCCGGGGAAGCGATCTGGTCCGGCTCGCCGAACACGTCGTGGCTTCCGAGATCCAGGTCGCACGGGGCCGCATGGAGCGGGCGCTCCGTGAGCTGCGAGCTCGCCGGTGATTGCCCACGTCCGCCGGCAGGCCTCGCGCCCCAGACAACGGTCGGCGTACGCCTCCAGCACCGCCGAGTCAGGCAGCGTTCCTTCCGACCGCATCGCGAGGGCGCTGCTGCCGAGCATGACGTCCGCGGCAGTGAAGCGGTCGCCCAGGATCCAACGGTTGCCGGACAGACCCCGCTCCCATGAAGCGATCATCCTCTCGAAGTTGCCCCAACCGTTGACTCGGGGCACGCTGAATCGCCCGGCTTCCTTCTCCGCGGTGGCAGGCTCGATCGCGCCGGGACAAAAGAACATCCACTGCAGGTAGAGGCCCCGGTCCGGATCGCTGCGCGCGGGCGCAAGCCGTCCCGGCGCGTAGCGATCGGCGAGGTACATGCAGATCGCGGCCGACTCCCACATCCGAACACCTCCGTCCCGCAGCGCCGGCACCTTGCCCATCGGGCTGACCGCCAGGAGTTCGGAACTGCGCTCGGATGCGCTCAGGTCGACAAGGACCTTCTCATGGTCGAGATTCGCCTCTTCAAGCATCCAGACGGCTCGAACGGCGCGAGTTCCCGGGCTCCAGAAGAGCTTCATGACCGCCGTCCCTCAGATCGGATAGTCGAGCAGTTCCAGGCCCGGACGACATGCCTGGATGATCGCCGCCTGCTCGGCTCCATCCAGTTCGTCAAACCGCGACCTGACCTGCGGTCGGGGAATGGCCGACGCCGACCGCAACCAGTCCGGATCGTCGAGTTCCGGCGAGATGAACCGGATGATCCGTTGTAGCTCTCGCCTGGGCTCGGCTTGCACGTCTTCGAACTTCACGTTCAGAAGCCGCTCGGACGGGAGGTCCGCGAACGTACGCCGGCCGACTTCGATCAGCCCGTTCCAGAACGCAGCGAAGTCCGCCAGCGTTACCGCGTCGTACGGAAGCTTCTCCTGGTCAATGAACATGTCGGCAAGGTTGTCCATCCAGCAGCCGAGGCGGTTGAAGCGCTGGACGAGCGGCATGGACTTGACCGGATCGACGCCCCATGCCCTGATTCTTCGCGCCTTCGCCAGTAGGCCCCGAAAGGCGGGATGGCCCGCGAGCGAAACCGACGTGTCGCGCCCGTCGCGGTAGATGTGGATCACGCGCGCGTCGGGGAAGTTCCGAACCAGCAGAGGCGCCACCAGGAGCGAACCACCCGAGCGTTCGACCCAGACGCTCCGGTCGAACCGCTGGCACAACCAACTGAACGTCTGCCGGAAGTGGTCGGCGGGTGACTGTCTCGGCTGGGCCCTGA
The DNA here is from genome assembly GCA_009837885.1 of Holophagales bacterium. GTDB lineage: Bacteria > Acidobacteriota > Thermoanaerobaculia > Multivoradales > Multivoraceae > Multivorans. Next base: position 70,219 of record VXSP01000040.1, on the reverse strand, counting down.
CGACCGGTTCGAGTTCTCCGTACAGCTCCTCGTAGCGGTCCGTCAGGTTCGGCAGCGTGATCGCCATGATCGGCGGGACCGTACGCAGGGTGTAGCGGGCTTCCGGATCGCCGAACGGATAGAGGAGTTCGTGAAAGGTCTCCCGCAACGCCAGCCTGGTTCGCCTCGACTGGACGCTGTAGAGCCGCCACATGTCGTCACCGCGCGGCCGTCTCTTTCCGAACGCACTCAACTGGTAGGCGGAGAAGAACTCGGAGACGCTGAGAACCCGCGGATGCAGGTTCAACACATCGGTCAACATCGTCGAGCCGCAGCGTCCCGTGCTGAGAATGAGGACTGGGGGAATGCTCATCGGACACCCGGAGGCGGGCCCCAGTGGAGCCTCCCCGGACTTGTTCGCTCCAACACGAAGTAACGTTTGAGATCCTACCGGGCGGGCCGGAGTTCTTCGGACGCGGAGTAGCCAGTAGCAGACCGATTGTGACCGGGACCTTCTGTTGATAGGGTCCTGGCGGTGACTGAGCACGATGGCCGTTCAAGGACGGGCAGGTCCTGCCTGCCTCACACCCCTGTCATGCGGGTGCTTGCCCTTGCTCTCGCTTTCGGGGCGTTTGCCGCGCAGCCCGGCACGGCGGAGGACTGCCGCCCCGAAAGAAACGAGGGCCCGGTAACGATCGAATCCTGCGAGATCGACGGCACCGAGTTCCGTCTGCTGCGGGCCGAGGTGGTCGTACAGGGGTCGATTCCGTCGGCGATCGCGATGCTCGAGGATGCCGAAGCGTGTCCCGAGTGGCAGGGTATCTGCGAAGAGGAACGGGCGACGTCTCTGGAGCAGCCGTTTCAGTCCCTGCGCAGCCGCATCTCCGGCTCGGGACTCTCGAGGCGGGTAACGATCGTCCGTTCGGGCTGGCTGCGCACGAGTGACGGCCGCGTGATCAACGAGATAGCCGGCGCGGACGATCTGACGCCCGAGTTCGAGGGCAGGCGCGTGCTCTGCATGTACCTGAGGTGGATCCTGACCCCGGGCGACGATGAAGGTACAGTCAAGGTCGTCCAGGACACGGTCAGCGACCCGCAGGTCCCCGGTGGTCTCGGACGGATGCTAGCCAACCGGGGCGCCATGAACGCGATGATGGAGACCTTCACGAACTTCGGCCCGCAGCTCGGCGACGCGCGGTACGCGAGCGGGCCGGACATCGCGTCCCTACCGCTCGTGGAAGAGGAGCTGCCGGACCTCGGTGAGGAGTTCGTCGCCTGTCAGGCGGCCCGGCAGTAGCCGTTCGCCGACGTAGCCGCATGAGCCGTCCCCGGATCACGACCAGGGCGGCGCTGCTAGCTCTGGCCGGGCTGTTCCTCTCGTCGGGTCTGTGGGCGCACGGCGTCGCCGACCAGGACGAGCTCTTCCTGACCAACAACGAGGGCCTGGCAGTAGGGGCCTACATGTACCTGGGCGCCAAGCACATGGTCACCGGGTACGACCACCTGGCGTTCCTGGCGGGGGTTATCTTCTTCCTCTACCGGTTCCGCGATGTCGCGCTCTACGTCACCCTGTTCGCGGTCGGCCACAGCGTCACCCTGCTGGTCGGGGTGCTTGGCGGCATCCACGCGAATCCGTTTCTCATCGACGCGATCGTCGGCCTGTCGGTGGCGTACAAGGCCTTCGAGAACCTGGGCGGGTTCCGGGCCTTAGGCGTCAGGATCGACACGCGGGCGGCGGTGCTCGTGTTCGGCCTGTTCCACGGCTTCGGCCTGGCGACCAAGCTGCAGCCGGTGGAGATCTCTGGCAGCGGCCTGGTTGGCAACATCGTCTCGTTCAACGTCGGCGTCGAACTGGGACAGTTCGCCGCCCTCGCCATCATCCTGCTGAGCTTCAACCTCTGGCGAGCCAGCGGCCGCTTCCAGTCTCACGGCTATGCCGCGAACGCGGTGCTGATGACGGTCGGCTTCCTGCTGGTCGCCTACCAGTTGACGGGGTACTTCCTGTCCTAGCGGCGACGAGACAATAGAGCGTCGGCCTGCAACGAAAGGCCACAATCGGTCTGAGACTGGCTATTCTCGGTCCGGAGAACCGCCGACCGCGTGGGTAGCATTCCCCAATGGCTTGGGTCCTGTGCTTCGGGATGGTTGGAAGTTGAACCATGGCTGCCGCTCAGGTCGCACACGAGGGGCAAACACTAGCCGGGGTGGACGTGTGGTCTACCCTCGGCTTGCCGGCGTCCTGGGCGGCAGCCTGCCTGGTGTTCGGCTGTAGAGCGAGGGAAGAGCGCAAGTGCCGCTGATCGCCTTCATCTTCTTGGCTTTCCGACTGATTCGCTCTCAGTGGCAGCGGATCGACCGAATGACGCTCGGGCTCTCCGTTGCTGGCGCTTTCGCCCGTGTCGACGCGGAGCGACGGCGCTAGCAGCGTTCGGGCCGCTCCAGGGCTCTTGGATATCCCAAGTGCTTCGGCACTTGTCGGCAGGTTTGACCGGAGCAGGTCCTGGAGCGGCCCATATTCGGCCACCAGAACGGGTCGCTCCGCGTTCCCATGAAGCGCAACGGCGATCCGGCGGCGATCACGACGTTCACGCAAGCAGTGCCATCGCCCAGCAACGAAAGGCAACAATCGGTCTGAGGTTGGCTACTTTCGGACCGCAGAAGGCCGGTCAGGGTCAGTACGATTCACGCATGGCTTGGGCTCCGCATTCCGCGACACCTGTCCGAAGGACTCTGGCGATGTTGACTAGTCCTCCCGCGGCGTCACGGCCTTGGGTGACGGTCCTCGCCGTTCTGTTCTGTGTCGGCACTGCAGCGAGGGCCGACGACCACGACCGCGGCCCTTACGTCGGCTTCCACGCGGGCTACCTTGACGCCTCAAGCCTCGACTCCGGGGTGACGGCGCTCAACCACCCGACGAAGTGCGACGTCCTCCTCTATCCCGACCCGAGTCTGGCCCCGACGGGAGACCCTGAGTGTCAGGCCGACACGCCGACGCCCTTCTCCGAGACCCGGCAGGATCCCGGTGGTGCGTTCACCGGTTTCCTCACAGGCGGCTACGACTTCGGCAGCGTCCGTCTCGAGGCCGAGTACACAGTGCGCCGTCACGTCGGCGAGGGCGTGCCGGTGCTTCCAGCCCCGGGTAACGCAGCCTTGACGGGCAAGGGCGGAGAGTGGAGTCCCTTGGACCCGCCGACCGAGACGATTCGGAGCATCACTTCCCGCGAACTGTTCCTGAATGGCCACTGGGACTTCGAGAACAACTCGTCGTGGACACCCTTCGTGGGGGTCGGCGTCGGGGTTTCGCGCACTCGAGTGCTCTACAGCATCCGCTTCGTCCGGAAGACCCTTGCACAGGGCTACCAGGACGTCGAACCGCCGCTCGAGTTGGTGAACCGGCCGGCCGAGGCTGCCGGCACGTTGAGCCTCTTCGACTGCGAGCTCGGCGACACGCTGATGGGCTACCAGCTCCTCGCTGGCTTGGAGCGCTCTTTGGGCGACCGGACGTCCTTCGTCGTCAAGGCCCGGTGGACTCGATTCGATGACCTCAACGACGTCGGCGAGTGGCAACTGATTCGCAGCCATGAACCCGTCCAAGCCGACGGCGTAACGCCGTTCGTCAGCGCGCACGAGTTCGATCCGATCGGGTACCTGGGCGTTACGGCCGGGCTGCGGTACAGCTTCTGACCGCGGACTCGAGCAGCAGCGACCTGGAGTGTCTGGCCCTGCGGCCAGAGCTGCCCGGGATGCTGGCGGTCTTCGCTTTCGTCTGTGCTGGCATAGTTGCCTTTTCCTACCTGGTTGACTTCCCTTCAGAACCGTTGTTCGATCGAGTACGGTCAGATAGAGATTTCCGCGAACGTCCCCTGGCCGCTTGCTGACCCAGATCGCCAGAGCCAGGTTCTAGAGCCGATTCGTGAACTCCCGCCTCTGCGGCAGCCATTGGAGCACGCTGATCCTCCAGGATTGCATACAGGCGGTCCAGCCTCGTCCTTATCGACGTGAGCTGCTGGCGCGAAGCCTCCAAGGCTGCGAGCAGCGCGTCGTCGCCGGATTCCTCTGCCTCCTCGGTCATGACGCCCAGGTGATCGCGCACGGTCTTGAAGCGGTGCTCTCCTCGGCGGATGTAGTCGTCCGCGCTCCAGAGAGCGTTCTGGAACGCCCTCTGACGGTGGCTAAAGTGACGGAATCTGCTGGTCACGGCGACTCGCAGTCGTCCTGCGCGGGTTCGAGCGGCTGCCGGTGACGGACCACGCGGAACCTGAACTTCCGGTTGACGCTGTTCTTGGGCAGCGGACTTCCGGGAAGTGCTCCTTCATGTGGTGTGGCGCGGAGAAGGAGATCAGTAGCGTGCTGGCGGCCGGCACTTCGATGCCTCCGATCTCGAACGCGTTCATCGCTGTACGCAGGTGCATCGGGACCACTTCGTGGAGGCGCAGCACTTCCATGATGAAGCGGCGGGACGCATCGGCCGCTTCGGGACTCACGTCCGCCGCGGTTGGCTCTCCGTCCGTGAAGAGGGCGTCGGCTTCGGCGACGATCTGCTCCTGGTGGTCCGGGTGCTTCAGCAGTTCGTAGATCGAGAACGCAATCGCGCTACCCATGTAGTGGCCGGCGATGATCGGAGCGATGAACGCGAACCCCAAGTCGGTTCATCTCGCCCGGAAGCGCCATGCCCACTCCCCAGGTTTTGAACGAGTCCCGGCAAAGCGCGAGTAGCTCGTCGAGCCGGTCCTCCACGACCTTTCGCGAATTGCCGGCCCGCACCACCCTTCGCATTCGGAAGTGGTCGGCCCCGTCCATGCTGGCGATCGAACGCGCCGTGCCCCACTCCTGTTGGAAGTCCTCGAGGTAGTCGCGTGTACGGAGGTGCAGACGGCCTTTCTTGGCAACCCACCGGTTGACCTCGACGCCGGCTAGCACGACCAGCCGCCGGCCCGGTAGCTTCAGCTCGAAAACGGGACCCAACTCCTGGGCAGTCTCCGCGAAGAACCTGGGCAGGTTCCAGGAGCGGAGTGCCTTCGAGGCGAGAACTTCGCGGAGTACCACCGTCGGCATCCGACTCGAAGATGCCCTTCTGCACCAGGCGCCCGACGGCGTCGTCGCTGATCTCGTCGGCCTTGCGGGCGAGCCGCTCCACCCAGTATCGGGGTGATTGGACCTCCGCCTCGCTCGCCAGCTCTTCAAGCGACGGGTCGAGCAGGCTATCTCCCGTGGGAGTCCTATCGACGACCGTGAGCGTCTCAAGATCAGAGTCGATCCGGTCCTCCATGGCGAGGTCCATCAGCACGGCCCCCGCGAGCGCGCAGGACATTCTCCATTCGGGGACGGGCACGAAGTACCCGGTGTCCCGGCTGTGGAGCAGCAGGAGGAGCTCTTCGGCGAACCTCACCGTGTGCCCACCAGGCCAGTACCGTGGGCCTGATTCACCATGCTCGCGAGTTCTCGTCGTAGAGGGTGGTCGGCAGGGCGTATGAGTGTTCGGCCTCGCCAAGGTCCGAGACGTCGAGCAACGTGTGAAACTGCTTTCTCGACCGGGCGCCCACCAGACCGGGGAGCACCTTCGAGACGGCTTTCTCAGCCCGGTTGCGAAGAAACAGAAGTGGCACCTTCCTGATCAACGTCGGCTTCGGGAACTTGAGCGAATTCGCCAGGTCATTTCCGATCAGTTCCCGCGACACCTGGTAGATGAACGCGGCCATCTCGCGCCGTTCCTTCGTTTCCGTGATTCCAAGCAGGATGGGTGCGCTCTGGATGATGCTGTTCGCCATGATGACGGAGTCATCGTCGCGCGGAGGCTCACACGTCGCGGCGATCTGGAATGCGCTACACGCCGACGCCCGGTCATGAAACATGATGGCTTCGGGTATCCCCATGACAATTCCCGTGTATCTCCACACGTGAACGTAGGCATCCTGCTCCTCCGGGCTGAAGTCTCCTCCCAGGCGCGCAACGTGGTCCATCAGGCGACCTGAGAAAGCGGCCGCGCCCAACAGCATGTGCGCCGCGCTGAGCGGCATCCCGTGCGTCGGCGTATCCCATTCTTCCGACTGCCGGAGCAACATCCTCGCCTGTGCATGCACCAGGCGGATACGGAGGCTCAATCTCCAGGCGTCGCCGCCGGGCTCCAGTCCGCCCGGCATGAACTGCTCGGTCAACTGAAGCGTGTTCTGCTTGAGTCGGCGGACGCCGTTCAGAATGATCCGGCTGCGGATACGGAAGGACTTGCCGATCAGCGTGGAGAAGCCCTCGACGATGGCACCGGCCACGAGCCCTGCCAGGACCATGTCCGAATTGCGGAGAAAAGCCCGGGTGGCCCTCATGGCGGTCTCGGGGTTGAACCAGTCGGGGACGACAGCCGATGACTCGATGAGTTGGCGGAGAGCCTCGGGCGTGTTCTTCGGTGGATCGCGGTAGTGATCGACCGTCCTGGCGATCGTACGGTGAACGTGCTGGGGTTCCACGATGGCCGCTAGTTGTTCGACGGCCCGGTCGGCCAGAGGATCGCCGAGGGTGGTGTAGCGGATGTAGCGGTCCGCAAGGTCCGGATCCAGCGCGCGCGCCACCCTGTGGCCGTCGACATAGCAAGCCGGGATCTCCCGCGGCGAAACGGAAGCCCGAGACCGTGGCGATGCCGCGCCCAGCGTAGCGCTCATTTCCGACGGGAGTCTCCGCTCGAACGCGATTCCTGGATCGCGCGCGCTCTGTACTGGGAGGGACTCAGACCCGTCACCTTTCGGAAGACGCGGCGGAAGTTCCGATCCGTCCCGAAGCCGGCCTTGCGGGCGACCAGGACCATCGAGACATCGGGGTCCCTGAGCAGTGCCGAAGCCTCCGCCACTCGGCGAGCCGCCAACCAGCACGTGAACGTTCGGCCCGCATGTCGACGGAAGTAGCGGCTGAAAGCCGACGGCGTCATCGCCGCGACGTCCGCGACGGCCTCCCGCCTTACCTCCTCCCCGATTCGTGCGTCGACGTAGCCTTTGACACGCCGCAGTCGTGCGATCTCGATAAACGGATCGAACTCGGACTGACTCCCCGGACGGTCGGCTCCGCCGCTCTCCACGAGCACGGCAGACAAGGCACTGGAACCGCCCGACGCGACGGCCATCTCCGCGAAAGCGTAGCCATAGCGATCGGTGGTGCCTCCGGGCGCCACGGTGACCTTCTCGGTCCAACCTGGTGCCCATTCCACGAATGTGTGGAACTCATCCTGTTCGCCGCAGACGTCCACATGAGGCGGCAGATCCGCCAGAAAGTCGCGGTCGAACCGGCGTCCCACGAAGGGCGCCGGAAGCGCGTGCGTGAGCACCGAACACACCCGAGCCTGGAGACCGGCACTCAGCATGTCCTCGACATGGCACCGCGAATCCCGGCCCCACAGCGGAAACACCGGCTCGAGCCCCGAGCCCCTGAGCAGTTCGCACCACCGTTCCCGGTGACGGGCTGACGACAGGTCGCTGAACGCCACAACTTCGGCCCCTTCGCCGCTCAACCCCGCCAGCCCTCGTCGCACCGCTTTCGCGTACTGGTTCGACTCGGCCTTCCAGTCGTACTCGATCAAGTGAAGGGGAAGGCCCTGAGAGGCGGCCTGCCTGCACAGGAGTTCCTTCCCGACGCCGTGCATCTCGGCCCGTCCGTTGCCTCGGTTCACCACGCCGAACAGCCCCTGAACGTCCCAGTCCGGCAACGACCGCAGCAAATGGACCGACCAGGCCGAGTCCTTGCCGCTGGTCCACCACACCCAAGTCCGCCGGTTACCCGCTGGTCTTGGTCCCATTCTCTTCCTGCGTGAGATTCAGTGCCAGTCGAAGAAGCCCCACATGGGACTGAGCCACAGCCAAGCGCGGTCCGACAGCAGAAGCCGGCCCTACATCCTTCTATCCGCCTACTGGGCACCGCGTCGCCTGTAGAATTGACGGATCCTGCGGGAGGACGTCTGGCGGGCGCCGCTTCGCCGAGTCGGCCGTCAAGCCAGCGAACTCCCCGCCGCGCACGAATCCCGGCGCTCGCGGGGGTGCGTGAGGCCGACGAGGTTCTGAGCTTGCTAGCCCAACTCGGTGGAGGCCAGCACGAGCCTGACCAGGTCGACCTGCCGTCGAATACCGAGCTTGGCGTAGATCCGCCCCAGGAGCCAGTAGACCGAGCGTTCCCGTCGACCGGTGGCCTCCGCGATCTCGCCAACGGTCATGCCTTCCGCCAACCGACTGGCGACCGTACTCTCCGCGGGCGTAAGACCAAGCGCCGTGGCCACAAGGCCTGCATCGACATTCGTTGGACGACCTGGCTCGACGATCAGCACCAGCGCGCCCGGACCGTGGCCTCCGAAGTCGCTCTCGACACTGTAACTGGACTTGACGTGAACAACGTACCGAGGGAGGCCGAACGCTCTGCCGAGAGTCATCGAGCCACCGACCCTCGCGTCACCATTGCGCGGAAGAGCGGCCGCCAACATCCGCTGGAAACGACTACGTTCTTCTGCGTTCCGGACCCGCAGTTCGCCTTTCAGGTCCGACAACACGTCACCGCGGCGCAGAATGTCCCCGGCGCGGCCGTTGGCCGTGACGATCCTCCCGCGGGAATCCAGACAGATGATGCCGAGTCGCTGAACTTCCATCAACTGCGCCAGCGGCGACCCCAGCGCACCCGCGCTGACGACTGCACGACGAACGCTGACCAACTGCGCAACGTGAGGAGCCAGCCGCTCGACCAACGCTATCTGGTCGCGTCCCCAGCCGCCCGACTCGACAGGATCGAAGACAAACCAACTGACATGCGAATAGCCGTTCGGCCCGTCCAGTCGAACGCCAAGGCTGTCGGCGCCGATCGTGTCGATCTGGTGTTGATAGGCCGGCGATGTCTTCAACTCCTCTTCCGTGTAGAGGTCGGCGATCCGAACCAGTTGATTGAAGGGAAGCTGCCGGAAGCGTGGCACCTTCTCATCTTTCGAGTGATACTCCTCGATGTACTCGCGTTCAGCCTCTTCCTGGCGCTCGCCCCGGTGGTACGAGCCAACGAAGCTGGCCTGCACGTCATCAACGGGACCTTCGCCCAGCATCAAGGACGTGCCCTTCGCCCCGCACGCCTTCTCGATCAAGGTGCACGTTCGGGGCCAGTGACTCTCGTCCAGCATGGCCCGTTGCAACGATGCCAGGATGGACTCGAACGCCTCTTGTTGGCCCATGGGGAGTCAGATGCAGTCGCGGAGTTGGGTACGGTCGCCTCCAAGCCTAACGTCTGAGAGAGGCTACCGACGGCGCCGGGAACTTCGCGGACAAGGAGTGACCGATCCCAGAACGATTGTGACCGCGCCGCGGGCTCCTCACTGCCGGCGTCAGAGCCGCAACCGGAGCGACGCGCGAAAGGCGCGCGGCTCGGCCGGGCTGAGGAAGCGCGGATCCTCGTAACCGTCGCCGAGCACCTCGTCGGGTTCTCCAAGAGCGCCGAACGTCGCGTATTCGCGGTCCGTCACGTTGGACACCTCGAGATCGAGGTCGAGCGAGGGGGTGAGTTCGATGCGGCTCCAGAGGTCGCCCCGCCACGCCGAGCCGACCGGCTCCAGCAGGTTCGCCTCGTCGCCTCGCAGGTAGCGGGTCGAGTCGCCGAGCAGCCGAGCCCCCAGCACGGCCCGGGCGCCGAGTCTCAGGTCGGCGCCGGCCCGGAACTGGCGGCGCGGGACGCCGGGCAGGAAGTCGCCCGGCTCGACCTCGATCTCCCCGTCCTCGGCCAGAGGATGCGGTGGACTCGACAGGGTCATGCGGTCCTGGAAGGTCGCGTCGAGCAGGGTGTAGGAGGCGTCCCAGTTCAGCCGACCGTGGCTGCCGCGCAGCCACAACTCCAGCCCCTGCCGGCGGGTCGCGTCGACGTTCGTGAAGTAGCCGGCACTGGTGCCGGCGCCGCTGGAGACGAAGATGATGTCGTCCCGGCTGTCGCTGTGGAACAGGGCCGCGCTCCACCGCAGCGAACCGTCGCCTCCACGGAGGCCGAGTTCGGCGCTGGTCGTCACCACCTGGTCGAGCGGCGGGTCGGCGACGAAGGCGTTCGGCAGCCGGCATGGATCGTCCGGGTCGGCGCAGGTCAACTCGACCGGCGTCGGCACCCGGGACGACTGCGACACGTTGCCGAACAGGAGCAACGATGAACGACCCTCCGTTCGCGCCTCCCAAACGAAGCCCGCCGAGGGTACGAGCCGCGAAAAGCCATGATCGCCGTCGAGCGCCGTGCCCAGTTGATCGTTGAGCTCGATCCGGCTGTCGTTGTAGCGGGCCTGGAGGGTCCAGGTCAGCCGGTCGCCGGCAGTCGTCCAGTGCCGCAGCGCCCACAGGCCGGCGTAGCCGGTGTCCGCTCTCAGGCCGACTTCGGAACCGGGAAGCAGCATGCCGCTGCCGATCGTCGTCCTGGTACCGGTGAGCGAGGCGAGTTCCGTCTCGAAGGCGAAGGTCGCGCGCCCGCCGTCCCACGAGGCGCCCGCGAGCCAGCGGCCCGATTCGGTCAGGCCGGAGATCTGGATCGAGGCGCCCAGGCCTTCCTGCTCGGTGCGGCTCTGGTTGTTGACCGCGTCGAACTCGTCGTGACCGTGGTCATCATCGTCGTGATCGTCATCGTTGTCGCGGTCGTCGTCGTCGTGATCGTGGTCGTGACCGTGGTCATCGTCATCGTCGTCGTCGCCCTCGAAGGCGTCCGCGTTGTAGGTGGCGACGTCGTTCGCGCGAAGGTAGATCTGCGCTTCGAGTTCAAGCCCCGGCCCGATCATCCGACCGATCCGCAGCCGCGGGAAGAACAGCTCGTTCCAGGTCTGATCCGGATGCGTGAAGACCTCGGCGCGGTCGACTTCCAGCAGCTCCACCGGCGTCACGCCGTTTCCGATCAGGTCGTTGTCCGCGACGCCAACCGTAAAGTCGATCCGCTCGCGCTCGCCGCGATGCGAGAGCTTCACCAGCGCCTGTCGCAGCGAGCTGGGCGAGAAGTCGCGCCAGCCGTCTTCCTCGAAGGAGCGGCCGCCGACGAACCAGCCGTACTCGTCATCGGAGCCGAGTGCGCCGCCGGCGCCGAACTCGCCCGCCCGGCGGCCGAAAGAACCGGCTTCGAGCGTCAGGTCGAGTCGCTCCGAGTCGAAGCCGCTGCGGGTGTTCAGGGCGAGCGCGCCGCCGAGGGTGTTCAGGCCGAACATCGGGTTCGCGCCCGGCAGGAGTTCCACCTGTTCCGCCGCGAACGTCGGTACGAGGTCCCAGGCCACGACGTCGCCGAAGACCTCGTTGACCCGCACACCGTCTTCGTAGACCGAGAGGCCCTGGTTCGCACCCAGGAGCGGCGACGCCCCGAAGCCCCGGTAGAGCACGTCGGACTGCAGCGCGCTTCCCTGCGCCGGCGCCAGGCTCACGCCGGGCAGCTCCGCCTCGAGCAGAGCGCCGACACCGGACACAGCCGCCAGGTCGAGCGCTTTCGGCGCGACACGATGGACGGTCCACGGCACATGGTCCGGCGATTCGCCCAGGTGGTCGAGAGGAGCGAGCCCGATGACGTCGATCTCTTCGCCGAAGTTACGTTGTGGGGCCGAGCCGTGGGGCGGCTCCCTGTCGGCCTCGGCGGCGTCCTGCTCCGCGGGAAGGACAGGCGTCGCCGCAAGCCAAAGAGTGACTAGCAGGCTGAGCCGGCTTCCTCGGTACCGCTGCGCCATAGACCATCGAGGCTAGCCGACCGACCGGTCCCCGCAGCCAATCGACCCGCCGCTAGACTGCCCGCCATGCTCCATCTCACTGCCCGAGCTTCGATTCCCTCACTCGTTTTGGGTGCCTGTTTGGCAGCCCTGTCGCCGGCCGCCGCCCAGCCGCCCCGCATCAACACCGACGCACTGCCCCGGCTCGAAGCGTTCTCGCACGCGACCCGGGTTGGCGACCTGATCTTCGTCGCCGGCACGCTCGGCACGGTCGGCCAGAGTTTCGACCTGGCGCCCGGCGGCGTCGGACCGCAGACGACGCAGGCGCTTCGGAACGTGGAGACGATCCTCGAAGCGGCCGGCTCGGACCTCGCCCACCTGGCGAAATGCACCGTCTACCTGACCGACATGGCCAACTTCGAAGAGATGAACGCGGCCTGGATCGCCGTACTGGGGGACAGCCCTCCGGCCCGGGCGACGATCGAGTCGCCGACCCTCGCGCTGGGCGCCGCGGTGGAGATCGAGTGCATCGCCCAGCGCCGGAGTCCGGAGCCGAACTAGCGCCAGCGACGGTGGCCCCAGAGGTACTGTTCCGGGTCGCGGCGGATCGCTTCCTCCAGAAGTGAGTTCAGGGTCCGGACGATCGCCTCGACGTCCGCGTTCCGGTCGCCGCTCCTCTGCTGCTCGATCAGCGGCGACAGGGTCAGTTCGAAGGTCATCGGCGCCGTCCGGCGGCAGACCGCGAAGGTGAGCGGCGTCCGCGCGACCAGGTGCAGCATCGCGGCCGTCGTGTGCGTCTTCGCGGGATGGCCGAAGAACGGCACGTCGATCCCCTGGCGGGCGTGCTGATCGACCAGCAGAGCCAGGATCTCGCCGTTGCCCAGCAGCTTGAGGAAGCGCCCCGGATCCGGGTCGTACTTCGGGATCATCCGGAACGCGCGCCGCTGCCGCCGCTCGAGCGCCAGCTTCTGGACCCGCGGGTTGTTCATCGGCCGGGAGATCCCCGCGACCGGCTTGTAACGGGACAGCCACTGGCCCGCGATCTCCCAGTTGCCGAAGTGACCCGAGACGACGATCAGGCCGCGGTCCGGATCCTCCAGCACGGCCGCCACATCGCCGGGAATGTCGACCCGCATCCGCTCCGGGTCCTCGAGCACGCGGGCCGACTTCATCGACTCGACCAGCACCATCCCCATGTGGCGGGAAGCGCCACGGCCGATCGCCCGCGCCTGCCGCCCGTCGCCGGCGACGCCCGCGCGCAGGATGTTCGAGACCGCCACGCGACGCCGCGGCCGGTCGGCCGTCCACCACAGCGAGCCCAGCGCCGCGGCCCAGCGGGAGGCGGCGGCCGGCGGCAGCAGATCGACGCCGAACAGCGCCAGGCGGGCTGCCCAGTACTCGAGAAGGTGAAGCACCCGGGCCAGGAGGCTGCGCTCAGGCTCCGTTCTGCTGCAGCAGCGCGATGATCTCGCCGATCGTGCGGGTCTTCACGACCTGCTTCGGATCGAGCGCGATCCCGAACTCCTCCTCCACGTCGTAGAGCACATCGAGGATGGTCAGTGAATCGAAGCCGAGCGACTCGATCGGCGTCTCCGCGACCACCGCGTCCCAGTCATGCTCCTCGACTGCGCTTTCGCGCAGCACGTCCCGCAACCGGGCGAGGATCTCGGAGGCGCCGTCAGAGTCCATGGGCGAGAGACTATCGCCGAACCGGAAGCGGGTTTCGCCCGCCAGGTCTCACGAGCCTCCTGTCGCCGTCTGCACCGCCATGCCCTCGGTGGCGAGCCGGACGCCGCCGGTGATGACCGGTTGATCCGCTTCGAGCGCGCCGGTGACGTACACGACGTTGTCGGCACGCTGCAGGACCTGCACCGACACGATGTTCACCTTGCCGTCCCTTACCGCCCAGACTTCGTCGCCGGTTCTGAGTGCCGAGTCCGGCAGCTTGAAGTACTGATCCGGTGCCAGACCCTGGAGCTCGACGTCCACGAACTTGCCGACCAGCAAAGGCGGAGCCGTGCCGTGGTCGAGGCCGGCGTTGACCGGCGAGCCGCTTGAAAAGGGCTCCGGAACACGAACGATCACGTCGATCGTCCGGGTCTGTTCGTCCAGCGTGACCGCGCCCCGATCCAGGTAGCCGTCCCAGGCGTAGCTCCCGTCGCCGTACTCGGCGATGACCCGCGCCGCGATCCGGGTGTCCTCGTCGCCGGCCCGAAGATCCCAGAGGCCGGGCAGCAGGGCAGCGGCGTCATCGGAGAGAGGGACGACGACTTCGACGGAGCCTGAGGCGTAGAGCCGCCCCACGCTCTGCCCGGCGGCCACGTACTGCCCGACATCCACCGACTCGGAGCGCACGATGCCGTCGAAGGGGGCGTGGATCTCGGTTCTCGCCAGGTTCAGCGCCGCTTCCCGGAGGACCGCGCCGTCCCGCTCCAGGGCCCTTCGGGCGGCCTGAAGCTGGGGCTCCCACAGGGCCAGGGGACTCGGAGCGTCGGAGTTCGCTTCGCTGCCCTGACGCTCCCTGAACCGCTCGTACTGGGAGCGCGCCACGGCCGCCTCCTCTTCCACCTTCAACACCTCGACCCGCTGCAACGCGACGTTGGCTCGCGCTTGCTGCACCCTGTTGCGATAGTCCGTGTCTTCGATGCGGAACAGCGGTTGACCCTCCCGGACGCGTCCGCTGCTCTGGAACGCCGGATCGACCCACACGACCTTGCCGCTGACCTCCGCGGTGACGTCGACTTCGGCCCGGGGTTGAACCGTGCCGGCGGCGTGGACCGGAATGGCGCCTTCGCCTGCCTCCACCGGCGCGGTCAGCGCGAAGGGGACCAGGGAGGGCGGTGGCCTGGAGGCCGGCTCGGGCCTCAGCACGACCATCGCGGCGGCGACGGCGAGGGCTCCGATCAGGATCACGCCTCCGATGGCCCAGCCGGTTCGTTGACTCATCTGCGGGGAATCTTGCCTTGCGGAGTTCTGGCGGAAGGAGACAGGCGGGACGATACCAAGCGGCGGCGGGAGCAGCGCCGGCGGGATGGTCACACTTGGTCCGACCCTGAGCATCTTCTGTCCGGGAAGGCGCCACCCGCGCCGGTACGATGTGACCAGCTTCGGGCCGTGTAGCCGGCGAGTGCAGTGCAGATCACGGATAGCGGCGGGAATGGGAACCGTGGCCCGATCGGCTACATGGTCCGCAACGGCGTTGCGGCCAATCTGCTCATGGCGCTCATCGCGGCGATGGGGCTCGTCGGATTGATGGGCGTAGTGCAGGAGGCCTTTCCCGTGCTGCCGCTGGACGCCATCGAGGTGCTCGCGACCTACCCCGGCGCCGCGCCGGAAGACGTCGAGCAGTCGATCATCCTGGCGATCGAGGAGGCGGTGGCGGGTCTCGGCTCGGTCCGCGACGTGACGGCGGTCGCCGCTGAGGGCTCCGCGTCCGTCATTGTGAAGCTGAAGGCTGGCACGGACGCCAGACGCGCGGTGAACGACGTAGAGGCCGCGGTCAACGGCATCCGCACGTTTCCCGCTCGGGCCGAACGCCCCGAGGTCCGGGAAATGACGAGCCGGCAGAGCGTCATCCGGCTGATCCTGTCGGGCGACGTATCCGAACGCGCGCTCAAGGAGTTGGCGTATCGCGCCGAGGATGAGATCGCGAAGCTGCCCGCAGTCTCTTCGGTGGAGACGACCGGCGTGCGACCGTACGAGATCCTGATCGAGCCGCCGCTAGGTCGGCTGCGGGCCCTCGGACTGACCGTGGAGGACGTTGCCGCCGCGGTTCGCCGTGACTCTCTCGACATCGCGGCGGGCAGCATCCGCACACGGGAATACGCGGTGCGCGTGCGCACTGTCGGACGGAACCTCAGCCGGGAGGACTTCGAGGAGATCGTCCTGCTGCCGGCGGCCGACGGGACGATGGTGCGCCTGGCCGACGTGGCCGATGTGCGGCACGCGTTTCGGGAAGTGGATACCATCGTGCGCCATAACGGCCTCCCGGCCGCATTCGTGGAAGTGCACCGATCCGCCGGCGAGCAGGTCCTGGACATCGCGGCGGCGGTCGAGGCGTACGTCCAGAAACGACTGGCGCCCTCGCTTCCGGCCGGCGTGGAGGTGACGGTGTGGAACAACGAGGCCGAACTCTTCGAGGACCGGTTCCGGATTCTGCGCGAGAACGGCCTGCTCGGCCTGCTCCTCGTGCTCGTTGTGCTGGCCCTGTTCCTGGAGATCCGGACTGCCGCCTGGGCGGCGGTGGGCATCGTCGTGTCGTTCGCAGGCGCGGTGGCGGCCGCGTGGCTGTTCGGTGTCTCCATCAACACGAACTCTCTTCTCGGCTTCATTCTCGTCGTCGGCATGCTGGTAGACGACGCTGTCGTGGTAGCAGAGCATGTTCACGCGGAACGGTCGGGCGGCCTGTCCGCGATGGACGCCGCGATCAGGGGCACCAGGCGCATCACGAGGCCGCTCGTCTTCACCGTCCTGACGACCGTAGTCGCCTTCGTGCCGCTCCTGTTCGTGCCCGGCCCCGCCGGAAAACTGATGAACCACGTGGCAACGGTCCTGATCGCCGCGCTCGTCGTCTCGCTGATCGATTCGCTGTTCGTCCTGCCGGGGCATCTGGCCCGGATTCCGGAGACCGAGGTGCCGGGCAATCCGTCGGCGCGGGTCCTTTCCGCGGCCCGGGGCGGTACGGAACGCCAGTTGGCGCGATTCGTGGAAGGTCCGCTGGATCGTGCCCTGCGCCTGGCCACCGAACACCCGGCGCCGGTCATCGCCAGCGGCGTGGCCGTGATCGTGCTTACCGGCGCCATCGTTCCGGCGGGACTTCTCGATGTGGTCTTCCTGCCTCCCGTGGACAGCGACATCGTGACGGCCGCTCTGGAGATGCCAGAGGGCACCTCGGCTCGCGCGACGGACGAAGCGGCGCTTCAGGTGGAGGCCGCTGGCCGACGCGTTCTGGACCGCCTTGAGGCGGACCGGGGCCTGGCGGCAGGGACCTTGTTCGGCGGCGTTCTTCGAACGATCGGGGTGCCGCAGCGGCGTCTCGGCGGAGGAATCTCCGTGGACACAAGCCTTCGTCCGCCTCCCCACCTCGCCGCCGTCGAGTTCAGGTTGACCGAGAGCGGCAGACCGGACGTGAGCGCGTCCGCCTTCGCGGAGGCGTGGCGCGAGGAAGCGGCGGCGGGCTTGACGGGAGTGGAGAGCCTCGTCGTCAGCGCCGCGCTGATCGACCTGGGCCCGCCGGTTTCCGTCGATCTCTCCCACCCGGATCCGGAGCGTCTCACACTGCTCGCGGAGGCCTTGACCGGTGAACTCCGGGCGCTCGACGGCGTCCACACGATCCGCTCGAACCGTGCCGACGGGGTCCAGGAGATGCAGCTCGAGCTGCGGCCGGAAGCCCGCACGCTCGGCCTGACCCTGGACGACCTTGCCCGGCAGTTGCGGTCCGCATTCTTCGGCGAGGAAGCCCTCCGCGTGTGGCGCGGCCGCGAAGAAGTCCTCGTGCAGGTTCGCCTCCCGGCGGAAGAGCGCGATTCGGTCGGCGATGTCGAGTCGTACACGGTGCGGCTTCCCGGAGGCGGCACGGTTCCGCTTGGCCGCGTGGCGAAAGCGAGCCTGACCCGCGCGCCTTCCTCGATCTCCCGCAGCGACGGCCGGCGGATCCTGACAGTGACCGCCGAAGTCGAACCGGGCGTGGCCAGCGTCGGCGAGATACACGGTGTGCTTGCGGACGTGATCCTGCCGAACCTCGTCGACGCCGACCCGGAGCTGGACTGGACGTTCGGCGGCCAGCAGCGGGAACAACTCCAGACCTTCCAGACCCTGCTGGCCGGCTTGCTGCTCGCCCTGGTGGCCATCTACGCGCTGCTGGCTGTACCGCTCAGGTCCTACGCGAGACCGCTGCTGATCATGGCGGTCATTCCGTTCGGGATCGTCGGCGCCGTCCTGGGCCACTGGATCGTCGGCATCAGCCTGAGCGCGCAGTCGATGCTCGGCATCCTCGGCGTCTCGGGCGTCGTCGTGAACGATTCGGTGATGATGATCGACTTCATCGATGATCGGCTGCGACGGGGCACTCCGCCCGCCCAAGCGATCGTCGATGGCGCCAAGGCCCGCTTTCGGCCGATCTTCCTGACCTCGCTCACCACGTTTCTCGGCTTCGCGCCGCTGATCTTCGAACGCAGCCCCCAGGCCCGGCTCGTTGTGCCGCCGGCCGTCTCGATGGGCTTCGGTCTGGTCTTCGCGACCGCGATCCTCATGCTGATCCTGCCCGCGCTCGCCGCCGTCTCCTTCGGCTCGGGACGGCGCGGCGAGGCCGCGGGCGAATCCCCGGCCGCGATCGCGGATGGCCGACAGCTCGGGGTCTAGAGTGCCGGCCATGGAGGAGCAAGCGTCGAAGCGCTCGTGCCCGTTCAGTGGGAGAGTAGACGGGGACGCGGAACGCGTGCGTCGCGCGACCGGGACCGAGCGGCGGACCCTGCCGCTGCCGCCCGGCCCCAAAGGTCGGCGGCTACGCAACCTGATCGCGAAGTTCAGGGACTATCCGGGGTTCGCGCACGAGCTGTACCGCGAGTACGGCGATGTCGTCCTCTACCGGATGACGTGGCTCGGAGAATGCTGCCTCATCTTCGACCCGGGCCTGATGAGGGCCGTGCTCGACGTCGAGCAGAAGGAGTTGATCCGCCAGCAGATTTCGGTCGACCTGGCGCGACTCCGCCACGGCGGCATGAACACCCTGTACGGCGAGCCGCACGAGGCAAGGGTCGCCATCGTTCGAGACGCGTTCTCGGCGGATCGGATGTACCTCTTCACCGATCACATGGCCGAGTGCGTTCGCGCGCGGGTCGAGTCTTGGCGCGACGGCCAGCGGATCGATGTCCTGGACGAGATGCTGCGCCTCTGCCTCGGCTTCGTCCTCGACGTGCTCCTGGGCAAGGACATGGAAGCGGACGTCGGCGTCGCGCTGGAGTTGCGCCGCGCCCTGAAGACGGAGTGGATCGTGGAGCAGGTCCCCTTGTTGAGGCGGGTTCGCCGCCTTCCCCTCCCGATCGCCAGACGAGGAGACAGGGCCTTCGAGACCACCGACGACCTGATCTATCGAGCGATCGAGCGCTCGGAGAACGCCTCGTACCAGGGGCACGACCTGGTTTCTCACATCGTCCGGAGGCGCCGCGAGTCGGGCGGTAGAGGCCCCTACGCGTCGAACGAAGCCATTCGGGACGAGCTCATTCTGTCGCTGAACTCTGCCGGGCCGGCGGCTCACCTGTTCGCCTGCGGCATCGAACACCTGGCCCGGCGGCCGTCGGCGGGCAGGCGGCTGGCCGCCGAGGCGGACGCGGTCCTGGCCGGCAGGCCGGTCCGCGGCGCCGATGCCGACCATCTTCCCTACGCGACCGCCACGGTCAAGGAACTCCTGCGTCTCCGGATGATCGGCCAGGTCGCCTGGAAGCGGGCGGCAGACGATCTCGTGGTCGACGGCTACCTGATTCCCAGGGGATCGCTGGTCCATCCCTGCTTCGGGGTCCTCCACCGAAGGCCGGAGTGGTACGAGGCCGGGGAGGAGTTCAGACCCGAGCGCTGGCTCGACGAGTCGGGCCCGGTCCCCACGGTGCTCGAGCGGCCCCAGGGCGTCGAACACGACTCCACCTCCTCCGGCCCGTTCCCCTACCACCCCTTCAGCTACGGTTCGAGGGAGTGTCCCGGCGGCGTGTTCATGTTTCCCCTGGGCGCCCTCCTCCTGGCAACGATCGCTCAGCGTTGGACCCTGGAGCGGGTTGCGGACGGGGAGAGTCCCTTCATCTTCCGTCCGATCGGCGGTCCCATGAGGGTCCAGAAGCCGTACTACATGATGCCGCGCGCCAGGGACTGGACCGCGCCCACCTGAAGGGCCACGATGAGTCCGGTGCCGGCCGCTTTCTGTCCGGATGATCCACAGCCAATCCGGCTAGGCTCATCATGCGGTCTGGCAGCCCGACACAAGCATCCGATCGGAAGGAAACCGGAGGGACCGGGAATGAAACGTACTAGTTGGACAAGGGGGGCCGTGTGCCTGCTGCTGCCGCTCGTGGGCGCCGCTTCCGCGCCGGTCGCCGAGGCACAGAACGGTCCGTATCTGGGCTTGGAGCTTGGGATCGGCAACGGCGCGTCCATGACCCTGGACGGCACGGACAACGACGTCGCGACCACCTGCGACGCCTGGATCGTGCCGATCGACGGCACGAACGCGGGTTGCGATCCGCCGCCTTCGGCATGGTCTTCGGACATGGGCGGCGGGTCCGGGATCATGGGCAGCCTCGCGGTCGGCTATCGCTTCGGCAACATCCGCGCCGAACTCGAGTACACCCACTCGGCGCTCTCCTACGACGCGGTCGCCGATCTGGCGGCGACCGATGAAGTGACGGTGGACAAGGCGCAGCAGGAACTCGAGCTGGCAGAAACCAGGATCGAGACCGTGCAGTACGAGAGCTTCTTCGCCAACGCCTACTGGGACTTCACTCCGGACGCAAGAGTCTCACCGTACCTCGGCCTCGGCGTCGGCACGGCGGATGCTTCGATCGACTACTTCAACCGGTGGAAGCGCAACCTCGATCCGGCGGCGATCACCACGTTCGCCGGCCATCCGGACGAGGAGAGCCTGCGGCGGATCGTCGCGGGGACGACGACCATCGCGAACACCAAGCTGAAGGACAACGTGTCCGCCTACCAGTTGCTCGCGGGCGTCGACTTCTCGGTGAGCGACTCGGTGACGCTCGGCATCAAGGCGCGCCTGGTCGAGTACGGCGACTTCGAGACCGGCCGCCTGCTCTGGGACCAGCTTCGAAGCCACCACTCGAGCCGCGGCCCCGGCGGGACTGAGGTCGCCTACGTGATGTCGAGCGGTGACCTGAGCATGTGGGGTCTCAGCTTCGGGATGAGGTACAGCTTCTGAGTCGAGGGCGCCCGCGAACACGACCGAAACAACGATCGTCACCCCGGTCGCACCAGCTATCCGTTGAGGCCTGGAGATCACCCGAGGAGGATGAAGCGACCACCATGCGTAGCGTCTTGTTGCAGATCGCCACCATGCTTGCCGCCTTCCCCGCTGCCGCCATCGAGTGGGAAGTGTGGCTCTCGGACCAATCGAACAGCGCCGACATCAGCCAGGTGAACCCTCGAGGCACCTTCGGCAGCCGCATCCTGATCTATGACGGTCGGGATATCACCGTCGCACCGCCAGGCACATACGGGGAAGACCACCCGCTGTACGCACCGGTCGTGCTGCAGGCGCACCACGTCTTTCCTCATGCGTTTTCGGAACTCGGCGTGAACGTGGAGCGCCTCCACGGCATGCTGCCCCATCCATCGCACCGGTACATGAACGCGAACTTCTTCGGGCCGGGCGTAGGACTGGTGGGGATCATCGACGCGGAAGGGCAGTGCACCCTGTCGACGAGCGGCTACAAGACATGCCACACGATCAAGAGCGGCCCGACGCAAGCCCCGAAGCTGGCCAAGGCGCTCTTTCGCACGACCGGTCCTGAAGGTTCGAGCCCGTCCAATCACATGTCCTTCTGGTCCCCGGACGGCACCAGGCTGATCGTCGCCAACCTCGGCGCCAAGCTGCTCGAGCGCATTGACTACGACCGGGCGACCGACACGTTCACGTTCAACCGGGCAGCCACGCTGGACCTCGTCGGGGGACGCGACCTGACTGCCGCGGAGGCGCGGGCCGATTCCACCCTGCCGGCGGGTCGCGTGGCGGGGGAGTACGTGAACTACCAATCGATGTACACGCCTAGCGGCGCGCTGAAGGAAGGCCCAGGACGCCCGAACAACGTTGTCGTGTGTCCCGTTCCGAGCAGCACGAACCGTCACGCCTTCGTCACGTTCGGGGGCGGCGGGCTCTTCGTCGTCGACATCACCACGGAGCCCATGTCCATCGTCGCCGAGTACACGAACGACGTGATCAGCGGCGCCGGCTGCGGAGGCGCCGAAGGCGGCGGATTCATGCACCTCAATGCCGGCGTCTCCGCGAGCGCCGCGGGCGCCGACGACTCGGTGCTCGTCATGTACAGGCTCCCCCTCGACTACCCGGACGGTCCGAACGCTCTGACGATGCCGAACCAGCCGCCGCCCGTGACGTTTCACATGGAGAAGACGCTGGACATCTCCGACGAATCGGAGCTTGCCGGTCGCCGTGACGCTCACGGCTTGGTGATGTCCACCACTCGACGTTTCCTGTACCAGTTCGACCGAATTCAGAACAACGCGGAAGTCTTCGACATGGCCAAGGTCGCGATCAACGCCGAGACCTCCCCCGACGATCCGTCCGCGGCGCATGTGGGCACATTGAGTCTGACCGGTACGGACCTGTGCCGCGGTGAGGGCCCTCCGTTTGTCGATCAGGACGGCATGGCGTACGAGCTCGCGGACGATCCGGCGCCGGATCTGGTGGACCTGGCCCCGGACGGGCAGAGAATCATCGTCTCGTTCCGCGGCCCCCATCCGGTCACCGTTGGTCACGCCGCCCGCGGCAGCTGTCCGGGGTTCGGCGTGGTAACGCTCGAAGGTGACGGCTCCTCGGGCACTCTCACGCATGTGTTCCGCACCTTCCTCGCCGACGCCACGGGAATGCGGAACCTGAGTGACATCCACGCCGCGGCCGTCCGGATCAAGGGGCCAAACGTGCCCAGGCTCTGCCAGAACTGGCTGGGCTGTCTGAACGCGGACCCGTCGAACGGCGGGCAACAGCCCTCAGACGACTGGCGGCACGTCCAGTAGCGCTCGACAGGCCGTCCAGCGACGGCCTCGATGTTCGCGAAGGTCTTCTTGCTAGTGGCGAGGAAGGGAGCGTTCGCGCCCAATTCTGCGGACAGAGATCCCCGGTATCAGCACTTGCCGTTCGCCGCCCTCCCGCGGGCTGTACGTCGCAGGTCGAGCCCGCACAACACGGCTCCGCGCGCAACTGCCTCTCCGCTAGAGTCGCAGTCGTCATGACGGACTCCACTCCAGCTCCGGGCGGCGATCTCGGCACGCCGCCTCTTCGCAAGCTGCTCAAGACCGTGGCGATCACGCTCGCCGCTGCCGCCGTCGTCTTCATCGTCGTCATCCTGCCGGCCGAGTACGGCGTCGACCCGACCCGCATCGGCGGCCTGCTCGGCCTCGACCGGCTCTACGAGGCGGCGGGCACGGAGCCGATGGCGGAGGCCGAGGAAGGGCTCCTGGCGCAGATGACCGGCAACCGCGAGCTACGGGCCGAGCAGGTCACGATCGAGATCGGCGCCAACGAACAGATGGAGTACAAGCTGCAGATGATCGAGGGGATGACGATCGTCTACTCCTGGCAGACCGACGGCGGAACGCTCTACTCGGACTTCCACGCCGACCCCTTCAACGACCTCGACGACGAGCCGGTCCGCTACGCCGAGGAGTTCGACGTCACGGGCGGCCGCGGCGGCCTGACGGCGGGCTACTCCGGCAACCACGGCTGGTTCTGGCTCAACGAGAGCGACTCGCCGGTCACCATCGAACTCGACGTGCGCGGTTTCTTCACGAATATGAGGGAGATCGGCCGGGCGCCGGCCGGTACCGAACACCTGGACTCGGAGGCCTACGAATGAAGCTCTACTGGTGCCCGCAGACGCGTTCCAGCCGCGCCGTCTGGATGCTCGAGGAGGCGGGCGTCGACTACGAGCTCGTGCACGTCGACGTCACGAAGCCGGAGCGGACTCAGGAACACCTGGCCGCGAGTCCGATGGGCAAGGTGCCGGCGCTCGAGGACGGCGAGGTGAAGATGTGGGACTCGGCGGCGATCTGCCTCTACGTCGCCGACCGTTACGCCTCCGGACGGCTGGCGCCGGCGCTGGACGATCCGCTGCGCGCCCGCTTCGTGCACTGGCTGATCTACTCGCCGGCGATGATCGAGCCGGCGATGTTCGAGTCGGGCCTGCGGACCGTCGTGCCCGAGGAGCACCAGGAGGAAGCCTTCAATCCCGGCCGGCTGGGCTGGGGCAGTTTCGCGAAGACGATTCGCGTCTGGGAGGACGGTTTGGGCGTTGGCCCCTGGATCCTGGGCGAGGAGTTCAGCGCCGCGGACGTGATGCTCGGCAGCAGCGCCGTCTTCCTGCGCATGTTCGGGATGCTCCCCGAGTCGCCGGTGCTCGAGGCCTACGGCGACCGCTGCATGGCCAGGCCGGCCTTCCAGAAGGCGCAGGCGGCGGAGGTTCCCGGCTGAGCGACCGATGAGCGAGGCCGGCGACCCGACAGTCCGAGGCGGTCCGATCGCCTTCATGGCGAGCAACCCCATTGCCGCCAACCTCCTCATGGTCTTCCTGCTGTTCGCCGGCCTGCTGGCGGCGGGCGAGCTCGTCCAGGAGATGCTCCCGGACGCGTCGCTGGATCGCGTTCAGGTCATGGTCCCGTACCCGGGCGCCGCCCCGCAGGAGGTCGACGAAGCGATCGTCCGCAAGATCGAGGAGGAGCTCGGGTCCCTGGACGGCGTCAAGCGGATCGAAGCCTCCGCCTCCGAAGGGCTCGGAACGGTTACCGCCGAATTCAAGAGCGGTACCGACATCGACCGCGCTCTCAACGAGGCCAAGGCCAGGGTGGATCGCATTCCCAGCTTTCCGGCGGGAGCGGAACGGCCCGAAGTGCGCGAGGTGACGAGCCGGCAAAGCGTCATTCGCCTCCTGGTTCATGGCGACGTGCCGGAGCGGACGCTCAAGGAGCTGGCTTACGACATCGAGGACGGCATCGCGGCCCTTCCCGAAGTGTCCTACGTGGACACCAGCGGCTTCCGGGAGTACGAGATCTCGATCGAGGTTCCGTCGCACCGGCTCCGGGCCCTGGGACTGACGCTGAGTGACATCGCCGTTGCCGTGCGGCGGGGCTCGATGGACCTCTCCGCGGGCAGCCTCTCGACGGGCGGGGAGGAGATCCGGGTCCGGACGATCGGCCAGAACTACGAGCAGTACGACTTCGAGGACATCATCGTCCTGTCCCGTCCCGACGGCACGTCGCTTCGCCTGGGCGACATCGCCCACCTGCGCGACGGCTTCGCGGATACCGACCTGATCACCCGTTTCAACGGCAACCGGGCCATTCGCGTCGACGTCACCCGCACCGCGGACGAGCAGGTGTTCGAGATCTCGGAGGCCGTCAAGGCCTATCTGGCGACGGAGGTGATCCCCGCTCTTCCGGCCGGCGTCGGAGTCGAGATATGGCGGGACGACTCGACGCTGGTCGCGGGCAGTCTGTCGGTCCTGATCGAGAACGGCGTCCTGGGGCTCCTTCTCGTCTTTCTCGCCCTGACGTTCTTCCTGGAGATCCGCCTCGCGCTATGGGTGGCCGCGGGGCTGGCCGTTGCGCTGGTGGGAACGCTGTGGGGCATGCAGATGCTGGGCGTCTCCATCAACATGTTCTCGATGATGGCCCTGGTGCTCGCGCTGGGGATCGTCGTGGACGACGCGATCGTGGTGGGCGAGAACATCTTCGCGGGCCGAAGACGGGACCGCGACGGGCTGACGACGGCGATTCGGGGCGCGCAGCGGATGAGCGCTCCGGTCATCTTCTCCGTGCTGACCACCGTGACGGCCTTCTGCGCCCTGCTGACCGTCCCGGGCTCCACCGGAAAGATCATGAGAAGCGTGCCGCTGGTCGTCATCATCATCCTGATGATCTCGCTGGTGGAGTCGCTGCTGATTCTTCCCCGTCATCTTTCGCACCTGCCGCCGCCCGGTCGAACCGCGTCGTCATGGGCCGGCCGCCGGTTGTTGCGGATTCAGCGAGCCGTGGACCGGGGGCTGCAATGGCTGGTCGACGGGCCGCTGGACCGGGGCCTTCGTCTCGCCACGGACCATCCGCCGATCGTGCTGGCGACAGCGGCGGGCGCGGTCCTGCTCGTGACCGTCCTCATCGGTTCCGGATTGGTCAGGGTGGAGTTCCTGCCACAGGTGGAGGGCGACGTGATCGCGGCGAACTTCGAGCTGCCCACCGGATCGCCGGCGGACCGGACCGCCGCGGTCGGCGAGCTGGTGGAGGAGACGGGGCGCCGCGTCGCGGAGCGGCTGGCGAGCGAGCATCCAGGCAGCGCCGGCGCGGACGAGTGGAACAGCGCCATCACCGTCGGCGAGCCCGCGGAGCTCTTCAATCCGCTTCGCGGCGACCGGGCGTCGGTTCCGCGCAGCCATGTCGGCGCGGTCCAGTTCGCGCTTCCGGAGGACGCCGCGGTTCCGGCCAGCGAGTTCGAGCGCCTGTGGCGGGAGGAGACCGGCACGGTGCAGGGGCTCAGGCACCTCGTCTTCTCGTCGGGGGCGCTCGAACTCCCGCCACCCGTCTACCTGGAGCTCTCGCATCCCGACCCCGTCGAGCTGGAAGCGATCGCTCAGGTGTTCGTGGAGGAGCTGCAGAAGGTCGAAGGCGTGTTCGATATCCGCACGAATCAGGACGACGGATTCAGGGAGATTCAACTGGAACTCAAGCCGCCGGCCCGCACGCTGGGTCTGACGCTGGAAGACCTGGCGCGTCAGACGCGATCCGCTTTCTTCGGTTCCGAGGCCCTCAGAGTGCTGCGCGGCCGCGAGGACATGCGGGTGTATCTCCGGCTGCCGGAGCAGGAGCGCAGTTCGATCGCTGACCTCGAACGGTTCGTCGTGCGTACGCCCGGCGGATCGGAAGTGCCGTTGAAGCACGTCGCTTCCGCGGAGTTCGTCCGATCCTCCACCGCCATTCACAAGGTCGACGGTCGCCGCGTCGTGACGGTCACGGCGAACGTGGACCCGGATGTCGTTACCGGCCAGTTGATCACGCCCGCTCTGGAGCGGGACATCCTGGCTCCGCTCGCGGCCGAGCACCCGGGTTTCGGCTACGGAGTCGGCGGCGAGCAGAGGCAGCAGAGAGAGATCATCGGCGCCCTGTCGGGCGCGATGCTGTTCGTCTTCATCATCATCTTCGCCCTGATCGCCATCCCGTTTGGATCCTGGTCTCAGCCGCTCATCATCATGGCCGCCATTCCCCTGGGCCTGGTCGGCGCCGTGGCGGGCCATTTGCTGCTGGGCCTCAGTTTCGGCTTCATGTCGGTGCAGGGCCTGGTCGGCTGTACCGGAGTCGTCGTCAACGACTCGCTGGTGATGGTCACCTTCATCAACGAAAGGAGAGGCGCCGGCCTGGGGGCGCAGGAGGCGATCATCGCCGGCGCCAAGGCCCGCGTCAGGTCGATCCTCCTGACCTCGGTAACCACGTTCGTCGGCGTCGCTCCGCTCGTCTTCGAGACAGACCCCGCGACCGTGCACCTGGTTCCGCTGGCGGCGGCGCTCGGCTTCGGCATCCTGATCGCCACGCCGCTGCTCATGCTGGTCGTTCCGGCGCTGGCGATGCTGCACGTCCGGTTTCAGGAGCGGCTTCGCCTCGCCACGGGCGCCGGCGCCGCGGAGGGTCAGCCGGAAGTCGCCTGACCGCGCCGCGAAGCGTCTCTACCAGACCAAGGGGATTCCCTTGGAATCCCCTTCTACCAGGGGCTCTGTTCCTCGGCCTTGACGTGGTCGGGCATCTTGTAGCTGAGGCCCGCCTCGTCGTACACGGAGATCTGCAGGAGTTGGGTGATGTTGTTGGCCCGGACTGTCTCGGTGCCGGACCAGCGCCGCAGCAGGCGCTGTCTGGCCCGGAACAGCGCGAGCGTTCCGACGTGCCAGGGTCGTTGCTTCGGGTAGCCGAAGGCGTCGGCGAGATTGTTGCCGATGAGCGCTCGCGAAAGGCGGTACGCCAGTTTCACGATCTTCTTTTTTTCGGCCTCGTCGTCGATCTTGGCAACGGCGGGAATCGACTGGATCAGCGCGTTCGCCAACTCTCTCGATTCGACGCCGGGCGTCGGCTCGCAAAGGAAAGCCAGTTCGTGCATGCGCTGGGCCTCTTCCTCGGAGGCGTAGAGGACGGTCTCAGGAATGCCCATGAGGTAGCCGGAGTAGCGCCAGACGTCCATGACGCCCTTGCGTTCTTCCTGCGAGAATTTGGCGCCCAGGAGGGTCGAATAGTCGAGCAGGCGCTTCGAGAACACGGAGATCGCGTAGCCCAGGTGCGCAGCGCTCAACGGAGTGCCCCAGGCCTCGTGGTCCCAGTCCGGGGACTTCGCGAGCAGACTTCTTATCCGCCCGTGCACGAAGCGGACACGGACTGACAGCTTCCAGCCCTCGCCGTTCCTGTACAAGCCGTTCGGGAAGAAGATGTCCAGCAACTGGCGGTTGTTCTGCTTGAGGCGGCGGGTCGTGTACTTCACCCTTCCGGTGATGTAGAAGGACTTGGCGATCAACGTCGAGAAGCCCTCGACCAGCACTCCGGTGACGAAGGCGCCCAGCATGAGATCCGCGTTCTTGTAGAACGTGCGGATTCCGGGCTCCAGGCCGTCCCAGTCCAGCCAGACCGGTTCTTCGAGGGTGTCGAAGAAGTCGCGGAGCACCCGGGGCGCGGTGCACAGAGTGTCGCCTTCCCACTCGATGATGGCGCGAACGTAGCGGTTCAGATCCGCCGGGGACAGATCGGAGAGCTCCTCGAGGACCGCGTCGAGTTCGGGGTCGCCGATGGTCGTGTGGCGGATGTAGTTGTCCACACCCTCCGGATCGGAGGGACGGACCCGTGGGTACGACTCCGAGTACGCCGACGGAACTCTCATCGAGTTGCGGACGCCACCTTCGACCCGACGCTGGTCAAGACCTCGGGTTCGTAGCCATACACCAGTCGCACACCTCTCAACACCGGCCCCACTTGCGCGTTCGACATGCTAGCCGATGAGCACCGAACCCCCGCATATCCCATTTGGGAGATACGTCTTGGGGGTGCTACCTGTCGTGCGGGCGGCTCGCCCGAGAACCGCCCCACGCCCGCGAGCGCTATCTGAGCTGTCCCTACTCTCCGGGACCCAGCACCAGGACGCCGTTACTGCCCCCGAAGCCGAAGCTGTTTTTCATCACGAACGGCCGTTCGAGCGGCTCCGGCTCGCCGCCCACGAGGCGCACCTGGCACTCCGGGTCGGGATTCTCGAGGTTCAGGTTCGGCGGCAGCCGGCGCTGCTCGATGCCGAGCAGGGACGCGATCGCCTCGATCGCGCCGGACGCCCCCAGGGTGTGGCCGAAGTAGGACTTGTTGGCGGAGACGGGCGCTTCTTCGGCGGCGTCGCCCAGCACCGCGCAGATCGAGCCGCTCTCGCAGGCGTCGTTGGCCAGCGTGGCGGTGCCGTGGGCGTTCACCGCACCGAGATCAGCCGGTTCGATTCCGGCGGACGCCAGAGCCGTCCGCATCGCCACCGCCTGGCCCTCGGCGCTGGGGCTGGTGATGTGAGTGGCGTCGGACGACTCGCCGTAGCCCACGATTTCGCCCCGGATCCGGGCGCCCCGGCTTCGCGCCCGGTCCCACGACTCGAACACCAGCATGCCGGCGCCCTCGCCGAGGACGCAGCCGTCGCGGTCGGCGTCGAACGGCCGGCAGGCCCGCGCCGGATCGGGGTTCTTCGACATCACCCCCAGGTTGTTCCAGACGCCGTAGTAGAACGGGTCGAAGAAGCCGTCGGCGCCGCCGGTCAGCACGGTGTCGGCGTAGCCGTGCCGCACCATCCGGTAAGCCGTGCCCATCGCGTTGGTCGCCGACGTGCACGCCGAGATGACGACGTAGTTGGCGCCCGTGAGCCGGAAGTGGATCGAGATGCCGCCCGAGATCGCGTTGTCCATGACGCGCGGCACGCTGGTTGGCCGCAGGCCGCGGACGCCGCGCTCCGCGAAGCGCTGCTGCAACGTCGTGTTGCTCTCGGCCGCGCCGACCGCCGTACCCAGGATCACCGCCACCGGCTGGGGCTCGTAGGGCGGGGCGCCGTCGATCAGGCCCGCGTCCTCGAGCGCCTCGGCGGCGGTCACGAGACCCAGGTCGACCGCCCGGTCCGCCGGTCGACGGCGCAGTCGCTTGAGCCCGGCCGGGACGAATTCCGGATCGACCTCGCCGCCGATACCGACCTTCATCTCGGACGTATCGAGCGACTGGAGCCTGGCGAGGCCGCCCCGGCCGGCGAACAGGCTGGTCCGGAACGACTCGATGTCCGTGCCGATGGCGCAGGCGACGCCAAGACCGGTGACCGCGACGCGTCGGAGCTCAGCCATACATCGACAACCCGCCGTTGACGTGAATCACCTGGCCGGTGACGTACGACGACTCCGACGACAGCAGGAAGACCGCGCAGGCGGCGACCTCCGCCGGCGTCCCCAGGCGCCCGAGCGGCACCCGCAGCCGTTGCCGCTGGTCGTCCGAGAGTTCGGTCGTCATGTCCGTCTCGATGAAGCCGGGCGAGACCGCATTGCAGCGGACCCCGAAGCGGGCGGCCTCAAGGGCGAGGCTGCGGGTGAGGCTGACCATTCCGGCCTTCGACGCGGCGTAGTCGGCACCCATCCACGCTCCCGGGCCGTGAGCCGCGAGCGAGGCCATGTTGACGATGCTGCCGCCCTTCGCCTTGCGCATGACCTTGTAGGCGGCGCGGGACGCGGCGAACGTCGACTCCAGGTTCACGCGCTGGGTCGCGCGCCAGGAGTCCAGGTCGAGACCACGAAAGGCGACCGGGCGGCCTCCCCCGGCGTTGTTGACCAGCCCGTCGATGCGGCCGCAGCGCTCGACCACCTGGTCGACCAGGGCCGCGGCGTTGGCCGGATCGTCGAAGTCGGCCGCCAGCGGCAGGACGCTCTCCGAACCGATCTCGCCGCAGACCGCCTCGACCTGGGCGAGCTCCCGCCCGTGCACGGCGACGGTCGCGCCGCGCGCGGCCGCGGCCTCGGCGGTCGCCCGGCCGATGCCGCGGGTCGAACCGGTGACGAGAATCACCTGACCTTCGAGGGTGGCGGAGAGGGAAGCGGTCATGTGCCGGCCGCAATCGTAGCGCCGTCGGTCCGCTGCCCCGCCCGTACGGCTCAGGAGGGGGTCAGCCGCCAGGATGACGTGCGCGCTTGAGAGGTGATGGAGGGGTGGGGCGCGCACTCGGCTTCACTCGCTCCGGTCGGTCGCCGGTTACGGAGAGGTCGGCGGCAGTCGCTCGTTCAGACGCACCTGGCGGCTGACCCCCTCCTGAGCCGCACGGGCTGGCCGGCGTTGCTGTTCACGTCCGGAACCGTCGTACCATCCGTTCGGATGGCGACTTTTCTGGTGGACGGGCAGCGAGTCGAAACCCGGGCGGGCGACAACCTGCTGGTCGCGATGCTCCGGACCGGCATACACCCGACCGGCGGGGGCTGCCTGTGTATGGGAGGCGACTGTCCGAACTGTCTCGTGACGGTTGACGGCGTCGCCTACACGCGGAGTTGCCAGGTCCCGGCGCGAGACGGGATGGTCGTACAGCGGGATCATCTGGGAGGCGAGGAACCGGCCCTACTGCCTGACGAACCGGGCTCGCCGCTTCGCGGCATCGCGCTTCATGCCGGCGAGGACGCCGGCGCACCCAGTGTGCAACGCGATGCAGCATCACGTGCTTCGGCGAAAGGCCCGGCGCCGGTGCAGCATGTCCACTGCGACACGGTCGTCATCGGACAAGGCGACTCGGGTCGCGAGGCCGCGCGGGAGGCCAAGGAAGTGGGCCTGAACGTCGTGACTCTGGACGCGCGCGACGGGCAGCACGTCACCGGGGTCTATCCTGGACCGCTGGTCGTGGCCTCCGACCAGGCGGGGCACGTGCTCCACGTCCATCCGCGGCGGGAGATCGTCGTCGCCACTGGCGCCGCGGAGATTCAGCCCGTTGTTCCCGGCAGCGATCTTGAGGGACTGGTCACGGCGCGTGGGGCAACGGAGCTCGTGGCCGCGGGTATCGACCTGGGCCGTGCCGTCGCCGTCGGTGAGCGACCGGCGGGCCTGCCGCCCGACTCGCTGGTCGCCCACTTTCCGGTCGGCGAAGGCGGCTGGGAGCTCGTCCGGTTCGAGGGCGACGGTCGCATCGAGGCGGTGGTCCTCCGGCGCCACGGCGACGCCGACGCCGCCGAAGAACGGATCGAATGCGACACGGCGGTAGTCAGCCTCGGCCGCAGCCCGCGCAACGCGCTGGCCCGGATGGCCTCGGACCTGCCGGTGCGAATCGTTGGCGGCGCCGCGATGGAACCCGAGCTGCCGGCCTGCCCCCCGGAGGGGACGGTGTGCCCGTGCAGCGGCGTCACCGTCGCCGACCTCGACGGCGTGTGGGAGCGCGGCTTCCACGAGATGGAGCTGCTCAAACGCGCGACGCTAGCCGGCACCGGCACCTGCCAGGGCGGCGTATGCCTGCCCTACCTGCGCAGCTTCCTGCTGGAGCGCGGCGGCCGGCTGCAGCCCGCGTTCACCGCCCGGCCGCTCAACCGGCAACTGACGGTGCGCGAACTGGCCGCCGGCGCGCACACCGCCGTGACCGCTCGCTCGCCTCTCCACGACGAGCATCTGAGCCTCGGCGCGAGGATGGACCGCGCCGGCGGCTGGTGGCGGCCCTGGACCTACGGTCGGAAGGACGACGAGTACCGCTCCGCGCGCGAACGCGTCTCGCTCGGCGACGTGAGTTCGCTCGGCAAGACGGCGATCTCCGGGCCGGACGCCGAAGCGTTCCTCGAACGGATCGTTCCCACCAGGGTCGCGACGATCCGTCCCGGCCGCTGCCGCTACGTCCTCATGCTGGACGAGCGCGGCTATCTGCTGGACGACGGAATCCTGTGCCGCGAAGTAAGCGCGGGCGCCGGCAGCGGGGAACTTCTCGACGACGGAATGCTCTGCCGGGAAGCGGACAAGGGCACCGGCGACCGCTTCTTCCTCACCTCGACCTCCGGCGGGTCCGGCTTCTTCGAACTGTGGCTGCGCGACTGGGCCGAGGCATTCGGCTGCGACGTCCGCATCCTGAACCAGACCGCGTCGCTGGCGGCGATCAACGTCACCGGACCCGAAGCCGCCCGGCTGCTTGCGCGTGCCGGCGCCCGGGAACTGCCCGCGTTCGGCCGGCACCGACGCGTGCACGTTGCGGGCGTCGACTGCCGGGCACTGCGTTTGAGCTTCACCGGCGAACTCTCCTATGAACTCCACCACCCGGCCGCTGACGCCCGCAGGCTGTGGCGGCGGCTGCTGGCGGCGGGCGGCGGGTTCAACGTCCAGCCCCACGGGCTCGAGACCCTCCTCCGCCTGCGGCTCGACAAGGGCCACATCGTGATCGGCCAGGACACGGACTACGACTCGACACCGCGCCGGCTGGCCCACGAGTGGGCGGTCAACCTGGACAAGGGCGACTTCGTCGGGCGTCAGGCCGTCCTGCGAACGAACAGGCAACCGCTCGACAAGCGGCTGGCCACACTCCGGGTCAACGATCCTCCGGCCCCGGACGCGGGCGGTCCGTCGGCCGAGGGTGCGGCGATCCACGACGAACAGGGCTACGCCGGTTATGTGACCTCCGACGCCGGCACGGCGGCAGGCGGCGGCACCCCGATGCTCGGCTGGCTCTACCTGGACCCGGAGGGCAACCTGCCCCGCGAGGTCACGGTCGACGGCCGGCCGGCCCGGCGCGTCGACGGCCCAACCTACGACCCGGAGGGCGAGCGGGCTCGGATAGCGGTCGACACAGCCAGCGAGTCGCCGGAGAACGTCCGCGACTTCCCGGCCGTCCAGCCGGCGGCAACCGACCTCGCCGGCGAAGGTCCATCCGGGCCGCCGCGGCTTCGCCGTCTCGAAGCGACCCGCGTGTCGGCCACGCCCGCGGCTCTCGACGCGCTGGTCGCCGAGCCGCCCTGGCCCGCCGGCGCGCTCGCCTTCCGCACCGCCCCCGACGAACTCCTGGTGACGGCGACGCCGGACTTCGAGGTCGCCGGCGACCCGCATGCGATCGTCGAACGCGAAACCGCGTTCAGCTACGTCTGGCTCGACGAAGCCACCGCCAAGCGCTTCCTCGACCGCGAGTGCGAGTGGCGCCGGCCCGAAGCGAGGCCGGCCCTCGCCCAGGGCGAGGTCGCCGGCATCCCGGCCAAGCTCTGGTTCGAGGCCGGGAGGGCCCTGATCCTCACGCCGGCCCCCTTCGCGGCCGCCTTCCAGCGCCGACTGGCCGGCTCGCTCGGCGAAACCGGCGAGGCCACGCCATGAACGAGTTCGTCGAACGCCAGATGAAGCTGACCTGGCGGCCGCCGAAGAAGAGCTACGACGTCGTGATCGTCGGCGCCGGCGGCCACGGGCTGGCCACCGCCTACTACCTGGCGACCCGCCACAGGATCACGAACGTCGCCGTCTTCGAGCGCGGCTACATCGGCGGGGGCAACTCGGGACGGAACACGACGATCATCCGCGCCAACTACGGCATCCCGGCCGCGGTCCGCTTCTACCAGCGCAGCGTCGACCTCTACCGCGGTCTGGAACAAGAGACGGACCGCTGGCTCATGCACCAGCAGAAGGGAATCCTGTGGATGGCGCACTCGGAAGCCGCCGTGCGGACCGAACGGATGCGGGCGAAGCTGAACACCGAGTTCGGCGCCCAAACCCAGTTCATCGGGCCGCGACAGGTCCAGGAACTCTGCCCGCAGCTCGACATGTCGGGCGGCGGCCGCTGGCCGGTGCTGGGCGCCTCCTACCACCCGCAGGGGGCCACCGCCCGTCACGACCGGGTGGTCTGGGCGCTCGCCGAAGGGGCGATGGAACGCGGCGCCCACGTCCACCAGAACACGCCTGTGGAGGGTCTGATCCTCGACGGCGAGCGGGTCGCCGGCGTCAGGACCGCGGCAGGCGACGTCGCCGCCGGCGCCGTCGTCTCGGCGGTCGGCGGCCACGTGAGCCGCATCGCGGCCATGGCGGGTCTCCGGCTGCCCATCCGCACGCACCGCCTGCAGGCCTTCGTCACGAACCACTACCGGCAGCAGTTCGGGCCCATCGTCGCTTCGTCGGAGCTCTTCTTCTACGCCTCGCAGACCGCCCGCGGCGAGATGCTGCTCGGCGCCGAGATCGACCCGCAACCCAGCTTCTCGTACCGCTCGAGCCACGACTTCGTGCAGGACGTGTGCCGGCGCGCGCTCTGCCTGCTGCCCTTCATGGGGAACCTCCGGGTGCTGCGGCAGTGGACCGGCGTCTGCGACATGAGTCCCGACTACTCGCCGATCATGGGACGGACGGGCGTAGACGGCTTCTACCTCACGACCGGCTGGGGCACCTGGGGCTTCAAGGCGATCCCGGCCGGCGGCGAGCAGATGGCGGAACTCATCGCGACCGGCGAGGTGCCGGAGCTGATCGCGCCGTTCGGCCTCGATCGCTTCGCCCGCGACCGGACGATGGCGGACCGCGGGTCGGCGGGGACGCACTAGCCATGAGCCTCCGCATCCCCTGCCCCATCTGCGGCGATCGTTCGGTGCACGAGTTCGTCCACGGCGAGATCCGGCGGGTACCGGACCACGTGACCGACCCGGACGAGCGCGATCTGGACTTCGCCTTCCACCACGACAACGAGGAAGGCGTCGTCACCGAGCGCTGGTTCCATGCCCAGGGGTGCCGGCGCTGGTTCGAGATCCGGCGCGACACGACGACAGACCGGATCGTCGAGCCGTCCGAATCCTGACCGGCCAGCCAGTTTCCGGCTAAGATGACCGTACTGCTCGCAACCAGAACCCGGAGGACGCCGCACATGGCACGACGCACTCTCATTCTCACCACCCTCCTCGCCTTCGCGGCCGTCGGCGCCATCGTCGCGTCCGACGACATCCCGCGCCGGCACGATGGCAAGCCCGATCTCTCCGGCACCTACGACATCGCCACCCTGACGCCGCTGCAGCGCCCCCAGCAGTACGGCGACAACCTGACCCTGACGCCGGAACAGGCGCAGGCGATCGCCGACCACTGGCGACGGAACTTCGAGAAGGACTACGCGCCAAGCGACCCGAATCGCGAGGCGCCGCCGGAGGGCGGCACCGGCATCTACGCGCCCGAGTTCACGGGCGCCGCGGGCAAGGTCGGCGGCTACAACGCCTTCTACGTCGACATCGGCGACGGCAACTTCCAGCTCGATGGCGAGTACCGCACGTCGATCATCACGGAGCCCGCGAACGGCCGGATGCCGGCGCTCACCGACGGCGCGAAGAAGCGGTTCGCCGAGGCGGCGCTCTTCCGCCACGAGAACACGGGCACGGCCTGGTGGATCGACCGCGAGTTCGGCCCCTACGACGACCCGGAGCTCCGCCCACACGCCGAGCGCTGCCTGCTGGGCTTCGGCTCCACCGCCGGGCCGCCGGCGCTGCCCGTCATGTACAACAACATGAAGCGGATCGTGCAGACCGATACCCACCTGATGATCCTGGTCGAGATGAACCACGACGCGCGGATCATCCCCATCGACTCCGAGCACGACGACAACGTCGAGAGCTGGCTCGGCGAGTCGGTCGGCCGCTGGGAGGGCGACACCCTGGTGGTCACGACGAAGAACTTCGGCGACGACTACAGCTTCACCCAGGGCTCGAAGAAGATGGTGATCACCGAGCGGTTCAGTCGCATCGACGAGGACACCCTGCTCTACGGCTTCACCGTCGACGACCCCAACACCTGGACCGAGCCCTGGAGCGGCGAGTACCCGTGGCCGGCCAGCACCAACAAGGTCTTCGAGTACGCCTGCCACGAAGGCAACTACGCCCTCGGCGGCATCCTCCGCGGCGCCCGGCTGCTCGAGGAGGAGGCCCTCGAAGGCGACGCCGCGTCGACCGGCGGCGGTGGCTCCGAGTAGACACAACCGCCCGCTGCTAAGGTCGGCGGCTCAACTCCCTGGAGGACAACCCAATGCGCCGCGCACTGTTCGTTCTGCTGATCGCTAGTCTCCTCTCCGTGACTGCCGCCGCCGCCGACAATCACGGCCCAAGGATCGAAGACCTGGCCTGGATGACCGGAACCTGGAGCAGCCCGCAGTTGGAGGAGAACTGGGCCATTCCCAAGAACGGCTCGATGGTGGCCCGGGTCCGCGGCTTCTCGCCCGACGGCACGACGAACATGATCGAGTTGATCTCGATCGAGGAAGAGAACGACTCCCTGGTGCTGCGCCTCAAGCAGTGGAACCCCGGCATGGAGCCTCGCTACGACGGCTTCCTGGTGATGAAGCTCGTCGAGTCGAAGGACCGGATGATCAAGTTCGAGGACACGGGCGAAGGAGCAACAGTTCTGGCCAAGCTGGGCTACAGCCGGCCCGCCGACGACAAGTTCGTCATCTCGATCGAGACGCCCACCGGCCAGTCGTTCGAGATCACGCTCGACGCCGTCAAGTAGCCCCGGTCAGGTCGGTGGCGGCTAGCCGCTTGCGCGGTCGAAACTGGGTGCGCCGGCGTCCCCGCCGGCATCCGGCGCGAAGCGCCGGTTTCCGGGGGTTCTACCAAGCTAGTCGCTTAGGCGTGGCGGCGTTCGTTGTCCTTCTCGCCACGGGCGCCGAGCTGCTTACGGGGACCGGCATCGCCACCGCCCAGGACCGGCCGGCCAGCCCGGCAGGCGCCGCCGCGACCCAGATCGGCGGCTACTTCGACCCCCGCTCCGGCTACGTCAACGGCGGCTGGGTCGAAGTCAGGTACGGGCGGCCGCTGCGCCGCGGCCGGGACATCTTCGGGCCGCCCGACTTCATCGCGTTCCTCAACGACGGCGCCCCGGTGTGGCGGGCAGGCGCGAACCTCACGACCCGGCTGATCACGGAGCTGCCGCTCGTCATCGACGAGACCCGCCTCGAACCGGGCGAGTACACGATGTTCATCCAGCTCGGACCGGAGCGGTGGATCCTCATCATCTCCCAGTGGCCGGCCCAGGAACGGTACGACTACCACGACCGGACGGCGCTCTTCGGCGCCTACGGCTATACGCCGGACAGGGACGTGCTGCGCACCGACATGACCCTCCAGCCGCTGCCCATGTCCTTCGAGCAGTTGTCCTGGCAGTTCCTCGACGTGACGCCGGAAGGCGGCCGCCTGGCGCTCTTCTGGGACCGTCAGATGGCATCGGTGCCGTTCCAGGTGGCTTCGCCGGAAACAGGAGAAACCGATGACTGAGTCCGAAACGGCCGCCGACAGAATGCGCGGCCAGTGCCTCTGCGGCGCGATCCGCTTCGAGGTCGACGTGCCCGAGCGCACCTACAGCGTCTGTCACTGCGGCCTGTGCCGCCGCTGGTCCGGCGGCCCGCTCATGTCCGTCCACTGTCCCGAACCCAACACGGAGTGGCTGAACGACGAGGGCCTCACCTGGTACCAGGGCACCCCCTGGGCCCAGCGCGGCTTCTGCTCAAGGTGCGGATCAAGCCTCTTCTGGCGGCTCGTCCAGGAGCCGGAGGGGATGCTGATCGTCAGCGTCGATGCCCTCGATGACGCCGCGGGCTTCGCGCTCGACCGTCACATCTACAGCGACGCCAGGCCCGACCGCTACGACTTCGCCGACGACCGCCCGCGAGTGACGGAGGCGGAGCTGATGAAGGAGCTGGGGCTCGGCTAAGTAGGGAGCGAGGCTTCGCCTCGCCCAGCGTTCCCGGGCATCACCGCTCCGCGGTGTCGCCCGAAGGGCCGGCGAGGACGCCGGCGCACCCAGTGTGAAACGACACCGAGGTAACCGCCCCCCCTCTGTGAGAAACCGCGGTAGCGGCCAGTAGTGGTTCGCAGTTCCGACGACGTCCAGCCTGAGCCGGGGCCGGAGGGGAGGGTCCCAGCGGACTGGAGGCGAGCGACGCCCGACGACCTTTCATCAACCGCCGCCGACGCGAAGCGAAGCCGACCGGAGCGAGCGCAGACGTTCCTCCCACCAAACAAGCGCGAGCGGCCGCTGGGACCCTCCCCTCCGGCCCCGGCTCAGGCGGGTAACCGCCCGGACGTCACGCCGGCTACTGGCCGCTCGTCCCGGCGGCGGCCGCGAGGGCCTCCGCTTCGAGCAGCCGCGCGCCGCGCATGATGTTGCCCATCGCGTAGTTGCCTTCGTGGCAGGCGTACTCGTACACCTTGTCCGTGGTGGCCGGCCAGGTGTAGTCACCCTTCCAGGGCTGGGTCCAGGTCGACGGGTCATCGACGGTGAACTCGTAGTGGAGGGTGTCCGCGTCGAGCCGGGTGAAGCGCTCCGTGACGTGCAGGTCGCGCGAGGCGGAACCCAGACCCGGCCGGTCGCCGAAGTTCTTCGTGCTGACGACCAGGGTGTCGCCTTCCCACCAGCCGATCGAGTCGCCCAGCCACTTGCGGACGCCGGGGGCGTCGTGCTCCGAATTCAGGCGAATCACCCGGGCGTCGTGGTTCATCTCGACCAGGATCATCACGTGGGTGTCGGTCTGCACGATCCGCTTGTGGTTGTTGTAGAGCGCCGGCAGCATCGGCGGTCCCTGGGTCGAGCCGAAGCCCATGATGCAGCGCTCCGCGTGAGGCCGCTGCTCGATGTCGTCGTACGGCCCAGGCGCGTCGGCGCCTCCTTCCTGGATCCACCAGGCGACGCCCTTGTTGGCCCGGAACGGCGTCAGAGCCCGCCGGGCGGCGCGGCGCTCCCTGGCGGCGTCCGTGATCGGCGGCATCCGGCCGTTCGCCGGTTCCGAGATGATCGAGGTCCGGTAGGCGCCGTCGATCGACACGGCGCTCGAGCCGCGGTCGATCCAGAACGCGTTGTAGCCACCGACGTTGCCGGCCCCCAGGTTCTCGCGCTGGGAGTCGTCGAAGCCGACCGGGGCGGCGCCCGTGTCGGAGGGAGCGGCGCGGTTCGGGTCGCTCTTCTCGTTGGCCCTGGCCAGCAGCGCCTGCTCTTCCGCCTCGATCGCCTTCGCCTCCGCGGCGGTCAGAAACAGGTTGTCGCCATACTGCGCGGGCCGTTGGAGCGGCGTCAGGGTGGCGATGTTGTAGAAGCCAGAGAGATCGGGCTTGCCGTCCGCCATGCGGGGAACATCGTCTTCGGCGGCGACCGCCGGGAGCGCGATCAGGGCCGCGAGGCTCAAGGTAGAGACGGAACGCAGCAACAGGGCGGGAATCGCTTTGGTCATCGATCCTTCCTCCGGTTGTCTCGAATGGTTGAAACGCCAACGATCGTACCAACGGACCCTCCGCCTGAGCCCTCGGCGGCGAGCCGGCGGTCCGCCCGCATCCCGCTATGCTCCGCCCCGACTACGGATAAAGGCAGGTCCCGCCTGCCACGAGCAGGGAGCGTGACATGAGTTCGAACCGTGTACGGGGCGATGTGCGACCGGGGAGCGCGGCGACTGCCACACTCCTGGTCTTCCTGGCCTTGGGCGCCGCCCACAGTCAGTCCGGCCCCCTGATCGAGCCGGTCACCGACGCCGAACTCTCCGCCACGCCCAACGGCGACTGGCTGAGCTTCCGCGGCAACCTGTCGGCCTGGGCCTACAGCGCGCTTGACGCCGTGAACACGGAAACGGTCGGACAGCTCGACTTCGCCTGGGCGGCGCCGATGGAGGACGGTCCCAACGAGGCGACGCCCCTGGTGCGAGGAGGCATCGTCTACCTGCCGCAGCCCGAAGATGTGATCCACGCTCTCGACGCGCGCACCGGCGACCTGATCTGGGAGTACCGCCGGGAGCACGACTACCTCGACCCCGAGGGGGCGGACCCCGAACGGCGCTTCGGCCAGGGTCTGGGCCGGATCACCCGCAACATCGCGATCTGGCAGGACGGCCTGTTCGTCGCCACAATGGACGCGTTCATCATCCGCCTGGACGCCAACACCGGCGAACTCGTC
The DNA here is from genome assembly GCA_009837885.1 of Holophagales bacterium. GTDB lineage: Bacteria > Acidobacteriota > Thermoanaerobaculia > Multivoradales > Multivoraceae > Multivorans. The sequence goes on along the minus strand of VXSP01000040.1, from coordinate 29,952 downwards.
TGGGAGACCCGGGTCGGCGACAGCCGCATGGCCCATTCGTCCGGTCCGATCATCGCCGACGGCAAGGTGATCAGCGGACGCTCCTGCAACATGTCCGTCGCCGGCGGTTGCTACCTCACTGCGCACGACGCCGAGGACGGCCGGGAACTCTGGCGCTTCTACACGATCCCGCGGCCCGGCGAGCCGGGCGACGAAACCTGGGGCGGTCTGCCGCTCGAGCGCCGGTTCCACGTCGGCGCCTGGCACGTCGGCTCCTACGACCCGGACCTCGGCCTCGTCTACTGGGGCACTTCGGTGCCCGCACCGTCGCCCGAGGTCCTGCGCGGCAGCGGCGCCGGGTCGCTCCTCTACTCGAACAGCACCCTCGCGCTCCGCGCCGACAGCGGCGAACTGGCCTGGTACTTCCAGCACCTGCCGCGGGACAACTGGGACCTCGACCACCCCTTCGAGCGCATCCTCGTCGACCTGGAGATGGAGCCGAACGAAGAAGCGACCTGGTCGATCAACCCGGAGCTCGAACATGGCGACCGGCGGCGCGTGATGACCGGCTTCCCCGGCAAGACCGCCATCCTCTGGACCCTCGACCGGGAGACCGGCGAGTTCCTGTGGGCGCGCGAGACCGTCTTCCAGAACGTGATCACGCACATCGACGCGCACACCGGCACGGTCACCGTCAACGAGGAGGTCATCCCGAAGGCACGTGACGAGGAGTACGGCGTGGTCTGCCCGGCGGCGAGCGGCGGCAAGGACTGGCCGACGGCGGCCTACAGCCCGCTGACCGAGGCGGTCTACGCGCCGCTCCAGGACGTCTGCATGTCGCCGATCATCACCGGCACCGGCGAGGGGCCGCCCCAGGGTTACGGCATCAACTTCCGGATGCAACTGGCGCCGAACAAGACGACGGTCGGCCGCCTGGACGCGGTCTCGGCCCGCACCGGAGAGTCCCTGTGGCGGTTCGAGGAGCCGGCCGGGATGATGTCGGTGATGACGACCGGCGGCGGACTCGTCTTCGCCGGCAACACGAACCGGCGTTTTCGCGCATGGGACGCCGCGACCGGCGACGTCCTCTGGGAGACAGTGCTGGGCGGACCGGTCACAGGCTTCCCGGTCAGCTTCGCCGTGGACGGCGAGCAGTACGTCGCGGTGACCGCCGGAGGCGGCGATCTGCTGAGCGGGCTCTTCAACCGCTTCGGGAACCTGCCCGCGCGCTCCGGCGCCAACATGCTCTACGCCTTCAAGCTGTCGGACACCGCAGGACGCGGCCCGATCGAGCAGCCGGCCGTTACTGCCGCGGCCGCCGAGCCGCCCCCGATGATCATGATCGACGCCCCGCTGCTCGATGGGTCGGCGCCCTGCGCCACCGTCTCCGCCGAGCAGGCGGAGCGCGGCGCCGCTCTCTACCAGGAACAGTGCGCCGAATGCCACGGACCGACGCTGCGCGGCGGCGCCCAGGGCGCGGCGCTCGCGGGCCGCAGTTTCACGAGCTACTGGCAGAACCGCGCCGCCAGCGGGCTTTACCGGACGATCCGCGAGACGATGCCCCAGGGCCGGGAGGGGACGATCGGCCCGGCGGCATCAGCCGACCTGGTGGCCTTCCTGCTGAGCGAGAACGGCGCCGAGGCCACCGGCGAGCTCGGTTCCGACGTCGACACGCTAGACGGTCAGCGCACCTGCTTCCGGCAGTAACCCGACTCTCCCGGGCGGCCCGAGCACCGACGCGTGGTCCTCGTGATCATGGTCGTCATGATCCTCGTGCCCGGCTTCGTCCTCGTCCTGCCCGGCCTCGTCATGATCGTCATGACCAGCCTCGTCGCCCTCGTCGTGAGCATGGTCGTCACCATCCTCGTCATGCCCGGCATCCTCGTCATGAGCATGATCGTCGTGCTCCACCTGCTCCTCGTGAGCGTGAGCGTGACCGTCGTCACCGTGCGAATGGCCGAGGTGGGAATGCTGGTGCCAGAGGCCCATCACCGCCATCGTTCCAATGCCGATCATCACCAGCGCGAACTTGAGCCCGCGGTCCCGGTCCTGCTCGGGCATCGGAACGTCGTCCTCGCCCATCAGGGAACTCCGCACGTAGTGGGCGATCCGGTCCCGCTCCCTCGACATCTCCGCGTCGAGCACGTCCATCACCGCCACGTAGATGAAGGTGCCGGCGGCGACCGCGTTGAAGCTCCCCTCGAAGATCAGGGCTGTTCTCCCCTCGAACACCTGTCCCGCCACGGTGCCGAACACGATCCCGAGCGGCGTCATGACCGAGAAGAGCCAGAGCGTCTGCCACAGCTTCCGGTTGCCCGCGGAGTGGGCGGTCACGATCAGCGCGAACGCCGCCGATCCCTTGTGGAACAGGATGCCCAGCATGACGACGAGCGCGGCCGCGGCTTCCGGCTGAAGCCCTAGAGCCATCCCGGCGATGATCGAGTGCACGGACAGCACGATGAGCAGGACGAAGGCGTAGAAGGGTGGCCTCGTCCGCTCGTCTTCCCGGCCCAGCATCGAGTTGCGGCTCTCGAGGAAGACCCGGTCGACCAACAGCAGCAGACCGACTCCCAGCGCCGCGAGCAGGGGCGCCAGGGGATAGTCGACCAGTTTCCGTAGCGCTTCATCGGCCTCGGGCAGCAGGTGGACGAACCCGACACCAAGAAAGATCCCCCCTGCCAGCGCGTTGCCCAGGGAGAGGTAGCGCCGGCTGGCCTGCTGCCTGGCGACGAGGATGGGGATCATGCCGCCGACGATGGCGATCCCGAAGATCGACAGGCCGGCGACGATCTTGATGGCAAGCGGGGACATGGGATGAGACCTCCTCTATCCTCTCAACCGCTCATGACGATCCGGCTGACGCCACGTCGTCCTGAAGCGACGGCGGCAACAGTTCGGGCCGGGTGAAGAAGTTCGCCTGCGCCGCCCGGACATAGGCGGGGCGCAGGTTCAGACGATCGCGATAGGCCACCAGCCGCTCACCGATCGGCTCGCCGTAGGCAACCGCCCAGTCCAGACAACTGCCAAGCAGGATGTCGACGCCCGTGAACCGGTCGCCCAGCAGGAACTCCCGCCCGTCGGCGAACTCAAGTTCCGCCACCGCCGACTGCTTGGCGAAGCCCTCGCTCGCGGTCCGGATCGCCGCCGGCGCCTCGCCGTAGAGGTAGGCGAGGTCGCGGTGCTTGCGGATCACGTAGAGCGTGTGGGCGTCGAGCTCCATCATCACGAAGAACGCCCACTGGTCGTAGCGCGCCCGCTCCTCCGTTCCCGCGGCCGGCATCAGGCCGAACGGCTCGCCGTAGGTCACGGCCAGGTAGTTCACGATCGCCGCGCTCTCGGCGAGCGTCAGCTCCCCGTCCTGCAGCAGCGGGATCTTCTGCCGCGGATTCAGCTTCGTGAACTCCGCCGTCTGGGTCTCGCCGGTCCGCGGACCGATCGGCCGATGCTCGTAGTCGAGCCCCAGCTCCTGGAGCGCCCAGTGTGCGCGCAGCGTCCGCGACGTGCTGCAGCCCCAGAGCACCAACGGTGGGGCCTTGCTTCGCTCGTCTGCCATCGGGCACAGCAAGAATGTCAGAAACCCGGGGACCTGGGAAACGCCGCCACGAGGGGAAAGCAGCCGCCCGAGCAGCCGCGAACCGCTCCGCGGAAGCCAGAGGCTGTCGAACCGGCTACCCCGACCGGGGCAGCGACGCGGCCAGCGAGACGGCCAGGCAGACCATGGCGAGGACGTAGAAGGCGATCGTCACGACATCAGCCAGCACCGGCACGTCGACCGGGCCGGACAGGGAGCGCCGGCAGGCGGCTATGGGCAGGCCGGCGCCGATCAGGCCGAGAACGATCCAGCGCGCCCACGTCAGTCGAGAGTTCGGTTCCGCCATGACGAGGGGAGGATGTCACAGATCGCACGGTTTCGCAGCTTCCGCCGCGGCGGACGCTAGACTGACCGACACGCACAGCCAATCAGACGGGAGGTCGAGATGCAGATCAGACGACGCAGGTCTTCGTTCTGGAGGGTCTGGGGCAGTGCCCTGGTGTCGGTAGGAGCCCTGGTGGTGATCGCAGCGGCCGCCGCGCTCATGATGTTCGCGGCCTCCGCCGCCGAGGCGCAGGAGATTCCGCGGCGGCACGACGGACGCCCCGATCTCTCCGGCACCTACGACATCGCGACCCTGACGCCGGCCCAACGGCCGGGCCGGTACGGCGACCGGCTCGAGCTGACGCCGGAGGAGGCCGCGGCGCTCGCCGAGCACTGGTCGACGAACTTCGACAAGGACCACGCACCGAGCGACCCGAACCGCGAGGCTCCACCCAAGGGCGGCACCGGCATCTACGCCCCCGAGTTCACCGGCGCGGCGGGCAAGGTCGGCGGCTACAACGCTTTCTTCGTCGACATAGGCACGGGCGCCTTCACACTCGACGGCAAGTACCGCACGTCGATCATCACGGACCCGCCGGACGGCCGCTATCCGCCGCTCAGCGAGCTCGGCCAGGAACGGAGCGAGCGGCTCGCGGCCTTCCGGCACGAGAACACGGGCACGGCCTGGTGGCTGGAACTTCCCGTCGGCCCGTACGACGATCACGAGCTACGGCCGCTGGCCGAGCGCTGCATCCTCACCCGCGGCGCCTCAGGGCCTCCATCGATGCCGGGGATGTACAACAACCTGAAGACGATCGTGCAGACGGACACTCACGTGATGATCCTGATCGAGTGGATGCATGACGTACGGATCATCCGCCTCGACTCCGAGCACCTGCCCGACACGATCCGCAACTGGAGCGGCGACTCGATCGGCTGGTGGGAGGGGGACACCCTGGTCGTCGAGACGAAGAACTTCCGGGAGATCCCCGGCTCGGTTTCGAGGGGTTCGCGCGACATGCGGGTGACGGAGCGGTTCAGCCGCATCGACGCCCACAACCTGCGCTACGAGTTCACGGTCGAGGATCCCGCCTACGAGACCGCGTGGAGCGGCGAGTACCCGTGGCCCGCGACCTCGCACAAGCTCTACGAGTACGCCTGCCACGAGGGGAACTACGCCTTCGGCAACATCATGCGCGGCGCGCGCCTGCTGGAGCGAGAGGCCATCGAACAGAGCACGTCGGGCGGCTCGACCGGAGACTGAGCCCATGCCGGACATCAACTTCATCCCCCACCCGCTCGTCGGCACGCCGATGGGCGCCGCGCTCGATCTCTGCGTGATCCTGGCGATCTTCTGCTGGCTCGTCTCGGTCATCACCCGCGAGTACTCCTGGGTGGACCGCCTGTGGTCGATCTGCCCGCCGGTGTACTGCCTGATCGTGGCCTTCTCCACCAGCTTCGAGTTGGCGCGAGTCAACGTGATGACCCTCCTCGTGCTGCTCTGGGGGCTACGGCTCACCTTCAACTTCGCCCGCAAGGGGGGCTACTGGAAAGGCGGCGAGGACTACCGCTGGGCAACCGTGAGGGAGCGCTTCGGTCCCGTCGCCATCCAGGTCATGAACGCGACGTTCATCTCGCCCGGCCAGATGCTGCTGATCTGGTGGTTCACGTCGCCGGTCCACGCGGCCTGGGAGGCGGGGGACACGCCGCTCGGCGGACTCGACTTCGTGGCCGCCGGCCTGTTCCTTCTGCTCCTGATCGGCGAAACCGTCGCCGACGAGCAGATGTGGGCCTTCCAGCAGGACAAGAAGCGCCGGGTCGCGGCCGGCGAAGACATCGCCCAGCCGTTCATGAAACGCGGGCTCTTCCGCCTCTGCCGCCACCCGAACTACCTGTGCGAGATGGGCATGTGGTGCGCGTTCTACCTGTTCGCCGTCGCGGCTTCGGGTGAGTGGATCCACTGGACCGGCCTCGGCTGCCTGGGGCTGATCGGCATCTTCATCGGATCGATACCGCTCGGAGAGTCCATCGCGGCCGCCAGGTACCCCTCGTACCCGGAGTACCAGGCCTCCACCCCCTGCCTCATTCCGGGCCTGAGGCTGCGTTAGCGAGGCGACCGTCCGGAAGCCGGCGCTTCGCGCCGGATGCCGGCGGGGACGCCGGCGCACCCAGTGGTACGCTCGCCGACGCTCCGCTCAACCCCGTAAGGAGGAACCACGCGTGATCCGATTGCGTCCTCGGGGGCAGTACGCCCCGCTCGCCACTGTTGCCGCTGCCCTGCTGCTGGCGGCCTTCGTCCTCGCGCCCGCGTCCGCCGCCGGGCCCGAACTGCAATACGCCAAGCCGGCCGACGTCGGCATGGATCCGGCCGGCCTCAAGAAGCTCAACGAGGCGATGCACGGCATGGTCGACGGCGGCCAGCTCGCCGGCGTCGTCACGATGGTCTCCCGCAAGGGAAAGGTCGTCCACTTCGACGCCTACGGCAAGCGGGACGTCGAGAACGGTCTTCCGGTCGAGAAGGACACGATCTTCCGCATCTACTCGATGACCAAGCCGATCGTCGGAGTCGCGCTGATGACCTACTACGACGAGGGTCGCTTCACGCTGGACGATCCGGTGTCGAAGTTCATTCCCGAGTTCGCCGATCTCAAGGTCGCGAAGGAGGACGGACCGGACGGCAACCCGATCACCGAGGACGCGGACCATCCGATGACGATGCGGGAACTGATGAGCCACACGGCCGGCCTGACCTATGGGCTGTTCTCGCGGTCCCAGGTCGACACGCTCTACACGAAGGCGGGCATCATCGACTTCAACCAGGACCTCGAGGAGATGATCGACAAGCTGGCGAAGATCCCGCTCCGCCAGCAGCCCGGCTCGATGTGGCACTACAGCGTCGCCGTCGACGTCCAGGGCTACATCCTCGAGGTGCTCGCCGGCAAGCCGCTCGACGAGGTCCTGAACGAGCGCCTGTTCGGGCCCCTGGGGATGAAGGACACCGCCTTCTGGGTGGAGCCGGACAAGGTGGACCGCTTCTCGCACATGTACCAGTCAAGCGGGGGCAAGCTGACCAAGGTCGAGTTCGGGCAGTACCTCGACAAACCGAAGTTCCTCTCCGGCGGCGGCGGCCTCGTCGGCACCGCGACGGACTACATGCGCTTCGCCCAGATGTTGGCAAATGGCGGCGAACTGGACGGCGTCCGCATCCTGAAGCCGGAGACGGTGAAGCTGATGCACGCCGACCACCTGCCGGCCAACGTAACCGACATGGGCCCGCTCTACCGCGGCAACCGCTTCGGCCTGGACTTCTCGATCGTCACCGATCCCAACCCGGCGACCGACCATGAGCGCGCCAGGGGCGAGTACTGGTGGTACGGGATCGGCGGCACCTGGTTCGGCATCAACCCGGTGCAGGACCTGGTCGTCGTCGGCATGATCCAGAGCCGCGACTTTCAGGCCTCCTCGGCCGCGCGAATCAACAGCAAGCGGCTGGCATACGAAGCGATTGTCGACTGAGGCTCGCCGCGAGCGAGCCTGGGGGCCGGAGGAACCACCTGAACTGTCGAGGAGGTAGTCGATGAGTCTGTTTGCCTGGTCGTGGATGTTCCTCATCCTCTACATCGTCGGCATGCTGACGTTCGGCTGGATCGCCAGCCGGAGGATCAGCAACGCGGACGACTTCGCCACCGCGCGGAGCAGTTACGGCCCCTACTTCCTGGCCCTGGCGTTCGCCGCCACGACCGCCAGCGGCGCCACCTTCCTCGGCAGCCCCGGCCTCGGCTATCAGTTCGGGATGGCAAGCGTCTGGGGCAAGTTCCTCTATCCGATGGGGGTCTACTTCGGAGTCCTCATCACGATCAGGCTGGTCGCGAACTCCGGCCACAAGTTCGGCAACCGCTCGATCCCCGAATACCTGGGCGATCGTTACCGGAGCGACGGCGTTCGCCTGCTGGTCTCGATCTTCTCGCTGGTCCTGTTCTTCTACATCGCCGGGCAGCTCGTGTCGGGCCTCGTCATGTTCGAGATCATGCTCGGACTCGAGCCGATGACGGCTCTGATCATCACTTCCGGCGTGCTGCTCGTCTACGTCGTCCTGGGCGGCGCCCACGCGGACATCCTCACCGACGGCATCCAGGGAATGATGATGCTGGGCGTCGCGGTCGTCGTCATCATCATGTTCCTGTTCGCCTCCGGCATGGACGGCGGCCTCTCGGGCATGGTCAGCAACCTGCGCGTGCAGGACGAGCACCTGGTCGGGCCGCTCAACACGTCGAACTCGCTCTACGACTCCTGGTGGGCCATCGCCTGCGTCCTGTTCGCCCACATTCCGCTCGGCATGCTGCCCCACATCGGCAACAAGGTGTGGGCGCTCAAGAACGACGGCGACCGGATGCGCTTCGTCAAGCTCGCCTTCGCCGTCGGCCTGACGATGGGCATGCTGGGACTGGGCGGCATCCTGGCCCGCGGCGTTCTGGGCCCCGAACTGCTCGCGGCCGGCCGCAACCCGAACGAGGCGCTCCCCGCGCTGTTCATCGAGCTGTTCCCGACCTGGCTTGCCGCCCTGATCGGCGTCGGCATCCTGGCCGCGATCATGTCGACGGCGGACGGGCTCGTCGTGTCGTCGTCCCAGATCGTCGCCAACGACATCTACCGCCGCTCGATCGTCCCCAAGTACTCACCTCACCTAAGCGACAAGGAAGTCGACCGCAAGGTGCTCGTGATCAGCCGCTGGAGCACGGTGATCGTGCTGATCCTCTGCACCTGGATGGCCTGGGCGATGCAGGACATGAACATCGCCCTGCTCGTCTGGGTGGGCACCGGCGGCATGATGGCCGCCTTCGCCGGCCCGCTGGTGGTCGGTGGCCTGTGGCGTGGCGTCACCCTGGCAGGCGCCTACACCGGCCTCGTCAGCGGCATGTTGACCTTCGTCCTGTTGCGCAGCGGCCTGCCCTGGATGATCGTCGATCCGGGCTCGCTCGGCCCCCTGTCGAGCATCGCGCAGTGGCTCGCGCACTACCAGATCAATCCGTACTCGTGCGCGGTGGTCGGCGAGGTCGTATCGATCGCCGGAACCTATGTCGTGTCCAAGCTGACGCAGCCACTGCCGGAAGCGCATGTCGAGCGACTGTTCAGCGCTCCGGCCGAGACGGCGGAGGCGGCCGGGGGATAGCTAGACTCCACGGCAGAGTTCGACAAACGAGGAGGGACGACATGCGTCGCCACCGAAACGCTCGCCTCCGTTTCCCGTGGATTCCGGTTGTCGCCGCGGCGTTGACGATCGCCGCGCTGCCGGCCGCGCTGCCGGCCCAGGAAGCGTCCGCCTGGACGCCGCCGCTGGCTGCGGACGGCAAGCCCGACATCTCCGGCGTCTGGGACTTCCGCACCCTGACGCCGCTGCAGCGGCCCGCGGACCAGGAAGCCGTGATCGACGAAACCAGGGCCGCCGAGCTCGAGGCGGCCGCCGTGGAACGGGCTCGCGTCGCCGATCTGCCCAGCGACCCTGAGGAGAGAAGGCTCGAGGCCGGCGGCGAAGTCGGCGGCTACAACAACTTCTGGTTCGACCGCGGCGCCAGGGTCGTCGAGGACCTGCGCACGTCGCTGATCATCGACCCGCCGAACGGCCGGCTGCCGGAGACGCACCCCGGCATCGAGCGAAAGACGCTCGGCGACGACAAGCCGATCGACCGCCCGGTTCGGCTCCGGGTCGGCGGCATCGGCCTCGACAGCTACGAGGATCGGGGTTTGGCCGAGCGCTGCATCCTCGGCTTCAACGTGGGACCGCCGATCACGCCGGGTGGCTACAACCAGAACATCCAGATCTTCCAGTCCGCCAACCACGTCGCGATCCTGAACGAGATGGTCCATGACACCCGGATCGTGTCTCTCGACGGGCGCCCGCACCTTCCCGACTCGGTGCGGCAGTGGATGGGCGACTCGCGCGGCTACTGGGACGGCGACACCCTGGTCGTCGAGACGAAGAACTTCAGCGACCTGGTATCGAGCTTCAGCGGCAGTGCGTTCAGTTCCGTCGGCACCGCCTGGGAGATGCACGTCACCGAGAAGTTCCGGCGCGTCGCCGAGGACACCCTGCTGTACGAGTACACGGTGAACGACCCGGCGACGTACACGCGGCCCTTCACCGCCCGCCTGCTGATGAAGAAGGGCGACGTTCCGCTGTACGAGTACGCCTGCCACGAAGGCAACTACGGCCTGTACAACATCCTCTCCGGCGCCCGCGCCGAGGAAGCCGAGGCCACGGCGTCCGGCGGCGGCCCGTAGGCGGCGGACTTTCGGCGATCAGTCGTCCCAGTCGGGCAGCGGCTGCGGACCCGGGACGATCCCCGCGATGTCCGGGTCCTCTCCGGTCGTGTTCTCCGGTGCCTCCAGGGCCGCCTGCTCCTTATCGATCTTCCGCTGCGCGCGCCGTTCCAGCTTCTCCTGGCGCCTCTGGCGCTTGCGCATCTCTCGTTGACGTTTCGCGAAAGTGGTCGGACCAGGTCTGGCCATAGGCGATCTCCCCTCCTCCGCGCCGACTCGCGCCGGGGCGGAACGGGTCATGGTAACAGGACCTTGACAGCGTGCCGGAGAACAGCCGCCAGCGAGGCCGGAGCCGGCTCAGGGCGTGTAGTAGGTCGGCGAACCGGGGCCGACCGGCAGGCCGAGCGCGAACACCCAGACGTAGAACAGCGTCACCCAGCCGATCAGGTAGGAGATCGAGTACGGGATCATCGTCGCGATCAGGGTGCCGATTCCCAGCTTCCGGTCGTACCGCATCGCCACCGCCAGGATGAGCCCGAAGTAGCTCATCATCGGCGTGATGATGTTCGTCGTCGAGTCGCCGATCCGGTAGGCGGCCTGGATGACTTCCGGGCTGTAGCCGACCGTCATCAGCATCGGCACGAAGATGGGCGCCGTCACCGCCCACTGGGCGGACGCGCTGCCGAGCATCAGGTTGACGAAGCAGCACATCACGATGAATGGCAGGAAGACGACCGGTCCGGTGAGATCGAACCGCGTCAGCAGGTCGGCGCCGACCACCGCCGTGATCGTCCCGAGGTTGGTCCAGTTGAAGAAGGAGACGAACTGGGCGGCGAAGAAGACGAGGACCATGTAGGGCCCGAGCGAACTCATTGCCCTGCCCATGCCGTCGATCACGTCGCGGTCGTTCCGGACCGATCCCGTGACCCGGCCGTAGACGATCGACGGCACGATGAAGAAGACGAAGATGAGGGAGACGACGCTGCGCAGCATCGGCCTCAGGTCGTCGATCAGGAGCGCGTTCACCGCCGGGTCGCGGAACCAGCCGTTCTCGGGCAGGGCGAGCAGGGCCAACCCGCCAAGCATGGCGAGCACCGTCACCCCCGCCAGCTTGAGCCCGCGCTTCTCCTCCGGCGACAGCGTCTTCAGGCCATCTTCCGGATCCTCCAGGTCGTCCGCCGCACGACTCGGCTCGAACGTCCCCAGCTTGGGTTCGACGATCCGGGTCGTCACCAGGGTGCCGATCACGGTGATCATGAAGGTGCTGACGAACATGAAGAGGTAGTTCGCGGTCGCCGGGATCTCGTTCACCGCGCCGGGCGCGTAGGACGGATCGATGATGCGCGCCGCCTCGGTCGTGATCCCGGCGAGCAGCGGATCGACGGTGCCGATCAGGATGTTCGCGGAGTAACCCCCCGAGACGCCGGCGAACGCCGCGGCCAGGCCGGCGAGCGGATGGCGGCCCACCGACCGGAACACGACCGCCGCAAGCGGGATCAGCACGACGTAGCCCATCTCCGACGCGGTGTTGGAGACAACCGAGGCGAAGACCACGACCGCGGTCAGCAGGTTCCGGGGCGCGCCGAGGACCAGTGCCCGCAGCAGCGCGCCGAGCAGACCCGATCGTTCGGCAACGCCGACCCCCAGCAGCGCGACGAGGACCGTGCCCAGCGGCGCGAAGCCGGTGAAGTTCGTCACCAGGTTCATCGCGATCCGGCGCATCCCCTCCGGGTTCATCAGACTGACCGCGCGGATCAACCCGTCCTCGGAGCGGCCCGAGACGCCGGCGGGGCGCGGGTCGTCGACCTGCCAGTCGAGCATCTCCGCCATCCCCGAAACCAGCAGGATGAGCAGCGCCAGCACGGCGAATAGCGTCACCGGATGCGGCAACAGGTTGCCGAGGAACTCGACTACGTTCAGGAAGCGAGTGAAGAGGCCCGGCCCCTTCCGCGCCCGCCTGTTCGGTCGTCTCGGAGCCTCGGCCATCCGCGGAACAGTAACCGACGGCCGCGGGCGGACGCAGACGCGGAGCTGCACCCTCAGTCGCGACGGATGACGGCCGTGTGGTACGGCTCAAGGTCGTCGATCGCCGACTCCGGCTCCCCCGTCTTCCACGCGAACAGTCGCACCGTGACCTCCGACGGCGTTACGTCGAAGAGCGCGAAGCCGTTCTTCTCGAAGGTCTCGCCGCGCACGTCCTGCACGACCGCGGTGGCCGCCAGGGGCGGTGTCCCCCGCGCCGCCGACGGCCAGCCGGTCAGTGTGCCCAGCGGGCCGGTCAGCACCGCATGGACCGGGTTGGCCGAGAGATCCATGCTGCCGCTTCGTTCGAGGACGGAGTGACCGATCGCGTGCAGGTCGCCCGAGAGAACGATGCCGGCCCGCTGCGACTGGGACGTCAGCGACTCCAGCAGGCGCTGATGCTGCCGCCACCAGCCCTCCTGCCAGAAGTACTTCTCCCGTTCCGTCGTCAGCCTGAAGTTGCTGCCCGCGAAATCGCCGATCCGCGACACGGTGGCGCCGCCGTCGTCGAGGTCGGCGACGTCCGGATACCACTCCCGCCACTTCCCCGCCGACCACCCGAACGGGTGCGACGGAACGTGGAACAACTGGGCCACCGCCTGGTCCCGCGTGCGCTGGTGCAGCCAGTGCTCCGCCTCCGGCGGCACCAGGCCGGCATGGACGCCCTTGAGCGACAGGTAGCGGGCACAGTCGTAGATCAGGACTTCGGCCAGCCGGCCGTAGCGGAAGGTACCGAAGGCCTCGGAGATGCCGGGCTCCCGGTCGCCGGCCCCGGCGCCGGAGATCGCCCGCGGGCGCTCGACGTCGGGGAGGAACTCGGGCAGGTAGGCGTTGCGGGTGAATCGGGCAAAGTCCACCTGGTAGCGGTCGGGCGGCAGGGTGACCATCCGGGGGTCGGCATCGTCGTTCTCGTAGTAGTCGTGGTCGTCGCTGACGAAGTAGGAAGGCGTCGACCGCAGCATGACCCCGTACAGCTCGGCGATCTGCGGCCCGACGGCCGCCTTGATCGAGGTCTCGTTGCTCGTTCCCAGCGCGGGCAGGCTCAGGTCCAGCCAGCCGATCCGCTCGTAGAACTCACGGGAACGCCGGCCTCGCTCCTCGCCGCGGTTGTAGAGCACCGTTCGCTGGTCCCAGTAAATGTGGTCGCCGATCGCGATCAGCGCCCGCGGACGGAAGGAGAGCGCCCTGCGCAAAAGCCGGCGGCGAACCGCCAGCGGCAGGAAGAAGCCCGACTCGGGGTGGCCTCCGGCACAGGTGTAGGCGAGAAACCGCACCGACTCAGGTTGGGCCGAGGGCAACGGGAACGTGCGGAGCGGCCACGGGTCGCACAGCGTCTCGCCGCCGCCAAGCAGTTGCAGGGCGTACTCGGTGTCCGGCTCCAGGCCCGGCGCGTCGAAGGAGAAGAAGCGCCTGTCCGTGTCCGTGCTCCTGCCCGCGACCAGGCGGCCGCCAATGCGCAGTTCCGGCACGAAGTCGAGCGGCTCGCCGAATGAGCACTTGAGCGCCACCCGGTCGTGGCTGGCCGCCGGAATCAGATGCTGGAGCGGCCCGGCGCGCCAGCCGTCGTCCGAAAGCGCCGGCGAACGGCTGAGGCCGGTTCCGGCGGCCGCGGCGGCCGCAGCGGCGATGAAGCGCCTCCGGGTCCAGACAGAGGTCACGGTTCGGTTCCTCCGAGGAAGGACCGTAGCCGCTCGCGGTCGAGGTCGGTCAACGGCAGAAATCGCGGATGGTTGCTGCTGCGCGCCGACGTGTCGCAGGGCTGGCACATCAGAACACCCGGCTGGCGAATGTGCTTCAGGCCAAGGACATGCCCGAACTCGTGCGCGATCACGTTGCGCACGACGTTGTCGCGCTCGTCGCCTGAAGGAATGGCGACGAAGTAGCGGCCATCGTCGCCGTAGGGCCAGGCGAAGGGCATGAGACTCTGGGCGGAGAGCAGCACGACGACCTCCGCGTCGACGCGGAGGAGCGCTTCCGGCGGTTGCGGCCCCGGAGTCGACGAATCGAGGCGCCCGGCGAGCTGCGAGAGCTGGTGGGCGTAGTTCTCGAACGGCCGCAGTTCTTCCGGCGGCGCCTGGTGTCCCGGCTCCGAAAACGGCCCGGCCAATCCCAGCTCCGAGACTGTCCCGTTCCAGAAGGAAACCGCCTCGGCCACCATGGCGACCCGCTCGTCATCCGCATCGGCTACGAGCACGGCGACCCGCCTGGGCTCGCCGACCGCCGGCTCCGAGGCGGCCGCAACTGGCAGAATGCCCAGCGCAAGAACCAGGGTAGCCCTCCAGGAGAACGTCACATGCGCCCCATTCGAACGGTCATCAGGCTGCTGCCAGTCGCTGTCTCCCTCGCTCTAGCCACTCCCCCGATCCTCGGCCAGATCCACCGGACGCCGGACCCGGTACGTCGGGCCGACCTCCACCGTCTCGCTGAAGTCGATCGAATGGTCATGGTACCGATGCGCGACGGCGTCCGCCTCGCCACCGAAATCTACCGGCCGCGGGACGCTCAGGGTCCCGTGCCGGCGATCTTCTGGCGCACGCCCTACAACTTCAGTCCACTGCCGGAACCGAACCTGGAGCGACCGAGCGCGCTCCTCAAGTTCGGCCTCGACGCGATCGAGCGCGGCTACGCCTTCGTGGTTCAGAACGAGCGCGGCAAGTTCTTTTCGGAGGGCGACTGGGAGATCCTCGGTCGGCCGCGCACCGACGGCTACGACGCGCTGACCTGGATCACCGACCAGCCGTGGTCCAACGGCAAGGTCGCAACGCTCGGCTGTTCATCGACCGCCGAATGGCAGATGGGGCTCGCCGCAATGCGCCACCCGAGCCACGCCGCCGCCGTGCCGATGGGCCAGGGCGCCGGCATCGGCCGCATGGGGCCCTTCTACGAACAGGGGAACTTCTACCGCGGCGGCGCACTCCAGCTTCCGATGGCGGTCTGGCTCTTCGGCGAACAGAACACCCAGCGCCCGACCTTCCCGCCGGAAACCAGCCGCGAGGACCTGGAGCGGCTCGCGACCTACTTCGACCTGGCCGCGAAGATGCCCCAGGTCGACTGGAAGCAGGCGCTCTGGCATCTCCCCATCCGAACGATCATGGAGTCCGTCGGCGGACCGAAAGGGATCTTCGGAGAGTTCGCGGCACGCACTCCGGACGATCCCGGCTGGTACGAGGGCGGCCTGTACCACGACGACGAGCCGTTCGGCGTGCCGGCGCTGTGGGCCAACTCCTGGTACGACCTGTCCGTGTCGCCGAACCTTGCGCTCTACCAGCATGCCCGCGCGAACGCCGACCCGGAGGTTCGAGACCACCAGTACATGGTCATCGCGCCCAGCCTGCACTGCAACATGTACCGCCTGACGAACCCGCTCGTCGTCGGCGAGCGGAACTTCGGCGACACGGACTTCGGCTTCGACGAGATGCTCTGGAGTTTCCTCGACCGCTTCACGAAGCCTGAAGCGAACGGCTTCGGAGACCGCTACGCCAAGGTGCGCTACTTCCTCATGGGCGAGGACGGCTGGCAGGACGCCGACACCTGGCCGCCGGTCGGCGTCGAACCGATGACGCTCTACCTGGACAGTGACGGTAACGCGAACAGCGCCGCCGGCGACGGCAGGCTGACGGCGGAGGCCGGCGGCGACGGGAACGACGCCGACCGCTTCGTCTACGACCCGGGCTCGCCGGTGCCGACCCACGGCGGCGCCTTCTGCTGCATGGGCGAACACGAGCCCGGCTCCTTCGACCAGCGCGGAATCGAGGCGCGCGCCGACGTGCTCGTCTACACGACCGAACCGTTCGCCGAACCGCTGGCCGTCGTCGGATCGATCGATGTGATCCTGCACGTCTCCTCGGACGCGCCCGACACCGACTTCACGGTCAAGCTCGTCGACGTCCACCCCGACGGCCGTGCCTTCAACCTCGACGACACGATCCTGCGCATGCGCTACCGCGAAGGCTTCGACCGCGACGTCCGCATGAAAGCCGGCGAGGTCTACGAGGCAAGGCTCGGGCCGCTCGCCACCGCCAACGTCTTCGGCGCCGGACACCGTCTGCGGATCGAGGTCTCGAGCAGCAACTTCCCGCGCTACGACCGCAACCTGAACACCGGCGGC
The DNA here is from genome assembly GCA_009837885.1 of Holophagales bacterium. Taxonomy (GTDB): domain Bacteria; phylum Acidobacteriota; class Thermoanaerobaculia; order Multivoradales; family Multivoraceae; genus Multivorans. The sequence goes on along the minus strand of VXSP01000040.1, from coordinate 13,729 downwards.
AACAACTACGACGAGAGCGAGTGGCGCGTGGCCCGGAACGCGGTCCACCACTCGGCGGAGCACCCGTCGCGGATCGTGCTGCCGGTGCTCGACCGCTGATCTACGGCTCCAGCGGCGGCACCTTCTGACTGAACTTCACGCCGCTGATCCGGTCCGTGTTGTCCGCGCGCCGTCGCCGGCTCGGCGGGAAGTCCTCCGTCTCCTCGATCCAGGCATCGAGCACCCGGCTCAACTGCCGGGCAATCTGCTCCACCTCCGGCCGGCCGGCGAGGTTGACCAGCTCGTGCGGATCCGCCTCCAGGTCGTAGACCTCGATCACCGGCCGCGGCGCCTCGAAGAGACGCGCCTGACCCGGCGTCAAGGTTCCCGCCTCGCGGCGCGCCGTCAGGCTGTACCAGGAGGCGCTGCGCGAGGCGTCGGCCGGCGTGCACAGGGGCAACTCCGTGTAGGCGTTGCGAATCAGCTTGTAGCGCACACCCCGCACCGTGCGAATGTGCTCGTCGCAGTTGTGCCAGTTGCGCTCCGCGAACACGTACTCGCTGCCCGGTGCGGTCTGGTCCGTCAGGGCGGCGACGAAGCTCGAACCGTGGTAGCTCGCGGGTCTCTCCGCGCCGGCTGCTTCAAGCAGCGTCGGAGCGAGATCGATCATGCTGGCGAGCCCCGCGTAGCGGACCCCGGCGGGCGTCACGCCGGGCCACGAAACGATCAGCGGCGTGCGGATGCCGGCGTCGTACGCGGTGGCCTTGGCTCGGGGAAAGGGCGCGCCGTTGTCGCTCAGGAACACGACGAGGGTCTTCTCACGGAGTTCGCGACGGTCCAGCTCGGCCAGCATTCGGCCGATTTCGCCGTCCATGCGCGCAATCTCGTCGTAGTACAGGGCCAGATCGGTGCGCGTCGCGGCGTCGTCGACGAGATACGGCGGCACGGAGACTTCCGCCGGATCGTGCGGAGGGTCTATGGCGCCGGCCGCGTACGGCCGATGCGGGTCCCGAAAGCCCACCCAGAGGAAGAACGGCCGCTCGCCCGCCTGGTCCAGGAAGTCGGGCAGGCCTTCCCAGGTCTCCTCCGAGAACCAGTCGAACTGCCGCTCGCCCGCGAGACCGTAGTGGGTCTTCCGCATGTGGCCAGTGAAGTAACCCTCGCGGCCGAGCAGGCTCGGTAGCAGCTCGACGCCTTCGGGAAGGGGGCTGTGAAGGTCCTCGGCGCCGGTGGCGTGCGGATACCGGCCCGAGAGGATGCTGATCCGCGACGGGCTGCACGACGCCGTGGTCAGGAACGCGTTCTCGAAGACTACGCCGGACGACGCCAGCGCGTCGAGGTTTGGCGTCCGCACGGCGTCATTGCCGTAGGCGCCGAAGTCCAACCAGCCCGCATCGTCGGCGACGAAGACGACTATGTTCGGGGACTCGTCGGCGCCGCGCGCGGGCGGGCTCGCCGCCGCCAGGAGGAGTCCCAGACCCAGGACTCCCAGGCCGGGAGAGCGGAAGCGGCGCATGGGCTCGCGCGCCCGGCCGGCTCGACTACTCGCCGCCGCCCGCCGCGGCGATCGCGTCAGCCTCCAGCAGGCGCGCACCGCGCATCACGTTGCCCAGCGCGTAGTTCCCCTCGTGGCAGGCGTACTCGAAGACCTTGTTGGGCGTCGACCGCCACACGTACTCGCCGCTCCAAGCCGTCTCCCAGACGTTCGGGTCTCGGACCGTGAAGCCGTACAGCAGGTCGCCGTCCGCCAGACGCTGGAAACGCTCCACGACGTGCAGGTCCTTCGTGGCCGAACCGAGACCCGGTTCTTCGCCGAAGTTCGCCGTGTCGACGACCAGAGTGTCGCCTTCCCACCAGCCGATCGAGTCGCCCATCCACCGCCGTTCCTGGGCCGGCGCGTGCTCGCCGCCGATCCGTACGACGCGGGCGTCGTGGACCATCTCGATCAGGATCATCACGTGGTTTCCGGTCTGCACGATCCGCTTGTGGTTGTTGTAGAGGGCCGGCAGCATCGGCGGGCCGCCGGTCGAACTGAAGCCCATCAGGCAGCGCTCCGGCAGGGGCCGCTGCTCCATGTTGTCGTAGGGACCGGAGCCGTCCTCATTCTCCTCCAGCCACCAGGCGGTTCCCGTGTTCTTGTGGCCGAACGCCGCGAACTGAGCTGCCGTACGCGCCATCCCGGCAGGCGTCATCTCCGGATACTGACCGTTCGGCGGATCCGTGATGATCGAGGTCCGCCACTTGCCGTCGATCCTGATCACGTTGTCGCCCGGATCCATGTAGAACGCGTTGTAGCCGCCGCTGCCGCCGGACGCGACCTCGAGCCCCGGATCGAAGATCGGCGCTCCGCCGACCGGAGGCGCTTCGCGGTTCGGGTCGCTGGGCTTGAAGTCCGCCTCGTAGATCTCCGCCTTGCGGCGGGCGATCGCCGCCGCCTCCTCGTCGGTCAGGGTCAGCCGCTCGCCGAACTCGCGCGGCCGAGTGAGCGGCGTCAGCGTCGCCACGTCGTAGGCGCCGGACAGGTCGGGCTTGCCGTCAGGTCGGCGCGGGACGTCGTCCTGGGCGGCAACGACCATCGGCGCGGCCAGGAGAACCGCCAGGCTCAGGAGAAGAACACGCTCAAGCTTCATCCGGCACCTCCTCGGTGTACGTAGATTCGCGTACCGTCAACGCTACCACCAGGGCCCGGCCGGGGCCCTACTCGAGGCGGAAGTTGACAGTCATGGTCCAGTGGACAGCGACCGGCTGCCCATCCAACAGGGCCGGCTCGAACCTCCACTGCCTCAGGGCCACGATGGCTGCTTCAGTCAGGCCCATGTCGAGTCCTTCCAAGACCTCGACATCCTCCCGGACCTCACCCTGCTCATCGATTGTCAGTCGCAGGATCACCTTACCCTCAATGCGGGCTTTCCTGGCGTACTCCGTGTACGTCGGCTGAACCGTGTAGGTCCTCACCGGACGTATGAAGTCGCCCTCGGCTTCCCCAACATGAATGGGCTGCAGTTCACCCGCCCCATCCTCGCGCGACGCTCGCTCAGAAGCGGATTGGTCAGAGAGCGGTCGCTCCGAACGCGGCTCCTCGCCCGCGACCGAAGGCTCCCGATCGCCGAAGACGTCCAGGACGTCCGGCGGCAGTTGGGAGTACACAAGAGAGCCCAGGCCGTACAGGATCGCGGTAAGGACAATCGCCACCGCCGCGATCTTTGCCAAGTCGACCCAGGGGCCCGCTGTCACGCCATGCCGCCCTACTGCTGACCGGACGACTCTCGATTGTCGTACGGCGCGCCAGTACCCGAGGAACCGGCAAACAGCCGCCGGCCGTCCGGCAGCGTCACGTCGCGGCCGTTCGCCCGTGGCGCTCCGTCGATCGCCTGATAGCCCTCGACCAGGACCTCGGTCCCGGGGGCCACCGAGTTCTTCTTCCAGCCGCGCCGCACCAGGGCGCCGGGCGGACCGCACTCGACCATCCACGCCGTCACGCTGCCGTCATCGTCGGTGACGTCGATGTGAATCCACGCGTGCGGGTTCACCCACTCGACCTTCGTCACCTTGCCGCGTAGTCGGACGGGCTTCGTGGCGTCGAACTCGGCAGCGAAGGCGTGGTGGGCGGCTGCCGGCTCGGGCGACGTCGTGAGAGCCAGGCCCGCGACCAGAGCGAAACCGAGGGCGGGAAGGGCCGCGCGGGAGAGAGATCGCGTCGTGTACATGGGCATCGTCCTGCTCGCTGCTGTGTCTCGGCGGAACGGCAACCCTACCACCGGCGCAGGGCCCTACCCGTCGTCTGGTGGAGCGTCGCCGGCCGGCCGGACCCGGCGCAGGAAGTCGCTCGCGTCCCGACTGTCGATGGCGGCCTCCAGGAACTGGGCAGACCGTTCCACCGAAGTGACACCTGAAAGCCACGCCTCGACGGCTTCAGTCACTCGGATGTTCCGGGCGGCGAGAGTCTGTCGGAGATTCTCCCGGAGCATCTCCGAGCGACTTTCGGCCCGTTCGGCGCCAAGGAACGGGTCGTCGTCCGGGCTGGTGCCCGACGCCCTGCCCAGCCCGCGGCCCACCCGGCGTAGCGCCGCCACGGTCTCTGCCGACTTCGTCTCCTCATTCATTGCCCGGTGGATCTCGGCCGCCCGCCAGCCCGGAAACGCCCGGCTGACGGCCGATTCGACGTAGCCGTCGCCGTCCAGCAGATAGACCGTAAGGCGCGGCCGGCCAGAAGTCCGCGGCGCCATCCAGTCCGGCGACGGCACCTCCACCCACACCTCGGGAAAGCCCCAGGAAGCGTAGACCTCCAGCTTCCGCCGCCGGATATCGGTCGTATGGTCCACTTCCAGCACCACATCCGGCAGCGGGCCAACGTCGACGTCGATTGCCCTCTCTCGTGGCCACGGTCGGTCCAGGAAGAACATCGCGTCCGGCTGCATCAGAACCTGGTATCGCCCATGTTCCCCGAACTGAACCAGGTCCGCCGAACCGAGCGCCAGAATCCTCGATCCCCGCGCCTGGGAGATCATCTCGACCAGGCCCGTCACGCCGGCCGACGGAACATCGTGATAGAGCGTCGCCGGCTCAGCCAGGATCATCGCCGTCCCGCTCCGCGCCTCCCAGTACTCGATGCGGCCCTCATGGTCGTCCAGTTCCTCGACGGGCAGATGCACAGCGCGGCAGCCCGGAAAGTCCCGCGGGTCGAGCGGGCGCCGCGGCTCGCGCGGCCGCTGCGGAGTTCCGCGGAGGGGTTCAGCCATGGTTGGGGAGTGTAACGATGCGCATCGAACTGGACGCCGACCACGAGGAAGCGAAGGTGCTCGACCTGGCTCGCGAGCATCGTCTGACGGCGTACGACGCCTCCCGGGCATCGACGCTGCCCTCTACTGCGCTCCCGAACCGCTCTCCGCTGCGGCCGCGGCCTCCTCGCGGTCGCGCGCCCTGGCGCCGGAGAGGATGTTCGTCATCCCGTAGTTGCCTTCGTGGCAGGCGTACTCGACGAGTTCGTACTGCTCGTTGTCGAGCTCGAACTCGAACCGGCCGGTCCACGGCTGAGTCCAGACGGTCGGGTCCTCGACCGTGAAGCGGTACTCGAGCCGGTTCGGCCCAAGCCGCGTGTAGCGCTCGGTGAGCTTCATGTTCTCGCTCGAACCACGGTAGTTCGTGCGGCCGTTGAAGCCCGTGGTCTCCACCACCAGGGTGTCACCCTCCCAGCGACCCTGGGGATCGCCCAACCACTGCCTGATCCCGGGGCCGAGCGGCTCCCGCTCGGTCGTGGGGACGACGCGGGTCTCGTGGATCATCTCCTTCTGGATGGCGACGAAGCCCGGGCTCTGGCTGATCTGGAGACCGTTGTTGTAGATCGACGGCATCATCATCCCCGGCAGACCCCGGCTGATGCAACGGACGTAGGCGCTCAGGTCTTCGGGCCCAGCGGGCCGGCGCCTTACGTAGTCGCCGAACGACTGGCGGGCGTTGCGCTGTCGCTCCAGGGCCTCCTCCGTGAGCGGCGGAATGCGCCCGTCCGGCGGATCGATGATCATCGCCACCTGGCGCGACGGCGCCGACTTGACGTAGCCGAGCGTCGTGTCGCGCCACTCGCGCTCGTAGCCCCAGATGCTCCCCAGGGTGCCGCGCTCGCGGCGCGCGGCCGCCTCTTCGGCGGTCAGTTCCTCGACGTCGGCCAGATCTTCCGGCCGCTCGAGTGGAATGCCGTGGGCCTTGTTGCCGGACCACATTCCCTGCAGGTCGGGCGTCCCCCACGGCGTCCTTGGCACGACATACGGTTCGGCCGAGGCCACCTCGTCGGCATCCGATCCGAAGTCGGCGTCGACTCCCTGCCAGCCAGGTTCGATCACGGCGACTCGCACATTGTCGGGAGCGGAGACGAAGCCGCGCTTCGCCCCGGAACGGCCTCCCGCCGGCCGCTCGGGATCCGCCGTGAAGCGGACGCCCCGATCGCGCAGGCCGACCGCCGCGGTGTCCAGGTCGGCGACTTCGAAGGCCAGGTGGTCGATCGCCCGGCCAGCGCTCGGAGCCGGCTGGCCCTCGGGATGCTCCGAGGCGAACAGCCAGACCTCGCCGAAGCGTAGGCCGTCCTGCACCCCGCGCAGACTCTCCGGCACGCCGCCGAAGGTCTCCCGGTACCAGCCGAGGGTCCGCACCGGATCGCTCGCGCTCAGGTGAACGTGGTGGAAGCCCAGCGTGTCCGGGTCTTCGACGACCTCGATGCGTGTACCCCAGGGATCGAAGATGCGTCCGACCTTGAACAGACCGGGTTCTTCGCGGAGAGTCGAACCGTCGTCGTAGCGCTGGAGGCGAACTCCGGAGCCCCGCACGCCGACCGCCTCCAGTTCGGCCATCTTCTCTTCGAGATCGGCAAACGAAAAGCCGAGGTGGTCGATGCCGGTGCCCTGGCTGGCGCCCATGATCGGGCCCTGGTTGAACTCGATCACCGCGTTGCCGCAGTCGATCGCCTCGGCGCGGCCCTCGATCGGCTCGCAATCCAGGTGGCGCGCGTACCACTTCACCGCCTCGCTGCGCGCGGAGGTGGTCAACTGCACAGTCACGTCGCCCGCCGCCGCCGGGACAGCGGTCAGTCCCAGCAGGAGCGCGGCGGCAACGGCCGAAGCGCTAAGGATCGTCGCCGGTCGGGGTTTCTTCACGTCGGCGTAGGTGGCCATAGAGCAGCTCCTCGGAAAACTCGACACACTTGTACTCCAGCACCCGGACGTTGTCCTCCAGGCGCCGGTAGAGCGGCATGCGGATCGTCCAGGGACGGGTGAAGACGTTGGGGTCCTCGAGCGTCGCCTCGTAGGTCATCGTGTTCGGGCCGGTCGGCCTGTAGCGCTCGGTGACGCGCAGCGTGTCGCTGGCGAAGTTGCCTGCACGGTCGAACCAGGCCTGGCCGGTGAAGCCGGCGGCCTCGACGACCAGCGTGTCGCCTTCCCAGCGACCGTGCGAACGGCCCATCCAGCTGTCGATCGGCGCCGGCTCCGGATTCTCCTTGTCCATGTGGATCGTCCGGTTCGCCTCGGCAAAGCCGTAGACGATCATGATGTGGGTGTTGCCCTGGAGGATCTGGAACGGGAAGGGCATGTAGGTCGCCCGCGGCACTCCGGGCAGGTAGCACTTCGCCTCGGGGTCCTCGCGCCAGCGGTTCTCGAAGTTCTTCCGCTGTTGCTCCCGAGCCCAGTCCTGGTATGGGATCTCGCCGCCGACGACCACGCCCTGGCCCGGCGGCATCGTGGTGAGTGTGCCGTACTCCGCCGGCCCGCCGGCCGCGCTGTGATCCTCCAGGTTCCAGTGCGCCGTGTTGATCGCCTGCCAGACGCCGTTGATGTCGGGGTTGCCGTCGTAGTGGCGCGGCACCGGGTCGCTGGCGTCCTGCGCCTGGACCGGCACCAGCAAGGCCAGCATCAGACCGGCGAGCGACAGCGCCCGCCGCCATGGTTTCGAGTGGCGTCGTTTCGTCATTTCGTCTCAGTTCGGAACGGACGGGGAGCATACCAATCGTGGTCGCCGCGCGGGCCGGAGCGCATACACTCGGCGCTCATCTTTCAGCACCTGTCTTTCAGCACCTGGGAGGCTCCCTTCGATGATCGACCTGAACCTGACCGGCCGTCGCGCCGTCGTCACCGGCGCCAGCCTCGGCATCGGCGCCGCCGCCGTCCGCCTGCTTGCCGACCAGGGCGCGGAAGTCGCGTTCTGCGCCCGCAGCGAAGACGCCGTCAACGCGCTGGACGGCTACCAGCCGCCTTCCGGCGAGGGCAGCGTCCACGGCCACGTCACCGACATGGCCGAACGCGACTCGATCGACGCCTTCTTCGAGGCAGTCCTGGCCGGCGGCACGGTCGACATCCTCGTCAACAACGTCGGCGCCTCGCCGTCGCGCAACTTCCTCTACATGACGGACGACGACTGGGAGGAGCTGTTCCGGCTCAACCTGCTGTCGGCGGTGCGGAGCACCCGCCACTGCCTGCCGGGGATGCGCAAGCAGAAGTGGGGCCGGGTCGTGATGATCGCGAGCGGCGCCGCCAAGTACCCGGGCGCCGCCCTTATCGACTACGGCGCCTCGAAGGCGGCGATGGTCGCCACGGGCAAGGCCCTGTCCGGCAAGTACGGCCGCGACAACGTGCTGTTCAACTCGGTGCTGCCGGGCCTGATCCACACCGCGATGTGGGAGCGGGCCGCGAAGGAGATCGCGAACGCCCGCGGCGGCGACTGGGAGGACATCATCCGGAACAACGGCAAGAGCGTTCCGGTGGGCCGCTACGGCACTTCGGAAGAGGTCGCCAACATGATCGTCTTCCTGTGCTCGGAGGCCGCTTCCTACGTCAACGGCGCGGTGATCGACGTCGACGGCGGCCAGGGCCGGCACATCTGAAGGAGCTGGGCGCGGCAGACACTGGGTGCGCCGGCGTCCCCGCCGGCACCCGGCGCGAAGCGCCGGCTCTGGACTCTGCCGCGCCAGAAGTTCCTACTGGTTCTCCGAGCCCTCGATCTCGGCGATTCCTGACGCCGTCTCCTCCAGCAGCGCCTGCGCCCCGCGGCGGATCAGGCTGCCGACCCCCGGGGCCTGGAAGAAGCTGAAGCCTTCGCGGTCACGCCACGCCAGCGGTCCTCCCAGCTTGAGGCCTGCGCCGAGCACCGCACCGCGGATGCGGTCGACCATCGCCTCGTACTCGGGCTCGCCCTGGCGCTTGCCTGAGAAGCTGTAGAGGTCGGTCGAGGCCGCGAAGACGACGTCGACGCCGGGCACTGCCGCGATCTCCTCGACCGCGTCGACACCTGCCGGCGACTCGATCATCGCCACGATCAGGATGTTCTCGTTCGCCGTGGCGCGGTAGTCGCGGCCCCAGAGCGCGCCGTACTGGCCGCCGCCGAGGCTCCGCCGCCCCTCGGGCGGGAACTTGGCGAAGCGGACCGCCCGCTCCATCTTCTCGGCCGTGCGCACCATCGGCACGACGATGCCGAGCGCGCCCAGGTCCACCGCTTTCTGGATGTCGCCCTCCGTCGCGTCGGGCACGCGAATGAACGGGATGGCAGAGGCGTCCCGGCAAGCCCAGAGCATCCGCGCCACGTCCTGGTAGGTCAGCGGACTGTGCTGCATCTCGATCCAGGTGAAATCGAAGCCGGCGTTGGCGACCGCGCAGTAGCTGTCGGGATCCGGCGACGAGATGCTGACGCCGACGATCCCCTCGCCGCTCATCAGCTTCTGCTTGGCGGTGTTGTACATCCGTGCGCCGTCGCCGTCCTGCGCGGCCGCCGCGGCAGCCACACTCAGGCAGAGCAACAGGGCACAGGCAGTGCGAACCGTCTTCATGCATCCTCCCTCGCTTCCGAAGCGCTTACGGTGTCCGCCAGAGTCTGTCCGGCCCGTCCGCCGCGTTGTCCCCGCAGCGCCAGATCGACGCCGACAAGGCGGCGGTTGCCCTCGACCCGGCTGGAACTGCCGCGGATCTCACGCAGCACCAGGTAGTCGGCGAACGCCGCCTCGACGTTCGCGCTGTAGCCCATGGCATCCTGGGCCTTGTTCACGGCGAGCTTGCCGAGTCGCAGCACCGCCGGGTCGTTCTCGGCGATCCGTTCGGCATAGGCCATCGTCTCGCCTTCCAGTTCGTTCTCCGCGTAGACCCGGTTGACCAGGCCCAGTTCCCGCGCTTCCTCCGCGTCGATGAAGCGGCTCTCGAACAGCAACTCCTTCGCCTTGCGGGGATGGATGTCCCAGGGCACGGTGAAGGTCTCGAACAGAGAGGCGAGGAAACGGGCACTCGGCGAGGCGAAGATGAGGTCCATCGACGCCGCGATCATCCAGCCGCCGAAGATGCAGTAGCCGTGCACCATGGCGATCGTCGGCTTCGGCAGGTTGCGCCACTTGACCGTGTTGTCCAGGTTGTACCAGCGGAAGGCCTCGTACCAGTCCATGCCGACCCACTGGGTCAGTCCCCGGGCCTCGATGTCCGCCTGCTGCTCCGGCGTACCCAGATCGTGTCCTGACGAGAAGTGCCTGCCGTCGCCCTTCAGCACGACGACGCGAACGTCGTCGTCGGCCATCGCCCGGTCGAGCTGGCGGTCCAGGTCGTCGAGCAGCTTCCAGCTCTGCGCGTTGTGGTAACGGGCGCGGTCCAGCGTCAGCACCGCGACCGGGCCGCGCCGTTCGTAGCGAACCTCTTCTGCTGCCATATCCTGTCCTCGACCTTGTTGTAGGGGGGAAGCCGATGAAGCGTAGCGCACCGATCAGCATGATTCTGCTGTGCGCCCTGGGAGCCGGCTGTGCCGAGGATCAATCGCCTGGAGGCGCCGCGGCCGGCGACGCCGGGCGTCCCAACATCGTCCTGGTCATGACCGACGACCAGGGCTACGGCGATTTCGGCTTCGCCGGCAACCCGGTCATCCAGACGCCGCATCTCGACGCCCTGGCCGCCCAGAGCGCGCAGGTCGAACGCTTCTACGTCAGCCCGGTCTGCACGCCGACGCGCGCCTCACTGATGACGGGCCGCTACAACTACCGCACCCGCGCCATCGACACCTACATCGGCCGCGCGATGATGGAGCCGGAGGAAGTGACGATCGCCGAGATGCTCCGGGACGCCGGCTACGCCACCGGCATCTTCGGCAAGTGGCACCTCGGCGACGCGTACCCGATGCGCGCGATGGACCAGGGTTTCGAGGAAAGCCTGGTTCACCGGGGCGGCGGCATCGGCCAGCCCTCCGACCCTCCCGGCGGCGAGGGCAAGTACACGGACGCCGTGCTGTTCCGCAACGGGACAAGGGAGGAGACGACCGGCTACTGCACGGACGTCTACTTCGACGCCGCGTTCGAGTTCATCGAACGGGCCGCCGCGGAAGGACGGCCCTTCTTCGCCTACGTGCCGACGAACGCGCCCCACGGCCCGTTCCACGATGTGCCGGAGGAGTGGCTTGAGCACTACCGGCAGACGGACCTGAGCGCGGCGCTCGCTGATCCCGGCCAGGCCAGCGAGCAGGTCCTCGACCGGCTGGCGCGCAGCTACGCGATGATCAGCAACATCGACGACAACGTCGGCCGGCTGATGGCAAGGCTCGACGAGCTGGGTCTCGCGGACAACACGCTCCTCGTCTTCCTGGTCGACAACGGACCGGACCGTGACCGCTACAACGCGGGGCTTCGCGGCCGCAAGGGAACCGTCTTCGAGGGCGGCATCCGGTCGCCTCTGCTGGCGCGCTGGCCCGGGCGGTTGCCCGCCGGAGGAGAGCCGGCCGACCGGATCGCTACGCACATCGACATCGCCCCGACCCTGCTCGACGCCGCCGGCCTCGAGCCGCCCGCCGGCCTGCACCTGGATGGCCGCAGCCTGCTCCGCCTGCTGGCAGGCGATGTCGACGCCGCGACCTGGCCCGACCGGACCCTCTACCTGCAGTTCCACCGAGGGAACGAACCGATCCCGCTCCACTCCTTCGCCGCCGTCGGCCAGCGCTACAAGCTGGTCCACCCGTCCCCGCGCGGCGAAGGGGACTGGAACGGCGAACTCAACCTCGAACTCTACGACCTCGAGGACGATCCCGGAGAAAGCCGCAACCTGATCGACGACCTGCCCGAAGTGGCGGCCGCGATGGAGGACGGCTACCGCGCATGGTTCGAGGACGTGAGCCGCACCCGCCCGGACAACTACGCGCCGCCGCGGATCGTCGTCGGCACGGATCACGAACCGGTCACCGTTCTGACCCGCCAGGACTGGCGGCGCGACACCGCGGACCAGGGCTGGCGGCCGACCTCGCGGGGCCACTGGCTGCTGAGCGCTCGGGAGGACGTGACGTTCGACATCGAGGTCCGGCTGGTCGCCGGCTCCAGCGCTCCGGTGCTCCTCGACGTTGGCGACCGGGAGCTCAGCCAGGACCTGGCCCCGGACCAGCAGACCGCGACGTTTGAAGAGATCCCGATCCCGGCTGGCGACTTCGCGCTCAGCGCCTCGGCCGGTGAGAACGAGGAACGGCGGGGAGCGCATCAGGTCGTGCTGCGGCGGCGCTAGCGCGGCAGAGACTGGGTGCGCCGGCGTCCCCGCCGGCATCCGGCGCGTAGCGCCGGCTTCTGGACCTTCCGCCGCGCCAAGCACCGGCCGTGGCTCTGCTAATCTCCGCAGCCAATGTTGCGCCGGGCCGGTTCGCCACTCGCTGTCGTCAACGCTCTCGCGTTGACGCTCGCCACCCTGCTCGCTGGAGCCTGGGATTCGAGCGGCCACGGCCACGACCTGGCTGCGGCCAACGCCGCCTACTGCGCGGTAGATCACGAGGCCGAGGCCAGCGGTGCCGCCAGCCGGGCCGCGGTCAGTCAGGCCGCGGCGCCGCACGACCACTCCTGCGTCGCATGCAAACTGGGCCGCACCAAGTCCGTCGAGGATCGCAAGACCTCGATCGCCGGGCCGCTCGACCTCTCCTCCACCGCGTCAGGATCCGATCACGGACCCGGGCCAAGGAGTGGCGAGGGTTGGCGGCAAACCCCGCGCGGTCCGCCCCAAGGCTGAGTCGACACGTCTCCGATCCGCGCAGAGCGCGACGCACCGGAGCCACCCCTCGCCAGGGAAGATGGCGGCCACGACGCGATCAGCCTCTAGCTGATCCCACGCAGTTGCCGCATTACGTCGCCGACGGTTTCGGCCCGTTTCCATCTCAGCGAACACCGCAGCCAGCGCTACAACACCCTTCGACTCGGACTGAACGACCCAGGAACTCCCTACCATGCTCGCTAGCCACATCAAGGCCTTCAACTCCCAGCCGCGGCACCGGCCCCACCGGCGTCAGGCGGTGACGGGCGCCATTCTCTGCGCCCTCGTCCTACTCCTCATTCCATCGACGGTCGCCGCCCAGGAAACCGGTTCCGTCGCCGGCTCCGTAGAGACGCACGGCGAGAGAATCGTTCTCGCCGTGGCACGCATTCCCGCGCTCGGCATCAGCACCGCGGTGTCCACGGACGGCGCGTTCCGATTCGACGAAGTGCCGGCTGGCACCCATCTCGTCGTCGTCGAGATTCCCGCCTTCGGCTCCGCGAGCGAGACCGTCACCGTTGCGGGCGGAGACGAGGTGGATGTCCAGCTCGAAATGCGTCACGGGACGCACTTCGACGAGGTCGTGGTCACCGCGACCGGCGACCTGCGCCGCGCCTCCGAGCTGGCGAATCCCGTGTCCGTGCTGTCCGGCACTGACCTCCAGCTACGTCTTGGCGCCACATTGGGCGAGACGCTGGAAGGCGAACCCGGCGTGCACTCGACGTCGTTCGTCCCCGGCGCCGGCCGGCCGATCATTCGCGGCCTGAGCGGCGCCCGGATCCGCGTCATGGAAAACGGACTCGACACCGGCGACGCCTCCGTCGTCAGCGCCGACCACGCGGTGACCTTCGAACCGGCGCACGCCGAACAGATCGAGGTGCTGCGCGGACCCGCCACGCTCCGTTTCGGTTCCGAGGCAATCGGCGGCGCGGTCAACATGGTCGACGGCCGGATCCCGAGCGAGAAGCCTGTCAGCGCGCTGAGAGGCACGATCGACCTTCGCGGCGGTTCCAACGCCGACGAGCGCATGGGTGCGATCCATCTCAACGGCGGCGGCGGCGAATGGGCCTGGCACCTGGGCGCCGTCAGCCGGGAGACCGATCCCTACGAGATCCCCGGCTACGCCCGCGTCGAGGAAGAGCACGACGACCACGACGAGGATCACGACGAAGATCACGACGACGAGGACCATGACGACGAGGACCACGACGACGAGGACCACGACGACGAGGACCACGACGATCACG
>VXSP01000014.1:204844-209231 GCA_009837885.1 Holophagales bacterium | reverse complement strand
TGGCCGTCAGAATGAACGACACGCTGCTCGAGCTGATCGAGGGCGACATCACGGAACTGAAGGTCGACGCGATCGTCAATCCGGCGAACGAGGAGCTGCAACTCGGCGGCGGCGTCGCCGGTGCCGTGCGCGAGAAGGGCGGCGCGTCGATCCAGGACGAATGCAACCGGATCGGCGGCACGCCCGTCGGCACCGCCGTGATGACGGGCGCGGGCACGCTGAAGGCGAAGCAGGTGATCCACGCGGTCGGCCCGAAGATGGGCGAGGGCGACGAAGATCGCAAGCTCGCCGCCGCCGTGCGCGCCTCGCTGGCCCTGGCCGATCGCAACGGCCAGCGCACGATCGCGATCCCCGCGATCTCCACCGGCATCTTCGGCTATCCCGTCGACCGCTGCGCCCGCATCCTGCTCACCGAGGTGCACCGGTACCTCCAGGGCGGCACGAAGCTGGAGCGCGTCGTCGTCTGCCTCCACGGCGAGAAGAACTTCCAGACGTTCCGCAACGAGCTGCGCCGCGGCTTCCGCTGATTGAGCCAGAACGTCCAGCCGCTCCACGTGACCTTCGAGGCCACGACGGAGATCTTCGCCACGGACAGCAAGGGCGCGTTCGTCTATGCGCTCAGGCACCTGGGCGGCGAGCGCGTGGACACCCGGCGCTACGACGAGATGCGCTTCGTCGTCTCGGTGTGGCATCCGCGGGAAGGGAAGAACATCGATCTCGACAAGGCCTACCTGGAGCTGCGGGCGAACTTCTCGGAGAACGGCCACTGGACCCGGCTGGCTGAGCTGGAGCCCGTCGTTTCGCCCTACAACCGGGGCGAGAGCTTCGACGGCTGGATCGTCCTGCCGGTGCTGTCGGGGGATTCGGCGTTCCGGCTGCACGGCGGCGGATTCCAGCCGCGGGCGCGGCTGCAGGTCCGCGCGTCGGCGTACTTCGTCGCGTGACGGGGGCTGCCATGGGGCGGCAGGAACTTCTGAGCCGGCTGGCGCAACCGAACGAGCGCCGGATCGTGCTGCTGGTGCTCGACGGCGTCGGCGACCTGCGGACGGACGCTCAGCCGCGGACCGCGCTGGACGAGGCGCGGACGCCGAACCTGGACCGGCTGGCGGCCCGAGCGGCGCTGGGCCGGCTGGTGCCGGTCGGCGCCGGCATCACGCCGGGCAGCGGACCGGGCCACCTCGCGCTGTTCGGCTACGAGCCGACGTCGCCGGAGGTGGACATCGGCCGCGGCGTGCTGGAGGCGCTGGGCCTCGGGCTCGACCTCTCTCCGGACACGGTCGTGGCAAGGGGCAACTTCGCCACCGTCGACGGGGCCGGCCTGCTGACGGATCGCCGCGCCGGGCGGATTCCGACGGCGGAGGGGGAGCGGATCTGCGCTCGGCTCGCCAGGCGCATCGAGGCCGCGGGCGACGCGCTCGGCGACGGCATCGAGGTCGAGGTCCATCCCGGCGAGGCCTACCGCTTCGTTCTCCTGTTCCGGGCCGCCGAGGGGACGCCGCCGCTCGACCCGGGCCTGGCGGACACGGACCCGCAGCGGCTCGGCGTGGCGCCAATGCCCGTCCAGGCGGCCGGCGGCTCTGGGGAGGCAGCCCGGCGGACCGCCGAACGCATCGCCCCGGTGGTCGCGGCGCTCCAGGCGGAGCTCCGGGACGAGGAGCGCGCCAACACCTTCCTGCTCCGCGGCTTCTCGAAGCTGCCGGTGCTGCCCGGCGTCTGCGAGCTCCACCGTCTGCGGGCGGCGGCGCTGGCCGGCTACCCGCTCTACCGCGGCGTGGCGAAGGTCTGCGGCATGGAGATCGTCGACTGCGGCAAGAGCTTCGGCGACGTGCTCGACCGGCTCGAAGAGCGCTGGTCCGACTTCGACTACTTCTTCCTGCACGTCAAGGGCACGGACATGGCCGGCGAGGACGGCGATCTCGCGGCCAAGGTCGGCGTGATCGAGTCCGTCGACGCCCTGCTGCCCCGTCTCCTCGACCTGGGCCCCGACGTGCTGGCGATCACCGGCGATCACTCCACGCCGGCGCCGATGAAAGCCCACAGTTGGCACCCCGTGCCGCTGCTCCTGTGGTCGGAGAACTGCTTCGTCGACGAGTGCTCTCGCTTCACCGAAGTCGAGGCGATCCGCGGCGCGATCGGCACGATCCCGGCAAGCGACCTGATGGGCCTGCTGCTGGCGAACGCCGGCAAGCTGGCCAAGTTCGGCGCCTAGCCAAGTGTCGGTGCGCCGCCGGCGTCAGCCGGCGACTACCGCCGAAACGCCCTCACATCACTCCCCGCGCCCTCGAACAACTGCCGCACCGTCGGCAGCGGCAACCCCACGACGTTGCTGTAGTTGCCGTCGATCTCAAGGATGAACAGGCTGCCCAGGCCCTGGACGGCGTAGGCGCCGGCCTTGTCGTCGGGCTCACCGGTGGCGGCGTACCAGTCGATCTGCTCGGGGGTGAGTTCCGCGAACAGGACGCGGGTGCTCTCGACCGCGTGGAGCGTGTCGCCCGCGGGCGGGCGGAGCGCCGTGCCGGTCAGCACCAGGTGCCAGCGGCCCTGGAGGCGTTCGAGCATCTTCCGGGCTTCGTCGCGGTCGGCCGGCTTGCCGAGGATGGCGCCGTCTTCGACGACGATCGTGTCGGCGGCCAGGACCCACTCGCCGTCGCGGGCGGCGGCTTCGGCCTTCTCGCGGGCGAGCCGGCGGACGAGGTCGCGTGGCCGTTCGCCGGGGTGGGGGGTTTCGTCGACGGTCGCCGGGCGGACGGTGAAGTCGACGTCGAGGGACTCGAGGAGCTCGCGGCGCCGGGGGGAGGCGGAGGCGAGCACGAGCCGGCCTGCGGGCTCGTCGCTCACTGGAAGTACCCGGGAATCGTCTGGACCTTCAGGCCGCGTCTGCCGTGGGCGCGCGGGTCGTTCAGCTTCACCTCGACCTTGCGGAAGGCGTCGCGCTCGCCTTCCGGCGACTCGAACACCAGCAGGTACTGGGAGCGGACCTCGGTCTCGATTCGCTCGTAGACCCGCGGCAGTTCGGACGCTCCCGTGATGAAGAAGCAGCGGCCGCCGGTTTCGTCGCAGAGCTGCTGCAGGCGGCCGCGGAACATGAGTTCGCGCCGGTCGATGTCGATGCCGATGCTGTAGATCGCCACCTGGGACCGGCGGGCGAACTCCAGCACGTCGTCGAAGCGGTACTCGCTGCTGGAGTCTCCGCCGTCGGTGAGCAGGATCAGCGCCCGCTTCCCGCGCAGCCCGCCGAAGTAGTACAGGGAGTAGAGGATGCTGTCGTAGAGCGCGGTCTCGCCCTCGGCCACGAGGTCGGCGAGACCGCCGGCCAGCGCCTCCCTCGATCCGGTGAAGCCGACCGCCAGCTCGGGCCGGTCGTTGAAGGTGATCAGGCAGGCGCGGTCGCGCGGTCCGAGAACGAGTTCGAAGAAGTGGAGCGCCGCTTCCTCGGCCGCGTCGAGCCGGTCGAGCATGGACAGCGAGGTGTCGAACAGGATGCCGGCGTGGACCGGCTGGTTGGCGGCGTTGTCGAAGCGCTGGAGCTGCTGGGGTTCGCCGTCGATGAGGACCTGGAAGTCCTCATGGCCGAAACCGCGCACCGGGTCGCCGGAACGGTTCGTCACGGAGACGTACAGCTCGATGAGCGCGACCTCGACCTCCTCGACCAGGTTGCGCGAGTTGACGAAGACGAGGTCCTCGGCCCAGGCCCCGGTCTCGAGGTGGGCGACGGCACGGACGTAGGAGAGGGGTTCGGCCGGGTCGATCCCGATCGGTTGCTCGAACGGCGGCTGGTAGAGAGTGGCGGTCCGGGTGTCGTTCAGGAAGAACTCGACCCGGTCGAGCCGCTCGTGGCGGGGCGCTTCCACCTCGGCCACCGCGCGCACGCTGCTGGTGTGGGTGGCGCCGCGCCGGGGCGAAGTGAGGCGGACCGAGAAGCGGTGCGGCCCAGAGTTGATCATCACCTCGTCCGTCGCCAGGACGCCGCCCTGTCCGTCGTAGGCGTCGACGCGCAGGGCGTGTGCCCGGGGCGCGGTGCCGATGTCGATCTCGACCTGGTAGGGCGGCCGCCGCTTGCTGATCAGCTCGCGGCCGTCGAGCGAGAAGGCCAGGTGGTGGATGTCGGGCCCGTCGGCGTCGGCGCCGACCCGGACCCGGCCGGTGATCAGGCGCTCTGGCAAGGCGTGGATGCGGACGGTGTGGTCGTTCTGCGAGTCGACGAAGCGGGGGCTGACGGCGTTCGCTTCGGCGAGCCAGTAGGGGATGGGTGGATCGGACCCACTGGGTGCGTGCGTCGGTGCGCCCGCCATCCCGCCCGATGACCCCCGAGGGGGCCCCAGAGAGCGGGGTTGCCCCGGCGCCCGCCCGCAGGCCCGCGCCCCCCCCCCGATGGCGGCGCGTAGTG
>VXSP01000014.1:178401-204834 GCA_009837885.1 Holophagales bacterium | reverse complement strand
CCCCTGGGGTGCGGGGGCGGGTGCCCCGGCCTCCGGGCGGGCGCCCGCCTTCGGGGCCCAATTACCGCGGCTTCCCCGGTACGCGGGCCGTATGGCGGGCGCACCGACACCGTTGGCGTCGCTTCTTGCCACCAGCGGCACCTCGATCTCGGCGCTGCCCCCGAAGAAGCGGTCCGCCTCCAGCTCCCGCACCTTGACCACCAGCCGGTAGGGACCGGGCCGCAGGTAGCGCTGCGTGACGAGCGGGATCGACGCTTTCTCGCCGCCGCCCGGCCGGAACCGCGGCTCGAAGCGGTAGCGAAAGCTCTCGAACAGCTCGTCCCGGCGCAGCACTTCGCCGTCGAGCACGAAGCGCCGGGCCTCGTCGCCCGGCTCCGGCAGGTGTGCAGGGTCGATGCCGACGATCGCCTGCACCACGGTGCGGTTGCCGCGGCGTCCGGGGTAGCGGAGCGTGATCTCGGCCGGCAGCGACTCCGCGCCGGCGGGCATTTCGGTGCTGCGGTCGAGGAAGGCGAGCGCCCATTCGTCGTTGGCCCGGCCGGGGTCCGACGCCTCGGCGCCCATGGCCTTCCAGTCGAGCGCCAGGCTGAACGCGCTGAGCAGGTCGCCGCCGCGCGAGCACCGGCGGTTGATCTCGCGGAGCTGGGCGTTGCGGTCCGTCGAAACCGTGGCGAAGGCCAGCAGGCCGGAGAATCCGTCGGAGGCCTCCCAAAGGCGAAAGCCGCCGCCCTGACGGAGGAAGATGAGGTAGAACTCGCCGCGCACGGCCGGGCTGTGCGGGTAGTGCCAGACCTCGAGCGTGCGCAGCAGGTCGCAGGTGGTGCGGAAGGTGCGGAGCGGCTCCCCGTGCAGCAGGAGCGAGTCGAAGCGGTCGTCCCGGGCGTCGCCGAAGCGCTCCACGGCCGTTTCGACGGCCTGCTCGAAACGCTCGCGGAACTCGTTCTGCGGCGTCTCGGGATAGGGGTCGCGGACGGCCCAGAAACGCTGGACGAAGGCGTCGCGCTGGTAGGCGTGGCGGAGTTCGCCGAAGACGCGGCGCTCCGTGTCTGAGAGGATCGGGTCGACGGTGGTGAGGAAGTCGGCGTGGCGGCGGTCGAGGGTTTCCTGGGCTGCGGCGGCTGTGGTTGTGATGACTAGGAGGCAGAGGAGGACACGGGCTCGCCGCTTCGCGGCATCGCACTTGTGCCGGCCAGGCCGGCGCACCGACACTTTCCACCTCACGGGTAGTACCCCTTCAACGTCCGGATCGACACGCCCGGCGCCGTCGCGTCGGCTTCGATCTCGCGGAAGCGGCGGTTGCCGCTGGTGTTCGTCGACTGGTAGGTGATCAGGTAGCGGGAGCGCAGTTCGCCGAGGATGCGGTCGTAGACGCCGGCGAGTTCCGCGATCTCGGCGATGAAGAAGGCGCGGCCGCCGGTCTGGTCGGCGAGCCGGGAGAGGGCGCGCCTGGCCTGCCCGGGCTGTTTGCCGAGGCCGATCGCGTAGACGGCGACGCCGGAACGCTGGGCGTACTCGAGCGCCTGGTCGAAGCTGAAGCGGCTGCTCTCGTCCTTGCCGTCGGAGAGCAGCAGCAGGGCGCGCTGGCCCTTGATGCCGTTCAGGTAGTAGAGGCCGAAGACGATGGCGTCGTAGAGCGCGGTGCCGCGCTCGGCCTTGAGCCCTGCCAGCGAGCCGGCGAGCTTGCCCGTGTCGTTCGTGAAGTCCGAGGCCAGGTAGGGGTGGTCGTTGAAGGTGACGAGCGCAGCCCGGTCGCGCGGCGTGATCCCGGTCTGGAAGAGATCGAGCGCCGCCTCGCGGGCCACGCCGAGGCGGTCGACCATGGAGGCGGAGACGTCGAGCATGACCTGGAGGTGGACGGGCAGATCGGTCACCCGCTGGAAACGGAGGATCTCCTGCGGCGCGCCGTCCTCGAGGATCCGCACCTGGTCGGCACGGAGCTCCTCGTACGGCCGCCCCGAGCGATGGAGCGCGGTGGCGAAGAGCTCGACGTACTGGATGTCGACGATCTCCAGGTAGTCGGGCGCGTTCACGTAGACGACGGCGTCGGTCGTGTTGCCGTCGACGAGGTAGGCGGCGGCTCGCAGGTAGGTGATCGCGTCGCCAGCCGGCAGCTCGACGAGTTGACTCCAGGGCTCCTGGTACAGGGTGGCGACCGGCTCGTCGTTCAGGTGAAGCTCCAGGCGCTCCACGAGGCTGCCGTCCGGCACCTGCACGTCGACCTCGACGTGGACCTCGCCGTCGTCGTAGCGGACGCCCTCGCGGGGTTCGGCGAAGCGCACGGCGAACCGGTTGCGGCCGGCGTTGAGCGAGATCTCGTCGGACGCGATCTCGACGCCCTCGGCGTCGTGCGCGGTGGCGCGCAGCACGTGGACGCGGGGCGTCGAGCCGAGGTCGAGTTCGACGGAGAAGGGCGGCCGGCGCTTGCGGGCGACTTCGCCGCCGTCGAGCCAGAAGCGCATCTCCGCGATGTCGCCGGTGGCCAGGGTGTCGAAGCGAACCAGGCCGGTCTGGAGCTCGCCCGGGGGCTCGAGGAGCTGCACCGTCGGCACGTCGCTGGTGAGCACCGCCTCCGCCTGGTCGATGATCTTCTGCACCGCAGGGTCGAGCTGGCGCTCGGCGGGCGCTTCGAGGACCGGCACCTCGAGCGGCTGCTCCATGCGGGCGAAGCGGCCGCCGTTCAGGTCCTCGATCTTCAGCACGAGGTGGTAGTCCCCCGGTCGCAGCCGGCGCTCGAAGGAGAGCAGGATGGGCGCTCCGCCTTCGCCGTCGCCGCCGGCGGGCGTGGCGTCGCCGCCGGCGCCCAGGGGCAGATCGAACTTGTAGCGGAAGTTCTCGAACAGGTCCTCGCCGCGCAGCACCTCGCCGGTCAGGAAGAAGTTGTAGCTCGACTGGCCGCCGACGGTGTCGCGGCGCGCCGACGTCGGGTCGACCTCGACCAGCGCCTCGACCACCGTGCGCGCCTGGTAGCGGGCCGGGAAGCGCACGTCGAGCGTCGCCTCGAGCGGCTCGGCGTCCTCCGGAACGTCCGTGGTGTAGGCCTCGAAGGTCAGCGTCCATTCCGCCGACGGCGCCTCGGGCCGCTCGTCGAGGCGCGCCATCAGGGTGGCGAACTCCAACCCGTTGCTGCGCAGGAGCCAGTTGATCGCGGACGCGGCCACGTCGCCGCTCGCGCAACTCTGGATCTCGGCCGCAACATCCTGCCGGCCCACGCCGAAGTCGAGCAGGCGCTCGATGCCGTCCGAGGGATGCCAGAGTTCGTAGTGCTGCTGGTTGGCGCGCCGGTAGAAGAGAAGGAAGAACTCGTGACCCACCCGGTCGCTGTGGGTGTAGAACCAGATCTCGATCGGCCAGGTGACCATCGTGCACTGGAACTGGAGGCGTCCGGACGGTTCGCCGTTGAACAGGAACATCCGCGCGCGGTCGGAACGCGGGCCCTCGAACTCCCGGTCGACGTAGAGCAGCCGTTCTTCCCAGCGAATCCGGAACTCGTTGCGCGGACTGTCGGGGTACGGATCGCGGATTCGCCAGAAGCGCTCGATCCAGGCCCGCCGCTGGTAGTCCTGGGTGACTTCGAGGAAGGCCTCGCGCTCGGGCTCGGAGATCAGGAAGTGGACGTTGGAGAGGAACTCCCTGAACTCGAGCGGCAGGGCTTCCTCGGCCGCGGCGAGAGCGGCGCGGCGCTCCCGGCGCTCCTTGCGGGTTTCGTTGCGTTGCTCCTGGGCCGCGACCGGGGTGACGAAGGCGAAGAAGAGACCTGTCGCCAGGGCCAGGATCGAGGCTCGGCCTGCGGCTGTGTTGGGCAACGACGGTTCCTCAATGCGGACGCGGTAGCGTGATCCTCAAGATTATCTCTGGGTGCGCGGGTCTGAGGCGGCGTTTGAAATTGCCGCCGGCGAAGCCGGCGACCGTAGAATCGGGCCGCCATGCGCGACGTTCCCGTCTACCTCGACCACAACGCGACGACCCCGCTGGATCCGCGGGTTGCCGAGGCGATGCTGCCCTGGCTGGGCGGCCGGCACGGCAATCCGTCCTCGGTCCATTCCTTCGGGCGAGCGGCGCGGGCGGCCGTGGAGCAGGCGCGGGAACAGGTCGCCGGGCTGATCGGGGCGACGGCGCCCGAGGTCGCGTTCATGGCGTCGGGAACCGAGGCGAACAACGCGGTGCTCATGTCCGTCTTCGACGACGGCGCCGGCGGGCACCTGGTCATCTCCGAGCTGGAGCACCCGTCGATCCAGCGCGCGGCGGACCGGCTCGAGAACTCGGGCGTCGAGGTGAACCGGCTCCGCCCGGGACCGGACGGCCTGGTCGACGCCGGCGCGGTAGCGGACGCCCTGCGTCCCGAGACGCGTCTCGCCTGTCTGATGCTGGCGAACAACGAGCTGGGCACGCTCCAGCCGGTTGCCGAGGCGGCGGACGCCTGCCGGGAGCGCGGCGTGCCGCTGCTCTGCGACGCGGTCCAGGCGGCCGGCAAGCACCCGGTCGACGTGAACTCGCTAGGCGCCGACTACCTGGTCGTGGCGGCCCACAAGTTCACCGGCCCGGTCGGCGCCGCGGCGCTGTGGATTCGCGAGGGCGCCGCGTTCGAACCGCTGATCCTCGGCGGCGGCCAGGAGCGGCAGCGGCGCGCAGGGACGGAGAACGTGGCGGCCCTGGTCGGCTTCGGCGCCTGTGCCGCCCTGGCGTCAAGCGAACTTGACCACCGGATCGAGCGCCTGGGCCGCCTGCGCGACGGCCTGGAGGCCGGCCTGGCCGGGATCGCGGACACGCATCTTCACTGCGCGTCGTCGCCGCGGCTGCCGCATACGACCCACGTCGCTTTCGCGGGGCTGATCGGCGAGGAACT
Source organism: Holophagales bacterium (assembly GCA_009837885.1). Classification (GTDB taxonomy): domain Bacteria; phylum Acidobacteriota; class Thermoanaerobaculia; order Multivoradales; family Multivoraceae; genus Multivorans. The sequence goes on along the minus strand of VXSP01000014.1, from coordinate 199,991 downwards.
CGTCGTCCGCCTCGATCTGGCGGGCTTCGCGGTCTCGACCGGGGCCGCCTGCGCCTCCGGCGTGGTCGAACCCAGCCGGACCCTGCTGGCGATGGGAGTGTCGCCGGAGGAGGCGATCGCGTCCATCCGCATCAGCCTCGGCACGTCGAACGACCGGGATGAGATCGACCGCTTTCTGCCGGTGCTGGCGCGCGAGGTCGAGGCGCTGCGGGCGCTCTCGGCCGAACCGGCGACCGGGGTCGCGGCACGATGACTTCCGCGGTCGCAACGGAGGTCGTCTCGGGGCCGGCGACGGGCGGGACAGCCGGCCGGCCGGTCGCCGCGGAGGCGCCGCTCACGGCCGTCGCGATGAGCGGCGGCCTCGACTCCTCGGTCGCCGCGCTCCTGCTCGAGCGGCAGGGCGTGCCGGTCGTCGGCCTGTCCATGCTGCTCTGGGACCGCTCGCAGCAGGTCAGGCACGGGCGCTGCTGCGGCTCGCTCGACCTGGGCGACGCCCGGCGCGTCGCCGAGCAGCTTGGCTTGCCGCACTACACCCTGCTCATGGACGGCGAGTTCCGCCGGCACGTCGTCGACCCCTTCGTGGACAGCTACGTTGACGGTCGCACTCCCAGCCCCTGCATCTCCTGCAACACGGAGATCAAGTTCGAGGCGTTCCGGGAGCGGGCGCGCCGCCTGGGCGCCGGACGCATCGCTACCGGTCACTATGCCCGCATCCGCCGCGGCGACGACGGGCTGTACGAGCTGCACACGGCGGTCGACACGTCGAAGGACCAGAGCTACTTCCTGTTCGAGCTGACCCAGGAGCAGCTCGCCCGCGCCGTGTTCCCGTTGGGCGAGCTGACGAAGACCGAAGTGCGCGAGCTGGCCCGCGAGGCCGGTCTGGCTGTCGCCGAGAAGGGCGAGAGCATGGAGATCTGCTTCGTCGACCAGGGCGTGCAGGAATTCGTCGAGGACGAGCGCCCCGAGCTGCCGCGGGTGCCCGCCCGGATGACGACGACCGCCGGCGAGGTGTTGGGCGAAGGCGCGCCGACCTACCGCTACACGGTTGGACAGCGTCGCGGCCTGGGTGTCGCCGCCGGCCGCCGGCTCTATGTGCTCGACGTACAGCCGGAAGCGAATCGCGTCGTCGTCGGCGACCGCGACGAGCTGCTGGCGCCCGGCCTCGTCGGCAGCGGTCTGCACTGGATCGCCGGCGAGCCGCCCGGCGACGGCGTCGAGATCCAGGTCCGCATCCGCTCGCGCCATCCCGGAGTCGCGGCGACGGTCGAGAGCGGCCCCGGCGCCTCCTGCCGCGTCGAGTTCAGCGAACCCCAGGCCGGCGTGGCTCCCGGCCAGGCGGCGGTGTTCTATCGAGGCACCCAGGTCCTCGGCGGCTGCTGGATCGAAGGGGCGCTGCGGTAGTCGTCACCGGCCTTTACTTCCCCGCGACGACGACCGTCACCTCGCCCCGCAGCTTGCCGCGCTCCGCAACGTCGGCGGCGACCTCCGCCAGCGAGCCGCGCAGGACCTCCTCGTGCAGCTTGGTCAGTTCGCGAGCCACGGCCGCCTCGCGCGCCTCACCGAAGGCGGCCGCCGCGTCCGCGAGTGACGCGGCGGCGCGCTGCGGCGACTCGAAGAAGACGACGGTGTGCGCGACTTCGGCGTGGGCCTCGAAGAAACGCCGCCGCTTTCCCTTCTTCGGCGGCGGAAAGCCGAGGAACGTGAACGGGTAGGGCGGCAGGCCGGAGACGACGAGCGCCGCCAGGATCGCGGAGGGCCCGGGCAGCGCCTCGACCGGGATGTTCCTGGCCACGGCGGCGCGGGCGAGCCGGTAGCCCGGGTCGGAGACGAGCGGGGTGCCGGCGTCGGAGACCAGCGCCACGGCGTCGCCCTGCTCGAGCCGCTCGAGCACGCGGCCGATCTGCCGGTCCTCGTTGTGATCGTGTAGCGGCAGCAGCGGCGGCCGCCGGTCCCTGCCGCCCGCTCCGAGGCTCTGGAACAGCCGGCCGGCGCGGCGGGTGTCTTCGCAGGCGATCAGGTCGGCGGACAGCAGCGCCTCGCGGGCGCGCGGCGAGAGATCGGCCAGGTTGCCGATCGGCGTGGCGACGATGCGCAGCCGGCCGGCGGTCGTCGCCGGCTCGTCCTCGCTCACAGGCCGGCCGGGCCCTGTCTGTAGAGGTCGTGGTACTGCGCCACGTTGTACAGGACGCGCTCCAGGTAGTTCCGGGTCTCGCGAAAGCCGACCTTGGTGAAGTACTCGTCGGCACCGCTGGTGTAGCAGTGCCGCTGCCAGAGCGCGGCCTGGGCCTCGCCGGCGTTGTAGGCGGCCAGGATGACGTGCTGCTCGTTGCCGAACAGCGCGCGGAGCTCGGCCAGGTAGGAGGCGCCGAGTTCGACCGCGAGCGCCGGGTTCTCGAGTTCCCGCGGCGTCGAGAGCGGCCGGCCGGCGTTCGCGGCGAGCCGCGCCGCGGTGGGGAAAACGAACTGCATCAGGCCCCGCGCCGAGGCCGCCGACACCGCCTGGTGGTCGAAGCGGCTCTCCTGGCGCATGATCCCGGCGATCAGGAAGGGGTCCAGGTCGCGGCGCGCGGCAGCGGCGGCGATCAGGTCGCCGTAGGCGTCGGGGTAGAGCGCGCGGCGCATGGTCAGCGGGTAGAGCGGTTCCGGCACGCGGCGCGGCGCCCTCTGGGCCAGGATCTCGGCGATCAGCAGGGCGCGCCGCGGCCTGGTCTTCGCCAGCCCCTCTGCCGCGGTCAGGGCCAGCCGCGGGTTCGCCACCGGGAAGTGCCGGTCCACGACCTCGGCCGCGTCGCCCCACAGGCCGAGGGCGAGCAGCAGTTCCTGCGGGTTCGAGGCGGCCCGGTCCCACAGCGGCCACTCGCCGGGCGGCACGCTGCGAAGGCCGAAGAAGGAACGCACGGCCGGATCGCTGACGAGGCTGCCCTGGAGAATCTGGCGGGCGGCCTCCGCTTCGTCGCCCTGCCGGCCGTAGAGCAGCCAGGCGCGGTAGAGCCGGGCCGGGTCCTCCGATCGGGCGAACCCGTCGGCGATGGGGCCGACATAGGCCCGCAGGGGCTCGGCGGCGAGACGCTTCTCGGCTTCGCGAGCCAGCGGGTGGAAGAGGTCGGCGGCCAGCAGGTCGGCGTAGCCGGTGATGGCGCGGTCGAGCGCTCCGCGGGCCTCGTCGAGCCGGCCCCGCCAGTAGCGGACCTCGAAGTCGACGCTGCGGCTGGCGCGGATGGCGTCGCTGAGCCATTCGCCGGCGCGGTCCGTGCGGCCCTGGACGATGTCGGAGGCGGCGAGGAAGAGGCTGGCGCGCGCCGATACCGCGCGGTCGTGCCGGAGCTGGAGCAGCACGGAGTAGAGGTCGAGCGCTTCGTCCTCGAGCCCGCGCCGCCACTCCAGGCGCAGGGCGCCGAGCAGCGCCGCCACGGAGAAGTTGCCCTGCGGGTCGGTCAGGTAGGCGCGGCGGTAGTCGGCGGCCGCGGCGATCCAGTCGCCGGAGAGCTCCTCCGACCGCGCCTTCTGGTAGAGCGCCTGGCCGGAGTGGCGCGGCGAAGACACGTTGGTGGCCAGCAGGTTGTAGTGCCGGGCGGCGTCCTCGAGCCGGCCCTGCCGGAAGTGGCTGCGCGCCCAGCGGTAGTGGATCTCGAAGTCGGACGTCGACTGCACCTCCAGGTCGACGACGATCTGGCCGAGGAGCTCGTTCGAGCGGTCGAAGACGCCGTGTTCGTGGAAGGTGTTGCCGAGCAGCAGCACCTCCTGGCGGTCTTCCAGGGCGGGCCGCAGCCGGTGCAGGCGATCCGCGGCCTCGAAGGCGACCAGGTCGTTGGCCCGTTCCCGTAGCAGGCCGATCAGGGCGCCCGCCCCCTCGTCCAGCTCGCCCTCGGCGAGGCGGCACTTGGCCTGACTGAGCGTCAGCAGGCGACGTTCCGGCGCCGGCAGGCGAGACACGGCGATGCCGCGCAGGAGCCGGCAGTCGCCGCCGCGCTCGAGGCTGGTGGCGAGCAACTCGACGGCCGGCTGCACGAGTACGCGTGGCGGCTGTTCGCCCAGCAGGGTGGCGGCGACGCCGGCGGCGATCTCCGGGTAGCCGAGCCGCGTCTGGCCCACGGCCAGCCGGTAGCGCGCCCAGGGCTCCAGCTCCGGCGTTTCGGTCAGGCAGGTGGCGAACGCCTCCGACGCGGTCTCGACCTGCTCCAGCTCCTCCAGCAGGTGGCCCTCCAGGTAGCAGAGGCCGTGCCTGGCCCCGAGGTCCGGTTCTTCGGCTCGAAGCCGTCGCGTCTCCTCGAGTGCGGCTTCGGCCTGACCGGCGGCCTGGAGCTCGACCAGTTCGATGCGCGGATCCTGGGCGACGGCCAGGGCCAGGAGCGGCAGCGTCCAGAGCTGGAGGGCCATAAGATCCGTAAACCGGCGAACGCCGTTGGTGATTCCGAAGGCGGCGAGGCCGCCGCTTCCGTGTCAGGATAGCGAGAGTTGCCCCTTCGGGGTTGGCTGAAGGGCCGGCGGGGAGCCGGCGCGGGGACACGATCATGCTCGAGAAGCTCGAACAGATTGAGCAGACGTACGACGAGCTGACGGCAAAGCTCGCCGATCCGGACGTGCTCGCCAATCCCGGTCTCTTTCGCGACACGAGCCGGGCGCTGGCGGAGCTGAATTCCGTCGTCGAGCTGTACCAGCGGTACAAGAAGACGAGGGATGAGCTCGACCAGACGGCGGAACTGCTGGGCGAACTCGAGCGCGGCGACGACATGTACGAGATGGCGGCCGAGGAGAAGGGCCTGCTGGAAGAGACGCTCGCGTCCATCGAAGAGACGATGAAGGAGGAACTCGCGCCGAAGGACCCGAACGAGAAACGCAACGCGGTGCTCGAGATCCGCGCCGGCACCGGCGGCGACGAGGCGAGCCTGTTCGCGGCCGAGCTGTTCCGGATGTACAGCCGCTACGCCGACGACCACGGCTGGAAGGTCGACATCCTCGACCTGTCCGAGTCCGGCATCCGCGGCATCAAGGAGGTGTCGGCGATCGTCGAGGGCCGGGGCGCCTTCGCCACGCTGCGCTACGAGGCCGGCGTGCACCGGGTGCAGCGGGTGCCCGAGACGGAGGCTTCCGGCCGCATCCACACGTCGGCGGTGACGGTCGCGGTGCTGCCGGAGGCCGAGGACATCGAGATCGAGATCGAGCCCTCCGACCTGCGCGTGGACACCTACTGCGCGTCCGGCCCCGGCGGCCAGGGCGTCAACACGACCTACTCGGCGGTCCGGTTGACCCACCAGCCGACCGGCCTGGTCGTCACCTGCCAGGACGAGCGCAGCCAGATCAAGAACAAGGCGAAGGCGATGCGGGTGCTCAAGAGCCGCCTGCTCGAGATCGAGGAGGCGAAGGCCAGCGCCGAGATGGGCGAGGAGCGCCGGCGGATGGTCGGCAGCGGCGACCGCTCGGAGAAGATCCGCACCTACAACTTCCCGCAGAACCGGGTCACGGACCACCGCGTCGGGTTGTCCGTGCACAAACTGCCGTCGATTCTCGAGGGCGACCTCGAACCCCTGATCGTTCCGCTGCAGCAGCACTTCGAGGCGGAGAGGCTGCGGCAGACGGGCGACGGCGACCCGGTCTGAGTCCGTTGTCTCCGGCGAAGCCCCCGCCGGGGGCGGCCCGTGTCGTCGATCTGCTGGACGCGGGCCAGGAGCACCTGGCGGGCCTGGTCGAGCAGCCGCGCCGGGAGGCCGCGCTCCTGCTCGGCGAGGTGCTGAGGCTCTCGGAGGCGCAGTTGTACGCCCGCGCCGACGACGACGTGCCCGAACCCGCCGCGGTCAGCTACGGGCAGTTGATCCGCCGCCGGGCGGACCGCATCCCGGTCGCCTACCTGCTGGGCCGGCGCGAGTTCCACGGCCGCACGTTCGCCGTCGATCCGCGGGTGCTGATCCCGCGGCCGGAGACGGAGCACCTGGTGGAGGCGGCGCTGAACTGCATCGACGACGGCGCCCGCGTGCTCGACGTGGGCACCGGCTCCGGCTGCATCGCGGTCACCCTGGCGCTGGAGCGGCCCGGCAGCCGGCTCGTCGCGACCGACCTCTCGCCCGGCGCCCTGGCGGTGGCGGCCGCGAACTGCCGCAGTCACGGCGTCGCCGACCGGGTGCGTCTGGTTCGTGCCGATCTCCTGTCGGCGCTGCGGCCGGGGGCCTTCGACGTCGTCGTCTCGAACCCGCCCTACATCGACGTCGGCGAGTGGCCGTCCCTGATGCCGGAGGTCCGCGACCACGAGCCGCCGGAGGCCCTGTTCGCCGGCGACGGCCTGGACTTCTACCGTCGCCTGTTCGCCGCCGCCGGCTTCCTTCAAGCCGGACAGAGGCTGCTGCTCGAGATCGGCAAGGGCCAGCTCGAGGCGGTCCGCGAACTGGCGGAGGGGAGCGGCTTCGACGTCGAGTGGGTGGTCGCCGACCTGGCGGGGATTCCGCGGGTGCTGACGTTGCGGCGCCTGTAGTCAGACCCCGCGCGGCTTGGGCATCCGGTAGCCGACGCCCCGCTCGTTGAAGATGTAGCTCGGGTTGCTCGAGTCGTCGCCGAGCTTGGTCCGCAGCTTCTTGACGAAGGCCCGGACGAGTTGCGGCTGGGCGTATCCCCGGCCGCCCCAGACCCGGCGGAGCAGGGCCTCGTAGGTCGTGACGTGCCCGGCGTTCACGGAGAGGACCCGCAGCAGTTCGTACTCGGTTGCGGTCAGCCGCACGGGCACGCCGTCAACCGTCACGCGGCGCCGCGCGCGGTCGATGGACAGGTTGCCGAGCACGAAGGGACCGGGCTCGAGGCGCTTGCGGAGCGCGACCCCCACTCTCGCGGTGAGTTCCGTCGGAGAGAACGGTTTGACGATGTAGTCCTCGGCGCCGGCCTCCAGGGCTCTCGCGACCGTCTCGTCCCGGCCGTAGGCGGAGATGAAGAGGACGGGCACGTCCGTCAGTTCCGGCAGGCGCTGCAGCAGCTCGATGCCGTCCGTTCCGGGCAGCACGAGGTCGAGCAGGACGAGGTCCGGCCGCTCCGTCCTGAGGAGACGGGGCAGTTCCCGCGCGTCGCCGGTGACGATCGGCGCGTAGCCCCGCGAGGCGAGCGCGTCCCGGGCGAAGCGGAGCGCCTGCGGGTCGTCGTCCAGCACCAGCACGCGCGGACGGCTGCGGCCGCGGCGAGCCCCTTCGGAGGTGGTCGCCGCGAGGGCTTCGGATGCCTCGCCGTCGCCCGGCTCTTCCACCGCGGGGATCGTGAAGGTGATCCGCGTCCCCTGGCCCTGACCACCGCTTTGGGCGGAGATGCGGCCGCCGTGGGCCTCCACGAGTCCCTTGCAGATCGCCAGGCCCAGGCCCGCGCCCAGGCTCCCTTCCCCGCCGACCACGCCCGCGTGCTTGCTGAACAGGTGCGGCAGCAGGTGCGGTGGAACGCCGCTTCCCTCGTCCGCGACCGTGACGGCGACGTGGTGGCCGTCAAGGGCCGCCTCGATCCGGATGGGCGACGACTCCGGGGAGTGCCTGCCGGCGTTCGACAGCAGGTTGTTCAGCACCTGGACGACGCGCCGCGCGTCCGCCATGACTCGCGGCAGGTCCCGTGGCAGGTCGAGGCGTACCGCGTGCCGCCCGCCGCCGCTCGCGAACGCGCTCCTCGCCCGTTCGACCAGGACGGTCAGGTCGACGGGCTGCGGCGCGACGGACAGCGTGCCGGACTCGAGGCGGCCCACGTCGAGCAGGTCGCCGATCAGGCCCCGCATGTGGTCGGCCTGATCCTCGACGATCCGGAAGAACTGCAGCATCTCCGACCGGTCGAGCTCCCCGGAGGCGCCCAGCACTGTGGCCGCCGAGCCCTTGATCGAGGTCAGGGGGGCGCGGAGCTCGTGGCTCACCATGCTCAGGAACTCGGTCCTCAGCCGCTCGATCTCGTCGAGGTGCGCGAGATCCTGCATGGTGACGACCATCGACTCGGGCTCGCCCTCCGCCGAGCGGATCGTCGTGGCGTTGACCAGCGCCCTGGCGCCGCGGCCGTCGGCGACCGAGAGCACGACCTCCTCGGCGCGCAGCGCGGGCGCGTCGTGGATCAGGCGGGACATGGGGACTTCGCGGCCGTCGGCGAACCGGCAGACGAGGATCTCGATCAGTTCCTCCGGGGGCCTTCCGGGTGGGGCCAGGTTCTCCACCAGCCGCCTCGCTTCCCGGTTGAAGGTGGTGGGAGCGCCGGTGGAGAAGTCGAAGACGACGACGCCCACCGGCGATGTCTCGACCAGCGCCTCCACGCTGGCGCGCGACCGCTGTTCGTTGCGATGGGTGCGGGCGTTGGCGATGGCCGTCGCCGCCTGCGACGCGAACAGCACGAGAACGTCCTCGTCCTCGTCCGAGAACTCGAGTCCGCCCCGCTTGTCACCGAGGAAGAAGCTGCCGAGGTGCACGCCCCGGTGGCGCATCGGTGTTCCCTGGAAGGTCTTCGCCGGCATGAGATCGGCGGAGAAGCCGAGCGAACGGATGTAGCTCGGCAGGTCCGCCAGCCTGAGCGGCGTGGTGAGGTCGCGCAGGTGGTCGAAGAGCCGCGGTCCCTCCGGCAGCCAGCCTTCCATCTCGCGGTGCTGCTCGGGAGTGAACCCGGAGGTGACGAAGTCGCGGGGCGTTCCGGCGTCGTCGATCGTCGTGATGACGCCGTAGCGGGCGTTCGTCAGCTCGCAGGCGCTGTCGACGATCTCCTGAAGGACGGTGGCTTCGTCGAGGCTCGCCGTGACGCGCAGCGCGGCGGCGCTGAGCCTCGACGTGCGGTCGCGGAGCGCCGTGATCTCGCGTTCGTGCTTGTCCGGTGCGGCCATGGATCGATCCTCGGGAAGCGGGGCAGCGCCGTTCATGCACTCGTCCTCGGCGAGCGGCAGGGCGGTTCACGAAGGTTAACGCATCGGTGCACGAAATGAACGGAAAGTTCATCTTCCTTGTCTAGGCTGCCACTGGCTGTTGACTTTCCAGGGAGGAATGCCGATGCGCACACTCTCCGTCGTGTTGTTCCCGTTACCCGTCCTGCTGCTCGGTCCCGCGCCGGCGGCCGCGGGCGACGTCACGTTCAGTCGCGACGTGGCGCCGATCCTCAACCGGCACTGCGTGGGCTGTCATCGACCCGGCGAGATCGCGCCGATGTCCCTGGCCACGTACCGGGAGACGCGGCCCTGGGCGCGGTCGATCCAGCGCGCCGTGACGAGCCGCGCGATGCCGCCCTGGTTCGCGGCGCCTGCCGTGGGCGAATGGGCCAACGACCCGACGCTCTCCGAGGAGGAGATCGGCACGATCGTCGCCTGGGTCGAACGGGGCGCGCCGCCCGGGGATCCGAAGCTCATGCCCGAGCCGCCGGAGTTCACGGAAGGCTGGCAGCTCGGCGAACCGGACTACGTGATCGAACTGCCGGCCGTCACCGTGCCTGCCGATGGGCCCGACCTGGTTCTGAACCAGTACGTGACGCTCGACATCCCGGAGCGTCGCTGGATTCGCGCGGTCGAGTTTCGGCCGGGCGCGCCCCAGGTGAATCACCACCAGCTTGCCTTCAAAGCGGACTTCACCGGCATGGTGGAGGATGGCGTGCCCCTCACGCCCCAGGGAGCGTTGCGGGCGAGCGGCACGGTCGACGGCCGGGGCTACTTCAACGTTCTGGCGATGTGGGGCGCCGGGACCGCGCCGACCGAGTTCCCGGAGGGCGCCGGGCGCTGGATCGAGCCGGGCGCTGTCGTGATCATGAACCAGCACTACCACCCGAGCGGCGAAGAGCAGACCGACCGGACGCTCATCGGCCTCCACTTCGGCGAAGGCGAGCCGCGCTCGGAGATCGAGGCCGTCATCGCCGGCGAGATGGAGTTCCTGATTCCGGCCGGCGCGCCGGACCACCGGGTCGAGTACCGGCACGAGATCGCGCGCGACTCGATGATCGTGTCCTACCTGCCGCACATGCACCTGCGGGGGAAGCGGATGTCGTACACGGCGCACTACGCGAACGGTGATTCCGAGCCGCTCCTGGAGGTGCCCGAGTACGACTTCAACTGGCAGCTCTTCTACTACCCGGAGAAGCCGAAGCTCGTGCCGGCGGGGACCGTCATCGAGATCGTCGCCGTCTACGACAACTCGACGGCGAACCCCGACAACCCCGATCCGACCCGCGACGTCGGCTTCGGGCTCCAGTCGACGGACGAGATGATGTTCGGCTTCTTCGAACTGGTCGAGGTCGACGGCGGGCCGTAGACGGACAACGCGCTGCCGGTTGCCGCACGACCGACGCGCTTTCTATGGCCCGCCGATCCACCGGGGCTTGGTATCGACTGGGAGAGGAAGCGTGATGGGAACGCGAGGGTTCGTCTAGAGTCGTACGTGTCCGGTGCCCCCTGCCGGAAGGAGGAACGCCATGTCGCTGCTGATTCGTAACGGACGCGTCGTCACGGCGGTGGACGACTACCACGCCGACATCTTCGTGGAGGACGAGACCGTCTCGCTGATCGGTCGCAACCTGGACGTGGAGGCCGACCGGACGATCGACGCGGCCGGCCGCCTGGTCATCCCCGGCGGCGTCGACCCGCACACCCACATGGACATGCCGTTCGGCGGCACGACCAGCGCCGACGACTTCGAGACCGGCACCCGGGCGGCCGCGTTCGGCGGCACGACGACGATCGTCGACTTCGCGATCCAGACCAAGGGCCACTCGACCCTCGAGGGCCTCGAGACCTGGCACGAGAAGGCCGCCGGCAAGGCGGGCATCGACTACGGCTTCCACATGATCGTTACCGACATGGAGGACGACCGGCTGTGGGAGATGCGGCGGCTGGCCGACGAGGGCGTGACCTCCTACAAGATGTTCATGGCCTATCCGGGCGTGCTCTACGTGGACGACGGCACCCTGTTCCGGGCGATGCGCAAGGCCGGCGAGGACGGCACCCTGGTCTGCATGCACGCCGAGAACGGGATCGTCATCGACGAGATCGTGAAGATCGCGCTGGCCGAGGGCAAGACGGCGCCGAAGTACCACGCCCTGACCCGGCCGACGCGGATGGAGGCGGAGGGCGTTCACCGGTCGATCGCGATCGCGGAGGTGGCGGGCGTGCCGGTCTACATCGTCCACCTGAGCTGCGCCGACGCGCTCGAACAGGTGACTCTCGCCCGCGACCGGGGCGCCCAGGTGTTCGCCGAGACCTGCCCGCAGTACCTGTTCCTGGATCTAAGCCACTACGACCACGACGACTTCGAGGGCGCCAAGTACGTGATGACGCCGCCGCTGCGCGAGAAGTGGAACCAGGAACACCTTTGGCGGGGGCTCGGCTTCGGCGACCTGCAGAGCATCTCGACGGACCACTGCCCGTTCTGCTTCAAGGACCAGAAGGTCCTTGGGATCGACGACTTCAGCAAGATCCCGAACGGCGGTCCGGGAGTCGAGAACCGGATGAGCCTGGTCTACAACGGCGGCGTCGTGGGCGGCCGGCTGTCGGTCAACAAGTTCGTCGAACTGACCTCGACCGCGGCAGCGAAGCTGTTCGGACTGTTCCCGAAGAAGGGGACGATCGCCGTGGGCAGCGACGCCGACATCGTCGTGTTCAACCCGGAACGCAGGGAGACGATCAGCATCGACAACCCCCACACGCACCACATGAACGTGGACTACAACGCCTACGAGGGCACCGAGGTCCAGGGGGTCTCGGAGATCGTGATCAGCCGGGGCCGCGTGGTGGTCGAGGACAACATCTGGCACGGGCGGGCCGGCGGGGGTAACTTCATCAAGCGAGGCCTGTTCGGCGGCCCGTTCTAGGAGAAGCGTTATGAGCAGAATGTTGAAGTCGGGCCTGATCCAGATGTCGTTGCCGGAGGGCACCTGCGGCGACGGCGCGTCGGCGGCGGAGGTCGCCGCCACGGTGGAGGCGATGACGGCCAAGCACATTCCCTACATCGAGGACGCCGGCCGCCAGGGCGTCCAGGTTCTCTGCCTGCAGGAGGTGTTCAACACGCCGTACTTCTGCCCGGGCCAGGACTCGAGCTGGTTCGCGGCCGCGGAGCCGGTTCCCGGACCGGCGACGGAGCGGATGGCGGAGTACGCGCGCCGGTTCGGCATGGTGATCGTCGTGCCGGTCTACGAGCGCGAGACCGCGGGCATCCTCTACAACACCGCTGCCGTCATCGACGCCGACGGCAGCTACCTCGGCAAGTACCGGAAGACCCACATCCCGCAGGTGGCCGGCTTCTGGGAGAAGTACTTCTTCCGTCCGGGCAACCTGGGCTATCCGGTCTTCGACACCGCCTTCGGCCGGATCGGCGTCTACATCTGCTACGACCGCCACTTCCCCGAGGGCGCTCGGGCCCTGGGCCTCGCCGGCGCCGAGATCGTCTACAACCCGTCCGCCACCGTCGCCGGTCTCTCGGACCACCTCTGGACGATCGAACAGCCGGCCCACGCGGTCGCCAACGGCTACTTCATGGGCTGCATCAACCGCGTCGGCACCGAGAAGCCGTGGGACCTCGGCTCCTTCTACGGCAGCAGCTACTTCGTCAGCCCGCGGGGCGAGATCGTCGCCCAGGCGTCAAGGGACCAGGACGAGCTCCTGGTGGCGGACCTCGACCTCGGGATGATCGACGAGGTGCGCTCCGTGTGGCAGTTCTACCGCGATAGAAGGCCCGAGGCCTACGACGGCCTCGTGCAGCCTTAGCTAGCGCGGCTCTCGATCGTCACCTGCAGGCGCTTCATCATCTCGTGAAGCGTCGTGGGCTTGACCTTGAGCCGCTCGGCGGCGCGCTTCTGGACGCCGCCGCAGGCCTGCAGCGCCCTGACGATGAGCTCCCGCTCGTAGGCGCTGACCGCCTCCTTGAAGGAGACGCCCGTCTTCGGGAGAGTCGCCGGCGTGGGCACGGCCGTTTCGCCGTCACGGAGGGCGGCGGGCAGCAGGTCGAGCCCGATCTCCTCGCTGGTGGAGAGGACGACGGCACGCTCGATCACGTTCTCCAGTTCGCGGACGTTGCCGGGCCAGGTGTGGGCCATCAGCACGTCCATCGCCTCGGGCGTGAGGCGGCGCGTCGACTTCTCGTTCTCGCTGGAGTACATGCGCAGGAAGTGCTGTGAGATCAGGGGGATGTCCTCGACCCGTTTGGACAGGGGCGGGAGCTGGATCGTGATGACGTTCAGCCGGTAGTAGAGGTCCTCGCGGAATTCGCCGTTCGCCACCCGCTCCTCCAGGTCGGCGTTCGTCGCCGCCACCAGGCGCACGTCGGCGCTCAGGGTCTCGAGCCCGCCGAGGCGCATGAACTCCTTCTCCTGGATCACGCGCAGCAGCTTGGACTGCGTGTCGGGCGGGATGTTCCCGATCTCGTCGAAGAAGATCGTGCCGCCGTGGGCGACCTCGAACAGGCCCTTCTTGTGCGACACGGCGCCGGTGAAGGCGCCCTTGACGTGGCCGAACAGGGTGCTCTCCAGGAGCTCGCTGGGCATCGACCCGGAGTTCACGGTGACGAAGGGCCCGTCGCGGCGCTTCGAGTTGTTGTGGATCGACTTGGCCACCAGTTCCTTGCCGGTGCCGCTCTCGCCGCGGATCAGGATGTTGCTCTTGGACGGCGCGGCGCGGCGGATCAGGTCGAATACCTGGCGGATCGACCGGCTCTTGCCGATGATGCTGTCGAACCCCTGGCGCTCGCGCAGTTGCTCCTTGAGATCGCGGTTCTCGGCGGTCAGACGCCGGCGCTCCAGCCCCTGGCGGATGGTGAGCCGCACCTCTTCGTTCTTGAAGGGTTTGGGCAGGTAGTGGAAGGCGCCCTCGCGCATCGCCTCGATCGCGCCCTCGATCGAGGAGTAGGCGGTGATCACGACGACGACCTGGTCCGGGTCGCTCTGGCGGATGCGGCGCATGACCTCCTTGCCGTTCATGTCCGGCAGCATCAGGTCGAGCAGCACCAGGTCGATCTCCTCCTGGGCGAGCACGCTCAGCGCCTCCTGGCCCGAGGCGCAGCAGATGGGATGGTGCCCCTCCTGCCGGATCAGGGCGGTGAGGACGTCCTGCAGGACCTCTTCGTCGTCGACGATGAGGATGTTCATTCGCCGTTCTCCTTCGACTGGGGCTGCGGCAGCGGCATCATCGGCAGGCGGAGTGTGAGGCGGCAGCCGCCGGACGGGAGGTTCGAGGCGACCAGGTCGCCACCGTGACGGCGGACGATCTCCTGGCTGATCGAGAGCCCGAGGCCGGTGCCTCCAGCGGCCTTGCGGGTGGAGAAGAAGGGTTCGAATACGCGTTCAAGGTGCTGCTCGGGAATGCCGGGCCCGGTGTCGTCGATGAATACGTCGATCGTGTCGCCCGAGTTGCCAACCGCCAGCGAGAGGCGCCTCTCCTCGCGGCCGGCCTCGGTCATCGCGTCGAGCGCGTTGATCATCAGGTTGGCGAGCACCTGGCCGAGTTCCGTCTCGTTGCCGGGCACCCGGACCGTGCCGCACGGACCGAGGTCCACCTGGAGCTCGACGCCGGCGTCGGCGAACCGCTCCGCCAGCGCGTCACAGCTTTCCCTGACTACGGCGCCCAGGTCGACGGGCGCCGGTTCGTGCCGGCCCCGGCGCGCGAAGTCGAGGAGCGTGTTGACGATGCGGGCGGCCCGGAAGGTCTGGCGTTCGACCTTGCGCAGCAGGCGCCGCCGCGGATCCTGATCGGAGGTCTCGGCCAGCAGCATCTGGGCGTAGCTGGAGATTCCCGTCAGGGGAGTGTTCACCTCGTGGGCGACGCCGGCGGCCATGGCGCCGAGCGCGGCGAGGCGCTCCTTCTCCGCCAGCTCGCGCTTCATCGCCACCCGCTCGGTGACGTCGTGGGCCACGACGACCCGGTGGCCGGGCGTGGCGCCCTGGAACGCCGCGACGGACAACTGGAGGTGCTTCTCGGTCCCGGCGGGCGCCTCGAACGGCGCCTCGACCGGCGGGTCGTCCTGCCGCGGAAACAGGTGGAGCGGGATCAGATCGCCGAGGCCTCGGCCGGCAATCTCGTTCCGGGGCAGAGCCACGAGGGCCCCGAAGGCGCCGTTCGCGGTCACGATCCGATCCGTTCCGTCGATGACCGCGATGCCGGCCGGAGAGGACTCGATGATCTCCTCGCTGAACTGCTTGAGCTCGGACACCCGGGTCAGTTGCCGCTGTCTCTGCTCGAGCAATTGCGCGTTTTCGATCGCCAGCACCGCCTGGTTCAGAAGCTGGCGGATCAACGTCAGGTCGTCGGTGGAGAGCGGCGCCCCGCCGACGCGGCGGCCGACGTAGAGCAGACCGACCGTCCGGTCCCGCACCTCGAGCGGGAAGACGTAGTGGTAGCCGAGCACCGCCAGGCGCAGGTAGCCGGTGTCCGCGGCGTCGGCCAGCGGCGCCCGCACGAGGGCCCGGTGGGGTTCGCTCCAGAGGGAGACGTCGACCTCGGCGAGCTCGAGAACCGGCGCTTCGGGCTCTTCCCGCACGGGCGTCAGGCGGTCACCTTCGACCAGGAACAGGTTGCTCTGCTCCAGGCTCAGGCCTTCTTCCAGCTCGCGCAGCAGGCTCGACGCCAGCCGCCCGAGGTCCCGTTCGTGGAGCAACTCGTCGCCGAGTCGCTGCAGCGCACGGCGGCTGTGCTGGGCGCGGTACTGGAGTCGCTGGAGACTCGAGCCGATGCCCTGCTTGACCGGTATCGAGAGGGTTCCGACGACGAGCAGGGCGCTGGCGTTCAGGAAGCCCCTGGCGACGACCATGTCCTGGGGCACGCCGCGGCGGATGAGCAGGCTCAGCAGGGAGAAGCCGAGCACGGCAAGCAGCACCGTGAGCGCGTAGGTCGCGACGTCGCGGGCGATCACCGCCACGTCCCAGAGGCGGTAGCGGAGCAGCGCGTAGGCGAAGCTCAGCGGAACCAGGGCCAGCGGCGCCACCGCGATGGCGTCGAGCCAGCCGGGCGCGGGCAGCTCCAGGGCGAAGGGCACCACGTAGAGCGCCAGGAACGGCAGGTAGCCGCCGGCGACGCCGAAGGCGATCCACTGGGTCTGCCGTCCCTGCTCCCAGTCGCGCCTGGACAGCAGCCGGCGGCCGAGCACCGCGGCGGCGGCCAGCGCGTAGGCCACCAGCAGGAGCAGCTCGACGCGGTCCTGCCGCTCGAGCGCGGTGGCCGAGAGATCGCCGGCCAGACGGCCCGCTCCGAAGATCTGGTCTAGCTGCAGGGCGAGCAGGGCGGCCGACGGCAGATAGAGCCAGGGCACCGCGCGGCGCGCCCAGATGGAGTTCGGCCGCACCGGGAACACGAGGAAGAAGTGCAGCGTCAGGGGCGGCAGCAGGAGGCGGCACGCGCCGTCAACGAGGTAGAAGAGGCGGTCGATGGCGTCGAAGGGCGCGATCGGCGTCACCAGGTAGAGGGCCGCCGAGGTCAGGGCCCAGAGATGGAAGAGGAGGATCTGCCGGCTGCGCTGGCGGCTCAGCGTGTAGAGCCCGATCAGCAGGTAGGCGATCCCGGTGAGGGCGAGGGCGATGTAGGCCCAGTCCAGGCTGAGCCGGGGCAGCCGGTGCAGCGCCGTGACCAGTTCCTCGCCTTCGTCGGTCTCCCGCAGCACCTGCAGGTCGCTCTCGGCGCGCCGTCGCAGCAGGCGCTCCAGCTCGTCGGCCGACAGCGGCGGTTCGCCGTTGGCCAGGACGATGACGTCCCCGGGCAGCAGCTCCGACCCCTCGGCAGCGTCGACCACGCGCAGCTCGCCGGCAGCGGTCTCGACGACGAGGCCCACCTCCTGGAAGGAGCTGACCTTGCGGCCCATGGAGAGACCGCCCAGGCCGACGACCAGGATCGTCGCGAGCAACAGCGCGGCGGTCAGGCCGAGCCGGGCGGGTCGGGACTCGATGCGCATCGCTGGGTCGCTCGTCGTGTGGTGTGTCTTCTGTGCCTCAGGTCCGGCCGGAAGGCCGCCTTCGGGGCAATTCAGTTTTCCGTAAGCACGTCCCGTGCCGGGGCGATTTCCCGGCTATCCGCCTGATTCTAGGACATGTAGCGAGCGCTTCAGGCGGTTGGAGTTCAATGTGTTGGTTTGGAACCGATTTCTTGAATCGGAGTTCAGCGCCTGGATTCCGTCCAGGTCGGCAGGGAAGGCCTCCGTGGACAGGCCGAGTTACGTTACGATCAACCAAGCGCGCCCTGATCGTCGCCGCGATCAAGCTCATCCCCTAACCCGGACACCAAGCCTCCAGGCCGGCGCGCCGGCAGTTTCTAGAAGCGGACCGCGATACCCGCGACGACCCGGCGGCGCACCTGGTCCGGGTCCTGGCTGGAGTCGACCGGGAGATGCCCGCGGCTGAGCTGCATCTCGAGTTGCAGGGCCCAGTTCTGAATGCCGGTGCCGGTGACCCAGGGCAGTCCCTGCGTCAACAGAAGCTGCAGGCGCTCGACGGAGAGCACCGAGTTCGGGCCGGCGGGCGGGAACCCTGCGTTCCGGGCGACCGGCGACAGTTCCTGATCCACCCGCCGGAAGGCGAGCAGGACGCCGGTTGAGCTGCGCTCGAACTGGGTGTCGACGCTGGCGATCACGTAGCGGACCTGGTTCTCGAGGTTGTTGCCGCTACCGTCGACGGCGCGGAGCAGGCCGCCTCCGCCCGAGGCGGCCGAAGAGCTGATCCGGGTCAGGATCTTCTCGCCCAGGCGCTGCTGCAGCCCGAAGTGGAGTTCGGCGACCTGGTCGCCGTCGAGCAGCAGCAGGCTCTCGAGCCGTTCGAAGATGTCGCGGCTGAAGTACAGCCGGACGCTGTCCGCGAACTGGCGCTGCGCGACGCCGAACTCGACGCGGTTGCTGTCGTCCGTGGCGCCGAGCCGCCGGCTGAGATCGATCCGGTAGCAGTGCTCGAAGGTGGCGGTGCAGGCGTCGTCGTCGTGGTACTGCACCTGCAGGAAGTCGCGGAAGAGGAGGTGTTCCGAGTCGACCCTCTCGCTGGCGGACACGGCGGCCAACCAGTTGGAACCGAGTTCGACGACAAAGCCGGCGCGGGGCGTGAACGAGACGTTGCCGTCGCTCAGCGTGCTGAACATCCCGTACTCGAGAACGACCGTGGGCTGGATCTCCCAGTTGCCCTGGCTGAACACGTCGAAGCGCTGGTGTGGACCCTCACCCCAGGTCGAGAAGCGGCCGTTCCCGTAGGCCTGTCGCTCGCGGTAGCTGAGTCCGGCTTCGAGCGAGGCGTTGGCGGTGATCTGCCGCTCGTAGCCCCCCCGGAACTCCAGGGTCGTCGACGACATCGGCGAGTCGATGGCCGCCAGCGCCAGACTGTGGAGACCGCTCTGGCCGGCGTAGAGGTCGCCGAAGCCGTGGTGGAAGTTCTGGTCGGCGGTGTACCGGGCCTCGAAGTGGGCGTCGCCGGCGCCGGCCGCCTGTTCGACCCTCAGGCCGTAGCTCTCGAGGCCGGCGAACGGGGTCGGGCCCCAGTCGTCCCAGGCCGCCGCATCGCCGCCGTGGAAGCGGTGTCGCTGCGACGTGATCTGGACGTTCGAACCCCGGTGGTTCACGTCGAGGGCGAAGGCCTGGCTGTCGCCGAGCTGCTGGTGATCTTCGTTGAACACCTGGCGCTCGAACTCGCGCAGGTCGGACCGCAGGGCGAGGTGGGTCTCGCCGAACCGGCTGCGGAGATCGAACTGACTGCCGAGCACCCGGGCGCCGGCGTCGCCGCCCGCGTCCTCGATGCCCGACAGCGTCCGCAACTCCGCCTCGAACCGTTCGCGCTGGACCGCCGACTCGAGCGCCCAGTCCTGGTCGTCCGCGATCGCTTCCGCGATCTGGATCTGGCGCAGGACATCGTTCGGTATGCGTTGCCGGACGGACCAGAAGTCCTCTTCGCCGCTGCCCGCCTTGTCGCCGGCGGGCCGGCGCTCGCGGGCGCTCAGTTCGAAGTCGAGCGACTGCGCCGATTCGCCGGTCGTGCGCACGAGCTCCGCCACCGCGGGCACGAAGCCCGGCCGGTGAGCGATGACGCGGTAGACGCCGGCCGGCAGGGGCTGGAAGGCATAGCGGCCGAATCGGTCGGTCGTCGTCCTCTGCTTGCTGCGATCGGCGACGTCGTAGACGTAGACGCGGGCGGCGGGAAGCGGCGCCTTGCCGGCGTGGACCCTGCCGACCAGCCGGCCGGCCGTTGGATCGCCCAGGCTCGGGAGGTCGAGGCCGGCCTGGAGCGGCGCGGTGCCCAGGAGGGCGATGGCGGCGACGGGCGCCAGGACTCCGGCAGAGAGCATGCGCACTCGCACAGCGGTCGACCGGGAGTCGCCGGGATGCATCCGGCAGGTCATGTTGAGAATCACTATAGCGGACGGCGTGCGGGTCAGGTCTGTGTGCGGGCCGCCGCGAAGACGATGACTTTCCCGGCGCCCGCCGCCTTGAGGGTACGGGCGGCCCTGCCGGCGGTGGCCCCGGTGGTCACGACATCGTCGACCAGGAGCACGACGCGGTCCCGCACCGCGGCGGGTCTCCGGCAGATGAAGGCGATTCCCGGGTTGACCAGCCGTTGACGGCGGCCGCGGCCGACCTGCGGCCTGCCCAGGGTCCGCCTTCTCAGCGCGGCCGACAGCGGTCGCCCGAGACGCCGGGCGAGCGGCCGGGCGATCGACTCCGCGTGGTTGCGGCCGCGAGTGAGTCGCCGGCGCCAGTGCATGGGCATGGGTACGACAACGTCGGCGTGCCGCAGCTCGATTCCCAGACGAATGCTCGCCTCGTCGGCGATGTGGACGCCCAGGTAGTCGAGGCGGCGGTACTTCAGGCCGAGGATGACCTGGTCGAACGGCGGGTGGTAGACCCAGAGCCAGAAGAAACCGTCGCAATCTTCCAGGCGGTCCTCGCGGCCCTCGCCGCGGGGCGGAGATTTGAGCAGCCGCCGGCACGGCTTGCACAGCCCGAGTTCCCGCTCGGCCGGCGCCGAGCAGGCGAGGCAGGGCCGGGGCAGCAGCATCCAGATGGCGAAGGCCAGGAAACGCCGGGCCAGCCGACAGACGTTTTGTGCTCCTGATCCGTAGAAACAGGTGGGCAGTCTTCTTCGGGTGGATGGGCCGTCTGCGGTCATTCCTACCGACCAGGACGGATTCAACCCGCGTCTATACTGCCCGGCGCGCGGACCAAGGAGACTCTCTTGACGTCACGGAAACGAATGCTTCGCGCCGCCGTCGTGCCGGCGCTGGCGACAGTCCTCCTGCTGCTCGCGGGCGCGGCGAGCGCCGGCGCCCAGGGGCAGTACAGCTACACCGTCTCGCTCGGACCGACCTTCGGCGGCAGCCTGGACGGAGAGCCCGACGGCGGCCTCGACCACGCGGGGTTCCTGGCGAGCTTCTCGTGGCGTACCCAGCCGCGCACCGCGGTCGGCGTCCGGGTCGGCAGCACGGACCTGAGCGGCGACCAGATCGGCACGCTGGAGAGCCCCACCTTTCGCTACGCGACGATCGCCGGCGAGTACCGTTTCAACGACCTCTACTACGAGTCGGGCGTGTTCATGGGTCTCGGCGTGTACCAACTCGACGACGGCCTCGAGAGCGACGAGGGAGTCGGCCTGACCCTGGGCGTGACGGGCGACTTCCCGATCAACGAGCGCTTCTCGGTCGTCGTCGAACTGGTGGGCCACTACGCGGACCTCGATGCCGCCAGCACCCACGCCACCGTTCACGCCGGCGTGGCGTACCACTTCTGAGGGTGCGCGGGTCTCCTGACCCGCTCCCGCCGAAGGCGGCGTCGAGTCGTCGCCGGCCGTCAGGCCGGCGTCCGCTTTGGGGGCTGCTACACTCGCGCGCCGCCGAACGTGGGGCCGTAGCTCAGTTGGGAGAGCGCTTGAATGGCATTCAAGAGGTCGTGGGTTCGACTCCCATCGGCTCCACCACGTTTCGGCCGCGCTCCGCGTCAGCCCTGCGGTCGCGCGCTGTCCAGCATCGCCAGGAAGGCTTGGCGCTGCTCACGCATCGTCGCGCCGGGGCCGACCGCCCGTAGGTACCAGGGGCCGCCGGGCGCTTCGATCACCGCTCCGAAGAGCGCCCCGTCGTGCAGGTCGGTCGTCGGGAAGCTGCCGATCGTGCTCGCCTTGACCGTCCCCTCCAACTCGATCCAGGTGCGGCGGACGCCGCCGCTTTCGCGGCTCTGCGTGGTGGGCTCCGGGGCGCCGGGTTCGAGGACGACCTGGCTCTTCCAGCGCTCGACGTTGGCCGCCGCGCCGCCGCCCCCGCCGGGCCCGAAGTAGTACGCCGAGATCTCCCCCGGACCGCCCGCACCCGGGATCTCGGCTTCGAGCATGCGCATCGCCGATCTCGGTTCGAGGCGGTTCCACGCCGCCGGAAGGGCGATCGACAGGCCGCTGGCGACGACGGGCTCGGAGAGCTCCACGGCCGCCGTGGCCTCCTGGGCGCCTCCTCCCTCAGCCGGCGCGTCGGCGCCGCACGCCAGCAGCAGGAGTGTGAGACCAAGAGCTGGTGCCCGGCCCCGCGGGCCGGCGATCGGGATCGTCATGACAGTGTTCCTCGTCTGGTTCCGGGTCGGAAGGCCGAGGATATGCTGACCGCGGAAGCGCTCGGGGGCTGGTGCCTCCTGCGGTCTTCAAAACCGTTGTCCGGGGCGTGATGCGTCTCCGGGGGTGGGTTCGATTCCCATGCGCTTCCGCCA
>VXSP01000014.1:0-178301 GCA_009837885.1 Holophagales bacterium | reverse complement strand
GTCCGGGGCGTGATGCGTCTCCGGGGGTGGGTTCGATTCCCATGCGCTTCCGCCAACGTGCTGACCCGCCGGCCCGGAGGCCAGGAGGCGGTTGCCAGCGGCCGTTCGCGCTCTCCGGGAGAATGAGGGGGCGGCGCTCACTTCACTCCGCTCGCTTCGGCAAGGCGTTGCCTGGCGCTCGGTCGTCGGGCGTCGCTCGCTTCGAGCCCGCTGGCATCCGCCTCCTGGCCCCCGGGCCGGCTGGCCGGCGTTGCCTGCTGAGGGCCGGTAGGGAGGGGATGGGGATCCGCTGGCGTTACGGCGTGGCGGCGGGGCTTGAGGTTTCGCTCTTCGAGGACGACTCGGTCTTCGAGGACGACTCGGTGGACGATGACTCGCCGGCCGCGGCCTTGCCTTTGCTCTCGGAGCCGTTGCCGTTCGCGGAGGAGCCGTTCGAGGCGCTCTCCGCCGACCCGTTCTTGTCCTTGCGGGCGTAGTCGTTGACGTACCAGCCGCTGCCCTTGAACTGGAAGGCGGGCGCCGAGAGCAGCTTCTTCAGGCTGGACCGGCCGCACTCGGGGCACTCCTTGAGCGGCGGCGCCGAGAACGCCTGGATGGCCTCCAGGGTCGCCTCGCACTCGGTGCACTGGTACTCGTACAGGGGCATCGCGGCGCGGGATTGTAGCAGCTTGTTGGCAGTCTCCGGCGAGGACTGCTAATCGACTTACAGGGGCAGCACCTCGCACGGCTCTCCCGCGGCGGCCGGGGCGCTGAACTTCGGCACCCGCACCAGGCCGGCGCCGGCGCCGTAGGCGACAAGATCGTGCGAACCCAGGGGCGGCCGCGGGTCGACGAGTACTTCGCCGGAGGAGAACTCGAGGCGGCAGGGCAGGAACCGGTCGCGGCCCTTGGCGAACGGCAGGCCTCCCCCTAGCCTCCCGCGGAGCGCTCCCTGCCAGAAGCTGTCTTCCGCTCCGGCCATGACGCGCAACAGGGGCCGCACGAACAGCCAGTACGTCACCATGGCCGAGGCCGGGTTTCCGGGCAGTCCGAACACCCATCCCCGATCGTGGCGCGCCGCCACCAGCGGCTTCCCCGGCTGGATCGCGACCGCGTCGAACAGGATGCGGCACCCCAGGCCGGTGTCGCCGAGGACCTGCTCGACGAAGTCGAACTCGCCCATGGAAACGCCGCCGGAGATCAGCAGCACGTCGGAGTCCAGCCCGCGCTCGACTTTGGCGCGCAGCTCGGCCGGGTCGTCGCGGGCGATTCCCAGGGAGCGAGCCTCGATTCCAAGCTGTGCCAGCGCGGCGCGGAGGAAATCGCGGTGGGAGTCGCGGAGCTGGCCCGGGCCGGGCTCGGCCTCGGCGGGGACGACTTCGTCGCCGGTGGACAGCGTGGCGACGGTGGGGCGGCGATAGACCGGCGCCTCGTGGATGCCGTGGGTCGCTAAAACGCCGGCGCCGCCGGGTGTCAGCAACTCCCCCTCGGCGAGCAACGGTCCGCCAACGCCTGTGACCTCGGCCTGGCGGCGGATGTGGCTCCCCGTCGGCACCGTCTCCACGATGCGGACGGTGGCGGCGTCGCCTGCTTTGAACTCGGTCTGCTCGATCGGGATCACGCGGTCGGAGCCCGCGGGCGCGGGCGCTCCGGTCATGATCCGCAGGGCCGCGCCCGGGCGGAGCTCCGCTCCCGGCGGATCACCGGCGGCGACGATGCCGTCGACGGGCAGCGTGGCGCCCGCCTCGACGTCGCCGCCGAGGGCGAAGCCGTCCATCGCCGAGACGTCGTGGGCGGGCACGTCGACCGTCGCGGTCAGGCCCTCGGCGAGCACCCGGCCGACCGCGGCGGCGCGACTCACGCGTTCGGCTGGCAGAGTCTCCGCCTCCGCGGCGATCGCGACCCAGGCGTCCTCGGGAGAGAGCATGGCGCGTTGTTACCTGAGCAGTCGGCCCGCCGTCAACGGTGCAGGCGTTATGTGACCCGGGTCTTCTGACCCGGGGGAGAGCTGCCGCCGCGTAGCGGCGACTACCCCAACCGCGTCAGGGCCGAGTACATCGGCAGGTACATCGAGATGACGATGCCGCCGATGACGACGCCGAGGATCGTGATCAGCGCCGGCTCGAGCAGCTTCATCAGGCTGTCGACGTCCGTGTCCACCTCCTCCTCGTAGAAGTCGGCGATGCGGTTGAGCATCGGACTGAGCTTGCCGGTCTGTTCGCCGACGTAGACGATCTGGCACAGCATGGTCGGGAAGACGTTCGTCCCGCGCAGCGCGGCGTGGATCGAGCCGCCCTGCTCGACCTGGTCGCGGACGGTTTCGAGGGCCTCGGCGACGACCGTGTTCCCGGCTGCGCCGGCGGTGGTCTTCAGCGCGTCGAGGATCGGTAGGCCCGAGGCCAGCAGGACGGAGAGGGTGCGGCAGGCGCGTCCCACGACGATCCGCTGCAACAGCTTGCCGACCAGCGGCAGGCGCAGCACCAGCCGGTCGGCCCACTGGCGGCCCTGACGGGTGCGGAGCAGGCGGCTCGCCGCGAACACCGCCGCGGCGGCGCCGCCGAGCAGAACGAGCACGTAGGCGCCGATGAACTCGCTGACGCCGACGACCAGCCGGGTCAGGAAGGGAAGGTCGCCGCCCAGGTCGGCGAACAGGTGCCGGAACACGGGGATCACCTTCCACAGGATGAGGAACACGACCGCGGATGCGACGGCGAGGATGGCGGCCGGATAGGTGAGGGCGGAACGGACCTGGTTGCGGAGCTTCGCCACCTTCTCGATGTGCGTGGCGAGACGGTCCATCACGGGGTGGAGAGCACCGCTGGCCTCGCCGGCGGCGACCAGGTTCACGTAGAGGTCGTTGAAGGCGCGCGGCCGGCGTTTCATCGCTTCGGCGAGGCCGGCCCCCGCCGCGACCTCGGAACGGACCTCCAGCAGGATGGCGCGGAGCCCCGCGTGCTGGCCCTGGATGCTCAGGATGTCCAGGCCCTGAAGCAGCGGCAGGCCCGCGTCCAGCAGGACGGCCAACTGGCGGCTGAAGACCGCCAGAGTCTTGGGTCCGACGCGGCGGCGCGGGCGGAACCAGCGCGGCGGCCAACGTCGCGGCGTTTCGGGCTCGTCAGGCTCCGGTGCGAGCAGCTCGTCCTCGTCGGCGAGCCAGGGCGCGCGGAACACGCTCAGCGGCCTCCCGGGAGACGGGCGCCGCCGCCGAGCCTGAGGCCGGGATCAGTACGTCGCCGATTCGTCCGCCGTCGCGTCGTTCCCGGCGTCGGCGGGCATGTCTTCCCAGCTCCTGAGGTGTTCCAGGAGAACGAGGAGGTGGTTGTTGACCCGCGCCGCCGTATCCGCGTTGTCGCCGGGCGGATGGTCGTAGACGAGGTTGACGAGCCGGTTCTCCATCGGATGAACCATGAACAGCCGGATCCGCTGGAGCGTGGCGCCGTCTTCGGCCTGGAATCTCCCGCGTGAGTAGCGCGCTGCTCCGAACGGGCCGTAGAAGAGCGCGCCGCCGACGCCCACGAACTCGCCTCCGGGCAGCGCCTCGAACAGCGGCCGCTGCTCCTCCCTGATGACGTCGATCGCGGAGATGTCCGCGAGTTCGATGTGGCCTTCAGTGGGCTCGCCGAGCTCGAGATGGATCGAGCCCACCGGACCCGCCGGAGTCTCCGTCGTCTCGATGAGTTCACAGGCAAGCTCCAGGGCATGGACGCTGGGTTCCACCCTTGTGCAGCCGTCCGGCAGGTCGACGAGTCCGAGCCCCTGCACTTCGAGGTCGATGCGGGTTGGGCCGGCTTCCTCCGGCGCAGCCTGGCAGCCGATGTGGGCGATCGAGACACCTGTACCGACCAAGACGAAGAAGGCCGTCCGGAGCCTGTTCCCACTGTGCCTGGACATCGCCGGGACAGTACCATGCAGGTCACCGCCGATCGTGGCCGGATCGTGTCGGCGCGGACATGCTGTTGGCCTAAGGGGGAATGACCGTGGACAAGCCCATCGCCCGTGTGCTCAACCTGATCGACGACAGTGAACAGCGCCTGTGGACGCTGACGCCCGACGAGGCGCGGCGGCGCCTGCTTGACGGGCCCGAGGCGGTGCTCGGGATCGACGGTTCGTTCGCTCTGGCCGCCCGCCGCGGCGTCGACGTCGTGATGGCCCGCAGCCTGGACCGGCCGATGCGCTACTTCCTGGCCAAGGAGACGTCAGGGCCGATGCTGGTCGTCGCCCAGCGCATCGACGAGATCAGGGATTGCCTCGCCGCCGAGGGCTATCTCGACCAGTTCCACCCGACCTACACGAGGATGGTCCCCGCGCACCACGCGACGACGCTGCGCCTGGTCGGCTGCCCCGACCCGAACCCGATCCACGAGCGCTTCTTCGACCCGCCCCGGGGCACGCTGCCGCCCGATCTCGACCTGATCGGGGAGCGCTACGTCGGGGCGCTGATGTTCGAACTCCGCGGCTGGCTCGCCGCGCTGCCGGACCGCCTCGCCCACGAACCGATCGGGGTGTGCTTCTCGGGCGGCATCGACAGCGGCGCGGTGCTGGTGGCGCTGAACCGCGCGCTGCTCGAGTCGGGCCGGAGCGCCGCGCGGCTCAAGGCGTTCACTCTCCGGGTCGGCGCGGACGCCGTTGACGCCGCGCAGGCGCGGGAGTTCCTGCGGCGCATGGATCTCGAGATGCTGGGCGAGGAGATCGAGGCCGACGCCGCGGCCGTCGATCCCCTGGGGGCGGTCGAGGTGATCGAGGACTACAAGCCGCTCGACGTCGAGTGTGCCGCGGTCGGCCTCGCGCTGCTGCGGGGGATCCGCGCCCGCTACTCCGACTGGCGGCTGCTGGTCGACGGCGACGGCGGCGACGAGAACCTGAAGGACTACCCGCTCGAGGAGAACCACGAGCTGACGATCACCAGCGTGGTCAACAACTCGATGCTCTACCAGGAGGGCTGGGGCGTCGACGCGATCAAGCACTCCCAGACCTACTCGGGCGGCCTCGGCCGGGCCACCGTCCGCACCCACGCGCCGGCGCGTCTGCTCGGCTTCGAGGGCTTCAGTCCGTTCACCCGGCCGGCGGTCATCGCGGTGGCCGAGGCGATCCCCTTCGCGACCCTGGTCGGCGGCTCCCACGAAGCGCTCTACGAGTTGAAGGGCGAGGTGGTGCGCCGCGGGATGAAGCGGGTGCTCGGCGTCGACTTCCCGGTTTTCCCGAAGCGCCGCTTCCAGGAAGGCGCGGCCTCGGAGGACGTGTTCGCGGCCGCCTTCGAGCGGCCCCCGGAGCAGTACCGCCGGCACTTCCAGTCGCTCTACGCCTGAGGGGATGCCGACCCGGGAGGTCGCCGTTCGGGCGCTCCGTCCGCCCAGGCCGATTCACGACCCGTGGCGGCCACAGGGGGTGACGGTCGACCTGGAGCGCGGCCCCGGCGGTGAGTCCACTCCCTCGGCGACCGTGTTCCTGACCGGCGCGGAGTGCCCCTTCACCTGCGTGTTCTGCGACCTCTGGCGGTACACGATCGACGGGCCGACGCCGGCCGGGGCGCTGCCGGCGCAGTTGTCGGCGGCGCTCGAGCAGCTTCCCGGTCTGCTCCGGGAGGCGGGCCTCGATCGCTGCGACCAGCTCAAGCTGTACAACGCGAGCAACTTCTTCGACCGGCACGCGGTGCCGGAGGCGGACCTGGAACCGATCGCCCGGCTGGCCGGCGGGTTCCGGCGGGTAGTGGTCGAGTGCCACCCGCGGCTGGTCGACGAACGGGTGCGCCGCTTCGCGGACCGGCTGCCGGGTCGGCTGGAGGTGGCGATGGGCCTGGAGACGGCCCATCCGGTGGCGCTGTCGCGGCTCGGCAAGCAGTTGACCCTGGAGCAGTTCGACCGGGCCGCGGAGCGCCTCCGCGCGGACGGCGTCGACTTGCGGGTGTTCGTGCTCGTCGGCGTGCCCTTCGTGCCGGCGGCCGAGCAGGCGAGGTGGGTCTCCGAGAGCGTGCGCCACGCGGCGCGCGCGGGCGCCCGGTCGGTGGCGCTGATTCCGGTGCGGGGCGGCAACGGGGAGTTGGAGCGGCTGCGGGAGGTCGGACAGTTCGAACCTCCTAGCCTGAGGCTGTTGGAGGAGTCCCTGGCGGGGGGGCTGCATGCCGCCGAGGGTTCCGTGGCGGTGCAGGTCGATCCGTGGGATCTCGATCAGGTCGCGTCGGGTTGCGAGTCGTGCCGGGATGTCCGGGTCGCGGCGATCCGGAAGATGAATCGAACCGGTGTGCCGCGGCGGACGGTGTGCGGTGATTGCGGCTGAGCGACGCGAGATAGTGATCGCGGGCGGCGGCTTCGCGGGTTCCATCCTGGCGCGGGCGCTTCATGCCGAAGGCCGGGACGTGCTCCTGCTGGAACGGGGCCGCCACCCGCGGTTCGCGCTCGGCGAATCGTCGACGCCGCTCGCCAACCTCGCCCTCGAGCGGCTCGCGGTGCGCTACGGCTTCGACGACCTGTGGGACCTCGCCGCCCACGGCCGCTGGCGCCGCCGGCTGCCGGAGGTGGGCCGGGGACTCAAGCGGGGCTTCTGCTTCTACGAGCACGAGCCGGGCAAGACCTTCTCGCCCGGGCCGGCAAGCGGTCGGCGGCTGGTCGTCGCCGCCTCGCCCGACGACGACGCGGCGGACAACCAGTGGCTGCGCGCCGACGTCGATCGCTTCCTGTTCGAGCGCGCCCGGGCCGAGGGCGTGGACTGCCGGGAGGAGACGGCGGTGGAGGTGATCTCGGTTCCCCGCGATCCGGACGGTGGTCCAGTCCGGCTCCGGGCAGGTGACCGGATGGTCGAGGCCGGGCTCCTCGTTGACGCGACGGGCGGTTCGCCGCTGGCGGCCAGCCTCGGCGCGCGAGAGGCGTCGCCGCGGTTGCGCACGAGCCTGGTCTACTCGCACTTCGCCGGCGTCGAGCCCTTCGAGCGTGCCGGGAACTGGCCGGACTCGCCCTTTCCCGAGCGCTGGAGCGCCTCGCACCACCTGCTGGAGGAGGGCTGGATGTACCAGCTCCGCTTCGACGACGGATCGATGAGCGCGGGCTTCCTGCTGACCGGGGACCCCGCCGGCGCGGCCGCGACCGTTCTCGCTTCGTTGCTCGACCGGTACCCGTCGCTGGCGCGCCAGTTCGCGGACAGCGAGCCGCTGCGGCCGGTGGCCTCGCGGTCGGGCGTCGCATACCGCCGCGACCGCGCCGCCGGCCAGCGCTGGCTGCTCCTTCCGCACAGCTACGCCTTCGCCGATCCGATGTTCTCGACCGGCATCGCCTGGAGCCTGGTCGCGGTGGAACGCGTCGCCGACCTCTGCCGGGCCGGCGTGCCCGCGCATGGCCACCTGGAGCGCTACGGGCGTCTCCTGGCCGCCGAGGCGGACCACATCGACCGGCTGCTCGTCGCGGCCTATCGAACCATGCCCGAGATGGAGCGGTTCGCGGCCCCGGCGATGGTCTACTTCGCGGCCGCCTCCTTCGACGAGTTGCGCCAGCGGCTGCTCGACTCGCCGCGCGGCGGTTGGTGCTGGCAGGGGTTCCTCGGCGCGGTAGACGGGCGCAGCAGGCTGTTCGCGGAACTCGACGAACGGTCGGTTGCCGGTGGCGGCTGCGGGTGGCTGGCCGAGTGGGTCGGACGGGCGATCGAGCCCTGGAACCTGATCGGCCTCCTGGACCCGCGCCGTTGCAACGCGTACCCGGTCGACCTGGCGGACATGGAACGGCGAACGGTCCAGGTCGCCGCGGGCCTTGGGCTCGATGCGGCGACGTTGCGACGTCGATGGCCGCGGCTGCGGAGTCCGGATCACCTCAGCGCGGCGCTAGCATGACTCCGAATGAGCGGCCTGTTCATCACCTTCGAGGGTCTTGACGGCAGCGGCAAGTCGACCCAACTCAAGCGCGTGGCGGCGGATCTCGAACGCCGCGGCGTCGCTCACGTGGTCACCCGCGAGCCCGGCGGCACGCCCTTCGCCGATCTCCTGCGGGAGCTGTTCCTGCGGCGGGAAGCAGCCCAGGTCGACGGCGTCGTGGAGCTGATGCTGGTATTCGCGAGCCGGCGGCAGCACCTGATCGAGGTGATCGAACCGGCGGTCGCGGCCGGCGCCGTCGTCCTGTGCGACCGCTTCACGGACTCGACGTACGCCTACCAGGGCGGCGGCCGCGGAGTGCCGCGGGGTGTGATCGCCGAAGCTGACCGTCTGGCTACGAGCGGCCGGGCGCCTGATCGCACCCTGTTCTTCGAGCTGTCCCCGGAGGAGGCGCAGCGACGGCGGCGCGAAGGTGCCGCCGACCGGATCGACCGGGAGAGTCTGGCGTTCTACCGCCGGGTCCACGAGGTGTACGGGCGGCGGGTCGCCGCCGAGCCGGAGCGCTTCCGCGTGATCGATGCCACCGCGTCCATCGACGACGTGGCGCGCTCGGTCGAGGCCGCGCTCGGCGACTTGCTGCCGGCGGGGGATCACCACTGTCTCGACGACGAAGCGACCGGGAGCGCCCGCGACGACTCGGACCGGAACGCTGCAGGCGCATGAAACGCGTTGCGGACGAGTTGCCGAGGCTTGCGGCCGAGGGGCGGCTCTACCCCTCGGTGATCGTCTCCGGCGGGACGCCGGAGCAGCGGCGCGACTACGGGTTTGAACTTGGCCGCGCGTTGCTTTGCGAGCGCGTGGCGGAGGAGCGGCCATGCGGCGAGTGCCGGCACTGCCAGCGGGTCGATCCGGACCGGTACGCCGGCGAGGCTCGGGCGAAGGAGAAGTCGGAGAAGAGGCGCCGCAAGACCGGGAGTGACGGTGACGTGGGCGTGCGCCAATCTCATCCGGACTTCATGCTGCTGGAGCGCCCGCCCGGCGCGCGAGACATCGGGGTCGACATGGTGAGGCCTCTGGTGCGCTCGGCCCAGATGTCGCCCTTCGAGGCACGAGGGCAGGTGTACGTGATCGCGGAAGCGGAGACGCTGAACCCCTTCGGCGCCAACGTTCTCCTCAAGACGCTGGAGGAACCGGTCGGCACCACGCCCAGGCACTTCCTCCTGTTGACGCACTCGGCCCAGGAACTTCTGCCGACGCTGCGGAGCCGGTCGCAGACGATCTATCTTCGTGGCGAACGGCCCGCAGCAAGCGACGAACTGGTCGCCAGGCTGGTGGCTCACTGGCGGCGTTTGCCTGACGATGGTGGGTTCGCGCTGTGGATCTCCGGTCTGACCGACCTTCTGATCGACGCCGGAGAAAAGGGACTGGACGACGTTCGCGACCGACAGGGCTGGACCCGAATCGCGACCGCCGTCACCGAGGCGGCTGGTGCGCTCGACGACCGGAGTGACCGGGCCGCGGCGCTGGCGCTGGCCACGGATCTGCTGGACGCCCACCGGCTGCGGGAACGGTACATTCAGCCCCGCCGGATCATCGAAGGTCTGGCGGCTCGCCGGCTGCGGCGGGACCGGCCGGAGACCGCGTTCGAGAGCTCGGTCAATGTGTTGATGGGGCCTCCCTGACGGCCGAAGAAACGCCGGGCGAAGCCCGACGACTTCCCCTCCCTCCGGTAGAGTCTCGCGAACGAGGAGGCGACCTTGAGCACAGACACTCTCGAGCACAGAAACCGGCCGACCTGGGCGCTTCACCTGGCCCTCTACGCGGTCCTGCTGGCGGTCATCGGTTTCCTGGTTCTGCGGCCGGGATCCGGGGCGGCGGCGCAGGGGGATGAACCGGGCGGGGAGCAGGTCGCGGCGCGGCTCGACGGCGTGGACATCGGCTACGACGAGGCGCTCGAACGCGCCGGTGCGCAGCTCGATCAATTGGAGCAGCAGCGCATTCAGTGCGACCTGCAGGTCGCCTCGGAGCGTCACGGACTGCTGGAACGGACGCTCGAAGGGATCGTGCGTGACCGGCTGATCCAGGCCAGCGCGGAGAGCGCGGGTCTCGAGGTCGCGGACTGGCGGACGGGCGAGATGGAGCGGCTCGAAGCCGGCGTGACGGACGAGGATGTCGACGACTTCTTCGTGGAGAACGAAGGCCGCATCCGGGGCGAGCGGGAAGAGCTCGAACCGCAGGTCCGGACCTACCTGGCGCAGCAGCGCTTCGTCGACGCCCTCGAGGACGGCCACGAGATCGAGTACCTGCTCGATCCCTACCGCCTGGAGGTCGATCCGGCCGAGGGGCCGGTGCGCGGCGTGGCGGCCGCGCCGGTCACGATCGTCGAGTGGTCGGACTTCGAGTGCCCGTACTGCAAGAGCGTCCTGCCGACGCTGGAACGGATCCTGGAGGAGTACCCGGAGCAGGTGCGGCTCGTGTTCCGCCACTTCCCGCTGCACGCGATCCATCCGAACGCCCAGGCCGCCGCCGAGGCCGGCGTGTGCGCCCAGGACCTCGGCGCCTTCTGGGAGCTGCACGACCTGATGTTCGAGGAGCAGGACACCCTGACCCTGGACGACCTGAAGGACAAGGCGGGACGGGCAGGCCTCGACGCGGAGGCGTTCACAGCCTGCCTGGAGCAGGAAGGCACAGCCTCTCGGGTCGACGCCGACCGCCGAGCGGGAATCGAGGTCGGGGTGAGCGGGACGCCGGCGCTGTTCGTCAACGGCCGGCCGCTCGCCGGCGCGGTCGCCTACGAACAGTTGGCCGAGGTGGTCGAGGACGAGCTCGAGCGCGCGGGTGGGTAGCGGCGGCCCTGAGCGCCCGGTGTTCGTTCCTTACCGGCCGGAGCGCCTGGAGCCGGCCGAGATGGAGCGCCGGGCCGACGGGATCTTCGAGGAGTTCGACGGCCGGCGGAGCGTCCGGTTCTTCACCGACGAGCCGGTGCCGCGGCGCTTGATCGAACGGGCGATCGAGGCGGCGTCGACCGCGCCGTCGGGGGCGCATCGCCAGCCGTGGCGGTTCGTCGCCGTGAGCGACCCGGAGGTCAAGGCGCGGATTCGCGAAGCGGCGGAGGCGGAGGAGAAGCACAGCTACCTCGGCGGGCGGATGCCGGACGAATGGCTCGAAGCGCTCAAGCCGTTGGGCACGGACTGGCGGAAGCCGTTCCTGACCACCGTGCCGTGGATCGTCGTCGTGTTCGCCGAGCTCTACGGCCTGGACGAGGACGGGGCGAAACGGAAGAACTACTACGTGAAGGAGAGCGTCGGCATCGCCTGCGGCCTGTTCATCGCGGCCCTTCACCGGATGGGGCTCGCCACGCTGACCCACACGCCGAGCCCGATGGGGTTCCTGAGCGAGATCCTCGAGCGCCCGCGGAACGAGAAGCCGTACATCCTGTTCCCGGTAGGCTTCCCCGCGCCGGACTGCGAGGTGCCCGACCTGCGGCGCAAGTCGCTGGCCGAGGTCACCCAGTGGTTCTCGGGGCGAACGGGCCGGCCGGCCGCCGACGCCGACTGAGGCTCGCATGATCGGTCTGATCCTGGCCGGCGGCATCGGTTCCCGCTTCTGGCCCCTGAGCCGCCGGCGACGTCCCAAGCAGCTCCTCGACCTGCTGGGAGGCGGTTCCCTGGTGGCCGCGACCGCGCGCCGGATCGAGCCGCTCTGCGGCGCGGAGCGGACCTGGGTCTGCACGACCGAGGCGCTCGCGGCCGCGGTCGCCGCCGAGCTGCCCGGCCTCGACGCCTCGCGCATCCTGGGTGAGCCGAGCGGACGGAACACGGCGCCGGCGATCGGCTGGGCGGTGAGGACGATGCCGGAGGCGGCGCGCCGGGAGGTGATCGCGGTCATGCCGTCGGACCACTGGGTGGCCGACGAGGACGCGTTCCGCGAGGCGCTCAGCCGGGGTGCTGCGGCTGTCGAGCGCGGCGACCACGACGTCGTCACCGTCGGCATCGCGCCGGCCTGGCCCGAGACCGGCTACGGCTACCTCGAACTCGAGGCGCCGGCCGAGCCCCTGAGCGTCGCCCGGGGGGCGCCTGGGGGCGTCGAGCCCGTGCTGCGGTTCACCGAGAAGCCGGACGCGGAGACAGCGGCGCGCTTCAAGGCATCGGGCCGCCACTTCTGGAACGCCGGCATCTTCCTGTTTCGGGGCACGGTGCTGCTCGATCTCTACCGCGAGCACCTGCCGGAACTCGCCGCCGGCATCGAGCGGCTGGCGGCGGACGACCTGGGCGCGGACCGCCGCCGCGAGATCTACGCCGGCCTCGAGTCGGTCTCGATCGACTACGGACTGATGGAGCGGCTCGACTCGATCGGCTGCGTCGTGGCCGACTGCGGCTGGAACGACATCGGATCCTGGGGACTGCTGGCCGAGGCACTGCCGGCGGACGGCGACGGCAACCGGACGGTGGGCGACACGTTCGCCGTCGATGCCCGCGACAACCTCCTGTTCGCGGACGAGGGCGCGGTGGCTGTGATTGGCGTGGAGGGCCTCGCCGTCGTGCGCACCGGCGATTCCGTGCTCGTCGTGCCGCGCGAGCGGGCCCAGGACGTCCGCGAGGTCGTGGAGCGGCTCGTGGCCCGGGGCCGGCTGGATCTGCTCTGAGCGCACCGCCCGTCCTCGTCTGGCCCGGCGCCGAACCGGCCGCCCTGTCGGTGCGCGACCTCGCCTCCTGCCGGGCCGAGCTGCGGGCGGCATTCGCGGAACGCTCGGACTGGGAAGTCGAACTCGGCTTCGGCAAGGGCCGTTTCCTCGTTTCCTCGGCTGCCGCCGCCGGCTCCCGCCCCTTCCTGGGGGTCGAGATGGCGTCGAAGTACTTCCGCCTGGCAGCCCGGCGGGCGGCCTCGCGCCGCCTCTCGAACGTCGTACTGCTACGCGGCGAGGCGCTCTATCTGATCGCGACCCTGCTGCCTGCGGGCATGGCGCGCGCGGTCCACGTCTACTTCCCCGACCCCTGGCCGAAGAGCCGGCACCACCGCCGGCGGCTGCTCGACCCGCGCACCGTCGACCTGGTGCTGTCGCTGCTCGATCCGCCGCGAGGAAGGCTGTTCTTCGCCACCGACCACCTGGAGTACGGCGAGGCGGTGGCGGAAACCCTTGCCCGGCACCCGGCGGTGGCGGTGGACCGCGTCGACGGGGTCTGGCCGGAAGGACCGCGGACGAACTACGAGGCGAAGTTCGAGCGGGAGGGCCGGCCGATCGTGCGGCTCGCGGCCCACCTTCGAGGCGGTGGCCCGGCGAGCCTGCTTCACCCCGCCGGCCGGGACGATCTGCTGGTGGGGCCTGCCCCGGCTCAGGAGCCCAGCGCGAGCCGCACTTCGTCGTGGACGGCTTCGCTGCAGTAGACCCGGTAGCGATCAATCCGCCTTAGGTGACGCACGAAGTGACTCGCGTCCTCGAGCTGTACGAGCTTCCCTCCGTTGTGGCGGACCGGCACCCGGCCGCGGCCGAGGCGGTGGGGATCCTTGGCCGAGTTCGAGACGAGGATGCTCTTGCCGTAGCGTTCGCGCAGCGGCTCGAGGCGCTCTTCGAACGCGCGTTTCTCGTCGGCGTCCAGGTGCTCGCCGGTCTCGTGGGCGAGCCGGAAGTGTCTGCGGTCGGTGATCGCCCGCGCGTGCAGGCTGTCCGAGCGCCGCATTCTCGTCATCATTTCGCCGTCGTCGTTGGCCAGGAAGCGCTCCGGGTCGCTGCTCCAGCCGATTCCCTGTTCGTGCAGCCACTCGTTCAGGTGGAGTTCCAGCGCCTTGCCGGTGACGTGGAAGTAGACCTGCGTGAACATGTAGTAGCGCGCCAGGATCAGGCCCTCGACGGCGTGCAGGCCCTCCGCGTCGATCCCCAGCCGGTGGTCGTCGCCGGCGCCGTCGGTGAGCGGCCGCACGGTGGCGATCACCTGGTCGAGGTCGAAGTTGCCGTAGCGGACGCCGCAGAACAGGGAGTCCCGCAGCAGGTAGTCCATCTTGTCGACGTCGAGTTCGCCGGAGACGATAGGCGGCAGCAGCCGCTCCGGTCCGTCGAAGTCGTCGCCGAGCAGCCGGATCACGTCGCGGGCCTCGAGACCCTGGCCGTGCTGCTCGAACGCGGCGCCGATCTCGCGGCTGCCGAGCAGGCGCCGGCTCATCTCCTCGTGGTCGATCCCGCCCTCGAACAGGTCCTCCGCCCAGTGGCTGAAGGGGGCGTGGCCGAGGTCGTGGAGCAGGGCGGCCGCCCGAACCAGGCGCCGGGCGCGCGCCCTCGGGCCGGCTTCGAGCGGCGTCCCCTCGGCCCCGGCCAGCGTGTCGTAGACGCGCCCGGCAAGGTGCATCGTGCCCAGGGCGTGGCCGAAGCGGCTGTGCTCCGCGCCGGGGAACACGAGGTGGGTCAGGCCGAGTTGGCGGATCGAACGAAGGCGCTGCATCGGCCGGGTGCCGATGAGCGCGGCTTCGAGTTCATCGGCCTCGATGAAGCCGTGAATCGGGTCGCGGAACGCCAGTGTCGCCACGGTTGGTACTCTACGGCCGCCCCGCGCTCGCTCACAGCGATGAAGAACCGTCTCCGCATCGCGCCGTGGTTGGGAGGACTGTTGCTGGCCCTGACGGCGGCCATCGTCCTCCCCGCCCAGTCGCCGGACCCTCCCGCCGAGCCGCCCGATCCGTCGGCCGAGGGACTCGGTCTGCGCGAGCGTCTCGACCGGCTGGTCGAGCGGGTGAAGTACGAGCAGAACCTGATCGTGACGCTTCAGGCGCGGCTGTTTCAGCGGCGGCAGGGCGAACTTCTGCTGGAACCGGTGGAGGAAAGTGGCTGGCTCCGCTACCGGCCGCCGGACGCGCTCCGCTGGGAGTTCGTGGAGCCGAAGCCGCTGATCATGACCGTTCACAACGACGTGGCGACCTACTGGTACGTCGATCTCGGCACCGCCAGGGTGACCGAGGTGGGCCGCCTGTCCGAGCAGATACTGGAGTACATGGGGCCCGCGGGCAGCCTCGAGACGCTGTTGAAGTACTTCTCGGTCCAGGCGGAGTTTCCCGAGGAGGACGGGGACCCGTACTACCTGCACCTGACGCCGGACTACCGGAGCGTGGCGAAGAGGATTCGGGAGATCGACCTCTGGATCGACCCCGCGAGCTTCCTGCCCGAGAGGTTCAGGATCGTGCTCGCCAGCGGCGACGAGCGAATCGTCACCCTCGAAGACCTGGTCCTGAACGAGCCGATCGACGACTCGGAGTTCATCCTGGCGCTGCCCGACGACGTCGAAGTCACCGAGATCGATCTCAACTGAACGCTTCCGGCCGTCGCTTCGGCTTCCGTGTCGTCTCGTGTGACGGGCTCGCCCGTCTCGGCCGCCTGACCACGCCCCACGGCCCGGTCGAGACGCCGGCCTTCATGCCGGTCGGCACCCTGGGCGCCGTGAAGGGCCTGAGCCAGGACGTGCTGGAGGCGGCCGGAGCGCGGCTCCTGATGACGAACCTCTTCCACCTGCTGGAGCGGGTGGGCGTGGACCGGATCACCGGTCTGGGCGGCCTGCACGAGTTCATCGGCTGGGACGGTCCGCTGGCGATGGACAGCGGCGGCTACCAGGTGTTCAGCCTGGCCGGGTTGCGGCGGGTCGACGACGTGGGAGTCACCTTCCGGAGTCCCCACGACGGCGGCACGGTGGAACTGACGCCCGAGCGGGTGGTGGAGTTTCAGGAGCAGGTCGGGGTGGATGCCGCGATGGTGCTCGACGAGTGCCCGCCGTGGCCGGTGGACCGCGAGGCGGCGGCGGCGGCGCTGCGGCGGACGAACCTCTGGGCCAGGCGCTCGCTCGACCGCTGGGGGGCGGGCGGAGACCCGGCGGCGGCGGGCCTGTTCGGCATCGTGCAGGGGAGCTTCTTCGAGGATCTGCGGCTCGCCGCCGCGGAGGACCTCGCCGGCCTGCCCTTCGACGGTTACGCGATCGGCGGCGTCAGTGTCGGCGAGGAGCGCGAACTGGGCCGGCTGGCCCTGTCCTGGGTCGCTCCCGCGCTGCCCGAGGACCGGCCCCGCTACCTGATGGGACTGGGCACTCCGGAGGACATCGTCCACGCCGTGGGCCTCGGTGTCGATCTCTTCGACTGCGTGCTGCCCTCGCGCAACGCCCGCCACGGCACCCTGTTCTCGTCCACCGGCATCGTCAGGATCAAGAAGGCGCGCTACCGTGAGGATCCGCGGCCCGTGGATCCGGCTTGCGGCTGCCCCGTCTGCCGCCGCCACAGCCGGGCCTTCCTCCACCACCTGTTCCGCTGCGGCGAGATCACCGGCAAGGTGCTGGCGACCGAGCACAACGTGCGCTTCTACCTCGACTTCATGTCCGATCTGCGGCGGGCGATCGCCGACGGTGCGCTGGCCGCCTTCGCGGCGTCGCGGCTACCGGAAGTCGGCCCGGAGGGCGAACCGGAGGCCGAACGGCGATAGGGTACGCCTTTGCGGTGG
The DNA here is from genome assembly GCA_009837885.1 of Holophagales bacterium. Lineage (GTDB taxonomy): Bacteria > Acidobacteriota > Thermoanaerobaculia > Multivoradales > Multivoraceae > Multivorans. Next base: position 162,063 of record VXSP01000014.1, on the reverse strand, counting down.
GGGCCACGACCGGTCGGCCCGCCGCCAGCCAAAGTACGCTGCTGGGAGCACCAGAGATGATTCCTGATTTCGCACTGTTTGTGGCCACGGGCGGAGCGCCCTCGGGTCTCATTCAGTTTCTGCCGCTCATCCTGATCGGCGCCATCTTCTACTTCCTGCTGATCGCTCCGGAGCGCCGTCGGCGCAAGCAACTGCAGGCGACCGTGGAGGCGCTGAAGAAGGGCGACCGCGTCGTCACCCAGGGCGGCGTCTTCGGCGACGTCGTGTCGACCGAGCCGACCACCGTCATCCTGCAGATCGCTGACGGGGTCAGAGTCAAGGTCACGAAGTCGTCGATCACCGGCCTGGCCGAGGAGTCGACGTCATGAACCGGAATCTGCTGTGGCGGGGCCTGGTCGTGGTGGTCGTCGTCTCGGCCTGCGCGTTCTCGGCCTTCCCGCTCGCCGACTCCATCAACCTGGGTCTCGACCTCCGCGGAGGCATCCACCTGCTGCTCGAGGTGCTGACCGACGACGCGTTGCGGGCCGAGGCGCAGAAGGACATCGACAGCCTGATCCAGGAACTCGCTGAGAAGGGGGTCGAGGGCACGAGCGCGGTCACCGATACCCCGACCCGATTCCGGCTCTCGGGCCTGCCGCCCGACCAGGACGGCCTGCTGCCCACGATCATCGAGGAGAACGTGCCGTACTGGACCTGGCGGCGCAGTGGCGAGGAAGTGATCTTCGAGCGCCGGCCGGACGAGGTGAACACGATTCGCGAGCAGGCGATCGACCAGGCCCTGCAGACGATCCGCAACCGGGTCGACGAATTCGGAGTCGCCGAACCGGTGATCCAGCGCCAGGGCCTGGGCAGCAACCGGCTGGTCGTTCAGCTTCCGGGCGTCGACGATCCGGAACGGGTGAAGAACCTGATCAAGAACACCGCCTTCCTCGAGTTCCGGCTCGCCGTCTACCCGGAGAGCGGCGGCGCGGCCTTCGACCGCCAGGAGATCCTCGACCGTTACGGCGGCACCCTGCCCGAGAACCTCGAGATCGCCGCGCAGGACCAGCGGGACGAGAACGGCGACGTGCTCGGTCAGGTCTACTACGCGCTCGAGCAGCGTCCCGTGATCACCGGTCGCGACCTGAAGACGGCGCGCGCCGGGCTCGGACAGTTCCAGGAGCCGGTGGTCAACTTCTCGCTGACTCACGAGGGCGCCCAGATCTTCGAGGACTGGACCGGCGCGAACATCGGCCGGCCGCTGGCGATCGTGCTCGACGGCAAGGTGCAGTCGGCGCCGGTCATCGAGGGCCGGATCTCCGACTCCGGGATCATTCGCGGCTCGTTCACCCAGCAGGAGGTCGAGGACCTGGCGACCGTGCTGCGCTCGGGCGCCCTGCCCGCGGGGATCAACTACCTGCAGCAGCAGGCGGTGGGCCCGTCGCTCGGGCAGGACTCGATCGACCAGGGCACCCGCGCCTTCCTCTTCGGCATCGTGCTGGTGATCGTGGCGATGCTGGTCGTCTACAAGGCTTCGGGTATCAACGCGATGGTGGCGCTGGCGCTCAACTTCGTGCTGGTGTTCGGTGTCCTCGCCTACTTCGGCGCCGCCCTCACCCTGCCGGGCATCGCCGGGCTGATCCTGACGATCGGCATGGCGGTGGACGCGAACGTCCTGGTCTTCGAGCGGATCCGCGAGGAGCTGCACAACGGCCGGACGGTCAAGGCGGCGGTCGTTTCGGGCTTCGGCAAGGCGTGGTCGTCGATCCTCGACGCGAACCTGACGACCCTGATCGCGGCCATCTTCCTGATCAACTTCGGCACCGGCGCGATCCGAGGCTTCGCGGTGACCCTGACGGTGGGCATCCTGGCCTCCGTGTTCACGGCCGTCTTCAACAGCCGGCTGCTGTTCGACCTGCTCCTGTCACGCTCGGGCCGCGTCGAGCGCCTGTCGATCTAGGGCTGCGTCAATGGAGTTCTTCCGCAACACGAGTTTCGACTTCATGCGCGCGCGGCGCGTGTGCCTGACCCTGTCCGCGGTGGCCGTGATCGCGGCGCTCGGCTACATCTTCAGCCGGCAGTTGAACCTGGGCATCGACTTCGCCGGCGGCACCCAGATGATCGTGCAGTTCGACGAGCCGCCCGACGTCCAGGAGCTCCGCGGGCTGCTGCAGGAAGCGGGGATCGAGAACGCCTCGATCCAGGCGTTCGGCGAGGAGGGGGACAACTCGATCATCCTGAAGACCCCGGTCGCCGACGACGAGGAAGAGCGGAGCAGCGCCTCCCGGGTCGAGGAGGCGCTGGAGCGGCGCTACAACAGCGACGTCAGTGGCTTCGACCTGAACCGGCAGGGCACCGAGGCGCTCGCCTCGATGCTGCTGGGCGCCGATCCGGACGGCATGCGGGCGACCGGTGACGACATCGGCGCCCGGGAGCACTACCGGGAAGGGGCGGCCGCGGTCATGGCCCTGCGCCGGACCGGTGGGCTGATCCGCGACTGGTCCGAGATACAGCCGGGTGAAGCGCTCAGCCCCGAGGCCCTGGCGGTGATCACGGACGGCGCCACCTTCGGGCACTTCGCGGTCCAGTCGAGCGACAGCGTGCTGCCGCAGATCGGCGGCGAGCTGCGGCGCAAGGGCCTGCTGGCGATCGCTTTCTCCCTGGCCGGCATCCTGACCTACATCTGGTTCCGGTTCGAGTTGCGTTTCGGCATCGGCGCCCTGGTCGCCCTCGCCCACGACGTCGCCGTCTGCCTGGGCCTGTTTGCCTTCGCGGGCTACGAGTTCAACCTGACGACGATCGCCGCCTTCCTGACCGTCATCGGCTACTCGGTCAACGACTCCGTCGTCGTCTTCGACCGGGTGCGCGAGAACCTGCGCCGGAACCGTCGCGAGTCTCTGGTCGACGTGCTGAACCGGAGCCTGAACCAGACCCTGTCGCGCACCGCGCTGACCTCGGGGACGACGCTGCTCGCCGTCGGCTGCCTGTTCGTCCTCGGCGGCGACGTGATCCGCGGCTTCTCCTTCCTGCTCCTCGTCGGCGTGCTCGTCGGCACCTACTCGTCGATCTACGTCGCGAGTCCGATCGTCCTGATCTGGGAAACCACCTTCGGCCGCGCGCGACGGGAGAAGAGGGCAGCGGCCGCGTAGGTAGCGCGCGATGGCTCAGGCTGCTGAACGACCCCGGGAACCGGCGCCGCTGCGCGATCCTGGGGACGTGGGGATCGACGATGTCCTGAGCCGCCTCCAGGAGAACGAGCGCGCCTGCGACGAAAGCTGGCTGCGCGGCGTGGTCGACTTCGCCGAACTGGCCCACCAGGGTCAGGTGCGGCGGTCGGGGAAGCCCTACATCAGCCATCCGCTGGGCGTCGCCCACATGCTGGCCGAACTCAAGTTCGACCAGACGAGCGTCGCGGTCGGGCTCCTGCACGACGTGCTGGAGGACACCGGCGCGACGAAGAAGGACCTGGCCTCCCGGTTCGGTTCCGAGATCGCGGACCTGGTGGACGGTGTGTCGAAGATTGGCCGCCACGAGTACGTCCACAGCGACGAGGTGCAGGCCGAGAGCTTCCGGAAGCTGATCCTCGCCTCGGCGCGGGACCTGCGGGTGATCGTCGTCAAGCTGGTCGACCGCCTCCACAACATGCTGACCCTGGGGCACCTGGAGACGGAGAAGCGCCGGCGCATCTCGCGGGAGACGCTCGAGATCTACGCGCCGCTGGCGCACCGGCTGGGCATGTCGCGGATCCAGTGGCTGCTGGAGGACCTGGCCTTCCAGCACATTCACCCGCGCCAGTACGAGGATCTCCGCCGGCAGCTCGACGAGCGGCTCAAGGGGGCTCGGCGGACGATGGAGCGGATTGCCGGGCGGCTGCGCGACGCGCTGGGCAAGGCGGACATCGAGGGCGAGATCAGCTACCGGGTGAAGGGCTACTACTCGGTCTACCGGAAGCTCCAGGAGCGCCAGATCGACCTGCCGGAGTTGTACGACTTCCTGGCCTTCCGGATCATCACGGTCGACGTGAAGGACACCTACGCCGCGCTCGGCGTCGTCCATCAGCTCTGGCACCCGATCCCGGGCCGGTTCAAGGACTACATCGCGATGCCGAAGCCGAACCTCTACCAGTCGTTGCACACGACGGTGGTCGGGCGCGGTGGGCAGCCGTTCGAGGTTCAGATCCGGACCCGGGCGATGGACCTGCTGGCCGAGGAGGGCGTCGCCGCCCACTGGCGATACAAGGAAGGCCAGCTCGACACGGACGAGAACGACGCCAGCATCGTCTGGTTGCGGCAACTGCTGGAGTGGCAGCAGGAAACGCCCGATCCGCGCACCTTCATGAGCGCGCTGAAGATCGACCTGTACCCGGACGAGGTGTACGTGTTCACGCCGAAGGGCGACGTGCTCTCCTTCCCGCGCGGCGCGACGACGCTCGACTTCGCCTACCGGATCCACACCGAGCTCGGCCACCACTGCAGCGGCGCCCGGGTCAACGGCCGGCTGGTGCCGTTGCGGACCGAACTGAAGAACGGCGACATCGTCGAGATCACGACGAACCCGAACCGGGAGCCCAGCCGGGACTGGCTGAACATCGTCGCCACGCCGAAGGCCCGCAGCAAGATCCGCCACTGGATCAACGCCGAGCAGAAGAAGCGGGCGATCGAGATCGGCCGTACGATGCTGGCCAGCGAACTGCGCCGCTACCGGGTCAGTCCGCGCCGGATCTTCGAGTCGAAGGAGATGGCGGACTTCGTCGCCGCCGAGGGCTACTCCGGCATCGAGGAGTTGTTCAGCCGGCTCGGCTTCGGACGCGGGTCGGTCAAGCCGGTGCTGCGCGCGGTGCTGCCGGCCGAGCGGCTGCGTCACCGCGACCAGGAACCCGGCCGTCTGCGCCGCGCGGTGAGCAAGGTGATGCCGCGCGACCAGGCGAAGCTGGTCGTCAAGGGCGAGGACGACATGCTCGCCTTCTTCGCTGGCTGCTGCAGCCCGTTGCCGGGCGAGGACATCATCGGCTTCGTGACCCGCGGGCGCGGCGTTTCGGTCCACTCGGTCGACTGCCCCAACGTGCGCAACCTGCTGTACCACCCGGAACGCGAGATCCGGGTGGAGTGGGCCCGCCGCCACGACTCGATGTTCGCGGTCACCCTGGTCATCGAGACCCGCGACCGCCCCGGCGTCCTGGCCCGGGTGACCGAGGCGATCGCCAAGCAGGGCAGCAACATCCGCCACATCGAGAGCCGCAGCCGCGGCGCCGGCGAGGCGTCGATCGACGTCGTCGTCGACGTGCGCAACCGAAAGCACCTCAACCGTCTCCAGGAGTCCCTCGAGAACCTGTCCGCCGTGCGCGCCGTGAAACGCCGCCAGGGACCGTCTTCGTCGGCTTCTGCGACGGCGTAGGTGCTGGCCCGCCTGGAGAGGTCCGGGGAGGGGTCCCCAGCGGCCGCTTGCGCTTTCTTGGTGGATGGGACGGAGCGCTCGCTTCGGTCGGCTGCCCTTCACATCGGCGGTGGTGGGCGTAGCGGCGCCGGGAGTCGGTTGCCTCCAGCCCGCTGGGGACCCCTCCCCGGACCTCTCCGGGCTGGACGTCGTCGGTTGCCGATGTGGAGGCGGCACAGGCTGGGTACGCGGGTCTTCTGACCCGCCGCCGCCGAAGGCGGCTGGAGAAACGTGCCGGCCGTCAGGCCGGCTCCATACTGGAGTAGACGCGAATCCGCGGGCCTCCGTAGAGATCCTTGACGGTCGGAAACGAGATCAAGGAGGGAAACAGAATGATGGGAACTCGTCGAACACACCTTGTTCTGGTAGCGATTCTGGGCGCGGTGCTGCTTGGCTTTGCGGTGGCGCCGGCTCTTGCCCAAGACGTGGAAGCTGCGGCCGGGTCGGTGACGGTCCAGGTGACGCCGAGCAGCGTGCCGGAGAGCGGCGGGGAGGTCGAGCTGTTCGCCATCGTCCGCGACGACCGCGGGCGGCCGCTGGAGAACGCGAGGGTGAACTTCCTCACCCAGACCGGCTCGCTCGGCTCCGGAGGACGGCTTGTTACAACCGGACCGGACGGTGGCGTGACCGATCGGCTCACCGTGACGGCCGTTGAACTTGCCGCGGTGGAGGAGAACAGGTTCTGGTTGTCGGCGGCGGTCGGCTCCGGCGGCAGACAACTGGTGACGGAGAACGTCGCCGTCCGCATCCAGCGACAGCCGGACGCTGCCTTCAAGTACAGCCCCGGCGGCCTGCTGGTCGCATTCAGGGATGTTTCCGCGGGGCAGGTGACGAGCAGACAGTGGGACTTCGGAGACGGTGCCACGAGCACGCGCCAGAGCCCGGCCCACACCTTCCCCGAGCCGGGCTACTACGCGGTGACGCTGCGGGCCGGCAACTCGGTGGGATCTGACGAAGTGACCAGACTGATCTGGGTCGGCGCCGGACGGGCCCAAAGCGAGTAGACGCTCTTCCGGCAGCGTTCGTATACTGATTCAAGAGATGGAAACACGGCGCCGATTCCTGCCAGCCGCCATGGCCGCCAGCTTGTTGCTGGCGGTCTTCGCGGCGTGTGACAAGACGAGTCCGGTTGCCCCGTCGGGGACGCTGATCACGATCAGTGCGAACCCGGATCGCATCCCGTCGGACGGGAGCGCCGAGATCCGGGTCGTCGCGCTCAGGCCGAACGGAACACCGGTCAGCCGTGGCACCCTGATCCGTCTCACGACGACGCTCGGCACGATTCCGCCAAGTGTCGGCGTCGACGACCGGGGCGAGGCGCTGGCGATGCTGGAGGCCGACGGCCAGTTCGGTGTCGCCACGGTGTCGGCCAACACCGGCGGTTCCGAGACGGCGACGATCGACGTGCAGCTCGGCCTGTCGCCGGCTTCGGTGACCGTGCAGGTGACGCCGAACAGCGTCCCCGAAACCGGCGGCGAGGCCGATCTGCTGGCGATCGTCCGTGACGACCGCGGCCAGCCGCTCGAGAAGGCGGAGGTCAACTTCCGGGCGGAGATCGGCACGCTCGATTCGGGCGGGACGCTGATATCGACTGCCGCGGACGGCACGGCGTCGGACCGGCTCGTCGTCTCGTCCGGCGATCTCGACACGGTGTCGGGGGACAGCTTCGAGGTCGGCGTGGACGTGGGCAGCGGCGGCGGCCAGCTCGTTACGACGAACGTCAGCGTCGCGATTCAGCGGTTGCCGCGGGCCGACTTCACCTTCAACACCAGGAACCTGCTGGTCGCCTTCGAGGACACGACGGACGGCCGCACGACGAGCTGGCTGTGGACCTTCGGCGACGGCAACACGAGCACGCGCCAGAACCCGACGCACACGTATGACCAGCCGGGCACCTACGCGGTCACCTTCCGGGCCACCAACTCGCTCGGCTCGGACGAAGTGACGAAGTTCGTCCAGGTCACTGGCCAGTAGACCGCCGGGCCGTGGCCGCCGGGGAGAGCCCGACCTCGCCGAAGCCGACGGTGACGATCGGCGAGTTGTACCTCGCTCAGGGCCACCGCAGGGAAGCGATCGCGATCTTCCAGCGGGTGCTTTCGGCCGAGCCGGCCAACCGGCGGGCCCGCGAGGCGCTCGAGCGTCTGGGAGTGCTCCCGCCGCGGGCTACAATCCGCGCCCGGGAGGTGCCGGACCGTGCTGAGCAATGAGGAAATCCAGGCTCTGATTCGCTTCGTGGCCGAGGAGCGCCGGGGCGGCTCGGATCTCTCGGTCGAGTACCAGGTCGATGGTCTCTACGTGCGAGTGGGTGGCGATCGGGGCGGCGCCGCGGGGGCGCCACGGCCCGCGCCGGCCCCGGCGGCGGCAACGCAGGCGACCACTCCGCCATCGGCCCTGGAAGATGTGCCCGCGGCCGAGGAGCCGGCGCTCGATGGGCACGTGCTGACGTCGCCGATCGTGGGGACGTTCTACGCGGCGCCGAGTCCGGACTCCCCGCCCTACGTCGAGATCGGCGGGCGGGTCGAGAAGGGTCAGGTCGTCTGCATCGTCGAGGCGATGAAGCTGATGAACGAGATCGAGGCCGATGTCTCGGGGACGGTTTCGTCCGTGGTGCCGGACAACGGCGACCCGGTCGAGTTCGGCGCGCCCCTGTTCGTGATTCAGACTTGAAGACCGCGCTGCCGGGAGAGGCGAGCGCCGCGCGGCCGTTCCGGAAGATCCTGGTCGCGAACCGCGGCGAGATCGCGGTCCGCGTCATTCGCGCCTGCCGCGACCTCGACATCGAAACGGTCGCCGTCTTCAGCACGGTCGACCGGGACGCGCTGCACGTGCGCCTGGCGGACACGGCCGTCTGTGTCGGTCCACCGGCGCCCGCGGCGAGCTACCTTCACCAGCAGAACCTGCTCGCCGCGGCGAGCATCACCGGGGCGCAGGCGGTCCATCCGGGGTACGGGTTCCTGGCCGAGAACGCGGACTTCGCCGATGCCGTCGGGCGTTGCGGCCTGGCCTGGATCGGACCGTCGCCGTCCGCGATCCGTACCCTGGGAGACAAGACGAGGGCGCGTGAAGCCGCGATCGCGGCCGACGTGCCGGTGTTGCCGGGCGGTCCGGCGCCGGCATCGCTCGAGGAGACGGTGGCGCTGGCCAGGGATGTCGGTTATCCGCTGATGCTGAAGGCCGCGGCGGGAGGCGGGGGCCGCGGCATGAGGGCCGTTCGCGACCAGACCGGTCTCGAAGCGGCCCTGGACGCTGCCGCTAGCGAGGCCCGGGCGGCCTTCGGCAGCGGCGAACTCATGCTGGAGAGGCTGGTAGAGCGCCCGCGCCACATCGAGGTGCAGGTCTTCGGCGATTCGTTCGGCCGCGCGTTGCAGTTCGGCGAACGCGACTGTTCGATCCAGCGCCGGCACCAGAAGCTGCTCGAGGAAGCGCCGGCGCCCTCGATCAGCTCCGAGCTCCGGCGGTCGCTGGCCGAAGCCGCGCTGCGAGTTGCCAGGCGCGTCGGCTACTCCAATGCGGGAACGGTCGAGTTCCTGGTCGACGGCGACCGCTTCCACTTCCTGGAGATGAACACCCGGATCCAGGTCGAGCATCCGGTCACCGAGGCGGTGACGGGAGTCGACCTCGTCAAGCTCCAGATCGTCGCCGCGGCCGGTGAGCCCCTGGGCCTTCCGGACGGCATCGAGACCTCGGGCCACGCGATCGAGTGCCGGATCAATGCGGAGGATCCGGATACCTTCGCGCCGTCGCCCGGTACGTTGCGCCGTTTCCGGCCTCCCGCGGGCCCCGGCGTCCGGGTCGACAGTCACGGTTTCGAAGGGGGCGCGATGCCGCCGCACTACGACTCGCTGCTCGCCAAGGTGGTCGCCTACGGCAAGGACCGCGCCGAGGCGGTATCGAGGATGGCCCGGGCGCTCCGGGAGTTCGAGGTCGACGGCATCCGCACCACGCTGCCGCTGATGCGCAGGATCGTCGAGTCGCGGCCGTTCGCGGAGGCCGATCTGGACACCGGATTTCTCGATCGGCTGGAGCCGGCGGGAGAGGGATGACCGCTCGTCGACCGGTGCTGCGTCCCCCGGCGAACCGCCTCTACGCGATCGTCGATACGGGTTTCTTCGGCTCCGAACCGGTGACCGTGACCGGCGCGGTCCGCACCCTCCTGGATTGCGGCGCGCGCTGGATCCAGCTCCGCGCCAAGGGCCTGCCGGACCTCGCCGCGTGGCGGCTGGCCGATGCGGTGGGACCGATGTTCGAGGAGGCCTCGGTCGCGGACGGCGACGACGATGCGCCGTTGCTGTGGATCAACGACAACGCCGCGATCGCGGCGGCGCTTCTGGCGAGCGACCCGCGCGCCGTTCTTCGCGTCGGTCTCCATCTCGGCCAGGACGACCTGCCGCCCGCGGCGGCACGGCTGTCGATTCCTTCCGCATGTCCGATCGGCCGCTCGACCCACGGCCGCGCGCAGGCAGTGGAGGCGGATGGTGACCCGGCGGTCGACGCGCTGGCCATCGGTCCGGTGTTCGGGACGACGACGAAGGAACGCCCCGATCCGGTGGTCGGGCTCGCCGGTGTCGCCCAGGCCCGCGAAGTCACCTCGAAGCGCCTGATCGGGATCGGCGGCATCGACGCGGACCGCGCCCCGCGGGTGATCGAGGCCGGGGCCGACGCCGTCGCGGTCGTCTCGGCGCTCGATCCTGGGGATCTCGCCGCCTCCTGCCGCCGGCTGCTGCGGGCGCTCGCCTGAGGGTCGAGTCCATACAGGGCAGGCGAAACAGCGGGTCACGTATAGTCCTGCCCGATGTCCCCGCTCGCCATCCTCGTTCTGGTTCTGATCGGCGGCTTCGTGTGGGGCGGCTTCACGTTCTTCCTGGTGCGGGCGCTCAGGAGCGAGCGGGCGCAGAAGCACGGCGACTGACCGTTCGGCATCGCCATGCGCGTCTTCCTCGTCGGCTTCATGGCGGCCGGCAAGAGCCGGATCGGCCGGCGGCTCGCCCGGTCGCTGGGCTGGACCTTCCTGGATCTCGACACGGAGATCGCCGAGCACGAAGGCCAGCCGGTGGCCGACCTGATCGTCGCACGTGGCGAGAGCTACTTCCGCGAACGCGAAACGGCGGTTCTGGAACGCTGCGCCGCGATCGACCAGGCGGTGATCGCCACCGGCGGCGGCGTCTTCACCCTGGAGCGAAATCGCCGGTTGATCGCCGAGCTGGGCACCAGCGTCTGGCTCGACCCGCCGTGGGAAGCTCTTTGCCGCCGCGCCCAGCAGTCCCACAAGCGCCGCCCGCTGTTCGAGTCGCCGGACCAGGCCCGGGCGCTGTACGAGAGCCGGCTCGACTCGTACCGGCAGGCGGACCTGAGGGTCCGCACCCGGGGTACCGAACGGAAACGGGACGTCGCGGCCGAGATCGCCCGCCGGCTGGGCTTGGCCTAGCTAGAGCGGGTTGTTGACGATTTCGTCGAACGTCCTGCCTTCGCGGGCCAGGGCGGTGACCTGCTCGAGCCGGGGGCTGGAGCGGGCGGTGTTGGCGCTCTCCCAGGTCGCGATGGCGCCTTCGCGGTCGCCGAGTTGCAGCAGCAGCAGGCCTCGCATGAGGGCCGCCTGCTCGTGGCCGGGGTCGCTTCGGAGCGACCGGTCCAGGGAGTCGAGGGCGACCTGGGTCTGACCCATCTGGAGGCGCACGAGGCCCGAGACGAAGTGCGCGTCGGGATCCTCGGGGGCGACCTGCAGCGCAAGCTGGGCGGTCTGGAAGGCGTCGAAGGCGCGGCCGTTGGCGAGCTGCAGTTGCATCAGGGCGCGCATCGCGTCGACGTCCGAGGGATCGGCGTCGATCTGCCGCCGCAATTCCTCGGCTCGGGACACCAGCTCGGGCGGCAGCGGCGGCTGGCCGCGGAAGTCCGTCTCGCCGCCGCCCTGCGCCATCGCCTGCTCAGCCTGCGGATCGGGCCGGGCGTCGGACTGCGCCCAGATGACCAGCGCGGCGACCAGGCCGACCACGCCGCCGCCGAGCAGGACGCCGGAGAGCAAGGGGTGCGCCTGGACGAAGGCGCGGCCGGCCGGCGCTGCTTCCTGCCGTTTGGCGCCGCCCGCCGGGACGATGCCGGCGATCGCCTCCTCGACTTCGTCGAGTTCCTTCAGCACGCGGGCCAGAGACACCTGGAGCCGGCGGCGGTCGGCGGCTTCCAGGCCTTTCCGCTTCAGCCGGGCGAGCAGGTCCTCACGCCGGTTCAGGAGGTCGACGCGCTGGAGCTCGAGCGCGGCGGCGCGCGCAGCGGCCTCCCGTGGCAGGAAGGCGAACCCGACTCCCAGACCGGCGAGGACGGCGGCGACGAGGGCGATCGTCGCAACGACAGTCAGGTCGCCGTCTCCTGCTCCACCTGTCGCAGATAGGTGTCCAGGTCCTCGTCGGCGCTTCGCCGTCGTTGCCGCAGGCGAAGGGCGACGAGCAGGCCGCCGATCAGGACGATCCCGGCCGGCGCCGCCCAGACGATCAGGTTGAGCCCGCGGGCCCGCGGCTCGAGCAGCACGAACTCGCCGTAGCGCTGCTCGAAGTAACCGACGACCTGCTCACGGGTGTAGCCCTGGGAGAGCAGGGACCGCGCTTCCGCCCGCATCGCCTGCGCTGACGCGGCGCCGGAGTCGGCGATCGAGAGGGCCTGGCACTTGGGGCAGCGGATGTCGGCCGCGACCTCGACTACCGCGCGGTCGAGCTCCTCGCCGGAGAGGGGACGGCCGAGCGGATCGCCCAGTTCGTGAGAGGTCTCGACGCCAAGCCCGGGCCGGTACTCGCCCTCGGCCGCGGGCAGAGCGACTCGTGGAGGCGTGTCGGGTTCCTGGGCCGATGCCGGCGCCGCGACGGCCAACACGGCCAGCAGCGCCAGCAGCCCCGGAAGGGCGGTTGCGCGGCGCATGTCAGCCGGTCGCCGCGGCGGGCCGCGCCAGCATGCGGTTGGCGACGTCCAGGAGCTGATCCGGCGACAACAAGCCGATCGCCTTGTCGACGATCACGCCGTCGCGGTCGATGAAGAAGGTCTCCGGCGGTCCGTAGACGCCGTAGGCGATGGCGACCCGGCCGCCCTCGTCGATCAGCGACGGACCCCAGCTCCCGTAGTCGATGTTGAACTCCGCGATCGTCTCGGGGTCGTCCTGGAAGATCACGCCGAGGAACTGGATCTCGCCCTGCCAGCGCCTCGCGCCCTCCATGAACAGCGGGTGCTCGTACAGGCAGGGCACGCAGTAGGTGGCCCAGAAGTTGACGATGACCGGCTTGCCGCGCAGCTCCGCCAGGTCGACGATGTTGCCGTCGAGGTCGGCGAGCCGGAAGCTGGGCGCCGGCTTGCCGACCAGCGGCGACTCGACGATCTGCGGGTCGTGCCGGAAACCGAACCCGAGCAGCACGAGCAGCGGCAGCGCGAGGCCGAGACCCACGAGCAGGACCTTGCGGTTCATCGACCGCCCCCCGCGGGTGAGGCGGCGAGGTCGGGAACCGCCCGCGGCGTCGTCGCGCGCCGCTCGGCGGCGGTCGGGATCAGGCACAGGGCGGTGCCCAGGCACATGACGACGACGCCGATCCAGATCCAGGCGACCAGCGGCGTCGTGATCGCCCGCAGCCCGATCGATCCGTCGCTGCCGACGTTCATCAGCGTCAGGTAGAGATCGTGGCCCGCGCTGGTGCGGACCGCCGGGGTGCCGATCGGTTCCCGCTGGTTCGGGTAGATGTTGAGCGACGGGTAGAGCACGCCGCGGCTCCTGCCGTTGGTCGAGACCTCGACCTCCGCCTGGTGGCGGATCAGGTGCGGCTCCTGGACCCGTTCGGCACCGCGGAAGGTCATCTCGTAGCCGGCCAGCCGGAGGGTGTCGCCGGCGCGCAGGGTCGACTCCGCCTCACGCTGGAAGGTCGACGACACGGCGACCGCGACGAAGGTGATGAGTACACCCAGGTGGACCACGTAGGCGCCGAGCCTGTCGGGCGCCACGAGCAGGGCGGCGAGCGGCCCCTTCCCGTCCTGGCGGCGGGGTCGCGAGCGGACCGGCCGCAGGCCCTGGTCGGCGGTGACCCAGAGCGCGAAGCCGGCGAAGGCGGAGACGATGAGGACCGGCGCGGAGCGGGCGCCGAACAGGAGCGCCACCGCGAGCCCGACGGCGGCCGCGGGCAGCGGACGCACCAGGGCCCGGCGGACCAGCTTCGGGTCGCTGCCGCCCCAGGGCAGTGCCGGCCCCACGCCCATCAGCAGCAGCAGTCCGGCGAACAGCGGCACCGCCATGCGGTTGAAGTAGGGCTCGCCGACGCTGACCTTCACGCCGCGCAGCGACTCGGCGACGATCGGGTAGATGGTGCCGACGAGCACCGTGAACATCAGGCTGACGAAGAGCAGGTTGTTCAGCAGGAAGGCGCCTTCGCGGCTGACCAGCCGCTCGTTCGAGGGCTCGGAGACCAGGGTGTCGATCCGGAGCGCGAGCAGCACGACGACGGCCGCGGCGCACAGGCCGAGGAATCCCAGGAACACCGGGCCGATCGGACTCTGCGTGAACGAGTGGACCGAGTTCACGACGCCGGAGCGGGTGAGGAAGGTGCCCAGGATGGTCAGCAGGAAGGTGATCATGATGAGGATCACGGTCCAGGCCTTGAGGGTGCCGCGGCGCTGCTGCACGATTCCCGAGTGAAGCGCCGCGATGCCGGTCAGCCAGGGCAGGAAGGAGGCGTTCTCGACCGGGTCCCAGGCCCAGTAGCCGCCCCAGCCGAGAACCTCGTACGACCACCAGCCGCCGAGCATGATGCCGGCGGTGAGGAAGGAGGTCGGCACCAGCAGCCAGCGGCGCATCGGCCGCAGCCAGGTGGCGCCCAACTGGCCGCGGAGCAGCGCCGCGACCGCCATGGCGAACGGCACCGACATGCCGACGTAGCCGAGATAGAGCATCGGCGGGTGGATCGCCATCAGCAGGTGGTTCTGGAGCAGCGGGTTGGGCCCGGGGCCGTCGACCGGCACGGGCGGCGGGGTGGGCGCGAACGGATCGGCGACGCTGGCGATGAGGAACGTGAAGAAGGTACCGATGCCGAGCAGCGTGGCCAGGGTGTAGGCGAGGTAGTCCTCGTGCCCGCGGCGCTGGAAGGTTGCCGCCGCGGCGATGTAGAGGCCCAGGATCAACCCCCAGAAGAGGATCGATCCCTCCAGCGATGACCACAGGGAGAAGATCGTGATGTGAAGCGGCGTCGCCAGCGACCCCACCTGGGCGACGTAGGAGACGGAGAAGTCGTGGCTCAGGAGCGCGTACCACATGACCGCGCAGGCTCCGACCATGGCGACGGCGAACAGCAGCGCCAGCCGCCGCGTCAGGCGGAGGCCGGCGGCCGAACGCCTGACGCCCGCGATGTAGCCGAAGGCGGTGCCGAAGCCGGCCGCGATCAGGCCCAGGAGGACGAACCCCTGGCCCAGGGCCGAGGTCACGCGTCGAACTGCATGGAGTCGATCAACTCCTCCATGCTGCGCTGGTCGTGGACGTCGGGCGCCTGGTACTCGTTGTCGTGCTTCACCATCAGGCGCGCGGTGTCGAACCGGCCGTCCTCGCGCATCGTCCCTTCGAGGACGACGCCGATGCCCTCCCGGAACATGGCCGGGGGCACGGCGGTCGTGCGCACGTCGACCTGTGACAGTCCGTCGGTGACCGTGAACTCCAGGGTCAGGCCGTCGGCGCTGCGGTTCACGGAACCCTTCTCGACGAGTCCGCCGAGCCGGATGCTGGCGCCGACCGCTTCCGGGCCCGCCTCGTGGAGTTCCGAGGGACTCCAGTAGTAGACGAGGTTCTCGCCGACGTCGCCGAAGGCTAGAACCGAGAGCGCCAGGGCAACGGCGCCGCTCGCGGCCAGCAGGAGAAGCCGCCGGGTCCTGGGAGCGGGTCCGGCGTCAGGGGTCCGTGTCGTGGGTTCCGTGCTCATTGCTCTGGTCCTGTGAAGACCTCTGATCCTCCGAGGGCGCTTTCGCTTCGACTCGCCGCCGGCGGACGAAGAGGCTGTAGACGTAGAAGGCGAGAGCCACGCCCGCCGATGCATAGGCGGCGATGACCCATCCCCAACCGCCGACTATAACGCCGTCCACGTTTCGTTTGCTCCCTCTCGGGCCCCTGTGCGAACGCCCTATTCCTCCATCGCGACCCTGGCCAGCACGCCTCCGAGCGCCCAGTAGATTACATCGAAGGCCGCCAGCAGCAGGAGCCAGCTCGGGGCCTGGTTCATCGGATCTCCGTGGAGCAGCAGCTCCGCGCTCCGGACCGACGCGATCAGCACCGGGATGACCAGGGGGAAGAGAAGCAGAGGCAGCAGGACGTCCTGGCTGGCGGCCCGGCTGGTCATCGCCGCGTACAGCGTTCCGGGGGCGGCGAGGGCCGCGGCGGCGAGCAGCCAGACCGCGATCACGCCCAGCAATCCGGCCGGACCGGTTTCGACGCTGTAGAGGATGATCGCCGAGGGCACGAGCACGGGCGCCAGCATCGCGAGGAAGACGAAGTTGCCCATCGCCTTGGCGTAGAACAGGACCGCCGGCTCGACCGGCAGCAGCAGCAGGCCCTCGAGGGAGCGGTTCTCGCGCTCCACGCGGAAGGACTCGGAAAGGCCCAGGGTGGAACTCAGCAGCAGGGCAAGGGTGAGAAAGCCGGGGGCCATCGTGGCCGCCATGTCGCCGTCGGCGTCGATCGCGAAGGAGAACAGGACCAGCGTGATGCCGCCGAACAGGACGATCGAGAAGAAGCGGACCCGTCCCCGCCACTCGACGCGCAGGTCCTTCAGCAGCAGCACGAGCACCGGGCGGACCAGCTTCACTCGAGCCTCCGGCGCCAGGCGGCGTCGAGCCCGGCGGCCTCGCCGCGCCAGGCGGCCTGGCCCTGCTCCAGCAGGAGCGCCCGCCGGCATAGCCGGGAGGCCCGCTCGATCGCGTGGGACGCGACGATCAGCGAGCCGCCGCCCTCCGCGAAGCGTTCGATCCAGCGCTCGACCAGGGTCTGGCCCTCAGGATCGAGCGCCGCGAACGGTTCGTCGAGCAGCAGCAGCCGCGGGTTCTCGAGACGGCAGCGGGCGAGGATCAGCCGCTTTCTCATGCCGGCGGAGAAGCCGCCCACCTGGCGGTCGGCGGCGGCCTCGAGCCCGACCTCTTCGAGCAGGTCGGCGAGGTTTCCGCGGTCCGGGTCGCCGTCGCAGAGCTCGCTCCAGAGCCGGAGCGTCTCCATCGCGGTCAGCCGGTCGTAGAGATAGTCGTGGTGGGAAACCAGGGACAGCTCGCGGCGGGCGCCGGCGCGATCCTCGAAGGGTCGCCTGCCGCCGACAGTGAGATCACCCGCCGTTGGCCGCCGGAGTCCCGCGATCAGTCTCAGCAAGGTCGTCTTGCCGGAACCGTTGGCGCCGGCCAGCAGCAGCCGCCCCCCGGCTTCGAAGTCGAGGTCGACGTGGGCCAGCGCCCAGTGAAGTCCGAACCGGATGCCCAGCCCGCGTGCGTGGATCAGGTTTGCCAAGGGTGACCCGGTTACTCTCTGCGGCGCGGTGGAGGGCGGCGGCCGTCCGTGCCGCGAGCGGAAAGGCTACAGCAGGCGTGGTCGCGGGGCGGTCCGCCGCTCGCCCTGCTCTCGCACCGCCGCGCAACAATCGGAAGCGGGCGACGTAGGCTCGGTGGTTCGCGACCGCCGCGGTCAGGCCGCAACAATCGGAAGCGGGCGACGTAGGCTCGATGGTTCGCGACTGCCGCGGTCAGGCCGCAACAATCGGAAGCGGGCGACGTAGGTGAAGGCTGTGGAGGCAACTCGGGCGACCGACGAAGAGTTGGTGGCTGCGATTCTGGACGGCGAGGCCGCCCTGTACACCGATCTCGTCGAGAGGTATCGGGGCCGGCTGATCAACTACCTGAATCGCTTCCTCGGCAACTTCCAGGAGTCCGAAGAGCTTTCGCAGGAAGTGTTTCTGAGGGTCTACCGGGCCCTCGACCGTTACAACCCCAGGTACCGGTTCTCGACATGGCTGTTTCGGGTGGCGAAGAACGCCGCGATCGACCTGATCCGGAAGCGGCGCCTGAAGCTGGTTCCGATACAGCGGGTCGGGGTGGACGGGCAGGTGCAGGAGCGGGAGTTTGAAAGCGAGGAAAGGGACCCCTACCGAACGCTGCGGAACGTGGAACGGCGCCAGGCCATCGGCGCCGCGATCGACGGGCTGAAAGAGGAGTACCGGGAGTTGATCCAGTTGAGACACTTCGCCGAGATGACCTACGAAGAGATCGCGGAGTTCAAGGGCATGCCCCTGGGCACCGTCAAGAACAAGTTGTTTCGCGGCCGCCGGATGTTGAAGGCACGGCTGGCCGACTACCTCACCGACTGACGGACGGCGGAGTAACGGCGATGACGAGTTCAGACAGGTCGAGGATCATGGAGAGTGGCGCCTGTTCCCAGGCCGAGTTGATCGACGCCTACGTCGACGGCGCCGTCAGCGAAGCGGAGCGCCGGATGGCGGAGCAGCACCTGGCGGGATGCGCGGCGTGCCGGGACGAGGCGCGGGGTCTCTCGGCGCTTCACGAGCTTCTGGCGGCGGAACGGTTCGCTCCGGAGCCGCTGGCGATCGACCTCCGCGCGACGCGGCCCGCCGTTCGCCGTCGCGCCGCCGTGGCCGCTGCCGCCCTGGTCGCGCTGTTCGGCGGCGCGCTGGCGGCCCTCGCGACGCTCACGCCGGCGGCAGGCTCGGCGGCTTCCGCGGCGGCGACCCTGTTCGACTTCACGGTCACCATCGGCATGCTCGGCGCCGGCCTGCTCGACGCCTCCTGGCGCGGCCTCAACGTGGCCATGTCCTCGGCCCTGGAGCCGGCGACGCCGGCCCTGCTGTTCGGCGGCGCGGCGATCCTTGGCCTGACCGGCCTCCTGTTCTCGCTGCTCCGGCGGGGTGCGAAGGCGTCGGCGCGGCAACGATCCCGCCGCTAGCGCCCGTCGGCGCACCGGGGACCGCTTTGCTCCGGCGGCTACGATGGTCCGCCCGTGGTGAGACTCCGCCTCCATCGGGCCGTCCATGGCCTCGTCCTGCTCGCCGTCGCTGCGGCGACGCTGGGTTGCGCCGCGGTCGAGTCGACGGCGGGAAGTGACGAACCGGCCGTCGTGGTCGCCCCGGACGCGATTGCCCGGGACCAGCTACTCGCCATCGGGAGAGACCTGGAGCTCAGCGGCGAGGCGCGGTCGGATGCGGTCGTCCTGAACGGCGACGCCCGCGTCGACGGCGTCGTTCAGGGCGACGTGATCGTGCTCGGCGGCGATGTCGAACTAGGTCCGTCGGCGCGGCTCGGCGGCGACGTGTTCGTGCTGGGCGGCCGCGTCGACGCCGAGTCGGGCGCCATCGTCGAAGGCCGTACGGTGGCCTACCCGGGCGCGCCGTCGTCGCTGGTCGTTCTCGCGGAAGGGCCGGTGCTCGGCCAGGCCGCGCTGTCGCCCGCGGTGGCGCTGCTGAACCTCGCCCTGCTGCTGACCTGGCTGCTGGTGACTGTCGTGCTGGTGGCCGGCTTCGACCCGGCGTTGACGGCGACGGCTCAGAGCGTGCTCGAGCGGCCGTTTCGCAACTTCTTCGCGGGCCTGGTGGCGGTACTCGCCGTGGCCGTGACCTTCGCGGTGCTGACCGCGGTGGCGCCGGCGCTGGTCGGCGCGCCCCTGCTCGCCGTCTGCGGCGTGGCGATCCTGGTCTGCAAGCTGTGGGGCACGGTGGCGGTGTTCCTGGCGGTGGGCGCGCGTCTGCTGCCGGACCGTCTGGGCCTGGCTGGTCGGCCTCTGGCAGCCGCCCTGTGCGGGCTGCTGGCCCTGGGCCTGGTCAAGATGGCGCCCTGGGCCGGCGGCTGGGCCTGGACCATCGTCACCTGCGTCGGCATCGGCGCCGCCCTGGACAGCAGGCTCGGCCGCCGCGATCCCTGGTTCGACTAGCGCCGCACCCGCTCGATGATGCGCGCGGAGTCCTTCATGAACTCCATCATCTTCTCCTCGATCGCGCCGCCACGCTCGTCGAGCCGGCGGGCCTGAGCCAGGGCGCCGCGCGCTCCGTCCTCGTCTCCCGATGCCAGGAGCGCCATGCCCAGGCGGGTGAGCGCCGCGGTCGACGGTCCGAGTTCGGTCGACTGGGACAGGAACTCGATCGCCTCGTCCAGCTCCTGGCGCTTGTAGTGGACCCAGCCCAGGGCGGCTAGCGGGAACTGGCGCAACTCCTCCGGGGCGTGCTCCAGGGACCGGCGCGCGAAGTCGAGGGCCTGGTCCAGGTCCTCGTCCATCTCCGCCAGGTTGTACGCCATCTCGTAGTAGGCGATGCTCTTCGAGAAGTTGGAGCCTGCCTCGTCGAGCAGCCGTTGCCCGGCGTCGTTCGCGTCCCGGTACCTGCCCTCGCTGCGCAGCGCCTCGATCAGGGTCGCGTAGGCGGTCGCCCGCAGCATCTCGCCCGGCTTCGATGCGAGCACCCGCTCGGTCAGCGGGCGGATCTCCTGGCTGCGGTCGAGCCGCAGGCAGGCGAGGGCGCAGGACATCAGCAGGGCCGGGTTGTCCGGATCGAGCGCCAGCGCCTCGCGGTAGCAGCGGAGCGCTTCCGGCGCCTCGCCGGATCGGATCGCCTGCTCGCCGCGGCTGACCCAGTCCGCCGCGGCGGGGCTGGTCCTGGGCAAGTCGGCGCCGGAGCGGCCCGAGAGGTAGGCCACCAGGTCGCGGTAGCGCATGCGCCTGGGGTTCAACTGCTGCGCCGTGCGGAACGCGGCGAGCGCCTTGCGGTTCCAGCGCCGGTCCAGGTAGCAGAGACCGAGGAGGTGATGGCACTCCTCGAAGGCGGGATCGAGCTGAACCGCGCGGCTCAGCGACTCGATCGCCCTGGCCGGCCGGCCCGTTTCGTAGTGGCAGCGGCCGAGCAGGTAGAGCGCCTGCGGCACGACGTCGATCTCGACCGCCCGCTCGAGGAACGCGGCCGCGGACTTCAACTGTCCCCTGCCGGCGAGCGACGCCCCCAGGCAGAAATGCGGCAGGAACGCGTCCGGGTGCAGGATCACGGCCTTCTCCAGGAACTCCTGGCCGCGCTGCTCGTCGCCCTGCTGGAGTTGGATGACGCCGGTGTAGACGAGCCCCTGGATGTGGTTCGGCTTGGCCTCGAGCAGGCGGTCGAAGTGCTCCAGCGCGCGCTCCAGCCGGCCCTCCTGGAAGTGCGATTCGCCCAGGAACCGGGCCAGTTCGTGGTTGCGGCGGTCGAGCCCGGCCGCCGCCTCCAGCGCCTTCATCGCGCGGGCCAGGTCGAGGCCGTTCAGCGCGTGCTCCGCTTCCTCGAGGAGCTGCGTGAAGGCGGGGCGCCGGCCACCTTCGTAGAGCCCCAGAATGCCGTCCCTGACGGCGGCGAAACGCTCGCGCTTCTCCAGCACGAGGAACTGGTAGTCCATCTTGGACTCCCAGAGGTCGCTCCATTCGGCGGTGTTGATCACATCCTGCCGCTCCAGGAGGTCGCGCAGGGCCAGCATGCCGGCGTGATGAACGAGGATGCTCTCCTCCTGCCGCTCCATCGCGCTCAGGACTTTCTGCACCGTCTCGCCGATGCGCTTGAGGACCTCCTCCAGCATCGAGATCCGTTCCAGCAGGTGCTCGTCGAGCGAGAACTCCTCGTCGCCGGCGTCGATCGCTTCCTCGCCCGCGACGGCGGAGCCGGAGAGCACCATCAGCTTCTGCCGGCAGCGCTGGCAGTACTCCGCGTCGTCCTCGTTCCGCGCGCCGCAGACCTGGCAGTACATCGCGGAGCGAGCCTAGCCCCAGTGCCCCGCTTCCCGCGATACTCCTAGTAGTCTCCGCGGCCGGAGAGCAACGATGCGCCGGAGCGACTGACGATGCGCCGGAGAGCAACGATGCGCTGGGGCAACTGACATGCGCTGGAGCAACTACTACCTGATGACCGCCCGCGAGGCGCCCCGGGACGCCGAGGTGGTGAGCCACCAGTTGATGGCGCGCGCCGGACTCGTGCGGCGGCTGGCGGCCGGGATCTACACGATGCAGCCGGCGGGCTGGCGGACGATGCGCAAGCTGATGGCGATCGTCCGCCGCGAGATGGAGCGGGCCGGAGCGGTCGAGCTCTCGATGCCCGCGATTCAGCCCGCCGAGCTGTGGGAGGAGTCCGGCCGCTGGTTCAAGTACGGCGCCGAACTCCTGCGCATGGAGGACCGTCACGGAAGGCGGTTCTGTTTCGGCCCGACCCACGAGGAGGTCATCACCGATCTGGTCCGGCGCGACGTGAAGAGCTACCGGCAGATGCCGCTCAACCTGTTCCAGATCCAGACCAAGTTCCGGGACGAGATCCGTCCGCGGTTCGGTCTGATGCGCGGTCGCGAGTTCATCATGAAGGACGCCTACTCCTTCGACGTGGACGAGGAGGGCCTGGACCGGAACTACCAGGCCATGTACGACGCCTACTCGCGCATCTTCGAGGCCTGCGGGCTCGAGTACTCCGTGGTCGAAGCGGACCAGGGCGCGATCGGCGGTTCCTCCTCGCACGAGTTCATGGTGCTAGCCGACACCGGTGAGAGCGCGGTCGCAAGCTGCGCCGCCTGCGGCTACGGCGCCAACGTCGAACGGGCTGAGATCGGCGACCTGCCGCGACCGGCGGCAGCCGCCGACGGCGACGACGGCGACGGACCGCGCAGGGTTTCGACGCCGGGCGCGACAACCGTCGCCGAGGTCGCCGGAATGCTGGAGGTCGACAGGGCTCTCGTCGTCAAGACGCTGATCTACGAGACGGACGACGGACTGGCCGCGGTCGCCATCCGCGGCGACCGCGAGGTGAACGAGGTCAAGCTGCTGAACGTCCTGGGCGGCCTCGGGCTGCGGCTCGCTTCGGCCGAACAGGTGGCGGCGGCGACCGGCGGTCCGCTCGGCTTCTCGGGGCCGGTCGGCCTTTCGCCCGAGGTACGGCTGGTGGTCGACGAGTCGGCTCGGCAACTCGACGGCTTTGTCTGCGGCGCCAACGCCGGCGACGAGCATCTCGTCTCCGTCCGTTGGGACCGGGACGTGGCGAGCGCGCGTCCGCTCGAGTGGGTCGACGTGATGACCGCCGAAGCCTCCGACCCGTGTCCGCGCTGCGGCGGCGGCGTGCTGCGCATCTCGCGGGGCATCGAGGTCGGCCACATCTTCAAGCTGGGCACGGCCTACTCCGAGAGCATGAACTGCACGTTCACGGACGAACAGGGTCGCCTGCGGCCGGCCGAGATGGGCTGCTATGGACTGGGGATCGGCCGGACGGCGGCGGCGGCGATCGAACAGGGGCACGACGACGACGGCATCGTCTGGCCCGTGCCGCTTTCGCCCTTCGCGGTCGTGCTCAGCTCGCTCGACCCCGGCGACGACGCCGTGCGCTCGGCGGCGGACGGTCTCTACGAGGAACTCGAGGCCGCGCTCGCTCCGGGTGGCTTCGACGTGCTCTACGACGACCGCCGGGAGCGGCCGGGCGTCAAGTTCAAGGACGCGGACCTGGTCGGCTTCCCGGTGCGGGTGGTCGTCGGCGCGCGCTCGCTTCGCGCCGGCGGCGCCGAGGTCTCGAACCGGCTGGACGGCGAGCGCGAGGTCGTGCCGCTCGACGGAGTGTCAGGGGTCGTCCTCAGGCGGCTCGGGCAACACGTGTAGCCGCAACGACACGATCCGGTTCCCATCTACGTCCACCACCTCCAGTCGCAGCCGGCCGACCTCGACGGTGTCCCCGATCTCGGCGGTCCGGCCGAGCTCGGACAGGGCGATGCCGGCGACGGTGTCCTCCTCGCGGGCGTCGGAGATGTCCATGCCGAGTTCGTCCTCGAGATCGTCGAGCAGCATGCCGCCGAGCACCTTGTAGCCGCCGTCGTCGAGGCGGACGAACTCCGGCGCCTCGGCGTCGAACTCGTCCTGGATCTCGCCGACGATCTCCTCCAGCACGTTCTCGAGCGTCACGATGCCGGCCACGCCGCCGTACTCGTCGACCACCGCGGCCATGTGGATGTGCTCGTGGCGCATCCGGGTCATCAACTGGTCGAGCGGCAGCGTCTCGGGCACCGCGAAGGTCTCGCGCGCGATCTCGCGAAGCGACTTCGGCGGCTCGCGTGCGATGAACAGGTCCTTGATGTGCACCAGGCCGACGAGCTGGTCGAGGTCGCCCTCGCAGAGCGGGAAGCGGGTGTGACCGCTCCGGCGGGCGCGATCGAGGTTGGCGTCCATCGGCGCCGCGGCGTCGAGGTAGACGACCTCGGTGCGGGGAACCATCACCTGGCGGGCGTTGCGATCGGAGAGCTCGAACACGTTGTCGAGCAGCTCCCGCTTGGGCTCGGATAGTTCGGTCTCCTGCTCGGAGGCGAGAAGGCTCCGGATCTCCTCCTCGCTGTGAGCGAGTTCGCCGTGCCGGAGAGGTTCGATGCCGAACAGGCGCAGGAAGGCGTTCGCCATCTGGTTCAGGACCCAGATGCCGGGGTAGGTCACCTGGTAGAAGAACCACAGCGGCGCCGCCACCCACAGGCTGGTCGGTTCGGGCCGGCGGATGGCGAGCGACTTGGGCGCCAGCTCGCCGAGCACGATGTGGAACATGCTGATGATCGCGAAGGAAACCATCAGGCTGATCGAGTGGGCGGCCTCTTCCGGCAGATTGGGCGCCAGGTCGAAGAGGGGCTGGAGCAGGCGATTGACCGCGGGCTCGCCGACGATGCCGAGGCCGATGCTGGCGAGGGTGATGCCGAGCTGGGTGGCCGACAGGTAGGCGTCGAGCTGATCGATCATGCGCTGCGCCAGGCGGCCCCGCAGCGTGTCCTGGTGTGGCGCCACCTGGGTCGGCCGGACCTTGACCAGAGCGAACTCGGCGGCGACGAAGAAACCGTTCAGCCCGACCAGGAAAAGGGCCAGGGCCAGGCTCCAGCCCAGCGGCAGATCGAGATTCACGGGCGGCCCGGTGGCCGCGACGATCGGCGGGATCATTCGCGCGCCGGGAGGGGCGTCGTCGTCAGCGGGGAACGGGACCCGCGGTCACAGGCGCGCCGGCCGGGGTCCGGGTCGGGGTCGGGGTCGTCCAGACTGGAGTCGGATGGCGACGGATCCGAAGCTTCGTCGTTCACGCCGGCCTAGCGTAGCAGGGCGGTGAGGCGGCGGCCCTAGTGTTCATGCCAGGGCTCGGGCTCGCTCTGGCGCCGGACGTGGAGACCGGCGCCGGCGATCCGCTGGATGAGTTCCTCGACGTGCGCGACACCGCGGGTTTCGAGCCGCAGCTCGATGTGCACTTCGTTGAGCCCGACGGCGGTGAAGGCGCGTTCGTGATGGGTCTCCAGGACGTTGGCGCCGGCCTCGCCGACCAGGTTGAGCAGTGCCGCCAGGGCGCCCGGACGGTCCTTGACGCACACGTCGAGCCGGACCAGACGGCCGTCCTTGGTCAGGCCGCGGTCGATGATGCGGTTCAGGAGGGTGACGTCGATGTTGCCGCCGGTCAGCACCATCGCGGTCCGGCGGCCCTTCGCCTGGGGGACGCGGTCGTTGACGACGGCGGCCAGCACGGAGGCCCCGGCGCCCTCGACGACCGCCTTCTCCCGCTCGAGCAGGAGAAGGACGGCGTTCGCGATCTCTTCCTCGTCCACCGTCACGATGTCGTCGACCAGTTCCCTTACCAGGCCCATGGTCAGCTCGCCGGGTCGCTTGACGGCGATGCCCTCGGCGATCGTGTGGCGGCGTTCCACCGTCACCGGGTGGCCGGCGGCCAGGCTCTCCCGCATCGACGGGACGGCCTCGGTCTGCACGCCGATGATCCGGGTCTGCGGCCGGTGCGCCTTGTAGGCGGCGGCGATCCCCGAGATCACACCGCCGCCGCCGATCGGCACGACGACGACTTCGAGGTCGGGCTCCTGGGTCATCAGCTCGAAACCGATCGTGCCCTGGCCGGCGACGATCTGGGGATCCTCGAAGGGGTGGACGTACGTCCAGCCGTGCTCGGCTTCGAGTTCCCGGGCGTGGGCCGTGGCGTCGTCGAAGGTCTCGCCGGCGAGCCGGACGTCGGCGCCGAAGTTCCGCGTGTTCGCCACCTTGATCAGGGGCGTCGGCAGCGGCATGACTACCGTCGCCTCGAGACCGAGGCGATGCGCGTGGTACGCCACGGCCTGACCATGGTTGCCGGCCGAGGCCGTGATCAGGCCGCGGCTCCGCTCCTCCTCCGAGAGGGTGAGGATGCGGTTGAGCGCACCGCGCTCCTTGAAGGAGCCGGTCATCTGCAGGTTCTCGAGCTTGAAGTAGGCGCCGATGCCGCAGAGGCGGGAGAAGTACTCCGAGCGGGCGCAGGGACTCTCGTAGACCGCGCCGGCGATCCGCCGCCGCGCCTGTTCGATCAACTCGGCCATCTGCAGAGGGTCGACCACGACAGGATTCTGCAACAGTTACCCTCGCCGGCCTCTTCCAGGCGAGTGCGCCGCGGCGGCGCGGCTCACTCCTGCGTGCCTCTCGTTGACACCGCAACCCTCCCCTTTGTACCGTTGCGCCTTCTCGCGGCAGCCCTTGTGGGCGTTCTCGTCGGCATTCGCGGCCTCGGGATACAGGCCCGTAGCTCAGTTGGTTAGAGCGCTACGTTGACATCGTAGAGGTCAGCGGTTCGAGTCCGCTCGGGCCTACCAGGGTCCGAGCTTGCTCGGACTGTTAGTTGGGTTCGAGTCCGCTCGAACCTCCGCAGACATGGGCCGTTCGGTCTGTGACTCAGGCGCTTAGCTCAGTTGGTTAGAGCGCTACCTTCACACGGTAGAGGTCAGCGGTTCGAGTCCGCTAGCGCCTACCATCGCGGTACCGGCCCGCGGGGCCGCCCCACCCGCTCTCCCACCATCTGATCGACCGACGCCCCGTCTGATTGACCGATGCTCGACCTGACGTTGCCTGACGGATCGGTGCGCAGCGTCTCGCCCGGGACGACCGCGCTGGAGGTGGCGCGCTCGATCGGACCCGGCCTGGCGAAGGCGGCGCTCGGCGCCGAACTCGACGGCCGCCTCGTCGACCTGCGCGCGCCGATCGAAGCGTCGGGGCGGTTCCGGCTGTTCACGGCAAGGGACGAAGAGGCGGAGATCTTCCTTCGCCACACGGCGGAGCACGTGCTGGCGGACGCGGTGCAGAGACTCTGGCCCGGGACCCAGATCGACGTCGGGCGGCGGGATCACTCGGAGAAGTACCAGTACGACTTCCGCTTCCCGCGGACCTTCGTGCCGGAGGATCTCGAGGCGATCGAGGCGAAGATGCGGGAGATCCTGCGCGAGAAGCACGAGGTCGAGCGGGTCGAGATCGACCGCGAGGAGGCGCGGGAGCTGTTCGCCGGCATGGGCGAGGAGCTGAAGCTGGAGCGACTGGACGACATCCCGGAGGGCGAGCCGATCACGCTGTTCCGGCACGGCGAGTTCGTCGACCTGTGCCGCGGTCCGCACGCGCAGCGCGTGGACCAGGTCGGCGCGGTCAAGCTGCTCGAGAGTTCGGGCGTGTTCCATCGCGGCGACCAGAGCCGCGAGCAGTTGCAGCGGATCTACGGAACCGCGTTCGCGAACCGGGAAGCGCTAGACGGCTATCTGGCCGACCTGGAGCTGCGCAGGGCCCGCGACCACCGCCGCCTGGGCCCGGAACTCGACCTGTTCAGCTTCAACCAGAGCGCGCCCGGCAGTCCCTTCTTCCACCCCCGCGGGACGGTGATCTACAACCTCCTGGTCGACTACGTGCAGGGACTCAACCGGCGCGACGGCTTCGAGGAGGTGCGGACGCCGCAGATCCTCGACGTCGATCTCTGGCATCGCTCGGGGCACTGGGACAACTACCGGGAGAACATGTTCCTGACCGAGGTCGACGAGCGGCAGTACGCGGTGAAGCCGATGAACTGCCCAAGCCACTGCCTGATCTACCGTACCGATCTCCGCTCCTACCGGGACCTGCCGATCCGCTACGCCGACTTCGGCCGCCTCCACCGCTACGAAAAGTCCGGTGTCATCACCGGGCTGACCCGCGTGCGCACGTTCTGCCAGGACGACGCCCACACGTTCTGCACCGAAGACCAGGTCGAAGCAGAAGTGCTGCTGCCTGTGTCGACGATTCTGGAGATCTACCGGACGTTCGGCTTCGACGACATCCAGATCGAGGTGTCCACCCGGCCGGAGAAGTCGATCGGCAGCGCCGAGCTCTGGGAGCGGGCCGAGAACGCGCTGATGGGGGCGCTCAGGAGCCGCGGCCTCGAGTTCGAGGTCAACGAGGGCGACGGCGCCTTCTACGGCCCGAAGATCGACTTCCAGGCCCGCGACGCGCTCGGCCGGAGCTGGCAGTTGGGAACCGTGCAACTGGACTACCAGATGCCGGAGCGGCTGGACCTGGAGTACACCGCCAGCGACGGCGGGACGCGGCGCCCGGTCATGCTGCATCGCGCGATGCTCGGCTCCGTCGAGCGCTTCCTGGGCATCCTGATCGAACACACCGGCGGCGCCTTCCCGGTCTGGCTGGCGCCGGTCCAGGCGGTCGTCCTGCCGGTCTCCGACCGCTTCATGGACTACGGCCGGGAGGTCACCCGCCGGCTCTCCGAAGCCGGCGTCCGCGTCGAACTCGACGAACGCAGCGAGAAGCTGGGCTACAAGATCCGCGACGCTCAGACCCACAAGGTGCCCTACATGCTCGTCGTCGGCGGCCGCGAACAGGAAGCGGGCACCGTCTCGCTGCGGCTGCGCGAGGCGCCGGAGGACGGCGGTTCTCCGGATCAGGGTGCGGTCGCGATCGAGGACCTCGCCGGGCGGATCGCGGATCGGACGGCCTCGAAATCGCTCAGTCTCTGATCGGGATTTGCTGCGCTGCATTCCGGGGCGCAAGCTGCTACCATGCGCCGTTCGGCGGCTCCTCCGAGCCCCACAGGAGGCTCTGGAATGCCCAAGCAGAAGACGCACCGTGGAGCGGCCAAGCGCTTCAAGCTCACCGCCAAGGGCAAGGTGAAGCGCAGGCACTCGATGATGAACCATATGCAGACCAAGAAGGCCCAGGGCCGGAAGCGGAAGCTGCGGAAACAGACCGACGTCGTCGGCGGTTTCGCCAAGGCGATCAGGGGGATGATCCGCTAGTTCGCCGGGGCTGCGGGAGCACAGACGATGGCACGAGTGAAACGGGGCAGCCGGCGCGCCCGCCGGCGGAAGAAGATCCTCAAGCAGGCGAAGGGCTACTACGGCGTCAAGTCGAAGGGCCACCGGATAGCCAAGCAGGCGGTCGATCGCTCGCTCGCCTTCTCCTACCGCGACCGGCGGCAGCGGAAGCGCCAGTTCCGGAGCCTCTGGATCGTCCGGATCAACGCCGCCGCGCGTCTGAACGGGCTCTCCTACAGCCGGCTGATGTCGGGGCTCCGGCTTGCCGGCATCGAGTTGAACCGGAAGATGCTCGCGGACCTGGCGGTGCGCGATGCCGAGGGATTCGCCGCCATCGCCACGGCCGCGAGGGGAGCGCTTGAAGCGGGTGCGGGTTCGGCCTCGTCATCCTGATGCCTGAGGGGGCGATCGACGCGGTCGCGCGCCTCGAGGCGGCGATTCAGCGCGCGAGGGAGGCGCTGGCTGCCGAGCGGGAGCGGACGCGGGAGCTGACCGCGGAACTCGAAGCGGCCGAGAAGCATGCCGCCGAGGAGCGTGCCGAGATCGGTCAGCGGGTCGAGGCGCTGGCTGAGGGGCTCGAGGAGCTTCTGGCCGACGGCGAGTCCTGACGCGCACGGCTGCTATAGTGCTCCCTCACAGGGGGTGTCGAGGAATGGCCGAAAGTGAACGCCAGGAAGAAGTTGCGGCAACTGTCGCGGTCGAGATCTTCGGCGTTCCGTACTCCCTCCGCGAGGATGGGACGGTCGCTGCGGACCGGCTTCGCGTACTCGCGGAGAAGGTCGATCGCAAGATGCGGGAGGTCGCTGACCAGGCGCCGGATCTGGAGCCGAATCAGATTGCCATCCTCGCCGCGTTGAATCTCGCCAACGAAGCCAACGGCGGCGGAGAAGCGGATGACGGGCGCTACCAGGATCTGGTGGAGCGCGTATCGAGCCTGACCTCCGACCTGGAGGCGGCCCTCGACGCCTGACTGTTGCTGAAAGGAACCTTGACTTGCATCCCCTGCGCGGTTCGTGATGAAAGCCGTGGTTGGAACCATCGCTCTTGTTGAGGGAGTCCTTCAACTGCTCGCCCGTGCCAGCCCCGCTCGAACGGGGACGCTGACGGCGGGTGGCGCGGACACCCACCTGGTCCCGCTCTGGTTCTGTGTCGGGGCGCGTTCACACGGCCCCGCGGGGGATGCCCTTCTGCCCGGATTGAGGGCCGATGACCGAAACCACACTCATCGCCGCGGGTATAGCAGCGGCGACGCTGGCGGCTGCCTGGCTGTCTTGGAGCCTTGTCGGACGGCGTAGCGCGGCGAAGTTGATCGAAGAGGCGAGGCGCCATGCCAGGGGCCTCGTCGAAGAGACCGAGCGCGACTGCGCGGCCAAGCGCCGGGAGCAGGAGCTGGCGGCGAAGGAGGAGTTGCTGACGCTCCGCTCCGAGTTCGAGCGCTCGACGGTGGAGCAGCGCCGTGCGATGGAGGAGCGCGAGCGGAAGCTGAACGAGCGTCGCGCCCGCTCCCTTGAAAAGGCGGCCGCGCTCGAGTCGCTCGAGCAGGAGCTGAACGGACGGCAGCAGGCGCTCGGGGAGGCCGAAAGCCGCCTCGACGTCGAACAGGCCGAGGTCGGGGAACGACTGCAGGAGGTTCGGCGGCAACTGGAACGGGTGTCCGGACTGACCGTGCAGCAGGCGCGCGAGGAGCTGAGCCACAGTCTCGAACACGAGGTGCGCATGGAGTCGGCGCACCTGGCGAAGCGGATCGAGGACGAGGCCCGGGAGTCGGCGCAGCGCGAGGCCCAGCGGATCATCAGCCTGGCCGTCGAGCGTTCGGCGTCCGACTACGTGTCGGAGACGACGGTCTCGGTGGTCATGCTGCCGAACGACGACATGAAGGGGCGGATCATCGGCCGCGAGGGGAGGAACATCCGCGCCCTGGAGCTGACCACCGGCGTCGACCTGATCGTGGATGACACGCCGGAGGCGGTGATTCTCTCCGGCTTCGACCCGTTCCGGCGGGAGATCGCGCGCGTCACCCTGGAACGCCTGATCGCGGACGGCCGCATCCATCCGGCCCGCATCGAGGAGGTGGCGGCCAAGGTCAAGTCGGAGTTCGAGGATCGGGTGCAGCGCGAGGGCAGCGAGGCCCTGCTGGAGCTGAACCTCTCCGGTTTTCACCCCGAACTGGTCACGCTGCTGGGCAGGCTCCGGTTCCGCACCTCCTACGGCCAGAACGTCCTGCAGCACAGCAAGGAGGTCGCCTTCCTGGCCGGCGCCATGGCGGGCGAGTTGAAGGCCGACGTCCATGTCGCCAAGCGCGCCGGCCTGGTGCACGACATCGGCAAGGCGGTGGACCGCGAGATCGACGGCACGCACCTGGAGATCGGCATCGACCTGCTCCGTCGCCACGGGGAGAGCGAGGAGGTGGTGCACGCGATGGCCTGTCACCACGGCGACTACGACCCGGAGACGGTCGAGGCGGTTCTCGTCACCGCCGCCGACGCGGTGTCCGCCGCCCGCCCCGGCGCCCGGCGGGAGGTCCTCGAGAACTACGTGAAGCGCCTCAAGAAGCTCGAGGACCTGGCATCGAAGTTCAAGGGGGTCCAGAAGAGCTACGCGATCCAGGCCGGCCGTGAAGTGCGGGTCATCGTCGACTGCAAGGAGATCAGCGACGAGCAGGCCGTGTGGTTGAGCCGTGACGTGGCGCGCAAGATCGAGAGTGAACTCACGTATCCCGGCCAGATCAAGGTCACCGTGATCCGGGAGTCGCGGTCGATCGAGTACGCGCGCTGAGAGAGTCCGGATGGCACGGTTCCTCTTCGTCGGCGACGTGGTCGGCAAGCCGGGGCGGCGAGCGCTGTCCCGGCTGCTGCCGGAGTTGATCGACCGCCACCAGGTCGACGCGGTCGTCGTCAACGTCGAGAACGCGGCCGGTGGCAGCGGCGTGACGCCCGGGGTGCTCAGGGAGCTCTCGGACCTGCCGATCGACTGCATGACGACCGGCAATCACGCCTGGGCGAAGAAGGAGGGCGTGCCGTACTACGACCGGATGCCGAACCTGCTGCGGCCGGCGAACTATCCGGAGGGGAACCCCGGAACGGGGGTGTTCGTCGGCGAGCTGCCGGTGGGGACGCCGTACGCGGTGATCAACCTGGAGGGCCAGACCTTCATGAAGCCGCTGCCCTCGCCGTTCGCCGCCGCCGACTCCATCCTGGCCGGCCTGGATCCGGCGATCCGCATCGTCCTCGTCGACTTCCACGCCGAAGCGACGAGCGAGAAGCAGGCGTTCGCGTACCACCTGGACGGCAGGGTGACCGCGGTGCTGGGCACCCACACCCACGTGCCGACCGCCGACGCCCGCGTCCTGCCGCAGGGAACGGCCCTGGTCACCGACGTCGGCATGACCGGCCCCTACGACTCGGTGATCGGCGTGCGCGCCGACCGGGCGCTCAAGCGCTTTCTCCTGAACACGCCGGCCGGCTTCGAGGTCGCGAAGCGCGATGTCCGGCTGGCGGCCGCCCTCGTCGACGCGGACGAGGCGACGGGCCGCGCGACGAAGATCGAGTCGCTGCTGGTGGAGGAGCCGGCGCGGTAGGAGGCCCCGCCTACTTCGCGGTTCCGGGCTCGAGTTCGGTCAGGCCCCGCCACGTGCTCTTGCTGTCGTCGAAGGACGGCAGCGGCGGCTCGATGCCGCGCCGCTGGTTCACGCGCCAGGACCACACGTAGGAC
The DNA here is from genome assembly GCA_009837885.1 of Holophagales bacterium. Lineage (GTDB taxonomy): Bacteria > Acidobacteriota > Thermoanaerobaculia > Multivoradales > Multivoraceae > Multivorans. Next base: position 129,864 of record VXSP01000014.1, on the reverse strand, counting down.
CACTTGAGGTAGGTGCCGTAGGCCTGGAGCAGGCAGAACACAAGACCGCGCATGCCGTCGAGCACGCCGAGCTGCAGGCCGTACGTGCGCAGGAAGCGCCACAGTGAGCGCCCCAGGACCTCGGCCGGGCCGGACCGCCGGCCGTCGCGCCAGAGCTGGGCGGCTCCCCACCAGCTGTAGCGCTGGATCCTCCGGGAGTAGGAGAGCAGGTCGTCGACCATGAAGTGGTCCATCGGACACCGGAGCACCGGCGCCGGCGTCCGGGTCCACATGTCGGCGTGGACGCGCCGGTTCGGGTACCGGCCGGCGTCGCGGCGCAGCAGCCGGACGACGCGGTCGTGCTGCCAGCCGGAGAAGCGGATCACCTTGTCCAGGAAGAACACGCGGCGCTTGATCGTGTACGCGTCGTGGGCCGGCTCTCCGCCCTGAAACAGTTCCGTGATTTCCGCCCGGAGTTCGGGTGTACAGCGTTCGTCGGCGTCGAGAATCAGCACCCACTCGTTCTGTGTCTGGTCCATGGCCCAGTTCTTCTGCGACGCGGAGCCGTAGTAGGTGCGCTGGACGAAGCGGGCGCGCTCGCACTGGCGCACGATCTCGGGAGTTCGGTCGGTGGAGAACGAGTCGACGACGAGCACTTCGTCGCACCAGTCGAGGGACGCCAGGCAGTCGGCGATGTGGCGTTCTTCGTTGTAGGTAGTCACCAGGGCCGAAATCGGCGGCCGGGACGCGTCCTTCGGCGCTTCGTCCACGACCGCCATTGTATGCTGCGCCACCTTGCGCTTCCCCGGTTTGCGCCACGGAGCGACCGTTCTTCTGGCGTGGCTGACGGCTCAGGCCGCTCCCGCCGCCTTCGCCTGCAACGCGGCCGCGGAGCACGCCGGGCCCAGCCGCGCAGACGAGGCCGGTCTGATGGTCAGCACCGGAGTGATCGACTTCGGCAAGGACCATGAGACCGCCGAGGTCGGTATGGAGTACCGTTTCGGCACCGACTGGTGCCTGGGCCTGGGTCCCCATGTAGGCGCCTTCCTGACTCCCGACGAGTCGTTCTACCTCTACACCGGCACCGACCAGCGCTTCAACCTGGGGAGTTTCTGGTTCATCGACGTGGCCACTTCCGTGGGCTTCTACGAGAAGGGGGACGGCAAGGACATCGGCGGTGAGCTCGAATTCCGCTCGGGCATCGCGGTCGGACGGCGGCTGCCGGGCGGATCGCGGTTGAGCTTCGGTTTCTTCCATTTGTCCAACTCGTCCTACTATCGTCGCAACCCGGGTGTGAACTCCCTCCTTCTCCGCTGGTCGAAGTAAAGAGCCTAGCCGCAGATGCCCGTAGATCCGGAACTGCTCGAACTCCTGGTGTGCCCCAAGTCGAAGGGGCCGCTTCAACTCGTGCCGTTGCCGGCGGAAGTGTGCGGACGGCTCGTCGCCCGCTACCGGGAACACTTCGGCGAGGAGGAGCCCGAGGTCTCCGAGGGACTCTGGTGCCCGGAATCCGGTCTCGTCTATCCGATCGTGAGCGACGTGCCGGTCATGCTGGTGGCCGAGGCTCTGGCGGCGCCCGAGGTGCTGCCGGACGCGTGAGCGACTTTCCCTCCTTCCTTTCCGCCCTCAGACCGGAGGTCGACGAGGCCCTGGGCCGGCTGCTGCCGGACGCGGAAACCGCGCCGGCCGAACTCCACGAGGCGATGCGGTACAGCGTGTTCGCGGGCGGGAAGCGGGTGCGGCCGGCCCTGGTCGTCCTGGCCGGCGAAGCCTGGGGAGGCGCCCGCGAAGACCTGCTGGTGGGCGGCGCGGCCCTGGAGATGGTCCACACGTTCAGCCTGATTCACGACGATCTGCCGGCCCTGGACGACGACGATCTGCGGCGGGGAAGGCCGACCCTGCACCGCGCGCGGGGAGAGGCGATGGCGGTGCTCGCCGGCGACGCGCTGCTGAACCGGGCCTACGAGGTGCTGGCCCGCGAACCGGCCTCGGCGCCGCCCGAACGGCGGCTGGAGGCGGTCCGGGTGGTGGCGGACGCGGTCGGAACGGCGGGGATGATCGGCGGCCAGGTCTTCGATCTCCAGCACGAGGGCGCGGTGCGCGGGTCTGGCGCCGACGCCGAATCGCTGGAACGGATCCACCGTCTGAAGACGGGGGCCCTCATCGAGGCGAGCACTAGGCTCGGCGGCGTCTACGCGGGCGCGGGACCCGACGGGATCGAGCAGGCCGGCCGGATCGGCGCCGAGTTGGGTCTCCTGTTCCAGATCGGCGACGACATCCTGGACGAGGTCGGCAGCTCGGAAGAACTCGGCAAGACGCCCGGCAAGGACCGGCAGGCCGGGAAGCTGACGTACCCGGGCCTGTTCGGCCTCGAGGGCAGCCGCGAGAAGGCGCGGCAGGCGGCGGACAGGTGCCTGGCGCTGGTCGAGGGGTTGCCCTCCGGGCGCGAGTTGTTCAGGGCCCTGGTCGCCTTCCTCGTCCACCGCGGCTCGTGAGGCGGCGGCTCGATCAGTTGCTGGTCGAGCGCGGGCTGTTCGCCAGCCGGGAGCAGGCGAAGCGAGCCGTGATGGCGGGCTGGATCCGCGTCGACGGGGAGCGCCGCGACAAGCCGGGGACCGCGGTGCGCGACGCCGCCGCGATCGAGGTGCGAGGCCGCGCGGAGCCCTACGTTTCGCGTGGCGGCCGGAAGCTGGAACAGGCGCTGCGAGAGTTCGGGGTGGACCCGGCGGATGCCGTCTGTCTCGACGTCGGCGCCTCCACCGGGGGCTTCACCGACTGCCTGCTGGCGCATGGAGCGGCCCGGGTCTACGCCGTGGACGTCGGCTACGGCCAGCTCGACGCGGGTCTGCGAAACGATCCCCGGGTGGTGGTCATGGAGCGGGTCAACGCCCGCCACCTGCCGGCCGACGCCCTGCCCGAGCCCTGCCGGATCGCCACCGTCGACGTCTCCTTCATCTCGGTCGTCAAGGTGGCGCCGGCGCTGCTTCCGCATCTCGCCGCCGAAGCCGACCTGCTGGTCCTGATCAAGCCCCAGTTCGAGGTCGGACGGGGTCAGGTCGGCAAGGGCGGCGTGGTGCGGGACGATGAGCTGCGGCGGGAGATCGCCGCCCGGCGCATCGGCGAACTCGGCGCGCTGGGGCTCGAGTTCAGAGCCTCGGTAGACTGCGATCTCCGGGGACCGGCAGGCAACCGCGAGATCTTCGCCCACTTCAGGACATGAGGTCGTGACCAACCCGCATGCTCCCCCGAGGTCCGTAGCGAGGGCGTGGAGCGGATCCGGGGCCGCGGCAGGACATCGGTGAAGTATGCGGGCCCTGATCCAGGAAGTGGCGGTCGTCGCCAAGCCGGACAGCGAGCAGGCGGCCGCCACCGCCGCCGACGTCGAGAGCTGGCTTCGCGAGCGCGGCACGACCATAGGCGACGTCGACGCGCCGGGCCTGGGGCTGATCGTCGTCCTCGGCGGCGACGGCACGCTGCTCTCGGTGGCGCGCAGCCGGCCGGGGGTGCCGATCGTGGGCGTCAATCTCGGCAGCCTCGGTTACCTGGCCGAGATCGGTCTCGATCGCCTGTACGCGAATCTCGGGGCGATCCTCGAGGGACGGTTCGAGGTCGAGGAGAGGCTGCTCCTGGACGTCGAGCTGCGGCACGCGGCGGGCGGCGGGCGGCGCTACCGCGCCCTCAACGACGCGGTCGTGCACAAGAGCGCCCTGGCCCGGATGATCGATCTGTCGGTCGAGATCGATGGTGATCCGGTGGCCCGCTACCGGGCGGACGGCCTGATCGTCTCGACGCCGACCGGCTCGACGGCGTACAGCCTGTCGGCCGGAGGGCCGATCCTCTACCCGACGCTGCCAGTCGCGTTGCTGACCCCGATTTCGCCCCACACCCTCTCGATGCGGCCGATCGTCGTGCCGGAGCGGAGCACGATCGCGATGACCCTCGGCAGCATGGACGAGGAGGTCTATCTCACGCTGGACGGCCAGGAGGGGGCCCGGCTCCATGGCGGCGACCGGGTGGTCGTGACCGCCTCCGAGTCGAAGGCGCTGCTCGCTCGCGCCTCTGGCCAGACCCACTACGACGCCCTGCGCAGCAAGCTCCGCTGGGGCGAGTAACGCCCGCGATTGCGCCTCACGCTGGTACGATCGGCACCATGACGGAGCGAGTCAACGAGCGGGAGCCGTCCCTCTTCACCCCGATCGAGGAAGCGGTCGAGATCTTCCGCGACGGCGGACAGGTGATCATCGTCGACGACGAGGATCGGGAGAACGAGGGCGATCTGGCCATCGCGGCGGAGAAGGTGACCGCCGACGCGATCAACTTCATGGCCACGCACGGCCGTGGACTGATCTGTCTGGCGATGACCGAGGATCGCTGCGACGAGCTCGACCTGCCGCTGATGGTCCGGGACAACACCGCGCCCTTCGAGACCGCGTTCACGGTGTCGATCGAGGCCCGCGGCAAGGTCACGACCGGCATCTCCGCGGCCGACCGGGCGGCGACGATCGCGACCGCGATCGACCCCGCCACCCAGCCGCGGGACCTGCTGCGGCCGGGCCATGTCTTCCCGCTTCGCGCCAAGCGCGGCGGCGTGCTGAAGCGAGCCGGACAGACCGAGGCCTCGGTCGACCTGGCGACGCTGGCTGGGCTGTCGCCGGCGGGCGTGATCTGCGAGATCATGAACGAGGACGGAACGATGGCACGGGTGCCGGACCTCGTCGAGTACAGCCGCCTGCACAACCTGCCGATGATCACGGTGTCGGACCTGATCCGCTACCGGCTGAAGCACGAGAGCCTGGTCAGACTGATCGCCTCCCCGACCATGCCGACGCACTACGGTCCGATGAGGGCCTACGCCTACCACGCTGAACTCACCGGCGAGGAGCATGTCGCTCTGGTGATGGGCGAGCCGAAGCCGGACAAGGACGTGCTGGTACGGGTTCACAGCCAGTGCCTGACGGGCGATGTCTTCGGCTCCGAGCGCTGCGACTGCGGCGTCCAGCTCTACCATGCCCTCTCCACGATCGCCGAGGAGGGAGAGGGCGTCGTGCTCTACCTGCTGCAGGAGGGGCGGGGCATCGGCCTGTTCAACAAGCTGCGCGCCTACGATCTGCAGGACGAGGGGCACGACACCGTCGAGGCGAACCACAAGCTCGGGTTCAAGGCCGACCTCCGCAACTACGGCATCGGCGCGCAGATTCTCCGCGATATCGGCGTTCGGCGGATGCGACTGATGACGAACAACCCGACCAAGTACATCGCCCTCTCCGGCTACGGCCTGGAGATCGTCGAACGCGTGCCGATCGAGATCGAGCCGACCGAGTCGAACCGCGAGTACCTGCGCGTCAAGCGGGACAAGATGGGCCATCTGCTGAAGCTGGTTTGAGCGGGGACAGCGCCGCCGTCGGTGCCCGGCGGGCCCTCGTCACCGGCGTGACCGGTCAGGACGGTTCCTATCTCGCAGAGCAGTTGCTCGAGGAAGGCCGGGACGTCTGGGGCTTGGTGCGGCCTGTAGCGCGGACCGGCGGCACGCGGCGGATCGACCATCTGCTGGACGGCCGCGGCGGTTCCGGACGGCGGCTCCGCCTGATCGCCGGCGATCTCACCGACGCCTCGTCCCTGCACCGGGCCGTCGCCGAAGCGAGACCCCACGAGATCTACAACCTTGGCGCGCAGTCCCACGTCCAGGTCTCGTTCGAGCTGCCGGGGGCCACCAGCGAGGTCACCGGCCTGGGCGTCCTGCACATGCTCGAGGCGGCCCGGCGGCAGGCGCCCGAGGCGCGCTTCTACCAGGCGTCCTCATCCGAAATCTACGGCCTGGTGGAGGAGTCGCCTCAGCGCGAGACGACGCGCTTCTATCCGCGCAGTCCCTACGCCGCGGCCAAGGCCTACGGGTTCCACATCACCCGGAACTACCGCGAGGCCTATGGCCTGTTCGCCGTGAACGGCATCCTGTTCAATCACGAGTCGCCGCGGCGGGGCGAGAACTTCGTCACCCGCAAGATCACACTGGCCGCGGCCCGGATCCGGGCGGGTCTGCAGGATGCTCTGCAGCTCGGCAACCTGGACTCGCGCCGCGACTGGGGCTTCGCCGGCGACTACGTGGAGGCCATGCGCCTGATGCTCCGCGCGGAGCAACCCGAGGACTACGTCATCGCCACCGGCGAGACCCACAGCGTCCGCGCGTTCTGCGAGATCGCCTTCGCCCGCGCCGGGATGCCTCTGACCTGGCGTGGCGAGGGAGCCGAGGAACAGGGCGTGGCGGAGGATGGCCGGATCCTGGTCACGGTCGATCCCCGGCACTTCCGCAAGGCCGAGGTCCCCGCGCTGCGCGGCGACGCGAGTCTGGCGAGGGAACGTCTCGGTTGGCGTCCGCGTGTCGCTTTCCGTCAACTGGTCGAGATGATGGTCGACGCGGATCTCGAAGCCGTCGGATGCGGTTGACGCGCCGTTAGCAGCCCGCTTTGGCCGCCAACTCCGGCATGCTGCGCCGGAGGTTTCGGGTCAGCCTCCGACCCTCGGCGCACAGCAGGCCCAAGGTGCCGGTGAAGGCCCGTTCAAGATCCTCCGGGAGCGGGGACTCCAGGTCCCAGGCGAAGACGATCCTCTCTTCGTTCGGCCGGTCGTATTCGAAGCTGGCGTAGGGTCGGAAGGTAAGCGAGCGATCCGCCAAGCCCGGCCAGCTCTCTCGGCAGGCGCGGCGGTCACCTCTTTGGTGGAAGACGTAGCCAGAACCGCACCGCGGCATGGACATTCCGAGCGTCTCGCTGGACCAGAACCGGGCCAGGCCTTGCATCTCGTCCTCGTTCATGCGCCGGCAAGTCGTCGTGTCGCCAAGGTTCAACTCCGTGTAGACGACTCCACCCGCTCCGTTGACGTCAAGGACGATGGACTCCGTGTAGCGCTTGTAGGGCAGGTTCATGCGCAGCACGAGCACCCAGTCATGCGCTCGCCTGCCGCTGATGCCGAGGTCGGCGGCCATGCACTGCGGGTCCACGTAGTGGCACGCCGTCCCAAGAAGGAGTGTGGCTAGAGCGACCTTCAACGCAGATCTGCCGTGACGGATGGCCGGGCCGAGCTTCTGCATCAGGACGATTGACACGAATGCCACAGGGGTGCTGCGCGGCTACGGCATGTAGGGCGTCGGACTCGGTCCGAGCTGCGCCTCGAGAACCGCCTGGGCGGTGTCGATGAAGTCGCAGACCATCGGCCGGCTCTCGCGGGGATCGATGATCTCCTCGATGTTGAACGCCTCGGCGGTGCGGAACGGCGACGCCAGGGCCTCCAGGCGGTCCTCGATCTCCTTCTGCTTGGCCGCGGGGTCGTCGGACTCCCGGATGATGCGCCGGTAGGCGGCGGTCACGCCGCCGGAGATGTGCATCGACCCCCAGTGGCCGGACGGCCAGGCCACGCGCCGGAACATGCCGCTCGGGCGGTCGTGGCACTGGCCGGCAACGCCGTAGAGCTGGCGGATGACGATCGTGAGCCACGGCACGCGGGTGCGAAGCGTCGCGCAGAGCATCTTGGCGCCGGCGCGGACGATGCCCTGGCGTTGCTGCTCGGGGCCGACCATGAAACCGGGCTCGTCGGCGAAGTAGACCATCGGCAGGTGGAAGGTGTCGCAGAGCTGCAGGAAGCGGATCACCTTGGTGCCGGCGGCGACGTTCATCGAGCCGCCGAGATGACTCGGGTTGTTGATCATCGTGCCGACCGGATAGCCGTTGACGCGGGCGAGTCCGACGATGCGGGAGCGCCCGTAGTGCGGCGTGATCTCGAAGAAGGAGTCGCGGTCGAGCACGGCGTCGAGGATCGCTCTCGGGTCGTAGGCCTTGTTCTTCTCGCGCGGGATGGCGGACAGGAGCGACGGCTCGCGGCGCTCCGGGTCGTCGTGGGTTTCGCCGCGGGGCGGCATCTGCCAGACGCTGTCGGGCAGGTAGCCGAGGAACTGCTTGAGCATCAGGAACGCCTCTTCCTCGGAGTCGGCGAGATTGTCGATCACGCCGCTGCCGAACACCTGCGTGCGCTCGTCGCCGAGATCCTCCTTCGTGATGTCGATGCCGAGCGCGGCCTTGACGACCGGAGGACCGCCCGGGAACACCTGGCTCGTGCCCCTGACCATCACGTTGAAGTGGGCGAGGCACGCCTCGACCGCCGGCAGCCCGGCCACCGAACCGAGCACGGCGGCGACGACCGGCACCCTGCAGAGCAGGTCCTCGATGCCGGGCGTGGCCGGATTGGTCGGGATGTAGGTGCGCCCGATCTTCTCGAAGGTCTTGACGCTGCCGCCGGTGGAGTCGAGCAGCCGCACGTACGGCAGGCGCCAGCCGAGCGCCAGCTTCTGGGCGTGGCCGCTCTTGTCGCCGATCGAGGCGTCGGAGGCGCCGCCGCGCACGGTGAAGTCGCCGCCGTTCAGGACCGCGCGGCGGCCGTTCAGGCGGGCGAGCCCGATGACCCGGTTCGAGGGCCGTACGTCCTGGAGCTCGTTGCCGTCGTAGCTGGCCACTCCGGCGAGCTCGCCGATCTCCTGGAACGAACCCTCGTCGGTGAACAGGTCGAGACGTTCCCGGATTGTCAGCTTGCCGCGCCGGTGCTGCTCCGCGATGCCGGCTTCGCCGCCCATCTGCCGGGCGAACTCGCGGCGCCGCCTCAGTTCCTCGATCTCTCGCTCCCAGACCATGGCTCCTCCCCGGTCCATCGCACATCCGAGTCCGCCTGAGCGAGCCGAAGCCTACTGGTAGACTGCGCGGCCGGCCGGCGCTGCTTGGCCGCACTACGACGACGTCGACGGAGCAGATGATGACCGAGCCGCGAGGGGCGCGGCGCGGCGGCACGCCGCGGCCGCTGATCGCCGCCCCGGAACGCCTGAACGAACTGCGGGAGGGATCGCGCGAGTGGCCCTCCTGGACCCTGACGCCGCGCCAGATCTGCGATCTGGAGCTGCTGATGTGCGGCGGCTTCGCGCCGCTCGACGGGTTCATGAGCCGCGCCGCTTTCGACAGCGTCTGCGAGACGATGCGCCTTCCATCGGGAGCGCTGTGGCCGATTCCGATCACCCTCGACGTGACGCTGGAGGTCGCGGCCGGGCTGGAGGCGGGGTCCCGGCTGGTCCTGCGCAACCTGGAAGGGCTGATGCTCGCGGTGCTCACGGTGGACGACGTCTGGGAGCACGACCGGCGCAAGGAAGCGGAGCTTGTTTACGGGACACTCGACCAGGCCCATCCCGGCGTTGCTCATCTCTACCAGCGGACGAACTCCGTTTCCGTGGGCGGCAGGATCGAAGGGGTCCAGCCGCCGCGGCACTACGACTTCCCCGGATTGCGCAAGACGCCGCAGCAGTTGCGGCGCCGCTTCGCGCAACTCGGATGGAAGACGGCGATCGCCTTCCAGACCCGCAACCCGATGCACCGGGCCCACTTCGAGCTGACGCTGCGGGCGGCCCGGGAACAGGCGGCGAACCTGCTGATCCACCCGGTCGTCGGCATGACGAAGCCGGGCGACCTCGATCACTACACGCGCGTTCGTTGCTACCGAAGGGTCCTGAGCCACTATCCGCGCCACACCGCGGAGCTGGCCCTTCTGCCTCTCGCCATGCGGATGGCGGGACCGCGCGAGGCCCTCTGGCACGCCCTGATCCGCAGGAACTACGGTTGCACCCACCTGATCGTCGGCCGCGACCATGCCGGACCGGGCGTGGACTCGGACGGAAAGCCCTTCTACGGCCCGTATGACGCGCAGGAGTTGATGGTCGAGCACGAGGCCGAACTCGGCGTCGGGATGGTTCCCTTCCAGATGATGGTGTACGTCGAGGACCGGGACTCGTACGAACCGGTCGACAACGTGAAGGAAGGGGAGCGGACGCTGTCGATCTCGGGCAGCGACCTCCGCCGCCGGCTGCGCAGGGGCCTGCCGATCCCGGAGTGGTTCACGTTTCCGGAAGTGGCCCAGGAGCTGCGCCGCAGCCACCCGGCGCGCAGCAGCCAGGGCTTCACCGTGTTCTTCACCGGCCTTTCGGGGGCCGGCAAGTCGACGATCGCCAACGTGCTCCTGGTCAAGTTCCTGGAGGCCGGCGGCCGCCCGGTGACGCTGCTCGACGGCGACATCGTGCGGACGAACCTCTCCTCCGAGTTGGGGTTCTCCCGGGAGCACCGGGACATCAACATCCGCCGCATCGGCTTCGTCGCTTCGGAGATCACGAAGAACGGCGGCATCGCCATCTGCGCCCCGATCGCGCCGTACGAGAACGTGCGTCAGGATGTGCGGGACATGATCGAGGACGGAGGCGGGTTCATCCTGGTTCACGTGGCGACGCCGCTCGAGGTCTGCGAGGAGCGCGACGTGAAAGGCCTCTACGCGAAGGCCCGGGCGGGACTGATCGACGCCTTCACCGGCATCTCGGACCCGTATGAGATCCCGGAGAATCCGGACATGGTCATCGACACGACGGACATCACCGCCGAGGAGGCTGCCCAGCAGGTCATCCTTCACCTGGAGAAGGAGGGGTTCGTCGGACCGCGCTGATTCTTCCCGGCGGCGCCCGGCGCCCACCTGGCGACTGCTCTCCGTGGGCGTTGCCGCGGTGGTCGCGTTGTTTCTGCTGCTGCCGGCGGAGGCGCTGGCCGGGACGTTCGAACGCGGTGTCCGGTGGCTGGCGGGTCTGCTCGGCGGCGATACCCGCCGGGCGGCAGCCGAGCTGCCGTGGGACCAGATCGTCCATGGCCTGCTGTTCGCCGTGCTGGCCTGGGTCTGGTGCCGGCCTTTCGCGCGTGCCGGCCGGGTCGCCGGCGTCGTGGCCGCGGCGGCCGCGGCGGTGGCCTACGGCGCGGCGATCGAAGTCGTCCAGATTCAGCTTGGCTATCGGTCCGGGGAGTGGATGGACCTGGTCGCCGACGCCGTCGGCGTCGCGGTCGGCGCGCTTGTCGCGGCCGGAATCTGGCCGCGGCTGTTGCGTTAGCGTGGCGCAGTGAACGCGCTGCCGTCCGACCGCGATGCACGCGAGAGCGCTCTCCGCGCCGCGCTCGAACAGCGCATCCTCGTGCTCGACGGCGCGACGGGCACGGCCTTCCAGGCGGCGAACCTCGGGCCGGAGGACTTCGGCGGCGAGGAACTCGAGGGCTGCAACGAGATCCTGGTCGAGACGCGGCCGGACGTGGTGCTCGACGTCCACCGCTCCTACCTTGAGGCCGGTGCCGACATCGTCGAGACGAACACCTTCGGCGGCACGCCCCTGGTCCTCGCGGAGTACGGTCTCGGGGAGCGCGCCTTCGAACTGAACCGGCGAGCCGCCCAACTGGCGCGGGAGGCATGCGCCACGGCCGGCCGCGAGCGCTTCGTCTGTGGCTCGATGGGCCCGACGACCAAGGCGATCTCGGTCACCGGCGGCGTCACCTTCGAACAGTTGCGGGACGATTACCGCACCCAGGCTCTGGGCCTGGCCGCCGGCGGCGCTGATTACCTGCTGCTGGAGACCTGCCAGGACACGCGCAACGTGAAGGCGGGTCTGATCGGGATCGAACTGGCGCTCGCGGAGCTGGGTTGGCGTCTGCCGGTGGCGGTGTCGGTGACGATCGAGCCGATGGGCACCATGCTCGGAGGCCAGGAGGTGGAGGCGCTGGCGGCGTCCCTGCTGCACCGGGACCGCCGCGATCTCCTCTACGTGGGCCTCAACTGCGCAACCGGCCCCGACCAGATGTTCGACCACCTGCGGGCACTTTCGGATATCTGCCGCACGCGCGTGGCCTGCGTTCCCAACGCCGGCCTGCCCGACGAGGACGGCCTCTACACGCAGACGCCGGACGACTTCCGCGCCGTCTTCTCCCGCTTCCTGGAGCACGGCTGGCTGAACCTGGTCGGCGGCTGCTGCGGCACGACGTCCGCCCACATCGAGGCGTTTGCCGACCTGGTTCGCGGACGCTCCCCCCGGCAACCCGCCGATCACCGCCGCTGCCTGGTCTCGGGCCTCGACGTGGCCGAGCTCTCGGAGGACAACAGGCCGCTGCTGGTCGGCGAGCGAACGAACGTCCTCGGCAGCCGCAAGTTCAAGCGACTGATCAGGGAGGGCGAGTACGAGGCCGCGGCCGAAGTCGGGCGTGCCCAGGTGCTGGGCGGGGCCCAGGTCGTCGATGTCTGCCTGCAGGATCCGGAGCGCGACGAGATCGAGGACATCGAGCGGTTCCTGGAGCGGCTGGTGCGCCGGGTCAAGGTGCCGCTCATGATCGACAGCACGGACCACGAGGTGATGGCGCGGGCCCTGACCTGGTGCCAGGGGCGGTCGATCCTCAACTCGATCAACCTGGAGGACGGGCTGGAACGCTTCGAGCGGGTGTTGCCGCTGGCGAAGGAGTTCGGCTGCTCCCTCGTCGTCGGGCTGATCGACGAAGAGGGCATGGCGGTGTCGGTGGAGCGGAAGCTCGAGGTCGCGGCGCGCTCGTACGAGCTGTTGACGTCGCGATGGGGGATCGAGCCGCAGGAGATCTGGTGGGATCCGCTCGTCTTCCCCTGCGGCACCGGCGACGAGGCCTACCTCGGTTCCGCGGCGGCGACGATCGAGGGAGTGCGCCGGGTGCGCGAAGCGTTCCCCGGCACCCGGACGATCCTGGGCATCTCGAACGTGAGCTTCGGCCTGCCCCTCGCGGGACGGGAGGTCCTGAACGCGGTGTTCGTCTACCGCTGCACCCAGGCCGGCCTCGACGCGGCGATTGTCAACACCCAGGGCCTGGCGCGCTACGCCGAGATCCCGGTCGCTGAACGGGTGCTGGCGGAGGCGTTGCTCGATCTGCGGCCCGGCGACGTCGAGGCGGGCCAGCGCGCGGTCGAGGCGTTTACCGCCGCGTTTCGCGAGCGTAAGGGCTGGCAGGAGCAGGCGCCGCGGGATCTGCTGCCGCTTCCGGAGCGGCTGTCGCGCTCGGTGGTCGAGGGCAGCAAGGAGGGCCTGCGCCCGGACCTGGATTCGGCACTCGCCGACCCGCGCTGGCCCGATCCGCTCGACATCATCAACGGCCCGCTGATGACCGGCATGGCCGAGGTCGGCCGGCTGTTCAACGACAACGAGCTGATCGTCGCCGAGGTGCTGCAGAGCGCCGAGGTGATGAAGGCCGCGGTCGATCACCTCGAGCCGCACATGGAGCGGATGGAGGGCATGACCCGCGGCCGGGTGATCCTCGCCACGGTCAAGGGCGACGTCCACGACATCGGCAAGAACCTGGTCGACATCATCCTCACCAACAACGGCTTCGAAGTGACCAACCTGGGGATCAAGGTGCCGAGCGAGCAGTTGATCCAGGCGGCGCGCCAGCACGGGCCGGACGTGATTGGCCTCTCGGGGCTGCTGGTCAAGAGCGCCCAGCAGATGGTCGCGACCGCCGGCGACCTGCGGGACGCCGGCATCGACACGGACCTGGTGGTCGGCGGCGCGGCGCTGACGCGACGGTTCACCCACAACCGGATCGCGCCCGAGTACGGCGGCGTGTGCACCTACGCGGGCGACGCGATGAGCGGACTCGACCTGATCGAGCGGCTGTGCGACGACGGGCGCCGGAGCGAGCAACTCGAGCGGATCGAGGCCCTTCGCGAGCGGGACCGGGCGCCGGCGCGGGCCGGCGGGGGGGCGAAGGCGGCCGTGGCGACGGAGCGGCGGAGTTCAACGGTGCGTGCCGACATCGCCGCGCCCCGTCCACCCGACCTCGAGCGGCACGCCACGCGTTTCGATCTCGACGACGTGTGGCCCCATCTCAATCTCCAGATGCTGTACGCCAAGCACCTCGGTCTCAAGGGCTCCGTGGAGCGGCTGCGCGCGGCCGGCGATTCCAAGCTCTTCAAGGTCGAGGCGGTGGTGGAGGAGCTCAAGGAGTTCGCCCGCGGCGCGATGGAGGTGCGGGGCGTCTGGCGTTTCTTCTCCGCCCGGAGCGAAGGCAACCGCCTGATCCTGCTGGACGTGGAAGGTGGCGGCGCGGAGCAGGTCGCGGCGGAGTGGCTGCTGCCCCGCCAGCAGCGCGAGGGCGGACTCTGCCTCGCCGACTACGTGCTGCCGGCCGGCGACCACGTGGCCCTCTTCGTCGTCACCGCCGGCTCCGCCGTCCGCGAGACGGCGGAGCGCTTCAAGCGCGAAGGCGAGTACCTGAAGAGCCACGCCTACGCCGCGCTGGCGCTCGAGACCGCCGAAGCGGCCGCCGAGCTCCTGCATCAGCGACTGCGCGCCGAGCTCGGCTTCCCCGACCCGCCGGAAATGACGACGCGCGAACGTCTGGCCGCGAAGTACCGGGGCAAGCGTTACTCGTTCGGCTATCCGGCCTGCCCGGACCTGGCCGGCCAGCGGCAGCTCTTCGCGGCGCTCGAGCCCGCCGACATCGGTGTGGAGCTCACCGAGGGCGACATGATGGACCCGGAGGCCACCGTCTCGGCGCTCGTGTTCCACCACCCCGACGCGCGCTACTTCGGGGTGTGAGGGAGCAACATGTCGGCGGTTTGACATCTTCAGAGATCGCGCGGAGGCGCAGAGTTGCACCGCTCCCGCGTTCTGGGATGTCTTCGAGCAGCGTTGCAAGGTCTACATGTGCGCGGAGTTTCACGAGAGACCGCAACGGCTGCTGGCAGAACGGGACGTTTGCGGGCTACGCGGCCTCTTGTCCTGTCGGTTGGGGGGTCAGGGCCGTCGAGAACCCCTACGGTTGGCCGTACAGCATGCGCTGCGTCGACCCTTCCCCACCGCCACCGCCACCTACGTCGACGGTGGTCATCTCGCCGGCGCCGCCCGGCACCATACGGCCGGCCGATCCTCCGACCGTGACCGTGCAAGCGACGCACAGGTTGCCGTTCACGGTGTCGGAAACCGGCGCGGGCGAAGAGTCGTACGACTTCAGCCTTGACTCCGCGGCGGAAGTCAGCGTCAGTCTGACCGGCATGGACAAGGACATCGACTGCCGGGTGAACAGCTCTTCCTGCACGAACCGCGGCGGAACCAGGGACGATTCCTGGAGCGGCACGCTTTCCGCCGGCACGCACACGGTGAGCGTGTACCCGTACGGCGGCGGCTCCGGGAGTTGGACGCTGAGCGTCGGCGAGAGGACGCCGACGTCGGTGACGCCGCCGCCGCCCCCGCCGCAGCCCACTTGCCCGTCGGGCTACACCTACGTTGCGTCCGCGAGCCGCTGCGAACGGTCGCAGTCGTTCCGCATGCGGGCCATCGAAACCGGCGTATCGAGTCAGCAGTCCTACTCCTTCACCCTGGGCACCAGCTCCAGCGTATCGGTCTCTCTGACCGGCCTGACGCGCGACTTCGACTGCAGGGTGGGGAGCAGCTCCTGCACGAACAACTGGGGAAGCGCGGACGATTCGTGGAGCGGCGCCTTGGGAGCCGGCACGCACACGGTTGTCGTCTATCCGTACGGCGGCGGCGGTCCGGGGGACTACACTCTCACCGTGGCCGTGAACGATGTCTCCCTGGTCAGCATCGCTCAGCCCTTCGGAGCGCCCGACACGGAGGACGATGAGACGTGCAGGCTTGACGGTGAAGAGATCGAGTGCCCCACGCCGGACGAGACCCTGGATGTGGTGGGCGAAGATCCCGGTACGCCGGAGGAGCCGGAGGGTACGACACCGCCGGACACCGACCCGCCGCCCGAGACCCCGGCCCCGGGGGACGGTGGAGGGCCTCCAGGCGGCGGGACGCCGTCATGGCCGGAGGCGATGATGCCGGAGTCTCTGAGGAACGCGGTCGCCGACGCGATAGCCAAGGCGGAGACGTGCTCGGTGTACACGGACAGGCTCGGGAACGTCAGCGCCTACGCTGACCTCACGGCCGCGAGGGATGCAGGCCAGATCGTGCCTGGACGGTCACAGCCTCGTTGCGTCCGCGACGATCCCCCGCCCCCGGACGCGTACGTGAACTCCATACCGGGGACCACGATTTACATATGTCCTGTCTTCTTTGAGGCGCCGGCATCCGAGATGTCCTTGACAATCATGCACGAAGGGTTGCACTTGAGGGGTGTTCGGCATGATGACTTCGACGACGGGTCGGACGGTATGGACGCCGCGATCAGAAGCGCATGCGGGTACTAGCCGGGAGGCGCGAGCGGTCGCGCGGAGCGATTCGTGCCGGCAATGTTCAAGCAAGTTTGTTGCCACTTCACTCGAACTGTGGCGAAGGAGGAGGCCCATGACTAGAGAGCGGAAGACGGAGTCACCATTGAGCGTTCGACGGGAGCATCCAGGGCCGTTCCGACCCGAGTGTCGGGCGTTCCTGTTCGTTGGTGTCTTTCTGGCTCTGGCCGCGTCCTGGCCTGGTGCCCCGGCGACACGGGGTCAGTCTGGCTGGAGCGGGGACATCAGCCCCGCGGGCTTGGTGCACATCTCCGCCTCCGGCGTTTCCCGGTCCGAAGCGCGCGAGTACCTGGAGCGCTTCGGTCTGGGCGCGGGAGCGGTCGCCGACCCGGCCGTCAGCGTGCGCGGGAGTGATGCCTTTCACGGCGTTCAGGAAGCCAGATCCGAGTGGGCCGTGAAGCGGCTTGAACTGAACGGAAAGTTCGCCTCGCGCGGATCCACGGAGGTCCTCGGCCAAGCGATGACGGTGACCGCCGTCATCAGTTCCGACGGTCTTCTGACCACGGACGATCGGGGAGGAAGGCGAACCGAGGCGTACAGGAGATTCCCAGTCGCCACCTGCTACCGTGGAGCGGAGGGTGCCGACTGCGATCAGGTCGTGTTGTTCGATGCTGCTTGGGACCAAACTGGAACGATCGTTGAGTTCATCAGGAACCGTCGGGGTTTTCCGAGCGGCGTGCGGTTCGGCGAGGCCCTCGCGCTTCGCTACGACTTCACGCCTCCGCTGCCCGACCCTCCTGCTTTGGCCCGGGTGCCCCGTGGTCGTTGGCGTGCGCCGTCCTCTTGGGAACTGATCGACCTTCGGACGTCTGAGATCGTTATCGACTCCGTGGATGCCGCTCGGATGGCCTCTGAACGTCCGGTTCTTTCAGTGGTCCTGCGGGGCATGGGGGCGGTTCTACGCGTTGAAGGCGGGGAGCCGTTTGCCGTGGCGCACGGCAGGCTGGGTTCGCCCTACGCTCACATGTCTCTCAACGACCCCTCGTCAATCTGGCGAATCGTCTATGCCAGTGGCGACATGAGTTCGGAGTACCACTACCGCGTCGACTACAACGATAATCTCGTTCGAGTCGGAATCAAGGCCGGGGAGTACGGCCAGAGCATCGTGGTGGAGGCACCGCGTAGTTGGGACAGCGCGGTTCCGGTCTCCATCGTTCACCCCGAGCCGGAAGCACTGCCTGACGCATTGCGCTCGGGCTCCCGGCTGCGGGCTGAGGACTTCGCTGGGAGCTGGTTGGAGAGTTCCTTCGACAAGGAGAGTCTCCCGATTGTGCTGACGCCACTGGACCCGTGGGGCCTTGGAGTCGAAAGGGATTCTGGAACTGGTTTGGGCGCGAGTTGGTCCGCGGCTCACGTGGAGCAGGGCCTCGCGGCTGCCGGGATGGTCGCCGGATTCGATTTTGGCCCGGCCGACGGGTGCGAAGTCGAGGCCGACCGCGTCCTGTGCACCGGCGGTGCGAGCGTCGTGATCGGCGAAGAGAGTTCCGACCCCTGGTGAGCCGAACCACTCCGGGCATCGCAACCCTGGCTGTTGCGGCCGCAGTTGCTTCGGCGGTTGTTCTCGCACTGCTCACCCCTTCTCCGATTGAAGGACGCAGTTGTCTTGAGATCGAACACTGGGGGTTCGTCGGCCCGCAGAACGTCAACCTCCCGGCGATCGCCGCCCGCGTCCTGTGGTTCAAGCCCTTCGACCGCCACAGGCCGCAACCGCCCCCTTCCGGGAGCAGTGTCGCGGACCGAATCACCGTCGAGAAACGGGTGCGGGACCGGTTCGACACCGTGCCGGCGACCGCTCGGAGTGTGGGCGGGTTTCGCGGCGTCTTCGTCGTTGCCCCTGGCGAGGGACTGGTCGCCGGCGCCACGTAAGCAGGAGTGAGCCGCGGCGGAAACGGTGAGCCGTCCGAAGGACGGAGATCGTCCCTTCTGCGGTCAGTTGAGGCTGCGACCTACCCGGCCCGCGCCGCGGCCTTCTTCTCCCGCTTCTCCCGCTTCGCCCGCTGGAGCGCGGCCGCACGGTCCAAGTGGTCGTCGCCCAAGCGCTCCAGGTACTCGTCGTAGCTGCCGAGGAAGTCGTTCACGCCCTGATCCGAGATCTCGATGATTCGAGTCGCGAGGCGGCTCACGAAACCAGCGGTCGTGGGAGACGAGGAGTAGCGTTCCCGTGTAGGAGGAGAGGCCTTCGATCCTCCTACTGCGCCGGTCGTGTCGGTGCCGAGGGCCCGCACGCTGTCGTTCACCGTGTCGGAGACCGGCGCGGGCGAGGAGTCGTACGAGTTCAGCCTTGACTCCGCGACGGAAGTCAGCGTCAGCCTGACCGGCATGGACAAGGACATCGACTGCCGCGTCAACGGTTCCCGCTGCTCGAACCGCGGCGGAACCAGGGACGACGACTGGAGCGGCGAACTGGCGGCCGGATCGCACAGCATCCGGGTGTACCCTTACGGTGGAGGTCGGGGTGACTACACGGTCATGGCGATCGTCAACTGCCCCGCCGGCCACTTCGCCTCCGGTGGCGCCTGTCATCGATACGTCGTACCGCAACCTCCGATTGAAGGGTTTGGCGGCGATGGGCCAGAGGTGCTGAGTTGCGATGACGATACAGAACTGGCGGCCGATCAGGAATGCGTAGACGGCATCTTGGTCTTCAAGGACAACATCGACGTCACGAGCACGCCGAGGCCGCTCCCACCCGTTGTGATCCTCATCCATCCGCCGCAGCCGCCTGGACCACAACCGCCGCAGCCGCAACCGCCGTTCTGGTCGAGCGTTCTTCGGTCTCGGGCGCGGGTGCGGGCGCCAGTCCGTCCACGCGTGACAGCTTCTTCGACGAGTACGGCAACGTCGAGACGGAGGTGATCCGCTATTCGGACGGCAGAGAGGTCATGGAACTTCTGGCCTATGGTCCGCCTTCGCCCGATGGAGGCAAGGGCTTCCCCGTCGCTCGGGGTCGCAACATGAGTCGAGAGAGAGTGGACGGCTTCCTCTCCCGTTTGCCTCCGCTGCCAGGAACTTCTCGGAAGGCAGAGCTGGATCTCTATCGAGGTCTGCCGCGGTCAGCCGACGTAGCCGCTTCAGATCCCGGTCACCCCTGGGGGCACCACTGGAAGGAGCGTGACGACGGGTTCGCTCGGACGACGTTCCGGCTGCTCCACCAAGAGATGGAGGTCGAGTCCGTGCGTCTCGACAAGTATCGGCAGCGGGTTTCGGACAGTCGCGGGGGCGTCCGCCTCGACCACCTGACGGAAACCGCATGGCTCGATAAGAGTTGTGACTGTGTAGCCTTCCCGGCCATCGCCTCGTACGACGCTTTGGGCCGGATAGTCCATGTGGTCACGAACGACGAGGGCTACCCAACGGAAACCTGGTACGGCGAAACGTTGGTGGCCCGCTACCACTATGCGCATGTGGACGGTGTGAGCCCGTTGCCCGCCTACGGAGGCCTCGGCGACTTCTGGGTCGAGCTGATCGATGCCAGAACAGCCAGGCGGCTCCTGGATTCGCGGGCACTTCCGATGACTTCGCACAAGCCTCTCTTCAGTGCTTTGGGGGCCGAGCCGGGCTTGATCCAAGCGGTAGACGACGAGCTCTTCGCCGTCGTCAACCACAATGTCGTCGTCGGGCGCTACGCTCTTCTCGCCTTGGGCGAAGGCCCCGTGTGGCGAACGGTCCAGGCCGCAGGGACCGAGGCTCCCGAGTTGCGTTCCCTGGTGCACTACACGAACGATCACCTCAGGATCGAGTTCCGGTTCGACCACACCGACCTAGTCGTGGAGGTGCCTCGGCGCGGCGCCTCTCCAATCAAGGTCACATGGCCGAAGGACATCACCCTGCCCTTCCGAGCCGGCGAAGATGTCGGTCCGCTCAGTGCGCCGCGCCAGCCTCGTCCGTTCCCTCCGGAAGATGGACCTGTTCCTCTCTCGAGGCCCGAGCAGCGTTCGCAACCGTAAGGCTGCGCTGTCGCGCAGGGAACAGGTGGCGGATCTTCTCCGCGACGTTGTTCCGTAGAGTCTGTCGCGCTGGGCAGCGCCGTACAGGCACTTGTGTTTCGCACCCGAGCCTCGATCCCCCAGCGGGCCGGACGTCGAGCATCGCAACTCCGACGCGGTTCGGACCACGGAGGTGAGCATGCGTGGCTCGTTGAGCCAAGCTGTCTCGTCAGGGACCGCCGCCGCCGGCAGCCTGCTCGGCGCGGCTGCGGGAGCCGGGTTGAGCGCACGTGCTGGCGGCCGGCGACCATGTGGCCCTGTTCGTTGTCACTGCCGGCGCCGGCGTGCGCGAGACGGCGGAGCGGTTCAAGCGCGAGGGCGAGTACCTCAAGAGCCATGCTTACGCCGCGCTCGCTCTCGAGACCGCCGAAGCGGCCGCCGAGCTCCAGCATCAGCGGCTGCGCGCCGAGCTCGGCTTCCCCGACCCGCCGGAAATGACGACGCGCGAACGCCTGGCCGCGAGGTACCGCGGCAAGCGCTACTCGTTCGGCTACCCCGCCTGCCCGGACCTCGCCGGCCAGCGCCAGCTCTTCGCGGCGCTCGAGCCGGCCGACATCGGCGTCGAACTCACCGAGGGCGACATGATGGACCCCGAGGCGACCGTCTCGGCGCTCGTGTTCCATCATCCCGACGCGCGCTACTTCGGAGTGTGAAGGGAGCGGGATTCACCTAAGCCCGCGCCGCCGCCTTCTTCTCCCGTTTTTCCCGCTTCTCCTGCCTGGCCCGCTGGAGCGCGGCCGTCCGGTCGAGGTGGTCGTCGCCCAGGCGCTCCAGGTACTCGTCGTAGCTGCCGAGGAAGTCGTTCACGCCCTGGTCCGAGATCTCGATGATCCGGGTCGCGAGGCGGCTCACGAACCAGCGGTCGTGGGAGACGAGGAGCAGCGTGCCCTCGTAGGAGGACAGGCCTTCGATCAGCGCTTCGATCGCCTCCAGGTCGAGGTGGTTGGTCGGCTCGTCCAGCACGAGAACGTTCGGCTTGAGGACGACGTGGCGGCAGAAGAGGAGCCGCGCGGCCTCGCCGCCGGAAAGGCTGCCGATCCGCTTGATCGCCTCGTCCTTCGTGAACAGGACGGCGCCGAGCTGGCTGCGGACGAAGCCGATCGGTTCGCCCGGGCAGCAGTCCCAGAGCCAGCTCTCGACCGTCTTCCGTTCAGCGCCGTCCCTGTCGAGCAACTGTTGGCGGTGGTCCTGGGCGAAGTAGCCGGGGTGGGTCTCGTACCCCCAGTCCACCTCGCCGGCGTCGGCCCGGACCTCGCCGAGCGCGATCTTGAGCAGGGTCGACTTGCCGATGCCGTTGGGCCCGATCACCGCGACCCGTTCGCCGCGAACGACCTCGAGCGAGACGTCGCCGAGCACCTGGTTGTCGCCGTAGCTCTTCGAGATCCCCTCGAGGGTGAGCACGCGCTTGCCCGAGGGACGGCGGGAGTCGAAGCGGAACAGCGGGTAGCGCCGGGAGCTCTGCGGCAGCGGCTCGATCGTCATCCGGTTGATCAGCTTCACGCGGCTCTGGGCCTGCCGGGCCTTGCTGGCCTTGTAGCGGAAGCGATCGACGAACTTCTGGTGGTGGTCGATCTCCTGCTGGCGCTGCGCGATCTCGGCCTCCCGGCGGGCGCGCTCCTCGACCTTCTTCTGCTCGAAGTTGGAGTAGGCGCCGGGATAGGCGGTCAACGTCTCGTAGTCGATGTCGAGGATCTGCGTGCAGACGTTGTCCAGGAAGCGGTGGTCGTGGGAGACGACGACCACGACCCCCTTGAAGTCGGTAAGGAACTTCTCGAGCCAGCGGATCGACAGGATGTCGAGGTGGTTGGTCGGCTCGTCGAGCAGCAGGACGTCCGGAGCGGCGGCCAGGGTCTGGGCCAGCAGCACGCGGAGCTTGAAGCCGCCGGAGAGGATCGACAGGGGCTCCCGGTGGACCTCCGTGTCGATTCCCAGTCCCTCCAGGATCTCGGCCGCGCGCGACTCCAGGGAGTAGCCGTCCCAGCGCATCACGACCTCCTCGAGGTCGGCGTAGCGGTCCCCGTCGAAGTGCTCGTCGGCTCGCTCGAGCAGGCGGTCCTTCTCGACGATCGCGTCCCACAGCTCGGCGTTGCCCATCATGACGACGTCGAGGATGGGCACCGCCTCGTACTCGAAGTGGTCCTGCTTCAGCACGCCGAGCCGGCAGCGCCTGGGGATGGAGATCGAGCCCTCGCTGGCCGGTTCCTCGTCGCTCAGGATGCGCAGCAGGGTCGACTTTCCCGATCCGTTCGAGCCCACGATGCCGTACCGCTCGCCCTTGGCGAAGCGGACGGTCGCGCCCTCGAACAGGGTCTGCTCGCCGAAGCTCTTGGCGAGGTTGGAGATGGAAATCATGGGTTAGGCTGCGCGGTTGACGGGTTCGGGCCTAGCCGCTTCGCGGCATCGCGCCGGATGCCGGCGGGGACGCCGGCGCACCCAGTTTGAAGCCGGGCGGAACGAGCGGCGGGGCGGCGAATCAGGATAACAACGGGATGGGTGGCAAAGAGGTGACGGTGAGCCATGTCGAGTGAGCTGCGCCGCAAGACCCGCGCGGCGGATCCAGGCGGGGCGCTTGCCTCCGTGCTACCCGTCGTCGGCTGGGCCGGCGGCGCCTTTCTGGGCGCCGTGCTGGTGTTCGGGGGAGTCGTCAAGGCGCTCGACCCGCAGGCGTTCGTCAAGCAGATCGAGATCGAGGGGCTCGACTTCCTGCTGCCGGCCGTCGTGGTCACGGCGATCGCCCTGGCGCTCGAGATGGGTCTCGGCAGCGCGCTGATCCTGGGGCTTCGCCGGATGTGGGTGCTCGGGCCGTCGGCGCTCCTCGTCGTCTTCTTCCTGTTTCTCACCGGCCGCGCCTACTATCGCGACCTCCGCGGCATCGCGACCGAGGACGAAGCCGGCTGCGGCTGCTTCGGCAACCTGGTCGAGCGGACGCCGGCGGAGGCGTTCTGGCAGGACCTGGCGCTCATGGTGCCGGCGTTGGCGCTGGCATTCCTCGGCCGGCGCGCGGCCGAGGGCGCGCCCTGGATCCGGCTCGCCGTCGTCGGCACGCTGACCGTGGGGCTGCTCGCCTTCGCCCGCGCCGCGCCGGACCTCCCGCTCGACAACCTCGCGACGCGGCTGAAGCCCGATCTGGTGATCGACGAGATCTGCAGCGGCGACGGCGACAGCCGGCTCTGCCTGAGCACGATCGTGCCGGAACTGGAAGAAGGTGCGCACTGGCTGGTCATCGCCGACCTGGACGAAGACCTCGGCAAGGCGGTCGACGCCCTGAACCAGCACGTCTTCGCCGGTGGCCGGATGTGGGTCCTCAGCTCGGCGACGCCGGACGAGAACCGCGCGTTCTTCTGGTCGTACGGCCCGGCCTTCGAGATCCGCGAGGCGCCGCCGACGTTCCTGAATCCTCTCTACCGCACGCTGCCTCGCTCGTTCCGGGTCGAGGGCGGCGTCGTGGTCGAGACGGCGTCGGGCTTGCCGCCGGAGCCGTAGTCACACGGCTACTCCGCCAGACGCCGGAAGGCGTCGCCGTAGCTCTCGTGCGCGCGATCCAGGCTGCACTGGAGTTTCGATTCGCGGCTATCGCCGGCTGCGAACTCGGCGGCCAGATCGATGCCGCCGTTTCGCCAGGCGGCGTCGGTGGTCTGGAGTCGGCCGGCGGGGGCGAAGCGGGAGACGCCGGCTTGTTCGAAGGCACGGCGGATGGTCACGGGCATGTGGCCGGCCACGGCTATGCCCTGAAGCCGGCCGTTCCAGTCGTCGAGCGGCGGGACGCCTTCGACAGGGTGAATGCGCACGGTGCGGAGGCCGGGCGAGGGGCTGATCCGCGGGTCGGGGTCGACGATGACGGTGCCGGCGTCGAGTGCTTCTCCGTAGCAGGGGAAACCGCGGAGGTCGGCTTCCTCGCGGGCTAGGCGGACGCCGGCACGGTCGGTGGTGTTGGCGTGGCCGGGAGGTAGTTGAGGCGCCAGTTCCCTGAGAGCCTCGGCAAGGGCGGCGGCGAAGCCGGGGGCGGTGTCCGGCTCGGCGAAGACGGCGTGGACGGAGAGGCAGCCGCGCTGGTCGAACGTGGCGATGTCGAGCGCCATGCCGCGGGCGGCCTGGTTCAGGCTGGAGCCTGGGCCGACCCAGCCGAGGCTGAGCCTGGGGCCGAAGGCGATGAGGCGGCTGCGGGGTATGGCTGACTGGAGGGCCTCGATTGTCTCTTCGCCGCCGTAGACCACCAGGAGGCGGGCGGAAGTTTGGAGCGGTGCTTCGATCGCCGGGTCGCCGCCGGTCCAGGTGGTGGCGGCGTAGGCGTCGCGTAGAGCTGGTAGTCGCTGGCCGAGGGCGGCGAGGAAGGCCGGTGCGAAGCAGGGCTCCGCGCGGGAGGACTTGAAGAGGACGGGAGCGCGTGCCGCGAGCGCGGGCAGGAGGGACTGGAGGACCAGGCCTGGGGGCTCGGCCGGCAGAACGACGAGGCTGAAGCCGTCTTCCCGTTGGTGGCGCGGGCGTCGAAGTTCGGCGGCCGCGGCATCCCCGAGCATGCCTTCGCCGATGCTCCTCAGGCCGTGGCTCAGGCCGGCCGGCGAGAGGCCGGTGGACTGAAGCAGGTCGGGGTCGAGTTCGCGGCGTTCCGGGCTGCCGGCGTCGAGGAAGGCGCCGAGGGTTTCGTTCCAGGCGGCGAGCAGGGCGTCGCCCGGGATGGCGCGGAGGGACGGCGCGGCCGCGGCGAGCCGTTGAGCGATGGCGGTGGGTGAAGTCATGCGGAGCCGGCGCTTCGCGCCGGATGCGGGCGGGGACGCCGGCGCACCCGGTTGGAACTCGTCGTCATGCGGCCCCCAGTTCCTCGGTTGTCAGGGAACAGCCGCGCAGTTCGGCGCCGCTGGCGCGGCCAACTAGCCGGAAGGCGCTGTCCTCCCGGATGCCCAGATCCTCGGTCAGGACGTGGCAGACGGAGCCGATATTGGCGAGATCGAAGAAGGCGAGAAGCCCGGTCTGGCCGTCCTCGACCTCTTCGAGCGTTTCCGGATCCAGCACGCGGAACGGCATCCACGGCGGCGTGCGCAGCCGCTCGCCGCCGGGCCGGGAGTAGGCCTGGCTGGTCAGTTCGGTCATGCCGTACTCGCGGACCACGGCGTCCGGGTCGAGGCCGAGCAGGATGCGGGCGCGTCGCCGGACCGCCTCGGGGGTCGTTTCCAGGCTCCGTCCCTTGAAGCCGCCAGTTTCGAAGGCGCGGCTGCCCGGCGGCAGCCGGATGGCGCCTCCCGCTTCGCCTTCGAGCCGGTCGAGCAGCAGGACGAGGGCCAGGGCGGTCGCGAGGACGAGGACGGGCTCTCCCTCCGCCCGCGCGCGGAGCCAGCGGCCGGCGAGGTCCAGGTCGAGACCGGTTTCCCGGACCGCCCAGGCGCTGCCGGGCGCCGCGTGGCGCTCGAAGACATGCGCCGCCATGAAGGAGAGACTCGAGTCGGGAGCGATGGCGCGGTCGGGGATGAGCGAGAGGATCGGGAGGCGCTCCGCGTCCGCGGGCAGGCAGGCGCCGGCGAAGGACGCGTCGATCACGGTCCGGTAGAGATCGGGGTACGGGTGGTAGTGGACGCTCCGTCGTTCCGCGCCTCGCGTCGTGCCGCTACTTCTGAAGACCTCGCGGGGTGTGGCGGCAGCGAGCCTCAGCGACTTGAAGGCGGAGGTGGGCACGGCCGGTGCGAGGCGCCAGTCGTCGAGCGAGGCGATGTCGACGCCGCGGCGATCGCACAGGCGGCGGTAGGGCTCGACCCGCTCGTACCCGAAGCGGGCGGCGGCCGCGGCAAGCTCGACGAACTCGCCGTCGAAGGCGCCACCGCCCGCGACGATGAAGCGTTCGATCCGCTGAAGCAGAGCCGTCACGACCGGTCTTCGGCGCCAGCTGCAAGCGGCGCCCCCTCGCCGAAGAACGCGGCGGCAGTGGTGGCCGGATGGCCGGCGAGGTCGGCCTCTTCGTCGCCGTCGGACCCGGGCCACCACTCGGCCGGCAGGTGCCGCCGGTAGGGGCGCTGCAGGAAGCGGCGGTCGAACAGGGCAATCACGCCGCGGTCCTCGGCGGAGCGGATCAGCCGGCCGGCGGCCTGGACCACGCGGGTCATTCCCGGAACGACGAACGCGTACTCGAAGCCGCGCTCGAAGCGCTCGTCGTAGTAGGCCTGAAGCAGCTTCTGCTCCATCGTCACCGCGGGCAGGCAGGGGCCGACCACGGCCACGGCGAGCAAAGCGTCGCCCGGGTAGTCGACGCCTTCGGAGAACACGCCGCCGGCCACGGCCAGGAGCAGCATGTCGCCGTGGAGCGGACTGGTCAGGGCGTCGAGCACTTCCTTCCGCTTCTCCTCGCTGGTCGTCTGCTGCTGGACCAGGACGGTGCGGCCGCAGTCGGGGAGCCGCTGCTGGACCTCGGCGAGGAACCGGTAGCTGGGGAAGATCGCCATCGAGTTGCCGGGGACGGAACGGGCGAACTCGGCCAGCCGCTCGGCGATCGGGCCGTAGTTCTCGTCGCGGACCCGGTACCTGGTGGTGACCGAGGTGTCGACGACGACCCGGCGGTTTTCGGCCGGAAAGGCGCTCGGCACCTCGAGGGTCGAGGTGCGGGCCGCGTCGAGGCCGAGCAGGTCGCGGTAGAACTCGAACGGCTGCAGGGTCGCGGACAGGCCGATGGTCGAGCGGCAGCGGTTGATCGTGGCCCCCAGAAAGGAGCTCGCGTCCTTGCACAGGATGGCCAGGCTGGGCTCGCGGTCGATTCGCCGGAACAAGAAGCTGAAGGACTCCGCGTGCTTCGGCTGCGAGGCGAGCTGGAGGGTATTCAGGAACCGCAGGAGCTCGAAGTAGAGCTCGACGAAGGCGTCGTTGGCGGCGAAGGAACGGGTGTCACGGCGAAACTCGAGGTAGTCGACGAAGCCCCGGTCGAAGGCGGCTCGCAGGCGCCAGAGCTGCTCTTCGGGCGCGGCGCCTTCGGCCACTGCGTTGCGGTCGGGCCCGTCGATCAGCAGATCGACCTCGCCCTGGATCAACTCCTCCAGGGCGGCACAGAGCTCTCGCAGGCGATCCGTGGGTCCGCCCTCCGTGCCGCGACCGGCACGGCGCAGACCCGCCGCGGCCGCCCGGCAGCTTGCCGCCGAGAGTTCCGGGCTGTAGTAGCCGCGGCCGCGGTCGATCAGGTTGTGGATCTCGTCGACGACGAGGACGGTGCCGGAGAGGTCGGCGTCGCCCTGGAACTCGGTCAGCTTGACGAAGGGGTCGAGCGCGTAGTTGTAGTCGCCGACCACGACCTGGACCCGCCGGCCGAGTTCCAGGCTGATCTCGAAGGGGCATACCCGAACCCCCTTCGAGACGTCGAAGATCGTGTCCGGTTTCAGCAGGCTGTGCTCGTCGAGCAACCGGGGGATGACCTGACTTCGCTGGAGCTTGACGTAGTAGTCGCGGGCGTACTGGCAGTAGTCCTCGTGGCAGATGATCTCGTCGTTCGCGCACATCCGCGCCTTGGCCCGGAGGTGCAGGGCGTGGAAGGCGCGCTCCCGGTTCAGCAGGTCGATGACCTGGTTCGCCATCGCCTGCTGGGTGTTCTTGGCGGTGAGCACGAACACCCGCAGGTCATGCGCCAGCGCCTCCCGGAGCACCGGGTAGAGGACAGCGGCGGTCTTGCCCAGCCCGGTCGGCGCCTGGACCAGCAGGTGCTCGCGCTGCTCGACCGCGAGGCCCGCGCGGTCGATGATCTCCTGCTGGCCGGGCCGGGGCTGGTGGAACGGGAATTCGAGCCGCTCGGCGGCCAGCTCGCGGCGCTGGCGTTCCGCTCTCTCCGACTCGTACTCACGGACGAGCCGGTTGAGCCGCAGCCGGATGTCGGAGTCGAGCTCCTCGAAGTCGAGTTCCACGTCGAGGCGGTCGATCCCGGCGGTGCCGATCTCGATCAGCACGAGTTCGGCGCGCACCGGCAGCGCGGCGGCGACGCCCGAGCGGTGGACGATCCAGGCGTAGATCGCGGCCTGCCGGCGGTAGGTCGAGAGCAGCGCCGGCGAGGGGTCGGCGTTCGGGCGCACGGACTTGATCTCCTCGATCGCCAGCCAGCCGCCGGCGTCGCGGTAGAGCCCGTCGGCTCGGCCGGTCAGGGTCACCCTCCAGCCCCGGTGCTCGAACTCGAACGACAGCTCGACCTCGCGCCGGTAGCTCGGCTCGCGCTCCATCGCCTGTTCCTGGTAGCGGCTGTGGATCGCCTGGCCCACCCAGAGCCGCTCGAAGCCGCCCCGGTTGGCGAACCCGAGGTGCCTGGCGGCGCTGTGTTCGAGCAGGTCCGCCACGGACAGCCGGAGCGTCCTCCCGTCGTCGTCGAAACGCGGCGGCATAGGCGGCGAGACTACCGTTTCAGCGGTTGTCTTCCGGGGGCCGATCGCATAGCCTCGTTTGCTATGCCTGACAACTTTCCTGGCGCCGACAGCCCCCTCGATCTCGGCAATGTAACCAAGGCGTTGCGCGAGCGCCTGGGCGGTCTGAAGATCATCGCCGTGGTGGTCGTGGCCGGCCTCCTGGCCCTTAACAGCGTGTACACGGTGCAGCCCGAGGAGGTGGGGGTCATCCTCCGTCTCGGGAAGTACGCCGGCACGACCGAGCCGGGCCTGCGCTTCAAGATCCCGCTGATCGACCGTTTGACGAAGGTGCCCGTGAGGCGCCAGTTGAAGGAGGAGTTCGGCTTCAGCAGCGAGAGCGTGGGGGTGCGAAGCTCTTTCGTGTCCAACCCGGACGAAGCGAACATGCTGACCGGCGACCTGAACGCCGCGGTCGTCGAGTGGGTGGTCCAGTACCGGGTCGTCGACCCGTACCAGTTTCTCTTCCGGGTTCGCAACCTCGACGAGACCTTCCGCGACATGAGCGAGGCGGTGATGCGCAAGGTGGTCGGGGACCGCACGGTGAACGAGGTGCTGACCGTCGGCCGGGCCGAGATCGAGGGCGCGGTGAAGGTCGAGCTGCAGGAGTTGTGCAACCAGTACGAGACCGGGATCGCCATCGACCAGGTGGTGCTCCAGAGCAACAACCCGCCCGAGCCGGTCAAGCCGTCCTTCAACGCGGTCAACCAGGCCGAGCAGGAGCTCGAACGGCTGGTCAACGAAGCCGAGGCTGAATACAACCGGGTCATTCCCCGAGCCGAGGGTCAGGCGCTGCAGACGATCCAGCAGGCTGAGGGTTACGCGCTCGACCGGGTGAACCGGGCCCAGGGCGACGCGACCCGTTTCAACGCCCTCTACGAGGAGTTCCGCCAGGCGCCGGAGGTAACGCGCAAGCGGCTGTTCATCGAGACGATGGAGCGGGTGCTGCCGAAGGTAGGCCGGAAGATCGTCGTCGACGAGGACGTCGACGGTCTGACGCCGATCATGAGCTTCGAGGGAGTCAGCGCCGCGAGAACCTCGCGGCAGGTCGCGGCCCAGCAGGCCGGGGAGGGAACGCCGTGAAGGTCCTGACCATCCTCCTGGTCCTGGTGGTGCTGCTCGTCGCGAGCAACGCGCTGTTCATCGTTCCCGAGGATCGCCAGGCGATCATCACGCAGTTCGGCGCTCCGGTTGGTGACGCGATCGATACTCCCGGACTGAAGTTCAAGCTGCCCTTCATCCAGAAGGCCCACTACTTCGACCGTCGCTTCCTGGAGTGGCAGGGTTCCGCGGAGGAACTGCCGACGCGCGACAAGGTGTTCATCTTCGTCGATACCTACGCCCGGTGGCGGATCTCCGACCCCCTGCTGTTCTTCCAGCGCCTGCGCGACGAGCTGGGCGCGCAGTCGCGGCTCGATGACATCCTGGACGGCGAGACCCGCAACGCGATCGCCAACCACGACCTGATCGAGGTGATCCGCAGTTCCAACCGCGAGGCCGCGGCGGACGAGTCGTACCCGGACGCCGGCGGCGGCCTCGACGAGGACGGAGGCGGCGGCCTCGAGGAAATCGTCACCGGCCGCGACAAGATCCGCCAGGACATCCTGGCCGCGGCCCAGGAGCGGACCGCCGATCTGGGCATCGAGGTGCTGGACGTCCAGTTCCGGCGCATCAACTACGGCCAGCAGGTCGAGCCGGACGTGTTCAACCGGATGATCTCGGAACGGCAGCGGATCGCCGACCGCTTCCGCTCGCAGGGCCAGGGCCAAGCGTCGGAGATTCTCGGCAACATGGATCGCGACCTGAAGCGGATCGAGTCCGAGGCCTACCGCCAGGCGACCGAGATCCGGGGCCGGGCCGACGCCGAAGCCACCGAGATCTACGCCTCGGCCTACAACCAGTCGGTCCAGTCGAGGAACTTCTACGAGTTCCTGCGCACGATGGAGGCGTTCGAGAAGACGATCGACCCGAACACCTGGCTGGTCGTGTCGACCGACAGCGACTACTTCAGCTTCCTGAAGGCGAGCGGTCCCTAGCCCGTCCCGCGGTCGGTCGATAGATGACGGGCCTGATCGGACTCCTCGTCATTCCAGGCATCGCCTGGCTGCTCTCCACGAACCGCTTCCGGGTCCGCTGGCGGACCGTGGTCACGGGCATCGCGATCCAGTTCGTCCTCGCGCTGCTCATTCTGAAGACAGCCCCGGGGGAGGTGTTCTTCGAGTGGGCCACGAGGGCGGTGACCGCTTTCCTCGCGTTCGCGGACGATGGGTCTCGATTCGTCTTCGGCCAGGGCTTCGACCTCGTCCCGTTCGCGTTCCGCGTGCTGCCGACGATCATCTTCTTCTCGAGCGTCGTCGCGGTGCTCTACCACCTCGGCGTCATCCAGCGGGTGGTCAAACTCTTCGCGGTGGTGATGACGACGGTGATGGGCACCTCCGGCCCCGAGTCGCTTTCAGCATCGGCCAACATCTTCGTCGGCCAGACCGAGGCGCCGTTGCTGATCCGCTCCTACGTGGGCAACATGACCCGTTCGGAGCTGATGGCGGTGATGACCGGCGGCTTCGCCACGGTGGCCGGCGGCGTCATGGCGGCCTATGTGGGAATGGGCATTCCTGCCGGCCACCTGATCGCGGCCAGCGTGATGTCGGCGCCGGCGGCCCTGGTGATGGCCAAGCTGATGATCCCGGAAACGGAAGCCGACAAGGTTTCGGCGAAGGCCGACTTCAAGGTCAAGACGCCCTGGGCCAACATGATCGACGCCGCCGCCCAGGGCGCCGGCGACGGTCTGAAGCTGGCGCTCAACGTCGGTGCCATGCTGCTCGCCTTCATCGCCCTGGTGGCGTTGGTCAACGGCCTGCTCGGGCCGGTGGGCGGCTGGATCGGGCTTCCCGGTCTCAACCTGGAGATGATCCTCGGCTTCCTGTTCCGGCCCCTGGCCTGGGTCATGGGGGTGCCGTGGGCGGAGGCGGACGCGGTGGGAACGCTCCTCGGCCTGAAGACGGCGGCCAACGAGTTCGTCGCGTACTCCCGCTTCGAGGACATCTCGGCGGAGAACCAGTTGTCGGAGAGGTCACGGGCCATCGCCACCTACGCCCTGTGCGGCTTCTCCAACTTCTCGTCGATCGCGATCCAGATCGGCGGTATCGGCGGCATCGCTCCGGAGCGCAAGAGCGAACTGGCCAGCCTCGGGCTCCGCGCGATGATCGCCGGCACCCTCGCCTGCCTGCAGACGGCGACGATCGCCGGGCTGCTGCTCTGAGAAGTCGCGGCGGCGTCTCGGCGTCGCGGCGTCGGACGCACCCGTCCGCACCCGGCGCCTGAGGGGAGGGTCCCAGCGGACGCTCGCGCTCTCTGAGTAGATGAGAGGCTGGCGCTCGCTGCGGTCGGCTGCGCTGCGCGGTGTTGTCGGTCAACGTGACGATCTCGGGAGACGCTTGCCGAAAGCCTCGCTGGGACCCTCCCCTCAGACGCCGGGCGCGGACTGGAGGTCGTTGGCGTGGCTGGGTCGGATCCACCCTTTCCCCGACGCTGCGGCAGGTTGGATATCGCCACTGTCGGGTGTCACGCGGTGGCGCGAGCTACAGTGAACTCCCTGCCGCGTTGGTGGCTGTGGGCACGAGGATGAGTAGCTGGATGGCGTCGAAGAGGAAGTGGGCGGCGATGGCGGGCCAGATGTTGCCTCGCCAGATGGTGAGGTAGCTGAAGCCGACGGAGAGGAGGGCGACGCCCAGGAGCATGAACGGCTGTTCGTAGGAGAGGTGGGCGAGGACGAACAGGACGTTCGAGGTGACGAAGCCCGCTCTCGGCATGAGGAAGCCGCGGAAGAAGACCTCCTCGACGACGCCGGCGGAAAGGCTGACCATGAGGCGCAGGAGCACGGGCAGGCTGCCCATCCAGAGCACCATCTCCGGCGCCTCGTTCGGCAGGTTCTCGAAGCCGCCGGCGGCGCCGACGAGAAGTGCAGTGATCAGCAGAACGAAGAGCACCCCGGCCCATAGAACGACGCCGGTGCCGAAGCCGATCCCGAGTTCGACCGGCAGGCTCTGGCCGGTCCGCGTGCGCAGACCGAGCTGGCTCAGGACGACGGTGCGGGCGTCATGCCCGCAGCGCCGGTAGCCGAGGACCATCCACACGGAAAGCGTCACGACCAGGATCGCGTGCATCAGGAACAGCATCAGGAAGACGTTCACAGGCGACAGGCGTTCGAAGTCGATCTCGTTGACGGGCGCCGGCAGAACGATCTGGCTGACTGCCGCGAACACGCTGATTGAGAGCACCAGCGCCAGCAACACCATCGCGAGGACGCGCCGTCGAAGTGCGATCGGCGAGGCGCCTGCGAAGCCGGGTGGCAGCAGCCCCCTGACCGCTGTCGACCGGTCGATCCACCAGGCGCAGCCGACGCCTGCGAGAAGCGGCAGGAGGATTCGGATCAGCGTCACGGCGAGTCGGATGCTAGCCCGTCCCGGACTGGTAGGGTTCGGCGCTGCCGTGAACCACCCGGGAGAGGGCTTTGGACCGATTTCCAGGCGTTGATTTCATGAAGTTCGACTCGCTGCTCAGCGGCGAGGAGCGACTCATCCGGGACACCGTCCGCCAGTTCGTCGACGAGCGGGTGAAGCCGATCATCGAGCAATGCCATCGGGAGGCGCGGGCGCCGATGGAACTCGCACCCGAACTGGGCGATCTGAACCTGTTTGGGGCGAACTTCACGGAGTACGGGCTGCCGGGCCTGGGCGACGTCGCCTATGGCCTCGTCATGCAGGAACTGGAGCGCGGGGACTCGGGGATCCGCAGCATGGTCTCGGTCCAGAGTTCCCTGGTGATGTACCCGATTCTCACGTTCGGCTCCCGGGAGCAGCAGGACCGGTTCATACCCGGGCTGGCGAGCGGGCGGATGATCGGCTGCTTCGGGCTGACGGAGCCGGACTTCGGCTCGAACCCGTCGGCGATGCGCACGCGGGCGCGGCGCGACGGGGACTGCTGGGTGCTGAACGGCGCCAAGCAGTGGATCACGAACGGCAGCGTCGCCGATGTCGCGGTGGTCTGGGCGCGAACCGACGAAGGGATCCGGGGGTTCCTGGTCGAGAAGGGCACGGAGGGCTTCGTGAGCGCGGAGCAGCACGGGAAGTTCTCGCTCCGGGCCTCGGTGACCGGCGAACTCTCGTTCCAGAACTGCCGCATTCCGGCCGACAACATCCTGCCTGGCACCCGGGGCGTCGGCAGCGCGCTCCAGACCCTCAACCAGGCGCGCTACGGCATCTGCTGGGGCGGCCTCGGGTCGGCGATGGAGTGCTACTACACGGCGCTCGAGTACGCCCGGCAACGGGTGCAGTTCGCCGGTCAGCCGATCGCCAGTCACCAGCTCGTCCAGGAGAAGCTGGCCTGGATGATCACCGAGATCACCAAGGGGCAGTTCCTCGTCTACCAGTTGGCGGGCCTGAAGACGGCCGGCACGATGGAACCGCAGCACGTCTCGATGTGCAAGCGGAACAACGTCTGGGTCGCGCGCGAATGCGCGAAGTTGGCGCGAGAGATCCTGGGCGCCAACGGCATTTCCGACGAGTACCCGGTGGTGCGCCACATGCTGAACATCGAATCCGTCTACACGTACGAGGGCACGCACGACATCCACGGCCTCGTGATCGGCGCGGCGATCACCGGCATTCCCTCCTTCAACCCGCCGATGAGCCGGGACCAGGCTCGGGAAGCCGCCGACCGGCCGGCGCTGGCCGCCGCGGCCGCGGGGGCCGGTTCGTGACCGGCGAGCTTCGCGACCACGACTTCGTCGCCGTCACCGAGGCCGCCGCGGTCGCGGCCGCCCAGACGATGGGATACGGCGACCGCCACCACTCGGACCACGTCGCCGTCGAGGCGATGCGCGGGGTCCTGGCGGAGATGGCCATCGACGGACGTGTGGTGATCGGCGAGGGGGAGCGCGACAGGGCGCCGATGCTCTACGTCGGCGAAGAGGTCGGCCGCCGGGCCGCGGGCGATCTGCAGGTGGACTTCGCGGTCGACCCGCTGGAGGGGACGAATCTCTGCGCCACCGGGGCTTCCGACGCGATGGCGGTGCTCGCCGCGTCCGAGCGCGGCGGGCTGCTCCACGCCCCGGACATCTACATGGACAAGATCGTGGTCGGCCCGACCGCCCGCGGCAAGGTCGACCTGGATGCTCCGGTCGAGGACAACCTGATGGCGATAGCGGGCGCCTTCGACTGCGCCGTCAGCGCCTTGACCGTGGTCGTACTCGACCGGGACCGGCACCAGGGCCTGATCAACGACATCCGGACCGCCGGGGCCCGGATCAAGCTGATCGGCGACGGTGACCTGTCGACGGCGATCGCGGCGGCGGTCCGCGGCACCGGGGTCCACGCGGTGATCGGCGCTGGCGGCGCGCCGGAAGGAGTGATCACGGCGGCGGCGATGCGTTGCCTCGGCGGTGAGATTCAGGGGCGGCTGTCCGCGCTTTCCGACGAACAGAAACGGCGGCTCGCCGAGTTCGACATCGAGGACCCCGACCGCATCTACACGACCGAAGAGCTTGCGCCGGGGCAGGACATCCTGTTTTGCTGCACCGGCGTCACCGGCGGCGACCTGCTCCGCGGCGTCCGCTTCTTCGGGGAGGGCTTCCGGACGTCGACGTTGACCATGTCGCTCAAGGAGGGCGTCATTCGTTTCGTCGAGACGATTCACCGGGGCGAGGACGGCGGTCCCGTCTACTTCTACTGAGGTGGGGAACGTGGACGGCGCAGTGGCGGAGGGGCCGTGATCAAGCCGGACCACTGGATCCGCGCCTGGGGCGAGGCGGGCGGCGTCGATCCCTTCGAACCCGAGCAGGTGAACGCGGCCAGCTACGACGTCCGGGTCGGGGACCACTGGATCTGCCCCACGCGCGACCCGGAGGAGTTTCGCGGCGACAAGGTCAAGCTGTTCCCGAACGAGGTGGTGCTGGCCACGACCCTCGAGTTCGTGCGCATCCCGCGCTCCGTGGCGTGCGACCTGAAGCTCAAGTCGACCCTGGGCCGGTTGTGGATCAACCACTCCCTGGCCGGCTGGTGCGATCCGGGCTTCGAGGGGAACATCACGCTCGAACTGCAGAACCTCGGGCCGGTCCCCTTCGTGCTCGACGCCGGCCGCCGGATCGCCCAGTTGATCTTCATCGCGATGGAATCGGAGCCGGACGTCGCGTACGGCGAGCCGGGCGCCGGAAGCCGGTACCAGCACCAGCGCGGCGCGACCCGGGCCCGGTCCTGAGGCGGAGGCTGCCGTGCCGGAACCCGTTCAGCAGACCATTCGGCTCTCCATCGGCAGCCGCTACGAGAACATCGAGCTGGTTCAGGCGGTGCTGGACGAGACGCTCGAGTCGCTGCCGATCGACGAAGAGACCGGCTACTGGATGGGCATCGCGTTGCGGGAAGCGCTGACCAACGCGATCAAGCACGGCAACGGTCTCGATCCCGAGAAGAAGGTGGACGTGTGCCTCGCGGTGGACGAGACCGGAGTCGACATCACGGTCGAGGACGAGGGCAGCGGCTTCGATCCGGGCGCCGTGGCGGACCCGCTGGCCCCGGACAACCTGCTCAAGACGGAAGGCAGAGGCATCTTCTACATGCGCAGGTTCATGGATAAGATCGACTACGATTTCGGCGCCGACGGCGGCACGAAGGTCCGGCTTCACAAGAAGTTCGGCGCCCCGGGCAGCAGCGCCGAAGCAGACCAGGGAGGAGCGAATGAAGATTGAAAAGCGCCAGCGCGATGGAGCGACAATTCTCGATCTCCAGGGCAGGATCACGATTGGCGAAGGCGATGTGGCTCTGAGAGAGGCCGTCCTCGCGGCGGTCGGCGAGGGCGCTACGAGCATCCTGCTCAACATGGGGCGGGTGCGTGCGATCGACTCCTCCGGCGTCGGCGAACTGGTTGCCGCGTACACCACGGTCACCAACCGGGGCGGCAAGCTGCGCCTGTTCTCCCTGCCGAGCAGGGTCCTCGGGGTGCTGCAGATCACCCAGTTGGTCACCGTGCTGGACATCCTGGAGGACGAGGACGAGGCAGTCGCTTCGCTCGCCTGAAGAAGCGGTGGACGCGGAAGGCAGCGGGCGGTCGCCGGCGCAGCGCCGCTGGGAGTTGGGCCACCGGGGGTTCGGCGGCGGCCGGCTGATTGCCGTCTGCCTGTCCCTGCTCCTGGTCCTGAGCCTCGCCGGCGGCGCCTGGCTGGGCGCCAGCGACGACGCGGAAGACGCCGGACGGGACTCGATCTACAAGTACCTCGCCCTGTGGGAGGAGGTACTCCGGCTGATTCGCGGCTCGTACGTCGAGGAGACCGACGGACGGAGTCTGACGGCGGGCGCCATGGATGGCGTGACGGATGCCCTCGACCCTTTCTCGGTCTACGTACCGGCGAGCGAGGTCGAGTCGTACCTGGCGGCGCGCGAGGTTGGCCGCCGGCACTCGGGCGTCCTCGTGCTCAAGGAGCGCGGCATCGCGCATGTGGTCGCGGTCGACGGCGGCAGTCCGGCCGAGATCGCGGGTCTGGAGCCGGGTGACATCGTCGCCGGCATCAACGGTCGTTCGTCTCGCGCCATGCCTCTCTGGGAGCTGCGGCGCCAGCTCGCCGGCCCGGTCGGTTCCGAACTGACCCTGGAGCTGGTGCGGCGTGGCAGCAGCATCGAAGCGAGCCTGACCCTGGACGAGTACGAACCGCTTCCGCCGGAGTTCGAGGAGATTCGCGGGGTCGGCGTGCTGAGGATTTCAAGCTTCGGTTCCGGCACGACGGCCCAGGTGGAGGCGTTGCTCGACGGCTACGCCGGCGACTCCCTGCTGATCGATCTCCGCGGCGTCGCGGGAGGTTCCGCTGAGGCCGCGTACGCGGTGGCGGGCCTGTTCGCCGGGGGCGAACTGGGCAGCCTGATCGACCGGGAGGACCGGAAGCTCGAGACCTTCGAAGGCGCGGGCGGCCTGTACTCGGGAGATATCGAGGTCCTGACCGATCGGAGTTCTCAGGGACCGGCCGAAATCCTGACCGCCGTCCTGCGTCAGGCGGTCGACGCGGATCACAGCGGCGAGTCGACCTTCGGCTACGCCGGAACGCTGCAACAGATCGCGCTCTCGAACGGCGGCGGCGTGCTCGAGACGACCGCTGCCTTCTACACGGACCCTGAGGGTGAACGGCTGAACCGCAGAATCCGGGTCAGCGACGAACGCCGCCTGGGTATGCTCGCCTTCCGCGAGAGGGACGACGGATCGGATCCGGTCCTGGACGAGGCTCTGGATCTCATCTGGGGCATCCTGGAGGCGCCCGCCGAGCCGAACCAGCAGTAGCTGGTGCGCGACGCTTCGCCCGCTCCCACAGCCGTTCGAGTTCCTCCATTCCGTAGTCGCCGCCGGGCTCGAGTTCCGTCTCCATTGCCGCGAAGCGGCGGCGGAACTTCCGGTTCGCCGCCGCCAGCGCGCGTTCCGGGTCCACGTCCAGGTGGCGGGCGAGGTTGGCGACCGCGAACAGCACGTCGCCCAACTCCTCTTCGACCCGCGCCTTCGCCTCGGCGGACTGGTCGCTCCGATCGTTGGCCGTCTCATGGTCCAGTTCACCGAGCTCCTCGGCCACCTTGGCTCGCACGGCTTCGGTCGAGTCCCAGTCGAACCCGATGCCGGCCGCCTTCTGCCCGAGCCGGTAGGCGCCGACGAGCGCCGGCAGCGACGCCGGCACGCCGTCCAGCACGGAGCGCTCGCCGTCGCGGCTCCGCTTTCTCTGCTCCCACATCGCCGCGACTTCGGCGGCGGAACCGGCCTTCGCCCGGTCTTTCTCGTCGCCGAAGACGTGAGGGTGTCGCGCGACCATCTTGTCGATCACGGAGCGGATCGCCCCGGCAAGCGGCGCGTCGCCCGGTTTGATCTCCAGTTCGGCGTGGGTCAGGCGGGCGACGTAGACCGCTTCGAACAGTAGATCGCCCAGTTCCTCTTTGATCGCGGCGGGATCGCGTTCGTCGATCGCCGCTGCCAGTTCGTGGGCCTCCTCGATCAGATACGCCCGCAGATCCGCCAGCGACAGCTCACGGTCCCATGGGCAGTCGACGCGCAGCCGGTCGATCAGATCGGCGATCGGAGCGAGGGAGCAGGAGTCGGTTCCGGCGCCGTCTCCTTTGCTAGGGTGTTGCATTGGTTGGGAGCGGAGGTCGGAAGTGAAGGTCACCGACAGAAGGATGTTCACGGACGACGGCGAACTGCGCGAAGAGTACCGCTTCCTCGAGCAGCAGAAGGGTGAGGCGGCCGGGGCGGCCGCGGAACAGCCGCCCTCCGTCGCCGGCCCGGACAGCGCGGCGGGTCCGGGCGAGGCGCCGGCCGGCGGGGCTGAGCGGGCCCCGTCCGCGACGCCATTCCCGGGTCCGGAGGACGCGGCGGCTTCGCAGATGCCGCCGCCCGGGGCGCAGTCCCCGGGCTTCATGGACCTGGTCGCCGTACTCGCGGAGCCGATCGCCTTCCTGCTCGGCGACGCCCAGCTACCGGACGGTCAGAGCGCCCAGGATCTGCCGCGGGCCCGCCTCCACATCGACTTGCTGGCGGTGCTGCAGGAGAAGACGCGGGGCAACGTCTCCGAGCAGGAAACGGCGTTGCTCGAGGATCTGCTCGCGCAGCTCCGCATGCGGTACGTCGAAAAAAGCCGCGGTTGACTGCTCGCTGACCCGGTCCCGTTCGGCCCCTGGATCCCGGACACAATCTGAGCGATCTCCAATAAGATTTTTGCGCCTCGGGACTTGACAATAGGCCGCTTAGGTCTTAGTGTCCCTGGCGCGCCCCGGGCCAGGGAGGTCGAGACCGAACCGGCCCCGCGGCGCCAGAGATTGAAAACCGACCCGTTCGTGCTCATTGGGCGAACGATTCAGGAGAGAGTCTTGAGCAAGATCATTGGTATCGACCTGGGGACGACCAACAGCGTCGTCGCCGTGATGGAGGGTTCGGACCCGAAGGTGATTCCGAACTCGGAGGGAAGCCGGACGACGCCGTCGATCGTCGGCTTCACGGAGAAGGGCGAGCGGCTCGTCGGCCAGGTCGCCAAGCGACAGGCGGTGACCAACCCGCAGAACACCGTCTTCTCGATCAAGCGCTTCATGGGACGGCGCCTGGGCGAGGTTTCCGAAGAGCAGAAGATGGTCCCCTACGCGGTCTCGAGTTCCGGCGACGACGTGCAGATCGAGGCCGCCGGCAAGACCTACACGCCGCCCCAGATCTCGGCGATGGTGCTGCAGAAGCTGAAGCAGGCGGCCGAGGACTATCTCGGCGGTCCGGTGGAGCGTGCCGTGATCACGGTCCCCGCCTACTTCAACGACGCTCAGCGCCAGGCCACGCGGGATGCCGGCCAGATTGCCGGACTGACCGTCGAGCGGCTGGTCAACGAACCGACCGCGGCGGCGCTCGCCTACGGCCTGGACAAGGAGGGCGACCGCACGATCGCCGTCTACGACTTCGGCGGCGGCACCTTCGACATCTCGATTCTCGAGGTGGGCGAGGGCGTGGTCGAGGTCAAGGCGACGAACGGCGACACCCACCTGGGGGGCGACAACATCGACCAGCGGATCATCGACTGGCTGCTGGAGGAGTTCAGGAAGGACCAGGGCATCGACCTCGGCCAGGATCCGATGGCCATGCAGCGGCTCAAGGAAGCCGGCGAGAAGGCGAAGATCGAGCTGTCGGGCGTCCAGGAGACGGAGATCAACCTCCCCTTCGTGACCGCCGACGCCTCCGGGCCGAAGCACCTGAACGTCAAGCTCTCCCGCAGCAAGCTGGAGCAGCTCACCGAGGACCTGGTGAGGAGCACGCTCGAACCGTGCCGCCAGGCGCTCAGGGACGCCGGCCTCGGCACCAGCGACATCGAGGAGATCGTCCTGGTGGGCGGCCAGACCCGGATGCCGGCGGTGCAGGAAGCGGTCAAGGAGTTCTTCGGACGGGAACCCCACCGCGGCGTGAACCCGGACGAGGTGGTGGCGATCGGCGCCGCCATCCAGGGCGGCGTGCTGGCCGGAGACGTTACCGACGTCCTGCTGCTGGACGTCACGCCGCTGTCGCTTGGCATCGAGACGCTCGGCGGCGTCTTCACCAAGCTGATCGACCGCAACACGACGATCCCCACCCGCAAGAGCGAGGTGTTCTCGACCGCCGGCGACAGTCAGACATCCGTCGAGGTCCATGTGCTCCAGGGCGAACGTGAGATCGCCGGCGACAACCGGACGCTCGGCCGCTTCCACCTGGTGGGCATTCCCCCGGCGCCCCGCGGCATGCCGCAAATCGAGGTCACGTTCGACATCGACGCCAACGGCATCGTCAACGTGTCGGCGAAGGACAAGGGCACCGGCAAGGAGCAGAAGATCACGATCACCGGCTCGGGCGGCATCGAGAAGGACGAGATCGAACGGATGGTCGCCGACGCCCAGGCCCACAGCGACGACGACAGGAAGCGTCGCGAGGCGATCGACGCCCGCAACCAGCTCGACTCGCTGGTCTACGGGACGGAGAAGAACCTCGCCGAACACCGGGACAAGCTGTCCGAGAGCGACCGCGCCGAGCTCGAATCGGCGATCGAGGACGCGAAGAAGAGCATGGAGGGGGAGGACGCCGCCGCCATGCAGGGCGCGTCCGCGCGGCTGACCCAGGCTTCGCACAAGCTGGCGCAGGTCATCTACGAACAGACCAGCGGCGAGTCGGCCCCCGGCGCGCCTCCGGGCGCGGGCGGGCCCGGCGACGGCGGAGCTCAGGCGGCCGATGACGACGTGATCGACGCGGACTTCGTCGACGTGGACGAAACGTCCGGAGACGACAGCGCTTCCGGGGACAAGGGAGCCAGCTAGGTGGCGCCGCCTCGGTCGTCGCGTGAGCGCCGTCCCCCGTCCCGCCGCCGGCGGGTGGGGGGCGGCCGCTACGTGATGATCAGCAAGGTCGCCGAGCGCTATGACATCCATCCGCAGACACTCCGGCTGTACGAGCGTGAGGGCCTGCTGGAGCCGCGGCGGAGCGACGGCAACACCCGCCTCTACGACGAAGACTCCCTGAACCGGCTCGAGTCGATTCTCACGCTGACCCGGGACATGGGGGTCAACCTGGCCGGAGTCGAGGTCATCCTCACGCTGCAGGAACGGCTGGCGCGGCTCGAGGCCGAGCGCGACAAGCTACTCTCGATCGTTGAACGCGACGCGGCGGACCGCCGCCGGGGTGTCCGGCGCCGGCACGCCCTGGTCTGGGTGCGAAGCGGCGCGCTGGTCAAGGTCGAGGACGAGGAGTGAACGAGGAAGGCTGCGAACTCTGTGGCGGGCGCGGTTGGATCGTCGACCTCGCGACGAACCGGGCGCGACGCTGCACCTGCCACTCGACCCGCGTCCGCGGCCGCCGCGTCGACGACCTGGGCATTCCGCCCAAGTACCAGGGTTGCCGGCTCACCAACTTCCGGCTCGCGGGAGACGTGGGCGATCAACTCCTCACCGCGCGGCGCGATTGCGACCAGTACATCGAGGAGTTCATGGAACTCGACGGATCGCTGAACGAAGCCGGACTCGTGTTCATCGGTCCGAGCGGCCGGGGCAAGACGCACCTTGCCGTGGCCGTGCTGATCGAACTGGCCGAGCAGTACGGCGTCCAGGGTCGTTTCGTCGACTTCACCGGCCTGGTCGCCGACATTCAGGCGACCTTCCAGCCCGACGCTCCGCGCAACCAGACCGACCTGCTGCGGCCGCTCCAGGAGGCGGACGTCGTCGTCGTCGACGAGCTCGGCGCGCGGCGGCCCTCGGCCTTCGTCTCCGACACCCTGTACCTGCTGATCAACGGCCGCTACATGGCCCGCCGGCCGACCCTGTTCACCAGCAACTACTACCTGACCTCCGAAGCCGACGGCGACCTCAGCGACGGCGCCCAGACCCTGGTCGGCCGCGTTCCCGCCAGCCTGATCAGCCGCCTCCACCAGATGGCGAAGCCGATCCTCATCGACGCCGTCGGCGACTACCGCCACGAACTCCAGGCGCACCAGCATCGGTAGCACCCGTCCCGCGGCATCGGCGGGAGGGGGGAGGGTCCCGGCGGACGCCGCGGGACTGGAAACCGCCGCTTTGGCGTATTTCCAATAACGTATGGAACGGGCGATGGGAGTGAGCGGATCACGGAGGGTTGAGCGGTGGATGACCGACTTGGGTCTGGGCGTTGCGGCCTGTCTGCTGCTGGCGACGGCGCCGGCAGCGCATCCCGGTGCGGCGACGTCTCCTCCGTCGATCGTTCTGCCGGAGGAGATTCGGCTGGGGCTGGCCACGGACCTTGAGCGGGTCGAGGTTGCCTGCTGCGATGGCCCTTCGTGGCTTGTGGACGAGACCGGCCGGCGGTACGAGGTTGCCGGCTCCTTCGAGGTGCTGGCGGCGCCGGGGACGGCGAGCCCGGGGGTTCATCGCCTGCAGGTGGCGGCGTTGCGGGATCGGGTGCAGGCGAAGAAGCTGGCCGGCCGGCTGGCGAGTCTGCTCGATCAGCAGGCGGACTCGGTACTCGACGCGGGCACCGGCCTGTACCGGGTCCGCGTGGGTCGGTTCGGTGACCGGGAGGCGGCGGAGAAGGCTCGTGGCCGGCTTCATGTCGAGGGGTTCGACGACGTCTGGATCACCATCGAGGGCCAGGTTCTGGAGCATCCGGGATTCGAGGTGGATGGAGTCGGCTGGGTCGCGGGTCGGAGGCTGCGGCTCGAGTCGGGGGACGGTGTCGTCGACATCCTGGGCCGCCGCTACCGGGGGGCGCTCGAGGTCTTTCTG
This sequence comes from Holophagales bacterium, assembly GCA_009837885.1. Taxonomy (GTDB): domain Bacteria; phylum Acidobacteriota; class Thermoanaerobaculia; order Multivoradales; family Multivoraceae; genus Multivorans. The sequence goes on along the minus strand of VXSP01000014.1, from coordinate 86,682 downwards.
AGCGACCGGTCCGGACTGAATGTCGTCAACGCGGCGCCGCTCGAGGACTACCTTCGCGGCGTCGTGCCGGTCGAGCTCGGGCCGGATCTGTACCCGGAGATCGAGGCGATCAAGGCGCAGGCCGTGGCCGCGCGCACGTACGCGGTGAAGCGCCTTGGCGAGTTCGACGGCGAGGGATACGACCTCTGCGCCACGCCGCTGTGCCAGGTGTACGGTGGTCTGGACGTGGAACACCCGGTCTCGGACCAGGCGATCGCCGCCACTCGCGGCGAGATCCTGCTGCGCGGCGGCATTCTCCAGGAGGCGTTGTTCACCGCGAGCTGCGGCGGCGACACCGAACTCGTCGATCACGTCTTCCCTCTTCTGGCGGGCGGGGGCCCTGTGGGAACGGCCTGTGTCGAAGGGGGAGGCGTGACCCTGGCGGGCGGCGCCGACGGATCGCCCGCCAGGCATCTGCTGAAGTCTCTCGGTGCTCGCAGGGTGCGAGAGAGGCGGGTCGAAGAGCGACTGCGCCGCGCCCGATCCGGGGGCGACCTGGAGGTCGTTGAAGGAAACCTGGGGGGCGTTGACGGCGGCTGGCTCGACCTGCGCCGGCAGGGTCGCCGCCGGCTCGTGCCGCTGGCGCCGGGGGCGGCGCTGCTGCTGGCCGAGGTCACCGCGGGAGCGCCGCCCGGGGACCTCGGCGTTCCGACGCGGACCCTGGCGGCAGCTCCCGGAGACCGCCTGCGCGTGTACCTGGCCCGCGGCCGTGTGGTTCTCATCGTTCACGAGGCGCCGAGGCGGCGAGATCAGGCGTCCGCGGAGCCGTGGTCGTTCTGGCGTTCCCACGATTCCGTGCGCGCGGCGGCCGAAAGGCGGTTTCCCGGTCTGGGTCTCAAGTCCCTGAGGGTGCTGGAGCGCGGCGTCTCGGGCCGGGTGGCGCGCATCGACCTGATCGGCGAACAGGGCACGGTGGAACTCCAGGGTCTCGCGATCCGCTGGCTGCTCGATGTTCCCGAGCACGTCGTGGAGCTGACGTCCGAAACCGGCGATGGGGGCGTTCCCGGCTGGCGCTTCGCCGGCCGCGGCCGCGGCCACGGCGTCGGCATGTGCCAGGTCGGCTCGTACCTCATGGCGCAGCGCGGCCTGACCTACCGCGAGATCCTCTGGCACTACTATGGCGCGGTCGACGTCGGCAGGTTCGCATCATGAGCGGCGACCGGTCCGCCGAAGCCTGGCTGGACGACCCGGAGCCCTGGCGCGAGACCCGGCGCCTGGGCCGGGCTCTCACCGCCATCGAGGGCGGCGGCGAAACGCTGGCCCTCGCCAGGGCGGCCTGGCGCCGCGCCGGCCGCGCGATGACGATCGGCCTGACCGGTCCGCCCGGGGTCGGCAAGAGCACGCTGACGGCCGCTCTGGCCCGCGAACTCCGGAAACGGGGAGAGGCGGTGGCGGTCCTCGCGTTCGATCCGACCAGCCCGCTGACCGGCGGCGCCGTGCTCGGCGACCGGGTTCGGATGTCCGACCTGGAAACCGATCCGGGCGTCTTCATCCGTTCGATGGCTTCACGCGGCGCCGGCGGCGGACTGGCGCAGGCCGCCGCGGCGGCGACCGATCTGCTCGACGCCGCGGGTTTTCCGTGGATCCTGGTGGAAACCGTGGGCACCGGTCAGGCCCAGACCGCCATCCGCCGGAACTCGGACCTGGTCGTTCTGGTCACGGCGCCCGGCCTGGGCGACGGCGTTCAGGCCATCAAGAGCGGGACGATGGAGATCGCGGACGTCTTCGTCGTCAACAAGAGCGACCTGCCGGGCGCAGGCGCCGCTCGCCGGTCGATCGTGGAGATGCTCCACCTGGCGGAGGGAGCCGGGAGCGAACCGCCGGCGGTCTTGCCGGCCGTGGCGCGAACGGGCGACGGCGCGGCGGAGGTCCTGGACACGGTGGCGGCGTGTTTCGAACGGCTGCGGGCGGGCGGCGAGATCGGCGCCCGGCGGTCGGCGCGGCTCCGGCGCCGGGTGCTGGACCTGTACCGCGCCGAGGTTCTGCGGCTCGCCATGGGCTCGATCGACGACGATCGCTTCGGGCGTGATCTCCTTGCGGCCGGCGGCTCGAAGGCTCTGGACGGGGACGACGATTCGCAGCAGAATCGGGCGCCGCGGGAATCCGGGCCGGCAGGCGACCCCTACGATCTGGCCGACCGGCTGGTCGGCGAGTTCGTCGGCGGATTCCGGCAGGGCTGAGTCGCGCAGCAACACCAAACGTAGAACACGAGAGGCATTCGGGGGATGATCACGGGTCTGGACCATGTCGCGATCGCCGTCCCTTCGATCGAAGAGGCGAGGACGTTCTACGAGAAGCTCGGTCTCGAGATCACGGCGATCGAGGTGGTCGAGCACGAAGGCGTGCGGGTGGCGATGATCCCCTGCGGCGGCACGCGGATCGAACTGCTCGAGCCGCTCTCGAGCGATTCGCCGGTGGGGCGCTTCCTCGAGCGGCGCGGCCCGGGCATACACCACTTGTGCATGCGGAGCGACGACGTTCACGAGGACGACGGGAAGCTGCGAGCGGGCGGACTCTCTCTCCTGCGCGAGCGGCCCGGCCCCGGCGCCGAGGGCGCCACGGTTCAGTTCGTCCACCCGAAGAGCGCCGGCGGGGTGCTGCTGGAACTGTCGGAGCCGGCGCGGTGACCGGGCGTCTGATTCTCGAGGACGGCTCCGTCTTCCGCGGCGAGACCCTGGTCGAGGGCAGCCGTTTCGCGGAAGTCGTCTTCAACACCTCGATGACGGGTTACCAGGAGATCCTGACGGACCCCTCCTACCGGGGTCAGATCGTCATCATGACCCAGCCCCACATCGGCAACTACGGGACGTACGACGGCGCGGAGGAGTCGCACCGGGTCTGGGTCGAGGGGTTCGTCGTTCGCGAGTTCACCGCCCGCCGCTCGGGCCTGGGTGACGGTGAACTGGGCGCATACCTGAATGCGGCGGGGGTGCCGGCGCTCGCGGGCATCGACACGCGGGCCGCGGTGCGGCGGCTCCGCGACCACGGCGCCATGCGGGGGTTGATCACGAGTTGCGACCGGCCGGACGACGAGCTGGTCGAGAAAGTGCGGCGGCAGCCGACGATGGAGGGGCGGGCCCTCGTCGACGAGGTGACCTGCGAGGCGCCGTACGAGCTGGAGCCGGAGGGCGAGGAGAAGGTTCGCCTGGCGGTCTACGACTTCGGCGTCAAGCGGAACATCCTTCGCTCGCTGGTCCGGCAGGGCGCCCGGGTCGTCGTGCTGCCGGCACGCACGCCGGCTGGCGAGTGTCTCGCGTTGGACGTCGACGGCGTGGTGCTTTCGAACGGGCCGGGCGACCCGGAGCCGCTCCACGAGATCATCGGCGAGGTGCGGGAGCTCATCGAGTCCAGGGTGCCGCTATTCGGCATCTGCCTCGGCCACCAGCTTCTGGGCTTGGCTTTGGGTGGCAGGACCTTCAAGCTGAAGTTCGGGCACCACGGCGGCAACCAGCCGGTTCGCGACGAGGAGACCGGCGAGGTTTCCATCACGAGCCAGAACCACGGCTTCGCTCTCGCCGGCGACAGCCTTCCCGACGACTGCCAGGTGGCGGCGATCAATCTGAACGACGGAACGGTAGAGGCCTTCAAGGCGACCGGACGGCCGATCTTCTCGGTCCAGTATCACCCGGAGGCGGCGCCGGGGCCCCACGACGCTGCGCGACTGTTCGGGGAGTTCCTCGACGTCTGTGGGTGATCCCAGGGAACGGGCGGAGAGGGCGGGCCGCGTGGTCTGGTGGATCGCCGCGCGCTACCTGCTCGGAGGACGAAGCCGGCTCCTGACCGGGACCGCGAGGTCGGCCCTCGGGTCGACCGGTCTGGGCGTGGCAGCGATGGTCGTCTCGATGGCCCTGATGAGTGGCTACACGAGCTCGGTGGAGAACCGGCTGCTCCAGAGCGGACCTCTGGTCGTCACGCCTCTGGGAGAAGCCGCGGGAGATCTCGCTGCGGCCGACGAAACGGCCGGCCGGCTGCGGCGGCTGCCCGGCGTGGAACGGGTCGGCGCTACGCTGGCTGGCCAGGGCCAGCTTCTGAGCGGGGCGAATCCGGCCGGCGTGGATGTCTGGTTCCGGGGCGTTCTGCCCGGCGCCTCCTCCTTCGGCGCCGGCGAAGAGCAACTCGAACGGAGCGCCGACGGCTTCGACGCGGTCGTCCTCGGCCGGCAGCTCCAGCGGACGCTCGGCGCGGCGGACGGGGACCTGCTGCGGCTGACGGCGATCGTCGGTTCGTCCTCGGGCCAGCCACGCTTCGCCTACCGCACGCTGCGGGTGGCTGGCGCCTTCGAGACCGGGTTCTCCGAGTACGACCGCAGCTACGCGGTCCTCCACCGGGACGCGGTCGAGGCCCTCGGCGCGGTCGGCGTGGTGCTCGAGGTGGCGACGTCTGAGGGCGCCGACCCGTCGGCGGTGCAGCGGAGCATCGAGGAGCTGGTCGGCGGCGATGCGCTCGTCACGGACTGGCGACGGGGCAACCGGGACATCTTCGCGGCGCTTCGGCTCCAGAAGTGGGGCCTGTTCCTGGTGCTGGGCCTGATCGTGCTGGTGTCGACGTTCAACATCGCCGCGGCCCTGGTCGTCATGGTGCGGGAGCGGGGCAGGGACACGGCGGTGCTCGGGGCGCTGGGGCTGGGCCCCCGGCGGCTGCGGCGGGTGTTCCTGGTCTGCGGGTTGAGCCTTGGCGCCGCGGGCACCGGCCTCGGTCTGCTGCTCGGCTCGCTGGTCAGCGCGACCATCACTCGCTACGAACTGGTGCGGTTCGATCCCGGCGTGGCAGAGATCTACTTCATCAGCAGCGTCCCGTTCGACGTGCGGGCCCTGGACCTGCTGGCGGTGGCCGGCTTCAGCCTCCTCGTCGTCGGCCTCGCGTGCTGGTGGCCCGCGCGGCTGGCTTCGTCGCTCGAGCCGGCGCGGGCGCTCCACTGGGAATAGGGCCGCACCAGGGCCGCCAAATGTGGAAGGAGGGGTTGCTCTGGAGCAACCCCTCCCGGGTTTGAATCGCGCCTCAGCCGGCCAGTGGCCGCTGAGCGGAAGTTGAGGGTTTGAAGGCAGGTCCGGACTGTGTCCGGGGGTGGGTCGCAGTTCCTCTGGACGCGGACGCGTCCAGTCGCGACCCGGTGGGTGACGACACAGGAGCCAGGGCGCGAAGTCGATTCGACTCTTGCCTGTGGCTCGGTGCCGCCTCTGTTGGAAGTATACGCCACTCGGCGCCAAAGTGTTTCTTCCGCGCGGCGTTTTTCCGCTGGCGGAGTGCCCCGGGAACGCGCGCGGTTGCTTATACACTCCGCGCGCTCATGGCGAAGCGGACGGACATCGAGTCGATCCTGATCTTCGGTTCCGGGCCCATCGTCATCGGACAGGCCTGCGAGTTCGACTACTCCGGCACCCAGGCCTGCCGGGTCCTGCGCCGAGAGGGCTACCGGGTCATTCTGGTCAACTCGAATCCGGCGACGATCATGACGGACCCGGAGTTCGCCGACGCGACCTACGTCGAGCCCCTCGTGCCCGACGTGGCGATGAAGATCATCGAGCGGGAGCGGCCGGATGCGCTGCTGCCCACCGTCGGCGGCCAGACCGGGATCAACCTCACGCTGGCGCTGGAAGAGTCCGGCGCGCTCGAGGAGTCCGGCATGAAGCTCCTCGGCGCGGGCATCGAGGCGCTGCGCCTGGGCGAGGACCGCCAGTTGTTCAAGCGGGCCATGGTGGAGGCGGGTCTGGAAGTGCCGGAGAGCGGCACCGCGAAGACGCTCGAGGAAGCGCGGGAGATCATCGAAAGCCTGGGCTTCCCGGTCATCGTCCGGCCGAGCTTCACGCTGGGCGGCGAGGGCGGCGGCGTGGTGTTCAACCGCGACGAGATCGACGACGTGATCGTCCGCGCCCTGCAGGCGAGTCCGGCCTCGCTCATCCTGATCGAGCAGTCGGTCCTGGGCTGGAAGGAGTTCGAGCTCGAAGTGATGCGCGACGTGGCCGACAACGCGATCGTCGTCTGCTCGGTCGAGAACGTCGATCCGATGGGCGTGCACACCGGCGACTCGATCACCGTGGCGCCGCAGCAGACGCTGTCCGATCCCGAGTACCAGGACATGCGGGACGACGCGTTCACCGTGATCCGCAAGGTGGGCGTCGCGACCGGGGGTTCGAACATCCAGTTCGCGGTGGAGCAGGGAACCGGCCGGCGGGTCGTGATCGAGATGAACCCGAGGGTGTCCCGGAGTTCGGCCCTGGCGTCGAAGGCGACCGGTTTCCCGATCGCCAAGATCGCCGCGCAACTGGCGGTCGGCTACACCCTGGACGAGATCTCGAACGACATCACCGGCAAGACCTACGCCGCCTTCGAGCCGACGCTCGACTACACGGTCGTCAAGATCCCGCGCTGGGCGTTCGAGAAGTTCGAGCGCACCGCCGGCACCCTGGGCACCTCGATGAAGTCGGTGGGCGAAGTGATGGCGATCGGCGGCAACTTCCGCGAGGCGCTGATGAAGGGACTCTCCGGCCTGGAGCTGGAGGCCGCGTGGCCGCGCCAGGAGGAACTGGTCAGCGATCCGGTCGGTCTGCGGCGGCGGCTCAGCACGCCGAACTGGCAGCGCCTCTTCGGGGTCTTCGCCGCGCTGCGCCAGGGCTGGCCGGTCGAGGAGGTGGCCGCGGCCTCGGACATCGACCCGTGGTTCCTGCGCGAGATCCGGACGGTAGTGGAGATCGAAGCGGAGCTCGCCTGCTGGGACCTCGAGTCCGCGCCGGACGAGCTGCTGCGCCGGGCCCGGCTGAGCGGCTTGAGCGACCAGCGGGTCGCCGCCCTGCTCGGCAGCGGGGAGGACCTGGTCGCCGGCGAGATCACGAAGCGGGGGCTCGACCGCGTCTTCAAGCGGGTCGACACCTGCGCCGCCGAGTTCGTGGCCGTCACCCCCTACCTCTACTCGACGCCCGGGGTGGAGGACGAGGCGCTGCCCACCGAGCGCCGGAAGGTGATGATCCTGGGCTCCGGGCCCAACCGCATCGGCCAGGGGATCGAGTTCGACTACTGCTGCGTTCACGCGGTCTTCGCCCTCCGGCGGGCGGGCTACGAGACGATCATGGTGAACTGCAACCCGGAAACCGTCTCGACCGACTACGACACCTCGGACCGGCTCTACTTCGAGCCGCTCACGTTCGAGCACGTGATGGCGATCTACCGGCGCGAGCAGCCGCTGGGCGCGATCGTCCAGCTCGGCGGCCAGACCCCGCTCAAGCTCGCTCACAGCCTCGAGGCCGCGGGTGTCTCCATCCTGGGCACGTCGCCGGAGGCGATCGACCTCGCGGAAGACCGCCGCCGCTTCGGCGACCTCCTGGCGGAGGAGGGCATCCTGGTGCCGGCGAACGGCTCCGCGGTATCGCTCGACGAGGCGTGCCGGGTGGCCGACGAGATCGGCTATCCGGTCGTCGTGCGGCCGAGCTACGTGCTCGGCGGCCGGGCGATGTCGATCTGTTACGACCAGCCGACGCTGATCAACTACATGCGCCGCGCCGCCGACGTCTCGCCCGGCCGGCCGGTGCTGCTCGACCGCTTTCTCGAGGACGCCTTCGAGGTCGACGTCGATCTGGTGGCGGACGGGGAGCGGGCGGTCGTCTGCGGCATCATGCAGCACATCGAGGAGGCCGGCATCCACTCCGGCGACTCGGCGGCGGTGCTGCCGCCGTACCGGGTGGACGAGGCGGATCTCGACAAGATGCGCGACATCGCCACAAGGCTGGCGTTGAGACTGGGCGTCGTCGGCCTGATGAACGTGCAGTTCGCGATCTACGACGGGGACGTCTACGTCCTGGAGGTGAATCCCCGGGCCTCGCGGACGGTGCCGTTCATCGCCAAGGCGGTCGGCCTGCCCCTGGTGCAGATCGCGACCCGGCTGATGGTCGGAGAGACCCTGGAGGAGGTAGGCCTGGTCGAGGAACCCCCGGTCGACCGCTTCTTCGTCAAGGCGCCGGTCTTCCCGTTCGACCGCTTCCCGGGCGTCGACCCGGTCCTGGGTCCCGAGATGAAGTCGACCGGCGAGGTGATGGGCATCGGCCGCAGCTTCGGCAGCGCCTTCGCCAAGGCCTGGCTGGGCGCCGGCCACGCGCTGCCCGACAGCGGCGCCGCCTTCCTGTCGGTCAACGACCGCGACAAGCCGGCGCTGCTGCGAGTCGCCGAGCGCCTGCGGGACCTCGGCTTCGAACTCCTGTGCACGGCCGGCACCGCTTCGTTCCTCAGCGATCGGGGCATCGAGACGCGGCGCGTCAACAAGGTGGCCGAAGGACGGCCGCACGTGGTCGACTACCTGATCAACGGCGAGGTCGGCCTGATCGTGAACACGCCCCTGGGCGGCGAGTCCTACAAGGACGACATGGAGATCCGCACCACGGCGCTCAAGTTCGACATCCCGTGCGTGACGACGATCTCAGGGGCGATGGCCGCGGTGGACGCCATCGAGGCGCTGCGCGAGAGCCTGCTGCAGGTGACCGCGCTCCAGGATCTGGGCTCGGCGCCGGTGGCGGGAGACGCGGTCGCGACATCCGCGGCGCACTGAGCCGGCCTCAACCGCGGCGGATGCGCTCGATGTCGCGCTCCAGGCGCTCGCCGAGACGCTGTAGCTCGACGCGGTAGTTCTCTTCCTCCTCGAGCCGCTTGGCCGGGTCCGCGGCGAGGTTCTTGCGGTGGAGGATCTCGAGTTCGGCCACCTTCGCCTGGTGGCGGCCGCGGGCTTCTTCGATCCGCCGCCGCTGCTCTTCGTCCAGGGCGTCCTGCCGGGGCGCCGAGATGCCGCGGCTCTCGAGTTTCTCGAGCGCCCTCTCGTAGGCCGACTTCACCGGATCACCCCTCGTATCGCAGGCTCATTTTTCGTACTCGCCCCAGACCGCGCGCAGGCGATCCGAGATCTCCCCCAGGGTGGCCCGCTGCCGGACGCAGTCGAGAATTCGGGGAACGAGGTTGTCTTCGCCCGCTGCCGCCTGCTGCAGCCGGTCGAGGGCGGCGGTGGCCGCGCTCGCGTCGCGCTGCTCGCGGACCCTCCGCACCCGCTCGACCTGCCGGGATTCGGCGGCCGGGTCGACGGCCAGGAACGTCGCCTCCTCGTCTTCCTCCTGGGTGTAGGCGTTGACGCCGACGATCACCTCGTCCCTGGCCTCGACCGCCAACTGGTGGCGGTAGGCGGCGTTGGCGATTTCGTTTTGCTGGTAGCCCGACTCGATCGCCTGGGCGGCACCGCCGAGCTCTTCGATCTGCTCGATCATGCTGCGGGCCTTGGCCGCGAGTTCCCCGGTGAGCGCCTCGATCGCCCACGAGCCCCCGAGCGGGTCGGCGACGTCGGCGACGCCGGTTTCGTGCGCGACGATCTGCTGGCTGCGCAGCGCCACCCGCGCGGAGGTCTCGGTCGGCAGGCCGAGGGCCTCGTCGGCCCCGTTCGTGTGCAGCGACTGGGTGCCTCCGCAGACGGCGGCCAGCGCCTGGATCGCGACCCGGGCGACGTTGTTCTCGGGTTGCTGCGCGGTCAGGGTCGAGCCGCCGGTCTGGGTATGGAAGCGCAGCCAGCAGGAGCGTTCGTTGCGCGGCGCATAGCGCTCGCGGACGAGTTCGGCCCAGAGCCGGCGGGCGGCCCGGAATTTGGCGACTTCCTCAAGGAAGTTGTTGTGGGCGTTGAAGAAGAAGGACAAGCGGGGGGCGAAGCTGTCGATCTCGAGCCCGCGCGCCAGCACCAGGTCGACGTAGCAGAGGGCGTTGGCGAGGGTGAAGGCGATTTCCTGGGCGGCGGTGGAGCCGGCTTCGCGAATGTGGTAGCCCGAGATCGAAACGGGATTCCAGCGCGGAACGTGCTCGGAGCAGAAGACGATCAGGTCGGTGACCAGGCGCAGGGAGTAGGGCGGCGGGTAGATGTGGGTGCCGCGGGCGATGTACTCCTTCAGGATGTCGTTCTGCACCGTGCCGCCGACGGTTTCCCAAGGCGTCCCCTGCTCCTCCGCGACCGCCAGGTACATGGAGAGGAGGATCGCCGCCGTCGAGTTGATCGTCATCGAGGTGGTGACCTTGCCTAGCGGGATGCCGTCGAACAGGGTCCTCATGTCCTCGACGCTGTCGATCGCGACGCCGACGCGCCCCACCTCGCCGCGGGCGGCTCGGGCATCCGAGTCGTAGCCGATCTGGGTGGGGAGATCGAAGGCGACCGAGAGGCCGGTCGTGCCCTGCTCCAGGAGATAGCGGTAGCGGCGGTTCGACTCGGTGGCGCTGGCGTAGCCGGCGTACTGGCGCATCGTCCACAGTCGCTTGCGGTACATGTCCTGGTACAGGCCGCGCGTGAACGGGAACTCGCCGGGCGCGGCCTGAGCCCCGTTCTCCCGCGGGCGGTCATCCGGCGCAAAGAACGGCGGCAGCTCGATGCCCGAACTCGTGGCGCGGTTCCTGGTCACGGCTGAGGAGCTTATCGCCGCCTCGAATCCGCAGGATCTACCGCTGCTCTCCGAAGAAGCTCCACATTCATAGATAGAACGCTATGAAGCGATGGATGTCCATATCTAGTGGGCATGTGGAACCCGTGGGGCTACATGAAGTGGTTTTCGCGGCGATTCTGCTTGCGCCGGAGGGCCGTTCTGGGCTACAGTTCGACATTCACCGCGAAAGCCCACGGGTCCACGTTGGGACCCGTGCTGACCAGGGAGGTAGCAGATGTCGGTCAACGGTTCAGGCGCTCGAGACGGCGGTCGGGGCAGGGTTCTGGAGGCGGCGCAGGCCGGCGGCCGGCAGGTGGTCGCCGCCCCCGCTGCGGCCGGCGCCGCGCGCCCCGCGGAGAGCCCGGGCGCGGCGGCCAAGGCATCGAGCCCGGCGGGCCTGACCATTGAACGGCGCTACACCGAGCCCGGCGTCCACCCCTTCGACCGGGTCGAATGGGACGTCCGCGACGCGGTCATCGCGAACGAGAAGGGCGAGACCGTGTTCGAGCAGCACGGCGTCGAGGTGCCGAAGGCCTGGTCGCAGACGGCCACGAACGTGGTCGTGTCGAAGTACTTCCGCGGCCAGTTGGGCACTCCCGAGCGCGAGTCAAGCGCGCGGCAGTTGATCTCGCGCGTGGCCGACCGCATCGCGGACTGGGGCCGCGAGGGAGGCTACTTCTCGACCCCGGCGGACGCCGAGTCGTTCCACGCCGAGCTCGCCCACATCCTGCTGCACCAGTACGCCTGCTTCAACTCGCCGGTCTGGTTCAACGTCGGGATCGAGGAGCATCCCCAGTGCTCGGCGTGCTTCATCAACTCCGTTGAGGACACGATGCAGTCGATTCTCGGTCTCGCCAAGACGGAGGGGATGCTGTTCAAGTTCGGTTCCGGCACCGGCAGCAACCTCTCGTCTCTCCGTTCCTCGGCCGAGACCCTGGCCGGTGGCGGCACCGCCTCCGGCCCGGTCTCCTTCATGCGCGGTTTCGACGCGTTCGCCGGCGTGATCAAGAGCGGCGGCAAGACGAGGCGCGCGGCGAAGATGGTCATCCTGGACGCCGATCACCCCGACATCGTCGACTTCATCCGCTGCAAGGAAGTCGAGGAGCGCAAGGCCTGGGCGCTGATCGAGGCCGGTTACGACGCGGGCTTCAATGTTGCCGGCGGCGCCTACGACTCGATCTTCTACCAGAACGCGAACCACTCCGTGCGCGCCACCGACGAGTTCATGCAGGCAGTGGTCGAGGACGGCGAGTGGACGACGACCGCGGTCACCGACGGCGCGCCGATGGACACGCACAAGGCGGCGGAGCTGCTGGACATGATCGCCGAGTCGACCTGGGTGTGCGGCGACCCGGGCATGCAGTTCGACAGCACGATCAACCACTGGCACACCTGCCCGAACACGGACCGGATCAACGCCAGCAACCCGTGCAGCGAGTACATGTTCCTGGACGACACCGCCTGCAACCTGGCGTCGCTCAACCTGATGCGCTTCTACGACCCGGCCTCGGGCTTCGACACCGCGTCGTTCCGGCACACCTGCGAGATCGTGATCACGGCCCAGGAGATCATCGTCGACAACGCGAGCTACCCGACGCCGAAGATTGGCGAGAACTCGCACGCCTACCGCCCGCTCGGCATCGGCTACGCGAATCTCGGCGCCCTGCTGATGGCGCGAGGCCTGCCCTACGACTCGGCCGCCGGCCGCGACTACGCCGGTGCCGTGACCGCCCTGATGTCGGGCGCGTCCTACCTGCAGTCGACCCGGATCGCCGCGATCAAGGGCCCGTTCGAGGGCTACGAGGCGAACCGCCAGCCGATGCTGCAGGTCATGCGCAACCACCGGGCGGCGCTCAAGGAGGTCGATCCGGCGCACGTGCCGCTCGAGTTGCTGAACGCGGCCAAGAAGTCCTGGGACGGGGTGGTCGAGGAGGGCGAACGGAACGGCATCCGCAACAGCCAGATCTCGGTGCTGGCCCCGACCGGCACGATCGCGTTCATGATGGACTGCGACACGACCGGAGTCGAGCCCGACATCGCGCTGGTCAAGTACAAGAAGCTGGTCGGCGGCGGGATGATCAAGATCGTCAACCGCACCGTTCCACTGGCGCTGGAGCGGCTCGGCTACGAGAAGTCGGAGATCCAGCAGATCGTCGAGTACATCGACGACCACGACACGATCGAGGGCGCGCCCCATCTCGCGGACGAGCACCTCGCGGTGTTCGACTGCGCCTTCAAGCCGGCCAACGGCTCGCGGTCGATCCACCACATGGGGCATCTCCGCATGCTGGCCGCGGCCCAGCCGTTCATCTCGGGAGCGATCAGCAAGACGATCAACATGCCCGAGGAATCGACTCCGGAGGAGATCCGGGACGCCTACGTCGAGGGCTGGAAGCTGGGCCTCAAGGCGGTTGCGATCTACCGCGACGGCTGCAAGCGCTCACAACCGCTGTCGACGACGAAGGACGATGCCGCCGCCGGCGACGACCTGCAGGCCGAGGTCGCGGCCCGGGCCGCGGCCGGCATCACGCGGCGCCGGCTGCCGGACGAACGGCACGCCATCACCCACAAGTTCTCGATCAACGGCCACGAGGGGTTCCTCACCGTCGGCCTGTACGAGGACGGTCAGCCCGGCGAGGTCTTCCTGCTCATGGCCAAGGAAGGGTCGACCATTTCGGGTCTCATGGACTCCTTCGCCCAGGCGGTGTCGGTGGCGCTGCAGTACGGCGTGCCGCTTCAGATCCTCGTCGACAAGTTCACCCACAGCCGCTTCGAGCCGTCGGGATTCACCAAGAACCCCGAGATTCCGATGGCGAAATCCGTCATGGACTACGTCTTCCGGTGGCTGGCGTCGAAGTTCCTGTCGCGCGAGGCGCAGGAGGTCGCGGGCGTGATCCGGCGATCGGCGCCGCGGCCGGAGGCCGCGTCGACGGCGGACGAGGTGGCGGAGACCGGAGACGAGGGCGAGGATTCCGCCGGGAACGGCGGCCATCTCGCGCCGGTGACCTTCCTCCAGCAGGCGGATGCGCCGTGCTGCCACGACTGCGGCTCGATCATGGTGCGGAACGGCAGTTGCTACAAGTGCATGAACTGTGGTTCCACCAGCGGCTGCAGCTGACCGAGAGCGGCCATGCCCAGCGTCGTTGCTCCTCGCTCGGCGTGACCAGCTTCGATTGCTTCGCAATACGGCCCACTATGTGCTCCCTCGTCGCGCTTTGCTGGGCGGGCGCCTGACCGCTCTCGGCGCGACGCGCACCTCCACTGTTAGTCTGCCGGCATGACAAGGCGTTTGGCGGTCGGTCTGCTGATCGGCCTGGGCGTGGCCGGAGCGGTCCTGGTTACGGTTTTCGGTTTCCTGGTGTCGGGCATCGTCGCGGGTGCCGAGCCGCCGGAGATCGCGGAACTCGATCCGATCCTGACCAGCTTCCAGTTGGACACGCTGGACGGGTCGCGGCTGGGGCCGCCGGACCTGCGGGGCGATGTCGTCGTGGTCGACATGTGGGCGACGTGGTGCAAGCCCTGCGTCTACCAGGCGGAGATCCTCGAGAAGCTGCGCGAGGAGTACGCCGGCCGGGGAGTGTCGTTCCTGGCCTTGAATTCCGGGGAGGATCCGGAGACAGTCCGCGGATACGTCGAGAAGACACCGTTCAGCTACCCGGTGCTGCTCGACCCCGAGGAGGAGGTGATGGGGGCGGCGGAGCTCTACGCCTTGCCGACGCTCGTCGTGCTGGACCCTCGGGGCGACGTTTCCTACATCTCGATCGGCATCACCGGTGCCACCGTGATCCGCAACGCGATCGAGGAAGCGCTCGCCGTCACGTCCGGCTGAGGCCCGGGACAGGCAGCGGTTCCCGCGAACCGGGAGGGCGATGGCGCCGTGATCAACATTCGCAACCTCTCGATCAAGTGCGGCCACTGCGACACCTACCAGACGCTGTGCGCCTACCGCCGGCGGGACGACTGGAACGTCTACGTCTACGAGTGCGAGAACGATGTCTGCGATCCGGAACTCAGCCGGACCCTCGTCGAAGTGCCGAGCGAACTCGATGAGTTCGCGCGCCGGGACCCGGCCTGGGAACACGGGCGGCGCCACACCGGCGGCGGCCACGGCTAGGACCCTGCGCCGCAGAACGCAGCGAAGCAAGTTCCGTGGCGCAGGGTGCTAGCGAGGTGGGGGCTGGGGCCAAACACGGCGTCCGCGACGGCTTTGGCGGCGGTGAAGCGAGTCCCAGGAAGCAGCCGCTGTCGGCCGAGCGCCTGGAAGCGTTGGCGGCACTGGCCGGCATCAATCGCCTGGAGCTGACCATCGAGAAGATCGTGCTCGGCGGCGACGGCCTGGCGCGGTGGCGCGGCATGCCGGTGTTCGTGCCGCGCGCCGCCCCCGGCGACGTGGTGGAGGCCAGGATCACCGAGCGTCGCCCGAGCTACGCCCGCGCGGAGATCGAAGAGGTGAAAACGCCGGGGCCGCTACGGCGAGAAGCGCCATGTCCGTTCTACGAGCGTTGCGGCGGCTGCCAGCTCCAGCACATCGAGGACGCGGAGCAGTTGGGCCTCAAGGTGGCGGCGGCCATGGAGACGTTGCGCCGGCTGGGCGGTATCGACCCGGCCCAGCTCGCCGCGTGCCGCTTCGAGGAGCCGGTGAGCGAGAGGGCCTGGGGCTATCGGCTGCGGGCACAGGTTCATGTTGCCCCGCGCGACATCCGACCGCCCGAAGACGGGCGCTCGGACTGTGACGCGGCTGACGCGGGGACGCGCCAGCCGGGTGCGGAGGAGCCGGTCGGCGTTGGCTTCCGGCGCCGTCGCAGCCGCGACCTGGTCCTCGTCGACCGCTGTCCGGTGCTCGCTCCGGCGCTCGAGAATGAGCTGCGCGGTCTGTCTTTGCTGCTGGTCGACCGGGCTGCTGCTTCCAGGAAACCGCCGAGCCGCCTCAGCCTGGCGACGGCGGGTCTGGAGCCGGACAGTCCGGTGGTGGCGGCGCCGCCCGTCGACGGGTTGCCGGGCGGAGAACTCGAGATCGATCTTCTGGGGAAACGGCTCAGCTACGACGCCCGCTGCTTCTTCCAGGCGCACGGCGGGCTCCTGGAGTCGCTTCTGTTGTCGGCGGTCGGACCCTTCGAGGGCGAGGCCGCCGCGGAGCTCTACGCCGGCGTCGGCTTCTTCACCGTCGGTCTCGCCGATCGCTACCGGTCCGTCACGGCCGTGGAAGGCGAGTCGGTCGCCGCCCGCTACGCGCGGAACAACCTGCGCCGCAACGGTCTCCGCCACTGCCGCGTCGAGCGGTCGGCGGTCGATAGCTGGATCGACCGGAGGCGCGGCGGCCCGGGTCTGGAATCCGGCCTCGACCGGGTGCTGGTCGATCCGCCCCGCGGCGGCCTGGCGCGAAAGGTCCGCAGCGCCCTCCTCAACGCCGCGCCCCGCCGCCTGACCTACGTCTCCTGCGACCCCGCCACCCTCGCCCGCGACCTTGGCGACCTGACCCGCGACTTCGACCTCGAGTCCATCTCCTTCTTCGATGTCTTCCCCCAGACCGCCCACCTCGAAACTGTCGCGCAGTTGGTGCAGCGGCGGCGGTGATACCCGTCCGGGGCGGCGTCCGGAGGGGAGGGTCCCAGCGGCCGCTCACGCTTTCCTGGTGGTGGGGGAGATTGCGCTCGCTTCGGTCGGCTTCGCTGCGGTTCGATGATGGTTGGGGTGACGATCCGGGGAGACACTTGCCTCCAGCCCGCTGGGACCCTCCCCTCCGGACGCCGCCGCGGACTGGTCGTTGTCGGCGTTTGCGGCACGGCGTGGAGTGCCGGTCCTCTTGGCAGGCCCTCGCTTGCAACGATGGGGCCTCGCCCGAAGGAGGGAAGCGGGAGCTGACTACCCCTCCACCCAGGGCGCGCCGTTCAGGTGCACCTGGTAGTGGTTCGCCAGGCCGGCCTTCCGGTGGCGGGAGGCGGCCTGGAACTCGGGGTTCATCGTCATCTCGATGAAGGCCCGCCGGGAAGGGAAGACCATGATCGCCGCGACGTGCCAGGCCGGGTCCGAAGGCCCGATCATCACGTGATCCACCATCGTGGTGAACGCAACGTGGCCTCCCAGGTCGGCAAGGACCTGTCCCGCGGAGGCTGCGTATCGCTGGAAGGCCTCCTGACCGGAGACTTCGGCTTCCTCGGTTCCGTACTCCTCGTCGCCGGGTGCGTACCGGGCGCGGTCGTTGAACTGGAAGAGGTTGAGCGCGGCAACCGGGGCGTCGGGATCGAGTCCGCGGAGGGTCGCCGCCTGGCTGTCGTCGGGATCGAACTGCGTCTTCAAGGCGATGCTCCTAGAGTTTGCGCCGGTAGCTGGCGCCCTGGCCCCGGGTTTCGGCCACGATGACTTCGAGCGTTTTCACTCGGTCGCGGAGAGAGCCCCATCGGTCCGCCAGGCGTTCCCAGAGCAGCCGGGCCAGCGCCTCGACGGTCACGTTCGCTACCGGCAGGAGGACGACCTCCGATGACGGGAACTCGTACCGCCGCGTTCCGAACCGGGTAGTTACGGTCTCGCCGGATCGAGTCAGCTCCAGATGCGGGCACTCCTCGGGCAGCAGGACCTTCTCGTCGAGCTCCGCGCATTGCGACCGGATGTCCCGCTTCGCCGCGGCGACCGGCACGAGGAACTCCAACTCGTCCACCCCTGGACCGCCCAGTTCCACGCGCACCCGGTAGTTGTGTCCGTGAAGAGCCTCCGCCTCGTCCTCCGAGAACACCGTGAAGTGCGCCGCCGAGAACTTGAAGTCCTCCTTGCCGAGGCGTAGTGAGTAGGTGCCGGACACGCCCCGATCGTAGCGTTCTGTGACCGCCCGTGAGCGCGAGGCCTCCGGCCTCACCCATTCCCTACGTGCGACGCCCCTTCGCGACGTCGCCCGAAAGCCGGCGAGGACGCCGGCGCACCCAGTGTGTGGCTTCGCGACCGGCCTGCAACGACGACCAGTCCGCCCGGCGTTCCGGGGGAGGGTTCCCAGCGGGCTGGAGGCAAGTGACTCCCTCCGCCGGTTCAGTTACTGACGCCGATGTGAAGCGCAGCCGACCGAAGCGAGCGCCGTCTTTCCCACAACCGAGGTTGCGCGAGCGGCCGCTGGGAACCCTCCCCCGGAACGCCTCCAGCGGACGGGTACTACCTCCGCCGCTCCGCTGCTCCGCCGCGCGGCGCGGCGCTACAGCAACGCGCCGCTGCAGCAACGCGCCGCTACAGCAACTCGGCGACGGCGTGCTCGACTTCGCCGTTGTCGGGGAAGCGACCGAGCTCTTTCTTGGAGAAGACGGGGCGGCCGTCGAGGGCGACCTCGAAGACGCCGCCGCCGCCGTCCACGAGTTCGGTGTCGAGGTCGAACTGCTCCTTCAACTGAGCCGCCAGACCGGCGGCTCGGGGCCGGTAGTTTCACATTACGCAGTATTCGATCGTCACTCGGCTCATCGGACTCCGTCCTCGTCGTTGTTTCTGACCGCGGGCGACTACGGTAGCATGCGCCGATGCGCGTTCTGGAACCGGTCGAGCGGGTTTCGACCTACGAAGACGGTCCGCCGGCGGTTCGGGACCGGGAGCGGGTGGCTCGCCTCGCGGAGCTGGTGCGAAGGCTGCTGGTCGAGCTCGGTCTCGACCTGGAGGACCCGAATCTGAAGACCACGCACGAGCGGGTCGCCAAGATGTACCTGGAGATGTTCCGGGGCCTGGATCAGGGCACCAAGCCGAGGGTCACGACCTTCCCCAACGACGAGAACTACCGGGCCATGGTGATGGAGAAGGACATCCCGTTCTACTCCATGTGTTCGCACCATCTGGTGCCCTTCTACGGTCACGCCCACATCGCCTACGTCCCCGGCGACAAGATCCTGGGCCTGTCCAAGTTCGCGCGCATCCTCGAGTTCTACGCCAAGCGGCCACAACTCCAGGAGCGCCTCACCGAGCAGGTCGTGAGTTTCTTCGAAGAGGAACTCCGACCCCGCGGCGCGATGGTCGTGATCGAGGCCCGGCATCTCTGCGTGGAGATGCGCGGGGTGGAGAAGTCGGGGGCACGGACGGTGACGTCGGCGCTTCGCGGCATCTTCCACGAACGCCCGATTCGGGAGGAGTTCCTGGACCTGCTGAAGAGCCGTTGACGTGCGACGGTTCGGTCTGGCTCTCGCCCTCGGGGTCCTGGCCGCTGGCGCCGCTCACGCCGCGGAGAGCCTCGAGCGGCTCCATCCGGACGACCTGATCAATCCATTCCTGGGTCCCGGCTACACGAGCTGGCTGGTGGGGCCCGTGGGGCAGCTTGCGGACGAAGAGGAACGGACCCTCTACCTCCTGCTGGAGTCGGACGACGAGGCCGCCGCCTTCGTCGACGAGTTCTGGAGCCGCCGCGACGCCGGTCTGCGGCGGCAGTTCGACGCCCGCGCGTCCGAGGCGGACAAGCGCTACTCGGAATCCGGCCGGCTCGGCCGGCGCACGGACCGGGGCATGGTCTACATCCTGTTCGGCGACCCGGAGAAGACGGAGTGGGAGGAGCATCGTGACATCGATGACCC
Source organism: Holophagales bacterium (assembly GCA_009837885.1). Classification (GTDB taxonomy): domain Bacteria; phylum Acidobacteriota; class Thermoanaerobaculia; order Multivoradales; family Multivoraceae; genus Multivorans. The sequence goes on along the minus strand of VXSP01000014.1, from coordinate 67,688 downwards.
GGATGTCCAGCTCTGGACCTACGCGAAGAGCGCGGCCAAGGGTCTGAACGGCAGGAAGCCGGCGCGCCGCTACCGCTTCGCTCGCGACGGCGACGTGATGCGCCTGTTCTCGAACGACCCGGCCGACCCGGAGAACCGGCGTCGCCGGATGCTTCGCCGGATCCGCGAGCCCTCGCGCCGGCCGTGGAGGTAGGAGCCGGCCTGGCGGTCGGCAGCCGTCTCTTCCCGGTGTCAGAGGACCCCGGGTCACCGCCTAAGGTTCCCCGATCGACTCGAAGTCGAGTCGTTCCCCCGGCTGGACGCTGGAGTCGTCGCCGGGGAAGAGGAAGTCCCTCATGTGGCTCGTGAGGGTGGCCTGCGCCGCCGGATCCATGAAGTTCAGGCGCAGTTCGTTGATCACCTTGATCTCCATCGCCGCCCACTCTTCCCAGCAGCCGGCGCAAACGCGTTGGGCGATCTCCTCGCCTGTGGCGCCGGGCACTGGCGGCGCGGCGAGCGCTTCCCGTTCCCGGCCGCAACGGGCGCAGGCGATCACGGTCGTTCTCCCGGATCTTCGGACCCGGCTGCCGCGACCGCGTCCTGCGTTTCCCGGTACCGCTTCTTGATGCCCGCCTTTTGCCGGTTGCGGACGAGCCAGCGGAGCAGCCTCGACTCGTTGATGCCGACCACGAGGTCGTCGAGCGCCTCGTAGATCGCGGGGTCGTTGATCAGGCGGGCCGCCGTGCCGTCTCCTTCCGCGACCTGGTCCAGCGTCGAGTTGAGCCGCTTGAGGAGCTGTTCGACCTCGGTCGTCAGCGATTCGCTCAGTTCCTCGTCGTTCAGGAGCCGGGGCAGGAGGCCGTCGGCCTCGCGCAGGTCGGCGGTGATCTCCCGGAGATCCGCGGCGGCAACCTGCGTGTCCGTCAGGGTCGTCTCGAAGCGGACCTTCAGCTCCCCGTCGCGGAGCAGCGCCGGCGCCAGGCCCTCGCCCTCTCGCAGCAGCCTCAGGGTCTCGTCCAGTTCCTCGATCGAAGAGGCCATCCGGTCGCCCATCTCGCGGTCCGTGAGCAGCCGCCCGAGGACTCCGTCGCCTGCCTCGACCTGATCGGCCACACGCTCGATCGACTCGAGCGTACTGATCACCGTGTCGGTGACTCGCTTGTCGTCGCGGGCGGCGACCAGTTCGCCGAGCAGGCCCTCCCCGCGCTCCATGCGGGCGAGGATGTTCGACAGGGAACGGGCCGTCACGACCGCATGGTCGACCACGTCCGCGCCGCTGGCGATCAGTTCGTCGACGTCGGTCGGCAGGGCCGCCGGAATCTCCTCGCCGGGATTGAGGAGGACGGCTTCGGGCGAACCCGAGGTGATCTCCACGTACTTGTCGCCCAGCAGGCCCAGGGTCTTGAGGCGCGCCAGGGAGTCTCGCCGCAGCCGGCTCGCGTAGCGCCGTTCGACGCTGATCCGCACCTCCAGCAGTTCGCTGTTCGGGTCTTCGCTGAGCAGGATGCGGTCGACCCTGCCGACGGTCACGCCGTTCAGTTGAACGGGATTCCCCTCGACCAGCCCGGCGGCGTTCGGGAACATGGTCCGGTAGCTGTTGGTGGGCGTGAACAGGGCGCTTTGCTCGCCGATCGCGAAGATGAAGGCCGCAAGCGCGACGATGGCCGCGAGTACGGTCAGACCGACCCTGGTGGTGTTCGAGTCACGCTGCATCGATGTCCTCCTGTGCGGAGTCGAACCGACCTTCGAGGAACGCCCGGAGAGCGGGGTCGGTGCTTTGTTCTGCTTCCTCCCAGCAGCCGAGGAACCGGAACCGTCCGTCGTGAAGCAGTGCGAGGCGGTCGCCGACGTGGCGGGCCAGGCGAATGTCGTGCGTCACCACGACCGAAGTCGTTCCGAACTCGTCCCTGGTGCTACTGATCAGACGGGAGATGGTCGCTGCGGTGACCGGGTCGAGTCCGGCGGTCGGCTCGTCGAACAGGACGACTTCGGGCGCCAGGACGAGCGAGCGGGCGAGCGCGACCCGCTTCTTCATGCCGCCCGACAGAGCCGCGGGCATCCGATCCTCGATCCCGGACAGTCCGACCCATGCGAGTGCCGCCGCCACCCGCTCGCGAACCTCGTCCTCGCTCACGCGCTCGTGCTCGCGAATGGGGAAGGCGACGTTCTCGAGCACGTCGAAGGAGTCGAACAGGGCGCCCGACTGAAACAGCATCGCGATCCGCCGGCGCACGGGGTACAACTCGCGCTCCTTCAGTTGGACGAGGTCCGTACCCTCGAACAGCACCTCGCCTCCCTCGGCCGGGTCGAGTCCGTTGAGTTGGCGCAGAGTGAGGCTCTTGCCGGAGCCCGAACGCCCGAGCACGACCAGGCACTCACCGCGAAGAACCTCGAAGCTCAGATCGTCGAGTACGACTCGTTCGCCGAAGCGCCGGCGGAGTCCGCGCACGACGTAGAGGGGTTCCCGCACCGGTTTTCGGCTGTCGCCGCTCTCAGACGAGGACATGAAACAGCTTCGTCAGAAAGAAATCAGATACGAGCACCATGATGGAAGCCCAGACGACCGTGCGGGTGGTGGCATGCCCAACACCTTCGGCGCCGCCGCTGGCCGTCAGGCCGTTGTGGCAGCCGATGATCGCAATGAAGCAGGCGAAGAAGACCGACTTTCCGAGGCCGTTGAAGACGTCCTCCATGGTGAGGGTCTGCAGGACGTCGTTGACGTACAGACCAACGGAGAGGTTCAACTGATTCACGGCGACGAACAGGCCGCCGAGAATGCCCAGCAGGTCGCCGAGGACGGTGAGGACGGGCAACATGATCAGAGTGGCCGCCAGCTTCGGAACGACCAGCTTCTTTACGGGATCCGCGGCCATCGAGCGCATGGCGTCGACCTGCTCCGTGACCTTCATCGTGCCGAGTTCCGCGGTCATTCCGGACCCGATGCGACCGCCGACGATGAGGGCCACGAGTACGGGTCCGAGTTCCCGGGTCAAGGACTTGGAAACCACGCTGCCGATGTAGTACTTGACCCCGAGTTCAGGCAGGCTGTAGGCGGTCTGAAGGGCCAGCACCATGCCGGTGAACAGAGTGGTCACCGATGCGACGCCGAGCGAGCTGACGCCGAGGTGTCCCATCTGACCAAGCCATGACCGGAACTCGTAGGGGGGTCTGACGAGCGCGGACATTCCGCGCGCAGTCAGTATCCAGATGGCGCCTACCTCTCGCAAGGGGGCCTTGAAATCGATCAGAATCCTGTGTCCAGCCTGTTGCATCTGCCCATCCAGGAGGGTGTGTTCGAGTCGCCCCGCGTGGTGGATGCTTGGTGTAGCTTCTGCCAACCCACGGCACCGAGCAGAATCTTGTCGATCCGGAACCCCACGAACCTGCGCCCCACGACGCAGCGCAACGAGTTTACGGCGAAAGCTCCCGGCGCAGGACGGGGCGGGTGGTCGATGGCGCTGGCCACCCTGGCCGGGAACGTCTACCTGGTTTTGGGCAGTGCCGTGATGGGCGTGGCCGCGGCCATCGCCTCCTGGTTCCCGGGCCGTGACTGGGCCGGAGTTCAGGCTCGTCTCTGGGCTCGGGGCTTGCTCCGGTCGAGCGGTGTTCGGCTCGAGCTCAGCTACGCGGGGGGCAGCCACAGGGTCTGGCGGGAATCCATCGGGGACCGGCCTGTGGTCTACATGGCGAACCACCGGAGCCTCTACGACATCGCGGCTCTGCTGGCGATACTGGACCTGCCGGTCCGCTTCCTGGCCAAGCGCAGCCTGTTCCGCCTGCCGTTCTTCGGCTGGGGGCTCAGGGCGGCGGGTTTCGTCCCGGTGGACCGCGAGGATCGGAGCCGGGCCGCCGAGACGTTCGCGGCCGCCACGGAGTTGTTGGCATCCGGGGTGTCACTGGTCGTGTTCCCGGAAGAGACGCGCAGCTCCGGCCCGCGGATGAGGCCGTTCCAGCGGGGCGGGTTCCTGCTCGCGTTGAAGGGGCGGGCCCTGGTGGTGCCGGTGGGCATTCGCGGTACCGGCCGCATCCGGCGGAAGGGCGCTCTGGCGGTCCGGCCGCAGGTCATCGAGCTGGCCTTCGGCGAGGTCGTCGACCCGGCCGGCGGCGGGGTGCGGGGACGGCGGTCGTTCATGCTCGACGTCGAGCGGCAGGTGGGCCGATTGGCGGGTCTCCGGACCGCCGCGGACACGGGAGAAACGGATGACTGACGCCGTCGAGAGCAGAGTGCGCGAGTGTCTTCGGACCGTGACCTTCCCGGGGATGAAACGCGACATCGTGTCGTTCGGTTTCGTGCAGCGGGTCGCGGTCACCGGGGGCGACGTGGTCGTCGATCTCCGGGTCCCGACGCGGGACCCGGACGCCGCCACCGAGATCAGGCGCCGCATCGTCGATGCCGTGCGGAACCTGGACGGGGTGTCCGACGTACAGGTCTCCCTCGAGGTGGCGACCGCGCCGGCGCCGGCCACGGCGCGTGACCCCTCGCTGCTGCCGGGGGTGTCCCATGTGGTCGCGGTGGCCAGCGGCAAGGGAGGCGTAGGCAAATCGACCGTGGCGACCAACCTGAGCGCCGCGATGGCGGCCCTGGGCTTGAAGGTCGGCCTGCTCGACGCGGACATCTACGGTCCGTCCATCCCCCTGATGTTCGGCATCAACCGCCGGCCGGAGATCGTGAAGGGAAAGATCCAGCCCTTCGAGCGCCACGGCGTGCGGGTCATGTCCCTCGGCTTTCTTCTCGATCCGGACACGCCCGTGATCTGGCGGGGTCCCATGGTGATGAAGGCGCTGGGCCAGTTGCTCGGCGACGTGGACTGGGGCCGGCTCGACTATCTGCTGCTCGACCTGCCGCCCGGCACCGGAGACGCGGCGCTGACGCTCTCGCAGAAGCTGCCCCTGTCCGGCGCGGTCATCGTCTCGACGCCGCAGGACGTGGCGCTGATCGACGCCCGCAAGGGGCTCGCCATGTTCCGCAAGGTGGAGGTGCCGGTGCTCGGCATGGTCGAGAACATGTCGACCTTCGTGTGCCCCCACTGCGGCGAGACGACCGACGTCTTCAAACGCGGTGGCGTCGAACGGACCGCCGAGTTGCTCGACTGCGAGGTCCTTGGGGCGATTCCGTTGGACGGCGCCCTGGTCCGGGGCAGCGACGACGGGTTGCCGATCGTGGTCTCCGACGCCGGCGGCCCCCATGCGGCGATCTTCCGCGGCATCGTGACGGCGGTCGAACGGCGGCTGCTGGAGGTGGCCTCGGAACGGCCGACTCTGACGATTGTCTAGGGAACCCCTTTCGAACTCATGCCTGTCGCCGTGATCGCCGATGCCCACCTGGGCGGTCCCGGGGGCAGCGGGGAGGACCTGGCCGAACAGCTCGCCGCACTCGAACCCGGTCGCTGTGTCCGGGTGTTGTTCCTCGGTGACCTGTTTCATCTCTGGATCGGATCGCGGCGCTTCGAAACGCCCGAGATACGGCGGCTCGCAACCGCGATCCGCGGCCTCAGGCGGCGGGGAATCCGGGTGTCCTACGTGGAGGGGAACCGCGATTTCTTCCTGGCCGGCGGCGCCTACGGCGACCTCTTCGACGACTGCGGCCGGGAAGTCAGCTTCGACGCCGAAGGCGTGAAGTACCTCGCGGTTCACGGCGACGGGCTGAATCCCCGCGACTGGCGCTACCTCTGCTGGCGGCGCCTGTCGAAGAACGCGATGAGCCGGTGGTTGACGTTCCGCTTGCCACGGACGGTGGGCCGCCGCCTCGTCGCTTCCACGGAGCGTGGTCTGGCGCGGACGAACCGCGAGCACAAGGCCCGGATTCCGGGCGCGGTGATTCGCCGCTACGCGGCGCGCCGGCTGGCTGAAGGCAACGACGTCCTGCTGCTCGGTCACTTCCATGCCGCCCGCCGCTGGACCGTCGGTGACGGCGAGGTGCGGATCGCGGACGCCTGGTTTCACGATCGGAAACTGCTGTGGCTGGGCTGACGGCTTCTCTTCCCGACCCGTACCCGGTCCGCCGTGCCGCGGGGGTCTCCGGCGTGGTCGAGCCGCCCGGCTCGAAGAGCATCTCGCACCGCGCCCTGAACCTGGCGCTGATCGGGAGGAAGCCCGCGACGATCGAGAACCTGCTGGAGGCCGACGACATCGGGGCCTTCCGGGCCGTACTCGACGCGATGGGCTGGCGCCTCCGTTCCGCTTCGGGGTCGGGACTGCGGGTGGAGCCGCCGCCAAACGACGGTACTGAGGATGCCGCGCGGCTGGATTGCCGGAGCGCCGGGACGCTGTTGCGGTTGCTGGTCGCGAGCTGCACGGTGACCCCGGGCGAGTGGATTCTCGACGGCTCCCCCCGGCTGCGCGAAAGGCCGATCGGCCCTCTGGTTGCCGCCCTGCGGCGGCTCGGCGCGGAGATCGACGAACTGGGCCGGCCCGGCTGCGCCCCGGTTCGTGTCCGGGGCGGAAAGCTGGCTGGTGGCCGGGTCGAAATCGACGCCGGTGAATCGAGCCAGTACGTGTCCGCGCTGCTGATGGCGGCGCTCAATGCCGAGGGCCCGATCGAAGTCCTGGTGCCGTTTCTCGTCTCTAGTCCGTATGTGGAGACAACTCTCGAAGTCATGGCCGATTTCGGCGCGCCGGTAGAGGTGCGCCGGAACGGCGAAGCCCGCGAGTTCCGTGTGGAACCGCGCGGGCCCCAACCGGTGAACGGTCGCTATCGCGTCGCGGGCGACGATTCGGCCGCCGCCTATCCGGCGGCGGCAGCCGCGATCTGCGGCGGCTCGGTGCGTCTGCGAGGTCTCTCGCCGGTGGCCAGCCAGGGCGATCGCGCCTTCCTGGGGCTGCTCGAGCGCATGGGCGCCAGAGTCCAGACGACGGACGACGGGATTCGGGTGGAGGCCGACGGCGCCCTGACAGCGGTCGACTACGACCTCTCGGCGATGCCCGACCAGGTACCGACGCTTGCCGCCGTGGCGGCTTTCGCCGACGGCACGACCCGGATCCGCAACGTGGGGCACCTGAGGATCAAGGAGAGCGACCGCCTGGCCGCCGTGGCGGCCGGGTTGCGGCGGTCCGGCGTAGCCGCCGACGAACTGGCGGACGGCCTGCGGATCGACGGCAATCCGGGTCTCGTCGCCTCGCCAGGCTCGGCGCGCATCCCGATCGACACCTACGACGACCACCGCATCGCGATGAGCATGGCGCTCGTGGGATTGCGCCGGGGAGGCCTCTCGATCCGGCATCCGGAGGTCGTGGGCAAGTCCTACCCGGGCTTCTGGCGGGATCTCTCGGGGATCCGGCGATGACTCGCGTCCTTCGCATCCGTCACCAGGCGCTTCAGCCAGTTCCCGAAGGCGCGGGGGCCACCGATCTGAACGAGATCGTCGCGACCGACCGTGACCGGGCAGCATTCCTGCTTCAGGGAGCGGCCCTGCTGGCTCATGTGCGAGCGGCCGGTTGGCGGCTCGAGGCCTGGCAAGATCTCCGCGTCGATACGGACGGCGTCCTCCGGGTTCCTCCGAGGCTGGTGCAGCGCGCGCGAGACGACCGACTGCCTCAGGCCCTGATGAGGCAACTCGTCGTGCTCCTGTTCGGAAGCGAGGGAGCGCCCGGCCGAAGCGCTGTTCGGGCGGTGCTCCGGCCCCTCTTCGAGACCTGGCGCGACGAACTGCTACCGATGTCCGCCAACCGGATGGTCGCCGACATCCTGGCTCGGGCACCCTTCCTGTGGGGTCACAAGTTCGAGGCCGCGCGCTCCTCCCTGTTCGCCGTCCTGGCGAGTCGGGACGGCGAGAGGGCGGCGGTTGCCGGGCAATCGCGGTGGCGGCGGGTGCTGGCGGCGATGGAGGGCGACGAACGTCGGGAGATTGCCGCGGGCGGCGTGGCTGCGCGGTCGTACTGGCAACGCGTCACCGACGCCGACTCCGAATTGCGGCCGCCCGAGACGCCGGAAGACCGGTCGGCGCTGGCGCGGCTCCTCCTTGAGGAAGGACGCTTCGAAGCCGTGCTGAAGCTGGTGAAGGAGTCAAGGCGAACGGACGACCTCCTCGCCCGCCTCCGGGCTCAGCTTCGGTTGGGCCGGACCGCCGCCGCGCGTCGCACGCTGAGCACACTGGAGAACCGGGCGCTCTCGGGCCGTCGCGCACTCGAACAGTGTGAGTTGGCAATCGGAATCCACGCGGCCGCGGGACGTTCGGATCAGATCGGACGCTGGTCGGAGAGGGTGCTCGACGTCGCGGTCGGTCCCCAGGCGGCGCCTGGTCGAGTCCTGTGCGCCCTGGCGAAGTGGGAACTCGGTGAGCTTGACGCAATGGCCGGCCTGCTGGAACCCGCGGTCAGGGAGCCGGAACGCTGGGGCGACCCGCAACCCTGGATGGAGCTTGGTGCGAGGGCTCGGCTCGCCGCGGCGAACGGTCGGTTCAGAGAGGCGGAGCGGTTGCTGGCGGCTGGTCTCAGACGCCTCAGGGAGCAGCTTCCCTTGTACGAGCGGGCCGGGTTGTACAACGAGTTGGCGACGGTTCGATTGGCGGTGAACGACCTCCGTGGCGCCGAGCGCGCGGCACGCATCGCGGCCTCTCTGTTCCGGCGTTGCGACGGACCTGCCGGGAGAGCCGCCGCGCACGGGAAGCTGGCGGAGATCCGGATTCGAACCGGACGGTTCACGGGAGTCGCCGAGACGATCGAGAACCTGCGTCGGGAGAGCCTGATGGCGGGGAGCGCCCCTGGAGTCGTCGAGGCACGCCTGCTGGAAGCGCGCCTCTTCCTGGCGCAGGGCCACTGGGCATCGGCGCTGGAGTGCTGCGAAACCGCCCTGGAGAATCTGAGCGGGAGGCGATCCGGGTGGCGTCAGCTCCGCTCGTTGCGTCTGCTTTCGGCTCGCGCACTGGTCCATCTCGGACGTATCGATGAGGCGGCGGAGGAACTCTTTGAGGCGCTCGAACGGCACCTTGCCGCCTGGACGCCGGCGGAAGTGGACGACCTGGCGCCGCTGCTGCTGCTCGCCGGACTCGGCGACCAGGCGCGTGCGATCACGGCCGGAACGGCACAGGAGGGACTCTGGGAAGCGGTCGGCGAGGGCCGGATGCCGGGCGTCGCGGACTGGCGGCGAATCGAGGCACAAGACCCCTTCCGCGCCGCGCTCACTGTTCACGACCTGGTCTGTCTCGGCGTCGAGACGGTTCCCGTCGGTCTGGTGGCCGCGGCCGCGCGCATCCTCTCGGCAGTCGGCGCCGAAGCCCTCGTCCAGCGTGTGGATGGGGCGCGCACGGGTCCCTGGTTGGCGCTTCGCCTCTTCCTGGCCACGCCCGACCCCGATGCGGACGCCTATCGGATCCTGATGGCCGCGGCCGGTCACCCGGAGGCAAGACTGGCGGTGCATGGCCCCCCGGGAGGGTTTGACGCTCTGGATGCGCAGGGGGAAGTCCTGCTCGAGGGTCCCGGTGGCTCCGACCGGTTCGCGGTCGATGCGGAGGCGGGACGACTCGTGCTTAGTGCAAGGGGAATCGATGAACCTGCCCGTGCGTTGGCGGCCGCGGTGGCGACCCGCCTGCCCGCCTCGAGCCGCCGCCGACACGGAGCTTCCGAGCTGGCGGAGCCCAGGAGGCCGTCTACCTCCGGAATGGTGGGAAAGAGCAAGGCTCTGCTGGATGTTCAGACCCGCATCGAGAAGTTCGCGGCTCACGATCTGCCGGTGTTGATTCTCGGCGAGTCGGGGACCGGCAAGGAACTCCTGGCGCGCCAGCTCCACTGGTCGAGCGCTCGGTCCTCCCGCCCCTGGCTGGCGGTGAACTGCGCGGCGTTGCCGGACGGTCTGCTCCTGTCCGAGCTGTTCGGCCACCGTCGGGGCGCGTTCACCGGCGCCCACGCTGACCGGGTGGGAGTGTTCGAGAGCGCGGACGGCGGCACCGTCTTTCTCGACGAGATCGGAGAGCTGCCGTGGGCGGCCCAGGGGATGCTCCTGCGCCTCCTGCAGGAGGGCGAGATGCGACGCGTCGGTGAGAGCCGCACCCGGCGGCTCGACTTTCGGCTCGTCTCTGCAACCCACAAGGATCTGGCCGCGATGGTGAGGGCCGGCGAGTTCCGCCAGGATCTTTACTACCGGCTCAGGGTGGCTTACGTGGAGGCGCCTCCATTGCGCGAGCGCGATGAGGACGTGATGTTGCTTGCGCAGCACTTCCTCGAAAACTCCGGTCAGCTCGGACAGGACCTGAAGTTCAGCGACAAGGCGCGCGCGCGGATTCGCAACTACTCATGGCCCGGCAATGTCAGGGAGTTGAAGAACGCGATCGATGGGGCGGTGGCGCTTGCCGAGCGTTCCGAGATCTCGGTTGAGAACCTGGGGCTGCCGGAAGAACCGGTCGAGGAAGCCGGGCCTAAGCAAAGCGGCTACCACTGGAAGATGGAGCAGTACCGGCGTCGACTGATCGGCAAGGCGCTTGAAGAATCCGGCGGCAACCAGGCGAAGGCGGCGCGCGCTCTTGGCATCAGCCGGCAGGCCCTGTCGTACCTGGTGCGTAAGCTGAACTACGGACCTCTGACCGAAGACTGATTCAAATTCGTGCTACGCGCAGTCAGGTCGGTTCTTCTGCTATCGTCGCGCTGCGATTGTAACTTCCCGGAAGGGATACGGACCGGCACGCCACAGGGCGGGATAAGGAGAACTTCGTGAGTGCAGCGGCTGCTGGAAGAAAGAAACTGTTGACGTTGGGCGAAGTGGCTGGCCGGGCCGGTGTTTCGATGGCGACGGCGCTGCGGTACAAGAAGCTGTACCAGGACCGGATCTCGTCGGAGGGCGAGGGTCGCAGGCAGCGGTATCGGGTGGCGGCGGTCAGGGAGTTCAAGGCGTTCAAGAACGAACGGTCGACGAAGCGTCGGGGCGCGGGACGGAAGAAGACCGCGACGCAAGCGGCGGGAACCCAAGCGAGGGGCGCGGCAGGCGGTCCGGCCCTGTTGACGCTGTCCAGCATCGGTCAGCAGACCGGCATCTCCTATCCGACGTTGCAGCGTTACGTCCGGCTGTTCGGCGATCGGATACCGCACGAGGGCGAGGGTCGGAAGCGACGCTACCACCCGAATTCCGTGGCGGTGTTCCGCGAACTCCGGGCGGAGAGCAAGCCTGGTCGCAAGCCGAAGGCGGCGCCGGCGGCCAAGTCGCCCGCTCGAAAGAAGCGCAAGGCGCGGGCCGCGGCGAAGCCTGCGGCAGCCGCTCCCAAGCTCCTGACGCTTACGGCGATCGGTCAGCAGACGGGCATCTCCGGCCCGACGCTGCAGCGTTACCTCAAGTTGTTCGGCGATCGGATACCGCACGAGGGCGAGGGCCGCAAGCGGCGCTACCACCCGGAGGCGGTGGCGGTGTTCCGCGAGCTTCGCTCCCAGAGCAGGCGCGGTCGGAAGCCGAAGGCCAAGGTTGCGGCGGCGGCGAAGACGCCGGTGCGGAGGAAGCGAAAGGCGAGAGCCGCCAAGGTGAGGCGCCAACCGGCGGCTGCGGCGGCCGGCAGCGTGGAGGCAAGGCTGGCGGCGCTCGAGGCCCAGGTGAGCCTGGTGCTGCAGAAGCTGGACCAGCCGATCACCGTCACGCTCAATCGCTGACCGGGTGTGTCAGCGCGGCAGAAACCGGGTCGGCAGGCGCGTAGCGCCGGATTCCGGATTTCTGCCGCGCCTAGCCCAGGTGGTCCCAGCCGCCGGCGGGCAGCGGTTCGATCGTCCCGTGGGTTCGGCGTAAACGCAGCCCGGGCCGGGTCGTGATCCGGCCAATGGGCCGGCACCCGGGATGCCGGAAGTCGGCGTCCGGCGGCAGGGTGAACAGAAGAACGTAGTCCTCGCCCCCGGCGAGAACCAGTTCGAGCGGCTCGCGGCGCAGGTGGACGGCCAGGCGGCGGGCGTCGGCCCGGAGGGCAAGAGCGCCTTCCTCGAGTTCACAGCCGACGCTGCTCCGCCGGCAGAGCCGCGCCGCGTCGGCGGCCAGGCCGTCGGACACGTCGATCGCGGCACCCGCCGGCGACCGCCGCCCGAGCAGCAGGCCCAGCCCGAGCTGGGGCCGGGGTTCGAGGTGGCGGCGAAGGACCCGGCTGGCGACACGGGTCAGCCCGTCGGGAAGCCCCTCGGGCAGGTTGGCGCGCCGTCTCGCCATCCGCCCGCCGAGGCGGACGAGGTCGAGGCCCAGGGCGGACTCTCCGACCGGTCCGCCGATCCAGAGCCGGTCGTCGGGTCGAGCCGCGTCGCGGGTCAGAGGCGAGCCGTCTTCCGGTATCTCGCCGATGACGGTCAGGCTGGCGTCCAGCCGGCCGGGCGTCGTCGGCCTGGCGGTGTCGCCGCCGATGAGTTCGACTTCGTACCGGCGGCCGGCGCGCACGAGGGCAGCGAGGAAACGGCGGGCGGCCTCCTCATCGTCGATGCCGAGTGCGACGAGCATCCACCGCGGCGAGGCCCCGCTGGCGGCGAGATCCGAGAGGCTGACGGCAAGCAGCCGGCGGGCGGCGTCGGCGGGATCGAAATCGATCGGAATGTGGACGCCGGCGCGCTGTGTGTCGACGCTGAACGCGTACTGCCGTTGGCCGAGCGTGAGCAGGACGGCGTCGTCGCCGATTCGATCTCCGGAGCCCGCGAAGCCCGCGAGCCAGGCGATCAGCCGGTCTTCGCCGCCGGCCATGACCGCTGGTGCTCCGGGTCGAGCAACGCGGCTTCGAGGACCTGATCGACATGTTCGACGAACAGGAGTTCAAGACCTCGCGTCACCGCGGCCGGTATCTCCGGAAGATCCCGCCGGTTTCGTTCCGGGAGGACGACCTTGCGAATACCGGCTCCGCGCGCGGCGAGCAGCTTCTCCTTGAGACCGCCGACGGGAAGCACTTCGCCGCGCAGCGTGATCTCGCCGGTCATCGCGACCTTGTGATCGATCATGCGCCCGCTGCAGACGGAGACGATGGCGGCGGCAATCGTGACGCCCGCCGACGGACCGTCCTTCGGTACGGAACCGGCGGGGACATGAATGTGGAGGTCGTGGTTACGGAAGAAATCGGGCCCTCCCGCTCCCGGAGCCCCGGCGTAGGTCGTGCGGGCGCAGCTCAGCGCGGCCTGTGCCGACTCCTTCATGACGTCGCCGAGTTGACCGGTGAGGATCAGTTTGCCTCTGCCCTTCGGCGCCGCGACTTCGATCAGCATGAGGTCGCCGCCGGCTGCGGTCCAGGCGAGTCCGGTAGCCACGCCGATCCGGTCGCGGTCGAGCAGTTCCTCGCTGAAGTGACGCGGTTGCCCGACCAGCTTCTTCAATCGGGCCGGCGTTACTTTCAGTTCCCGGCCGTCTCCCCGTGCCACTCGCACGGCCGCCTTCCGGCAGAGAGTTGCGAGTTCGCGTTCGAGATTGCGCACGCCGGCTTCCTTGGTGTAGCCGCGAATGAGGCCGCGGAGCGCGGGGGTCGTGATGGTCAGGGCGCCGGCCGGCAGGCCGTTCTCGTCCGTGGCTTTTGGCAACAGGTGGCGGCGCGCGATCAGTACTTTCTCGTCTTCGGTGTAGCCGGAGAGTCGCAGCACCTCGAGACGGTCGAGGAAAGCGGGCTGAATGGGTTCGAGCAGATTGGCCGTGGCGATGAACAACACGCGCGAAAGGTCGTACTCGACTCCCAGGTAGTGGTCCCTGAAGGTCGAGTTCTGTTCGGGATCCAGCACTTCCAGCAGCGCGGAAGCCGGATCGCCCCGGTAGTCGGCGCCCAGTTTGTCGATTTCGTCGAGCATGAAGACGGGATTGCTGGTGCCGGCCTGATTCAGGCCCTGGATGACGCGACCCGGCAACGAACCGACGTAGGTGCGCCGGTGGCCGCGGATCTCTCCCTCGTCGCGGACGCCGCCGAGCGAAATGCGGACGAACTTGCGATCGATTGCGCGCGCGATGGAACGGCCGAGCGACGTTTTGCCGACCCCCGGGGGGCCGACCAGGCAGAGGATCGGACCCTTGGCGTCCGGCTTGAGCCGTCGGACCGCCAGGTACTCGAGGATCCGCTCCTTGACCCGGTCCAGGTCGTAGTGGTCTTCATCGAGCACGGTGCGGGCCCGGTCGAGGTCGATTCGATCCTCGCTCAGGGTCGACCACGGGAGGCCGGTCAACCAGTCCAGGTGGGTGCGGATCGTCGCGTTCTCGGCGCTGTCGGGAGAGCTTCGCTCGAGCCGCCTGACCTGTCGTTCAACTTCCGCCGCCGCCTCCTCGCTCAGGCCCTTCTCCTCGACGGCGCTCACGTACCGTTCGATGTCGCCGTGGAGATCGTCGCCTTCGCCGAGTTCGTCCAGGATCGCGCGCTGCTGCTGGCGAAGAAAGTACTCGCGCTGGCTGCGGTCCATCTCGCTCCGGGCCTGGGCGGAGATCCGCTGCTGCATGCTGAGGAGTTCGATCTCCCGGGTCAGCAGGTCGCCCACCTTCCGCAGCCGCGGTATGGGCGTCGTCGTCTCCAGCACGAGCTGGGCCTCGTCCGCCCGCAGGTCGAGGTTGCTGGCGGCCAGGTCCGCCAGCCGGCCTGGATGATCGAGATTCGCGGCGATCATCATGACCTCGGAGGAGATGTCCTTGCCCAGGTTGACGGCGGTTTCGAGACCCTCCTTGACGCTGCGCACGAGCGCCTCCGCCTCGAGTCCGTGGTGAGGTTCGCCGGCCTCGTCCACCTCTTCGACGCGGGCGCGAAGGAAGGGCTCGGTCTGGCTCAGGTAGCGCAGGCGAGCCCTGGCGAGACCCTGGATCAGGATCCGCACCCGGCCGTCGGGCAGCTTCAGCATCCGCATGATCTGGGCCGCTGTGCCGATCTCGTGGAGGTCGTCCTCCGCCGGCGCCTCGATCGATCCGTCGCGCTGGGGGGCGAGCAGGATGATGCGGTCGCCGTTCAGCGCGTCCTCGACCGCGAGCATGCTCGGGTCGCGACTGATCGAGAGCGGCAGGATGATGTAGGGGAAGATGACCGCGTCCTTGAGCGGCAACACCGGCAGGACGTCGGGCAGCGAGATCGCGTCCGCCTGCTCGTCTACCGGGTTCTGGGCCATGGGGTCACGGTACCAGCCCCGGGGACGCCTCGGGACGCTCTGCGGATGCCGCTTTTCAGTCCTTGCGTGACGCTTCGAGGAGCACCCGCAACTCTTCCATGAACTCGTCCACGTCCTCGAACTTCCGATAGACGGAGGCGAAGCGGACGTAGGCCACCTGGTCGAGCGTCTTCAGGCGGTCGATGACGAAGTTGCCCAGCTCCGAGGTGGAGATCTCGCGGTCTTCCTTGCGGTGGAGCAGGGCTTCGGCCTGGTCGACGATCTCCTCCAGCGCCGGCAGGCCGACCGGCCGCTTCTCGCAGGCCTTGAGCAGGCCGCCGAGGAGCTTCTGGCGGTCGAACTCCTGGCGGCGGCCATCCGACTTGACGACCCGGTAGGCGATGTTCTCGATCTGCTCGTAGGAAGTGAACCTGCGGCCGCAGTTCAGGCACTCCCGCCGGCGCCTGACCGTTTCCCCGCCGCGAACGTCCCGCGAGTCGACCACGCGGTCGTCGTTGGCGCCGCAGAATGGACATCTCATGCCGACGCTGGAACGCTACCACCGGGGGTAGAATGCCGCTCCCATGAGCCGTGTCAACGACCAGCTCAGCGACCGGGACCGCGAGATTCTGCGGGAGGTGATCCAGACGTATCTGTCGTCGGGTGAACCTGTCTCCTCGCGGAGGGTCGCGAAGGACCGCCAGGTCCAGTTGTCCGCCGCCACGATCCGCAACGTGATGGCGGACCTGGAGGACATGGGCTACCTGCGACAGCCGCACGTCTCGGCGGGCCGGCTGCCGACCGAGGCCGGTTTCCACCTGTTCATCGACGACCTGATGTCGGCCGAGGTGGTGAGCGACGACGACCGGCGCCTGATCGACGATCGGCTGACGACGGCCGGGGTTACCGGCCAGGAACTGACCGAGGAGACCTCGAGGCTGCTCTCCCAGCTCTCCCACCACGTCGGCGTGGTCCTGACTCCCGCCCTCGGTTCGGCCGTGATGAAGGCGATCGAGTTCGTGCCGCTGAGCGGGCGCAAGGTGCTCTGCGTGGTGGTCGCCGAGACCGGCTTCGTCGAGAACAAGCTCGTCGTCACGGACGAGCCGATCCCGCGCGAAGACCTCGTGCGTATCTCGAACTACCTGACCGAGAACTACAGCGGGCGGACCCTCTTCGAAATCCGGGAAGAACTGCTGCGGCTGATGAGCGATGAGCGTGCCCGGCTCGACGAGTTGCTGCGACGGGCGATCGAGCTCGCCCGGGACGGCATGAACATCGGCCACGCGCCGTCGCTCGTGGTCGACGGGACGCACAGCCTGTTCGATGCGGGGCCCGGCATGTCGCGGATCGAGGGGATGTTCCAGATGTTCGCCGAGCGCGCCCGGCTGGCCGGTCTGCTCAACCGCTGCCTCGACGCGGACGGCGTGCGGGTGGTCCTGGGCCAGGACTCGAGGCTGACCGAGGAGCTCGGGTTCGGTCTCGTCGTGCGGAGCTACAAGGCGGGCGACGGCGTCGCCGGGTCGGTCGCCGTGGTCGGGCCGGCGCGCATGGAGTATCCGCGGATGGTGCCGCTGGTGAACTACCTGGGCGAACGCCTGTCCGAGGCGCTGACCGGCAGGCTGTAACAGGGACCCGAACCATGACGCAGCAACCTGGACCATGACGATCGAGGCCAAGGAGAGCCCGGACTCTCACGAGGAGGACCAGGCCGGCGTCGAGCCGGTCGACGGCGGCGCGCCGGATGTCGAGGGCGAGCTGCGGGCCGAGCTCGCGGCGGCCGGGGAGGAAGTCGACCGGCTGCGGCGCGCCGCGGCCGAGTTCGACAATCTGCGCAAGCGCGCCGAGAGGGAGCGGCTCGAGTCGCGATGGAACACGGCGGCCGGTCCGCTGCGCGAGTTCCTCGACGTGGTCGACAACCTGGACCGGGCGCTCCAGGCCGAGGCATCGGCTGACGACCTGCGCGCCGGCGTCGAGATGATCCGTCGTCAGATGGCGGACCTTCTGCGACGGTTCGGCGTCGAGCCGGTGGAGGGCGTGAACGCGCCCTTCGATCCGAACATCCACCAGGCCGTCGCGCGCGAAGAGAGCGCCGAAGTCGACGAGCCCACCGTCGTGCAGGAGCTGCAGACCGGATACACGATGGAGTCGCGGCTGCTGCGCGCCGCGATGGTCCGCGTCGCCATGCCGGCGGCGGCGCCGGCGTCCCGGGACGGCAGCGTCGAGGACCGCGCCGGGGCCGACGCCGACGCCGCGGCCGGCGGCGCCTGAGATACGCCATGCCGCGTGATTACTACGAGGTCCTGGGCCTCGAACGTTCGGCGACCCTGCAGGAGATCAAGTCGGCGTATCGCAAGCTGGCCGTTCGCTACCACCCCGATCGCAACCCGGGAGACAGCGCCGCCGAGGAGAAGTTCAAAGAGGCGGCTGAGGCGTACGCGGTGCTCTCGGATGCCGACAAGCGGCAACGCTACGACCGCTTCGGGCACCAGGCGACGCCGACCGGCGGCGGCTTCGACCCCACCATCTTCGCCGACTTCTCGGACATCCTGGGCGATGTCTTCGGCTTCGGCAGTCGCGCCGGCGGTCGCCGCCGGCGCGCGGGCGCGGATCTTCGTTACGACCTGCGGATCTCGTTCGAGGATGCGGCTTTCGGAGTGGAGCCGAAGCTGCGCATTCCGCGGCTCGAACGCTGCGACAGTTGCGGCGGCAGCGGCGCGGCGCCCGGGTCCGGTCCCACCGCGTGTCGCATGTGCGGCGGCCGGGGTCAGGTCCAGTACAGCCAGGGCTTCTTCTCCGTCGCCCGCACCTGTCCCGACTGCCGCGGGGCGGGGAGCGTCATCCGCGATCCCTGCGGCGACTGCCGGGGCGAGGGGCGGAAGGAGCGGCAGCGCTCGATCCAGGTCCGGGTACCCGCCGGCGTCGACACGGGATCCCGCCTCCGTCTTCCCGGCGAGGGGGAGCACGGCCGGCACGGCGGCCCGCCGGGCGACCTCTACGTGGTGATCGGAGTCGAGCCGCACGAACGCTTGAGCCGGCGCGGCGCCGACGTCCTCAGCTCGGTCACAATCGGCTTTCCGCAGGCGGTCTTCGGCTGCTCGGTGGACGTGGAGACGGTGCATGGCGCAACGCAACTCGAGGTGCCGCCGGCGACCGCTCACGGCTCGACCTTCGTGTTGCGGTCCGAGGGCATTCCCCGGCTCGACGGCCGCGGCCGTGGCGACCACGTCGTCGAGGTGCTGCTCAACGTGCCGGCGCCGCGGGACCTCTCGGAGAGCGAACTCGAGCACGTGCGGGCGCTGGCCGAACTCTCCGACGACGGCGGCGCCACGATCCGCGAGGAGCGCGGCCTGTTCAACCGGGTCAAGGATCTCTTCTGACGTCAGGTCTCCTGATCTTCCTGGGCTCGTGATCCACCTGTTGGCCGAAGCCGGTGATCTCGCCCGCGGAACGATCGAGGTCGAAGGCGCGGATCACCGGCACCTGTTCCGGGCCCGCCGGCTGAAGGTCGGCGACCGGGTGCGTCTCGTCGACGGGCGCGGTGCGGCTCGCTGGTCGGTGGTGGACCACGTGACCGCGCGGCGGGCGGTGCTGCGGGTCGGAGGCGAGGCGCCGGTGTTCGAGCCGGCCCGGCGCGTGGCGCTGTTCGTGTCCGCGGTGCGCCCGGAGCGCGCGGCCTGGCTGGTCGAGAAGGCGACGGAACTCGGACTGCGCGAACTGCGGTGGTTCGTCTCGGAGCGCACCAGCCGTTCCCTGCCGGAGCGGGCGCTGGAGCGTCAGCGCCGGGTCGCGAAGTCGGCCCTCGAGCAGAGCGGCGGCTCCTGGCTGCCCGAGATCGCCGAGCCCGTCCCGCTCAAGGAAGCGCCGATCGGCGCCGGAGCGGTGGCGCTGCATCCCGGCGCCCCAACGCCGTTCATCGCCGTCGCGGGATCGGCCGAAGCGATCGTCGTGGGACCCGAGGGCGGGTTCAGCGAACGAGAGGTCGAGGAGCTGGCCGGGTGTGGAGTGGTTCCGGCGCACTTCGGCCCCCGCGTACTGCGGACCGAGACAGCCGCCGTAGCCGCGCTCGCCGTGGCCCTGACAGCGATGTCGTGACGGCGAGGCTCCGCCTCAGACCGACTAGCATGGCGTCCTGTCGGTGCGCGGGTCTTTCTGACCCGCTCCCGCCGGAGGCGGCCAGAAGAAGGGCCGCGAAGCGGCCACCATTTTCCGTGACCCGAACTTGACTCAACCTGCACCCAGTCGAAAGCGGGCGCCGAAGCCGGCGTACGATCGTGGACTCGATCTGCTGGCGCGGCGCCCGCACTTCGCGGCCGAGCTGGCGGCGAAACTCGGGCAGCGAGGCTACGAGCGGGCCGAGGTGGAGAGCGCGGTCGAACGGCTGACCGCCGCCGGTCACCTGAACGAAGGGGAGACCGCGCACGTGCTCGTGCGGTCGCTCAAGCGGCGGGGCTATGGCCGGCGGCGGCTCGAACTCGACCTGCGCCGGCGCGGCGCGGACGAGGCGGCGGCCCGGGCGGCGCTCGAAACCGTCGACGACGAGGACGAGCTGGAGCGGGCGGTGGCCGTGGCGGCGCGCTTCAGGTCGAGTCACCCGTCGCGCGACGCCGCCGCCCTGGCCCGGCATCTCGAACGGCGCGGCTTCCTTCCCCGTACTATTGGAACCGTCGTGTTCGACACCGCCGGTGGCGGGATCGCTGAGGGGGAGATGCGGGGCGAAAGCTCATGTTGAGTCGGGACATCAGGCAGAGCTTCATCGACTTCTACGCCGGCCGCGGGCACGCGCCCGTGCCGAGTTCGCCCCTCGTGCCGCGCGACGATCCGACCCTGCTGTTCGTGAACGCCGGGATGGTCCAGTTCAAGAACTACTTCCTCGGCGTCGAGCAGCCGGAGTCGCCGCGCGCGGTGACCTCCCAGAAGTGCCTCAGGGTGTCCGGCAAGCACAACGACCTGGAGAACGTCGGCCCGAGCCCGCGCCATCACACCTTCTTCGAGATGCTGGGGAACTTCTCCTTCGGCGACTACTTCAAGGAGGAGGCGATCGATTCCGCCTGGGAACTGGTGACCGGACCCTGGGGCCTCAGGCCGGAGCATCTCTTCGCCACCGTGTTCGAGCAGGACGACGAGGCCGAGGACCTGTGGCTGCGGATCTCCGGCCTGCCGCCCGAGCGGGTCCTGCGCTGCGGCGAGAAGGACAACTTCTGGGCGATGGGCGACACGGGCCCGTGCGGTCCGTGCAGCGAGATCTTCGTCGACACCGCGCCCGATCTCCCCAAGGTCGGCTGGGAGGAGGGAGAGGGATCGGGCCGGTATCTCGAGATCTGGAACCTCGTCTTCATGCAGTTCGAGCGTCACGAGGACGGCCGGAGCGAGCCGCTCCCGAACCCGTCGATCGACACCGGCGCGGGACTGGAGAGAGTGGCCGCGGTGCTTCAGGGCGTCGACTCGAACTACGACACGGATCTGTTCGGCACGATCCTGACGGCGGTTGCCGGGGCGGCGGGAGGCGAGTACGGCCGCGATCCGGAGGCGGACGTGTCCATGCGGGTGGTGGCCGATCACCTCCGGGCGGTCGGCTTCCTGCTCGCCGACGGCGTCCTGCCGAGCAACGAGGGCCGGGGATACGTGCTGCGCCGGCTCCTCCGCCGCGCCTCGCGCCACGGTATGAAGCTCGGCTTCGAGGAGCCGTTCATGGCCACGCTCCTGCCCTCGCTCGAAGAGGCTTTCGCCGGCCACTATCCGGAACTGGAGAAGGCCCGCGAGCCGTCCTCGGCCACGATCACCGCCGAGGAAACCCGGTTCCTGGAGACGGTCGCGGTTGGCGCCGGCAAGGTCCAGCAGGCGATCGAGGAGGCCCGCGCCGAGGGCGATTCGGCGCTGGCCGGCGAGCAGGTCTTTCGTCTCTACGACACGTTCGGCCTGCCGATCGAGACGGTGCGGGAGATCGCCGAGGAGGAGCAGTTCTCGATCGACGAGGAGGGGTTCGAGGCGGCGCTGGCGGCGCAGCGGGAGCGCTCGCGCGCTGGTTCCCGCAGAGTGGTCAACCTCTCGGCGTCCGCAAGTGCCGGCCGACCGCAGCTCAGGGCTGAACTTGGTGTCAAGACTCCCGCCGAATCCAAGGGCCGTGGCGGGGTCGCCAGCGCGGGACCCGGTCGGGCGAGCGGACGCCTGGCGCCGCCTAGGCGGACCGAGTTCACCGGCTATGACGACTTTGAGGCGAAGGCGACTACCACCTTCCTGTGGGAGGCCGGTGATCAGGTGCCGAAGGAAGTAGAGCGCTTGGCTGGTGCCGGTCTTGTTGCTCTCGACAGAACTCCCCTGTACGCGGAGGCGGGTGGACAGGTTGGCGATGTAGGCGCGGTGGCTTGGGAAGGCGGGCAAGGCAAGGTCTTGGACACCTTCCGGGATGGTGAACTGATCGTTCACCGTGTGGAGGTGACCGACGGCGAGCTGCTGCTGGATGCGGAAGTCGAACTCCAGGTCGATCGCGAGCGGCGCGAGTCGGCCCAGCGGCACCACACCGCGACCCACCTGCTGCACGCGGCCCTGCGCCAGCACCTCGGCACGGGCGTGCGCCAGGCGGGTTCCCTGGTCCATCCCGACCGGCTGCGTTTCGACTTCACGCACGGCGCTCCGGTCACCGAAGAGCAGCAGGAGGCGATCGAGGACACGGTGAACGAGTGGGTTCGGCGCGCCGTGCCGGTGAAGGTCACGGAGCGCTCCTATGACGAAGCCGTGGCTGCCGGTGCGATGGCGTTGTTCGGCGAGAAGTACGGTGATCAAGTCCGGACAGTGGAGATCCCCGGATTCAGTCTGGAACTCTGCGGCGGTTGTCACGTCCGGAACACGGGCGAGATCGGTCCCGTGGCCTTGGTCGGCGAGCGCGGCGTGGCCGCCGGCGTCCGCCGGATCGAGGCGCTCGCTGGAGACAGAGCGGACCGTTTGCGCCGAAATCAGACGCATCTGCTGGTCGCGCTCCAGCACGCGATCGGCGCCGAAGGTGAAAAGGCCGCGGTCGAAGTGCGGGCGCTGAAGGAGCGGCTTCGGGAGGTCGAGCGGGAGCTCTCTCAACTCCGTCTCAAACTGCTCGCCGGTGAGGCTCGGGCGGGGACGCCTGAAGCCAGTGCGAACCTGAAGCCATCCGGCGACACCCGGTCCATCCGCGGCGTCGACGTCGTTCTGCGCGAGGTGCCGGCCTCCAACGTGGGCGAGCTGCGCAACCTTGCCGATGTCTTGCGGGGCCGCCTCGGATCGGGCGTCGTCGTGCTTGGCGCCCTGGATGACGGCAAGGCGAAGCTCGTCGCCTCGGTGACCAGGGATGTTCAGGATCGGATCGACGCTGCGGCGGTGGCGCGGGCGATGGGTTCCGCGATCTCGGGCAGCGGCGGCGGCCGCCGCGACTTCGCCCAGGCCGGAGGTCGGGCCGAGAACCTGACCTCGGCCTTCGCTGCCGCCGAGCAGCTCATCGAAGACTGTCTCAGTTGAGGGGAGAACGCGTGACGGAGCGGGAAGCGGACCGCCAGCAAGTCGCGACGGCTGCCCTGCTGCGAGCGGGTCTCAACCTGCCGAACGCGCTGACGCTCAGCCGGATCCTGATCGTCCCGCTGCTGGTAGCGGTTCTGTTGACGCAGGTGGACGGCTGGGAGTTCTACGGCCTCGGCCTGTTCCTGGTCGCCTCGCTGACCGACTTCCTCGACGGCTTTCTCGCGCGGCGCCGCAAGGAGGTCACCGCACTGGGCAAGCTGCTCGACCCGGCGGCGGACAAGATCCTGACGTCGGCCGCCTTCATCTCCCTGGTCGGCCTCGGGCTGGTCGATGCGTGGATGGTGGTCGTTGTCATCGCGCGCGAGTTCGCGGTCTCGTCGCTGCGCTCGCTCGCCGCGGCCCAGAACGTGGTCCTGGCCGCGAGCTTCGCCGGCAAGGTGAAGACGACGACGCAGATCGTGGCGATCTCGCTGCTCATCATCTCCCAGAAGCTGGGGTCGTTCGACCTGCTGGCGCCGCTGTCGCTGTGGGTGGCGCTGGGCGCGACGCTCTACTCGGGCATCGAGTACTTCGTGCGCAACGGCCGGCGGGTGCTCGAAGCGTTCGGGGCGGCAGCCTCGGAGCAATGAGCGTGCGATCCCCGGCCTCGCCGGCGCTCTTCCTCGTCGACGTGGGACGACGGCGATGATCCAGTCCGTTCTGGCATGGCTGGCCGCCTTCGCGCGGCGCCGCCACCGGGCCGTGTTCCTGGCCGCGGCGGTGCTGGTCGTCCTCAGCGTGTGGTCTGCGACACGCCTCCGGTTCGACACGGAGATCCTGAATCTGTTGCCGAAAGACGACCCGGTGGTCACGACCTTCCGGTCGACGATCGAGGACTTCGGCAGTCTCGACTACCTGCTCGTCCTGGTTCGGCTGCCGCCGGATGTGCCGCTCGATCCGTACCTGTCGTTCGTGGAGGAGCTGGGCGCCTCGATGGAGGCGCTCGAGGAGATCGACTACGTCAACTACGACTTCGGCGAGCTGCAGGAGCTTGCGGAGGCCCTCTTCCCCTACGCGTTCGCCTACCTCGACGAGGAGGCCCGCGAAGAGGTGGCGGGCCGGTTGACTGACGGCGGCCTCGAGCTCCGGGTCCGGGAACTCAGCCGCCGGCTGGCCACCCCCGAGGGCCTGGCCCTGCGCGACGCGATGCTGCTCGATCCCCTGGGCCTCGTCGACGTCTTTCTGGACCAGTTCGAACTCGCCCGCGGCGGCCTCAAGGTCGACTGGACGACCGGTTACTACCTGTCGCAGGACCACTCCCGCGCGCTGCTGATCGCGCGGCCGGCCGAGCCTGCGCAGGAGGTCGAGTTCGGCCGCCGGCTGATCGTCGCGGTCGAGGAACTGGCCGCGGACCTCCAGAGCCGCTGGCCCGAACTCGGCGGTGAGGACCGCGAGGGCGAACTGCTGCCGCTGCCCGAGGTGGCCTTCGGCGGTACCTACGTCACCGCGGTCTCGGACGCGGGCACGATCGTCGGCGGGCTCGTCTCGAACCTGGCGACGTCGCTGATCGGCGTCCTGCTCCTGTTCGCGCTCGCCTTCCGGCGGGTCGGCCTGATCGCGTACGCCTTCATCCCGCTCGCCTTCGGTCTGGTGCTGGCCTTCGGCTTCGCCGGCACCGTGCTGGGACAGCTGAACGCCCTGACCAGTGGCTTCGCGGCTTTGCTGGTCGGCCTCGGGATCGACTTCGTCATCGTCTCCTACGGCCGTTACGTCGAGGAGCGGCGTCGCGGCGCCGACCTGGAAGCGGCCCTGGTGGCGATGAGCGGTTCCTCGGGGCGGGCGGTATGGACCGGTGCGATCACCACCGCCGCCACCTTCTACGCGTTCCTGGTCACCGACTTCGTCGGGCTTCGTCAGATGGGGCTCCTGACCGGCACCGGCATCCTGTTCTGCATGGTCTCGGTGCTTCTGCTGCTGCCGGCGATGCTCGCCTGGCGGGAGGATCACCGGCCGGCTTCCGGACGCCAGCCCCGGCTGGTGCTCCACGGCCTGGGCGCCCGCCGGCTGGTGCGCTGGAGCTTCGAGCGGCCGGTCACCGTCATCTGCTGCTGCGCGGTCGTCACCGCGGCCACCGGCGCGATCGCGCCGCGCCTGGAGTTCGAGGACGCGATCCGGGAACTCCGGCCTCAGGGGAACCCCGGCGTCGAAGTCCAGGACGAAGTGGCCGAGTACTTCGGTTCGGGCCTGAACTACACGATGATCGTCCTCTCGGGCGCCACGGAGGAAGACGCGCTCGAGCTGTCGCACCTGGCGGAGGAGAGAGCTCGACCACTCGTGGACGGCGGCGTCCTCACCGGGATCGACGGGATTGGCAGTCTGGTGCCTTCACCCGCGCGACAGGCGACAGCCCACGACTGGCTCGAGCAGCGCCGGGAGTTGTTCGATCGCGAACGTCTCCACACCCTCTTCGAGCGGTATGCGACGGAGGAGGGCATCCGGTCCGCGCCCTTCCGGCGGGGCATCGACCTGCTCGCCGACGCGGGAGGCAACCGGGAACAGGTGACGCCTTCGGCGCTTCGTTCCGAGCCCCGGTTGGAGCGCATGCTCGAGCGCTACCGGAGCCGCAACGAGAGCGAGCCGAAGCTGGTCGTCTACCTGTATCCACCACCGGGCCAGTGGCGGCGCAGCGCACCGCCCGGCGCTTCCGAGATCGTCGAGGGCCTCGGCCCACAGGCGGCACTGTCTGGTGTCAACGTGGTGGGCGAGAGGCTGCGGAACGGCATCCGGGTGGACGCCGTCACCGCCTCGATCATCGGCTTCGTCCTCGTCGCGCTGCTGCTCTTCCTCGACTATCGCTGGCTGCTGAGTACCCTGCTGTCGCTGCTGCCCTTGTCGGTCGGCGTCGTATGGATGCTCGGGATCATGGTCCTGATCGGACTCGACATGAACTTCTTCAACGTCTTCGTCGTGACGATGATCATCGGCATCGGCGTCGACTACGGCGTCCACATGGTGCACCGCTGGCGCGAGATCGGCTTCGGGCCGGAGGCGCTTCAGGACGACCGCCTGGTCGTGAGCCTGGGCGAGACGGGCAAGGCGATCGTGCTGGCCGCCGTGTCGACCAGCGTCGGCTTCGGCTCCCTGACGCTGTCGCACTACCCGGGACTCCGCTCGATGGGCATCGTCGCCATCCTCGGCGCGGTCGCCACGGCGCTGGTTTCCATCACACTGCTGCCGGCTCTGGTCGCGCTCGGCCAGCGGCGGCGCGTGGCGCGCGGGGCCTGATGGCAGGGGAGGTCTGATGTTCGAGGGCCTTCAGGACAAGCTACAGGGGGTCTTCCGGTCCCTGCGCTCGGAGGGCCGGATCTCGGAGGATCACGTCCGGCGCGCCGTGCGGCAGATCCGCCTCGCGCTGCTGGAGGCCGACGTCCATGTCCGGGTCGTCCGTTCCTTCGTCGGCCGCGTCCAGGAGCTGGCGCTGGGCGAGGAGGTGCTCAGCAGCCTGACTCCCGACCAGCAGATGATCCGGATCGTCCGCGATGAGCTGATCGCGGTGCTGGGAGAGCCGGGCGCGGAGTTGCAGTTCGAAGGCCGGCCGGCGGTCGTGCTGCTCTGCGGCCTCCAGGGCTCCGGCAAGACGACGACCGCCGGCAAGCTGGCGGTTCGGCTCCGCGGCCAGGGCAGAAACCCGGTGCTGGCGGCCGGCGACCTCCGGCGCGCCGCGGCGGTGGAGCAGCTCAAACAGGTCGGCGCGGCGGCCGGCGTCACGGTCGTCGAGCCCGCGGACGGAGAAGATCTGGCGGCCTTCTCGAACCGGGCCCTGGCGGCGGCTCGGGACGGCGGCTTCGACACGCTGATCTTCGACACCGCGGGCCGCCTGCACGTGGACGCCGAGTCGATGGCCGAACTCACGGCGCTGGCGGAGCGGGTCGACCCCTGCGAGACGCTCTTCGTATGCGACGCGATGACCGGCCAGGACGCGGTGCGGAGCGCGGCCGCATTCGCCGAAGGCGCGCCGCTCAGCGGCGCGGTGATGACCAAGCTCGACGGTGACGCGCGGGGCGGCGCCGCTCTGTCGCTCCGGGGCGTGACCGAGGTCCCTCTTCGCTTCGTCGGCGTCGGCGAGAAACTCGAAGACCTGGAGCCCTTCGCGCCCGACCGCATCGCCTCCCGCATCCTCGGCATGGGCGATGTGCTGTCCCTGATCGAGAAGGCCGAGCGGGTCGTCGACCGCCAGGAAACGGAGCGTCTCGCCGAACGCATCGCCCGCCAGGAGTTCACCCTCGAGGACCTGCGGGACCAGTTGCGGCAGCTTCGCCGGATGGGGCCGCTGTCCCAGCTCCTCGAGCTGCTCCCCGGCCAGTTCCGCGGCGCGAACCTCGCGGGCGCCATGGACGAAAGCCGCCTGGTCGCGATCACCGCTCTGATCGACTCGATGACGCTGCGCGAACGCCGCAATCCGGCGATCCTCAACGCCAGCCGGCGCCGCCGCATCGCCCGCGGCTCCGGCCGCACCGTCCAGGAACTGAACCAGATGCTCAGGCAGTACCGCCAGATGCGGAAGCTGATGAAGCGGACCCGCGGCAAGTGGATGCAGGGAATCCGGGGCGTTTGAGGTTCCTGCTGCTAGACTGCGCCGCTGCCTCGCCACTAGCCCCAGGCGGGCGGACTCCCGAACAACTCTGGAAGATCCTGACATGGTGAAGATACGACTCCGGCGCATGGGTTCGCGCCACAGACCCTTCTACCGCGTGGTGGTGTCGGACAGCCGCAAGGTGCCGACGTCGGCGGTGATCGAGGAGGTCGGGCACTACGACCCCTGCAAGGACCCGGTGGTGATCCGGCTGAAGTCCGATCGCATCGACCATTGGGTGGCGCGCGGAGCGCAGCTCACGGACACCGTCCGCGGCCTGGTGCGGCGGGCGGCCGCGGCGGGCGCCGCGGAATCGTAGAGAGGTTCGCGGTCATGTCGGAGGTCGCCGATCAGCTCGCCGGCGTCGTTCGGTCGATGGTGGATCGCGGGGACGCGGTCCGCGTCGAGGAGATCGAGGAGGAGGACGCGATCGTCCTGCAGGTCGAGGTGGCGCCGGAGGAACTCGGACGCGTGATCGGCCGTCAGGGCCGTAGCGTCAGGTCGCTGCGCGCCTTGCTGGAAGTTCGGGGCGCCGAGGCCGGCGAGTACTACGAGGTCGAGATCGTCGAACCGGACTAGGGCGTCGGTGCGGCAGAGAATGAAAGAGCCGCCGCAGTCGACCCGCAGCGAAGGAGCGGAGATGGTCACGGTCGGCGCCGTCCTGCGCGCCCACGGGTTGCGGGGCGAGGTGCTGATCGACGCGGACAGCGAGAATCCCGAGAGATTCCGGATGGGCTCCAGGTTGCTCGCCGACGTCGGGGGCCGGGTCCGGCAACTGGAGGTGGCGACGAGCCGGCCGCATCGGGGCAGGCAACTGGTCCGCTTCGCGGACGTGACGGACCGCAACGGCGCGGAGGAACTCCGCGGCGCCCTGCTCGAGGTGCCGGAGGACCAGGTGCCGGCGGCTGAGGACGGCACGTTCTACTACTTCCAGCTCGTCGGCTGCCGCGTCGTCGACCGGAGGCTCGGAGAACTCGGCGAGGTCACCAGCGTGGTGGAGGATGGCGGCGGCGTCCTGCTCGAGGTCGCGGCGCCCGAGGGCGATGGCAGGTCCGTGCTGGTTCCGTTCGCCAACGCGCTGCTGCCGGAGATCGACATCGGCGAAGGCCTGATTGTGAGCGACCTGCCGGAGGGACTGCTCGAGGCATGCGGATCGACGTCATAACGATCTTCCCGGCCGTCTTCCGGGAGTTCCTGGGGGCGAGCCTGATCGGGCGGGCGGTCGCCGCCGGGCTGCTCGAGGTTCACGTCCACGACCTGCGCGAGTACACGGAGGATCCGCACCGGAGCGTCGACGACGAGCCGTACGGCGGTGGCGGCGGCATGGTGATGACGGCGCCTCCCTGGCTCCGTGCGGTGCGCGCGGTTTCGGGCGACGGCCCGCAGCCTCACCGCATCCTGCTCTCGCCGCAGGGTGAGCGTCTGGACGACGCCAGGGTGCGCAGCCTGGCGGGCGAGGAGCGGCTGATGCTCCTGTGCGGACGCTACGAGGCGATCGACGAGCGGGTGCGGATGCTGGTCGTCGACTCCGAGATGTCGATCGGGGACTACGTTCTCTCCGGCGGCGAAGTGCCGGCCATGACGGTCATCGAGGCGGTGTCGCGGCACATCCCGGGTGTGGTCGGCCGGCCGGAATCGGTCGAGAACGAGAGCTTCCGCTCGGGGCTGCTCGACCACCCGCACTACACCCGCCCGCGGACCGTCGAGGGGATCGAGGTGCCGGACGTGCTGCGATCGGGCGACCATGCGCGCATCGACGTCTGGCGGCGTGAGCAGGCGCTCGAAGCGACGCGCCGCAAGCGGCCGGACCTGCTGGCTGGAGACGCGCGCGGTCGAGAGGTTGCGCCGAAGGCATCGAACAGGCGATAATCCGCCTCCTGCCGCTTGGGGGTTGGGCGGCTCGGAGGGACACGCAATGCACGATCTACAGCAGGTTGAGCAGGAGTACGTGCGGGATGGCCTGCCGGATTTCCGGGCCGGAGACACGGTCAAGGTCCACGTCCGCGTTCGGGAGGGCGCCAAGGAGCGCATCCAGATCTTCCAGGGCGTGGTGATCGCCCGGCGGGGCAGCGGCACCCGGGAGACCTTCACTGTGCGCAAGGTCTCGGGCGGAATCGGTGTCGAGCGCATCTTCCCGCTCCATTCGCCGGTGATCGGCCAGATCGAGGTCGTTCGCCGCGGCAAGGTGCGTCGGGCGAAGCTCTACTACCTGCGGAAGCTGCGCGGCCGCGCCGCTCGTATCGAGGAGCGTCGCGACCGCTGAAGGCGGCGGCGCTGCTGGCCGAGACATACCGCCTGCGCCTGCTGCGCGGGCTCGAGGATCAGTTCGCGGCGGCCGGCTACGAGCTCGTTGCGGGGATCGACGAAGCGGGACGCGGCTGTCTCGCCGGACCGGTCGTGGCGGCGGCTGTCGTCGTGGGTCCTGACTGCCTGATTCCCGGCATCGACGACAGCAAACGGCTTTCCGCGAAGCAGCGGGAACGGCTGGCGCGGACGATCAAGCAGAGGGCGGTGGCCTGGGCCACGGGTGTCGGCGACGCGGCGCTGATCGACCGCGTCAACGTGCTGGAAGCGACTCGCCGGGCGATGCGGACGGCGCTGCAGTCGCTGGCCGTTCGGCCCGCGGTCGCCCTGGTCGATGCCGTGCCGCTCGACACGGTCGAGGTGGGCGGCGCTGCCGTCCCGACGCTGCCGCTGGTGCGTGCGGACTCGCTCAGCTTCGCCGTCGCCTGCGCCTCGATCATCGCCAAGACGGACAGGGACCGGATGATGACGGCGTACGACCGCCAGTACCCGGGCTTCGGCTTCGCCAGCCACAAGGGTTATGCCTCGGAACGTCATCGCGCCGCGCTACGGGAGCTCGGCCCGACGCCGCTTCATCGGCTGACCTTCCGCTCCGTGCTGCCCGGCCGGGGGGATGAGACCTACTAGGATCGTCGCGTGCAAGGGAATCGCCTGCTGTTCCTGATCATCGGCGTGATCGTCGCGGTGGCGGCGGCGGTCCTCTGGTTCCTGCCGCGAGCGGAGCGGCTGCGTGCGCCGACCCTGTCCGCCGCCTGGGTTGGCATCGAGGTAGGTGGCGATGGCGTGGCGCGGACGGGCGACATCGAGATGCTCGCTGGTCAGGGTTTCCGCTTGCACGCGATTCTCGCGACGGAGCCGCGCGGCGACGAACCAGGCGAACCCGTCTACTACAGCGCCGTTCCCCAGGTCGAGATCGACGGCCGCCGGGTCGAGGCCCTTCCGCCGGAACGGATCGGCGGGCTGGGCTGGGTACGAATGCTCTGGTTCAGCGTCGAACACGGCGTTCCTTTCCGGGAGCTGGAGGACGGCGCCGACGTCGAGCGCTTCGCCTACGAGCCCTTCTTCCGCCCGGAGTGGGGCAGCGCCTGGTCGATCGACGGCACGCTCGACGCCCACTTCGACGGTTGGCTCGAGAAGGACGGTCCCGACATCGACCGGGATTTCGGCACCCTCCGCTACCAGGTCTGGGTCGAGGCGGCGCTCGACGAGGACGCGCTGGTCCCGGATCAGCGCGTCAGATCCCCCGTTCCCCCCGACGCCACCCGGCTCGAGGCACGGCTGCCGGGCGCGCTGGGTACCCCATCGGCGGTCTTCGGTCTGCCCGGCATCCACCGGCAAGGGGACGGGTGGGAGGCTTCAGCCGTAGCCCGGCTGCAGCAGCTCTACGACGACCGCCTCGCATTCAGCCAGGTCTCCGTGCTGCGGGACATTCTCGCCGCGGGCGGCGTCGCCTGGGAGGACCTGACCTGGGAACTCGCGCCGCTCGACGGCAGCACCGCGTGGAGCGCCGCCGGTGAAGGCTCGCCGGCGCCGGGTGATCTCGTTCACGTCGGCGACCGTTGGGCCGTCCTGTTCGCGGACAGCGCCGAGGGCGCCACAGGCATGCTGGACGGCGCGGACCTGTGCCTGGACTTCGACGCCGGCGCCACCGTGCGCCGGCTCGACCGGATCTTCACCGTGAATGAAGAAGGCGAGGGGGATGTCTTCGTGGCGGCGCCGGGGCGGCCGCTCTGAGCGCCTCTGTCGCCGTCAGCCGGCCTCGCCGCCGGCTGAGTTCCTGATCGCTTCCTCCAGCCTGCCGCCGCGCAGCAGTTCGCTGAACACGTGGGGCTCCTGTCCGGGCCGGTAGAGGGCGTAGAACGGGATCCCGTAGCGGCCGAAACTCGCCAGGTAGCGGGCTATGTCGTCGTTCCGGTTGGTCCAGTCGGCCTTCATCGCGACCACCTGGTAGCGGTCGAAGAGCTCGGCCGTCTCGTCGGTCTCGAGCACCAGCCGCTCGTTCACCTTGCAGGTCGCGCACCAGTCCGCCGTGACGTCGACGAAGACCAGCCGGCCTTCGGCGGCGAGCGTCTCGGCCTGCACCGGGTCCCACGGCACCCAGTCCAGGACCTGCACGCCGCTCGGTGCGGCGCCGGGGCCGCGGGATTGGGCGGTCGCGCCGTTCGCGAGCAGCAGCACCAGGACGGCCGCCGCGACCGCGCCGGCGCGACCGAAGACGCGCAGACCCGTCTTCCGGCTCCGGCTCTGCAGCCAGATGAAGAGGGCCAGGCTGAGCAGGCCGATCTCCAGGAAGGCGAGCCGGGCGCTGTCCATCTGGGCCGCGAGCACGTAGAGCAGCCAGATCGTCGTTCCGGCGATCAGAAAGCCCATGACGCCGCGCAGCGTCGCCATCCACTCGCCGGGCCGGGGCAGCAGCCGCGTGGCTCGCGGCATGGCGGCCAGCAGCAGGTAGGGAGTGGCGAGGCCGACGCCGACCGCCGTGAACACGAAGACGATCGTGGTCGCCGGCTGGCTCAGCGCGAATCCGACCGCGGTGCCCAGGAAGGGCGCCGAGCAGGGCGTGGCCATCAGGGTGGCGAACACGCCGGAGAAGAAGTGCCCGGAGTAGCCGGCCCCGCCGCCGGCCTGTTGGTTGGCGGCGGGCGCGGAGTGCGAATGCGAGTGCGAGTGCGAGTGCCCCTCATGCGCCGAGTGCGTGTGGCCGCCCAGCCGGTTGGCGAGTGCGTGCGGCAGGTTGATCTCGAACAGGCCCCAGACGTTCAGGCTGAACAGGGTGAGCACCAGGGCCAGGAAGGTCACGAACACGGGGTTCTGGAACTGGATGCCCCAGCCGATCGCCTGCCCGGCCGAGCGGGCGAGGAGCGTCGCGCCGGCCAGTGCCCAGAACGAGACCAGGATGCCCAGGGTCGTCATCAGCGCCCCGGCCACGATCTCGCGGCGGGGTCTGCCCGACGCCTGGGCGAACCCGAAGAGCTTGAGCGAGACGATCGGCAGGACGCACGGCATGCCGTTCAGGATCAGGCCGCCCAGCAGTGCCGGGAGCAGCGCGGCGAGGAGGCTCAGGCCTTGGCCGGTCCGGGGCGGAGCCGTCGGCGCGGCTTCGAAGGCGGGATGTCCCGTTGGCTCCCCGGTCGCTCCGATCTCAAGCGAGACCGTTGCCTCGGCCGTGATCGGCGGCAGGCACTGGATGTCGTCACAGGCCTGGTAGAGGAGTTCGGCCGACACGTCGACGACACCGGCTGTCGCGTCCGTGGGCAGATCGAATCCCGCGTGGATCACCGCCTCGTGCTCGTAGACCGCGAGCAGATCCTCCGAGAACCCGAACTGCCACATGATGTGGTCGGGATAGCGGACATCCGGCTGCGGCCAGCCGGCGGGCAGCTCGAAGGCGATCTCGGTGGCGATCAGATAATCGAAAGTCGGTGTGTGGCTCTGGATGTGCCAGCCGTCTTCGATGTTGATCACCGCGGCGATGCGCACGGAGTCGCCGGGGGCGTAGGAGGTGAGGTCGGCAAAGGCCTCGAGCGAAGCCATTTGTGGCGTTCTGAACTGACCGCTCGCCGCCACGGCCAGAGCCGTTGCCGCGACGAAAAGGACGGCGGTTCGGAGGGCCTTGCCGCTGTTACGATCCTGCTTCATGGCTTCCGGTGAGCGCGAGTCGGCGACGATGGCGGTTTCCCGGCGGGTTGCCGAGCTTCGCAGCGAGGGAATCGAGGTCCTAGACCTGGGAGCCGGAGAGCCCGACTTCCCCTCGCCCGAGACAGCCGTGAAGGCTGCACAGCGAGCCCTCGACGAGGGCAGGACGAAGTATACGGTCCTGGAGGGCACGAACGAGTTGAGAGCGGCTTTGGCGGAACGGTACGGCGCCTCTGGAGCGCCCTGGAGCGCGGCCAACGTGCTGGTCACGGTGGGCGCGAAGGCGGCCCTGTACCAGCTTGCCCGGGCGTTTCTGGGCCCGGGCGACGAAGCGGTGATACCCACGCCGGCCTGGGTCAGCATTCCGGCCCAGGTGCGACTCGCGGGGGCCGAGGCGGTGACTGTGCCGATGGCGGCGGAGGACGGCTTCGCCATCCGGGCCCAGCCGCTGATCGAGGCGATGTCGCAACGGACCCGGGCGGTGATCGTCAACACGCCGTGCAATCCGACGGGAGCCGTGGCCTCCATCCTCGATCTGGAGCGCCTGGCCTCGGCCTGCGCCGAGCGGGGGGCGCTCCTCATCTCGGACGAGACCTACGAGCGCTTCGTCTACGACGGCCGGCGTCACGCCAGCGTCGCGGCGCTGGCGGCCCGCTACCCGGAGACCGTGGTGCTGGTCGGTTCGTTCTCGAAGAGCTACGCCATGACCGGCTGGCGAGTGGGCTATCTGCTCGGTTCGGCCGGCGTCGTGACGGCCGCGGCCGCCGTCCAGAGCCACGTGACCTCGAACGCGACCTCCTTCGCGATGGCCGGGGCCGAAGCGGTCCTGGCGGAGGAGCCGCCCGAGTCGGCGGCGCTGGTCGCGGCCTGTGCGCGCCGGCGGGACCTCGTGCTCCGGGAACTGGGCCGGGTGCCCGGAGTCGTCTGCCCGCCGCCGGCCGGGGCGTTCTACGCCTTCCCGGACGTGAGGGCCTGCCTCGACGAGTCGTGTTCCGACTCCGCTTCCCTCTGCCGCCGCCTGCTGGACGAGGCGCGCGTCGCCGCCACGCCCGGTTCCGCCTTCGGCTGCGAGGGTCACCTGCGGCTGTCTTTCGCCTGCAGCGACGAGGTGCTGGCTTCAGGGCTCGAGGGCCTCGTCCGCGTTCTCAGCCGGTCGACCGGGCACGTCGCTCCGTCCTTCGCTGCCGGAGGTCGAGCGGGATGAGACCCCTGGCGCGCGGCCTCGCGTTCCACATGCTGACCCTGTTCGGGATCAGGGTGCGGATCCACTTCACGTTCATCCTCCTGTTCGTCTGGCTGGCGGTGCTGGCGCCGGACATGGGCAGCAGCGCGCTGTTGCTGACGTTCGTCGTCGTCGGTCTGCTGGCGAGCGTCATCGTCCACGAACTCGGCCATGCCCTCATGGCCCGGCGGTTCGGCATCGAGACCCGTGACATCGTCCTGACTCCGGTCTGCGGCGTGGCGCGCCTGGACGGCTATCCCAAGGGCATGGTCGAGTTGGCGATCGCCGCCGCAGGTCCCCTGCTCAACCTGGTACTCGCGATCGTGCTCTTCATCGGGCTGACGGTCGCCGGGCTCCCGCCGTTGGGCGCCGGAGCGGTCGTCGACGTGCCGTCGGCGCTGCAGTGGCTGCTGGCCGGTAACCTCTTGCTGTTCGCGCTGAATCTGCTCCCCGCGTTCCCGCTCGACGGCGGCCGCATCCTTCGTTCGGCTCTCTCCTTCGCCATGGGGCAGGAGCGGGCGACCAAGGTCGCCACCCGCCTGGGCATGGTGCTCGCCGGTCTTCTCGGTCTCGCCGCTCTCATCCCCTGGCAGTTCGGCGTGGCGTTCAACCTGTTCCTGTTCCTGACTGCCTTCTTCATCCTCGTGGGCGCGAGCCGGGAGTCCTCCCTGGTCAAGACGCTCCAGGTGCTACAGGGTCGCCGGGCGGGCGAAGCGATGATGACCCGCTGCGAGCGCCTGGCGCCCCAGGACACGATCGAGTGGGCGGTCCGCCTGCTGCTCTCGACCACGCAGCGCCAGTTTCCGGTGGTCGACGGCTGGGGCAGGGTGGCCGGGGAAGTGGACCGCGACCGTCTGCTCGAATCGGTGACCCGGTTTCCTGGCGACACGCCCCTGCTGGAGCTCATGAACCGGG
This sequence comes from Holophagales bacterium, assembly GCA_009837885.1. Taxonomy (GTDB): domain Bacteria; phylum Acidobacteriota; class Thermoanaerobaculia; order Multivoradales; family Multivoraceae; genus Multivorans. The sequence goes on along the minus strand of VXSP01000014.1, from coordinate 32,562 downwards.
ACCCGCTGACGGTGGCGGAGGACTGCGACCTGCTGGACGTGCTGCGGGATCTCCAGAGTCCGGCGAGGGCGCTCTGGGTCGTTCGCGACCATGAGTTGCAGGGGATGCTGACCGCGGACGGGCTGTCCCAGTTCGTCGAGGTGTGTCGCCGGCTTCGACATCGGGACGCGAGCGCACGTTCGTAGGGCTCCAACTGGTAGAGTGGCGGCTTCCGATTCGCTTCGATTCAGTTGGGCGTAGATGAAGGGTAGGCGCGTGACGGACGACGCAAAGCGGTCAGGATTCTCTCGCCGGTCGTTCCTGCGTGGCGGCGCCGCGGGCGCCCTCTCGGGCGGTCTGACCACGGGCCTGCTGACCGGTGAGGCCGGCGCCGCGGCGGCCGACTCGGAAGCGACGGAAACGGTCGGTCCGGGTCCGGTCGACGTCGAACTCGAAGTGAACGGCGCCACCCACCGGCTGGCGGTGGAACCACGGGTCACCCTGCTCGACGGCCTGCGCCATCGACTGGACGTGACGGGTCCGAAACGGGTCTGCGACCGCGGCACCTGCGGCGCCTGCACCGTGCTCGAGGACGGCCGCCCGATCTACGCGTGCAGCCGGCTGATGATCGAGTCCGCGGGACGCAGCATCACGACGGTCGAGGGACTGGGGTCGCCGGACGCCATGCACGACGTGCAGCAGGCCTTCGTCGACAACGATGCGCAGCAGTGCGGGTTCTGCACACCGGGGTTCGTCGTGGCGACCGCGGCGTTGCTCGCGCGTCACCCGGCGCCTTCGGAACCGGAGATCGAAGCGGGCCTTGGCGGCAACTTCTGCCGCTGCGGGACCTACAAGGGCATTCGCGCCGTGGTCGCGGGCGGCAAGGGCGGAGGAGTGAGCGGTGGCTGACTACTCGTGGCCGGAGGCGGACCGGAGGGCCCAGATCGGAGCCCGGCCGGCGCGACTCGACGGTCCGGTCAAGTCGACCGGGTTCGCGAAGTACCCGTCCGACCAGAACCCGAGGGGCCTGCTGGCCGCGAAGATCCTGACTTGTCCGCATGCCCACGCCCGGATCGTCCGGATCGATACCTCGGCCGCCGAGGCCATGGCCGGTGTGCGCGTGGTCCATGTGATCCAGGGCGAGGGCTCCGAGATCCAGTGGGCCGGCGACGAGGTCGCGGCCGTCGCCGCCGTCACCGAGGACGTGGCCCGGGACGCGCTGCGGGCGATTCAGGTCGACTACGAGGTCCTTCCGCACTTCGTCACGGAAGAGGACCGCGATCAGGCTCCCGGCGCCAGGGAGGCCGGGGAGAGGGCGGAGGGCGATCCCGACGCCGCCTTCGCCACCGCTCACCGCACGGTGGAGCGGACGCTTGGCATGCCCCAGATGGCCCACATGTGCCTGGAGCCGCATGGCCAGGTCTGTTCCTGGGACGGCGACGAGCTGGAGGTTGACGCATCGACCCAGGCGGTTTCGACCCTGGCCGGGCAGTTCGCGACGGAACTCGGCGTGCCGGCGAGCCAGGTCCGGATCCGGACCGAGTACATGGGCGGCGGCTTCGGTTCGAAGTTCTCGCCCGACCGCTGGGGCATCGTCGGCGCCGAGCTCGCGCGCAAGGCGGGCGCGCCGGTGAAGCTCTTCCTCGAGAGGGACCAGGAGGTGACGGTCGCGGGCAGCCGGCCATCCGCCTTCGCCCGCATCCGGGCGGCGGCCGACGAGCAGGGCAAGCTCGTCGCCTGGGACTCGGACTCCTGGGGTTCGGGAGGCCTTCCGGGCACGGGCCAGACGCCGCTGCCGTACGTCTTCAGCAGGTTGCCGAACCGCCGCACCCGCCATACTTCCGTGCCGACGAACCTGGCCGGCTCCAGGGCCTGGCGAGCGCCCAACCATCCGCAAGCCTGCTTCCTGACGATGGCCGTCCTGGACGACCTGGCGGACGAACTGGGTCTCGATCCGATCGACTTTCTCGAACGCAACCTGGACCTGACCGGGCGGCCGGACACCTATCGGGAGCAACTCGGGATCGCCGCCGAAATGGCGTCCTGGAAGGAGCGTTGGCAGCCCCGCGGGCGTGAACGCGAGGGCGCTGTTCAGCGTGGGCTCGGCGTGTCCGTTCACACCTGGGGCGGGCGCGGCCACTCAAGTAACTGCGACGTGACGGTGCATCCGGACGGCGCGGTCGAAGCGCGGATCGGCAGCCAGGACATCGGAACCGGGACCCGCACGATCGTGGCCCAGGTGCTCGCCGAGACGTTCGGCCTCGAGCTCCACCAGGTGCGGGTGTCCCTGGGGGACAACGTGTATCCGCAGTCGGGTCCCTCCGGCGGCAGTTCGACGGTCGGCGGAGTCACCGCTTCGACCCGGCGGGCCGCGCAGGACGCCCTGCGCGAGGTGCTCGTCCACGTGGCGCCGCGACTCGAGGCGGAGCCGGAGCAACTGCTCGCCGAGGGTGGCCGGGTGTTCGTGGACGGCGATTCCTCCCGCGGGGTGTCCTGGCGCGAGGCTGCCGCTCAGATCGGCGGCGCGCCGATCAGCGTCCAGGGCCGGAATCCGGGCCGCGGCCGGCTGATATCGAGCGGCGTTGGTGGCGTGCAGATCGCCGAGGTGGAGGTCGATATCGACACCGGTGTCGTGCACATCGAGCGGATGATCGCGGTCCAGGACTGCGGCCTGATCATCAATCGCCGGCTGGCCGAGAGCCAGGTCTACGGCGGCCTGATCATGGGTGTCGGCTACGCGCTCTACGAGGAGTGGATTCCGGATCCCGTGAGCGGCAGGCTGCTGAACGCGGACATGGAGTTCTACAAGCTCGCCGGTCTCGTCGATGTGGGGTCTCTCGAGGTCCACATGATGACCGGCCCGGGCTACGACGAGCGCGGCGTGATCGGCCTGGGCGAGCCGCCGGTCATCTCGCCCGGCGCCGCCATCAGCAACGCGGTGGCGAACGCAATCGGCGTCCGCGTGCCCTACCTGCCGTTGACGCCCGACCGGGTGCTGGATGCCCTGGCCGGACGCGGAGGGCCCGCCTGATGCGTCCGTTCGGCTACGCGGCCCCGGCGACCGTTCAACAGGCGGTCGGCCTGCTGGCAGCGGAGGGCAGCGAGGCGCTGGCCGGCGGCACGGATCTTCTGAGCCTGCTCAAGGACGATGTCGAACCGGTCGACCGCCTGGTCGCGCTTCGGGGCGTCGCGGGTCTGTCGGGGATCGAGCTCGATGGCGGCACGCTCCGCATAGGCGCCATGACGACCCTGCAGGAACTGCGGGATCACGACGGCGCGATCGCGGCTCTGCCCGCGCTGGCGGTCGCCATCGACGGAGTGGCCAGCCCGCAGTTGCGGGAGATGGGCACGGTCGGCGGCGATCTGCTCCAGCGTCCCCGGTGCTGGTACTACCGCCGGGGCTTCGGTCTGCTAGCGCTGACCGCCGACGGCCGCTCGATGGTCACCGAGGGCGACAACCGCTACCACGCGATCTTCCCCGCGGGGCAGGCCCGCTTCGTCAACCCGTCCAGCCTGGCGCCGCTGCTGGTCGCCCTCGGGGCGGAAGCGGTGGTTCACGGGCCCGCCGGCGAGCGCCGGCTGCCGGTGGAGGCGCTGTACCAGGCGCCCCAAACCGCCGAAGAGCGCGAGAACACGCTGGCGCCGGGCGAGATCCTCGCCGGCGTCGAAGCGAACGTCGCCGGATCCCGGTCGGCCGTGTATGAAGTCCGCCAGCGCCGCTCGCTGGACTGGCCGTTGATGGCGGCCGCGGTGACGCTCACCGGCTCGGAACCGCGAGCGGAGAAGGCGCGGATCGTGCTCGGTCACGCCGCTCCGACGCCGCATGTGGCGGCAGCGGCGGGTGATCTTCTGTCCGGGCAGGAACTGACGTCGGAGACCGTCGCCGCGGCCGCGGATGCGGCGGTGGAGGGCGCCCAGCCGATGAGCGGCAACCGGTACAAGGTCCAGCTTGCCCGGACCGCGGTGCGGCGAGCGCTCGGTCACGCCGCCGGGATGGAGATCTGAAGCGATGGCCGACCGACTCCCCGCTCCTGAAGCTCCGCGGCTCTGCCGGCGGCTGCGCTGGAAGACGATGTTCATGGCCCTGGCGCCGGTGGAGCCGGGCGCGGACGTCGACCCCCAGCACGAGATCGACGATGGCTTTGTCTGGTGTACTCACAGCATGAACTGTCTCGGGCCCGACGGCGCGGTGGCCTCCCGCGAGGACTGCCGGGAAGGCCGCCGGTGCTTCGAGAGCCACGGAGACCTGCCGACATGAGATTCGCTTCACGGACTCTTATCCCCGCCCTGCTTCTGGTCGTCCTGCCCTCCGCCGCCAGCGCGGCCGGGGTTGCCGGCACCTATCTCGAAGCCCGGACCGCTGACGTTTACACCGGTCCCTGTTTCGCCAACTCCGAAGTCGGGCTGGTCGGCAACGAGGCGATCATGGCCTGGCGGATCGAAGCGGGCGGCTGGGACGGCGTCGATCTTTCCGGCCTCTCGGTGCTGGCGGTCGTTCGCTCGGATGCGACTCTGGGCGATCCGTACACCGAATCGCGAACCACGGAGTCCGTGCTGATCGTGGACGCGGCCGCGGACCGGTCGCAGCGTTCGGCGCTCGAGGGATTCGCGCGCGGCATGGGGGGAGTGCTCCTTGCCGATGTGGCCCGGGTCGAGGCGGCGGACGTCACGTTCGCTCTGCGGCCGAACGGGGCCGCGTCGGTCACGGCGGGCGACCTGGCCGCGGTGAGGACGCGGCCGCTCGATCACCGGGACCACCTCTGCGGCAACGAGACGGTCTTCTATCCACCGCTGGCTCCGACGGACGGAGCAGTGCCCGGCGTCGCCATCGAGCACACGTGGGAAGGTCCGGGTCTGGGCGCTACGTGGAAGAGCCCGGGCAAGCGGAGCACTTTCGTGGGTCGGTTCAGCCGCTAGCACCAAAGCCGCCGCGCCTGGCCTCCCAGCGATGATCATCAACAAGCAGCAGATCGGCGACTCCAGCCTGCTGGCGGTGGAGGGCGTGATCAAGCTCGGGGAGAGCGCGCGGTTCCTGGCCGACGCCTTGAAGCGGAGCCTGGCGGAAGGCGACGGGAATGTCCTGCTCGACCTCTCCAACGTGAACTACATGGACTCGACCGGCATCGGCGAACTCGTCGGCTACCTGGTCCGGCTCCGCGCGGAGGAACGGAAACTCATCCTGGTCCGACCGTCGGAACGGATCGTTCAGTTGCTGACCGTCGCCGGCGTCGCGTCGCTGTTCCCGACGTACGACACGGTGGAGGATGCTCTCGCGGAGGAGGCCGGCGGGACCTGAACGGACGCGGGGGCGCCCGTGCCGGCGCTCATCGCGGCCTGAAGGTCGGAACCGGCGCTTCACGCCGGATGCCGGCGGGGGCGCCGGCGTACAAGTCTGTCCCGCGCGAGTTCCCCAGTCCCGCGCGAGTTCCCCAGAGGAGAAATCAACCCTCAGGGTCGAAGACGAAGGGCTCCGGCAGCAGTTCGCGCAGCGTGAACCGGCTCCAGTTCGGCGAGTCGTGGGCGCCGGCGGTGACCGCCACGACGGGAAGATCGCAACTGAACTCGGCCAGGGCGTCCCGGCACTGTCCGCAGGGCGTGCTCGGAGGCACGGCGCCGGTGGCGAGCGCCAGGGCGACGAAGGTGCGCTGACCATCCACCACGGCCGCGGAAAGCGCGCCGCGCTCGGCGCACAGAGTGAGGCCCAGCACCCGATTCTCCACGTTGCAGCCGGTGTAGATCCTGCCGTTCGCGGCCAGCAGCGCCGCGCCGACCCGGAAGTCGCTGTACGGCGCGTAGGCCTCTTCCCGGCAACGGACGGCGGCGTCGACCAGGGCCTCCCAGTCGATGCCCTCCCACGTGGCGCCGTGATCCGGCGTCGGCAGGTGGAAGACGCGCTGCGCGCTCATTCGCGAGACCTTAGCAGTCGAGTCGCGGCGTCCGCGCCGCGCCGGGGCACGGGAAGGGCAGTTCCATGCGAGTCCCCTCGCGCGGCCCGGCTCGGAGTTCGGGCGGGTAACGTGATACTCTGCGCCGCCGTGAGCGAACCCCCCGTCGAGCCGCCAGCCGGCGGTCAGGAGGTCGGCTGGCAGGACGGCGTTCTGGTCGTTCCGGATCGACCGATCGTTCCCTTCATCGAGGGGGACGGCATCGGGCCCGACATCTGGCGCGCGGCCCAGGTGGTGATGGACGCCGCCGTCGCCAAGTCGTACTCGGGAACCCGCGCCATCGCCTGGCTCGAGATCCTGGCCGGCGAGAAGGCCCTGGCGGAGACCGGCGAGTGGCTGCCGGCCGCCACCGTCGACGCGATCCGCTACTACCGGGTCGCGATCAAGGGCCCGTTGACGACGCCGGTCGGCGGGGGAATCCGCAGCCTGAACGTGGCGCTCCGGCAGTTGCTCGATCTGTATGCCTGCGTGCGGCCGGTTCGTTACTTCGACGGCGTGCCGTCGCCGATGCGCGAGCCCGAGAAGGTCGACATGGTCCTCTTCCGGGAGAACACGGAAGACGTCTACGCCGGCCACGAGTGGCAGCAGGGGACAGCGGAGACGAAGGCGCTGATCGACTTCGTCCAGCAGAAGCTCGGCCGCGACATCCGCGCCGACTCCGGTATCGGGATCAAGCCGGTCTCGGTGACCGGGAGCAAGCGGCTGGTTCGCAAGGCGATCGAGTACGCCCGTGCGCAGGGCCGGGACAGCGTGACCCTGGTGCACAAGGGCAACATCATGAAGTTCACCGAGGGCGCGTTCAAGGAGTGGGGCTACGAGCTCGCGGCCGAGGAGTTCGCTGATTGCACGGTGAGCGAGGACGACCTGTGGTCGAAGCACGACGGCCGCATGCCGAACGGCCAGATCCTGGTCAAGGACCGGATCTCGGACGCCATGTTCCAGCAGGTGCTGCTGCGGGCCGACGAGTACGACGTCATCGCGACGACCAACCTGAACGGCGACTACCTCTCGGACGCCCTGGCGGCCCAGGTCGGCGGTCTGGGCATGGCGCCGGGCGCCAACGAGGGGGACGGCGTCGCTCTGTTCGAGGCCACGCACGGCACGGCGCCGAAGTACGCCGGCCAGGACAAGGTGAACCCCTGCTCGGTCATCCTGTCGGGCGTGATGATGCTCAACTGGCTGGGATGGAACGAGGCGGCCAGGTCGATAGAGAATGCGATCAGCCGCGCCATCCGGCAGAAGCGGGTCACCTACGACCTGGAGCGCCAGATGGAAGGCGCGACGCTGCTGAAGACATCCGAGTTCGGTCAGGCGATCATCGAAAACCTCGACTGAAGAGCCCGCGCCCGTGAAGATCCACGAGTTTCAGGCCAAGGGGATACTGCGCCGGTTCGGGGCTGCCGTGCCCCAGGGCCAGGTCATCGACGATCCCGCTCAGGCGAAACAGATCTGCGAGGACTTCGGTGGCCGTTGCGTGGTCAAGGCGCAGATCCACGCCGGCGGCCGCGGCAAGGGCGGCGGCGTCAAGGTGGCCTCGAACCCAGGCGAGGCCGAGCGGTTGGCAGACGAGATCCTGGGCATGCAACTGGTGACCCATCAGACCGGTCCCGAAGGTCAGCAGGTTCGCCAGGTTCTGATCGAGGAAGCGCTCGAGATCGACCAGGAGCTCTACCTGGGCGTGACCCTCGACCGCGCCGCCGAACGCCCGCTTCTGATGGCGTCGCGCTCGGGCGGCATGGACATCGAGGAAGTGGCCCAGTCGGATCCCGGCGCGATCCTGCGTGAGTTGATCGACCCGCTTCTCGGCGTGCTGCCGTTCCAGAGCCGGCGGATTGCGTCGGGGCTCGGCTTCGAGGGCGGCACGGCTCGCCAGATTCAGTCGATCGTCGCCAGCGTCGTAAGGACCTACCTGGAAACCGACGCTTCCCTGGTCGAGATCAACCCGCTGATGGTTGACTCGAAGGGCGACGTCTACGCCCTGGACGCGAAGATGAACTTCGACGACAACGCGCTCTTCAGGCAGCGCGATGTCGTCGAGCTGAGGGACGTGCACGAAGAGAACCCGCTGGAGGTCGAGGCCTCGGAGCACGGCATCAGTTACATCAAGCTGGACGGCAGCATCGGGTGCATGGTCAACGGCGCCGGTCTGGCAATGGCGACGATGGACATCATCAAGCTCTACGGCGCCGAGCCGGCGAACTTCCTCGACGTCGGCGGCTCGGCTTCCCAGGAGGCGGTGGCGAGCGCCTTTCGGATCATCCTCTCCGACCCGGCGGTCGAAGCGGTGCTGATCAACATCTTCGGCGGCATCGCGCGTACCGACCGCATCGCCCGCGGCGTGGTCGCGGCGATCGACGAGCTGGCGGCCGACGGCACGCCGGTGGGAGTGCCGGTGGTCGTCCGGCTGGAGGGAACGAACGTCGAGGAGGGCCGCGACGTGCTCGAGCGGGCGGACTTCGACTTCCTCGTCGCCGACGGCATGGCGAGCGCCGCGGAGAGCGCGGTCGAGGCCCTCAAGAACAGGGTCGCGGGAAGCTGAACCGATGTCGATTCTCGTTGGCGAAAGCACGCGCCTGATCGTCCAGGGCATCACTGGCAGGGAAGGACTGTTCCACGCGATGGGCTGCCGGGACTACGGCACCGACGTCGTCGGCGGCGTGACCCCCGGCAAGGGCGGGTCGACGGTCGAGGGCTTTGCGGTCTGGAACTCGGTCGAACGCGCGCGGCGGGAGTCGGGTTGCAATGCGACGTTGATCTTCGTGCCGCCGCCGTTCGCCGCCGACGCGATCATGGAGGCGGCCGACGCCGGCGTCGAGCTGATCGTGTGCATCACCGAGGGCATCCCGGTTCAGGACATGGTCCGGGTCAAGGCCTTCCTCCGGGGCCGGGGCAGCCGTCTGCTGGGGCCGAACTGCCCGGGCCTGATCACCCCGGACCAGGCAAAGGTCGGCATCATGCCCGGCCACATCCACGAGGCCGGCAACGTCGGCGTGATCAGCCGGAGCGGCACGCTGACCTACGAGGCCGTTTGGCAGCTCACCAACGAAGGGCTCGGCCAGACGACCTGCGTCGGCATCGGCGGCGATCCGGTCAACGGCACGAGCTTCATCGACGTGCTGGAGTTGTTCGCCGGGGACGAGTCGACGGAAGCCGTGGTCCTGATCGGCGAGATCGGCGGTACGGCGGAAGAGGAGGCGGCGGCCTGGATCGGCGAGCACCTCGACGTTCCCGTCGTCGGCTTCATTGCCGGCGCTACGGCTCCGCCGGGTCGACGGATGGGCCATGCCGGCGCGATCGTGGCGGGCGGCAAGGGCACCGCGGCCGAGAAGAAGGCGGCGCTTGCCGCGGCCGGAGTCCTGGTCGTCGATTCGCCGGCCGAGATGGGCGCGCGGGTGTCCGAGGCACTAGGGAGATAGTCGGGATGGAAGAAACGCTGACCATCATCAAGCCGGACGCCGTCCGTGCCGGCAACACGGGCCGGATCGTCGCCCACCTGGAGGACGCGGGCTTCGAGATCCAGGCGACGCGCCGGATGCGTCTTTCGCGCGCCCAGGCCGAGGCGTTCTACGCGGTGCATCGCGAGCGACCGTTCTACGCCGACCTGGTCGCGTTCATGACGAGCGGCCCCGTGGTGGCGATCGCGCTGGCGCGCGAGAACGCGGTTACTCATCTTCGCGACGTGATGGGCGCCACCGACTCGACGCAGGCCGCCGAGAGGACGATCCGCAACCTCTACGGCACGGACATCCAGAACAACGCGATCCACGGCAGCGACTCGCCTGAAAACGCGGCGATCGAGCGCGCCTTCTTCTTCGCCGCCTGCGACCTGGTCGGCTGAAACCGTCCGGCCCGCCGGGGGCCAGGACTGTGCGATAGGGTCGCTTTCTGGCACGTAGAACCAGCGCGGGAGAGGGCTTGACTACAGCGACCCAACTGTTCTCGAGCCGGTGGGGCCTGATGCTCGCCATGCTCGGCATGGCCGTCGGCACGGGCAACATCTGGCGATTCCCCCGGATCGCGGCGTCCAACGGCGGCGGTTCCTTCCTCGTCGCCTGGGTCGTCTTCCTGATGCTCTGGTCGGTGCCGCTGATCCTGGCGGAGTTCGCGCTCGGCAAGAAGGTGCGCAACGGCACGGTGGGCACGTTCGCCGCGATGATGGGCGAGCGGTTCGCCTGGATGGGCGCGTGGATCGCCTGGGTGGCGGCGGCGATCGGCTTCTACTACGCCGTCGTCATGGGCTGGACCCTGCGCTACTTCCTGGCCGCCATCACGATGCAGCTTCAGGGCGAGCGGTCGGTCCAGCTCTGGGAGGATTTCTCCTACACGCCCCAGGTGCTCATCTTCCACGCCCTGGCGCTCGCGATGGGCGTGATCGTCGTGCTCAAGGGGATCCGGGGCATCGAGAGCGTGGTGCGGATCCTGATGCCGGCGTTGCTGGTGCTCGTCGTGGTGCTCGCCATCCGGGCGGTGACGCTGCCGGGTGCGGTGAACGGTCTCGAGTTCCTGTTCAGGCCCAACTGGAGCGACCTGCTGGACTCGAATATCTGGCTGCAGGCGCTGACCCAGAACGCCTGGGACACCGGCGCCGGCTGGGGCCTGGTGCTGACCTACGCGGTGTTCTCGCGCCGCCGGGAGGACACGAACCTGAACTCCTTCCTGCTCGCGTTCGGGAACAACAGCGTCTCACTGCTCGCCGGCGTCATGGTGCTCTGCACCGTCTTCTCGATCATGCCCGGCGCCGCCAACCAGATTGTCGGCGCCAGCAACGAGGGTCTGACGTTCATCTGGATACCCCAGCTCTTCAACGCGATGCCGGGCGGGTCGTTCTTCATGATCCTGTTCTTCATGGCGCTGGTGTTCGCCGCCTGGACGTCGCTGGTTGCGATGTTCCAGTTGGTCGGCCTGGCGCTCGAGGAGGCCGGGCTCGAACGGCGCAAGGCGATCATCTCCATCGCGGTTGCCGCCTTCGTGCTCGGCGTGCCCTCGGCGCTTCGGCAGCCGTTCTTCGTGAACCAGGACACCGTCTGGAGCGTCGCGCTGATGTCGTGCGGCCTGTTCTTCGCCCTGATCGTGATCCGCTACGGCGTCACCCGCTTCCGCGCCGAGATGATCAACACCGGCGACCAGGACATGCGGGTAGGCGCCTGGTGGGACTGGGCGATCCGGCTGGTCGCGCTCGAGGCGGTGGTGCTCGTTGCCTGGATGATCTGGAGCGCCCGCAACGAGCCGCTCTGGGGGCCGCTGGGCGTCGGCAACATGTTCGGGCAGTGGATCGTCGTCGCCGCTGTGCTGATCGCGCTCAACGGCGTCTTCCTGCGCGGTCTGAAGAAGCGCGTGAAGCAGGCCGGCTAGCGCTCAGCTCAGGCGGCGGTGCAGCCAGGCGCGGACGCCCTGGATCCTGTGCCACGCGTTGGGCCACCGATGCATGACAAAGGCGCGCAGCCGGAGGTTCAGCCGGTTGCTGGCGAGTGACAACAGGGCTGCGCCCGCGGGTACGAGGACAATGGCCGGAATGCCGGGCAGCGGGCCGAAGATCAGACCGAAGAGGACGAGAAAGGACCCCAGGGCGAACAGGAGAATGCGGATGCCGACGCGCAGCGGCGGCAGTTCCTCGTCGGCGCTGCGGTCCGGCTGAAGATCCGGGTGACGCTCAGTCTGCGGCATCGGCGGCTGGGGCTACAACCTGCAGGAAGCGGCGCTTGCCCACCTTGAGCAGGGCGTTTGCCCCGGTCGGCAGGGTGAAGTAGGGATCTCCGATTTTCTCGCCGTCCAGGGAGACGGCTCCTTGCTGGATCAGGCGCCGGGCTTCGGCGCGGCTTCCCGTGAGGCCGGTGTCGGCGATCAGCGTGAAGAGCGCCTGTCCGGATGGAACGACGCGGGTTTCGATCTCGTCCGGCACGCCGCCGCCGCGGAACATGCGGTCGAACTCGGCGCGCGCCTCGTCGGCGGCAGCGGGGCTGTGAAAACGCCTCACCAGATCGTGTGCGAGGTCGTCCTTCAGGTCGCGTGGACTGGCCCGGCCGCTCGCCGCGTCGGCCTTCTGGCGCTCGATCTCGGTCTCGTCCATGTCGGTGAGCAGCAGCCACCAGTCCCACATCAGGTCGTCGGGAATCGACATCGTGCGGCCGAACATCTCGCGGGGCGAGTCCTCGAACGCGATCGCGTTGCCCAGGCTCTTCGACATCTTCTGGGTGCCGTCGGTGCCGACCAGGAGCGGCACGGTGAGCGCGATCTGGGGCTCCATGCCGCGGGCGCGCATCAGGTCGCGGCCGACCAGGAGGTTGAGCAGCTGGTCGTGTCCGCCGAGTTCAACGTCGGCCTCCATGACGACGGAGTCGTAGCCCTGGGTCAGGGGATAGAGCAGCTCGTGGATCGAGATCGGTTCGTGGTTCTCGAAGCGGTCCCGGAAGTCCTCGCGTTCCATCATCCGGGCCAGCGTGTAGGAGCCGGCGAGGCGGACCAGACCCTCCGCGCCGAGGGATCCGAGCCACTCGCTGTTGTGCTGGATCTCGGTCAGATCCCGGTCGAGGACCTGCCAGGCCTGCTCCTGGTAGGTCGCGGCGTTGGCCAGGACCTGTTCACGTGAGAGTTGGGGGCGGGTGGCCTTCTTGCCGGTCGGGTCGCCGATCATCGCGGTGAAGTCGCCGACCAGGAAGACGACCCGGTGACCGAGTTGCTGGAAGTGGGCCATCTTCCGCAGCAGCACCGCGTGGCCGAGGTGCAGGTCGGGCGCGGTGGGATCGAAACCCGTCTTGACGAGCAGCGGACGGCCCTCGGCGCGGGATTGCTCCAGCCTCTGCCGCAACGCGTCCTCTTCGACGACGTCGACAGCTCCGCGGAGGAGCAGTTCCATCTGCTCGTTGACGGGAGGAAAGCCGCTGCTCATGGGCGGAGGGTAGCAAGCCGCGCTTACGCTCTGGCGGTCGCGGCGATACGGCCCCTGGCGACGATCCTGGCGTCGCCGGACAGGCGCCATCGGCCGAGGCCGTCCGGCTCGTCCGGAGCGGCCTCGAGACGCAGTTCGAAGCCGCTCCTGGTGACGGCCGCAACGGGCAGCGACAGCCGGCCCTCGGCGATCCCGCAGGCGGCCGCCGCCACGACGCCGGTGCCGCAGGCGAGGGTCTCCGCTTCCACTCCGCGTTCGAAGGACCGGATGCGGAAGCGTCCAGGCGGACCGAGGTCGACGAAGTGGACGTTTGCGCCTTCCGGGCCCAGGTCGGGGTGCGCGCGCAGGACCGGACCGAGCGACGCGACCGGCGCCTCGTCCAGGTCGCCGGACCACCAGAGGACGAAGTGGGGGACGCCGGCGTCGATCCGCCATCCCGGAACGTCCCGGCCGTTCGCGCGGAGCGTCATCCGCCGGCCCGCCGCGGGCGCCGGCACGCGGACGGCGGTGCGCGTGTCGTCGACCGGTTCGGCGATGAGGTCGCCGGCGCCCGTCTCGATCGTCAGGCTTGCGGCTTCCGGTTCCCGTTCGAAGGCGAGGCGGGCCGCGCAGCGGGAAGCGTTCAGGCACAGGGCCGCCCGGGCACCGTCGGCGTTCGCGTAGTCGAGGGCATAGCGCTCTTCGGCTATCCGATGCAGCGTGAACAGGCCGTCGGCGCCGACCGACACGCCCCGCCGGCACCAGGCCTGGATCGTTCCGGCGGCCGGAGCCGGGCGTTCGATGAGGGCGATGAAGTCGTTGCCGGCGCCGGAGACGAGCAAGAACGGCGTGCCGTCCTGGTCGCTCATGCCGCCCCTTGAGCGCTGTCGCCGTCCTCCTCCTCGTCGCTGTCGTCGGCAGCGGGTTCGGAGTCTTCGCTCTCCTCGCCCGTGGTTTCGGTCTCGACCGGAACCTCCTCCGGGACCGGTTCCGGTGGCCGGATCGGGGGCAGGGGATCGCCCTTCAGCCCGCAGCCCTGGCTCAAGAGGAGGACGAGCAGGACCACGGCCGCTCCGCGCGGCGGAATCAGACGGCGCTTACGGCACTCAGAGGACATAGCGGCTGAGATCACGGTCCTTCACGACATCGGCGAGCGCGCGGTTGACGTAGGCGGCGTCGACTCTCAGGGTCACGCCGTTCATGTCCGGCGCTTCAAAGGAGACCTCGTCCAGCAGCCGCTCCATCAAGGTGGCCAGACGGCGGGCCCCGATGTTCTCGGTCTGCGAGTTGACCTGCACCGCTAGCCGTGCAACTTCCCGCACCGCGTCCTCACCGAAGGAGAGGTCCAGGCCCTCCGCGCCGAGAAGCGCGCTGTACTGGGTGGTCAGGGCGCTGTCCGGCTCGGTCAGGATGCGGACGAACTCGTCCTCGCCCAGCGCTCCCAGTTCAACGCGGATCGGGAAGCGACCCTGGAGTTCCGGGATCAGGTCCGACGGCTTGGCCACGTGGAACGCGCCGGCGCCGATGAACAGCACGTGGTCGGTCTTGACCGGTCCGTACTTGGTGGTCACCGTCGTCCCTTCGACGATCGGCAGGAGATCGCGCTGAACCCCCTCGCGGGACACGTCGGGACCGTGGCCGCCGTCGCGGCCGGCGACCTTGTCGATCTCGTCGAGGAAGACGATGCCGGCCTGCTCGACGCGCAGCCGGGCTTCCTCGGCAACGTCCTGGCGGTCGATCAGCGCCTCGGCTTCCTGCCGCCTCAGGATCTCCCGCGCCTCGCTCACCTCCACCATCTGGCGTTTGCGCTTGCCGAACAGGCCCGGGAGCATCTCCTTCAGGTTGATGCCCACCGCCTCGACGCCCTGGGGGGTGAACATCTCGAACTGCTGGTGCGATGCGTCGTCCACCTCGATCTCGACCATCCGGTGGTCGAGGCGGCCCTCCTTGAGCCACTCGCGGAAGCGCTCGCGGGTCTCGGTGGGCGCGGGCTGGTCGGCGGGATCGCCGGACTCGCCAGCCGGCTGGGGCGCCTGGGGGACCAGGATCTGGAGCAGCCTTTCGTCGGCCCGGGACGCGGCGTCGGCCTCGACCGCGGCCCGTTTCTCCTCTCCGACCATCACCACCGCGAGCTCCATCAGATCGCGGACGATCGACTCGACGTCGCGGCCGACATAGCCGACCTCGGTGAACTTGCTCGCCTCGATCTTGAGGAAGGGGGCGCGGGCGAGCTTGGCCAGCCGCCGCGCGATCTCCGTCTTGCCGACGCCGGTGGGACCCATCATCAGGATGTTCTTGGGTGCGATGTCCTCGGCGGTCTCCGGGTCGAGCTGCTGGCGCCGCCAGCGGTTGCGCATTGCGATCGCCACCGCGCGCTTGGCGTCCTTCTGGCCGACGACGTGGCGGTCGAGCGCGGCGACGATCTCGCGCGGCGTGAGATCCTCGACGAACGGAGCGGGCGGCGCCGGCGGAAGCGTCATGCGCCGTCCCCGCCGGCTTCGAGACGCTCGACGGTGATCTGGTCGTTCGTGTAGATGCAGAGGTCGGCGGTGATTCGCATCGCCTCGAGCGCGATCCGTTCCGCGTCGAGTTCGGTGTGCTCAAGCAGGGCGCGAGCCGCGGCCAGCGCGTAGTTCCCGCCCGAGCCGATCGCCAGCGGCATGTCGCTGTCCGGCTCCAGGAGGTCGCCGTTGCCCATCGCGAGGAAGCTCTTGCGGCCGTCGGCCACGATCATCTGGGCCTCGAGCCGTCGCAGGGCGCGATCCGTCCTCCAGTCCATGGCCAGTTCGACCACGGCGCGCTCGAAGTTCCCCTGGTACTCGTCGAGCTTCGCCTCGAACCGGGAGAAGAGAGCCAGCGCGTCGGCGCCGCCGCCCGCGAAACCGACCAGGATCCGCCCCTTGCCGGCGCGCTGGACCTTGCGGGCCCTCGCCTTGACCACCGTGTTCGCGGCGCCGTTGGTCACCTGGCCGTCACTGGCCATGCAGGTCGTGTCGCCGCGGCGCACGAGCAGGATCGTCGTCATGGTTGGCTGGGGCTCTCGGAGCTTCCCGTCACGGGCTGCTCGCAGCTCGTCTACGGATTCTCTCGCAGAATGTTGAGCAGGGACACTTCGGGACTGGTCCAGCCCGGGCCGCCGATGAAGCGGCCGATCTCCTGGCCGTTCCGGTAGACGATCGCCGTCGGGAGTTCCGTGACCCCGAGTCGGTCCACCTCGGCGTCGCCCCACGGGTTGTCGTCTCCGAGGCCGTAGTAGGTGAACCGCACGGGCGAGTCCTGGAGCTCCTCGTGGACCTTCAGGCCGCGCGGCATGAACCGCTCGCAGACGTGGCACCAGGATCCGAACACGACCCGGACCTCGACGCCGGCGCCGAGAGCGGCCGCCTCGGCAACGGCAGCCGGGTCGCTCTCGTAGGAGCTCGCGTCGCGGCGATACCCCGGCTCGTGGGAGTAGAGGTCCGCGAGGGTCGCCTCGCCGGACCAGGAGGGTCGCTGCCGGAGTTGGGCCAGGACGCCATCGACCGCGAACTCGAGTCCCTTGGGGATTGGCCGGAACGGCATCGGGGGACCGAACAGGGCGCCGGGCAGGAGATCGAGAGTGTCCGGCCCGGCCGGGGAGATCTTGAGTAGCTGGACCTTGCGGGTCATCTGATTGCGGGCGCTCAGCAGCACCGGTGACGGCAGACCGTCGGCGACCACGAGGAAGGCGCCCGCGGTGCGGGAGAGGTAGAGCTGTGCGTCGGGCGCCTCCTGTCCCTGCAGGAAGAGCTGGTAGTCGCCAACGAGCTGGAAGCCGCGCAGGTCGTCCTGGGCAATGACGGTGCCGGAGATCGTCAGGCACGCGACCATCGCCAGTACGGCCGGAGTGGTTCGACGGGCGGCGGGAAGTTGCATTCGAGGTTCCTCTTCTTGAACTGTCGGGATGGAGATCAGGCGCCCTTCGCCCTGGGATGGCTTTCGCGGTAGACCTGGAGCAGGCGACCCGTATCCACGTGCATGTAGCGCTGAGTGGTCGAGAGCGAAGCGTGGCCGAGGAGTTCCTGGATCGAACGCAGGTCGGCGCCCGACTCGAGCAGGTGGGTCGCGAAGCTGTGGCGCAGCGCGTGCGGGTGAGCCCCCGCCGCCTGTGCCGTCTCCTCGACGTAGCGGTCGATGATGCGCCGAACGGACCGCGCCGAAAGTCGGCCCCCGTTGCGGTTCAGGAACACTGGTTCCAGGTTCCCGTCTTCCGGTCGGCCGGCCTCGTCGCCGCCCCGAGGCCGGAACACGTCTTCCCAGGCGTCGAGCCACTGCCGGAGCGCCTGCTCCGCCGGCTCGCCGAAGGGCGTCATCCGTTCGCGGTCTCCCTTGCCGACGACGCGGAGCACCCTGGCCGCGAGGTCGACATCGCGCCAGTTCAGTGCGACCAGTTCACCGACCCGGAGACCCGAGGCGTAAAGCAGTTCGAGCAGGGCCCGGTCCCGCAGGCCGAGCGGTCCCTCGCGGCCGGCGGGAGCCTCGAGCAGGGCTTCGATCTCGCCCGGACGCAGGTGACGGGGCAGGGTCTTCTCGACCTTCGGCGTGGGCACCGACTCGGCCGGGTTCGACTGCATGCGGCCCATCAGACAGGCGTAGCGGAACAGGCCGCGCAGTGCCGACAGGTGACGGCCCTGGGTGCGCCGGGCCAGTCGACGTTGGTTGAGAGCGGCGACGAAGGACCGGACCAGCAACTGGTCGATGTCGTCGAGGTTCTGGTCATCGCTGCCGCTTGCGGTTCGAAACTCGGCGAAGGCCGCGAGATCGCGGCGGTACGCGCGCACGGTGTGTTCGGAGCAATTGCGCTCCAGCTCCAGGTATTCCAGGAAGTCCGCGGTCAGTTCGGCGAGCGCGCCGGACGGCTCAGCTCGTCTTCCTGGCCCGGCATGATCGATGGTGCTTCCCACGAAGGCGCTCCCGCGATCCCCATGCTACCCGCCCCGAAACCCGTCGCGGGCTCCGTGTTTCGGCCCATCCCGTCCTCGCTCAGGAGCTTGCGCCGCGAACTTGCTGCGCTTCGTCCCGCGGCGCCAGCTCCTTCGCGGCCCAGGCCATGAGCGCTTGCCGCGCCCGGTCGACGTAGGCGGCCCGTCGGTCGCGTCGCCGCACGCGTCCGACGAGGGGCTCGAGCAGGCCGTAGTTGATGTTCGTGGGTTGGTAGCGCTTCGGGTTCGACTCGGTGAGGTGGCGGGCGAGGGCTCCGAGCGCGGTCGTGTCGGGGAGCGGCGACGGCTGCCGGTCCCGATCCTGGAGCAGGAGGTAGAGGGCGATGACGAGACCGGTGGCGGCGGACTCGAGGTAGCCCTCGACGCCCGTCATCTGGCCGGCCAGGCGCAGGTTGGGTCGCCCTGCGAACCGGTACCAGCGATCGAGGTGGAGAGGGGCGTTGATGAAGGTGTTGCGATGGACCTGGCCGTAGCGGACGAAGCGGGCGGATTCGAGTCCTGGCAGGGTACGGAGCACGCGGCGCTGCTCGGGCCAGGTCATCCGCGACTGGAAGCCGACGAGGTTGTACTGGCTGCGGGCGAGGTCTTCCTGCCGGAGCTGGACCACGGCGTGGGGCCGTTCTCCATCCGGCGTACGCAGCCCCACCGGCTTCATCGGTCCGAAGCGCAGGGTGTCCTCGCCGCGGCTGGCGAGTTCCTCGATCGGCAGGCAGCCCTCGAAGAACAGCGGGCGCTCGAACTCGCGCAGCTCGATCGTGCCGGCCTCGAGGAGGCTGCGGCGAAAGTCCCGGTACTCTTCTTCGCCGAGCGGGCAGTTCAGGTAGTCGTCGCCTCCCTTGCCGTAGCGCGAGGCTCGGAACAGTAGGTCATGATCGAGGCTTTCTCCCACAACGATGGGAGCGATCGCGTCATAGAAGTAGAGATGGTCCGCACCGATCAGGTTCTCGATCTCCCGGGTCAGCGCTTCCGAGGTGAGGGGTCCGGTAGCGATCACGCAGTCGCCGCCGGCGGTCGCTTCGGGCAGCGCCGTCAGCTCCTCGCGCCGGAGTTCGATCAGCGGGTGGGATTCGACGGCGGCCGTGACGTCGGCGGCGAACCGCGCCCGGTCGACGGCCAGCGCCCCGCCGGCCGGAACGGCGTTCCTGCGGGCCGCCGCGATGATCAGGGAGCCGAAGTACTCCATCTCCCGCTTGAGCAGGCCGGCGGCATGCTGCGGGTCGTCGCTGCGCAGCGAGTTCGAGCAGACGAGTTCGGCGAGGTCGGCGCTGGCGTGGGCTGGCGTCGAGCGTTGCGGCCGCATCTCGTACAGGGTCACGGCACGACCCCGCGATGCGAGTTGAAAGGCACACTCGCTGCCGGCGAGCCCGCCGCCAACGACTACGACGGGCGCGGTCATTGGCGCATCATGGCAAAGGCCCCGCCGGCTTGACAAGGTTCACCGCTCTACTATCGTCCCCGCGCGCATGACTAACTCACTCGTCATCGTGGAGTCGCCGGCCAAGGCCCGGACGATCGAGCGCTACCTCGGGCCCGGCTACCGGGTGGAGTCGTCGATCGGACACATCCGGGACCTGCCCCGGACCGCGGCCGAGGTGCCGCAGAAGTACCGCGGCCGCCCATGGGCCCGGCTCGGGGTCGACATCGAAGGCGGCTTCGATCCGCTCTACGTGATCCCTCGCGAGAAGAAGGAGCAGATCACCAAGCTCCGCAAGGCGCTGCGCGATGCCGACGAGCTCGTGCTCGCGACGGATGAGGATCGCGAAGGAGAGGCGATCGCGTGGCACCTGAAGGAGGTGCTCAAGCCCAAGGTCCCGGTGCGCCGGATGGTCTTCCACGAGATCACCCGGTCCGCGGTCGAGGAGGCGCTGGGCCGGACGCGGGACATCGACCGCCGTCTGGTTGACGCCCAGGAGGCCCGGCGGGTGCTGGACCGGCTCTACGGCTACGAGGTCTCCCCGGTGCTGTGGAAGAAGGTACAGCCGCGCCTGTCCGCCGGCCGCGTGCAGAGCGTGGCGACCCGGATCGTCGTCGAGCGCGAGCGCGAGCGGATGGCCTTCGTGCCTGCGGGCTACTGGACCGTCGAGGTGGAGCTCGAGACGGAGGACGGGCAGGCCCGACGCTTTCCCGCGCGGGTGTCGGCGATCGGCGGCAGGACCGTGGCTCGCGGGCGGGACTTCGACCGGACGACGGGCAAGCTGAAGACCAAGGCCCACCTGCTGCTGGAGACCGAGGCGCGGACCCTGGGCGAGGAACTGCCCTCGACCCGCCCGGTGGTCGCCGAGGTGAAGGAGCAGCCCTTCACCCGCCGTCCATACGCGCCCTTCATCACCTCGACCCTCCAGCAGGAGGCCGCGCGCAAGCTCCGGTACACGGCGCAGCGCACGATGAGGGTGGCCCAGGGGTTGTACGAGAACGGCCACATCACCTACATGCGCACGGACTCGACTGCCCTCTCCGGGCAGGCGATCGCCGCCGCGCGGCGGCAGGTCGCCGATCTCTACGGCTCCGAGTACCTGCCGGACAAGGCGCGTGTCTATGCCCGGAGAGCGAACGCCCAGGAGGCGCACGAGGCGATCCGGCCGGCCGGCACCAGCTTCCGTACGCCGGACCAGTTGCGGGGAGCCCTCGATCGGGACTCGCTGCGCCTCTACGAGTTGATCTGGAAGCGGACGCTGGCGTCCCAAATGAAGGACGCCACCGGCACCACCACGACGGTGCGTCTCGAGACGTCCACGCCCGGGGCCGGCGCGGTGCAACTGAACGCCTCCGGCCGGGTGCTGCGTTTCGCCGGTTTCCTTCGTGTCTACGTGGAGGGTCGCGACGATCCGAGCACCCGGGCGGAGGACGAGGAGCGTTTCCTGCCGCCGCTCCGCCGGGGGGAGACGGTCGCGGTGGCGACCGCGGAGCCGAACGGCCACACCACGCAGCCGCCCGCGCGCTTCACGGAGGCCAGTCTGGTCCGCGAACTGGAGAATCAGGGCGTGGGCCGGCCGTCGACGTACGCCGCCATCCTCCAGACCATCGTCGACCGGGGGTACGTCTGGAAGAAGGGGTCGGCCCTGGTGCCGACCTTCCTCGCCTTCGCCGTGACCCAGCTCCTGGAGCAGCACCTCGGGGATCTGGTGGACCTGGACTTCACGGCGCGGATGGAGAGCGATCTCGACGCGATCGCCGGCGGAGAGCGCGAGGCCACGCCGTGGCTGCGGAACTTCTACTTCGGCCGCGAGCCGGAACCTGGGGACGGCGGCCGCAGGGGCCTGCAGTCGCTGGTCGGTGAGGGGATCGACGACATCGACGCCCGCGCGGTGTGTTCGCTCCTGCTGGGCGAGGACGAAGATGGCCGCGAAGTCGCCGTCCGGGTCGGTCGCTACGGCCCGTACATCCAGGCCGGCGACGACGGCGAACGGGTTTCGCTGGAGGATGGGTTGCCGCCCGACGAACTCACGCTCGAGCTGGCCCTGTCGTTGCTCGCGAGAGTGGCGGAACAGAGCGGTCCACTTGGACACCATCCGGAAACCGGCGAACCGGTCTACGTCAAGACGGGCCGCTACGGCGACTACGTCCAGTTGGGCGACGCCGCCCCGGGCAAGTCGGGCGGGAAGCGCGGAAGCCGGGCGGCGAAGCCGAAGATGGCGAGCCTCTGGCCGTCGATGGATCGGACGAGTCTCACTCTCGACGAAGCGCTCCTGCTCCTGTCCTTTCCGCGCGAACTCGGTCGCCATCCCGAGAGCGACGAGGTCATCACGGTCCAGGACGGGAGGTACGGCGCCTACATCCGCTGCGGCAAGGAGAGCCGCAGCCTGGAGAGCCAGGAGCAGATGGCCACGATCGGTCTCGACGAGGCCCTGGCGCTGCTGCGCCAGCCGAAGCGCCGCCGGGGCGCCTCGCCGTCGGTGCTTAAGGAGCTGGGCGAACACCCGCAGAGCGGCCTCGCCCTCTCCATCAGGACGGGGCGCTTCGGTCCCTACGTGACGGATGGTCAGGTCAACGCCACGGTGCCCAAGAGCAGGGATCCGCAGGACGTCGACCTGGAAGCGGCGGTCGAACTCCTGGCGGCGCGGGAGGCGAAGCTCGTGGCCCAGGGCAAGAACCCCAGGGCGCCCCGGCGCCGTCCGGTGCGGAAGCGAAGGCCGGCGAAGAAAAAGACGTCCCGGCGCTAGAGCCGCCAAACCCGCCGCTGACTCCGTGTTTGGCCCCAGCCCCCACCTCACTGGGAGGCCGCGTCGCAGAACTCGTTTCGCAGCCTTCTGCGACGCAGACTCCTAGCGGGCCATCAGCGCGTAGTTCGCGCCTTCGTAGCGGCGCACGAGTCCGTCGACTTCCAGGCGGGCGAGGGTAGCGAGGATGCCGGGCACCGGTCGTTGGAGCCGGGATGCGAGTTCCTCCGGCGTTCGAGCGCCGTCCCTGAGGGCGACCAGGAGGTCGTCGACGTCGGACACGCCGGCGGCGGATCGACCCCGTGCGGCCGCGTCTGCCTCAGGGCGTTCGAGTTGGGCGAGGATCGACGTCGGCAGGGTCTCGAGCATGGCGTCGGGATCGAGGGCGGGAATCGCTCCGTCTCGCAGTAGCAGGTGGGCGCCCGCGGATTCCCGGGAGAGGACGGAACCTGGAACCGCGTAGACGTCGCGGCCGAGGTCGAGGGCCAGGCGCGCCGTGATCAGGGAGCCCGAGCGCCGCGCGGCGCGGACCACGAGCGAAGCGAAGCCGAGGGCTGCGATCAGGCGATTCCGGATCGGAAAGTGGTGGGCACGGGGCTGCCGACCGAGCGGGAACTCGGTGATGAGACAGCCGTGCCGAGCGATCTCGGCCGCGGTGCGGCGGCTGCCACGGGGATAGTCGACGTCGATGCCGCAGCCGAGCACGGCGGCCGTGCTTCCCGTGCCGGCGCGGGCCGCCAGGGCGCTGCGGTGGGCGGCCTGGTCGATGCCGCGGGCGAATCCGGAGATGACGACCAGGCCGGCCGCGGCCAGGCGGCGCGCGAACCAGGACGCGACCTCGAGACCGTAGGCGTCCGCCTTGCGCGAACCGACGATCGAGATGCCGGGTGCCACGGCCAGGCGGCCACGGACGTAGAGGACGGGAGGCGCCTGCAGTCCCAGGTCGGCGAGCGCCGGTGGGTACTCCGGATCGAACAGGGTGACGATCTCGACGCCGCCTTCGCTTGCCCGCGCCATCTCCGCGCGGGCGTCGTCGAGGCGGCCTCGCGCCGCGAGCAGGATGGTCCGAACCCGGTCCAGGGGCGCTTCGAGGCTGCTGGCCGCCTCCTCGGCGAAGCGGTCGCTGCGGAGTTCGCCGGCTGTCCGGAGTCGTTGGGCGAGCGCGCAGATGAGCCCGCGGTCTCCGTGCACCAGGTTCAGTGCGACAAGAGTCCGCCGGACATCGTCCGAGTCTCTGGGAGAGTTCCCGTTCGGGACCGGTTCTTCTGCCATCGCGATGCCTTCCTCCCGGGTCGTGGGGCTCTGCTGGAACGGCGCTCAGAGACAGAGACGGATTCCATGTCCGTGATCTATACTGGCTCGATGACGCGCACTGCTCACCGCCGGCCGCGCGTCCTGGCGTTGATCGCGGGAGTGCTGGTCCTGGCGACGATTTCCGGCGCCGCCGAAGCGCAGAAGCGCAAGGTGGCCCCCGAGGCCAAACAGCAGTGGCAGTTCGGCGTCGACATGGCCAACCGGGGCCTGTGGAGCGAGGCCCTCTTCCGGTTCGAACAGGCGCGCAAGATCGAGCCGGAACACCCGGCGATCCTGAGCAACATCGCGGTCGCGCATGAAGCGCTGGGTCTGTTCGAGGAAGCCCTCGACTACTACAGGCAGGCGCTGCGGCTGGCGCCTCGCGAGCGGGATGTCCGGCGGAACTACTCGCGTTTCGTCGAGTACTACCAGAACTTCAAGGGCGACCGGGAGGACGAGGAAGAGGGGGCGCCGGTGGCGGAGGAAGCCTTCCAGCCCGCCTCCGCTGAGAGCGGTGGAGGCGGCGCGAGCGGACCGCTCGCCGATGCGCCGTGACGTGGCTCCCGGCACGCGGCAGTGGTCGGCCCGGAGGTCATGGAACAGTTCTTGCTTGCCCCGAGGTTGGAGGTGACGCGTGACGCAAGCTGCCACTAGAGGATCCACTGCCCGACGACGTCGAGCCTGCCGCGGGTCGGCAGAGAGGGTCCCGGCGAGGCTGTCGGCAATCGTGGCGTCGGCTGGTCTCCTGGTCGGATTGCTGGTGCCGCTGACGGCGACTCCGGCGAGTGCGGAAGGGACTGTCGAGGTGAGGCTGAAACTTCCGATGCGGGCGCGGATCGACCTGACTGGCCGCGACACGCTGCTGCCGGCGCCCTTTCTGGTCGTCAGCCAGGAAGGCGAGGGCCGGATCGAAGGATCGGACATCGACGTCCAGGGTGAATTCGAGCGTTACCTGAACAAGGTGCTCCGTCGCGAGACGGACCTGCGGATCGTTGAGGCGGGGCGGATCGACTACCCGACGTACGACCTGGAGATGCTGGCCAGGGACGAGGGCTTCTGGCGCAATCTCGGGGAGAGCACGCAGTCGGACCTCATCCTCGCCGGCACTCTGGACTTCGACATCCAGGATCGGTCGGGGTATCGCACGGAGGAGTACATCTCGCCGTTCGATGGCCGCACCATGTACCGGCAGGTACTCGTCGAGCAGACAGGCTTCGAGTACGACATCGTGGTAATGGTCTTCGACGGTTCGACGGGCGAACTGATCTACAACGACAATTTCAAGGACTTCAAGAGCTTCGAGGGCGAGCAGGCGGACCCGCTGCAGGGGATGTTCGAGAACCTGTACGCGCTGGAGGACCGCATTCTGGGCGTGTTCACGCAGAAGGACATTGAAGTCTCGCGCGTGATCTTCACGCCCTAAGGAGGAGCAGTGAGTTCAGCAGCACTCCGGCCGGCTGGCATGCCGGCCATCCGCGTCACCGCTCTCGTCTGCGCGCTCCTGGTGTGCGCGGCCGCCGGCCTCGAGGCGCAGGGCTTCGGCAAGAACAAGATCCGGTACGAGGACTTCGACTGGCGCATCTACCACTCGACTCACTTCGACATCTACTACTACTCCGAGAGCGAGCCCCAGTTGCAGAAGGTGGCGTCACTCGCGGAGAGCGCGTACGACCAGTTGTCGCTCGATCTGGACTTTCAGATCCAGGAGCCGACGCCGCTGATCATCTACAACACGCACTCCGACTTCCTCCAGAACAACGTGATGGTCAACTTCATCCCGGAGGGAGTCGCGGCCTTCGCCACGTCGGCTCGGTTCCGGATGGTCCTGCCCATCGACCTGCCGGACATCGAACTCTACGAGCTCATCCTCCACGAGCTGACCCACATCTTCCAGTACCACATCCTGTTCGGTGGCAGCCTCGGGCGAGCGATGACGAACAGCCCGCCGCAGTGGCTGATGGAGGGCATGGCGAGCTACTTCGCGGAGGATGAGAGCACTTCGGACCGGATGTACCTGCGGGACGCGGTGGTCAACGACCGCCTGCCGCCGATCACGTCGGGCCAGGCGGGCGGCTTCTTCGCCTATCGCTACGGCCACGCCGCTTTCGACTTCATGGAGGAGCGCTGGGGCGCCGACGGGGTGATCGACTTCCTGTTCGAGTTCCGGAACACGATCGGCTCGCGGGTGGGCCGGGCGATCGAACGGGCCTTCCGCATGGACCCGGAGGACTTCGACCTCGAGTTCCGTCGCTGGCTTCGCAACCGGTACCTGCCCGAGCTGGTGGCGACGGGCGAGCCCAGCGACTTCGGGCGGCCCTTCCGCACCCGGCCCCAGGGCAGCCAGGAAACGTCGCCGGTGGCGTCCCCCTCGGGCGATCTCGTGGCGGCGTTCTCGACCTTCCAGGGTGACGTCGACATCGTCCTCTTCGACACCCAGGAGCGCGAGCCGGTCCGCAACCTGACGCGGGGCTACACGGCCGACTTCCGCCACTACGTCGCCCAGATGCTGACCCTGGGCCGCAAGCACGGCAGCGACCTGGCGTTCTCGCCCGACGGCAACTCGCTGGCGGCCTTCGTGCGCAAGGAGGCGGGCTACTCCCTCGCCATCGTCAATGTCCTGGGTGGGGGCGTGCGCCGTGTCATCGACATGGAGATCGAGCAGCAAACGGCGCCGGCCTGGAGTCCGGACGGCGGGAGCATCGCGTTCGGCGGCAACCAGAACGGGCAGTACGACATCTTCCAGCTTGACCTGGGATCGCTGGAGATCCGGAACCTGACCAACGACGCGGTTTTCGACGGCTCTCCGTCTTACTCTCACGACGGCAACTGGCTCGTGTTCTCCTCGATTCCGGGTGAGATGGCCCAACTGTTCCGTCTGAACCTGGAGACAATGGAGCGCGTTCGGCTGGGCAGCGACGAGCACCACAACACGGACCCGGTCTTTTCGAGCGATGACCGGACGGTATACTTCACATCGGATCGCACGGGCGCCGAGAACATCTTCGGGCTGAACATCGAGACCGGCGAGCTTCGCCAGTACACGAACGCGATCACCGGCTGCTTCCAGCCCACGGTTCTGGGCAGGGCCGGGAGCGACGACCGGCTGGTGTACACCGGTTTCTGGCAGGGCCGCTTCGATCTCTACGAGACGGACATCGACGAACCGATCGGCGAGGTCCAGGTTGTGGATCTGGGCGAGACCTCCGAGCCGATCCCGGCGATCGACCTCTTCGAGCCGGACATCCAGGTGTCGATCGACGAGTCGAACAAGGAGGACAAGCGGGGTTGGCGGCTGTTCCTGGAGGACGCCCAGACCGCGGTCGGCGTGGACGACAACCAGACCTTCCTGGGTCAGGTCTACCTGCAGTTCTCCGATTTCCTGGGCGACCGGCGGCTGTTCACCACGTTCGCCTCGATCGAGAGCTTCTCCCAGTTCAACGTCACCTACCTGAACCTCTCGAGGCGGCTGCAGTGGCAGGTGTCGCTGTTCGACGACCGGGCCTTCTACATAGGCGCCAACTACAACTACGGGTACTACGAGCGGGGCCGGTCTTTCTTCCAGCAGACCGGCGCCATCTTCTCGATCTCCTATCCGATGAGCTTCTACCGTCGGTTCGAGTTGGGCGCCGGCTACATGCGCCGCAAGCTGGACTTCCAGGCCTACGCTCGGGACAGCGACTTCAACCTCCTGCTGGACGACTTCGGCCGTCCGATCCCGACCATCACACCGCGAGAGGACGACTACCCGGTGATCCAGGCCGCCCTGGTGGGCGACACGACGGTGTTCGGACCGGCCGGGCCGTCGAGCGGGCACCGGTACCGCCTGTCGGCGGAGTACGCTCCCGATCTTGAGACCTCCGGGGCACTGACGCAGACGTTCCAGCTCGACGCGCGCAAGTACTTCCCGCTCACCCGGCGCAGCGTCTTCGCGACCCGGCTCTTCGGCAGCGTGAGGCAAGGGAACTTCCCCAGCCCGGTGTACTTCGGCGGGCTCGACACGGTGCGCGGCGTCGACTTCCGCGACATGGTCGGCGATCACGGCTTCTTCACCAACCTCGAGTTGCGTTTCCCCCTGATCGACTTCTTCGTGACGCCGATCTGGACCTTCCAGGGGATCCAGGGGCGCTTCTTCGTCGATATCGCCGGCGCTTACTTCGACGGTATCCAGGACTTCAACGTCTGGGACTCCGAGAACAGCCGGCTGGACGACGCGATCGCCGCCTACGGCTTCGGCATCACGGTGCGGATGCTCGGCCTTGATCTCCACTGGGACTTCGCGACCCAGTGGGATCTCAAGGAGTCGGGCGACAGCCGCACGACGTTCTGGATCGGCCAGCGGTTCTAGTAGCCAGGGCTTGCGCCGGCAACTCTCGCTCTTCGGCGACGGCTCGCTGGCGGCGGCCGCTCGCGAATCGAAGCTGCACTCGCGCCGGCGGAGAGCGGGGGGAGGCGCAGGTCTGCGGGTTGCCGTGCTCGGCTCCGGCAGCGGCGGCAACAGCACGATCGTCGAGAGCGGCGAGGGCTGCCTGCTGGTGGATGCCGGATTCTCGTGCCGGGAACTCGAACGCAGGCTGGAGGCGGTGGGCCGTTCCGCCGCCGACGTCGACGCGGTCCTGCTGACGCACGAGCACGACGATCATTGCCGGGGAGTCGACCGTTTCGCCAGGCGGCACCAGGTTCCCGTCTACGGCACGCGGGGCACGTACAAGGGGCCGCTGTTGCGCGGTCTCGGCTCCTTCGCCCGCCCGATGGGCGCCGGGGTGCCGCTTGTCGCCGCCGGATTCCGGATCGAAGTGTTTCCGGTTTCACACGACGCGCGGGAGCCGGTCGGAATCGTCGTCGAAAGCAGCGGGGGATACCGTTTCGGGCTGGCGACGGATCTGGGCTGCCGAACGCCGGAGGCATGGCGGAGCCTCCAGGATCTTGACATTCTGGTGCTGGAGTCGAATCACGATCTCGACATGCTGCGCACGGGACCATACCCTTGGCCCCTGAAAGAGCGAGTCGCGTCGAGGCGGGGGCACCTCAGCAACGAGGATGCGGCCGCCGGAGTCGAGGCCCTGCTCTCGGATCGTCTGTCCTGGGTCGTCCTTTGTCATCTTTCGGAAACGAACAACTCGCCGGCGTTCGCGGTCGCCGCGGTGCAGCCGGTGCTCGACCGGCGCCGCTCGCGGGCGAAGCTGCTGGTGGCCGAGCAGCATCGGCCTGGACCGTGGATGGAGGTTGGCGGCTGAGCGCCGCGGGGAGGGGCTGAATTGACGTTGCCAGACAACCGTTTCGTGGCCCGGGTGCTCGTCTATCCGCGCGCCGAGGTCCTCGACCCCCAGGGCCGGGCGATCGAGGACGCCCTGGGTCGGATCGGATTCGATGGCGTCCGCCGTATCCGGGCCGGCAAGAGTTTCGAGGTTGCGCTCGAGGCCGAGGACGAGAGGCAGGCTACCGAGGCGGTAGACCGCATGTGCCGGAAGCTGCTGGCCAACCCGATCGTCGAGGACTACACGGTGGAGTGGGTCTCGGAATGAAGTGCGGGATCGTCGTCTTTCCCGGCAGTAACTGCGACCACGACGTGTACCACGTGCTGAATCACGTGCTGGGGCAGGAGACGACGTTCCTTTGGCATCAGGAAACGTCGCTCGAGGGATGCGGACTGGTCGTCCTGCCGGGCGGTTTCTCCTACGGCGACTATCTCCGGGCCGGGTCCATGGCGGCGCATTCGCCGATCATGGCCGCGGTGCGGCGCCACGCCGAGGCCGGGGGACGGGTGCTCGGCATCTGCAACGGTTTCCAGATGTTGCTGGAAACGGGACTGCTGCCGGGCGCGATGCGGCGGAACCGGGACCTGCGGTTTCTGAGCGTCGACGTCCACTTGCGGGTCGAGCGGGACGATCTCCTGTACTGCTCCAATTACCGGCGCGGCGACGTGCTGCGGATGCCGGTCGCGCATGCCGAGGGCAACTACGTGGACACCGGGGAGGCGCTTGACGAACTGGAGCGGCGCGGCCAGGTCGTCTTCCGCTACGTGGACGCCGCCGGCCAACTCGAGCCGGCGGCGAACCTGAACGGATCGGAGCGGGCGATCGCCGGTATCTGCAATGCTGGAGGCAACGTACTGGGCCTGATGCCGCACCCCGAGCGATGCGCCGAGGAGATGCTGGGGAACCGGGACGGCCTGGGTCTCCTGGCGGGCGCGGTGGCTGCCGGCGGCGGTCGCGTCGGCGCGCTGGCGGCGGCGGGCGGGTAAGCGCGGGTGAGAACGCCGGGTTCCACGGCAGGCGAGCCGGTCGTCGATTCGGTCCTGGCGGCCGATCACGGCCTGACCGGCGAGGAGTTCGGCGGGCTCTGCGATCTGCTGGGTCGCAGTCCGACCTGGACCGAACTGGGGATCGCCTCGGCCCTCTACTCGGAGCACTGCTCCTACAAGTCGTCCAGGATTCACCTGCAGCGGTTCCCGACCCGGAGCCGGCGGGTCGTTCACGGGCCGGGCGAGAATGCCGGAGTCGTCGATGTAGGCCACGGCTGGGTCGCGGTCTTCAAGATGGAGAGCCACAACCACCCGAGCTTCATCGAGCCCTACCAGGGCGCCGCGACCGGCGTGGGTGGAATCCTGCGCGACGTGTTCACGATGGGCGCGCGGCCGATCGCCTGTCTGGACTCCCTGAGGTTCGGCGAGATCGAGGGGGAACGGGGCGCGCGGATGCGGCATCTCGTCGACGGCGTGGTGCGCGGCATCGGGGACTACGGCAACTGCGTCGGCATCCCCACCGTCGGAGGCGAGACCGGGTTCCACAGGTCCTACAACGGCAACATCCTGGTCAACGCCTTCGCGCTCGGTGTCTGTCGCGCGGACCGGATCTTCACCGCCACCGCTTCGGGCGCCGGCAACCCGATTCTCTATGCGGGCAGCCGCACCGGCCGCGACGGAATTCACGGCGCGACGATGGCGTCGGAGGCGTTCGACAGCGAGAGCGAGGCGAAGAGGCCTACGGTACAGGTGGGTGATCCGTTCACGGAGAAGGTGCTGCTCGAGGCGAGTCTGGAGGCGATGAGGAGCGGCGTGGTGCTGGGCGTGCAGGACATGGGCGCCGCCGGCCTGACCAGCTCCTGCTTCGAGATGGCCGCCCGTGGCGGCGCGGGGGTGGAGATCGATCTCGACCTGGTGCCGTTGCGCGAGGCCTCCCTGACTCCCTACGAGATCATGCTCTCCGAGTCGCAGGAACGGATGGTCTTCGTCACCCAGCGGGGGCAGGAGAAGGCCGTCGTCGAGATCCTGTCCCGCTGGGGTCTCGAGGCGTCGAGAATCGGCAGGGTTACCGATAGCGGGCGTGCACGCCTCACGTTTCGCGGCCGCACCGTCGCGGACATGCCGGTCGAGCCGCTGGTCGACGGGGCACCGGTCTACGATCGGCCGGCGGCCCCTCCGGCGGACCTTCGGGAGCGCCAGCAGGCCGTGGCCTGCGAGCCGCCGGAGGATCCGCTCCGGGCGCTCGTGGAACTCCTGGGGACGCCGGAACTCGGCGACAAGACGTGGATCCACCGCCAGTACGACTCGACCGTGCGCTCGAACACGATCGTCGGTCCGGGCTCCGACGCCGCCGTGCTGCGGCTCAAGGGCACCCCTTCGGCGCTGGCGCTGACGTCGGACGTCAACCCGTCCTACTGCTGGCTCGATCCGCGGACGGGTGGGCGGCAGGCGGTGGCCGAGGCGGTCCGCAACCTGGCCACGGTCGGCGCGGAGCCGGTGGGCATGACGAACTGCCTCAACTTCGGTTCGCCGGAGAACCCTGCTATCGCCTGGCAGCTCCGGGAGTGCATCGAGGGCATGGCCGAGGCCTGCCGGGCCTTCGACGTGCCCGTCATCTCGGGCAACGTGTCGCTGTACAACGAGACGGAGGGTGAAGCGGTCCATCCAACCCCCACCGTGGCGATCGTCGGCGTCATCGATCGCCTGGAGGACGTGGCGACGGAGGGAGACCTCCACCGGGTCCTGGGGTGCGGTTTCTGGCGGCCGGGCGACCGGGTGGTGCTGCTCGGTTCCGATCGCGGCGAGTACGGGGGCTCGGCCTACCAGCGCCTGCTTCATGGCGTCGAGGCGGGGCGTCCGCCCGCGGTCGACCTGGAGGCCGAAGCGGCGCTGTGCGCGCTGCTTCGGCAGTCGCGGCGCGCCGGCTGGCTGAGCGGCTGTCACGATCTCGCCGACGGCGGCCTGCTCGTGGCCTTGGCCGAATGCGCGATGGCCCGGGGGATCGGCCTGCGGGCGGCGGTCGGCTGCGGTCCGCTTTCCCTGTTTTCCGAGGGTCAGGCGCGGGCGCTCGTCACGGTTCCGGCCAGCCGGACGGAGGATCTGCTGGCGGCGGCGGAGGCGAGTGAAGTGCCGGCCAGGGAGATCGGCGGTGTGGGAAGTGACCGCCTGTTGCTGGACTTCGACGGCGGTACCGTCGATAGTGCGGTGCACGACTTGCGGCGGGTCTGGGAGGAAGCCCTGCCGCGAGCGGTAGGCTAGGCCGGAATGTGCGGCATCTTCGGTATCGAGGGCGCGCCTGACGCGGCGAACCTCACCTACCTGGGCCTCTATGCCCAGCAGCACCGGGGCCAGGAGAGCGCGGGAATCGTCTCCTGGGATGGGGAGCAGCTTCATGCCGAGCGCGGCATGGGGAAGGTCGCCGAGATCTTCGACGAGCGAAAGCTGAGCGAGCTCCCGGGAGGTCGCGCGATCGGCCATACCCGCTACTCGACGGCCGGCTCGAGCGTGATCGCGAATGCCCAGCCGATCGTCGTCATGACCTCGATGGGTCCGCTCGGCATCGTTCACAACGGCAACCTCGTGAGCGCCTTGGCGACTCGGCACGAGCTGGAGGCGGCGGGATCGATCTTCCAGACGACCAGCGACTCGGAGGTCTTTCTCCACCTGATGGCGACCCGCCCGCATCATGAGATCGTCGAGTCGCTGCTACGCGTCCTGGGCGACGTCAGGGGCGCCTACTCCCTGCTGCTCATCAGCCGGGAAGGGCTGATCGCGGCCCGGGATCCTCACGGTTTCCGGCCCCTGATTCTTGGGGAACTGGACGGGCAGCCCTGCTTCGCGTCCGAAACCTGCGCCTTCGACCTGCTGGAGGCTCGCCCCCTTCGTGAGCTGGATCGCGGCGAAGTCGTCCTGGCCCGGGGCGATCAGATCGAGAGCTACCGACTGCCGCCGGTTGCGAGGGCCTCCCGCTGCGTCTTCGAGCACGTGTACTTCTCGCGTCCGGACAGCGAAGTGTTCTCGGACACCGTGGCGCAATCCCGGCTGGAGATGGGGGCACGGCTGGCCCGGGAAGCTCCGGTGGAGGCGGACGTCGTCGTACCGGTCCCCGACAGCGGCCTGT
>VXSP01000001.1 GCA_009837885.1 Holophagales bacterium | reverse complement strand
GCGCCGAAGAACGAGACGCCGACCGGCAGGCCGTGGACGTGGCCGGCCGGGACCGTGACGTTCGGGTAGCCCGCCACCGCCGCCGCGCCGGAACTGCCGACCGAGAAGCCGTCGCCGTGGACCAGATCGGTCACCCAGGCCGGGCCGCCGCTCGGACCGAGGATGGCGTCCAGACGATGCTGGCCGAGCACCGCGTCGAGGCCCTCCTCGCGTGACAGCCGGCTCGCCTCGTCTCGCGCCGTCCGGTAGGAAGCCTCCGTCAGCGGCCCCTTGGCCTCCGCCTCGATCAGGATCTCCTGGCCGAAGTACGGCATCTCGCGTTCAGCGTTTGCCTCGTTGAACGCGATGACGTCCGCGAGCGTTTTCGCCGGAGCGTCGTCGCCCAGCCCGGCCAGGTACTCGTTCAGACCGGCCTTGAACTCGTAGAGCATCGCTTCGTACTCGTGCCGCCCCACTTCCCGGCGATGGGCGATCTCCACCGGGTCGACGATCTCGGCACCCAGGCTCCGGAGCGTCTCGATCGCCTCCTCCATGACGGCGTCGACACGGCCGTCCCGGTCGAAGAACTGGCGGCCGATGCCGATGCGGACGCCGCTCAGGTCGGCCGCGCCGACCTCGCCGAGATGGCGACCCAGATCGGTCGGCGCCGGCGACCCGCCGGTCGCCTCGTCCAGCGGATCCCGCCCCGTCATGCCGCTGAGCAACGCCGCGGCGTCGGCGACCGTTCGCGCCATCGGGCCCGCGGTGTCCTGGACCGCGGAGATCGGGATGATGCCGCTCCGGCTGACCAGGCCGACGGTCGGCTTGATTCCGACCAGGCCGTTCGCCGACGACGGACAGATGATCGAGCCGTCGGTCTCCGTGCCCACCGCCGCGGCGCAGAGGTTCGCGGACGCGGCGGCGCCCGAACCGGAGCTCGAACCGCAGGGGTTCCGGGAGAGAACGTAGGGATTGCGGCACTGCCCGCCGCGGGCGCTCCAGCCCGAACTGGACCGGTTGGAGCGGAAGTTGGCCCACTCGCTGAGGTTCGCCTTGCCGAGGAGCACCGCCCCGGCCTGACGGAGTCGGTCCGCGACGAACGCGTCCCGCGGCGGGATCGACCCCTCCAGCGCCAGGGAACCGGCAGTGGTCGTCGTGCGGTCCGCCGTCGCGATGTTGTCCTTGAGCAGGATCGGAACGCCGTGCAGCGGGCCGCGCACGTTTCCGGCGGCCCGCTCGCGGTCGAGTTCTTGCGCGATCTCGAGCGCGTCCGGGTTCGTCTCGATGACGGAGCGCAGCGTCGGACCCTGGCGATCCAGGGCCTCGATGCGGTCGATGTAGAGCTCGGTTATCTCCCGGCTCGTCCGCTCCCCCTCGGCCATCTGCCGCCCCAACTCGGCGATGGTCACTTCTTCGAGTTCGAAGCTGCCCACCTCCGGCGTCGGCGCGGCTCCCGGCGGTCCGGCCCGGCCCCGGTCCGACGGGGCGCAAGCCGAGCCCGCCACCGCGGCCGCTCCCAGTGCGCCTGCCGCGGCCATCACCTGCCTCCGCGTAGCGCCTTCCTTCTCGCTCATGGCGGCACGCTAGCAAGAACCCTGTAGACGTCCCACACTGGGTGCGCCGGCGGCCGGCTCTTCCGTCCGCCCGCTGAGCCCCAGCCCCCACAGCCAGGCCACTACCGCTCCCAGCGGCACATACCACGGCCAGGCGAGCACCTCGCCACCGGGCCCCTCCGCCCAGCGCCACAGGGCGAGGACACCGCCGGCGCCCAGGGCCAGCAACAGGCTTGCGCCCGGGCGGCCGCGGCCGTCCATGTGCAGCCAGGCAACGACCAGCACCACGACGCCGAGCAGGCAGATCCAGCCCGCCGCCGGCTGATGCCAGACCGCGGCGAAGACGGCGAGCGCCGAGAGTGGCCCCGACCAGAGGAAACCCCGCCCGTCACGGCCGAGCGGCGCCAGAGCCAGAGCCACGGCCGCCAGCAGAGCGCCGCCGGTGTACCCGGCCATCGCCAGGGCGAGGTCGAGCAGCGCGTCGTAGCGGGCCGCCACCGTGTCCATCGCGAGCGAGGTCAGAGCGAGCACGAAC
The DNA here is from genome assembly GCA_009837885.1 of Holophagales bacterium. Classification (GTDB taxonomy): domain Bacteria; phylum Acidobacteriota; class Thermoanaerobaculia; order Multivoradales; family Multivoraceae; genus Multivorans. The sequence goes on along the minus strand of VXSP01000001.1, from coordinate 59,081 downwards.
CCCCAGCCGAGCACGAGCAGCCGCGGCAGGCGCACGCCGTTGGCGGAGCGCGCGCGGGGGCGCAGGAGCGCGGATGTCGTCTGCGCGAGCGCCGCGAGGATCGAGTCGAGGCTGGACACCGCCGCCGCCAACGCGCCGGCGACGACGAGCGCCTTCAGACCGACGGCCACCGCCTCGACCGCGAAGACGGCGAAAACCCGGTCGGGTTGCTCGGCCACGATCTCGGCCGCCACGCCTGCAAGCGGCGTCTGCTCGTAGTAGGCCCACAAGCCGATCCCGACGAAGGCGAACGAGAGGGAGACGAGCACGGACGCGCCGCTGGCCACCACCGCCAGTTGAGCGTCCCGCGCGCTGCGGCAGCAGAAGAGGCGTTGCGCCATCAACTGGTCGGTGCCGAAGGCAGCCACGCCGCCGATCGTCGCGCCGATCAACGCGGCCCAGAGCGTGTAGGGCGCGACAAGGGACGCCGACAGGTCGAACAAGGTGAACTTCCCCTCGCTCCACGCTTCGGCGAGTGCCGGCGCCATGCCCGCCTCGAGCTCCCACGCCACGACGCCCAGGCTGACCGCGACCCCGGCCACGAACAGCAGGAAGAGGACGACGTCGGTCCAGACTACCGCGGCGATGCCGCCGAGCCAGGTCCAGACCACGGCGATGACGACCACCGCCGTCACCGCCGCCACGTGGGGCGGCACGCCCGTTGTCCGTTCCAGCCATCCCAGTTCCCGGTGGAGCAGGACGCCCAGGACGACCGCGGAGAGGTAGACCCGGGCCGACTGGGCCAGAACGCCCCCCAGCCAGAACATGCCGGTCGCCGTCCGTCGCACGGAGGCTCCCGCCGTGCCCAGCCTCCGCTCGATCAGGTCGTAGGGACTCATCACGTCGTAGCGGTAGTAGGCGGGAACGAGCAGCCACGCCACCAGCAGCCGGGCAGCCAGATAGCCGAACAACCCGATCTGCAGGTAGGTCAGGTCGCCTCCCGGCCGATGGACGATCGAGGGCAGACTGATGTAGGTGACCGCGCTGATCTCGGTCGCGACCAGGGAGGCCGCCACCGCGTACCAGGGGAGGTTCCGGGCGCCGCCGAAGTAGTCGCGCTCCGTCTTCTGGCGCCGCGACAGCGAGCGCGCCATCACCGTGATGGCGACGAACAGCGCCAGCAGAATCAGCCAGTCGGCAAGGCCGAAGCTGCCGCTCAGGCCCACGCGAGGCTACTCGGCGCCGCGGGCGGGTGCAACCGGCGCCGCTGCCTACTCGCCGCCGGCGTACACGAGGCCTCGGGTGTTCGTGCTGACCCGGTAGAGCCCGGAGCGCGCCGTCATGTAGAGCGTGCTGCCGTCGCCGCCGAAGGCGGTGTTCGCGGGCAGTTCGGCCGGCGCGATCGTGCCCAGGTGACGGCCGTCGGGTGCTATGACCATCACGCCGCCCGGCCCGGTCGCGAAGACGTTTCCGTCGACATCGACGGCCAGGCCGTCCGGCGCGCCGGGCGCCTCCATGTCGCTGGCGTCGAAGAACATCTCGCCTTCGCCCAGGGTGAGGTCGTCGTTCACCGCGTACTTCTTCCAGTACCGGTTGGGCGCCGCGTCGGAGTTCGCGACGTAGAGCGTCTTCTCGTCCGGGGACAGGCCGAGGCCGTTGGGACGGGTCTGGCCGGTTTCGAGCAGGGTCACCGTGCCGTCCGGGTCCAGCCGGTAGATGCCGTTGTGCTCCTGCTCCTTGTTCTCGGACTGGTTCGGCAGACCGTAGGGCGGATCGGTGAAGAAGGCCGACCCGCTCGAGTGGTAAACGATGTCGTTCGGGCTGTTGAGCCGCTTGCCGTCATAGCTTCCGGCCAGGGTCACACGCTCGCCGTCCAGCGCCATGGCGGACACCACGCGGTTGCCGTGCTCGCAGAGGACGAGGCGGCCGTCCGGGTGGAGCGCCAGACCGTTCGATCCGCCGATGCCGCCGGTGCCGGCATCGTCCGGAAGGACGGGATCGAGGAACACGACCGCGCCCTCGCTCTCGGACCAGCGGTAGACCTTGTTCTGCGGGATGTCGCTGAAGTAGAGGCGGTCGGGGTCACCGGGAACCCACACCGGGCCCTCGGTGAACGTGAAGCCGTCGGCGACCTTCTCGACCACGGCGCCGACCGGCACCAGGTCGTCCATTGCCGGGTCATTGCGCAGAACCGTGCCGTCACTCTCCATCGCTTCCGTTGCCTCCTCCGCCATCGGCTCCGCCTCCTCGCTGTCGCCGCCGTAGCCGCAACCGGCGGCCAGCGCCACACCCAACACGATCCACGCCAGAGAACCTCTCATCGTCGACGCTCCTCCTCCAAACATGCTCTCTTCTCCACCCCGGTGGCGAGCTGCGAGTCCACCCGTGAACCACTCCGGGCGCTCGTCATCGAGCGCGCGGTTGACACGAAGGCCTCAGGATAGCAACCGCCTTGCACGGGGGCACCTCGTTGCGTTCAACGGTCCAAGCTCCTATTCTGGCCGCCTTGCCTTCTTCGCCCGCCATGGAAGCCGTGCGGGGACTCGCCTCCGCACGACCGGCTCCGCTCCTGGCGGCTGTCCTCCTGCTCGCGGCCACCTCCGCCTGTCAATCGTCCCGTCCAACGGCGCCCCTATCTCCACCGATGTCGGCCGAACCGCCACAGGCCACCGTGCTTCGCGACGCTCCGGCCGCCGCGGTCGGCCTCGACCCAGTTCGGCTCGAGCGTGCCGCGGACCTGCTCGAGGAAGCTGTCGCGGCCGGCGTCACACCCGGCGGCGTGCTTGTGGTCACCCGCGGCGGCACGGTCGTCCTCGAACATGCCGCCGGTCGCCTGACCTACGGGGACGACGCCCCCGCCGTCACTCGATCGACGATCTACGACCTGGCCTCGCTGACCAAGGTCATCGCGACGACGACCCTGATGATGCGCCGGGTCGAATCCGGCGCGCTCGACCTGGACTCCACGGCGGCCTCCTACCTGGCGGAGCTCGAAGGGTCGCCGGTGGGCGGGGCCACGCTGCGGGACCTCCTGGCCCATTCGAGCGGCCTGCCCTGCTGCTCCGAGCTGTTCCGGGAACTCGGCGAAGGTCTTGACCGCGACGAGGCCCGCTCCCGCTACCTGGAGCACATCGCCGCCACCGAACTGGAAGTCGGGCCCCGCCAACGGTCGATCTACTCGGACCTCGGCGTCCTGCTGCTCGGGGAGATCCTGGAGCGTGAATCCGGCCATGGCCTCGCCGAGATGGTCCAGAACGAGATCCTCGATCCGCTGGGGCTGGCCGACACCAGCTACCTGCCCGCGGAGTCCCTGCGCGAACGAATCGCTCCGACCGAGTTCGACACCTGGCGGGGACGACTGCCGCACGGCGAAGTCCACGACGAGAACACCCACGCTCTCGGCGGCGTGGCGCCCCACGCCGGCCTGTTCGGCACCGCTCGCGACGTCGCCGCGTTCGCCCAGGCGATGCTGAACGGCGGCGCCTACGGCGGCCGTCGGATCGCCGGCCACGACACGGTCGTCCTCTTCACCCGCCGGGCCGAACTCGTGCCCGGCAGCAGCCGCGCGCTGGGCTGGGACACGCCGTCCGACCCCAGCTCCGCCGGCCGCTACTTCTCGTCCCGCTCCTACGGCCACACCGGCTTCACGGGCACCTCGCTCTGGATCGACCCGGAACTGGAGCTGATCGTCGTCCTGCTGACCAACCGGGTCCACCCGACCCGCGAGAACATCGCGATCCGCAGGCTCCGGCCCGCGATCCACGACGCGGTGGTCCTGGCCATCGAGGACACGACGGTCGAACTACGCTAGCGCCACGCCCAGGGCGCGCAGATCACGCTCCGCCTGCTGCTGCCAGCCGCGGTTCGCGGCCGGACTGGCCGGGCTCGGATGAAGCATCCGGCCGACCGGCACGCCCAGGTCCCCGAGCGCCCGGCGCGCCCGGCCTTCCGCGAACACGCCGATGCCGACCACCAGTCGGGGTTCCAGCGCTTCGACCGCCTGCCGCAGCGCCCGATCGCAGGCCTGAAACAGCGGCGCCTTTTCGCGTGCCGACAGCCGGTCCGGAGTCAGGTTGGCGCCCCTCTCCAGGAGAAACGCCAGCGGGCAGTAGTTCCATATCAGGAAGCGCCTGAAGAACGCCTCCGGGTTCTCGAAACGCTGCTTCGCCCAACCCCAGACCCGCCGTCCGCTGACCTCGCTCCGCCGGCAGTCGAAGCCGAGAATCGGGCGTTTCGGGTGTTGGTCCGCGGGCGGCTCCACTCCTGCTCCGATGCCCAGCCACTCCCGCACGTACGCCACCTCGCCAAACGGCACGCCGGTCTGGGTCATGCCCCACGGTCCGGGGTTCATCCCCACGAGAATCACCCTGTCCGGTCCGGCGCCGGCCAGATTCAGGTACGCGTGGTGCGCCGCCCGGGCGTAGATCAGCGGGTTGTAGACGTGAGCGACCGGCGGGCCGAAACGGAGGTCGTCGACCGCCGCAGCGAGTTCGTCCGCGATCCTGGTCAGCAAGCCAGTCGCAGTCCCTAGACGATCCGCGAGGTACGGCCCGTCCAGTAACGGTCCCGCAGCAGGCGCTTGTAGAGCTTCCCGGTCGGAAGCCGTGGGAGCTGTTCCTCGAAGTCGATCGACTTCGGCGCCTTGTAGTGCGCCACGCGCTCGCGCGCGTAGACCAGAAGCTCCTCGGCCACGTCCGTACTCTCCTCGAAACCGGGCATCAACTGGACGACCGCCTTGACCTCTTCGCCCAGGTCCTCGCTCGGCACGCCGATCACCGCCACGTCGGCCACCTTCCGGTGGAGGATCAGAGCGTCCTCGATCTCCTGCGGATAGATGTTGACGCCGCCCGAGATGATCATGAACGCCTTGCGATCGGTCAGGAAGACGTAGCCGTCCTCGTCCAGGTAGCCGACATCGCCGAGCGTGCTCCAGCGGGGATGGCGCGGGTGCCGCGAGCCGAGCGTCTTCTCCCGGTCGCCGTGGTACTCGAACAGATCCGCGTCCTCGGGCGGTTCGAAGAAGATCGTCCCCGGCTCGCCCGCCGGCAACTCCTCGCCCTCGTCGTCACAGATGTGCACCGTCGCGGTCAGGCACTGGCCGACCGTGCCCGGTTTCCTGAGCCATTCCTCCGTTTCGACCGCGCACATGCCGTTGCCCTCGGAGCCGGCGTAGTACTCCAGGATGATCGGCCCCCACCACTCGATCATCCGGCGCTTGACGTCGACCGGGCAGGGAGCGGCGGCGTGAATCGCCCGCTTGTGGCTCGACAGGTCGTAGCGGGTGCGCGCTTCCTCTGGGAGCTTGAGCATCCGGCTGAACATCGTCGGCACCCACTGGCTCACGGTGATCCCGTAGTCCTCGATCGCCTTGAGCGAGAGTTCGGGGTCGAACCGCTCCATGACGACCACCGTGCCGCCGAGGGTCTGCGTACCGGCCGTGAAGCCGAGCGGCGCGGCGTGGTACAGGGGCGCCGGCGACAGGTAGATCGAATCGGCGTCGATGCCGTAGATGGTCGTCAGCACCTCGAACCGCTGGTCCGGCATCTCCTCGACCGACAAACCGGTCAGCGGCCGCAGGATGCCCTTGGGCCGTCCGGTGGTGCCGGAGCTGTAGAGCATCGTGCTGCCGCGCGGTTGATCGGCGAGCGGCTCGGCCGGGAACGCGGCTGTCGCCTCGCCATAGTCGTCCCAGCCGGCTGGAATGCCCAATCCGTCGTCGTCGACGATCAGCCGGCTCGGACAGCTCGGGATCATGTCGGTCAGTTCGGCACACGCTTCGGCCAGCTTCGCCGAACCGACGATGCTCCGCGCGCCGCAGTCCTTGACGATGTACGCCGCCTCCTCCGCGGTCAGATAACGATTCACCGTGGTCAGGTAGAGGCCCGACCGGATCGCGGCCCAGTAGACGTCGAAGTAGCGCGGGTGGTTCTCCATGAAGATCGCCACGTGGTCGCGCGGCCGCAGTCCCTGCGCGTACCAGAGCTGAGCCAGACGGTTCGACCGACGGTCGAGTTCGAGGTAGGTAACCGCCTCGCCGGTTCCGGCCATGATGACCGCCGGCTTGTCCGGGGTTTCGCGCGCGTACCTGCCGGGATACATCCTCCGCCTCCGCCTCGCGCCGGTCGAGCCCGCGATTCAGGAACCGACCGGCTCCATCTCCCAACTGGCCATCGTCTCGATGCGGCAAGGGAGAAAGCGCGTGGCGTCGATCTCGATCTCGGCGTCCACCATCGCGCTGTCCGGAGAGTCGAAGGTGCCGGTGATCACCGCCTCGATCAGGCCGTCCTGGTCGACCCGGACGTCGTTCGGCGTACGGAACTGGAAGCCCGCTTCGCGAATCCGGACGTTCGCGTTGGAGTTGCCGAACCTGGTGAACGCATTGACGAGCGTGGCGCACGCCTCGGGCTCGCCCACGGCGGCGTCCGCGAGTCCCGGCAGGTTGACGAGGAAGGCGGCGAGCCTCACGTCGTCATCGTCGCGTTCCAGGATGAACCGGAACTCCTCTCCCTGGGGCCCGGTGCCGGCCCACTCGCCGAGGGTGAAGACGACGAGCTCGACGCCCAGTAGATCCCCGCGGTCGTTGCAGCCGGCGAGCGACAGCAGCAGGAGCGAGGAGACCAGGAGGACCGCCAGCCGGCGTGGACGGTCGGAGCGCGGGGTCGGCGGAGAATCTCGAGCGAACATCGGTGGCTGCGCGAAGGCTGTCACCCTATCGCAGCGCCGGGCGTCCGGCGCCCACCGGAAAGCACCAGACCGACGCCGAAGATCGTGAGCGTGCCGATGACGGTGATCATGTAGCTGTGCAGCGGAATGCGCAGCATGGCCAGGCCGCCCTCGAGCTGCGGCGACACCGTCATCCAGACGATGACCAGCACGCCCACCGCCACTCCGATCTGGGCCGCCGCTCGCCCGGCCCGCGGCGCCAGCCGGTCGAGCGCGAAGAGTCCCAGCAGTCCGCCGGCGAAGATGCCCGACACCGTCCACCAGACGTCCAGCAGGCTCTCGGCGCCGATCATCAGTAGCGCCGCGCCCGTGCCGAGAACGCCGATGACGACGGTCGAACGACGCAGCACACTCAGGTCCTCGGCCTCGCCGCCGTCCGGACCGCGCTCGGGCCGGATGTACGTCCGGTAGATGTCCGACAGGAACACCGTGGCCGAGCTGTTGAACGAGGTGTCGATGCTGCTCATCGCCGCCGCGAACAGCGCGGCGATCAGCAGGCCCGCGGCGCCGGACGGTAACCGGGTCGAGATGTAGTGCGGGAAGGCCTGATCGGCGGCGAGACCGGCCGCCTCGGGCTGTCCCTGGAGAACGACGAAGAGCCCTGTACCGATGAAGAAGAAGACGGCCGAAACCGGCAGGTAGAGGCCGGCCGCCAGCCACACCGAGCGAGACGCGGCACGGTCGCTCACCGCCGCGTGATAGCGCTGGACGTAGCTCTGGTCGATGCCGAAGTTGGTGAAGTTGATGAACAGGCCGTAGACCAGGACGACCCAGAAGGTCGAGGTCGTGAAGTCGAACGAGAAGCTGCCGAGGGAGAACTTCTCCGCCGCCTGCGCCACCTCAAGCAGTCCGCCGAACCCACCCTGCGCATCCGCGATCAGGAGCCCGCCAACGATCAGAGCCCCGATGGTCAGCACGACACTCTGGATCACGTCGGTCCAGATGACCGCCTCGATGCCGCCGACGAGGGTGTAGACCGTGACGACGATGCCAGTGCAGAGGATGATCCAGGCCACCGGCCAGCCGGTCAGGGCGTTCATCGCCAGGGCGACGCCGAACAGGATCGAGCCGACCCGCGCGAACTGCGTCAGCAGGTAGCAGGCAACGGCGTAGGTCCGGGCCCAGCGGCCGAACCGGGCTTCGAGGTGGTGGTAGGCCGACAACGCAGCGCCGCTGCGATAGAACGGGATCCACCAGCGCGCCGCGAGGAACGCCGCCACCGGCAGGGACAGCGAGAAGACGAACGCGTTCCAGTTGCCGCCGTACGCTTGCCCGGGGACCCCGATGAACGTGTTGCTTGACAGGAACGTGCCGAACATCGACATGCCAACCGCCCAGCCGGGCAGCGCTCCGCCGGCGACCATGAACCCCCGCGCCGTTCCACTCCGTTTGGCCAGCGAGAGGCCAAGCACCACCACCGCCGCCAGGTAGACGACGAAAACGACGAGATCGGCGCCTGCGGTCACTCGGGAGGCAGGACCGGCGCTTCCGCCGGCCACTCGACTCCGGACATCGGGTACTGCGCGAGCGCGGCCGGGTCGAGGACCAGGTGCCGAATGCGCGTGCGCCGATGCGTGTACGTCACATGGACCATCCCGTCACGGGCCTGGATGACCGCCGGATAGGAGTACTCCCCGTCCTGGTCTTCCAGCATCAGCGCCGCGTCCCAGGTGTCGCCGTCGTCCGATAGCGCCACGTTCAGGCGCGTCCGGGAACCGGCCCAGGCGCCATCCACGCGCACCTTGTGGTTGTAGACGAGGAGGTGCCGGCCATCGGCCAGCGTGAGGCCATCGACCCCGGCGTCGGGGTTGAGCAGGCCGGTGGCGTAGATCGGCCCCCAGGAACGACCTTCGTCCGCTGAGCGGGACGCCGCTATGCGACTCTGCTTGGACCGGAACAGCGCCAGGAGTTCGCCGTCGCCAAGCGCCAGGATCGTCGGCTGGATGATCCAGAAGTCGTCGCCGCCCGCGGTCCTGCCGGCCAGTCGCTCGCTGCGCGTCCAGGTTCGTCCCAGATCGGGAGAACGCTCGAAGTGCGCCCGCCAGGCCGGAGGTTCGGGCGCGTCCTCGATGCTCGAGCCGGCGAGCAGACTGCCGTCGGACAGGGTGATCGGCTTGTTCTTGATGGGACCCAGAATTCCGTCCGGAAGCCGCCGGGGCTCGCTCCAGGTGCGGCCGTCGTCCACCGACTCCATGACCATCCCCCACCACTCCGGCGGGCTCGGCCCCACCTTGAAGAAGAGGAGCAGGGGCGCGCCGTCACGCGGCGACTGGTAGAGAACGGGGTTCCAGGTCGGGTAGCGACCGCCGCCCGTTTGGACGCCGTTGGCCACCTCGACCGGAAGCGTCCAGCCGTCGACGCCCTGCCGGCTGAACCAGATGCCTACATCCGCGTTCCGCTCGGCGGTCCCGCCGAACCAGGCAGAGACCAGAGCGCCCGAAGCCGTCTCGGCGATCGTCGAGGCGTGGCACTCGGGATGCGGCGCGTCGTTGAAGATGAACTCGGCCAGCACGACGCCATTCTCGGCTGTCGCCGGTGCCGTGAGCATTGCGGCCAGCGCTACGGCTACAACACCGGCTCGTTGTCGCGAACCCGTCACGGCGGGTTCTGCGGCCCCCCGGCTAGCACCAGCTCCTCCGCCTGCCTCACGATCTCTCCCGCCCGTTCCAGGAGTTCGATGTCGGTCGCGCTGCTGATCGGATGCTCGATCACCGCGAACCTATAGTCCGGGGCCCCGCAGGCGTGCGCCATCAACTCGGCGCCATCGACGAACGCCGACGTCATCACGCCGACCGCGGGCACACCTTCGCGCTCGAACGTGACGGCGTCGTGCAGACTGCACGACGAGCAGCTCCCTCAGTCGCCGACGCCGGTGATGACCAGGCGGCGCCTCGCCAGACGGCGCACGAGTTCCCGCTCGGCCGGGGCGCTGTAGTTCCCCTTCGTCGCGCGCTCGACCGCCGCCACCTTCCAGCGTTCCCGCAGCAGCGACTCGAGGTGGTCGAACAGCGGCGCGACGCCGGCCTTGCCATTCGAGAGCAAGGCAACATCGGCGCCAGCCAACGCTTCCAACCGGGGCGCCGGCGAGAGTTGTGGCGGTGAGCCCTCCCAGGAGGGGTCGAGGACTTGCACGGCTCGGAGTCTAGCCGCGGGCGGCGACGGACTAGGCTCTGCGGTGTTCTGCACGCCGCACTGCTGACGCGAAGACACTCCGCGGAGACCAACAGCAATGAGACGAGTTCGCTACTGCGTAGCCATGAGCCTGGACGGCTACATCGCCGGGCCCAACGGCGAAGCGGACTGGATCGTCATCGATCCCGACTACGACTTCGCCGAGCTGTACGGCGAGTTCGACACCTACCTGGTCGGCCGGAAGACCTTCGAGAGCACCGGCGGGCAGGACCGGGGTTCGATGCCCGGGGCGCGGACCTACGTGTTCTCGCGCACGCTCCGGCAGGCCGACTACAAGAACCTCACGATCGTCGGCGACGACTGGAAGGAGGTCGTCCAAACCCTGCGCGAGGAGGACGGCAAGAAGGACATCTGGTTGTTCGGCGGTGGGTCGCTGTTCCGCAGCCTCGCCGAGGCGGGTCTCGTCGACACGGTGGAGGTCGCGGTGATTCCAACGATTCTCGGCGGAGGCGTTCCGCTGATCGCCGAACCGGCACCGCGGATCAAGCTCGAACTCCAGGCACAGGACGTCTACAAGGAGACGGGCACTGTCGATCTGGTCTACTCCGTGGAGCGCGCCTAGAACCGATCCGCCTCCCAGAGGGCGAAACGCTCGGGGGGCAGGAAACGGGCGAGGAGATCACCCTCGTTCGCCGTACTCAACCGCTTCGCGAACGCCTCGTCGTCCAGGCTACGAACCATCCAGGTGGCGGGAGGCGTCGCCTCCGGCGGCAACTCATCCCATGCCGGCCGGGCGTCGATCCGAGTGCCGGCGGCGCCCAGCAAGCCTTCCAGGGTTTCGTCCCGAATCAGGGGCATCCGGATCGATTCGACGCTCCGCCCTGTCATGGCAGCGGCCAGTAACCCGCACAAGGCCGGCGCTGCATCCCGCTCGCGGCCCCACTCCAGGACGCGTAGCCGGCCGCTGAAGTCGGCGACGCGCAGGTAGGCCGCTCTACGAGATCCGCCGTCCGCGACCCAGATGTCCTCCTCCGGCGTGCCTGCAAGCTGGAAGCTGCTCTGCCAGTCCTGCGCAGAGCCGCGGTCGACGATGCCGTTCAGTCGTGCGCCAGCAGCGCCGCCTGCGTAGACGCTCCATAGACGCTCCAGTTCGCCCGCGTCGGCCACCGGGTCGTAGCGACGGACGTCCCGAGGCAGCGAGCCGTCAACCTGCGACCAGTGCAGGGTGCGCCAGCCGCGCGACCACGGCCGGTAGCCGTACTGCCCGTACCAACGCAGTCGCTCGGCGAGGAGGTACGAGAGCACCATCCCTCTCTCACGCATCGCGTCGATCACCCGCTCGAGCAGGGCGCCGGCCACGCCTTGACGCCTGTGGTCCGGCCTGGTGAACACGCTGCCGATGCCGCCCATGGGCAGCGCTTCGCCGCGGACCCGAACCCGTCGCGGGAAGATCTGCACACACGAGACCAGTTCACCGCCCTGCTCGGCCACCCAGACGTTGCGCGGTTCGAACGCGGGATCGAGCTCGATGTAGCGGCGGAAGAAGATGCGCCCGCTCTGACCGTCCGGAAACGGCCAGCCGTCCAGCAGGTCGAGCAGAACCTCGATCTCGCCGTCGCGCAGTACGCGGAGTCGCGTGTCCGCCATGGCGACGACTCTGCCATGAGAAATGCCCTACCTGCTTGACGGCGGAACGAGACTTAGCCAGACTTAGCCAGGCCGGATTCTGGAGGGGAGAAACGGATGAAGGTGAACATGCACGAAGCGAAATCACAACTCTCGCGCCTCGGCAGGCTGGCCTGGGAAGGCGAGGAGATCGTCATCGCCAGGGCGGGAGAGCCGTATCTGCGGCTCGAGCCCTACCGCGAGAAGAAGCTGGAACCCCGCAAACCCGGTGGTCTGGAAGGGAAGATCTGGATGGCGCCGGACTTCGATGAGCCGGACGAGGAACTCTTCGAGGAGCTCATGAACTCGAAGATCTTCCCGGACGAAACCTGACGGTGGAGCGTCTGCTGCTCGATACCCACGCATTCCTCTGGTGGATCTCGGACGAGTCGATGCTCCGGAGGGGCGCCCACGCAGCGATAGCCGACCCTCGCAACGAGATCTTCGTCAGCGCCGTCACAGCATGGGAAGTCACGGTCAAGCGGCTGAAAGGGAAGATGGAGGCCCCGGACAACCTCGCCGCGATGGTCGACGAGAAGGGACTCTCCCATCTGCCGCTGACCTTCCATCACGCGGAGCTGGCCGCACGGCTGCCCCGGCATCACAAGGACCCCTTCGACCGGTTCCTGATCGCCCAGGCTCAGGCCGAGGGACTCACGGTCGTCACTCGCGACACGCACTTCCCCCTGTACGGGGTACGGACCGTGCGCGCCTGAGGCCGGAACCGACGGACGCAAGCTAGTCTTCCCGGCGTGAACCTGCGTGCAGCCTCACTGCTCGGGTTGCTGGTGGTCCCTCTCGCCCTGGCGGGCCAGACGGAGTTGCCAATCCGGGTCGAACCGTTCGTGCAGCAAGTGGCGGAGTACGAGCCGCCAACCGACGGCGACGACGCTTCGCCCACGGTGGCGCCGTCCCCCGCCACCACCCTCGACGCCCCCGGCGAAGTCCGCGAGGTCATCACGGATGCCGCGATCCGGGTCGCGGCCGCCACGTCCGCCGGCGTCTACCTGCGGGACGGCTCCGAGACCGTCTGGCGCCGCCTGTTCCCGCGCGACGGCGACCGAAGCTGGGCGCCCGTCGACGTGCGGGCGGTCGAGTTCGACTACGACGGCAGGCTGTGGTTCGCCTCGCCGCAGGGTCTGGGCGCTCTCGACGAAGTCACGGGAGCCTGGCGGCTCTACGACCGGCACGACGGCTTGCCCTGGAACGATTTCACCAGCCTCGCCGCGGCGCCGGACGGCTCGATCTGGGCGGGCACGACCCGCGGCCTCGTCCGTCTGATCCCTGGCGCTTCCCCGGACGAGCCGCCCCGCTGGCAGTACCGGCAGGGACGGCGCTGGCTGCCTCACGACCACGTGCTGGAAGTGCAGGTCGACCGGGACGGCACTGTGGGGGTCGAGACCCCCGCCGGGCCCGGAGTGATCCACCTGCGTCCGATGACGTTGCGGCAGAAGGCGGAGCGGTTCCACGACGCGATCGACCGCTTCCACCGCCGCACCCCCTACGGCTACGTCCTGGGTGTCGCTCTCGAGAACCCCGGCGACACGTCGGCGTTCCGCCAGTCCGACAGCGACAACGACGGCCTGTGGACCTCGATGTACGGCGCGGCCGAGTGCCTGCGCTGGGCCGTCACCGGCGAGCCGGAAGCCCGCCAAAACGCACGCCGGGCGTTCGAGGCGCTGCGCTTCCTCCAACTCGTGACCCAGGGCGGCACGCCGCCGGCCAGGCCCGGTTTCGTCGCCCGCACCATCCTGCCGGCTGACGGCCCGAACCCCAACGCCGGCCGGGTCGAGAGCGACCGCCGGTTCCGCGAGGAACGCGACGGGCTGTGGAAGGTCATCGATCCCCGCTGGCCCACCAGCGCCGACGGCAAGTGGTACTGGAAGAGCGACACGAGCTCCGACGAGCTGGACGGCCACTTCTTCTTCTACGGCCTGTACTACGACCTGGTCGCGGACACCGAGACGGAACGCGCCGAGGTCCGCGAGACGGTGCTCGCGATCGTCGACCACCTGATCGACGGCGGTGGCGCTCTCATCGACCATGACGGGCAGCGCACCCGCTGGGCGGTCTTCGGCCCGGAGCAACTGAACCATGACCAGGACTGGTGGGAGGAGCGGGGGCTCAACTCGCTCTCCTACCTGACCTACCTGCGAATCGCCGAACACATGAGCGACACGGGGTCCGAGGCCGGGGCCCGGCGCGCGCAACGCTACGCCGATGCCGCGCGGAGTCTCCTCGACGACCACGCCTATCTGGCCAATCTGCGCAACCCGAAAGTCCAGAGTGGCCCCGGCACCGGCAACCAGTCGGACGACGAGATGGCGTTCATGAACTTCTACCACCTCCTGACGTACGAGCGGGACGAGGCGGTGCGCGGTGTCGTCGCCCACTCGCTGCGCCAGTACTGGAAGGTCCTGCAACCGGAACGGAATCCGCTGTTCGACTTCATCCACGCCACCGCCATCGACGGCAACGGCTACCGTGACGCCTTCGACAACGAGACCTACCGTCGCGACGACTTTCCTCTGAACGACGCCGTCGAGAGCCTGGTCCTCTATCCTCTCGACCGCTTCGACTGGGCGCTCTCGAACAGCCACCGGCTCGACATCGTGCTGCTGCGAGACCAGGAAGAGCGCCGTGGCGTTCGCGGTCACCTACTGGACGGCCGCGTGCTGCCGATCGACGAGCGCTTCGTCAACCACTGGAATCACGACCCCTGGCGACTCGACCACGGCGGCCAGGGCCGCTACCTGGCCGACGGCGCCAGCTTCCTCTTGCCCTACTACCTCGGCCTCTACCACGGGCTGATCGAGGAAACGCCAGGCGACGTGCCAACGGAGCCGTCCCGTTGACGGATGGCGCGGTCGGCGCTCCGCGGGTGGCGCTCCAGCTCTACACCCTCCGGCGGCAGGCAGAGCAGGATCTCGAAACCGCCCTCGATCAGGCGGCGGAGGCCGGCTACGACGAGATCGAGTGGTTCGGCGGCCTCCGGGGACGCACGGCCGAGGACCTCCGCGCGCTTCTGTCGGAACGAGGCCTCGGGCTCCTCGCGGCCCACGTGCCGCTCTCCGAACTGGAGGCGGATCCGGCCGGGGTGATGGACACCTACCGCACACTCCACTGCCAGGTGCTCGTCTGCCCCTGGCTCGACACCGACCAGCGCGGTGACGGCAGCCGCGCGCACTACATGGAACTCGGCCGCCGCCTCGACCTGCTGAGCTACCGGTTCCGGGCCGGCGGCTTCCGTTTCGCGTACCACAACCACGAGTTCGAGTTGCTCCCGTTCGACGACGGCCAGCCGGAAAGGCTCGGCCGGGACGGCCTGCACGCGCTCGTCTCCTGCCGCTCCCAGGACGGCTGGGGACTGGAGCTGGACACCTACTGGGCCGCCTTCGCCGGCGCCGACCCGGTGGCCTTGCTCAGGGAACTCGGCGACCGCGTGCACCTTCTACACTTGAAGGACGGTCTGCTCCCCGGAGTGCCCGAGGAAAGGGCGGCCGAGCAAGCCACCTCGGAGCGCTGGTTCCGGCCGCTGGGTGAAGGTGACGTGGACATCGCCGGCTGCGTCGCCGCAGCGCTCGAAGCCGGCGTGCGCCTGTTCGTCGTCGAGCAGGACGAGACCCCCGAAGCCAGCGGAGCACCCGAGCGCGACGTCGAGGTGAGTCTCAGCCACCTCCGGACCGCGACCGCGATCGGCGCGGCGTCGACGGAAGGCGACGCGCCATGATCTGGGGTCTCTCCGGCCTGGACACCGCGATCGTCCTCGTCTACCTGGCGGGGATACTGGTCATCGGCACCACCTTCAGCCGCTACGTCAAGACCAGCGGCGACTTCCTGCTCGCAGGCCGCGCCCTGCCGTTCTGGGCGATCGGCATGTCGATCGTGGTCAGCGACATCGGCGCCACGGACTTCATCGCCGTCGCCGGCGGCACCTACCGCTACGGGCTAGCCCAGGCGAACTTCGACTGGCTCGGCTCGATGCCGGCGCTCCTGATCGCGGCCTTCCTGATCGTGCCCTTCTACTGGCGAAGCGGCGTCTACACCGTGCCCGAGTTCCTGGGCCGGCGCTACGGCAGCGGCGTGCGCAGCTTCCTGGCTCTTGCCTGGGGCGTCATCCTGGTGCTGAACCTCGGGATCATGATCCACGCCACGGCGCTCCTCATGCGGACGGTGCTCGGTTGGGACCCACAGCTTTCGATCCGGATCACGACGGCAATCGTCGGCATCTACACGATCAGCGGCGGCCTGGCGGCGGTCGTGATGACCGACGTGCTGCAACTCATCATCATGTTCGTGGGCGGCGCCGCCCTGGTCGCGCGCGCCCTCTACGAGGTCGGCGGGCTGGCGGCCCTTCGCGACGGCGTGCTCAACCAGGGCGCCCAGTACGCGGACCACTTCTCGCTCTACCTGCCGCACGACACGACGACTCCCTTCCCCTGGACCGGGATCGTCCTCGGTCTCGGCATCGTCCTCTCCATCGCCTACTACACCGGTAACCAGACGATCGTGCAGCGGGCGCTCGGCGCGCGCAGCGAGTGGGACGCGAAGGCGGGCGTGCTTCTCGCCGGCTTCCTCAAGCTGTTCATCCCGTTGCTCGTCGCCCTGCCGGGGCTTGCCGCGATCCTGATCGTCCCCGACCTCCAGAATGCCGACGAGGCGGTGCCGAGCCTGATCGCCCAACTGCTGCCGCCGGGCCTGCGCGGCCTGATGTTCGCCGCCTTCCTGGCGGCGCTGATGTCGAGCGTCGACTCGAACCTGAACTCCGCGGCGACCCTCTGGAGCCGCGACCTGCTGGGGCGGCTTCGTCGCCGCCTGGGCCGCGCCGAGCTCGGCACGGCCGCGGAACTCCGCTTCGGACGCATCCTGTCCGCCGTGCTGCTTCTCGTCGCCGCCTTCATCGCGCCCGAAATCGAGCAACGCTTCAGCAACATCTACAACGCGATCCAGACCGTCTTCTCCCTGATCCAGGGGCCGACGCTGGCCGTTCTCCTGCTCGGCATCCTGTGGCGCGGAGCGAACCGTTACGGCGGCGCTGCCGGTCTGGTCTCGGGCGTCGGGCTCTGCCTGCTGCTCAACAGCCCCGCCATGGACGGGCTGTTCCCGTCCGAGGAACCGTTCCTGTTCGTCGCCTGGTGGTCCTTCGTGTTCACTCTCGCCGTCACGTGGATCGTCAGCCGGCTGACGCCGCCCGAGCCCCCGGAACGCCTGCGCGGCCTGGTCTGGGGCGAGGTGCGGAATGACGAGGCCGTGCAGGCGGCGTTGCGAAGCCGGGTCGCCCGGCTCCAGGACGAGGGCGATACCCGATGAGAACGATCCTCGAGTTCGTCCTCGGACCGATCAACGCCGCGATGGGCGCGCTGCCGCTGTGGAGCGCCCGCGTCGCCGTGGCGCTGCTCCTCATCCTGCCGGCGGCGGCCGTCTGGCGGCTCCGCCCCGACTGGGTGCTCCGCGGAGCGCCCGACCGCGCGAAATGGCGGGACCTCCGAGTCTGGGCGGCGCTGTTCATCGTCCCCTACCTCTTGATCTACCTCCTGCTGGCCTAGAACGACCGCTTTTGAGAAACGCCATGACCACGAACCACACCCACCGCGACCGCTCCACGGCCCGCATTCTCGGGGTGTTCCTCGCGGTGCTGTCGATCCCCGTTCTCATCGGAGGTTTCTCCGCCGTCCAGACGATCGACCTCGCGCTCGGCACCGCCGCCGGGGCCGCCCTGCTGCTGGCGGCTGCCGTGCTGATGCTCTACGGCAGCCGCGGCCGCGCGAAGGGGGCCGGGAAACGCTGACCGAGCCACAGCAGCCGGCCGCGGCGATCACGCCGACCGTCTCGGAAGACCAAGCACGGCGGCGCCTGGCGGGAGGCCGGCCGCGACGACTCCGAAGCGGGCGGCCCGTCGCCTTCGAACTCCTCTACCTGCCCCACTGGCTCGTCGTCTACGAGACGCTGGAAGCTGCCGCGGAAACACCCACGCCCGGCAGCCGCTCCAGGCAAGGCGACCAGCTCGCCGTCCTGGTTTGCCGGCTCAGCGGGCAGACGGCTCACATCCGGCTGGACGGTCTCGAGGTCGTACCGGGACCCGCGACCCTTCCGCCTGCGCTCCAACCCGCCGAAGCGGAGGAGCGGGCCGCCGACTTCGCAGGTCGCGTGCTGCTGATGGCGGCTCGCGGCAAGCGCCGCCGTGAACGCGGCAGGTTGCTTCGCTCCGAACCGTGCGCCTACCCGTACTGGGTCGAGTACGTGGAACGCGGCCGCAACCTCGACTTCCAGGCCGTCGACGCCGTCTCCGGAAAGCCCGCGGGCGCGGCCGTGCGCGCCGCGGTCGCCCGCGGGATCACGGCCGACAGCTAGGCCTGATCGGCATCGGGTTCCGCCTGCACCCGGCCGGACGCCGCCGCCACGAACGGTTCCGCCGCTTCGAGGGCTTCCTCCGCCATCTGTCGAGTGTAGGTCTCGGCCGGTATGCCCCTGTCCTGGCCGTTCGGGTAGCGGGCCTCGACGTAGTGAACGTCCAGGCCCTTGCCTAAACCACGCAGCGCGACCAGGTCCGGGGCTCGTTCCGCGTAGCGATCGATCATTTCCACCAGCGAGTGGGTGCGCACACGGCGCTCGCCCAGGCCGTAGGCGATCGACTTGATCGCCTTCTCCGCCGCCTGCTGGGCAAAGAAGCAGGCCTGGTTGAAGTGCCGTCCGTCGAAGGCGTAGCGCGCAAAGCCGAGGTCGTACTCGGCATGCCCAAGCCACCGCTCGGCTTCGGCCCGCGCCACCTCCGGCGGGGTCGGCCAGGAAGCCGCCCCAGCGCCACGCAGTTCCTGGAGTTCCCGCTCGACGAGTTCGCCCCAGGGCGTTCCGAGGTGAACGGGTTTCGCCTCCAGGAGCGCATCCACCAGAAAGGGCCGTCCCGCCGACCTCATCGCCTCGAACTCCTCGGGCGTGTAGACCAGGAGATCCACCGCCCCGCCCGCCGCCTCGACCGCCTCGGAGTAAGCCAGCCGGCGCAGGGGCCTGGGCTCGTCGCTCGGCTGCACGACGATCAGGTCGATGTCGCTCTCGGCATCCGCGGTGCCCCGCGCTTGCGACCCGAAGAGCCAGGCGCCGTAGGCCCCCTGTTCTTCCAGAAGCGGACGCATTGCATCGAGAAGCACCTCCAGCCGACTCATGGCGGGATCCTAGTAGCTTGCGCCGTGGAACGCTGCGAACCCAGCGCCGACTCGACGCTCCGGATGACCACATCCTCGCCGGGAGTCTTCGCCACGCCTCATCATCTCACGGCGCTAGACTCCGCTCTTCCCAACCGAGGAGAACCGAATGGCCGAGGCATTCGACACGCCGACCTACATCCGCGGACCGCTGCGCACCCCCAGACAGATGCTCGCCGAGCAGGAGTACGGCGGTCACCTGTCCATTCACGACGACTCCACGGCCGAGAAGATGGGCTTTGTGGCCGGCGGCCCGATCGAAGGTCCGACCCACTTCAGCCAGTTCGTGCCCCTGCTTCACGACCTGTGGGGGCAGGAGTGGTTCGAAACCGGCTGCCTGAGCGCGCACTACCGGAACATGGTGGTCGAGGGCGAGCAGGTGCGGGCCCTCGTCGAACAGCCCGCCAACGGGCAGACCCAGGTCCGCATCCGGGCCGAGAAGGAAGACGGCACGGAGGTGTTGATCGGAACCGCCTCGATCCGCGGCGACGTCGAGTCCTCCGAGATCGCCACCCGCATCGCCCGTCTGCGGCCGCCCGGGCCCCTGGTCGTCCTGCGTGACCTCGAGGTGGGAATGAAGGGCAAGGGACTCGAGGAGGTCCGGATGGACTTCGACCAGAACATGGGCAAGCTCTATCCCTTCTCTCTGAGTCAGAAGCTCGACAGGATCACCGAGCCCTCGCCGTGGTACACGGCGGACGAGGGCGCCTCATCGCCCTGGGGCCGCGCGATCATCCCACTGGAGATGGTCAGCGTCCTCGCGGGTTACTCCAACCGTCAGGCCGGCTTCCCGACCCGCGGACCGGCCCTGGGCCTGTTCGCCGGCCAGCAGATCCGGATGATCGACGGTCCTCTCTTCGTCGGCCAGGACTACCTCCTGGAGCGCGAGATCGTTGCCCTGAGCGAGAGCCGGCGCACGGAATCGAACTGGGTGAGGACGACCTTCCTCGACGCGGAATCGAGGGAGCCGCGGGCCGAGATGATCCTGAACAATGCGACGCTCAAGCACTCCTTCGAGGGCTACGAGAAGGAGCGGGCGGCGTACGAGGAAGAACGGGCGGCGATGGCATGAACGACATGCGTGACACGAAGACGGAGCCGATCCACGGCGAGATGACCTACGACGAGTCGGTCGCCCACCTGACCGCCCCGGGCGCGGACTGGGAACTGGTGACCGAAACGGTGCGCGGCGTCGACTACCAGGTGTTCAGGAACCTGCCCCCGACGCTCCGCCAGGTCTACGACCAGGCGCGCGAGGACCACGGCGACAAGGACTTCCTGGTGTTCCAGGACACCCGGCTGACCTACGCCGAGGCCTACGAGCGGGCGGCCGCCATCGCCCACCAGTTGATCCACCGCTACGGCGTGAAGAAGGGCGACCGGGTGGCGATCGGCATGAGGAACTACCCGGAGTGGGTGATCGCTTTCATGGCGATCACGTCTTCCGGCGCGATCTCCGTTTCACTGAACGGCTGGTGGTCGGGCGAAGAGCTGGAGTACGGCTTCAAGGACTCCGGCGCCAGACTCGCCTTCTTCGACCAGCAACGCTACGAGCGGGTGGCGAGCAAGCTGCCCGAGCTCGGCGTCAAGAGCATCGGCGTGCGCTGGGAAGAGGAGCTCCCCGAAGGCGTGGACGACTTCGAGGAAGTCTGGCGTGAAGCCGCCGGACAGCAGATGCCAGAGGTTGACCTGGGCCCTCACGACGACGTGACGATCCTCTTCACTTCGGGAACCACCGGGTTCCCGAAGGGCGCCGTCTCCACCCACCGGGGCGTTCTCAGCGGCATCGGCAGTTGGGGCTTCTACGGCGCTCAGCGGATCGCCATGGGCCTGCTCGAGGAACCCGAAGAGAACCCGGAGTTCCAGCCGTCGATTCTGATGCCGCTGCCGCTGTTTCACGTCAGCGGCAGCCACGCCGGCCTCCTGGCCTCCTTCGGGGTCGGTCGCAAGATCGTGATGATGTACAAGTGGAACCCGGAGCTCGGCCTGGAGCTGATCGAGCGCGAGCGCGTCACCTCCTTCAACGGCGTACCGACGATGACCTGGGAGATGCTCCAGTCGCCGGCGCTCCAGGAACGCGACCTGCGGAGTCTCATCGCCGTGTCCGGCGGCGGCGCGCCGATCCCCGGCGGCATGGTCGACCGCCTGCAGGTCCTCATGCCGGACAAGCACTGGTCCTTCGGCTGGGGGATGACGGAGACGAACGCCGGCGGCGCCGGCAACACGGACGAGGGGCTGGTCGAGAAACCCGACAGTTGCGGCAAGCCGTGCCCGATCGTCGAACTGAAGATCATCGACGACGACGGCAACGAACTGCCGTCCGGCGAGCAGGGCGAGCTGATCATGAAGTCGTCGATGAACATCCGCGGCTACTGGAACCGCCCCGAAGCGACGGCCGAAACGATCCAGGACGGCTGGCTGCGCACCGGCGACATCGCCGAGATCGACGAGGACGGCTTCCTCTACATCCGCGACCGGAAGAAGGACATGGTGCTCCGCGGCGGCGAGAACATCTACTGCGCCGAGATCGAGCGCGTCGTCTACCAGCATCCCGCCGTCTACGAGGCCGCCGCCTTCGGCGTTCCCGACGACCGGCTGGGCGAAGAGCTGGCGGTCGTCGTGGTGCCCAAGGACGGCGCCGATCTCGACGCGGCCGGCGTCCGCGTACACGTCGGCGAGCACCTGGCCCGGTTCAAGGTGCCGCGCTACGTGTGGCTGCAGGACGAACAGTTGCCCCGCGGCGCCACCGAGAAGATCCACAAGCGAACCCTGCGCGATCAGATGCTGCGCGAGGCTCCAGAGTTTCAGCCGTGCGCCGGATGACCGGCGCGCGGCCTGAGACGCGGTGGCGCGGAACGCGCCAGCCGGGTAGCCGGTGAAGCACGCCGGAGCGATGACGACATGACCGGCGGCGAGATCCGGATCGAACCGGGCGACCCCGACGATCGCGCCTTCGTGCGCCTGCACGAGGCGCTCGACCGGGAACTCGGCGAGCTCTATCCCGCGGACAGCATCTACAGCGTCGAGCCGGACAAGCTCGACGCCCCCGGCTGCTGCCTGCTCCTCGGCCGGAACGCCGAGGGCGAGGCCGTCGCCTGCGGCGCGCTCCGCCGCCTGAGCGCCGAGCAGGCCGAGATCAAGCGGATGTACGTGGTCCCGCAGTACCGCGGTCAGGCTCTCGGACGCCGCATCCTGGAGGAACTCGAATCCCGAGCGGCGGCGTTCGGCTACAAGTCACTGCGTCTCGAGACCGGCGAGCGCCAGCCGGCCGCGATCGGCCTCTACCGCTCGTTCGGCTACGTCCAGATCCCCTGCTACAACGAGTACGCCTACGACCCGCACAGCCTTTGCTTCGAGAAGAAGCTCGAAGCGCAGCGGCGCCGGTAGCATCAACCGCGATGACACGCTCCCCAGCTCAGGAACAGGCTGAGACCGTCGGACGCCGGCGGGCCCTTCGGGTGATCGGCGGCGCCGCCGCGGTGCCCTTCCTGCCGGCGGAACTGTTCGCGAACCCGCACCTCGCGCATCTGCACCTGCACCCGCAGCAGGCGACCGCCGGCGAACCGCAACCGCTCGCTGTCCTCACGGAACATCAGGCACGCACTCTCGACGCGATCGCCGAACGCATCCTGCCGGCGACCGACACCCCAGGCGCCGGGGACGCCAGCATCCCGGGCTTCGTCGACCGGCTGCTCGAAGGGTGGCTGCCCGACGCGGCGCGGGATCACCTGCTCGCCGAACTCGACCACTTCGACGCACGCGCCCGGGAGCGCCATCCCGAGGCTGCCGGCTTCGTCGACCTGGAAGGTCCGGCGCAGGACGAACTTCTGACCGAAGCGCAGGACGAGGCGATCGCCCAACGAGACGGCCGCGCCTTCTCGCGCAATGTGAACCGGCTCCACGAGCAGCCCTTCTTCGACCTGGTCAAGTGGCTCACCCTGTTCGGCTACTACACCTCCGAGGCCGGCATGAAGTCCGAACTCGGCTACCGGATCGTTCCCGGGCGCTGGGATCCCTGCGTCGACATCGAGGACGCCTGAGGCCTGCTGCAACCATGGTCCAGATCATCGAACGGAAGACGTGGGACGCGATCGTCATCGGTTCCGGCATCACCGGCGGCTGGGCGGCGAAGGAGCTGACCGAGAAGGGCCTGGAAACGCTGGTGCTCGAGGCCGGACCGCCGGTCATTCCCGAGCGCGACTACAACGAGCACACGCCGCCCTGGCAGATGCCCTACCGCGGACTGAGGGACCGCAAGCACCAGGCCGAGCGGCAACCGGTCCAGAGCCGCGCCGCCGCCTGCGACGAGTGGTCGGGCAAGTTCTTCGTCGACGACATCGACAACCCGTACTCGATCGGCGACGGCGGCCAGGACTTTCTGTGGATCCGGGCCCGTATCGTCGGCGGACGGTCCCTGCTGTGGGGACGCCAGAGCTACCGCTGGAGCGACCTGGACTTCGAAGCGAACGTCCGCGACGGTTACGGCACGGACTGGCCGATCCGCTACCGGGATCTCGCGCCGTGGTACGACCACGTGGAGTCCTTCGTCGGCATCGCCGGCCAGCCCGAGAACATGCCGCAGCTTCCGGACGGGAAGTTCCTGCCGCCGATTGCCCAGACCTGCATGGAGGAGCGCGTCCGTGAGGGCCTCGACCGCGCCTTCGGCGGCACCCGCCGGTTCACGCCTGCCCGGGTCGCGGTGCTCACCAAACACCACCTCGGCCGCCGCGCCTGCCACTACTGCGGCATCTGCCGCCGCGGCTGCATCAGCAGGTCGTACTTCTCCAGCCTGAACGCGACGCTGCCGGCGGCCGAGGCGACCGGCCGGCTGACCGTGCGCCCCAACAGCGTCGTCCGCAACCTGGTCTACGACGAGCAGACGGATCGCGTCAGTGGCGTTCACCTGATCGACGGTGAATCCATGGAGTCGATCGAGGTGCGCGGCCGCATCGTCTTCCTGTGCGCGTCGACGATCGAATCGGCCCGCATCCTGCTGAACTCGAAGACTCCCCGCTTCTCCGAAGGCCTGGCGAACTCCAGCGGCCAGGTCGGCCGCAACCTGATGGACCACATCTTCCAGGTCGGCGCGAACGGCAACCTGGACGGCCTGGAGGACAAGACGACCTTCGGCAGGCGACCCAACTCCTGCTACCTGCCGCGCTTCGTCAATCTCGACGGCGACCGGGCCGACGCCACCCGCGAGAAGGACTTTCTGCGCGGCTTCGGCTACCAGTGCGGCGCCCGCCGCGGCACCCTGTGGCAGGGCGGCATCGGCCAGCCCGGCTTCGGCGCCGACTACAAGGCGAGCCTGCGCGGGCTCGCGCCCTGGCGGCTCAATTTCAGCGGCTTCGGCGAGAACCTGCCGAACCCGGACAACCGCGTGACGATCGATCCGGAGCTCGAGGACCGCTGGGGCATTCCCGCGGCACGGATCACGATGAGCTACGGCGAAAACGAGGAGGCGATGCGCGAGAGCATCCAGACCCGCGCCGCCGAGATGCTGGAAGCGCTCGGCGCGCGGAACATCCGCACCTTCAACCGGAACTCCCTGCCCGGCTTCGCGATCCACGAGATGGGCACGGCGCGGATGGGCCGGGATCCCGCGACCTCCGTGCTGAACGGCTGGTGCCAGTCCTGGGACGTGCCGAACCTGTTCGTCACCGACGGCGCGGCGATGGCGTCGTCCGCCTGCCAGAACCCGAGCCTGACCTACATGGCGCTCACTGCCCGCGCCTGCGACTACGCGGTGCGACAGATGCGCCGCCTGGAACTGTGACGTGCCGGAAGAAGGCGTCAGATCCGGCCGCGCAGGCATCTTCCATGCGCCCGATGACGGGCGCATGGACTGGCTCGCGGGTGACGCGGTCCGCGCCACCCGGGGATCTATGATTCGGGGAACTGAACGGAGAGGAGCAACTCCCATGTGCCCGAACTACCGAATCGCAAGAGTCGCACTCGCCTGCATCTGCGTCCTCGCGTTGACAGCCGGCCTCACCGGCTGTGCCGGCGACCCCGGCCCGCCGCCAACACACACCTTCGAAGAGGTGGCCCCCGGCGTCTACTTCATCGTCGGTACGGGGTCCATCTTCGTGCAGAGCAACGCGATGCTGGTCCTGAGCGACGAGGACGCCCTGGTCGTCGACTCGCATGTCACGCCGGCCGCGGCACGGGCCCTGCTCGCCTCGATCGCTGAAGTCACGGACAAGCCGGTCACGCACCTCGTCAACACGCACTACCACTTCGACCACGCCCACGGGAACCAGGCGTTCCCCGAAGACGTCGCGATCCTCGGCCACGAGTTCACGCGCGCGATGCTGATGACGGACGTGATGGACCAGCCGACGGCAGCCATCTTCACCGGGAACATCCCGGACCAGATCTCCGCGTGGAAGGAGGAGGCGGACGCGATGGAGGACGGCGAGGAGAAGGACCAGAAGCTCAACGAGATTCGGGTCCAGGAGGCCCACTACGTGGCGATCGGCGAAACGGACCCGACGCCGCCCAACGTCACCCTGACGAGCCGGATGACGATTCACCGCACCTTCGAGGGCCGGGATCGGCCGATCGAGCTGCTCCACCTCGGCCGCGGCCACACCGGCGGCGACGTAGTCGTCCTGCTGCCGAACGAGCGGGTCGTCTTCACCGGCGACCTCGTCCTCGCCGGCGCCGCGTACATCGGCGACGCCTACGTTGACGAGTGGCTCGACACCCTCGACCGCTTCGAGGAGCTCGAGTTCGATCTCATCCTTCCCGGCCACGGCCCGACCTTCAGCGACATGGCCCAGGTCGATGCCCTCAGGCAGTTCCTGTCCGACTTCTGGAACCAGGCGTCCGCCGCCCACGAACAGGGTCTGAGTCCCGAGGAAGCGATCGCCGAGATCGAGTGGCAGGGGTTCCTGGCCACCGCGCCGGACGCCCTGAAGATCCACTGCGTCCAGACGGCGTACAGCAGGATGGACGCCGACGGAGACCCCGAAAACAGCGATTCCGCATAGGGCGGCAGGACTCGGGGAACACGTGCCGATTTCGCTAAGTTCCGCATTTTGTGGTATTTACAACGAAACACCGTTAGCATCCTGGCATGGAACAGCAGCAAGTTGCTCCCCTCTCCGTAGGCGTCTCCGCGCTCGACCGCGCGGTGGAACGCGCTAGCGGCTGGCTGCTGGAACGCTACGGCGAAGAAGTCGAATGGGCGATCGAGGACCAGTTCCTGATCGGCCTCGACGACCAGGAACGGATCGACCTGGAAGAGCAACTCCAGGCCCGGAGCAGCCGCGACCAGTCCACCTTCTTCGCCAACGCGATGAGCTGCATCCTCGCCCAGGGACGCTTCGAGCCCGACGCCGAGGAGGGAGATTGCCGCTCCTTCAGCTTCTCCGAAAAGCTGCTCGGCCAGGGCGGCCTGCTGCTGGAGGTCACCGAGCGCCAGTGGCTCGAAGCGCTGGTCGGAAGCACGTTGCAGCTCTACCGGATCGGCCGCATGGAGGGGGATCTGATCCCTCTCGACGAGGTGACAAGCCGCGAGTGTGTCCGGGTCGAGCCCCATGCCGCGATGGATCCCCTGGAAGAAGGAGACCTCGTCGGCGCGCGGGTCGTCACCCTGGACAACGAGAAGTCCGGGCGTCTGTGCGGGGTCTTCGGCTTTCCCAGCGGAGACGCCGAGCGCGATCTCATCGATCTGGTGGAGACCGCGGCGGCGCACTCCCGCGCCAACCGCGGCGAGATCCTCGGCATCGCCGAGGTCGTTGCAACCGCCTGGCTGCGGTCCTTCCTGCCCAATGCGTCGACGCGCGGTCCCCAGGCCCTCCTGGACGGCGGCGACGGGACAGTCAGCCCCCGCCGGATCCTGGAGTGGCCCGTCTCCGGGGACTGAGCAGCCGTAGACAGGCAGCGCCGGTCTTCCACGGTCCGCTTGGGGCCGCGATCGGTCTTGCCAGCCTCGTGCTGCTGGCGGCGCCGGGCAGCCTCGTGTCCGGGCAAGACGGCCCAGGCCAGGCCGTCACACCGCCGGTGGGAATTCGTACTCCGCAGCTCCTGTCCCCTGTGGCCATGGCAGGCACCGGCATCGATCCGGAAGTCGAACTGAAGGTCGACATTGACGAGAACGGCGCTGTCAGTCGCGTCCAGGTCCTGGCGATCGAGCCGTCGACCAGGTTCGACGACCTGCTGCGGTCCTCGGTGACGGAGAATCTGAAGCGGTGGCGCTACGGTCCCGCCCGCGACGCCGAGGACAATCCCGTGCCCTCCAGCATGTCGTGGCGGATGAAGTTCCTGAGCACGGAGAGGCGTTCCGAAACCAGACCCGGCGCCCTCGACGTCGAGGTCGACGAGGACCTGCGAGCGCTGACCGGGTCCGGCAGCCTGCCGCTCAACTACCGGCCACCGACCCGGCAGGAGCGCGCCGAGAGGCTCAGTGGAATCGTCGAAAGCGCGGAGAAGTACATCGACCGGACCCACCGGCGACGAAGTGAAACGCCGCGGTTCATAGTGATCAGCGACGCCGAGGACGCGTCGACCGTGGACATCCTCGCCGGCAACATGGAATCCGTCTTCGACGTCTTCCACTCGATCTTCGATGAGCACATCGAGCCAATGCCCCAGAACTGGAAGCTCGTGGTCTACCTGTACCGTCGGCAAGACTCGCTGAAGCAGCTGAATCGAGACATCGGCGGCCGAGCGTTCTCGAACGGCTTCTACCAGTCGCCCGGACTGCTGGCCTTCCACCAGGAGGTTCACTACTACGATCAACTCCTGAACACGATGCTGCACGAGGCTTTCCACGCCTTCAGCGACAGCCACCTCACGGCGCCCGGAAAGAACCTTCCCAGGTGGGCGGAAGAAGGGTTGGCCGAGTACTTCGCCAACTCGAGGATCGAAAACGGACGGCTGATCACGGGCGAACTGAACCAGGGGCGCTACGTCGTCCCCCACGGCCGAAGCGGACCGGTACGCCTCCAAAGCGAGTCGGCCTGGAGCGTGCGCGAGGCCCGCCTGAGCCTCAGGCAGGGGGAGGCGCCGTCAATCGTCGAACTGATCGAGGCAACGGCCGACACGTTCTATGGCGAGCGCTACCAGGTCTTCTACGGTTTCTCCTGGCTGTTCACCCATTTCCTCCGCCACGGCAGGGAGACCTGGGAAAGCGACGAGACCTTCGCCCGGTTGCTGCTCTACCTGACGGAGGAGTACGCCAGTCGGGACGCCCTGCAGGCCGCCTACGGTCTCCAGCCCGAAGAGCTGCAGGACGAGTTCGAGCGCTACGTCCGGCGGTTCTGAATCGCCTGCACCGCGATCCCTTACCGGGACGCGTCGTAGGCCGCGCGGTGAGCCGCCGCCTCGGCCTCCCGGCCCAGGCTCTTGTAGCAGACCCACAGGTTGTAGTGGGCGAGGCGGCGTGCCGGGTCGAGTTCCAGCGTGCGCAGGAGCCGCGGGATCGCTTCCTCCCAGCGCTCCAGCTCGACCAGCGCCAATCCACTGAAGAAGGCGTTCTCCACCCTCTCGGGATTCAACTGGGCCGCCCGGTCGAGCGCTTCCGCAGCCTCCTCCCAGCGCTCGGCCCGGTAGGCCGCGAAGCCCAGGTTGTACCAGACCGCCTCGAGGTGGCCGAGCTCCTCACTCGCTCGTCTGAAGAGGTCGAGTGCCTTGACGGGCTCGCCGGCGCTCAACAGTCTCGCGCCCTCGTTGAGCAGGGTCGCTCCATCCGCCTCCTGTTCGAACCGCCGCCGCGCCTCCTCCCGCAGAGCCGCCCGCTCCTCCGTCGTACCGTAGAGATTCACAAGGGCGCGGTCCGCTTCCGTAGCGGCCCAGGACTCCGGCGGCGCGAACTCGGAGGCGCGCCTGAACAGGGACTCCGCCTCCTCGATCTTCCCGGCGTCACGGAGGTTCCAGGCCGCTGACAGCACGACCGCGGAAAACGCCAGCCGGGCCTGTCCACCCTCGTCGTTCCATTCCTGGCCAAGGAGTTCAAGCTCCCGCTGCGCTTCCTCCAGACGTCCGGCGCGGGCGAGCGCCCGAACGAAGCGGGAGCGCACGTAGGGTCCACCGGAGGCCGTCAACTCCGCCAGCAGATCGGCTGCCTCGCTCCACCGGCCACCGGCCTCCAGCGACCGCAACAGGAGATGATTGACGATCTCATTGCCCGGCTCCAGGATGCGTAGCTCGTACAGCAAGGACAACGCTTCCTCGGGCCGGCCCAGTCGTTCGTTGAGTACGGCCGAGAGCCTCAGGAAGCGTGCCCGATCCTCCGCGTCGTCCTCCGCGAGACGGCGTTCCACGAGCCCGAGCGCCGCCCGCAGAACGGATTCTTCCGCGTCCGCGGCGCGGGCGATATGACTCAGCACGCCAGGCGTCGCGCCCGCCGGATCATCGAGTGCGGCGACCAGCTCACGGCGAACGTCCCGGACTTCGGCCTCGGGAAGCCCGACGCGCTGGTGAAAGGTGAGCAGGGCGACCAGAGGAGTAACCGGTTCGTTGCACTCCTCCCGGGCCTGGTTGAGCCAGGCCACTTCTTCCGTGGGTCGAGACGTCAGCTCCGCGATCCGGGCCTTCCGCATGAGCCGAAGGCACTCGACGTCCGGCAGTTGTGCGTCAGAGCCGGCCTCGCTCTGCGCGGCCAGCGGGCCCGCAAGCAGGCACGGCAGCAACCAGGCTCTAACGTCACGCCGACGAGGACTACTCATCTTCAGCGGTCCCGTACGCTCAGGCGTTCTCCACCGCGGCCGCCATCCGTTCCACGATCTCTTCGAGGATGGCCCGCGAGGTGGCGAAGTTGAGCCGCGTGCAGCGCTCGAATCCGAGCGGCGAGTTCGGCGGGCCGAACTCCGCGCCGTCGTTGAGCGCCACCCTCGCCCGCTTCAGGAAGAACCGGGAAGCCGCCATCGGCAGATCGAGCCCGCGGCAGTCCAGCCAGTAGAGGTAGGTCGCTTCCTGGGGACCGTGCACGACCCCAGGCAGGCGACGGTTGACGAAGTCCGTGACGAAGGCCCGGTTCGCGTCCAGGTAGGCGACCGTCTCTTCCAGCCAGGGGCCGCCGTGGCGCCAGGCTGCCCGCGCCGCCTCGACGCCCAGAATGCCCGGATGCGCGAGAACGAAGTGCGGTAACTCGTCGAACCGCTTCTTGAGCTTCTCGCTGCCGAAGACCAGTAACGCGAGTTCCAGGCCCGCGAGGTTGAACGACTTCGTCGCCGAGGTGATCGTGACCGTCCGTTCCTTCACCTCGGGGCCCAAGGTCTCGAACACGGTGTGCCGGTGGCCCGGAAACACGAGTTCGTTGTGGATCTCGTCGGCGAGGACGATCAGGTCGTGCTCGATCGCCAGTTCGGCCACCGCCTCCAGTTCGCTTCGAGTCCAGACGCGGCCGCTCGGATTGTGGGGATTGCAGAGCATGAACACGCGCGTGTCCCTGTCGATCGTGGCCCGCAACTGATCGAGGTCCATCTCGAACCGCTCCGTCCCCCGGCGAAGCGGCGACTCGACGAGCCGCCGGCCGGTGCCGGAGACCGCCTCGAGAAAGGGCGGGTAGATCGGCGTCTGAATCACGACCCCCTCGCCCTTGCCGGCGCCCAGCATCACCGCGAGATCGAGGCCCTGGAGCGCGTTGACCAGGAAGCGGATCCGCTCCGGCTCCACCGTCCAGCCGAGCTGCTCCTCCATCCGCCGGCCGAAGATCTCCGGCAGATCGCCGATCTCCGGCGGCTCGCAGTAGCCGAAATCGGAGCGCTCGACGAGTCCCCGAACCACGTCCAGGATCGGCTCGGCAACGGGAAAGTCCATATCCGCGACCCACGCCGGCAGGATGCCGCTGCCGTTCGCCGTGTAGCGGCTCCACTTGAACCCGGTGCGGGCCTCCAGATCCCCGAGCTGGAGGCCGTCGAACTGCTCCTTCAGCGACACGGGCGCAAGCTATCAAGCGCTGCTAGGGTGCGGCCCCATGGCACTCAAACTCGGACTTCAACTCGGGTACTGGGGCGCGGGGCCGCGTCCCGATTTCCTCGACATCGCCATCGAAGCGGAAGCGCTCGGCTACGACTGCGTCTTCACTGCGGAGGCGTGGGGCTCCGATGTGTTCACGCCCCTGGCCTGGATCGGCGCGCACACCTCAAAGATCCGCCTGGGCACCGGCATCGCCCAGATCTCGGCGCGGACGCCGGCGTCGACGGCCATGCACGCGATGACCCTCGATCACCTGTCGAAGGGCCGGGTCATCCTCGGTCTCGGCGTCTCGGGACCCCAGGTCGTCGAGGGCTGGTACGGACAGCCCTTCGGCAAACCGCTGTCGCGCACCCGCGCCTACATCGAGATCATCCAGAAGATCCTCACCCGCGAGGAACCCGTGACCCAGCACAGCGAGCACTACCCGCTGCCTTTCACCGGCGATGGTTCGTGGGGACTGGGCAAGCCGCTCCGCTCGATCGTCCACCCGCTGCGTTCCGACCTGCCCATCTTCCTCGGCGCCGAGGGGCCCAAGAACGTCGCCCTCGCCGCCGAACTCTGCAGCGGCTGGCTGCCGCTCTACTACTCGCCCTACCGGCCCGAGGTCTACGCCGAGTCGCTCGCGGGCCGCAGCAATGGCTTCGAGGTCGCCTACGGGGCCCGGCTCCGCGTCCACGACGACGTCTCCGAGGCCCTCCTGTCGATCAAGCAGTCCCTGGCCCTCTACGTCGGCGGCATGGGCGCGAAGAACCGGAACTTCCACCGCGAGCTCATGGCCCGCATGGGCTGGGAGGAAGAGTCCCTGCGCATCCAGGAACTCTTCATGACCGGCAAGCGCGAAGAAGCCGTAGCCGCCGTCCCCGACGACTTCGCCGACGAGATCTCCCTCGTCGGCCCAGCCGAACGGATCAGGGATCGCCTCCAGGCCTTCGACGACAGCGACGTGACGACCCTCCTCGTCGGCGCCGGCAGCAAGCAAGAGCTACGGCAAGCGGCCGAAATCGTACTGGGCTAGGGCGGCTTTCGGCGCAGCCGCTCAAACCACCGGCCGTCCGTGTCCGTACGCTGCGGGCGCCGTCCGGCAACGCCGTCCAGTCGTCAGCGAAGCCGCCGCGCTGCCGACGCTACGCCCGCGCGAGCCGGCGGCCGTTGCCGCGCGGCCGGCCGCGGCGGCCGACGCCGGAGGTGCGGTTGAACGGCACGCGGCGCCGGCGGAGGTGGGCCTGACGCTTGACGCGGCGGCGGGCGGTGGCGAACGACTGGTTGATCGCGACCGGAATGGAGGCCGTGGCCGAGCGGTGAACCACCACGTCCGGGCCCGGCAGGGCGACCTTGACCACGATGTCGAACGCCAGGCCGCCCCGATGATTCCGGCCGGGGCCGGCGATCGTCACTTCGCAGTCGACGATCCGGGAGTTGAAGCGCTTCAGCGCCGCCGCCTCGGACTCGATCGACTGCTTCAGGTCATCGGTCAACTGGACGTTCTGGGTGCGTATCCTGATCGGGAAGCTCGGCTTGGTTCTCAACGCTTGGGCCCCTCCGTTCCTTTGTCAGATCGTACAACGCACCGGGAGACGGGCGAGATTCCTCAGGCATCCAGCCCCGTGCCGACGGTGCCCCGGAGATAGACGTCGATCAGCCGCGGCAGGGCGTTCAGGTCGTAGCCGCCCTCGAGCACGGACACGAGCCGCCCCTCGCAGATCTCCTCCGCCAGCTCGGCCAGGTCGACGCCGAAGCGATGGAAGCTCTCCTCGGTCAGCTCCATGCCGGCGATCGGGTCGTTCCGCCAGGCGTCGAAGCCGGCCGACACGAGCAGCACGTCCGGGTCGAACGAGCGGATCGCCGGCAACAGCAGGTCAGCCATTACCTCGCCGTAGACGTCGTCGCCGCTGCCGGCCGGCAGCGGCGCGTTCACCGTCGTGCCCTCGCCTTCGCCAATCCCGCGCTCGCTGGCGGCCCCGGTGCCCGGGTAGAAGGGGTACTGGTGGACGCTCAGATAGGCGACGTCGGCCCGGTGGTCGAACAGGTGCTGGGTTCCGTTGCCGTGGTGGACGTCGAAGTCCAGGATGGCCACCCGTTCCACGCCGTGCACGTCGATCAGGCCCTGGGCGAGGACCGCGATCTGGTTCAGGTAGCAGAAGCCCATCGCCCGGTCCCGCTCGCAGTGGTGCCCGGGCGGCCGGGTGACGCTCATCGCCCGGTGGCCGGCACCCAGCATGACGTGGTCGCCCGCCGCAAGCGCGGCATCGACCGCGGCCCAGGCGGCGTCCGCCGTCCCTGGCGACAGCGGATTGTCGTTCGTGTCGAGCATCGGCGTCGGCCGACGCGGGAAGTCGCCCTTCGCCGCCAACTCGGCGACATCGGCGACCGCCGCCTCCATCCGCTCGATGTACTCGGCATCGTGGACAAGACCGGCCAGCCGGCGGCTCTGCCCGACCATTCCGCCGACCGGCCCGCCCGAGCCCGCTTCGACCAGGTCCCAGCCCCGCTCTCGCAGGTACGGCAGCGCGAGCTGCAGGCGTTCTGGCCGCTCCGGAAACCCCCTCGGTACAGTGTGCACCTCACAACGCGGGTCCCAGAAGACGCTCATCGGTGAACTCATGTGCTACTTCAAACCTCCCGTTCCGTCTCGACGTAACCTCAGGTGATGATCCAAGATACTCCAGTGATGAAGACGCCAGCCACCGTTCCCCCGATTCGACGCCTTCTGGCTCTGGCTGTTCTCGCCGCAACAGCGCCCTCACTCGCCGCGGCCTCCGACAACTGGCCGTCCTTCCGCGGCAACGCCGCCGACGGCAACGGCACCGGAGCCCCGCCGGCCACCTGGAACATGGAGACAG
Organism: Holophagales bacterium; assembly: GCA_009837885.1. Classification (GTDB taxonomy): domain Bacteria; phylum Acidobacteriota; class Thermoanaerobaculia; order Multivoradales; family Multivoraceae; genus Multivorans. The sequence goes on along the minus strand of VXSP01000001.1, from coordinate 25,615 downwards.
GCGAGAACGTCCTCTTCCGCGTCGCCGTGCCGGGTCTCGGCCACTCGAGTCCCGTCATTTGGGGCGACCGCCTGTTTCTGACCTCGTCCGTGCCCGAGGGCAAGGAGGCCTCGCTCAAGGTCGGCCTCTACGGCGACATCGCGCCCGTCGTGGGCGAGCCTCCCCAACGCTACGTGGTCCTCGCCTACGACAAGCGAAGCGGCGAGCTGCTGTGGCAGCGGACCGCGTTCGAAGGCACGCCGGCGGTCAAGCGCCACACGAAGGCCTCCCACACGAACTCGACGCCGGCCACGGACGGCGAGGTCCTGGTCGTCTTCTTCGGTTCCGAGGGGCTCCACGCCTACGACCTGGACGGTAACCCGCTCTGGAACCGCCAGTTCGGGGTGCTCGACTCCGGCTTCTTCATGGTCAAGACCGCGCAATGGGGATTCGCGAGTTCACCCCTGGTCCACGACGGCCGCGTCATCATCCAGGTCGATGTGCAGGGCGACTCCTTCCTCGCGGCGCTCGACGCGGCGACCGGCGAGGAATTCTGGCGCACCGGGCGCGACGAGATCCCCACCTGGAGCACGCCCGCCGTGTTCCCGCGGAGCAACGGCAGCCGCCAGATCGTCGTCAACGGCTACCAGCACATCGGCGGCTACGACTTCGACACCGGAAAGGAACTCTGGCGGCTCGAAGGCGGCGGCGACATCCCGGTGCCGACGCCGATCCGCGCCGGTGACGACGGTCCGATCCTCATCACCAGCGCCCACGGCCCGATGCGGCCCGTCTACGCGATCGATCCGGACGCCGACGGCGGGATCGATCCCGAGCACGAAGCGATGCTCTGGTTCCACGAGCGGCTCGGGAACTACATGCAGACGCCGATCGTGGTCGGCGACCTCGCGTACTTCGGCTTCGACAACGGTGTCGTCACCGTGTTCGACTGGAAGAGCGGCGAGCGGGTCGCCCAGCAGCGCCTGGGTCGCGGCGCCTCCGGCTTCACCGCCTCGCCGGTCGCGGCCGGCGGCCGTATCTACATGAACAGCGAGGACGGTGACGTCTACGTCATCGAGGCCGGTGAAGAACTCAACGAAGTGGCCGTCAACGAAATCGGCGAGACCCTGATGGCGACGCCGGCGATCTCGGACGGCGTCATCTACTTCCGGGCGCGGCGTCACCTGGTCGCCATCGGCTCCGGGTCATAGCACCATGGCGACTTCCTTTCGAACACCGATCACCACGGCGACCGTCGCGTTCGCCCTCTCCGCCGCGACCGTCCTGCCTGTCGCCGCCTCGGACAACTGGCCTTCGTTCCGCGGCAATGGCGCTGACGGCGCGGGAACCGGCTCGCCGCCCGCGACCTGGAACGTGGAGACCGGCGAGAACATCCTGTTTCGCGTGCCCGTGCCCGGTCTCGGACACTCGAGTCCGGTCATCTGGGAGGACCTCCTCTTCCTGACCTCTGCGGTTCCCGACGGCGACGAGGCATCGCTCAAGGTCGGGCTCTACGGTGACGGTACTCCGGTCGAAGGCGAGCCGCCCCAGCGCTTCCAGGTGCTGGCCTTCGACAAGCGGACCGGCGAGCTCCTGTGGGAGCGAACGGCATTCCATGGTACGCCCGCGATCAAGCGCCACATGAAGGCGTCGCACACGAACTCCACGCCCGCGACCGACGGCGACATCCTCGTCGCTTTCTTCGGCTCGGAAGGACTTCACGCCTACGACCTGGACGGAACCCCGTTGTGGAACCGTCAGTTCGGGGTGCTCGACTCGGGTCCCTACGACTTCCCCACCTACGAGTGGGGCTTCGCCAGCTCGCCGATCGTCCACGATGGCAGGGTCGTCATCCAGGTCGACATCCTGAGTCAGTCCTTCGTCGCCGTTCTGGATGCGGCAACCGGAGAGGACGTCTGGCGGAAGACGCGCGAGGAAGTGGCCACCTGGAGCACACCCGCCGTCTTTCAGCGGGCCGATGGCCGCAAGCAGGTGGTACTGAACGGCTACCAGCACATCGGCGGCTACGACCTGGACACCGGCGAAGAACTCTGGCGACTCGAGGGCGGCGGCGACATCCCGGTACCGACGCCGATCCGGGCCGACGACGGTCCGATCCTGATCACCAACGCCCATGGCCGGCTGAAGCCGATCTACGCGATCGATCCCGACGCCGAGGGCAAGCTCGACCCCAACCATGACGCGATGGTCTGGTTCCACGAACGCCTCGGGAACTACATGCAGACCCCGATCGTCGTCGGCGACCTCGCCTACTTCTGCTACGACAACGGCGTCGTCACCGTCGTCGACTGGCACTCAGGCGAACGCCTGACCCAGAAGCGCCTGGGACGTGGCGCCTCCGGCTTCAGCGCCTCGGCGGTCGCCGCCGGCGGCCGGCTCTACTTCAACAGCGAGGTCGGAGACGTCTACGTGATCGAGCCAGGTCCCGACCTGAACGAGATCGCGGTCAACGAGCTGGGTGAAACCCTGATGGCGACGCCCGCCATTTCGGACGGCGTCATCTACTTCCGGGCGCGCCGACACCTGTTCGCGGTCGGCGCGGGCTCCTGACGCCCACCGGGCGCCGAATCAGTTCCCTCAGGCCTTGCGCTGCAGCACGCCGCTGAAGCTCTCGCGGTGCTGATGGGCAGTGTAGAGGCCCAATACCACCAGGAAAAGGCCGATCGCCACGCCGGAAGGCTCGAGGAAGACGTGGAAGAGCAGGATGTTCAGCACGACCGGGGCTAGCACAACGAGGGCCAGCGGCACGAACATCCCGAGGATCAGCAGGACGCCGCAGACGATCTCGGTCACCTTGATGACCGGCCACAGGTAGCCCGTGTCCATGATCGCGCCCATGAAGGCTGCCCCGTCCTCTCCCATCTCGGGCTCCGCCAGTTGGAGCAGGCCGGTCACACCGCCGAACACGAACATCAGCCCCAGCAGAATGCGAGCAATCGTCGGAAGATGCTTCATCGTCTAGCCTCCTTGTGTCGTGGGTCTCATAACAGCGTAGCGCCGGATCAGACCCTGAGTAAAACAACGTGATGGCCCAGGACATTCTGTGGCGACCTGCGGCGAAACAGGTCGAGGCCACCAACCTGAGCCGCTACCTGCGCTGGCTGGAAACCGAACGCGGCCTGCGGTTCGACGGCTACGACGATCTGTGGCGCTGGTCGGTAGCCGATCTCGAGGCGTTCTGGGGTTCGATCGCCGACTACTTCGACGTCCGGTTCAGCGCAGCGCCGGAGCGCGTGCTTGCCGACCGTGCGATGCCCGGCGGAAACTGGTTTCCCGGCGCCCGGCTGAACTATGCGAAGCACGCGCTTGCCCGGAGCGGCAGTCAGCCGGCACTCATCTGCCGCGGCGAGACAGGAACGCGGCGCGAGTTCAGCCGAGCCGACCTGCGCCGCGAAGTCGGTGCCGCCAGAGCCGGTCTGCTCCGGCTCGGGGTCAAGCGCGGCGACCGCGTGGTCGCCTACCTTCCGAACGACGCCGAAGCCGTGATCGCCTTCCTAGCTACCGCCAGTCTTGGCGCCATCTGGTCGAGCTGTCCGCCCGAGTTCGGGGTCGAAAGCGTGCTCGACCGCTTCCGCCAGATTGAGCCCAAGGTTCTGATCTGCGTCGACCGCTACGAGTACAACGGCCGCGTGTACGACCGGAGCAGCGACCTCGCGCAGATCATCGGTTCGCTACCGACGCTCGGCGCGGCGGTCATCGTGCGAGCGGCTGGCAGCCCATCCGGCGACACGAGCGAAGCCCCTCGACGCCTGTTCTGGGAGGAGCTGACCACCGAACGCGACGAGCTGACCTTCGAGCCCGTACCCTTCGACCACCCCCTCTGGATCCTCTATTCGTCCGGAACCACCGGGCTGCCGAAGGCGATCGTCCAGGGCCACGGCGGCATCCTCGTCGAGCACCTGAAGCAACTGGCGCTGCATACCGATCTAGGCATCGGCGACCGGTTTTTCTGGTACACGACGACCGGCTGGATGATGTGGAACTACCTCGTCTCGGGGCTGCTCCTCGGTACGACGATAGTGCTCTACGACGGGTCGCCCGGCTGGCCCGACCTCATGGCGCTCTACCGTCTGGCCAACGAGGAAGCCGTGACCTGCTTCGGCGTCAGCGCGCCCTTTCTGATGGCCTGCCGGGCGGCCGGTCTCGAACCCGGCAGGCAGTTCGGCTTCGAGGCCCTGCGCGCGCTCGGCTCGACCGGTGCGCCGCTGCCGGCCGAAGGGTTCGACTGGGTCTACGAACACGTGAAGTCCCATGTCTGGCTCGGCTCGCTGTCCGGCGGCACGGACGTGTGCACCGGCTTCGTGGGCCCGAACCCGCTGCAGGCGGTCCGGCGCGGCCGCATCCAGTGCCGCTCCCTCGGCGCCAGGGTCGAGGCGTTCGACGAGGACGGCCAGGCCGTCACCGGGCAGGTCGGCGAACTTGTCATCACCGAGCCGCTGCCGTCCATGCCGCTCTTCTTCTGGAACGACGAGTCAGGCGAGCGTTACCGGGACAGCTACTTCGACCACTGGCCCGGCGCCTGGCGTCACGGCGACTGGATCGAGTTCGACGAGGACGGCAGCTCCGTCATCTACGGCCGCTCCGACTCGACCCTGAACCGCGGCGGCGTGCGGATGGGCACCTCCGAGTTCTACCGTGCCGCCGCCGAGCTGCCGGAGGTCGAGGACTGCGTGATCGTCGACACCGGCAGCCTGGATCGCGAGGGCAAGCTGTGGTTGTTCGTCGTGCTGACCGAGGGCATCGTGCTCGACGCGGCGCTCGCCGGCCGCATTCGCAGCCACCTCCGGAAGCGGCTCTCGCCACGCCACGGTCCGGACGAGATCCGCGCGATCCCCGAGGTACCCACGACCCTCTCCGGCAAGAAGCTCGAGGTGCCGATCAAGCGGATTCTGGCCGGCGAGCCCGTGGAGAACGCCGTCAACGTCGGGACACTGAAGAACCCGGAATCGATCGCCGCCCTCGTGGCGACGCTCTAGCCTCACACTGGGTGCGCCGGCGTCCCCGCCGGCCGGCCGCCGAAGGCGGCCTGAGACGTGCCGGCCGAAGGCCGGCTCCGCATTGGCTACTGGTTCAGCTTGTTGGCAAAGTCCCCGCCGCGGAAGATCGAGATGTCGTCCAGCGAGATGTACTTCCGCAGCGCCGCGTTGACTTCGTCGAGCGACATCTCTCCGATCGCCCGCTCCTGGGCGGCCGTGAACTCCATCGTACGGCCGGTGAAGAGGTTGTTGTTCAGAAGGCCCGCCAGCGCGCGGTCCTGGGACCGGCCATTCTGCTGGCTGTCCAGATAGCCGCGCCTCGCTGGTTCGAACTCTTCCTCGGTGAAGCCGTTTTCGAGCGCCTTCGTGATCTCGTCGCGGAAGGCGTCGACCACCTTGTCCCCGTTCTCCGGGGCAAAGATGGCGAAGGTCAGGAACAGTGCGCTGTCGTCGATCGGCGGCACGCCGATCTGTGAGCCGACGCCGTAGGACAGGCCCTCCTCCTGGCGAATCCGGGTTGCCAGGCGCGAACTGAGGAATCCGCCGCCCAGCATGTAGTTCGCCATGACCAGCGCCGGATAGTCCGGATCGTCGTTCCGCATCGAGAAGTTCGAAACGGCCATCATCATCGCGTTCGTCTTGTCCGGTGTCTCGATGTCGACGCTCACCGTCTCGACGGCGCGATGCGGATTGGCGACCCGCTCGTACGGCTCGTGTGCCTGCCAGTCGCCGAACAGCTCCTCGAGCAGGCCCGCGACCTCGTCCGGATCGAAGTCGCCGACCACCGCGATCGTGCCACCCTCGGCACCGTAGAAGGAGGCCCAGAAGTCCCGCGCCTCCTCGACCGTAGCCGCCTCCAGGCGCTCGATCTGCTCGTCGAAGGTCGGCGAGTAGTGGGGATGATCGGCCGGCCACGGACCGAAGTGCCTGCCCATGGCAGTCGGCACCAGAGCCATCGGCTCGGAGCGCTGGGATTCGATCCCCGCCAGACGCTCCTCCCGCAGCAGGTCGAACTCCTTCGCATCGAACGCCGGCTCGCGCAGGATCTCGGCGGCCAGCCGCAGGACCGGGGCGAGGTTCTCCCGCACCGTGGCAAACGAGCCGCTCGCAATCAGGGCGCCGCCGGAGAGGCCACCCTGGGCCTTGAGGCGGTCGAGTTCGTCGCTGATCTCCTGGCGTGAGCGGTTCTTCGTACCGCGCATGAGCATCGAACCGGCCAGATCGCCAGCGGTCGCGCGTCCCATCAGCGCCTCTTCCGTGCCGTGCCGGAAGGCCATCTGCAAGGTCACCGATTCGCCCCGGGTCTGCTTGGGCAGCAGCGCGACCTTGACGCCGTTGGACAGGGTCACCAGCCGTGTCCGACGATCGATGTTCGCCGGCGTCGGGTCGAAGGCCTCGCCCTCGGCGACCGCCTCGCGTCCGGTGTAGTCGGCGACCAGGGCCGCGATGTCCGGCGGCTCGGGGATCTCGGCCCGTTCCGGCGTCTCGTCCGTCGGATAGAAGTACCCGACCGTGCGGTTCGAGTCCCGGAGATAGGTCTGGGCGACTTCGTGGACGCCTTCGGCCGTCACCTCTTCGAGACGGTCGCGGTGCAGGAAGAACAGTCGCCAGTCGCCCATCGAGGCCCACTCGCTGAGCTGAAGCGCGATGCCCTGCGGGTTGTTGAACGAAAGCTCGATCCGCGACAGGTAGTCGGTCTTGGCGCGCTCGACCTCCTCCTCCGTGGGAGGCTCCGACGCGATCTCGTCGAGAGTCGCGAACAACGCCTCGGCCGCCTCCTCCAGCGAATCCTGCTCCCGGACCTCGACCGCGGCCGTCAGTACGCCCGGCTCATTCAGTTGGAAACTCGAGGCGAAGGCGGAGGCGGCAAGGCCCGGCTCGACCAGGTTCTTGTACAAACGCCCGGCCGGCTCGACACCCAGGATGTGAGTGAGCACGTCCACCGCCGCGTACTGCTCGTGGGCGCCCGGCGGCACGTGGTAGACGACCATCGCGAGCTGCGTGTCGCCGACCCGCCGCAGGGTCACCGTCCGCTCGCCGTCCTGGGGCGGCTCAGCGGTGTACGTGTCGAAGAGCTGGTTCGCGCCTGTGCGGTCGGGCCGCGGAATCCGGCCGAACTTCTCCGCTACGAGTTCCAGCGCCCGGTCGACTTCGAACCGCCCGGCGACCACCAGGATCGCATTGTCCGGCTGGTAGTACTTCCGGTAGAAGGCCTGCAGCCGCTCGATCGGCACGTTCTCGAGATCCGCCCGCGCGCCGATCGTCGAGTTGCCGTAGTTGTGCCAGTCAAAGGCCGCCGACATCACCCGCTTGCGCAGCACGCCCATCGGCTGGTTCTCGCCGCTCTCCCACTCGTTCCGCACCACGGTCATCTCCGATTCGAGGTCTTCGGCCGAGATGAAGGAGTTGACCATCCGGTCTGCCTCCAGGTCGAGCGCCCACTCGAGGTTCTCGTCCGTGGCCGGGAAGGTCTCGAAGTAGTTCGTCCGGTCGAACCAGGTCGTCCCGTTCGGGAACGCGCCGTGCTCCGTCAGCTCGGCGGGGATGTCCGGGTGGTTCGGCGTTCCCTTGAAGACCAGGTGCTCCAGCAGGTGCGCCATCCCCGTCTCGCCGTAGCCCTCATGCCGCGAACCGACGAGGTACGTGATGTTCACCGTGACCTGCTGCTTGCTCTGGTCGGGGAACAACAGAAACCGAAGCCCGTTCTCCAACTGGTACTCCGTGATCCCCTCCACCGAGGCGACCCTTGTGACGCCGTCCGGCAGGTCCTGGGTCAGTCCGGGCAGTGCCAGGAGCAGCCAGACGAGAAGGCCGGCGAGCACCTTGGGAGCGTGTTTGTTCGTCCACTTCATCGATGTGTCTCCAGGGGCAGGAGCGGCTTGCTCCGCGCGTTGAACGTTCAGGCGAGGGAGAGATTACCTACCGTAGAAACGCAAGCGCGCCCCGATTGTTCCGTCGACCGTCTACCGTCCGGCCCGGGTGTCCAGGCTAACGCTCTTGAGCAACGCGAAGACCGGCGAACCGACCGCGAGGCCCAGCTCGGCCGCCGACGCCCGGGTGATCCGTGCCCGGAGCCGGTGCGAACCGAGATCGACCGTGGCCTCGGCGAAGGCGGTCGACTCGTCCTGATGGAGCGACACGAGGACTCCGGACAGCACGTTGCGGATGCTGGTGGGCGACGGGCGTTCGGTGGCGAGCGAGACGTCCCGGGAGCGCACCAGCAGCCGGGCCGACTCGCCCACCGCGAGGTGGTCGATCCGCGGCACGCTGAGCCGCTGGCCGTCGAGGTCGAGCCAGGTCAGGCGGTACTCGTCGTCGTGGACGCTGACCGTCGCCTCCAGCACGGCCGCCGCCCGGAACCGCTCGGTGAGCGGCGCCAGGTCGAGCTGTTCCAGCACTTCGACCGTGCCGCCGAACGCCTGCGCCCGGCCCTCGGCCAGGACCAGGACGCGGTCCGCCAGGAGCGCCACCTCGTCGACCGCGTGGCTCACGTAGAGGGTCGGGATTCCGAAGCGCGGATGCAGGGCCAGCAGGTACGGCATGATCTCGGCCTTACGCCGCCGGTCGAGCGCCGACAGGGGCTCGTCCAGCAACAGCAGGCGCGGTCGACTGAGCAGCGCCCGGCCGAGAGCGGCACGCTGGCGCTCACCGCCGGAGAGCGTGTGGGGCCGCCGGTCGAGTAGCGGTCCCAGGTCCAGCGCGTCGACGACGTCGTCGCGGGTGATCGACGCCTCGACGCCGGGTTCCGGCGTACTCCGCCGATCGGCATAGCGCAGGTTGCCGGCCACATCCAGGTGCGGGAACAACCGCCCATCCTGGAACGTGCAACCGACGGGGCGGCGGTGCGGCGGCACGTCGACTCCGGCTTCGCTGTCGAGCCACACGTCGCCGTTCAGAGCGATGCGGCCGCGGCTTCCCGCCTCGAATCCGAGCAGCGATCTCAGGAGGGTCGTCTTGCCGCTCCCCGAAGGACCGAACACCGCCGTAACGCCGGCCGCCGGGATCGCCTGCTCCACGTGGAGATCGAAGGCGCCGAATGCGACCCGAACGTCGACTTCGAGCCGTGCTTCCGGCTTCGGCGAGGCTGCGGTACCGCTACCGGCAGTCCCCGCGCTGCCCATGGCGTCATGTTCAGGCGACATGAACCGGCAGCCTCCGGTTGAAGACGTAGACGAACACGAGCACGACGAACGCGAAGAGCAGCAGACCGGCGGCAAGCGTGTGCGCCTCCGCGTAGCGCAGCGTCTCGACATGCTCGTAGATGGCGATCGAGATGACCCGCGTCTTGCCGGGGATGTTGCCGCCGACCATCAGCACGACGCCGAACTCGCCGATCGTGTGGGCGAAGGTCAGGACCGACGCGGTCAGAAAGCCGCGCAGCGAGAGCGGCGCCGCCACGGTCAGGAAGGCATCGAGCGGCGAGGCGCGAAGCGCGGCCGCGGCCTCCAGCGGACCCCGGCCCAGCGACTCGAACGCGGCCTGGAGCGGCTGCACCATGAACGGCAGCGAGTAGATGACGGAAGCGACGAGCAGCCCGGCGAACGAGAAGGTGAGGGTCGTGTCCGTGACCTCCACCCAGAGCCCTCCCAGCCAGGACCGGGGGCTCATCAGCAGCAGCAGGTAGAAGCCCAGCACGGTCGGCGGCAGCACCAGCGGCAGCGCGGTCACCGCTTCGACCACCGGCTTCAGGCGCGATCGGGTACCGGACAACCACCAGGCGAGCGGCGTTCCGAGAACCAGGAGCACCACGGTCGCCGACGCCGCGAGCTGCAGGCTGAGCCACAGCGGACCGAGTTCCGGCAGGGACATCCCGGTCAGCGCCGTTCGATGCCGAGAGCCCTTGCCAGCGCGTCGTCCAGTTCGGCCATCCGGGCGCGCGGCAGATCGGCTACGAAGCCGGTGAGCTTCGACTTGAAGATCAAAGCCAGGAAGTCACACCGGATCGAGCAGTCCACCGGCAGGCCATCGGACGGACCCACGACGACCTCGGTCGAAAGGCCGAGATTCTCCCGGTACACCGGCGCGCAGAGGACGGTCGAGACGTCCTCGTTCGCGGCGATGAAAGGACGCGACACGACGACGTAGAAACCCGGCTTGCCGCCCCTCTCCGGCATCCGTTCCCGGGTTCGATAGATAGCCCCTCGCTTCAAGTCGGCGCCTGTTCGGCGACGAGGGCTGCCAGTTCGTCGGCCAGGGACCCTTTGTGCTCCTGGATGATCCGCCGCTCACGGTCCTCCTCGCGCAGGCGTCGCTCGCGCGCCACAAAGCCGGCCAACGCGGCCCTCACGAGAGCAGAACGACTGGAGTAGCGATCGGATGACGACCGCAGCTCGTCAACCCGGTCCAGGGTCTCCTCGTCAATGGTCACGGCAATAGTCTTCATATCGAGACAGTATTGGCGAAAGTGAAGCCATGTCAATACCGAGGCTCCAACCCGAACGACTCCATGGTTTCCCGCGCCCGCGGAGTGTTGAGAAACTCGTGGAAGTCGCGGGCGGCCTGGTTGTTCCGGGCGCGGTCGAGCAGAACCGAGTCCTGATGGATCGGCGTGTGGAGATGCTCGGGGATCTCCCAGTAGCTCCCCTCACGCCCATGGCGCGGACTGAGCGCAGAGGCGAGCGACACGAAGCCCAGCTCCGCGTTTCCCGAAGCGACCATGGCAAAGGCCTGCCCCACGTTTTCACCGACGACGATCTTCCCCCGGAGGCTCTTCCAAAGACCGAGTTCTTGGAGAGTCTCCCGAGCCGCAGCGCCATAGGGCGCGAGATCCGGATTCGCGATCGCGAGCCGCCGAAAGGCACCCTTGCGCAGCGTCTCGGCAGCAGCGTCGACTTCCGGGTCCGGACTCCAGAGGACGAGCCGGCCAACCGCATAGGTCACGCGGGAACCCTCGACCGCGATCCCCTGCTCCACCAGTAACCGGGGACGTTCCTGGTCCGCGGCAAGGAACACGTCGAAGGGCGCGCCGTGGAGGATCTGGGCGTAGAGCTTGCCCGTCGAGCCGACGGTGACCGCGACCCGATGGCCGGTTCGCTCCTCGAAGTCGGCTCCGAGCGCCTCGACTGCTTCGGCGGCGTTTGCCGCCACCGCCACGGTGACCTCTCCGGCCGAGGCCGCGCTTGCCGCCAGGAGGAGTGCCGGCGCGAGCCGAAGAACTGCCCTCAAACGGCGACCGCCTGCGCCGTCCGCCGCGGGTCGCCGCAGGCGACGGCGCCGTCCTCCTCGATCAGGACGCCCTCGAAGGAGCCGCAGAGCCAGTTCCAGGGATTGACCACTTCGACGGATGCGCCCGCCTCCTCGAGCCGTCCGACCGGCTCGCCGGCCAGGTCGGCCTCGACGATCAACGCCCCGGGCACGCTCATCGACGAGCCGCCGAACCGAGGTTTGTGAACCGAGCTCTCGAGGTCGAGGCCGAAGTCGAGCAGGTTGGTCGTGTTCTGGACGATGTTCTCGGTCAGCGACACGCTCGGCGAGCCGGACGCGAGGACCGGCTTGCCGTCGCGTGTGAAGATGTTCGGGCAGATGCGCGCGTGCGCCCGGCCGCCAGGTTCGACCGGACCGGAGCCGAGGTGGACGCCGGAGGCACAGGCGTAGACGCCGTCGACGTAGATGCCGGTCCGGAACGGCATCGACATGACCGAGTGCAACACGGTGGCGACGTTGCCCGCGGCGTCGACCACCGTAACGTGGTTCGAGCCCGGCGGAGGCGGCGGCACCACGCCCAATGCCTCGTACCGGTCGCTGGGGCTGGCCGGCTTGCCCTCGAGAGCGGCGAACCGCTCCGCCGCGTACTCCTTGGAGATCGCCCGCTCCACGTCGGGCAGGGTGCCGTCGAAGCGGCCGCCCACCGCGTCGGCGTAGACCCGACCGATGATCTGCATCATCCTGAGGGTCGTCTCGCCTGACTCGAACGCGGGGCCCGCCTGCTGGAGGTCGAGCAGCTCGACCATGTTCATGATCTCGACGAGCGCCTGACCGCCGAAGTCCGGCGCCGGCGAACCGACGACGCCGTAGTCGCGGTAGGTGCCCTTCACCGGCTCGTCCCAGAACGCCTCGTAGGCCGCCATGTCGTCGGCGGTGATCAGGCCACCCTTCGCCTGTACCGTTTCGGCGTACCGGCGGCCGAACTCGCCCCGGTAGAAGTGGTCGCCGCCTTCTTCGGCGAGCCGATCGAGCGTGTCCGCGAGGGCGCTCTGCACCAGCTTGTCGCCGATGTCGCGCAGAGTGCTGCCGTTGAAGTAGATCTCCCGGCTGAACGGCTCCCGGCCCAGCACCGCCGACTCGACGAACATCTCGCCCCAGAGGAAGGGGTGGATCTCGAAGCCGTCGCGGGCGTAGTGGATGGCCGGCGCCATCACGGTGGCCCGCGGCAGCAGCCCGTGGCGCTCGAGTCCCGCCTCGAAACCGCCCCAGAACCCCGGCACGAAGCAGAGGGTGCCGTCGGTCTTCGTCATCAGCGCCCCGAACTCGGCCACGTCCATGTTCCGCACGTCCGGCACCGCCTGGGGCGCCGCCATCATGCCGTTGACGTAGGTGTACTCGCCGGAGGCGGCGTCGTAGTAGAGCATCGACAGGCAGCCCGACAGGGTCGTCATGTGCGGCTCGACGACGGCCTGGGCGATGCTCGCCGCCATCACACCGTCGCAGGCGTTGCCGCCAAGAGCTAGCATGTCGGCGGCGGCGGCCGACGCCAGGGGATGGGTGCAGAGGGCGAGGCCGGAAGCACTCCGGACCGCCTTCTTGGGCCCAAACCGTGCCGCCGCCACTAGTCCCCGCCGCCGCTCATCGTCCGGGGGCGTCCAGCCGTTGACGGCCGCCGGCGCGGAACCCTCGGGATCCGAGCCCTGCCCGCAACCGATCGCCATGGCCGCGCCACCGGCCGCCGCGGCCAGCAGGGTCCGGCGATTCAGAGTCAGGTCCGTCGTTTCAACGAGTCCTCTTCCCATCGCTTCCTCCCTCGCACAGGTAAGGGAAAAGGTTACCGCGTAAGATGCCGCACCCGTTCCACGAAACAAGGAGAGTTCGAGCATGTCGGAACCGGTTCTGCTGGTAGAGAAGTCCGAAGGCATCGCCACCCTCACGCTGAACCGTCCCGGGGTGCTGAACGCCCTCTCGGAAGAGCTTCGCAACGACCTCGCCGGAGCGATCGAGGACCTGCGAGGGGACGACGACGTCGGCGTGGTCATCCTGACCGGTGCCGGCCGCGCCTTCTGCGCCGGCCTCGATCTGAAGGAGATGAGCGATCCGGACCGCAAGCGCAGGGCGATCGCCGATCCGCCGAAGCTGCTCCGTTCGCTCCACCAGCCGGTGATCGGCGCGATCAACGGCCTCGCGGTGACCGGCGGCTTCGAGATCGCGCTCTCCTGCGACATCCTGATCGCGGCCCCGGAGGCGCGTTTCGCCGACACCCACGCCCGGGTCGGCCTGCTCTCCGGCTGGGGGCTCTCGGCGCGGCTGTCGCGGGCCATCGGCCCCGGCCGGGCGAAGGAACTCTCCTTGACCGGCAACTATCTCTCGGCCGAGCGCGCCAGCGAGTGGGGCCTGGTCAATCGTGTCGTTCCGCGGGAGGACCTCCTGCCCACCTGCCGCGAGCTGGCCACCGACATGCTGACCTGCCAGCGCGACGTGATGTTCCAGTACAAGCGGATGATCGACCGCGGCTTCGACCTGACCCTCGGCGACGCGATGGACTACGAAGTCGAGGTCAACCGCATGTACCAGTCGCCCAAGCCCGAAGAAGTCGGCGAACGGCTCGCCGGCATCCGCGCCCGCGGCCGCGCGCAGGCCGAATCGGCGCGCTAGTCGGCGGCGGCGTGCACCCGCCCGGAAGCGGCAGCGGGGGTTGGCTCCTGCGGCCGCTCGCGCTCTCTCGGAAGATGAGGTGACGGCGCTCGCTCCGTTCCGCTCGCTTCGGTTGGTCGTCGGTTCCTGGAGCGGCATCGGGAGTCGCTCGCTCCAAGTCCGCTGGAGCCAACCCCCGCTGCCCCTCCCGGGCTGGTCGGCGTCGGTTCACACTGGGTGCGCCGGCGTCCTCGCCGGCCGTAGCCGCGGGTCTTTCGACCCGCGGGAAGACCCGCGCCGCGAAGCGGCGACCATGCGGTCGCGACCGGGGTCTAACCTTCGGAGGCGGTCGGCACGTCGAAGTACTTCTCGACGATCCAGTCGGGTTGCCAACGGTCGGGTTCGCGGTCGGTGCCGGTGAGGTCGCGGTGCAAGGGAGCCGGGTCGGAGACGGATAGGGGCACAGTGTCGCCCATGGCGGTTTGCCAGCCTTCGAGGAGGGCTTCGAGGCGGGTTGCGGTTTCCGCGTGGTCGGGATCGGCGATCAGGTTGTGGAGTTCGTCGGGGTCTTCGGCGAGATCGAACAACTGGCGGTGGTTGACGTTGGGGTACACGATCAGCTTGTAACGGTCGTCGCGCACCGCGCGCATGACGTCGCGGTAGGGCAGGAAGACGCTCTGGCGCCAGGCTTGGTCGCCGCCGGACCAGAGGGGCGCCAGGCTGCGGCCGTCGATCCCGGGTGGCATCTCGACGCCGCCGGCGGTGAGCAGGGTCGGGAAGAGGTCGTAGAGGTAGGTGAAGGCCTCGGTCGTGCCGTGCGGGATGCCCGGGCCGCGGATGATCAGCGGGCAGCGCATGGAGTGTTCGTACAGGTTCTGCTTGCCCAGCAGGCCGTGGCTACCGACCGAGAGCCCGTGGTCGGCGGCGTAGACGACGATCGTGTTCTCCGCCTGGCCGTTCTCGTCCAGGGCGTCGAGGATCCGCCCAACCTGTTCGTCGAGGTGGGTGATCAGGCCGTAGTACTCGGCGAGCTGGTCGCGGATCACGTCCTCGGTCCGGGGCCAGGCCGCGAGGTTCTCGTCGCGGAGGATCAGGGCGCCGTTGTCGAAGGGGTGCTGCGGCATGTAGTTGGCGGGCAGCGGCAGGTCGCGCTGGTAGTAGCGCTCGCGGTACTCGGGCGGCGGCTGACGTGGATCGTGCGGCGCCGTGAACGGCACGTAGGCGAAGAACGGCTGCTCCGACTCACCGCTCGCCTTCGCGTCCGCCTGCTCGTCGAGAAACTCGATGACCGCATCGGCGAACAGCTCGCTGGAGAAGGTCTCCCCCACTCGCCGCCGCACCATGCCGCCCTTCTCGATGTCCTGCACCTCGGTCTGGGTGTGGTCCGCCATGCCGCCAAGGTAGATGGCCGTGCCGCGGTCGAAGGCGCGGAGCAGCGCCTCCTCGCCGTTGTGCCACTTGCCGGTGATGAAGGTCCGGTAGCCCGCCGACTCCAGCAGGCGCGGCAGCGTGGGGACGCCCTCCATGTCGTTCGGCGAGCGCATCCAGCTCCGGCCGGTCAGCACCATCGCCCGGCTCGGGACGCAAACGGCGCCGCTGTTCGAGCCGAACACGTAGTTCTGCCGGAAGCTCCACCCCTCGGCCACCAGTCGGTCGAGGTTCGGGGTGTCGATCAGTTCGTTGCCCCAGGCGCGGATCGTGTCGGCGCGCTGGTCGTCGGCGAACAGAAACAGGATGTTCGGCTGCGGCGGCTGCGGCTCGGCGTCGTCGGCGGCCTCGTCGGCCGCTGGTGGCATGCAAGAGAGCAGTGCCAAGGCCGTCGCAACCGCTGACACTGCCCGAGTGAATAGAGCCGACCTTCGGCCGGCGCGCTCATTGGCCGCCTTCGGCGGCAGCCGGCGGGGACGCCGGCGCACCCAGTCTGAAACCCACTGCCCGGCCAGTCCGGCCAACCCGTTCACGAGCCCGCCGTCGCGACGCGCGCGATCGCATCCAGCTTCTCCACCACCTCGGGGTCGATGTCCTCTTCCGGCACGAACTCGGCCAACCGGTGGAAGTTCGCCTTCGACATGAGGTTCGCCTGACCGAGCCTGCGGGCGTAGACCTCGAAGAGCGGCGCCATGAGGTCCGCGCTGGCCTTGGCGCTGTCGTCCCACGGCGATGGCCGGCCGCCCTTCGCGGACGCCTCTTCGACCTCCGCGATCGAGGCCCGCATCGCCTCGACCCGGCGCTCAGCCTCGGCTTCCTCGAACAGCGGGCCCGAGGCCTCTCGCCTGGCACTGTCCGCTGCCCAGCCTTCGAGGGCCGACCGCGAGCACAGGTAGTTCTCGATCTCCCGCTTCCGCCAGGCCTGCCGCTCCAGTCCGTCATCCGCCCCCACCTTCTCCGGCAGCTTGTCGAGTAGTGCGATGCCGCGCAGTGCGGGACAGGCCTCGCGGAGGCCGTGGAAGTGCAGTTCGGCGCTCGAGAGCCGGTCACCGACGTACTGGACGAAGGGACGCTCCAGCGCTCTCGCGGCAGCCTCGTGACCAAGACGCCGGGCAAAGGCCTTGAGGATCGCCAGATCCGTCGACCCCTCGAGATAGAGCACCCACCCGACCAGTTCCGCCTGGAGGTACTGGTTGAAGCCAATCCGCGACAGCGCCTTGGCGACCTGGCTACCGCCGTCGTCGATCCGGTGCGGCTTGCCCACGAAGGCGATCACCGTGTCCGTGCCCGCCGCTTCCGCGAGCAGCACCTCGGAGTGGCTGGCGGCCACGATCTGGCTGCCGCTGCCTTCGGCCAACTCGCGGACGAGGGCGTAGATCTCGCGCTGGCGGAGGATCTCCAGGTGGGCGTCCGGCTCGTCGAGGAGCAGGACGGCGCCCGGGTTCGAGTAGAGGTAGGCGAGGATGAGCAGGGTCTGCTGGAGGCCCCGGCCGCTGGACGAGAGGTCGAGCCAGATGCCCCGTTCCCGGTACCGCATCGCGATCTCGCCGCGTTCCTCGACGTAGAGCGGCTCGTCCAGTTCGACGCCGAAGAGCCGGTCGATCCGTTCCTTCAGGTCGGCCCAGGCGTCCGGGCTCTCGCCATGAATCCGGAAGCACAGGTTGCGCAGCACTTCGGCCGTGCGGCCCTCGCCCACGCGCACGTTGATCGAGCCCGGGTCGAGACGGGTTTCCGCCGACGCCATGCCCGACATCGGCGGCAGGTAGGCGACCTTCACCGCCCGGGCCTGGTCGGGCACCGGCATTCGCGGAGGCGCCGGGCCCCGTTCGAGCCGTAGCGGCCGGCAGTAGAAGGACTCCTGGTTCGCGTAGTCGAACTCGAGCCCGCAACGCCAGGGACGCCCGGCTTCAACGGCCTCGGCGGCCTCCGATGCGGCCTGCTCCGGCTCGCCGCCGGCCGGCGGCCTGGAGCTCGTGCCCTCGACGACCACGTCGATGCAGACGTTGTCCGTCCGTTGCCGGCCGTCGACCGTGTGAACGTGCCGGGTGTGCAGGTCACGCCACAGCAGGTTGGCGTTGGGAACGGGTATCGCCACCAGGTCGCGGCGGTTGACCGTCACGCCGGGACGCTTCTCCGGGGCGCTGCCGCCCGCCCGCCGCTCGAGCCAGCGCCGCAGGCCGATGTCCCACAGCGCCAGCGCCTGCATCGCCGACGTCTTCCCCGAGTTGTTCGGGCCGATCAGCACCACGGCGCTGCCCAGCTCGATCTCGACCTCCTCGAAGCGCTTGAAGTTGCGGATCGTGAGGTGGCGCAGCATGCCCGAAGGTTACTAGGGCGGCGGCGTTGCAGCGTCAACCGTCGTTGTGGGCTGGCAGCCGCCGGGAAACGCCTTGCCGTCCGTCGTCGCAGGCGCCGGCAAGCCGGGCTCGTTCCGGTACTCCCTCACGACGCCCGTCACCGTATCCGTGACGCGAATCGAGTAGCCGAGGTCCGTCGTGGAGGCGCTGAACACCCACACGTTCTCGTTCAGAGCGCAGGCGTCCAGCACCTTGATCAGCACCTCCCAGTTGTCCGGGTCCAGGAACCAGAACAGGCCCGAATCGTTAGTGCCGGCGTGGACGACCCTGGCCTTGCCGCCCTCGCTCCCAGCCGTCCACCAGTCCACTTCAACGGCGTAGCGTGAGTCCTGCAGGCAGAGTGTCTCGGCATCGGCGATGCAGGCCCCGGCCGGGTCGCTCGACTCGACGAGGAAGGTCAGGGAGGCCGTGGACTTGCCCGTGCCGTTGCTCGTCCGGAGTGTGACTTCGTAGAAGCCCGGTTCCGACCACGCGTGCCGTACCGTCCGGTTCCGGCCTGGCCATGTATCGTCGCCGAGATCCCAGGTCCGGGTGCGGACGCTGCCGGTGCTCGCGTCCTCGAAGGTCACCGGTGTTCCGGTGCGGGCCCGGCAGAGCCCGTCGGCGCAGTCCGCGCCCGTCGTGATCGCTGCCCGGGGCGGCGCGGCACCGCCACCACCGCCGGCAGCTCCAGTGCCGCCGCCTCCGCCACCGGAGTCGTCATCGTCGTCGTCGTCGGCGGGCCGCGCGCCTCCGCCGCCTCCGCCGCCGCCACCGCCTCCTCCGCTCCTGGCGGCTGCCGTGAAGTAGCCATCGAAGGCCGGGTTGCCGACGAGATCCCGGATCGGATCGGTTCCCGGCGTGTACCTGACGGTCGCCGGTTCGCCCGGGCTGAACGGCGGGGTCACCGCCAGGGTGGCCGCCCTGCCGGCGACACTCACGGCGGTGATGGTGCGATCATGATCGCCCTCCACGATGAAGCCGGTGGGATCGAGACTCGCGGTCTTGAGGGCCTCGCTGAACACGACCGCGATCGTCGACGTGCGCACGGTACTGTTTTCGGCCAGCACGTATGGCCTGACACCGTCCACCCGGTGGCCGGTCTGCGGTCCCAGGCCGGAGTGTTTCAGGTCCGCGTTGCGACTCGAGCCATCGACGATCGTCGCCCCGTTGAGTTGAATGCGGCCGGCCGGGACACGGACTCCATCGGTATCGAGATCGCCGATGCGGGCGATCTCGCCCTCCGACCGGATTTGGTCACCCATGCCCGGAGGCCAGCCTTCGGCGACGTCGTAGCTGAAGGTGAGAGTCGAGGTTGCCGAGCCGGTCCGGTAGCTGGCCCACTCGAGGAAGCCGCCCACCTCCAACTCGAGTAGCGGCGCGCCGTTCGTCGTGCCCACCGTCACGTCACGGTCGAACGTCACGTCGACATCGACCCGGTCTCCGCCTGCGTAGATGCCGTCCTCGCCGGGCGTCGAACCGATCCCCAAGGCTACGACACGGGCGGCGTTCGGGTCGACGGTCAGTTCGGACATGTTCTCCGTGTTGTTGACGATCGGCGTCAGCACCACGCCGGGAACTCCGTTGCCCCGGCGATCCTGAAGCGCGTTGGCGCCGGGTGTGTAGGTGACCCAAAGACGCTCGTTGGGGGTCACCGACGGGACGATGCCCAGTTCCAGGGTCGACCCGTCGACAGAGACGGACAGGATTCTGCGATCCCTGTCGGCTCGTCTTGCCTGCGCTCGGAAGTCACCGGAAGCCGGTGTCGACGACCGGTCCAGTGGCTCCGAGAAGTCCAGGGTTACCCGGCTACCGTCCGCTTCGGGCCTACCGATCAGCAGCGGCCTGGCTCCGTCGGCCTTGTGCCGATCGGATGCCGGCAGTTCCGGATGGTCGAGGTCCGCGGCGACTCCGTTGCCGGTCATCGTGCCTCCGTTCAGCCGGATTCGCCCGGCGGGAACGCTCAGGCCGTCGCCGTCCTCGTCTCCCGGCGCGAACGGGAGCCCCCAGTGATAGGCGAGGAACGTGGCGACAAGGAGCGGGAACCCCTCGCTCACCTCATGGCGGAACGTCAGTGCAGTCGTACCCGAACCGTTCGCGTAGGGGGCGCGCCGTAGCCGATCGCCCACCATCACCGCGAGGGAAGGAGTGCCGTCCGACGTGTCCACGGTGACCGCGCCGTCGAACGTGACGGCGATGTCGACGGATTCGCCGCCGCCGTACGTCGAGCCGTCGATGGGTGTCGAGTCAAAGGCGAGAGCCGTGACGGAGGGTCCTTCCGTAGAAGCCGGTTCGGGCTCCGGGGTCGCGTTCACCGCCCTGCCCGATCCGTCGAATCCGCTGTTCCCGGCCAGATCCCGGATCTCGTTGGTGTGGGAAACCCCGACGGACAGGGCATCGTCGTGCTCCACGGGCTGGTCGAGCGTCAGTCTCACTTCGTTGCCGGCCAACGTGACGCTGGTCACGTTCCGGTCGCGGTCCTCGCTGGTCGGCACGCGAACCGTGAAGTTGCCGGCCGGGGGCGAGCCGGTCGAGTCCAGCGTCTCCCGATAGAACACGGTCACGGTGTATCCGTCGACCATCGGACGCCCCAGGAACACCGGCCGGATGCTGTCGACCTTGTGGTCCGGCTGCGCCGCGAGTGCCGGGTGCGTCAGCTGAGCGGACAGACTCGAGGAGCTGGTGATGGTCCCGCCGTTCAGCGAGATCGCGCCGGCCCCGATGCTCACACCGTCCAGGTCTTCCTCGCCGTCGTGGGCGGTTTCGAGCCGGTGGTGATTGATCAGGGCCGCCACCTCGGGTGCGTAGCCGCCCACGTGAACTCGATACTCGAAGACGAGGGACCGACCGTCCGCCCGCTTGACATCCGCCCGCCTCAAAGCTCCGCCGACCTCGAGGTCGATGGAAGGCACGCCGTGCGTGGTTCCAAAGAGCACGTTCTGATCGAAGGTCACCGTCACTTCGATCACGTCATCGCCGGTGTAGAAGCCGCCGCTGCCCGGATCGGAGGTGATGTCGATGCCGGTGATCTGGGGCGCCGACTGGCCGATGGCCGGTGAAACCGGCAGGAGAAAGGCCGTCAGCAGGGCGAGCGGGGGTCGACGCCTGGCGCCGGGCTTTCGCCAAAGCTCTGCGTCGTGGCGCCGAGGCACCATCGACCTTCCGACTCCTCTGTGGGAACCGATCTACTGCCGAGGAGGAGACGGCGGACGGATACGCCCGTTGCGTCCGTGGCGCCGCCTGCCGCAGCGTTCGGCCGGCGCGAATCCGTGGATCTCTGCAGTTCCCGAAGAGATGGAGATCAAGAGGGGCTCCCTAGAGTTACCAAGCGACCGACTTGCCCAAAGGGTCGGGCCGCCTGAACCAGTTCTCTCTTGGCGCGGGAGAAGACCAAAGAAACCGCCGGTAGTCAAGCTTCGCCAAGGCAGGGTTCTGACGCGCATGCCGAACCACGAATACGAATCTTGGCATGCCCTGCTCCAAGGACATACTCATCTGCAACATCATCAGAAATCTGAGGTACCTCAATTGGTACAACATCGTACTTCCTACGCTACGTTGCCATCCTTGACAATCACGAGGCGCCAAAGCTATGTGACCTATACCGGACCTTGTCGCATTGGCCCGGTTCAACCCGCAATCGGTCAAGGTCGTGCAAGACAGAAAGGTCGCCAAGCAATGGGCCGCGCTGGTCCTCCTGGCCGCGCCGCACGTGGTTGGGGCCCAGGACGAAACGCCCGCGCGCCCCAACATCGTCCTGTTCCTCTCCGACGACATGGGCTGGGGCCAGCCGGGATTCAACGGCGGCACGGAGGTGGAGACGCCGAACATGGATCGGATCGCCGACGAGGGAGTCAAGCTAACGCAGTTCTACGTCTCGCCGAGGTGCTCGCCGTCGCGCGCGGCGCTGCTCACGGGCCGGTATCCGTGGAAGAACGGGATGATGGAGCGCCCGAACCGCGAGACGTTCGGCATGCTGACCGATGAGCGGACTCTCGGCGACGCCCTGCAGGAAGCCGGGTACGCCACCTGGATCGTGGGCAAGTGGCATCTCGGGCACTGGCAGGACGTGCACCTGCCGCTGCAACGCGGCTTCGACCATCACTACGGGCACTACGCCTCATCAATCGACTCCTTCACGCACATACGCGCCGGCGGTCTGGACTGGCACCGGAACGGGCGGCCGGTGGTCGAGTCGGGCTACTCGACGTTTCTCCTGGCCGAAGAGGCGGTCCGGCTGATCGAGCGGCACGACGGCCGCCGTCCGTTCTTCCTGTACGTGCCGTTCAACGCCGTGCACAACCCGAACGACGCGCCGGCCGAGTACGTCGATCCCTACCGGCATCTGGACAACCCCAGGCAGCGTGGACAGCTCAAGGCCATGGACGTCGGCATCGGCCAGGTCCTGACGGCACTCGAGAACAAGGGCGTGCTGGACCACACACTCGTGATCTTCCTGAACGACAACGGCGGCACGCAGAGTGCAGGGTGGAACCCTCCCTATCGCCAGAAGAAGTCGAGCTACTACGAAGGCGGCGTCCGCGTCCCGGCGGTCATGCGCTGGCCGAGCCGGATAGGCGCGGGGTCCGAAAGCGATGCGATGCTGCATGCGGTGGATCTTTTCCCCACGCTTGCCGAACTCGCCGGCGCGGACAGCGATGCCGGCCTGCCGCTCGATGGAACGGACGCCTGGGCCGCCATCGCGGAAGGCGCCGAGAGTCCGCGCACCGAGATCGTCTACGCGCTCGACGTGATTCGCATCGGCGCCTGGAAGCTGATTGAGGAGAACGCGGCCTTCGCCGACGACAGGGAGGAACATCCAGCCGAGCTCTACAACATCGAGGATGATCCGTACGAGGAGACGGATCTCGCCGCCAGCATGACGGCGAAGGTGGCCGAGCTGCGCGAGCGTCTCGCCTACCACGCGGACTTCGAGCGTGACCCGGAACCCTCCACGGAGATCCCGAACCTGCCGGTGACCGTCTACGGCGCCACGGAGAACGCCACCTACGGTGCGGCGGTCGAACAGTTGTTGACGAAGCGCACGAACGGCGACCTCGTGACTCTTGAGCAACTCGAGGCGGCCGGGCACACGGTCAGGTTGATCTACGACGGCCCGCTGAATGCGAACTCGGTGCCGCCAGCCGACGCGTTCACGGTCGTAGTCAACCCCGGATACAGGCCGGTAGACATCGCCGCCGTGGTCGTGGACGGAAGCGAGGTCGTGTTGACGCTGTCGGCGAGCCTTCCCGTGGGGGATACGGTGGGGTTGACGTACGAAACGCCTGGGAGCGGCGAGATCCAGGACGCGGACGGGCTCTTCGTGGCTGGCGTCACGTGGATGACAGCCGAGGCGCGGGACGAGCCGCAGGACGAGGCGCAGGACGACGGCGGCAATGGCGGCTCGACCGGCGGGGGTTCCGGAGGCGGTCCACCACCCGGGGGCGACAAAGACGACGAGGATGACGGCGGCCCGGGAGGCCCTCCCTCGCCAGGGGACGGAGGAACCAACCGCAACAACGGTCCGCCCGAAGCCGCAATCACGGTCGATGCAAAGTGCGCCGCGGACCTGTGCCGCGCCCTTACCGGCGACACGGTGGTCTTCACGGACTCGAGCACCGGTACGGTGGGGCTACGCCGTTGGGAGTTCGGCGATGGCCGTCAGTCGCGGGCCGGGACGGCCCGGCATGCCTGGTCGGTGCCGGGCTTCTACGACGTGACGCTGCGGGTCAGCGACGGTGAGACCGAGTCGACAGCGTCGCTGACGTTCCTGGTTGAAGCGAGGGATCCGGCGGGAAGCTGCGTGGCGGACGAGTGGACACGATGCCTGCGGGACTCGCGCTACGCGGTCGCGGTGGACTGGTGGGTTGAAGGCGGCGAGCAGCGCGCCGCCGCCGTGGTGCCGGCCGGGACGGACGACTCGGGCCTGTTCCGGTTCTTCGGAACGGGCAACTGGGAAGTGCTGGTCAAGGTCCTCGACGGCTGCGCTCTGAACGGCCACGTGTGGGTGTTCGGCGCGTCGACAACGGACCTCGGCCATGTGCTCCGGGTGACCGACACGGTGACCGGGACAGTGAAGGAGTACCGAAACGATCCAGGTGTTCCGGCAGCGGCGATCACCGACGCGACCGCCTTCCCGCACGGTTGCCACAACTGAGAATTGAACTACCACAATTAGTACGCATTTCCGCGTGTCCGGCAGTGGTCCCTTGTCGCCAAGTGCGCCTGGTACAGATTTGGTACGGACACAGGCACATCGAGCCGAGCAAGCGGCCTTGACAAGCGGCAAAAGGCATCTGTAAAACGACCGGCGGTCGTGCTAACGGAGGCCCGGAAACGGGTCCGAAACCCGGTCTGCGACGCAGCCGGCTTGAGCGGCTCCCCACTTGAATTCCCACACGTTCGATTGCTGCGGTCTCGCCCTGAGACTGAAGGTCGTCATCTGTTCACTGGCGCTCGGCTTGGTGGGCCAAGCAGTCTGGGCGCAGGCGACCTGTACGGCCACCGACAGCGCGGTCACTGAAGTCAACCCAGGCGACCCGGACGCGCTGGCCGCCGACTGCGCCGCCCTGCTGGAGCTCATGGACACGCTGCGTGGCACGGGCGCCCTGAACTGGGCGAACACACTCAGCATGGCTTCCTGGGATGGGGTCACTCTGGCTTCGGACGGGAACCGCGTTACCGCAATCGACTTGCGTTCCAGGAGCCTGACGGGGAGCATCCCGGGCTTCAGCGCACTCACAAACCTCACGAGACTCGAGCTCGGCTCGAACGCGCTGACGGGGAGCATCCTCTCGGAGCACTTTCCCGCCAGCCTCGAGACTCTCGCGCTCCAGGACAACGAGCTGACGGGGAGTATCCCCGACCTCAGCGCGCTCACAAACCTCCAGACTCTCCATCTCCACAAGAACGAGCTGACGGGCAACATCCCCGACCTCAGCGAACTCACCAACCTCGAAGTTCTCTGGCTCCACGAGAACGAGCTGACCGGGAGCATCCCCGACCTCAGCGCGCTCACCAGCCTCCAGGAACTCGCGCTGGAGAAGAACAGGCTGACGGGGAGCCTTCCCGACCTCAGCGGGCTCACCGACTTCACCGAACTCTGGCTGTACAGCAACGAGCTGACGGGGAGCATTGTCGCCGAGCACTTCCCCGCCGGCATCGAGCGAATCGAGATCAACGACAACGAGCTGACCGGGAGCATCCCTGATCTCAGCGCGTTCTCCAGCCTCACGAGACTCCTTCTCAACGACAACAAGCTGTCGGGAAGCATCCCCGACCTCAGCGCACTCACCAGCCTCACGGCTCTCTGGCTTCACCGCAACGAGCTGACGGGGAGCATCGTTGCCGAGCACTTGCCCGCCAGCGTCCAGCAACTGATCCTCAGCTCGAACGAGTTGACGGGGAGCATCCCCGACCTCAGCACACTCACCAGCGTCACGCATCTCTGGCTCCACGAGAACGAACTGACCGGGAGCATCCCTGACCTCAGCGCGCTCTCCAGCCTCCTGTCTTTCCGGGCCCTCCGCAACGAACTGACCGGGAACATCCCCACCACGCTGGGCACCCCGCCCCTTCAGGATCTCCACCTCGCCTGGAACAGCCTCACCGGCGGCATACCCGGCGAGCTGGACGACTTGACCGGCCTCGGGAGTCTCTCCCTGTGTGGGAACGACTTCGACGCCTCCGCGACCTTGCCGGCAGCGCTGGAGACGCGGAGGTCGGAGAACTCAATGACCGTGTGGTCGTGCCTTCAGATCGCGGACGCCGAGGGGTCGGAGGGGGCGACTCTGACATTCGACTTGACGCACTCGACCTTCCCGGTGCGCGGGGGCGACAGTCTGACCCTGGGGTATGGGACCGAGGACGGCACCGCCTTAAGCACGGACTACGCCCCCGGGACCGGCAGCGTGACGGTTCCGGCCGTCGGCGCCACGGAGACGGAGGCAACGGCCGAGATCCAGGTGGCCACCCTCACCGACGGTTTCACCGAAGGCGACGAGACCTTCACAGTGACCCTGTCGCTGCCGGATGGTCGGCCAGTTCTCGCGCGACGCGGCTTCGCCGAGGGCACCATTCGGGACGTTCCGCCAC